>NZ_CP174304.1:0-4180 GCF_052467235.1 Microbulbifer mixtoriginis (SeqCode) | reverse complement strand
TGCTCCGGCTTCCACTCGGGTAAACCCATCAAAGTGCATCCCATCAACTTGGATCGCCGTTGTGCTATCAGCATTTTTTACAATTTGGTAGCTATCATTGCTATTGGACGCACCCTGCAGTATTCCATTGCCGCCACTGAATATATCAGCATCGTTGATGATGACATCGGCATGCTCTACCTGATTATCACTCGCTGTGAGCGCCCAGTTTCTATTGTTAACACTACTGTTAATCGTGTCTGTAAAAGAGCTTGAGTCCCCAGCGCTTAAAATATCAATACCGGTAAAGGCCATGCCTTTAGTATCAATCTGGGTCTTTTGCTGTCCATTATCTGTGTAAGCAGAAAGCGTAAAGATTTCATCTTGGTCATTCCTGCCAACCAACTCGCCAACATTTGCCTGGATAGTTTCTACATCACTGAAGGCAATATTGTAGCCTGTGATCTCTTTATTTCCGGATCCCAAAATCCACTGGCTGCCGGTTTGCCCAGTACCGTCAATAATACTGTCTGTACCCGCACCGGTATTGAGGCTTGCAATACCGGTAAAGGCTATCTCATTGGCCTTGAAGGCCTTGTCCCCAGTAATCTCGATCGTATCGGCTAAGTCTGAGCCGACAAGGTTTTCACCACCAGTACCCGCAATCTCAATCTGTTTAAATAAGATATTGCTGGTAATCAGTTCTTTTGCGATTCCGGTGATGCAACCGTTTCTCCAGCCTTTGCATTCACGGTGTCGGCAATATTAGTATCGTTGCCGGCTAATACAGAGCTCACATCCGAGAACTGGATGCCTTTGCTGCGCAGCTTGTTATCACCCTCTACGGTGAAGGTGTCTGCACCCGTGGTGCCGGTTAAAATTCCTGTATTAGTAACCGCATCAATGCCACTAAAGTTGATGTCATAGCTGCTACCATTAGGATCGATGGTTACACCAAAGGCATTATTACCTTGAAGAGTAACTGCACCGGTTGCATCTACCGTGTCCGTATAATTAGTATCATCCGTATTCGCATTCACATTGCGAATACCTTTAAAGATCATGGAGTCAACGGTGATATCGCCTGTCAGGGAAAGCTGATAGCTATCTCCGTTATCAGCGGCACCAACGAGGGTGTTATTACCACCCGTCAGACTACGCATTCCTGCAAAAGTAATGCCTGAGTGCTTAACTTCATTATCCGCAGAAACGAGTTCCCACTGGTCGCTGGTCTCAGAGGTAACAGCTCCACTAGAGCCAGTATCAACAATACGATCAACACCGGAGAAGGTGATCGCTTTAGCGAAAACTTTGTTGGTATCTTTTACTGTATAAGCGATATCCGCACCCAGCAGATTACTCGCTACCGCTTCATTAATACCGGATATCGTAATATCGACAATATTGCCATCGGTAAAATCTGCTTTTACATTGTTGTCATCTAGCAAAAGAAGATTGCCACTAATAGCACTGGCATCTAGTGACGCAGTACCGTTACCCTCAATTGTGGTAAATCCAGTAAAGCGAATAGCATCAGCATCAATACGTCCATCACTAGTCAGGGCAAATTCATTATCATCGTTCTTACTTTCCAGTGTGCCCTGATTATCTGAAGCGGTGACTTTTTCTATATTGGTAAAGGTAATTCCGCTGCTTGTGGCTTCTTTATCTGTATTCGAGAGCTCCATGTACTGTTGGCTACAAGCGTACTAACGGTGTCAGTGCCCTCGCCGGTATCAATCGTTTTATTGAAGCCAGTAAAGTCGATATTATTAGCCGTGAGCTTGTCACCGGTACTGGCTATGATAAAGCTGTCATCTATAGCCGATCCGACAATCTTGCCGTTCGAGTTGTTAATAAAGGCGACCTGTTCAATATCTTTGAACAGGATATTGGCATTGCGCAGCTCTTCTTGATTTCCGGTGAGATTTACATCAGTTTCTGTATTCAGTTGATCAGAAATGCCATCATTACTTGTGCCTCCAGCATTAACTTCTTCAATACCGGTGAAGCTGATACCGTAAGTATGTAATTCGCCGCTAAGGAAACCAAACGTATCGGCCCCGTCGGTACCGATCGAAAATATATTGTTGTGTTAACACCAGCATGTGCTCCGGCTTCCACTCGGGTAAGCCCATTAAAGTGCATCCCATCAACTTGGATCGCCGTTGTGCTATCAGCATTTTTTACAATTTGGTAGCTATCATTGCTATTGGACAGCACCTCCATATTCCGTTGCACCACTGATATATTCACATCGTTGATGATGACATCGGCATGCTCTACCTGATTATCACTCGCTGTGAGCGCCCAGTTTCTATTGTTAACACTACTGTTAATCGTGTCTGTAAAAGAGCTTGAGTCCCCAGCGCTTAAAATATCAATACCGGTAAAGGCCATGCCTTTAGTATAAATATATCGGTGTTTTTGCTGTCCATTATCTGTGTAAGCAGAAAGCGTAAAGATTTCATCTTGGTCATTTCTGCCAACCAACTCGCCAACATTTGCCTGGATAGTTTCTACATCACTGAAGGCAATATTGTAGCCTGTGATCTCTTTATTTCCGGATCCCAAAATCCACTGGCTGCCGGTTTGCCCAGTACCGTCAATAATACTGTCTGTACCCGCACCGGTATTGAGGCTTGCAATACCGGTAAAGGCTATCTCATTGGCCTTGAAGGCCTTGTCCCCAGTAATCTCGATCGTATCGGCTAAGTCTGAGCCGACAAGGTTTTCACCACCAGTACCCGCAATCTCAATCTGTTTAAATAAGATATTGCTGGTAATCAGTTCTTTTGCGATTCCGGTGAGTGCAACCGTTTCTCCAGCCTTTGCATTCACGGTGTCGGCAATATTAGTATCGTTGCCGGCTAATACAGAGCTCACATCCGAGAACTGGATGCCTTTGCTGCGCAGCTTATTATCACCCTCTACGGTGAAGGTGTCTGCACCCGTGGTGCCGGTTAAAATTCCTGTATTAGTAACCGCATCAATGCCACTAAAGTTGATGTCATAGCTGCTACCATTAGGATCGATGGTTACACCAAAGGCATTATTACCTTGAAGAGTAACTGCACCGGTTGCATCTACCGTGTCCGTATAATTAGTATCATCCGTATTCGCATTCACATTGCGAATACCTTTAAAGATCATGGAGTCAACGGTGATATCGCCTGTCAGGGAAAGCTGATAGCTATCTCCGTTATCAGCGGCACCAACGAGGGTGTTATTACCACCCGTCAGACTACGCATTCCTGCAAAAGTAATGCCTGAGTGCTTAACTTCATTATCCGCAGAAACGAGTTCCCACTGGTCGCTGGTCTCAGAGGTAACAGCTCCACTAGAGCCAGTATCAACAATACGATCAACACCGGAGAAGGTGATCGCTTTAGCGAAAACTTTGTTGGTATCTTTTACTGTATAAGCGATATCCGCACCCAGCAGATTACTCGCTACCGCTTCATTAATACCGGATATCGTAATATCGACAATATTGCCATCGGTAAAATCTGCTTTTACATTGTTGTCATCTAGCAAAAGAAGATTGCCACTAATAGCACTGGCATCTAGTAACGCTCGCAGTACCGTTACCCTCAATTGTGGTAAATCCAGTAAAGCGAATAGCATCAGCATCAATACGTCCATCACTAGTCAGGGCAAATTCATTATCATCGTTCTTACTTTCCAGTGTGCCCTGATTATCTGAAGCGGTGACTTTTTCTATATTGGTAAAGGTAATTCCGCTGCTTGTGGCTTCTTTTCTGTATCGTCGAGAGACTCCATGTACTGTTGGCTACAAGCGTACTAACGGTGTCAGTGCCCTCGCCGGTATCAATCGTTTTATTGAAGCCAGTAAAGTCGATATTATTAGCCGTGAGCTTGTCACCGGTACTGGCTATGATAAAGCTGTCATCTATAGCCGATCCGACAATCTTGCCGTTCGAGTTGTTAATAAAGGCGACCTGTTCAATATCTTTGAACAGGATATTGGCATTGCGCAGCTCTTCTTGATTTCCGGTGAGATTTACATCAGTTTCTGTATTCAGTTGATCAGAAATGCCATCATTACTTGTGCCTCCAGCATTAACTTCTTCAATACCGGTGAAGCTGATACCGTAAGTATGTAATTCGCCGCTAAGGAAACCAAACGTATCGGCCCCGTCGGTACCGATCAAAATATCTGTTGTGTTAACACCAGCAT
>NZ_CP174305.1:2912500-4812093 GCF_052467235.1 Microbulbifer mixtoriginis (SeqCode) | reverse complement strand
GATCCCTTTATCCAGGCCGCAGCGGATACGCAGATGTATAACCGCTACAGCTATGTGCGAAATAATCCGCTGAATGCGACGGATCCCAGTGGGTATTTCCTGGATCTCATAGATGGGTTGATATTCTCTTATATTGATTCGCAACTAAGTAAGCCGGTATTTAATGAGCTGGCAAAGAACCCGGCGCTTGCCACAGCTGTGCAGATAGTAGGCTCAGCAGTTAGCGCATATTACTGTGGGGCTTGCTCAATAGGTTTCAACGCACAATTTTCCAAAAATATGGCTTATGCTCAGAGCGACGACTTTGCTAAGGCTATGGAAGCTGCAGCTATTTCAGGAATTAGTTCTGCAGCCTTTTATGGGGTTGGGAGTCTTCACTTAGAAGGCGCTGCTAATATTGTTGCTCACGGTGTGGTCGGCGGTGTAATGGCGGAGCTTCAGGGGGGGAGTTTTGGGCATGGCTTTGCCGCAGCTGGATTCTCAGCATATGCAAGCAGTAAAGGTTGGACAGGCCCAGAAGGTATAGGCCCAACCGTTGATGGCGTTGTTGTTTCTGCAGTGGTGGGGGGGACTGCCTCGGTAATAAGTGGTGGTAAGTTTGCCAATGGTGCTGTAACCGGGGCGTTTAGCTATGTATTAAATAGTAGCTTACATGCAGATGCACCAGAAACTCCTCAAGAGAGGGTTAACAGGCTCGCGGAAGAAGTTTATAAAGATTTTCCGGAACTGCGAAGAGCCAATTTAATTGCGGTTGAAGATATTTCAGGATTGTTTCATGAAAATGACGGACAATATATGGGAGGGAGCGATATCCTGATAAAGTATAAAAGCTCTAGCGATGACTGGATTAAAAGCACAATTTTCCATGAATTACTCCATATGGATGAAGCTTTAACGGTAGCTAATGGTTCTAAGTGGGGTTACGCTGCTTATGAGTTTTATACTCATAAAGGCCATGATCCATGGATTAATTCAGCTGATATGCAATACAATAGTTATTTGTACAATCCTAGAGCCGTAAAACCAGATTTATCGAGCGCGCCATGGAGGTCTCAGGAATGAAAGGTTATTTATTTGGCGGCGGGCTCATTGTTCTGACCATTGCCTCAAGCTACCTTTTTTATGGTTATCAGGAGCAAGAATTTTACAGGAAAAAAAGGGTGCATTGTGAACTCTTTGAGATTTCAAAAATCTTAAATTCTTACTACGCGGAGCACAAAGTCTACCCTTTAGATGATGACTGGATAAATGAAATAAATTCAAACTTATATTCAGTGAAGTGTGGGCGTACTGTTCCAGTGGTAAATGGTGAAGTGTTGGATCCTTGGGGTGAGGCGTATAGGTTTGACATTTTTTCAAAAGGTAGAGTTGATATCTATTCTGAAAATCTAGAGGGCCTAAAAGTTAACCTCAAAAATGGTGGCGCTATTAAAAATGGTGCCACCCGTTAGTACAATGAATTCATAAATTATTGGTGAGGGCGTTCAAAACTCTGTGCCAGCCAAATAGTCTGATGTATTTCTCCAGTCGATCTGGGAAGTGGATCGTCAGCTGTGATAGTGTCAGATTCCAATTTTGAATTGGGTGCGTCCAGCGCTCGGATGCTTTTAGTATACCGGCGTACAGAAGTTTCAGTAAGCTATTTTCATTGGCAAAGACCCCTCGTCTTGGTCAATTTGCGGAATTGCTGATGTACGGCCTCGACCGCATTAGTAGTGTAGATAGGAGTACGGACGTATTCCGGGTATTTGAAGTAAGCCGTGAGGATTGACCATTTACCCCGTCACGACTATCACCTTCGGATACTTATCACGCCACTTGGCTTCCTGCTCGTCCTAAGGCACTTTCGGCGGCATTGGCATTTTCATTGAGTGTTGCCTTCTTATAGGTGTATCTGAAATAAACCATATAGGCCTTCTGGTTTTTGAAGCCGAATATTTAAGTGAGTTGCAGATCAGGTGGATGATGCAGTGCTAGGCTTGGTCTTGGGATAGATTCTCTCTAATATCCTTAGGGAAGCTCCATTGGCCATCAATACAAGTAATTGCTTTGCCCCCATGGTTGTTGAGAGCAATCAGGGCGCTCAGCCAGTGATGTACAGCTTGCTGCCAGACTGATAGAGCCCTTAGTAACTCTTTTTTGCCTTCGAGGTAGAGCCCAAGAATAGTATTAGTGGCCTTGCTAGGAGAACGACCATCCTTGATTGGTAGGAGATAGCATTGAGCCAGACAGTGGGAAAAACAGTCTCAAGGTCGTGCTTACAACGAGCTTGAAGTTCAGGGCGTAGCTTATAAGTAACGGCGTTAATGGTACCGTTGGGGAGCCCCATTTTATGGGTAGCGTAATATGTATGCGAATATTCTGGTAGCTGTTACCAAGAACAAGCAAAGCTGTGATCTTGCGATCCAGCTCGCCGATGGGCTGCGTTTGATGCTTCTTGTTCATTTGAGACTTGAAGGTTCCGGCGCGATCTCGCGGCGTCTGTAGCTAGAAGCTATAGACGGGGTTTATGGTTTTTGACGTGGGCCATCCTTACCTTCATAGCAGCTTTAAGGAGTTGTTTATTATGGATCATCTTCTTTTAGCGAATAGTGAGGAAATGACACATAACTCTGAGCATTGCCGGATTATCAAATAGTTCGCACTGCGATCTTTCATCACACCACCCGCTTTGCGGGTGGTTACTGATGGCAAAGCTTTACCTAAAACGAAGAATTTGTACGATAAGCTTCATCTAGTAGATGTTTTAAAGGAAGCTCTGGGATTGAGAATTCACCGCCATGTTCATCTTTTACTAGAATACTAATGAAATTTTCATCCCCTTCAGGACCAGAAGTGGTAGATATGTTGAGTTTGTATGGCGCAGCAAATTTAGCTTCATTGTTAGCCATAGGGATCGGGATATATAGCTTTGCTTCCCCGTTTCCAAACCATAGTGAATCAATAACGATGACACTCTCATGGTTGTTGTTTGGGTTCGCCGCTATCTTGTCGTTTAGTGATAATCTGAGCCTGTTCCCGTCGAGAGTAAGAATTTTAATATCAGTGACTTTTCCTGGGGTTACATCAACCAATCGACCTCCTACATGAAATAATGGCTGTCCTTGGTTTCCTGGTTGATTTGCACCGATAAAACTCTCTGCTTCGGATACAAAGCCGTCAATGTAAATATTCTGATCGCTAGAATTTTGAAAATCTACACCATGCACTTCAATGTTGAGTTGGCGGTATACCCAGGTGTTGCCAACTGTGGCCCGGTGTAATCCATTAGTGGAGTTGAAATTCCTTACGGATAATTTGGACGCATTGGGGAAGTTTACATCTAGCGAGGTTATCACAGCGGGAGATGAAGGATCTGCCTGATCAATGATCAGTGTTGCAGAGTTGGCTCCATTTAGGTCGAGGCCTGGATACTGTAATGAGGCATTAGATGAAGTAATATCTTGAATTTCGTATTTGAAGGTTTTTGCTTGTGCTTCAAAGGCAAGGAAGGCTGCAGAAATAGCTGCTGTTACTAAGGCATATTTAGGAAACATATCAATCTACTGCTTAATAATTGTATTTTTTCACCAAGTGATGCTGAAGGTCTAAATAGTGAGGTTATTGGCCTGCCCACTTGATGTGTTAAATGTCACACTTTGAAATAGTGTCTCTTGAAAAAAAGAGCCTTAAATCTTGAAGTGTGAAATAAGTTGTGAGAATTTTCAGTTTTTTCAGGCGATTGATCGCTTGAGGTAAAATATCTGAATTAATTTATCCCTCCGTGATTAAAATTATCCAATAATTTATGGAGAGCTTACAGTACGGTTTTAAATAAGTAAATAAAGCTGGTTTCAAGGTGTACACTGTATTTGGTACTGTAACTCCATATTTGTTAGTCTTTTGCTCTTTTAAGGTTCAATTATGATTAGATGAGCTTGAGTGAATATGCTTCGTTATTTTGGCAGAGTAGAAACGTGTATGAATATTCATGTGAGTGAGTTTGCTTTTTACTGTGAGTGGGTTTAGGTAGGGCCTAGCAATGTGGCTACGATGAGCCCCGTCCGTGTTGGCTCGCTTTTGGGTTTACGCTGTTTCGATGGATCTTCCATTACTCAGAGAGGCTTTGAAGAAATGGCCGAGATGGATCCAGTTAGAATGTTAAAAGTTGGCGCACCGGGCTACCCAGAAGTTGATTTTTAAATCACTGGCGGCGTTATTACTTTGGCATGGTAAGTAGCTAAGATTTTTCTTTGCAACTGTTCTATCACCAACAATCTTTTTCATGTTTGGTATAGATGCC
Organism: Microbulbifer mixtoriginis (SeqCode); assembly: GCF_052467235.1. Classification (NCBI taxonomy): domain Bacteria; kingdom Pseudomonadati; phylum Pseudomonadota; class Gammaproteobacteria; order Cellvibrionales; family Microbulbiferaceae; genus Microbulbifer; species Microbulbifer mixtoriginis (SeqCode). Next base: position 4,807,811 of record NZ_CP174305.1, on the reverse strand, counting down.
TATAAAAAATTGTCAAAACCATATATGTAGGGTTAGTCCACGCTACTAGTATCTTGATACCCTCTATACCCTTCATAGGTAAGGCAATCCTACTTCCAATCACTTCTCATTCGCACATTTACCACTTCATCTGTACTATATCCGCGTTAAAAACAGCATGCAGTGTGACTGAGTTAATAATTCAGTTCACGCTGTCAGGATTGATAAGGAAAATAATGATGAAGCGTATTCCTGAGCCATTCCGGATTAAGATGGTTGAGCCGATCAAAATGACCACTCTGGCCGATAGAGAGAAGGCTCTGGCGGAAGCTGGCTTGAACCCTTTCTTACTGCGCAGTGATGATGTCTATATTGATCTGCTAACAGATTCTGGCACTGGGGCCATGAGCGATAACCAGTGGGCCGGTTTGATGTTGGGGGATGAGTCTTACGCAGGTAGCCGCAACTATTACAACCTGTGCCAAGCAGTGGAGCACTTTTTTGGTTATAAATTAACCGTTCCCGCCCACCAGGGCCGTGGTGCTGAACAGATCCTGTTTCCCGCTCTGATTGAGCGTATGCGCCAGGTACGTGGTGGTACGACACCAGTCTTTATCTCCAACTATCACTTCGATACCACCGCGGGCCATATTGAGTTGAATGGTGGCAAAGCGGTTAATGTGTTGGACAAGCGGGCCTTTGATACCTTAACGGCTTATGACTGGAAAGGTAATTTTGACCTGGATCTTTTGGTCGAGACCATTAAGGAGCATGGGGCGAATAATATTTGTGCAATTATCACCACGGTAACTTGCAATAGCTCGGGTGGCCAGCCAGTTTCCATGGCGAATATGCGCGCAGTATATGAGATAGCCGCGAAATACGATATTCCAGTAGTGATCGATTCGGCACGTTACTGTGAGAACGCCTACTTTATCAAGCAGCGCGAAGAAGGTTATCAGGACAAGTCGATCCTGGAGATTATTCGCGAGATGTATCAATACGGCGATATGCTGACCATGTCTGCCAAGAAAGATCCGATGGTGAATATTGGTGGCCTATGTTGTATCCGTGATCATGAGGAGCTTTTCCAGGCGGTGCGTACCCGCTGCGTACCTATGGAGGGCTTTGTAACCTACGGGGGCATGGCGGGGCGTGATATGGAAGCATTGGCGCGGGGTCTTTATGAGGCCGCCGATGAAAATTTCCTGCAATACCGCATCAGCCAAGTAGCCTACTTAGGTGAGCGTTTGCGCGAGGGTGGGGTGCCCATTCAGTCTCCAACAGGTGGCCATGCGGTGTTTGTCGATGCGGCTAAGATTCTGCCGCATATCCCACCAGAGCAATTCCCCGCACAAGTTTTAACTAACGCGCTGTATCTGGAAGCGGGTATCCGTGCGGTGGAAATTGGCTCCTTATTGTTGGGGCGTGACCCGGAAACCGGTGAACAGAAGAAGGCGGATTTGGAATTGATGCGCCTGACGATTCCGCGTCGTGTATATACCAATGATCATATGGACTATATCGCTGATGCGATTATAGAGCTGCAGAATCGAGCACATGAATTGAAGGGGCTGACTTTTGAATATGAGCCGCCAGTGTTGCGACACTTTACGGCTAGATTTAAGTCTCTGTAAGTAATGGATGGCTAGGGAAATTTCTTTTAGTTTTTTCTGCTGGGTCATTTACCTCCCTAAAAGGGCCCTTCGTGGGCCTTTTTTTGTTTTTGCCTGAAGTTCTGATCTGCTACCACGCGCTGGCTTTTTCTTTCCCTGTCCGTTGGCGATAAATGTACCCAGGTGCTAAAGGCTGCTCCCCAGTTTTCTAATGAGCCAAGGGCTCCTGGAGTGACGGGGCAGTCTGGCAGTACTGTTTGTGTGAGTGCCTGGGAGAGCCCCTTTGTTTTGTGACTTGTTAGTCTGTTTTTTATCTTGTATCCCCGGCAAAAATCCAATTTAATTAATCGCGTGATTAATTAAATTGGATTTCAAGTTGACTAACACCACACCCAGTCGTGGCCGTGGACGGCCCAGGGACCCGGAGCGTGAAAGGCAGGTACGCGAGTCCCTGATGCAATCTGCCCATAGACTTCTTCGTGAGAAAGCGTTTCGTGATATCTCAATTCGCGAGATCGCTCAGGGTGCTGGGGTAAATTCCGCCATGATCAGCTATCACTTTGACGGTAAAGAAGGGCTGATTATCGAGGTTATACGCGGTCAGTTTATGCAGAGTGGCCCGGCATTTCTCACTATGAGTCTGGGGGATAAGGAGCCCAGTCTAGAAACCCTGAGGGATGCAATGGCTCGTATTATCCGCCTTTATATCCGTGAGCCCTGGATACCTCGTTTTATTGTGGGGGAGGTGGCCTCCAAGCCTGGTCGAATGCGCGATTTATTCACCGATAGGCTGGCATCTGTACTGGGCCCTATGTTGCGGGAGCTCTTACAAGCGCTTCAATGCGCCGGCCACCTACGTCCAGATTTAGATATTAATCTTATGCCGATTTCTTTTGTCAGTTTGGTTGCATTCCCCTTTATTGCGGGGGATCCCTTCAAGGAGATTTTCTCTTTTAGGTTGGATGAAGAAACCAGCGATAAGTGGATTGACCACACCGTTAAGTTGCTGCTCCATGGAGTGGCCAACAACGCTATAGCCGAGTAACACGAATATTGGGAGATTGGTGGTGATGAAAAAGGTCCAACTACAGAAACTGATGAATCGCCGCCTGGCGCTTCCTATTCTTGTTGCCGTTGGTATTTCTCTTTCAATGGCATTGGTCATGAGTAAGAGCCCGCCCAACCACGATGTGCAGGATGCACTGATCACCCCGGTAAATGTTGTGTTGGTGCAAGAGCTGCCGCTACGTGCCCAAGCAGTAGCTTACGGTGAAGTGAAACCCAGCACCTTTCTTGAAGCCAATGCTGAGGTGAGTGGTCGGATAGTCTACACGGCGCCGGAGTTAGAGAGTGGAAATATTATTCCTGCCGGCACCCTGGTATTGAAAATTGATGATACTAGCTACCAATTAGCCTTGGCGCGGGCTGAAAGTGATTTGGCAGCTAACCGTGCTAATTTGCAGGAACTCAAGGTTGAGGAGGTCAATAGCCAACGCTCTTTGGAGATTGCCGAACGTACGTTGAAGCTGGGTGAGAAAGAGTTAGAGCGCAAGCAAACGTTAGTGGCCAAGGGCACGGTTTCTCGCTCAAGTGTGGATGTCGAAGAGCAAAATGTGCTGCGCCTGCGTCAGGAAGTGCAAAACCAAACCAGTCAGCTCTCCTTATTTCCAACGCGCCGCAAGGTAATCGAGGCCCAGATTGCGCGCTCTGAGGCTCAAGTGCGCGATAGTAAATACAGTCTGGAGCGTACCCGGGTAACCTTACCCTTCGATGCGCGTATTGGTGAGGTCCATGTAGAGGAAAATCAATATGTGGCAGGCAATGCGCGCTTATTCGATGCCAGTGGTCTGGATCAGGTGGAAATTGCCGCTGAGCTTCCCATGCTTCATGTGGCGCCACTGTTGCGTAATCTCAGGCCAGGCAGTGACCTTGTGCCAGCGCCAGAAGAGCTTCCCAAAATATTATTGGGCTTGGAGGCGCTCATCACTCTGGTTGGTGGGCCTGGAGACAATGAGTGGAAGGGCCAGGTCGTACGTCTGGGAGGGGCCCTCGATAGTACCAGTCGTACGCTTTCAGTAGTGGTTGCCGTAGACGATCCCTATGGCGAAGCCCTCGCCGGAAAAAAGCCGCCGCTGTTTCGAGGCATGTATGCTCGTGTGGAATTAATAGCACCCTCCGCTCCAGCCCTAGCCATTCCCCGCCGGGCCTTGCATGAGGGTAGGGTGTATCTGGTGGAGGATGGCAAGTTACGCCTGCGGCAGGTGCAGGTGGATTACCATCAGGGGGATACTACGGTGATTCGTGCAGGCTTGTTTCCCGGTGAGCAGGTTATTGTCACCGATGTGATACCGGCGATTGATGGCATGGACGTGTCTGTGAGCAGCGGCCAGCAGGCCGTGGTGGTGAATACTGGAGGTACACTGCAGTGATTCGTTTTTTTGCCGCACACCCCACCGCAGCGAACCTGTTAATGGTTGCACTCATGTTGAGCGGACTGTTTGTCCTACCCAGTATGAAGCGCGAAACCATGCCGGAAATCGATAAATTCGAAGTGCAGGTTTCCGTCCCCTATGCCGGTGCCGCCGCTGCTGAGGTCGAAGACAGTATTTGCCTTCCTTTGGAGGAGGCCACTGACGGTATCAGCTTTATTGATGAACGCCTGTGTGAAGCTAAGGATAATCTCGGGCTGATGACCCTGAAAATGCAGGAAGCTGGAGATATGAACCAGTTTGTTGCGGATGTGGAGTCTGCGGTTGATAGCATTGATTCGCTGCCAGCAGAGAGCGAGCGCCCGGTAGTCAAGGAAATGGGGCGCACTCAAGGCGTTGTCAGTATTGCTATCAGTGCCGATCTGCCATTGCCACAATTGAATCAATTGGCGGAACACTATCGCCGCGAATTACTGCGTGACCCAGCCATCCCTATAGTGCGTATCTCGGGCTTCTCAGATCATCAGCTGCAGATCGAAATATCCGATTACAACCTGCGCCAGTACGGGCTCAGTGTGATGGAGTTGGCCAATATTATTGATCAGCAAGCCATTGATATGCCTGCCGGCAAGGTATCCACACCTGATCGTGAATATCAGCTGCGTTTTACTGAAGAGCGCCGTAACGTAGAAGAGTTGGAAAATCTTGTAGTCCTTAAAGGCGAAGATGGCGCCGAAGTGCGCCTTGGCGATATCGCGAAAATTTATGATGGCTTTGAGCTGGCGGAGGACAAGATTATTTTCGATGGTCATCGCGCAGCCTTGCTCAATGTAGAAAAAAACAGTGTGGATGATAGCCTGCGTGTACTGGAAGCTGTGCGTGCTTTTGTCGATCGTGAAAGTGCGAAGTTGCCCGAGGGGATCAAGCTAACCCTTACCCAAGACAGCGCCTCCATCGTTGCCGATCGATTGCAAATGATTATCTCCAATGCCTGGCAGGGCCTGATTCTGGTCGCCCTAGCGCTGTATCTTTTCTTTAGTGGTCGCTATGTATTCTGGGTGGTGATGGGACTGCCGGTATCCTTTCTAGGCTCCTTTGCCCTGATCACCGCCATGGGCGTATCCATCAATATGATCAGCTTGGTAGGTTTACTGATTGCTATCGGTATTTTGATGGACGATGCCATAGTACTTTCAGAAAGTATTGCCAGCGAACATCGCGATGGTCGCTCCCCGTTAGAGGCTGTAGTGAATGGGACCAAGCGCGTTGCCCGTGGAGTCCTGTCTTCTTTTGCAACCACAGTGATGGTATTTGGTGGGCTGATCTTTATTAAAGGGGATATGGGGCAGGTGCTTAAAGTGCTGCCGATTGTCCTGATTTCAGTATTAATTGTTAGCTTGTTAGAAGCCTTCTTAATTTTGCCTGCACACTTGCGCCATGCGCTTGAACACAAAAGCCGAACACCCGCTTGGAAGAAGGCTTTTGCCAAACGCTTTGAAGGCTGGCGTGAGAGTGTGGGGCGTGCGGCAGATTGGGCCGTTAAATACCGTTACGCCTTTGTTGGTGGGGTACTCGGTCTATTTTTCTTGACTGTAAGTTTGTTGCCGGCTGGGATTGTGAAGTTTCAGGGGTTTCCAACTTTGGAGGGCGATTTGCTGCAAGCTCGCATCCTAATGCCTCAGGGTACCTCCTTGCAGGATATGGAAAAACTGGTCGATAAACAGTTAGATGCTCTTGATTTAGTAGCCGCTGAATTTTCTGAAAGGGAAAGCGCTCCTCTCGTCAATCACGCAAGTGTAACCTTTGGTGTCAATGGCGATGCCTTTGAAACTGGACCCCATGTGGCAACGATTAATGTCGACTTACTGGCTGCGGAAGGGCGTAAAACCAGTTTGGATGAATTACGCCATGCTTGGCGTGAGGCTGCAGGTGAAACTCCTGGTGCGATCGCGATTCTTTATAAAGAACCAGCCTTAGGTCCCGCGGGCCGTGCTATTCACATGCGCCTCAGCGGACTGGAGTTGGATCAGCTGAAAGAGGTTTCTATTCGCTTGCAGAATTGGCTGCGAGGATACGACGGTGTAGTGAATGTGGTGGATGACCTACGTCCAGGCAAGCCGCAATTAAACATAAAAATGCGTGAGGGTGCCTACGCATCTGGCCTGGATGCCAGTAATGTTGCCAACCAGTTACGTGCGGCTTATCAAGGAATGGAGATTGATGAGATTCAGTACCGGGGAGAAACCTATGAGATCCAAGTGCGTATGGATGCGGATTCCCGTGGAGCCCTGAGCCGTTTTGATGAACTGGTCATTATCCATCCTGTTACCAAGCAGCGCGTCCCTTTGATTGCCATTGCCGATGTTGAGATGAATCGCGATTACGCACGGATTCAGCGAATAGATGGTGAACGAGTAGTAAGTGTATTTGCCGACGTCTTCACTGAGAAAGCTAATGCGGGCCAGGTGCTTGGGGATACCCAAGAGAAATTTCTCGCTGAACTTAAAAAAGAATTTCCCGGTCTTCGTGTCGGTATGCAGGGAGAGATTAAGAACAGTGAAGTCACAGGTAAGTCCATCGGCAGCGCCTTGTTGGTCGGTGCTATTGGTATCTACCTGATATTATCTTTACAATTTCGCAGCTATGTAGAGCCCTTAATTGTATTGGTCGCCATTCCACTAGCGTTGATCGGCGTTATCTGGGGCCATCTAATTATGGGGCAGAATATGTCTATGCCAAGTATGATGGGCTTTGTCTCTCTTGCCGGTATTGTGGTGAATGACTCCATCCTATTGGTGGAATTTGTAAAACGGCGTGTACGCGAGGGTATGGATGTTCATAGCGCTGCAAGCCAAGCCAGTCGCGACCGCTTCCGCGCAATCTTCTTGACCTCCCTTACAACCATCGCTGGTCTTTTGCCCCTACTGTTTGAAACAAGCTTGCAAGCCCAGGTTTTGGTACCCCTGGTAACCAGTATTGTATTTGGAATCAGTAGCTCAACGGTGTTGATCCTTTTGGTGCTGCCGGCGCTTTATGGAATTTTGGAGGACTTTGGGTTTACGGAACCTCAAGAGGAAGTTGAGGGGAGGGAGCTATCTGGGGACGGAGTACTTGCTACCGGGTAAGAAAAAAGTGAGTCGACGCTTTCTAAATTCTAACATTGAGGTAGTCATTTGGTATTGGTGCACTTTTTAATTGGTGTTAGAGAATGCTTTCTTGTTATCGATGCATTTCAGACTTTAAGCTCTTTTATCTTCTTCGAAGTTATAAGGCTAGTTTTGTGCTCTTTAGCTTGTTACATTTTTCAAGTGATAAAGATTCTGTTTAGGTTGTTAGGCTAAAATTCAACAAGAAAGCGTCCAATTCTCTGTTTGACAAATCCGAAAGTGTTTGCAAAGGATAAGAGCATTTTGAATTTTACTCTTTGCTGCCAATTTACTCCGGCTGTCATCGCACGGCCTTCTTCGGTGACTCGTATCGCTTCGGCACCTTCTTTATGACGGAGGGAAGAATAACCCTCAACAGTTCCCTCGACAATTCTTCTAGCTAATTCTGCTGCGTCAGCGATACCTAAGTTCATGCCTCTCCCCCCTACCGGGGCATGGCAGTGTGCCGCGTCTCCAGCTAAGTGAATATTAGCTTTGGAGTAGGTTTCCGCCTGGCGAATCGAGATGCGAAAGGTGCCTTTTCGATGGAGCTTAATGACATCTATTGGTAAGGGCAAGGCTGCCAAGGCGTCTTCGTGGCTTGCTACGAGTCGATAGCGAATAGCTCCCATTGGCGCAACAACAACCACTATTCCAGGTGAGACTTGAACTAATGTTATTTTTCCCGGGTGTCGCCAATTTCTAACATCGACATCGGCGATTGACCAAAGTTGATTGAGATCAGTACCTGGGTATCTGATGTTAGATGATTCTCTAACAGCGCTTTTAATGCCATCGGCCCCTATAACTTTATCGAAATTTTCTTCTGATCCATCTGAAAATATAGAAAGAACGCTGTCTCCATTGTCCTTGAGATCGTTTAACTTTAAATTATATTTAATTGAGCCTCCCAGGTTTTTAAATACATCAACCATTATCGATTCGGTTCTATCTTGGGGTAATCCTAGAATTGTTGGAAAAAATGTACGCTCAGAATGGAGAGGCATTTCTAATACTAATGAGCTATTTCTATAAATTCGTAATCCATCCATTTCTACTCCTTCCTTTATTAGTCGTTCTGAAACTCCGGATGGTGAGAGTAGTTGGAGACTTTTTGGTGTTATGCCCACTGCTCGGCTTAATGTGGAGGCGCCTTCTCGCTTGTCAATAATAGTTGGAGTTATTCCACGTCTTGCTAATTCTATCGCGGCAGTTAAACCGGTGGGGCCAGCCCCAACAATTAATATCTTCAATTCATTAACTCCTGGCGTTTTAATTTACATTTGAGTGTAAGGATGCGTCTTGGTTGAGGGCTGGTAAATATAGTTTATTGGGGGGGTGATGTGCTTGCTATCTCTGGGTGGATAACTTGATGATTTTAAAAAAAATATATTACCTGGCATTCAATCGACATACCTTCCTGTAGCTTGGTCCAACAATAATAAAAGGATCAAATTTAAATGTTGAGGGGCGTTTCAGACTATTATCATTTATTTAGAGTGCTGTAGAAAATAGCATTGTTTTTTATTGTGAGTGCTATTGGTAGGGAGGGACTGCGAGTGAGCGATCTGAAGCTACAACTAAGAATGTAAAGAGTAGGTTTATGAACAAGCTAGTCGAATAAAATTTGGAGTATGGTGCCCCGAATATAAACTAGATGCTGCCCGCCTAGTAGTAGATCAAAGCTAGTAGTAGATCAAAGCTCTTCAATCCTTGAAGCGATCCTGTTGGTACAACAGCTATCCGACGTTGGGTGAAGTAATAAGAGGCAGAGTGTGGTGGAGAGACACCTACAAGTAAAGGGCTTATCACCGAGCAACAAAAAATCAAGGGGTGAGGCAAGTTTAGTGTGGTGACATTAGCTATATCTGGGCTGTTCAAAGCCGGTGTTATCTAGCTGCCGTTATAGATTTACATGCTCGCCGTATCGTTGGGTGGGCCCTCTCAGGGGAAACAGATACAGCATTAACTATAATGGCACTGGAAATGGCCTGGAAGCAGCGAGGAAGGCCCGATGGAGTTATGTTCCAGTCGTATCAAGGCGAAACAAAATCATTACCTGATGACTTACTACAATTGGTAGGGTCCGTACCAACACAATGATGGAATACCGCCTGCGAAGTGGAAGAAAAACTTTTACTTACTGTCCGGAAATAGTAGACCACTACATAAGTGCTCTTTTAAGTCTGTCATCACTCTTTAGCACTACTCAATTTAGTCGCTGAGCTTGCGCCCCTAAATATTTCATGTGTTGTAATTTTTATTAAGGGCCCCCTCTATTACCAGTCTTGATTAAAAATCAACCAAGGTCTGATAGGTACTTGTGACAACTTTAGAATTGACCTCATGCGACTCATGTCGCATACTTGCGCCAGATGTAGCGGAAATGCGATTAGCGTCACGAGAAGATAATAAATGAGAGAAGCCAAACCCTCCCCCTCAGAGCTTACTTTGCTAAAGGCACTCTGGAAGCAGAGTCCACTAAGTGCAAGAGAATTGCATGAAGAGGTGAAATCAGAACTCTGCTGGTCCTATTCATCCACCAGGAAAACGTTGGATAGAATGCGGGATAAGTCTTTTGTGATTCAGTCTGAAGTACACGGCATTCAAGTCTATAAGGCAGCTCTTGAAAAGGTCGAAACACTTGCACAATATGCCACAGACTTCGCCTCACGGGTTCTTGAGCTGGATGGTCCGCTTCCTATAGCTATGTTTGCTAACAGTAAATTAATGAATGACCAAGACCTGGAAGAGCTACAGGAAATGTTGAATGCCTGGCCTGAAGCAGACTGAATCGGGGAGGCTGTGAGATTATATGCAGGAATTACTATCCTCGTTGTCATTCTTTACGCCCAATCTTTTTGTTACATCCATATTTTCCGTAATTTGGGCATGCTTCATTTATATCACTGTAAGAGCAATAACCTCTCTGGCCAGTTTTAAGTCTAGGCGTGTTACTAGCTGGCGTAGCTTTTGGGTGTGTGTTTTATGTGTGATTAGTCTGCCATTTTTTCTTGCGCAATTTTTGGGTTTCTTTTCAACGGGCTTGGTGCCTGAATTTAGATATGATCTTACGCCTCCAGAGGCGGCTTTTAGTTATACAGTAATTGAAAGTGCTCAGCTGGAGAATAAAACACTAACTTTGAATTATATCGACATTCTAACGGGCTCCTGGATGATTTTGTATCTTGGTGGGGTATTACTAAGCTTGATAATGATGTTTAGAAGGCATAGTCGATTGGTTAAAATGCTGGATATTGCTAATGAGGTGGGCCTCAAGCGACAAGTTGTCAGTAATCTGCTAACCAGTAAACAGTCTGATTACCTGTCTAAAAAGAATGTAAAACTAATTGTTACAAAGGCCCAGTGCTCACCTTTCGTTTTTGGTTTGCTTAACTTGAGGCTCGTTTTGCCTGGTTATCTAATGTCGATGGATGCCAAGGAAAGACAATTAATTATGGAGCACGAATTAACCCATATAAGAAGGCGAGACCCTTTGCTTATCATGGTTGCCCATGTTTTGGTGAGTTTTTTATGGTTCATTCCATTTGTTAGGTGGGCTAAAGAGCAAATGTTATGGGCTATTGAGCTATCCTGCGACCGAGAAGTATTAAAATCCTCCGAAATAGGAAGTGGAAGAGTATATGCCCAGGCAATGCTACGAACATTACAGCAGTGCTCTGGGCAAGCCAGTTGTAAGGGTGTTGCTGCCTTTTCAGTATTTGAAGAGGCTAATCAGTTATCTTTTTTTAAAAAGAGGGTGGTGAATATCAGGGAGGCTGCTTGTGAAAGTTCTGAGCTTAATAGATTGGCTTCAGGGATCTTTAGGGGAGCACTTGTATTTTTTACCATATTTCTAATATTTTTTGGAGTTTTTGTAAATTCTAGCTTCTCAATCGCTAGCTCTAAAAAAGAAACATGGGCAGCCCCGGTTGAAGGTGCACGTATAAGCAGTCAATTTGGAGGTTTAGAGGAGTTCAGAAGGAAACCTCACCTTGGTACGGATTTCGCAGCTCCGCTAGGTTCGCCAATAGTTTCTGTTGCTAGTGGAATTGTTGTTGTTTCAACTGATCACTACAAACATAGAAATTACGGAAAGATAATTATTGTTGATCATGGAGATAATACACAGACACTTTACTCGCATTTAGATTCTCGGGAGGTGAGGGTAGGTGAAAATGTGAAAGCCGGGCAAAAGATTGGAACAGTTGGTGTTACAGGGAAAGTAACAGGTCCTCATCTTCATTTTGAGTTGATTGAGCAAGGTGAAAGAGTTGATCCGGAACATTTGCTTGCATTGTGGTTTGGTTGAGATATGAAAAAGTATTTAGTTGGAAATGCTGATTCTGAGAGAATACCGTTTTCTTTTGGCAGTATTACTCTTAAATTGATTTATATTCTAATGATGGTGCTGCTATACCCAAAGGTACTGCAGGCAAAGTCTTTTGATCAGGAAGAGAGTATCTTTAAGCTTAATGAAGATGTTCTGTCTATATTTTATTCGGCAAAAACGGATAGGTTCTATTTGAGGGTGGAAAATACTCAAATTGATGAGTCTGCAATGGGTGGTGTATCCCTTGTTGCCAATAAATATGACCGAATAAAGTCCGTATCGCTTGCTAAAAATCAGGGTTTGTTATCCTTGCTTATTGAAAACTCCGTTGGTCATAAGGATGCATATAGAGTCATACAGCTTTTATCTGAGCACTTTGATGTCAATGCAATACCAGTGGGGAAGGTTTTTCAATTAACTTTTGATGAGCAATCACGGTTTCAAAGTTTTGGGGTGAAATTGACATTTGCTGAGAGTCTAGAGATTAAGAAATCTAGTCAAAAACTCATCGTTATCAGGAAGAAAAACCCAACTACTTTGCAAAAACATTATGTGGAAGGTGAGATTGCAGGTAGCTTATATAAGTCTGGTCTACAGCTTGGTCTGAATAATGCGATACTGACTAAGCTGAATGAAATTTTAAGTTACGAGATAGATTTTCAGCGTGAGATTCGTTCAGGTGATCGCTTTTCCATCTTTTATAGTACTTTGCGGGATGATATAGAGGGTGATGAAGTTTTCAATGCAATACATGTTGCTAAGATTTCTCTAGAAAGTGATTCCGTTTCCCTTTATCGCTATGAAGATCGTGAGTCAGGCGTTGTTGATTACTTGGACCCTAGTGGAAAAAGCTCAAGAAGCTTCCTTATGAAGACTCCATTAAAGAATGCACGTCTATCATCATATTACGGCAGACGTAAACATCCAGTATTGGGGTATACAAGAATGCATAATGGCCTTGACTTTGGTGCTCCATCAGGTACACCAATACTTGCCGCTGGAGATGGCACTATAGAAAGGGCCTCTTACTTTGGTAGCTTTGGAAATTATATTCGCATTGCCCACAAATCGGGCATTCAAACTATTTATGCGCACCTTAAAGGTTATGCCAAGGGTATCAAGGCCGGTATGAAAGTGAAGCAAGGGCAGGTGATAGGTTATCTCGGGGCTACAGGTAGGGTTAAGGGGCGGCATTTACATTATGAAATTCATAAAAATGGTAAAGCAATAGATCCACTTAGATTAGATCTTCCTACTTCTGATCGTTTAACAGGAAAAAGTTTGGAACGTTTTTATGAATTTGTTGAGGCGGTAGATGAAACCTTAAGGGTCTACAAGGCACTTAAAAGCTGAAAAATTATTTATTTGTTTGAGCTAGGGGCCCAGTATAAATGATAGAGCATTTTTTCTATCTTATGTGGGTGGCAGAGCTTGAGCTTAGCTGTACTGCATGTTTGGTTCCGATAGTGATCGTTTATTAATAATGAGAGTAGGAAAGCAGAGGCCTGAGATTTACCTTTGAGTGAGATAATTGTCTCGGTTGGATATAAAAATCTAAACTCCTTACTTGTTGCCAGGTAATTTCTTATTTTCGCTTCGATGCCGCATGTCTCTCATATACCTGTGGTAATTAATGCTTTTATGATCTGATTGCTATTTGGGTAGGCAAATGTTTTTAGGGTATAAAAGTAAACTCTGAGGAGTAGGGTGTGTATAAGTTAAAATGTATTGTGGTCGTGTTATTCCTATATTCCGTTCCTGTGCTGGCTGAAGAGCTTGTTGTTCCCAAGCCTGGAGCTTTTGAGCTAGATAATTCTGAGGTTTTTACAATTCATTCAAAAATATTAGGGCGAACATATGATTTATACATTAAAACACCTGCTGGGTATTATGATGATTCTCAGAGTGATCGAACTTATCCCACCCTTTATCTAAATGATGGCCCTTATACTTTCAAAGTCGCTGCAGGTGTGACACATCTGAAAAGTATGAATAAGGCGATTGTAATCGGTATCTCTTTTGCGCAAGGGGAACTGGGACAGTTTAGTCGAGTGCGGGATCTTACCCCGGTGGTTGATAAAAGTTGGAGGCGCTACAAGACCGGCGGTGCTCCAGAATATCTTAGGTTTATTGAGGGAGAGGTTATCCCGTTTGTAGAGAAAAATTATCGTGCAAATCCTCTAAAAAGAATCTTGGCTGGTCAGTCTTTAGGCGGGTCATTTGGAGCCTGGGTATTGTTGAATAAGCCGGATCTGTTTTCCAGTTATATTCTCACTAGTCCATCGCTTTGGTATAAAAATGAAATGATTTTTGATGTTGAGGAGGCGTATTCAAAAAGGAATAAATCATTAAGTGCAAATGTTTACCTTGCAACTGGTGCTCTGGAGACTAAAGAAAACGGGGGGATGAATCATGACATGGTGGGCGGTCACAAGGCCTTTGTTGGGCGTTTGCGTTCACGAAATTATCAGGGTATGTCTCTCAATGATGAGGTGGTAAGCGGGGCTGATCACTATTCAACCTTTCCAATTGGCTTGGCAAAAGGTTTAAGGTGGCTTTATCAGGATCAGTGGAAGATGCACTAATGCATCACGACATTGAATTTAGGTAAGCTCTTTGATCATCTGCTCATAGTAAATAGGTGAAACCTAAGTGGTGGAGGGTACCTTGGTGTGTATATGAAGCTAGTCTTTTTATAGCATTTCGGTATACCAAATCTTAGGTGTACCTATGACTTCAGCTTCTTTTCGGGAGTCATGTAACTCGTTACTGTTCACGAATGCTTCAGCTTTCTCCTTGGAGGTGAATTCATGAATCACGGTCACATTATTGGGGCTGCCTATTTCTTGATACACTGATGTATTTGTACTGCCCATTTGCTTTAAAATTGGCATGAAGTCTATAAGGACTCCCTGCCATTTATCAAAATCTTTCACAGAGGCCTGCATAAAGAGGTAAACCATTAGATATTCCTCAAGCAGTGGTTGTTAGGGGTGTCTGGACTAACTATAGCATCGAACACTTCTCTTCGATGTGGTCAGTTAGAGGCCCGGCAAAAGAGAGCAGAACTTGCCTAACTCTTCGCCGGGTTATAGATGCAGGTGCCTTGATAAAGAATTTATCTTATAGCCAGATATTAGTTCATCACTCCAAGCTTACAGCCCTTGTTTTTGATCTTAACCCATTTACTTATAAAGTTAACTGGTGATGTGTAGGCTTCATAGATTACCGCTTGTCCCCAGGGAGTTACTGCACCTTGCATAGGTTTTGAATAGGAGAAGGCCCCCATTACCCAGGCACTCTTGGTAACGCAGTCTCCACTTGTGGGAAAGCTGGAGGTAAGAGTTGGGTTGTGGTTATAAACAAGATTGGTGGCGTTCAAGAGCTGTTGGGCTCTATTTACAACAGTTGCTACTTCGGTATTTGTAGCAGGGTGTACATAGATAGTGATGTCATTTGCTGAGCTTGGGTAGAACATAACATCATTTACAGTCCCATGGGTTTCACCAGTGGCAGAGTTTTGTGCCCAGGTTTGCCAGCTGCTGTCGCAGACTTCGTCCCAGCTCTGCAATCCGTTGGCGTCCACAACAAATGGTGATACATGTCCACCGCCTATGGTCTTCTTAAAATTACTAAATGACGTTAGGGTTTTACCTGCTTGTATCATTACACCTATACAACGCATATTGGCTTGAGGTACTCCCAGAGCGGTGCTCAGATCGGCGAGCATGTCATTGCAACTGGTAGCAGTAGTGCGGCTCCGGACTTGATTGGGCATAGCGTATTCTCCTTCAATATAGGGGGTTGTTTCTATTGGGTTCTTTTTAAGGTGGTTTTTTTAAGGCAAAACGAATTGATGTTGATTTAAATCCGTAGTTATTTTCAAAAGGAATGTTTAAGTGGCCACTTCTTTAGCATTACTTACAGTTAAGGTAAATTAAAAGAGAGTGGATTAAATAAAATCTTCTGGGAAAAGCCTTTTTTAATTTTTGCCTACAGTATTATTTGGTAAGTCTGTAGGCAATAAAGACCTTCGATTGTTATTGGTTTGCTTGTTTGTGTCTAATAGCACTAAATGGCTTTATCGGCTCTTTTGAAAAGAGTTATTGCTTTCAGAGACATTTCTTTCAGCAGTTCGATAAAACGTGTTGCTGTCATATTTCTTTCAGGGGAAATGTAATATTGCCCAGGGCCTTGTTCAGTAATTCTTAGGCCGTTTGGAGGGGTTGTTCCGGCAGGGAAGCGACAGACCCATCCGATGAGCGTTGATTGATTAATGCTCTCTTGGTCGAAGATTCTTATTCCTTTTCCGTTTGCAATAACGATGCTGATATTATTTAGAAAGGTAGTATCCAGATTAGATGTCAGCATATTGACATCCTCCTCTCTGGAATAACCAAATTTTGGTAAGGAATTGGAGTCAATATAGATTTCTCTGAGGGACATATCTTTCTCCCTTTTAAAACCAATTTGGCCATTGGTCAATAGCTGTTGATAGTTGCTAATTCAGAAGCTTTTTATCTTCTCTGCTTTTTTGAAAGCAGAAGTATTTTTTTTAATTTTTTTGCTTCTTGACTTGAATCATAACTGTGGCTTGGTGTCTGGCGCAACAAGTACGATTGTTTAACTGTTATATTTTATAAAATTCGATAATTGGCGAGTGTAAAGTTCACACTAGTTCACATTTTGTCGCCTTTTGTAACTCTGGGGGAGTTCAGCTCGCAAGTTAATCAAAAATTCCAGCTTATGAGGGTAATGGCTTTGATGGAGGCGTTGTTGGAGAAGGTTCTCTTGGGGTTGGGATTGGAGTTCTGGGTGGAGAAAAGGCTTAGTTTGTTATAACTCATTGTGCTGACATTTTGCGATGCTCGTTTTAAAACGAGATTTTACTGGTTGCTTAAAAATATGTTCTAGATAGGCTTGAAAAGCTTTAGAGTTAAATAATTAGTATTGGTTTTTTAGATTGTATCTGTTTCATCCCTTAGCGTGCGTCGTGCAGCCTTTAAAACATTAGAGCGAATAACTAATATGGATAAGAAGAAAACGCCGGAGAAAAAAAATCATCTAGCAGGCATTGACCGAAGAACTTTTACCAAGCGCGCCCTTCAAATGGGTTTGGCAGCAGGTGCTGTTGCTTCTGGGTTTGGCTCTGCATTTTCGGGTAGTTCAAATCAGTTTTATGATGTTTATGATTACGTAATTGTTGGTTCTGGTGCGGGAGGGGGTCCATTAGCGGCAAACCTGGCAAAGGCGGGCTTTTCGGTATTGGTGCTTGAGGCGGGGGCCAATGACCCTAGTGATGACACACATAATATTCCCGCTTGGCACCCTTTTGCGTCAGAAGACCGCAAGCTGAGCTGGGATTTCTTTATTAAGCATTACGCGGATTTTAATCAACAACAGCTGGATGATAAGTATATTCCAGGTAAAGGTGTTTTATATCCGCGGGCTAGTACTATAGGGGGCTGTACGACACACCATGCGCTGATTACTGTCTATCCCCATAACAATGACTTTGACCGTATTGCTCAAGCGACAGGAGATAGTTCTTGGGGCAGCAGCAATATGCGGCGATATTTTGAGCGGCTTGAGCGATGCCAATATGTTTCCCGTCCAATTTTTTCGAACCCCTCTCGCCATGGTTTTGATGGATGGCTTCCTACTAACAGAGGTAATCCGGCTTTGCTGTTGGAAGACCCGGCAATATTAAAAATCGTCAAGGCAGCATTGGCGAAATACGGACTGGAGGGAGCCCTTGAACAGATTATTTCTGGAAACCTACGCTTAGATATCAATCACTGGGATGTGGCCTCAGGAGAGGAGGGGCCTTTTATTGCCCCGATGGCTGCAGATAGCAGAAGTCGTCGCAAGAGCGTACGGGAGCACCTTTTGGATACCCAGAGTCGCTATCCAAACCTGTTACATATTCGCACCAATGCGCTGGCAACAAGGGTGATGTTTGAAGGTAAAACGGCTATTGGGGTGGAGTTTATGGAGGGGGCGAACCTCTATAAGGCTGACCCTTATCACGATGATGCCGGCTCCATTGGTACTATGCGGCAGGTGAGGGCGAGTAGGGAGGTGATTCTTTCGGGAGGGGCATTCAATAGTCCTCAGCTGCTGAAATTATCCGGAGTGGGGCCAAGCCAAGAGCTTTTTCATCACGGAATTGATCAGATAGTTGACTTGCCGGGTGTAGGTGAAAACCTGCAGGATCGTTACGAAGTCGGCATTGTTAGTGAGATGACTGAGGATTTGGCCCTTCTCAAGGATTGTACCTGGGGCGAGCAGGGTGACCCCTGTCTGAATCGATATCGCTACGGTTGGCTGAATAAAGGCCCCTACAGTGGCAATGGTCCAGTACTGTCTTTGGTGAAGCGCTCCCACCCCGACCTACCAGATCCTGATTTGTTTATTTTTGGAGCGCCCTCTGATTTCCACGGTTATTACCCCGGTTATTCTCAGGCGCTAAGGGACTACAAAGATCGCTTCTCCTGGATCGTACTTAAAGGTCATACTAATAATACGGCTGGGCGGGTAACTTTGCGCTCTGCCAATCCGCAGGACACTCCAGAGATTAACTTTCACTATTTTAATGAGGGTAGTGGTGATTACGAAAAAGACTTACAGGCGGTAGTCGAGGGTGTAAAAATATCCCGGGATATTATGTCGGCCCCTATCGTTGGCCAGCAGGTTGCCAGGGAGTTATTGCCCGGTGGAGATGTGCAGACCGATGAGCAAATCGGTCAGTTTGTTAAAAATCAGGCATGGGGTCACCACGCTTCGTGTTCCAATAAAATGGGGCCAGCCAGTGATCCAATGGCAGTAGTGGATAGTAAATTCCGGGTACATGGCACCAATAATTTACGAGTGGTGGATGCTTCGGTATTTCCACGTATTCCGGGCTTCTTTATCGTGGTGCCGGTGTATATGATTAGTGAAAAAGCTAGCGATGATATTATTGCGGCGGCAACGGGCCAGATTGCCTGATAGGGCCTTGCTAAATCCAGGTTGAAAAAGAAAAAGCCCCGCAGAGCGGGGCTTTTTAATTAGAACGAGATGTTCTTTGGTGTGCGCGGGAAGGGGATAACATCGCGGATGTTACCCATGCCAGTTACGTAAGACACGATGCGATCGAAGCCCAGACCAAAGCCTGCGTGAGGCACTGTGCCGTAGCGGCGCAGGTCGCGGTACCAGTCGAGGTGATCTTTGGGGATGTTCATTTCATCCATGCGCTCGTCGAGCTTCTCAAGGCGTTCTTCACGCTGGGCACCGCCGATAATTTCTCCGATACCCGGTGCCAGTACATCCATGGCGGCTACAGTTTTACCGTCATCGTTCATACGCATATAGAAGGC
Source organism: Microbulbifer mixtoriginis (SeqCode) (assembly GCF_052467235.1). NCBI lineage: Bacteria > Pseudomonadati > Pseudomonadota > Gammaproteobacteria > Cellvibrionales > Microbulbiferaceae > Microbulbifer > Microbulbifer mixtoriginis (SeqCode). The sequence continues at coordinate 4,788,950 of NZ_CP174305.1, read as the reverse complement.
TTTGATATCCTTCGGATAGTTCAGAACAATCACTGGCTTTTTGAAGTGTTTCTCAGCCAGGTAGCGTTCGTGCTCAGAGGCCAAGTCTATGCCCCAGGAGACGGGGAATTCGAACTTCTCTTTACAGTTTTCCAGGATTTCGATGGCATCGGAGTAGTTGATGCGAGCAAAATCATTCTCGATGATGTTCTCCAGGCGGCTGATGGCCTCTTTATCGATGCGCTGGGCGAAGAAGGCCATATCGTCGGCACGTTCCTCCAGTACGGCTTTGAAGATGTACTTCAGCATTTGCTCAGATAGATCAGCGATATCGGCCAGATCGGCAAAAGCCACTTCCGGCTCTACCATCCAGAACTCGGCTAGGTGGCGAGTGGTGTTGGAGTTCTCTGCACGGAAGGTGGGGCCAAAGGTGTAAACCTTGGATAGGGCCAGACAGTAGCTCTCAACATTCAGCTGGCCAGATACGGTAAGGAAGCTCTCCTCGCCAAAAAAGTCCTTGCTGTAATCGATAGCGCCCTGCTCGTTGCGTGGCAGGTTTTCCATATCCAGAGTGCTGACCCGGAACATTTCGCCGGCGCCTTCACAGTCAGAGGCGGTGAGAATGGGCGTGTGTACGTAGTTAAAGCCGTTCTCATGGTAGAAGCGATGAATCGCCTGAGCGATACAGTTGCGAACTCGAGCCACCGCGCCGCTGACATTAGTACGGACGCGTAGATGCGCGTGTTCGCGTAGGTGCTCCATGGTGTGGCGCTTGGGGGACATTGGGTAGGTGTCCGGGTCTTCTACCCAGCCGACCACTTGAACTTCAGAAGCTAACAACTCGATCGATTGGCCCTTGCCTTCTGAAGGCTTGACGGTTCCAACAATATCCACTGCACAGCCGGTGGTCAGGCGCTGCACTTCAGACTGGTAATTGTGCAAATGATTCTCGGCAATGACCTGAATAGGGTCAAAGCAACTGCCGTCGTGTATTGCCAGGAAAGAAAGGCCGGCTTTGGAGTCGCGACGGGTTCTGATCCAGCCCTGTACGCGAACTTCTTCGCCCTCACGGCCGGTGGATTTTAATAGGCTATCTACGGATTCGACTTTTACTGTCATTTTCTATCGGTTTCTCGCTAGTCCTGAAGGTGGTGTTCTGCCGGCTTGCCTAAAAGCTGACCACGCCACCAAGGTGAAGTTACGGCGGGCATATTGACCTGTTGCTGAGGGGAAATCCAGTCCCTTGGCAATTTGGAAGCTTGCCGGGAGAGCGGGCCTATTTGGGTGGCGCCATTGAAAAGCATCAGGATTGTGTGGGTAAAGTACTTGGCGGCTTGCGGGAAGGAGGGAGTGGGGCCTGGATTCGATACCTGCCCCAAAATCGCACGGGCCTAACCGCGCGGCTTCTTCACCGTGTGCAGTACTGTGTCTCGCTCAAAGAAGACATAGAAGTCGTTGTATTCCCAGCGGGTGATAGCGGGCTCGCCGACGGGGCCCATAATACTGAGGGGCTCACCAAGGCGCGTGCTGATATCGTTTTTCTTCATGCCGCGAGCTTCACCAAAGGACAGCTCTGCGCCCTGGGAGCCCACAGGAATCTCCAGGGTTTTTGCCTGGGCGCCAAATGCCAAAAGAAGTGCCACGGTACCAGCGATCTGGGCCACTCCGTTGCGATTTCTGCTGAACATTTATTGTTCTCCGATTTAGGTGTTCGAATACGCCGGGCCATTAAAACAGAAAAAATGCCAAAACACTTGGACTTCTTCACGTTTTTATACCGAAGAAGGCGCCTTGTAGGGGAAAAAGGTCCGGGGAAGGAGGGTATGTGTGTGCTAGGCTGACCATTGGGCTTAGTCCTGTGGGCGGGCATGGATGCGACTCTCAAAAACCTTCTCAGTTCTGGGGCTATTGCTTGGCGCTATTCTCTTTGCTCTCTCTCTTACGCCCTCTCTGATTCCACGCACTGCCCTCATGCAAGGTGTTCTCGCCGGAACCTCCTTCACTTTTGGCTATGTGATTGGCTTGTTTATGCACTGGCTGTGGAATTACTTTGAGCTTCCCGATATTCCTCTCGGTCCCGGTGTGCGCAGAGTGCTTAAACGCTTAGCGCTGGTTGCCTGCATATGCCTGATCATTATTTTTCTTTGGCAGGGGGCGCACTGGCAGAACTCGGTGCGGGCCTTGATGGGTATGCAGCCGGTTACCGGGATCGGGCCCTTTACCGTGGGGTCAGTGGCCCTGCTGGTCTTTCTCACATTCTGTGTGATGGGTAAAGGGTTTCGCCGAGTCATTCATGCTGTTACCAAGTATCTATCCGTGCATATTCCTGAAAGGGTGGCTTTGCTCATTGGGTTGCTGGTGGCAGTGGCACTTTACTGGGGCATTCTAAATGGGGTGCTCCTGAAGGTAGGGGTGCATATTGTCTCGGTCATTTGGGAAAAACATGATCAGGCAATTGCAGAAGGGCTGAAGGCACCTGAGGACCCCAACAAGGTTGGCGGTGCGGACTCTCTATTAACTTGGAAAAGTGTCGGGCATCAGGGGCGTCGCTTTTTAACCCTTGGCCCCTCTGTGGAGGATATCCGTGAGGTTGCCGGGTTAGGCAAAGAGCCGATAAGGGTCTTTGTGGGTTTGCGGGCTGCAGAAACTCCATTGCAAAGAGCCTTCCTGGCACTTGCTGAACTAAAGCGCCTCAATGCATTCGATAGAGAGATATTGCTAATTGCGACACCCACTGGCGAAGGCTGGTTAGATCCTGGGGCTATAAACTCCCTGGAATTTCTTTATCGAGGGGATGTGGCTACCGTTGCTACCCAATACTCCTTTTTGCCAAGCCCGATTGCATTATTAACAGATAATCAATATGGGCTGGATTCCGCCAGGGCTTTGTTTAAGGTGATCTACGAATACTGGGAGGAACTGCCAGTTGAAACTCGCCCAAGGCTGTACCTCTTTGGCTTGAGTCTCGGTGCTCAGTTATCAGAAGCCTCCTTTGATTTTTATGACATTATTGATGACCCTATCGATGGCGTACTCTGGGCAGGGCCGCCATTTGGCACAGGCATCTGGCGCATCATCACGGATAGTCGCGACCCCGGAACCCCAGCCTGGCTACCGCAGTTTAAGGGGGGAGAGGTTGTTCGTTTTGGTAATCAATATGGCGGTTATTTAGGGCAGGAACCCTGGGGAAGCTTTCGAATCGCCTTTTTGCAGCACGCCAGTGATCCAATAGTCTTTTTTGATCTACGTTGGATGTTTCAAATGCCGGATTGGTTGGAGCGCCCACGAGGGCCGGATGTCTCTCCAGACCTCTACTGGTTTCCCATTGTGACCATGCTGCAACTACTGGCAGACCTAAACTTGGGGATTGCGCCACTGGGGTTCGGACACCGCTATGCACCTGAAGGGTATGTCCTCGCCTGGATGGCGTTAACCGAGCCGCCCGACTGGAGTGACGAGGAGTTAAAGCGTCTACGGGAAAAGCTCAGAACTTATCCAGTGCGTTGAGTGCGGTCTGCCGTAAGAAGGTACTCTTTCAAGATCAAAAACATTTCTGGCTGTTTATTGGGTTACATGGGGCTGTTCGGTGAGAAGTTGGCACAAGCCATTTTGATCTGGGGCTCAAGCTTATCGGCGGCATGAATGCAAAAATTAACCGCTTTCTCAATTTCAGGTTTACTGTTGGGCGCGATATTCTTCGCTCTGAGCCTCACTCCTTCTTTGATTCCTCGCAATGCTTATGTGCAGGGTATTCTTTCCGGTTTTTCATTCACCGTTGGATATTCACTGTCTGTGCTGGTCCGCTATGTTTGGAAGTATTTGGGGGTTCCCGATATCCCGCTAGACCATCGGCAGCGACAAATACTGAGGGGGCTGATAATTATTTTGGGTGTCAGCCTTATTTTAGTTTTTCTTAGGCAGGGGACGGAGTGGCAGAATTCAGTGCGCTCATTGATGGGCATGCCGGCAATTTCTGGCGTCGCCCCAATTACGATTGGTGTTGTTGCGCTCTGCGTATTCCTGCTCTTTAGATGGGCAGGCAAAGGCTTTCTCAGGGTGGTTTTGCGCGTATCTGCCCGTTTAGAAAAGACTATCCCGCCAAGGGTGGCAGCCCTTACTGGGCTGCTTGTCGCGTTGCTACTTTATTGGAGTGTGTTGAATGGAGTGTTGTTGCAGTCGGGCCTCTATGCAGTCTCACTTATCTATGAAAAGCTGGATCTGATTGTTGTTGCGAACTTGCCGCCTCCGCAAGATCCCAACAAGTCAGGTGGAGCGAACTCGCTACTTGCCTGGGATAGGTTGGGACATGAGGGGCGCCGATTTTTGTCTCTTGGGCCATCTGCGAAGGATATTCGGGAGGTTGCAGGGGAGGGCATGGACCCCATTAGAGTTTATGTGGGAGTACACTCAGCAGACACGCCACAGCAGCGTGCAGTTTTGGCACTTGAAGAGTTGAAGCGCGTAAAGGCGTTTGAGCGAGAAATTTTGCTGATTGCAACCCCGGTTGGGGATGGCTGGATCGACCCAGGGGCAGTGAATTCTCTTGAATTTCTGTACCGAGGAGATGTAGCTACAGTGGCCGTACAGTACTCGTATTTACCGGGCCCCATCGTATTGTTCACAGATGCTCAGTCGATCAGAACATCCGCTCGCATTCTGTTCAAGGTGATTTACGATTACTGGGAGGAGTTACCGGTAAACACTCGCCCTAGGCTTTATCTATACGGGCTAAGTTTAGGAGCCAAGCTCTCTGAAGACTCCTTTCAGTTCTACGATGTGATTGATAGCCCCATTAATGGGGCTCTTTGGGCTGGCCCTCCGTTTAGTATGCGGTCCTGGAGAATGATTACCGATAATCGTGATCCCGGCACCCCCGCTTGGCTCCCCCAGTTTAAGGGGGGAGAGGTGGTGCGCTTTGGAAATCAGTACGGTGGTTATTTGGGGCAGAAGCCCTGGGGTAGATTCCGTATCGCCTTCCTGCAGCATGCTAGTGATCCGATTGTCTTTTTTGACTTTCGCTGGGCGTTTCGCAGACCTGACTGGCTGGAGCGCCCCAGAGGGCCCGATGTGTCTCCGGATCTTCGCTGGTTCCCTGTTGTCACTATGTTGCAGCTGTTAGCGGACTTTAATGTAGGGGTCACACCACGGGATTTCGGACACCGCTATTCGGCAGCAGGATACACGCTCGCCTGGATTGCCTTGACCGAGCCTCCGGGTTGGAGCGAGGCAGAGCTGCAGCGCCTGCGGGCTAAGCTAAAAATTTTTCCCAAGCGCTGAAGTTGTCTAAATCCTTGGATTTCTTGACTATTTTCCGTTTAAATCGGCTCTATGTTAAAACCTGTCCCCCTTTTTATTGGCCTGAGATATGTGGCTGCCCGCCGCAGGCAGCAGTTCATTTCCTTTATTAATGGCTTCTCCCTGATTGGCATGGCGTTGGGCGTTCTTGCCTTGATCGTCGTGACTTCTGTGATGAACGGCTTCGATCGTGAGCTGAAAACGCGAATATTGAGCGTGGTTCCCCACGGTTTTATCGAGCGCGAAGGCGGCTTGCAAGAGTGGCAGGGCGTGGCTCAGAAGCTTGAACAGCAGCCCCATGTGGAGGCGGTGAGTCCCTTTGTAAAAGGGTTTGCCCTGTTGAGCGCCTACGGCGATAGCCACGGGGTCGAGTTCCAAGGTGTAGACCCCAAGGCCCTACGCGATGTCTCTGAAGTTGGCGAGCATATGGTGATGGGCAGCCTGGATGAGTTACAGCCCCGCAGTTACCAAATAGTGCTCGGCCGTATTCTCGCCCAGCAGCTCAATGTGCTGCCCGGCGAGTCTGTCACTCTGACCCTGCCCGAGGTGGCAGTAACTCCCGTTGGTATCTTCCCACGCACCAAACGCTTTACCGTCGCCGGAGTTTTCTCGGTAGGCGCCCAGGTGGACCAAAATGTGGCATTGATGAATGTAGAGGATGCAGCCCGATTAATGCGCATGTCTGGCAGGGTGCAGGGATTACAGCTGCGCTTTGACGATATGGATAATGCTCTGGGTAGGGTTGAGCCCTACGCCGCGGCCCTCGGGGAGGGTTTTAGTGGTGAGGATTGGAGCCATTCCCAGGGAAGCCTGTTTCAGGCCGTGAAGATGGAGAAGACGGTGGTCACTTTAATGTTGATGATCATCGTAGCTGTAGCGGCTTTTAATATTGTCTCCGCCTTGGTGCTGATGGTGGCGGACAAGCGCTCCGATATCGCCGTGCTCAGAACCCTGGGGCTCACTTCACGCCAAATAATGGCAGTGTTCGTTGTGCAGGGCAGCGCGATCGGGCTGATAGGCGCATTTACTGGCGCCTTGCTGGGTATCCTAATCGCGCTCAATCTCACAGAGATGGTGAGCTGGATGGAAAACCTTTTGGGCGCCAAGATTTTTGATCCGCGGGTATTTTTCGTGAGCTATTTGCCATCGGAGTTTCGTGTTGGCGATGCAGTGGTAGTCTTATCCGCCGCTATCTGTATGAGTTTATTAGCGACACTGCTGCCCGCATGGCGGGCGGCCCAAATCGAGCCAGCGGAAGCTTTGCGTTACGAGTAATTGTCATATAAATCATATAGATATGATCAGTATCTAAAGTGATTTCTTAGAATTTGGAAGCGGCAAATATTGATGAATAGTCGAGTGGAAATAGACACTGAGAAGGCGAGGCCGGCAACGGCTCCCGGTGATGCTGTCCTGGCCTGCCGCCAGCTGCGCAAGAGCTATCGCCAGGGCGGCAGAGATCTTGAGGTTCTGCGTGGTGTGGAGTTGCAAGTAGAGCGGGGTGAGAAGCTTGCCATCGTGGGGGCCTCGGGCTCCGGCAAATCCACCTTGCTCAACTTACTCGGCGGGTTGGATACGCCGAGTAGTGGAGAGGTTTGGGTGGCCGGCCAGAACCTGGCGACACTCAATGCCAATGAGCGCGGCTGGTTGCGTAATAGCAGTCTCGGTTTTGTTTACCAGTTTCACCACCTGCTCAATGAATTCAGTGCCCTGGAAAATGTGGCAATGCCACTGCTGATCGGTAAGCACAGTGTGGCCAATGCCCGGACCGAGGCCAAATCCATGCTGGAAGCGGTAGGCCTGGGTGAGAGGGTTGATCATAAGCCTTCGCAGCTCTCCGGGGGAGAACGCCAGCGTGTAGCGATTGCGAGGGCACTGGTGACTCGCCCTGCCTGTGTGCTGATGGATGAGCCCACCGGCAACCTGGATAGAACCACGGCAGGGGAGATTCACAAATTGATGGACCGACTCAACCAGGAGATGGGTATCAGCTTTGTGATTGTCACCCATGACCCGGACCTTGCCGCGGCCCTGGATCGCTGCTTGCACCTAGTGGATGGCGAGCTTCTCAGTGATTGGCACCAAGGTGATCATGTTTAAGCCACTCCCAGCCTTTATCGGCCTGCGCTATGCCGGAGCCCAGCGCCGCAGCGATGACTCCGTAGGCCTGGTGTCATTTATTTCCGGCCTGTCGATGATTGGTCTGATTCTCGGCGTTGCCTTGATGATCGTGGTGATGTCGGTAATGAATGGCTTCGATCGCGAGCTGCGTGAGCGTATTCTTGGCATCATGCCCCACGCGACTATCTATAACGCCACTGTGGCGGTGGATTGGCCTGCTCTGCGCGATCAATTGGCGGCGGATGCTGAGGTGGAGTCCGCGGCGGAAGTTTGGCAGGTGAACGCACTGGCTCGTCGTGGCAGCGAGGTTACACCACTGCTGGTGCAGGGGGTAAATCCGGACACCATCGTCAATGTATCGAATATTCATGATTTCCTCAGTCCTAATGCTTTTTCAGCCATGCTCGATGATTCCGAGCCGGGAGTAATTCTCGGGCGCGGAATCGCAGAAAAACTGGGGGTGGAGCAGGGCGATTACCTGTCTTTGATAGTGCCCAATAACGATGCGGCCTCGGGTAGCCGTCGCGCCGCACGTGTGGCCGGTTACAAGGTGGCGGAGGTCTTTCATTCTGGGACAGTTCTGGATCAATCGTTGGCCCTGGTTTCCTGGGAGCAGGCCCAGGGCCTGGCTGGCCAAAAGGGTGGCGCAGGCATCCAGTTACGTATGACCGAAATGCTGGAAGCCAACTGGATTATGCGGCGGCTGTTGAAAGACCTGCCTCGCGATGGCTATTACGGAACTGATTGGAGTCGCACCCACGGTAATCTCTACCAGGCGATCCAGATGTCCCGCAATCTGGTGGGGTTGCTGGTGCTGCTGATCATTGCCATTGCCGCTTTTAATGTGGTCTCGACTTTGGTGATGGTGGTAATCGACAAGCACTCGGATATCGCCATTCTGCGCACAATGGGCGCTAGCACACGGCAGATTCTCCTCACCTTTGTCAGTCAGGGGGCGTTAGTGGGATTAGTTGGCGCACTCGTTGGCGGTGTATTGGGGGTCCTGGCTTCACTGGCGGTCACCGATCTGGTGGCGGGCCTTGAATCCACATTAGGCATTCAGTTCCTTAAGTCCGATGTGTATCCGGTGGATTATCTGCCATCAGAACTATCTTGGGCAGATGTGGCTTTGGTAGTTGGTGCGGGCTTCCTGCTCAGTCTGCTGGCCACCCTCTATCCTGCGTTCCAGGCCAGTCGTGTGCAGCCTGCCGCGGCGCTGCGAAACGAATAGGCGGTTTTGATTGGTGCCGAGCAAGGCTTTCCATGTTTTGCGCAAACTGCTGCCGCTACCGGCGGCACTTACTGCCTGGGTCCTCGTTCTTGTGGCGAGCCTGAAATTTGAAAGCTGGCGGGTAATGACCTTCTGCCCGGATGGTATGCGCGAAGGATCTGTGTGCTATGCCGCAGGTTGGCAGGTCTTACCTCTATGGTTGATCTGCCTGGGCGCCATGATCTCTGCCTTTGTGGTGGTTTGGGTGGTGGCCTTAACCGCCGCAGGAAGTCGGGTTAAGGCTGCATCCATATCTTTTTTGCTAGGGACTTTTGTAGCCCTGGCATTGGGGGCTGTCACCGATTATGCCCTGCCAGCACTGCTGGCCATAGCAGCAGGCACTGCGGCTTTGGGTTGGGTCGACAAGTGTTTTGGAAGTGAGACTAGCTGCTGACCGCAGAGCGGCGCTCAATACGTAGCTTCCAGCGTTTTACTACATGCCAGCGCCATAAGGCGCGCATAGAAAAATAGGCAACAGTGGCAAAGAAAACCCCCGCCAGCACTGAGCCAAAAAACAGCGGCATCCAGATTTTCCCTACTTCTTCCGTCAACCACTCCCAAGAGAGCTCGATATCAAAGTCCACCGGGGGCGTGCCCAGAATCCATGCGCCCAGTTTGTAGGTGCTATAGAAGATTGCGGGCATGGTCACCGGATTACTGATCCACACCAAAATAATCGACAGCGGAAGATTGCAGCGCAGCCATAGAGCGAGCAGTGCGGCAATAATCATCTGTCCTGGCAAGGGCAGGAAGCTGGTGAACACGCCAACGGCAAAGGCGACTGAAACTGAGTGTCGGTTCAGGTGAAATAGGTTGGGGTCGTGGAGAAGAGTCCCCAGAAACTTGAGCCCATTCTTGGCTCGGATTTCTTCGGGGCTTGGCAGCCATCGCCTGATAATACTCTTCGGCATAACTCTATCTGAAACCTGGGTGCTGGCAGCCTTGTTAATGAGTGCTGTACCGGGGTTTGGAAAATTCGTTCGTCGGGATTTTTTCCCTACCCCAGATAAGCATAGAGCGCCCAGGGTGGTAGGGCATGCCGTATCTGGCGCGGGCGCTATTATGCCCACTTAGTGATGGCAAAACTACTACCGTGATAGAAGTCATTTTGCGCCATTAATTGTCAACAATTAGTCATAGGGATTCGAGTTGACGCCCAGGTCGGACTCATTTATGGTCTGCAATCCCAAAGAATTGTCGACAATGTTAAAGTCATATGGGTGTCACTGGAGCCAACAGCCCCTTGCGGGAGCCACATCAGAGCCTGGCTGAGCGCCTGTTTTTGACCTTGCGCGGTGAAATTGTGGAAGGTCGCATACCTGCAGGCAGCAAGATTAGTGAGCCGGAATTGGCCCGCCGCTTCAATGCCAGTCGCGGCAGTTTGCGTGAAGCCCTGATGCGTTTGGAGTCTCTGGGTTTGCTGGAGCGCCGGGTAAACATAGGTGCCCGTGTGGTGGAGCTGAGTGAGCGTGGTCTGCTGGAACTCTACGAAGTGCGCGAAGCTTTGGAGGGCATGGCCTGCCGCCTTGCCGCTGAGCAGCGCAACGAGGAAGACCTGTTGGAACTGCGCCAGATGTTGTCGCGCCACGAACAGCAGGAAGAGCTGCAAGCCGGTAAGGCGTATTTTCAGCCGGAGGGAGACTTCGACTTCCATTTCCGTATTGTGCAGGCCTCGAAGAATGATCTGCTGATCGACACCCTGTGCAACCGTCTTTATTACCGTGTTCGTATGTATCGCTACCAGCTGGGCATGGCCAGCCCCAGGGCACAGCGCGCTTTTCGCGAACACAGCCACATTATCGAAGCCATAGAAGCGGGGGATGGTGAATTGGCGGAGCTGTTGATGCGCCGACATATCCGTGCTTCCAGGCAGAATATTGAAAATAAACTGAGGTAGAGCATGAGCCAAAAGCCTTCCGCCGGCGCGCGTTTCCGCAGCGCCCTTGCCGAGAACCAACCGCTTCAAGTGGTTGGCACCATAAACGCCTATTCCGCCATTATGGCCGAGCGTATTGGCCACAAGGCGATTTACCTTTCCGGTGCTGGTGTTGCCAATGCCTCCTACGGCCTGCCGGATCTGGGTATGACCAGCCTAGACAATGTGCTAGAGGATGTGCGTCGTATTACTGCAGCCAGTGAGCTGCCGTTGCTGGTGGATATCGATACCGGCTGGGGTGGCGCTTTTAACATCGCCCGTACTGTCAAAGAAATGATTCGCGCCGGTGCCGCAGCGGTGCATATCGAAGATCAGGTGGCACAGAAGCGCTGTGGCCACCGCCCGAATAAAGAGATTGTTTCCAAGCAGGAGATGGTGGATCGCATCAAAGCTGCCGTGGATGCACGCACCGATGATGACTTCTTTATCATGGCCCGCACTGATGCCTTCGCCCAAGAAGGTTTGGATGCCGCTGTTGAACGCGCTCAGGCCTGTATCGAAGCTGGCGCAGACGGTATTTTTGCCGAAGCTGTCACCAAGTTGGAGCACTATCGCGCATTTAAAGACGCGCTGAACGTGCCGATTCTGGCGAATATCACCGAATTTGGTAAAACCGAGCTCTATAACGCCAAAGAGTTGGGCGAAGCCGGCGCAGATATCGTACTGTATCCGCTGTCGGCGTTCCGAGCTATGAACCGTGCGGCGGAGAATGTGTATACCAGCATTCTGCAAAATGGTGACCAGAAAGCGGTAGTGGATACCATGCAGACCCGCGAGGAGCTTTACGACTACCTCAATTATCACGTATTCGAGCAGAAGCTCGATGAGCTGTTCAAGAAGTAATTCACTTTATAAACCGTGTGAGATGCCGGGTTAGGTTGCTTGCATGGCGGTTTTCGGACGAACACAGAAACTGTGCCTACAAAGGGGAGATAAGGAAGATGGCAGAAAAAGCATTGAGTGGCGCCGGCTTGCGTGGCCAGGTAGCGGGTAAAACTGCGTTGTCCACGGTAGGTAAATCCGGCTCTGGCCTCACTTACCGCGGTTACGATATCAAAGACCTGGCCCAACACTGCGAGTTTGAAGAAGTTGCCTACCTGATTTTCTACGGAGAGCTGCCCACCAGCGACCAGTTGGCGGAATACAAGGCCTTATTAAAAGGTATGCGCGGTTTGCCGCAAGCACTGAAAGAAGTGCTGGAGCGTATTCCCGCCGATGCCCATCCGATGGACGTAATGCGTACTGGATGCTCCATGCTGGGCAACCTGGAAGGGGAAGAGTCCTTCGCGCAGCAGCTGGAAAAAGCCAACCGCTTACTGGCTGCTTTTCCCTCCATCATTTGCTACTGGTATCGTTTCACCCACGACAACGTGCGCATTGAAACGGATACCGACGATGACAGCATCGGCGGCCACTTCCTGCATATGCTGCGCGGTGAGAAACCCAATGCCCTGCATGAGCAGGTGATGAATGTTTCCCTGATCCTCTACGCAGAGCACGAGTTTAATGCGTCCACTTTCACTGCGCGTGTTTGTGCCTCTACTCTGTCTGATCTGTTTAGCTGCATTACCGGTGCCATCGGCACTCTGCGTGGCCCGCTGCATGGCGGCGCCAACGAGGCGGCAATGGAAATGATCGAGCGTTTTGCCAACCCGGATGAAGCAGAGAAAGAGCTGCTGGGTATGCTGGAGCGCAAAGAGAAAATCATGGGCTTCGGCCATGCGATTTATCGCGAATCCGATCCACGCAACGAGATCATCAAAGCCTGGTCTGAGAAACTGTCTGAAGATGTGGGCGATAAGGTCTTGTACCCGGTTTCCGTACGCTGCGAAGAAGTCATGTGGCGCGAGAAAAAGTTGTTCTGTAATGCCGACTTTTTCCATGCATCCGCTTATCACTTTATGGGAATTCCCACCAAATTGTTCACGCCGATTTTTGTAATGTCGCGTGTTACTGGCTGGGCTGCCCACGTATTTGAACAGCGTGCAGACAACCGCATTATTCGCCCGAGCGCTGAATATGTAGGTGTCGAACCGCGCGAAGTACCGCCTATCGCCGAGCGCGGTTAATTTTCATTTCACTATTGAAATGAGGCACACCCAGTGTGCCGGCTTCAGGTTGCCTTTTGGGGTAATCTGGAGCCGCTCTCGGAAGAGATACGATTTTAAAAAGATTCGACTGAACTGATTTACCTGCTATGAATACTGATTACCGCAAATCACTGCCCGGTACAGACCTCGATTATTTCGATACCCGCGCCGCGGTTGACGCGATCCAGCCCGGAGCCTATGCCAAACTGCCGTATACATCACGTATTTTGGCGGAAAACCTGGTGCGTCGCTGTGAGCCGGAAAAACTGACCGACTCCCTGAAGCAGATTATCGAGCGCAAACGCGAGCTGGACTTCCCCTGGTTCCCGGCGCGAGTGGTGTGCCACGATATTCTTGGTCAAACTGCGCTGGTAGACCTGGCCGGTCTGCGCGATGCCATTGCCGATAAAGGCGGTGATCCCGCCAAGGTAAATCCAGTTGTTCCCACCCAGTTGATTGTGGACCACTCCCTCGCGGTAGAGCACCCCGGATTTGAGAAGGATGCTTTTGAAAAAAATCGTGCGGTAGAGGAGCGTCGTAACGAAGACCGCTTCCACTTTATCAACTGGACCAAAACCGCATTTGAAAACGTCGATGTGATTCCCCCCGGCAACGGCATCATGCACCAGATCAACTTGGAGAAAATGTCTCCGGTGGTGCAGGTGCGTGAAGGCGTGGCCTTCCCGGATACTTGTGTTGGTACCGATAGTCACACGCCGATGGTCGATGCTCTGGGTGTGATTTCTGTGGGCGTTGGCGGCCTGGAAGCTGAAAGCGTAATGCTCGGCCGTGCCTCTTATATGCGTCTGCCGCATATTGTTGGAGTGGAACTCACCGGAAAGTTGCAGCCGGGTATTACCGGTACCGATTTGGTACTGGCTCTCACTGAATTCCTGCGCCGCGAGCGCGTGGTCGGAGCCTACCTGGAATTCTACGGTGAAGGGGCTTCCAACCTAACCCTGGGGGATCGCGCCACTATTTCCAATATGACTCCGGAGTATGGCGCGACTGCGGCCATGTTCTCTATCGATGAGCAAACCATCGACTATCTCAAACTCACCGGCCGCGATGATGAGCAGGTAGCTTTGGTAGAGAAGTTTGCCAAGGAAACGGGCCTCTGGTCCGATACCTTGAAGGATGCCGAATACGAGCGCGTACTTAAGTTCGACCTGGATACAGTGGGCCGTAACCTTGCTGGCCCCTCCAACCCTCACGCGCTGCTGCCGGCCTCGGAACTGGCAAATCGCGGTATCGCTAAGGCCTGGGAAGAGAAAGCTGGTGAGATGCCCGATGGTGCTGTGATTATCGCGGCGATTACCAGCTGCACCAATACCAGTAACCCGCGCAATATGATTGCCGCAGGCCTGATTGCCCGTAATGCGAACAAGCTCGGCCTGACCCGCAAGCCCTGGGTCAAGTCCTCCCTGGCACCGGGTTCCAAAACGGTAAAAATGTATCTGGAAGAGGCCGACCTGCTACCGGATCTGGAGCAGATGGGCTTCGGCGTAGTGGCTTTCGCCTGCACTACCTGTAACGGCATGAGCGGTGCCCTGGACCCGAAAATCCAGCAGGAAGTGATTGATCGCGATCTGTATGCTACTGCAGTCCTGTCAGGTAACCGCAACTTCGACGGTCGTATCCACCCCTATGCCAAACAGGCTTTCCTGGCTTCACCGCCGCTGGTCGTTGCCTACGCTATTGCCGGCACCATCCGTTTTGATATCGAAAAAGATGCGCTGGGATACGATGCCGATGGTAACCCGATTACCCTGAAAGATATCTGGCCCAGCGACGAAGAGATTGATGCGATCGTACGTCAGAGCGTGAAGCCACAGCAGTTCCGCGATGTGTATATTCCCATGTTCGAAGAGCGGGATGCCGCAGAAGAGCAGGGCCACGCACTCTACGACTGGCGCCCGATGAGTACCTATATTCGCCGTCCACCTTATTGGGAAGGTGCCCTGGCAGGCGAGCGCAGCTTGAAGGGCATGCGCCCGCTGGCGGTGCTGGGTGACAATATCACTACCGACCACTTGTCGCCGTCCAATGCCATTCTGGCCAGCAGTGCTGCCGGTGAATACTTGGCGAAGATGGGATTGCCGGAAGAGGACTTTAACTCCTACGCAACCCATCGTGGTGACCACCTCACTGCCCAGCGTGCAACTTTCGCCAACCCGAAGCTGCTCAACGAAATGGTTCGCGATGATAACGGCGAGATTCGCCAGGGCTCTCTGGCTCGTGTTGAGCCGGAAGGGCAGGTTACCCGTATGTGGGAGGCGATCGAGACTTATATGGATCGCAAGCAGCCGCTGATTATCATTGCTGGTGCCGACTATGGGCAGGGCTCTTCCCGTGATTGGGCCGCGAAAGGTGTGCGCCTGGCCGGCGTAGAAGCGATTGTGGCCGAAGGCTTCGAGCGTATTCACCGCACTAACCTGATCGGTATGGGCGTGTTGCCGCTAGAGTTTAAGCCGGGAACTACTCGCGAAACCCTGGGTATCGACGGTACCGAAAGTTTCGACGTAATCGGTGAGCGTACCCCCCATGCCACGCTGACTCTACTGATCCACCGCGCCAACGGTGAGACAGTTGAAGCTCCGGTAACCTGCCGCTTGGATACTGCAGAAGAGGTTTCCATTTATGAGGCTGGGGGTGTTTTGCAGCGCTTTGCGAAAGACTTCCTCGAAGCAGAGGCGACGGCTTAAATGTTGAAATTTGCTCCTCAAGTCAAAATCCCCGCGACTTATATGCGCGGGGGCACCAGTAAGGGCGTTTTCTTCCGTTTACAGGATCTACCCGAAGTTGCGCAGGTTCCAGGAGAGGCCCGTGATAATTTGCTGTTGAGGGTAATTGGCAGCCCGGACCCTTACGGAAAGCATACCGATGGGATGGGTGGAGCCACTTCGAGCACCAGCAAAACGGTGATCCTGTCTGCCTGTGATAAGTCCGATCACGATGTGAACTACCTGTTTGGCCAGGTTTCCATCGATAAGCCCATGGTCGATTGGAGTGGTAACTGCGGTAATCTCACTGCGGCTGTTGGAGCTTTTGCGATTAATAGCGGTTTTGTTGATGCTGCGCGAATTCCAGAAAATGGTATTTGTACAGTGCGCATTTGGCAGGCCAATATTGGCCAAACCATTATTGCCCGTGTGCCTATTACCAACGGTGAAGTGCAGGAAACCGGAGATTTCGAGCTGGATGGTGTAACTTTCCCGGCAGCCGAAGTGGAAATTGAGTTTATGGACCCCTCGGACGGCGAGGGTGCCATGCTTCCCACCGGTAATCCTGTCGATGATCTCGAAGTGCCCGGGATTGGTGTGCTCAAGGCGACCATGATCAATGCCGGTATCCCCACGATCTTCGTCAATGCGGAAGATATTGGCTATACCGGCACCGAGCTGCAGGATGCCATTAATGGCGATAGCAAGGCACTCGCCATGTTCGAGACCATCCGTGCCTACGGTGCAGTGAAGATGGGCCTGATTTCCTCTGTGGAGGAGGCCGCTGCCCGGCAACACACGCCGAAGATTGCCTTTGTCGCCAAGCCGCAGGACTACATTGCCTCCAGTGGAAAAAAGGTAGCGGCGCAAGATATTGATTTGCTCGTGCGAGCCCTCTCCATGGGTAAGCTGCACCACGCGATGATGGGTACTGCCGCCGTGGCTATAGGAACTGCAGCGGCTATTCCCGGCACCTTGGTAAACCTTGCCGCCGGTGGGGGGGATCGCAATTCCATCTGCTTTGGCCACCCTTCAGGCACATTGCGGGTTGGAGCCCATGCGAAAGTGGTTGATGGCCAGTGGGTTGCCACCAAAGCCATTATGAGCCGTAGTGCGCGCATCCTGATGGAAGGCTGGGTACGGGTGCCGGCTGGTTGTTTTTAAATATATGATTTTCCTCTTTACCGGGGTCTCCTTTTGAGGCTCCCGTATATCTCTATGTTTGTTTTTGAGTTGTTGGATAAGTGTTAAAACTGGTTGGTGTTGTTTTAATTTCTATATTTTTATGTCTATTATTAGCTTGTTCTCTCTCGGCTAGAAAAAGTCTCAGCCCGAAGGCGTTTCCTATTGGCGCAAATTATGAAAAATATCGGCACTTATGGGATAAGCCCGCGAAACCTCTTAAGCCTATTACTATTATTGAGTCTTTGGATAACCTGCCTGTCTATATAAAACATCCTGCGGAAAGCAACTCCCCTGATACTTATGTTGGTGTCCTTTGGGGAGCACATCCGATGGGTCAGTATCTTTATTACCTTGCTGGAGATATGTCGAAAACGAGTGACGGGCACTTAAATCTCAATGATAAAGAATTTACAACGCTTTCTTTAGTCGAAACCTCATTTGAAGATGATGTTATTAGGGTATACTTACATGATGGCATAGAGGCCCAAAAGCGTGCTGATGAAAACCCTATTACTGAGGGCAAGTTGCAAAACGGTAAGTGGCATAAAATAGAAGATTTATTTAATAGTTATACAGATAATGGTTATTTTAGAGCTGGGGATGCTTCTCTTAATGATATCTTCTCAGATGATATTCCTGGTGTCTCAAGGCTCGAATTCTATCGTTCCAATAGAGGTTATAAAATTGATCTAATTTATAACTATCTTCGAGAGCCAAAAAAAACTAGTGAATTTCGTAGGCTTTTGACTGTAAGAGTTGAACACTCTAGTAAAGAACCAAATTTCCGAGCTTTGGTCGCCCATTTTGAAACGATTGTGCATGAATATGGAAATATGCCGTATGTTCCTGTGTCAGGAAGCGTCCGAATGTAACTGCCAGGCATCGTAATATATGTAAGTTATGATTTGAACGAAGAATAATTACTCCTGGCGTTTGCAATAGCAATATGCCAACCATGTTTGAGGTCTTTCAATATACGTAAATAGTAAATGGTGCCTATTTATCTTTGCAAGACTGATTTTAACTTAACAGCCATATCTAGGTCTCACTAGATATCGGCTTTATTGCTCAGGGTTCGTACATTTAAGGCCTTCTTTTGATGTATGAATTCAGTGAGTAAGAAGGCATGATTGAAAATGAGTTCACAGTATTCGTAGAAATCAGGAGTCTGGTGAATAAGTCCTAAGGTGTTGTTACCTTCTTAATTTACAGGTCTTAGCTGCTGACAACTAATTGTGAATTAGTCCTCCTTATCCTAATCGCGATCCGCCCCATCGTATCTCAGTTTCACAGAACTCTCCTTTTTGAGATTTTAACCTAGCCGACGTACAGCCGACGGCCCGTAGGTAAGCCACGCATAACAATCAAACCGGCTTTCCTGTTGCAGCAGATTGGAGAGACATCAATGACAATTAAAAAACCACTTACCCTTGCGATTGCAATGGCCAATATAGCGGTGGCCTCAGCCTGGGCACAGGAAGCTAGTAATCAAGAAGATGACTGGGCGTTGGAAGAAGTCACTGTTACTGCGACGAAGCGCGAAACCAACCTGATGGAAACTCCAGTAGCCATTTCCGCTTTCACCCAGGAAGAGTTAGATCGTCAGGGTATTAAGAATGTAAAAGATCTGGGCAGTACAATTCCCAATGTGGATATCGGCTATGATGCTTCTCAGTCTTCACCAGTGATTTCTATGCGTGGTGTTCGCTCTACCAATACTACTGAGTTTGGTGATCCAGCTGTTGGCTTACACTTCGACGGTATTTATTCTTCGCGCCCCCAGTCTGCAATGGCAATGATGTTTGACTCTGAAAGGGTAGAAGCCATGCGTGGGCCTCAAGGTACTCTTTACGGGCGTAATTCTACTGTTGGTGCCATTAATGTTATTTCAAAAAGACCGGTAATTAATGAGTTCGAAGGTTCCGTGGGCGTTGAGCTTGGTCGCTGGAATCAAGAGCTGGTCAAAGGCGTTATCAATATTCCGGTTTCAGATACCTTTGCTCTGCGTGCGTCCTTTATGGATGAGACACGGGATTCCTACCTTACCGGGTTTTATGACGTTAACCAGTGGGATAATCGCTATATTGATGCTGACTCTGTAGGTGCGAGCGTTTTATCTGATGACGCTTCAAGAACCTTTATTCAAGCGAATAACGCTGAAGGAGCCACAGACTATCAGCTGGTTAGGGCGGATGCTGAAGATTTTTATGGGAATGTTGATCAGCAAGCGGTGCGTATAGGTGCGTTATGGGAACCGACTAACGATATTTCTTGGTATGCCGTAGCGGAACACTATCAGGATAGTAGTGCAGGCGGCATCAACACTATTGACTGTGAAAAGGCTGAGCAGCGCGAAGATGGAACAACTTGTGAAACCTACTACGGCTCCGGTGCTGATGAGTACACCGTAGCGGTGAATGTACCAGGTGAACTTGATCTCACCATGACTTCATTCCGTTCTAACTTCCGCTGGGATTTCAGCGATACCATGGCGTTTGTGTATAACACCGGGTATGCAGTTCAGGAACGAAGCAACCTGATTGATATTGATGCTGGTCGCAATACCTGGGATATGAGTATGAGCATTACAGACTCAGAAAATGTCTCTTACTCCCATGAGTTACAGTTGCAATCTACAGGTGATGGTCCCCTACAGTGGATTACAGGTTTGTTTTATTTCCACGAGACCACTGATCTGAATGGTTACTTCCTGGCCTCATTAGATAATGCCGTATTCTGGAGGCAGCCAGATAGAACTATAGAAGCCAGCGCAGTATTTGCTCAGGCTACCTATGACCTTACTGATACCCTCCACCTAACTGTTGGTGGTCGATATACGGAAGATGAGAAGAGTGATGTAGGTGGTAACAACCTGAGTTGCAC
The DNA here is from genome assembly GCF_052467235.1 of Microbulbifer mixtoriginis (SeqCode). NCBI lineage: Bacteria > Pseudomonadati > Pseudomonadota > Gammaproteobacteria > Cellvibrionales > Microbulbiferaceae > Microbulbifer > Microbulbifer mixtoriginis (SeqCode). Next base: position 4,769,468 of record NZ_CP174305.1, on the reverse strand, counting down.
TCGAGACTGGTCCACTGAATCAGATGAAGAGTATGGCTGCTTCCCTGCCTATTTACAGGGCACCTTTAATAGCTTCTCTACCAACCACTTTGCTGACAGCTCAATTTATACAATTGATACTTACAATGATGCCAGCAAGAGCTGGGATTCATCCGACTTTCGAATTGGTCTCGATTATGACCTGACAGATGAAGTCATGCTGTATGCATATGTTGCAAGTGGATTTAAGTCCGGTGGTTTGGGTGATGTTGTCATCCAATATGAGCAAGACCCGGACACGGCTGAGTACATCTACGATGATGAGGGAAATCGGGTTGTTCAACAGGTAATTGACACTAGCTATGATGAGGAGAAGGTCATTACTTGGGAGCTAGGAGCAAAAGGTACCTTCTTGGATGGTCGGCTAAATCTGGCTAGTACCTTCTTTTTCTCCGACTATAAGGATATGCAGCTAGCTGCACCTGATACTGCATACTCGTACTATGCGGTAGAGCGAGAAGGTGAGAACGCAGGTGAAATTACGACCGAGCCCGTCGTCATTTACCTTACTAAGAATGCTGCTAGCGCAGAGATTATGGGGCTAGAGTTAGAGTTTGACTGGGCCCCCTATCCGAATGGCCGAATCAGTGGTTTTGCTACCTGGATGCAAACAGAAATCACCTCTGATTTTCAGAACCGCTGGAATTTCAATAACCAAGCGTTATTCGAAATTTCGGATTACGGTTTAGCTCATGACAATACTAATGAAGAGCTCTTCCGAAATTTGAAGGGTAATGAGTTGCCTGTATCACCTGAATTCAGCTTCACAATCAATTATGATCACACCTTTGAGTTGGCCCACGGCGGTGCAATTATTCCGTTTATCGGTATCCACTGGGAAGATGAGTCTTACCTGACCTACTGGAATGTTGACAAGCACGACTTCCCCACTGGTGATGCTTCTGCTTTTGATGACAGTCGTGATTCCTTCTGGATGGTAAATGTTTCCGTGAAGTATGTAAGCCCGGACGATCAGTGGAACGTTGAAGCCTTTGGTAATAACCTGACTGATGAGATTGTTCCCTACTACGCTGATGGAAGTGATGGCCTCGTATCTGGGCCATTCTCCACTCCAATGAGCTACGGTGTACGCTTTAACTACAACTTCTAAGTAGCTACTGTTACTCCATAGTAAAAAGCCGGGTCAACTTAGATGGTCCGGCTTTTTTTATGGCTCGTGAGTGAAGTCAAAACTTCTCACGAGTACTTTAGCCCACATCAAGACATGCGTGTATCTTGGGGCTATGTAAACTGCTAGGTTCTGGTTTTACGCCAAATTATGCGAGTCAGATAAAATACCAATAGGGCGATAAGCATCCAGGGTAAAAGGTAGGCGATTGCAGTGATTGCTTCAGATAGCCCATCAGACAAATTTTCACCAAAATGAGATAGGGAGTCTAATATGGGACTCCAGAAAGAAGTATAAGATTTTGAGTGTAACTCAATTTCAACCACATCCATCTGAATTCGCTTGAGCAGTTTAGCTTTTTTACCTTGTGAATACTCAATATCAGATTGTACCGATGCTAACTTTTCAGCAACCTTTATTAGAGTATCAATGTCACTCGCAGATTTTTGTTCCAGTTCTATAAGTCTCGATTGATACTGGAGTAACATTTCAAGTCGTTTTTGGCTGTCGATAATGACATCCTGTAAATCTTCTGCTTTGGTTTCCCGCTGTATCACTCCTCCTTGCTTTGATGCCAGATCAATGATTTTATCGACTCCGGTGGGGTGTATTCTAAGGTGAATCCTTCCGTAGGGCTTTTCATCATTGCGGAGACTAGAATGCAATATAGTGCATTTTTTCTCCATCTCCTGTTGGCAAAGTAATTGGAGTTTGTGGAATACAGGTTCAACTTCTTCAGCAGGTAGTTCAGCTGTCAGGAAATGTTCGTAAGCAATATACTGATCTTGTCCACCTCGATTGCCCGCTGTGATAGGTTCCGAGAACCGGATATCTGCAACCCTGTTGCTGGTGGTATGGGCATTGGGACTGTATGAAGTTGTTGATCTATCACTGCTTGATTCTGAGCAGCCAGAGCTACTGCCCAATATAAGCAGGGCAAAGACGTAGTTAAAGAGTCTCATTTTGATCCCGTTTTTTTAGTTAATCCGAATAAATTCGAATCTAACATTGTCCGGTTTGCTTATAAAGATATGCGCCGCTGTACATGTTGTTTACTTGGAGTCATGCATTTGGGATTCATTAAGGGTCTCAACATTTATGTTATTCTCATATGGGGCTGAGTGTTTGTTCTAAATTTGTGTATTGATGGAAAATAGGTGATGTCGACAATAGAATTGGAAGAAAGGCGAAAGTTAGAGCTAATCGAAAAGATTAGGGGTTATTTGTCTAAAGAATTTGAGTTGGAGATTGGCAGTTTTGAAGCGGAGTTCTTTATTGATTTTCTTGCAAAGGAGATGGGGGCAGGGTTTTATAATCAAGGTCTACATGATGCTCAGGTAATAGTGTCCTCTAAATTGGAAGATATTTCTGATGCAATTTATGAAATAGAAAAGACTGTCGACTAGAAATATTGCCCCTATTGATGGCAATTTGATTCTATTGTTCTTGAGTTGTTCAGGGGTATTTTTTCTTGGGTTTTTCTGCTTGGATAAATAACATGGCTGCAAATACTAAGATTATTCCAGGTATAAAGTTGATAGAGAATTTCGTCATTTCCAATGCTGTAGCCAATGCCAGTACAAATACCGGATTCAAGAAGCTGTATGCTGCAACTTTGGTCGCCCCGATTCTTATTGTGCTAAATTGCAGTAGGAAAAAACTGATTAATGTTGTGAATAAGGCTAAATAGAATAGCCCTCCGTAAGTTTCGATAGGTATATTCCGCCATTCTATTTGGCTTAAACTTGGGAATGAAAGCAGTAATAACCAGAGGGCGCCAAATAGAATAACCCAGAATGTCATAACCTCTGTAGGCTCCCCTGAGTGGACTCTCTTGATCAGTGGATTATACAAGCTGAGCGATATAGCACCTAAGGTGAATATCCAATCCCCTCTATTTAGATCCAGCGTTATCGCTGTTGTAATACTCCCTTCAAATACAATCCAGGCCGCACCCAATGTTCCAAGGGTAAGACCGATGACTTTGCGGGCGCTGCTACGCTCACCATTGATGATCAAGGCAAAGACGGCAGTCATTGCAGGAACGGTTGTAAAAAGGGCGCCGGTATTTACTGCTGTGGTGTATTTGAGCGCTTCAAACATACACCAGAAAAAGATAACCAATGGGATGCTGAGTAGCGCATAACCCAGTAGCTTTTGGGGGTGTGGAAGCTGAAATCCATGCTTTAAGAATATGAAGGGCGCAAATAGCCCTGTTGCAATTAAGAACCGAATCATCATCAAGCAATCTGCCGGTAACGAATCGGCGATTAACGCACCAACAGGAAATGAGCCAGCGACAAGTAATGTGCAGGCTATCATCAAGCCGTGAACCCACCACAATGATGTGCCGCTGCTTGCCGTTGCTGTAGGGTGGATACCCCTTGAAAGTTCACGCATGACTCTTCCCTCAATAAAAGCGAGATCAGAGTAACTCGTTTCTGATAAACTGATAATCCATCAATTAAGATACATACTGTTGAGAAAAAGGAAACAGTAGTTTATGGAAAGTTTTGCAGCCATACCGGTATTTGTCACAGTGGCCGAAACCGGTGGCTTTTCACCGGCCGCCAAGTTGCTGGGGATATCCAAGTCTGCAGTTAGTAAACGGGTCAGTCAGCTGGAGGAGCAACTTGGGGTAAAACTATTGCATCGCACCACCCGCAAGCTGAGCTTGACAGAGGCGGGCGAGCATTTTTTTCAGCATGCCCGAATCGCTTATCAGGCCGCACAGGACGCTCAGGATGCAGTGACTCAGCTTCAAGGTGAGCCTCAGGGGCGCTTGCGAATCAATGCCCCAATGTCCTTTGGCAGGTTGCATTTGGCACCGCTTATCCCAGTGTTTCTCAAGCGCTATCCAAAAATCACGATTGATCTGGTGATGGACGATAAGGTGGTAGACCTGATTGGAGAGGGGTTTGATATCGCTATCCGTGGTGGTGACCTGCCTGATACCAGTTTGATTGCCCGCAAGCTGGCGCCTCTGCAAAGCGTGCTCTGTGCCTCTCCCGCGTACTTGGAAGAGTTCGGCAAACCGATAGAGCTTGAACAGTTAACAGAGCACAATTGTTTGATGTTTACTTATTCCAGGGATGTAAAAGAGTGGAATTTTATTCAGGATAACCATCTGCACACCATAGAAGTCAGGGGTAACTACCAGGTCAATAACAGTGAAGCGCTGCGGGAAGCCATTCTCCAGGGGCTTGGCATCGGCCGTCTGCCGACTTTTGTCGCAGGAGCAGATATCAAGAGTGGTCTCCTGGTGCCGTTGTTTGAAGAATATCAAATGCCGGCCAAGACTATTTATGCCGTATTTCCTGAGCGGCAGTATATGCCTGCCAAGGTACGGGCCTTTATAGACTTTGCCATTGAGTATTTTGGTGGCGACATTCCCTATTGGGATTGCTAGTTTGTTAACTTTTTCTCAACAATCATTTAACAAAAGAGCCCATTATCAAGCCAGGAGAAACCCAATAAGCTTTCTCTCATCGACATACACAAGATGATTAATTGTCAGAGGGAAATTATGGACCTGTTCACTGCTGTTGAAACTCGCCGTTCGGTAAAGCATTACGATGTATCTGAAAAGATGACATCAAGTGAGTTTAACCAGCTTATCCAAGCCACAATGTTATCGCCAACATCCTATAACATTCAGCATTGGAGATTCCTGCGAGTAACAGATTCCAGGCTTCGAAGCAGACTTAAGGATGCTGCCTGGGGTCAACAGCAAGTGGAAGATGCGTCTGAGCTGATTATTCTTTGTGCAGATATAAACGCTTGGAAAGATCGACCAGAACGCTATTGGGCTGATGCATCCAGAGAGGCGAGGGAACTTTTAGTCCCGATGCTAACTGATTTCTATAGAGATAAACCTCAATTGCAGCGAGATGAAGCAATAAGGAGCTGTGGCTTAGCGGCGCAAACCATGATGCTTGCGGCAAAAGCACTGGGCTATGACACCGGCGCACTGGTTGGGTTTGACTCAGATAAAGTGGCCGAGCTTATAAACCTGCCAGAAGGTTATCTGATCGGAATGATGATAGTCGTGGGTAAGGCTAGCAAAGCAGCGAATGGACGTGGTGGCCAGTTAGCATTGGGTGAAGTGTTATTTGAAAACCAATTTTGAGCATAACTTACATACCGTAGTTTAGTATTTATGCTTGCAATCTGTAGGCTGTTCTTGTGATCAATTATCCATATCTCCGCTAGTGGGATAATTGATCACAAGTGGATTAGAGCACAAAGTCAATTGGCGGTTATTGGGTGGGTAAAAAATGAATCGGGTAGTGAATTGTTATTCTTCGTGTGTCACTGGCACCGAAGTTAAATTCCTGAATCTTTGCCATTAACTGATCGGTAAACGGCTTGGAATCGAAGCTGGAGCTGGCCAATGCGATATTGGCGACTTCGCCACTAGGTTCAATATCGATAATAAATTCCGCGCCGCCTTCAAGGTCAGGGTCTTGTTTGCGCGCACTCAAGTATAAACGATAAAGCTGGCCTTTGTGTTTATCAAATACCTGCTGAATTTCTACTCTGCTACGCTCTCGCTTTTTCTTAACGGTTTTTTTAAGGGTGGCATCTGCTATGGCTGGTGGTTTTTTATCAGAGAAGCTGGCGTTTCCGCTTTGATCGACCCACTGATAAATTTCCGCGCTTGCAAGATTACTGGAGAGTGTGAGACTGATACAGAATAAGCTTTGATAAGTAAATCGGTTCATTTTTCCATTCATACTTCGATATTCTTGACCAAGTACTTAGTCTACTTTAGATGCTACCTCTAGGGGGAGATTAGCGTATTAATTGGTTAAACCTAAGGTTCGTGAATTTTCTGTAACAATTAATCGCCAGGCTTTACAAGGTATCTTTGTACAATTTTCCCATCTGCTTCGATCTCAGAATCCAATAATCCACCACATGCCTTAATTGTATTGGCAGAGGCGGGGTTGTCTTTGTGACAGTGAATGTGAATTGTCCCGGCTTTCATTTCCTGAAGCCACTGGATCGAGAGCTCCATCAGGCGTTTACCGTACCCTTTACCTCTATACTTGGGTCTGATCCCCAAACCAATGTGCCCACCGCAGTGGGTAACTCTATCGTTCAGGTAGTGGCGAATATTGGTGACGCCTACGATTTCAGTTTCATCAATAAGCCATAGTGTAGAACTTGGGACAAAGCCTTCCGGTAGGTTTTTACCCTGTGCAAAGTTAATGAGCTTTTGGATGAGAGCTTCGAAGTCCGCATGATCAAAATCCATAGGAAAGGGATAGCGCTCTTCATCACCCAACTCTTTTATATATTGCTGATAACTAGCCTCATAGATAGCTGAAGGGGGTACTAATTTCAAAGCAATGCCTGGGAATTCGAGTAATGAATAGGGTGAAAGCAAAATTTAGCCTATAAAAATTAGCTGTGTAATCTCTAAAGTATTCTTAAAACATTTGAGTTGGCAGAAGGGAGGATAGAGGGACGGATGTAAATGACTGCATCCCGGGCGCCCTATGCCAGGAATAGGACCCCAAGACGGTAAAAAAAAATTTTAAGCTGCCTGAAATTTCAACAAGACAGTACATCCTGTTTCTGACTGGGGAATATGTGCTGAGCCAATGGGGTTGTGAATAAATGATCCCTCGGGATGATCGTCTCTGCCATCATTAAAGATCCCTGAAATCACAAAAATTTGTTCTGCACCGTCAATATGTGTTTCCACACCTGGGTATCTGGCTCCAGGTAGAAACTCGAAGACAGACACCCAGCTTCCTGCTTCCTCTCTCCAAAGACTTCTCTCGAATATGCCGGGAGCAACCTCCCTGGCTTCAATATTCTTCCAGTGACTAGACGTGATGCCAGAAAAATTCACTTGATTCATAGCAGTACTCTTCCATCTTAAATAATAATATTTTGCGCGCAAAGTATTGTTGTTTAAGTTCGGGTTTACCGTCAAGTACTTTGCGCGCATAATATATAGATCTGTTCAGTGAGTAATCAAGATGACTCCAAAAGAGTTCAATCTCCAAGAGTTGGTGTGTTTTGCCTTATATTCGACAGCGAACTCTATGGTGCGTGAATACAGGCCGGAGCTTGATCAGTTTGATCTTACCTACCCGCAGTTTCTGGTGATGATGAGCCTTTGGAATGAAGACTCTGTTTTTATCAAAGAGCTAAGCCATCAGACTTACCTGGATGCAGGCACCTTGACTCAAGTTCTGAAACGCCTAGAGGCTAAAGGGTTTATCAAGAGGCAAAAGTCCAGCGTGGACGAGCGGGCAAAAGTGATTGTCCTCACCCCAAAAGGGCGCAATCTAAAGCAGAAAACCTCTCATATACTTGAAGATATGGCCTGCAAAGTTAGATTAACGACTGAAGAGCAACAGGACTTGACCTCACTGTGTCATAAAATTTTATCCCGGCTGAAAAAATAGGGTTGGACCTTATTCAATCGTCCATCACTTTGGCTTTGTTTGGAGCTGACTCATAACTTGGGTATTCAGGAGCCCTTGATGCACAAAGACTCGGTAGCGTTATCGCTTCCTTTTTCTGATTGACTTTAAGGTAAGCTATCGCCAGAAAAAGTTGTGCATCTGGTAGGCAGTAGTGGGGCTTTAGATCAATGGCTCTTTTTAAAACCGCTGTAGATTGTTTCCAATGATTTAATTCTTGGAGGCACATACCATAAGCGATGTAATATCTTGGGTCATTAGATGAGGCCGTTAACTGTGCATAAAGCTGAAGAGCTTGAGAAAGCTTCCCAGAAGTTTGGAGCTCACAAGCCCTGCGATAGCTTTTATCTCTGTCCATATTGATAGTGCTAAATTTAATCGTTAATTCCTACATATATTTCAATCCGATCCACATTCCCGCTCTCATCCAACACTGCAATTTGATGCTGACCACTCTGTGGTGAGAGTGCAAAATTTTGAGTGCCCAATGTTTCATCCTTGGGTTCGCCGTTGATAAACCAGTAGCGTTTCCCTTGTCCTCCTATCGCGCTGAGATTTATACGTGGTAAAGGAGCGCTGTTACCGGTAGGAAGGTATTGGTTACCATTGCTGGCACCGACAATTTTCAGTGGGGTACCTGTAGTTGCGGTTGGGGCGTTACATTCGGGCGCTGTCGGTGGGATTTGTTGGTTCCGAGTTTGGTTGGTGGGCAACCAGGACTCCAGCTCCTTTGGCCACAGGGCAAGGCTTCTCTTTGTAGCAGAGGAGTCCATACAGCTGGGTTTTACCCGCAAGCCCTGTTGGTTGGCAAAGAAGTGGTAAGTTTGTGCAGCACGTAAAGGTTCTCCTTTTGGGGGGAGGGTTCGGGGCGCCCGGCCCAGGATAAGCCAGGCATTGCGCTGTTGGTGGCAGAGTTCATCTTCGGTTAACGACTTCTGGCCCCCTAACGGCCAGCAGATTTCTGTTTGGATTATTGATTCGGGTCTTGCCAGGCGTTGCTGCTTGTTACCTGGTAGAGATGAAATCACTGCATTTAACAATGGCGTTGCACTGATGGAGCCGTAGTAGCCGGGGAGGGGGGTGCCGTCTGGGCGGCCTACCCAAATTCCTACGGTATAGCTGGGGGTTACACCGATCGCCCAAGCATCGCGGTAGCCGTAACTAGTGCCTGTTTTCCAGGCAATATCTGCTTTGCCTTACCAGATTGCGCCAGCGTCGTGAGCCACCACTGTTGGAAGCCAGTATTTCGAATGTGATCCAGGCGGCCTCTGCAGACATCAGGTACCGCTCTCGCAGTGGAGTTTCGGGTAAATAGCGGGGTGCTGCGGATAGCCCGCCGCGCGCTAGGGCTGCATAAAGTCCGGTGAGTTGGTCCAGGCGGGTGCCAACGCCACCTAAAATCATGGCTAGATTAGGTTTGCCGCCGCTGGGGAATTGCAGTGAGAGGCCGGCATTTTCCAGTGTTGCTGCAAATCGGCCGGGGCCGTAGTGCTCCAGCAATTGCACGGCTGGGACATTGAGAGAGCGCTGCAAAGCGGCAGTAGCACTGACCGGGCCGGAAAAACCACGGTGGAAATTCTCTGGGCGGTAATCTCCATAAATTCGCGGTGCATCACTGAGCAAGGAGGCGCTGTGGATCAGGTCTCCATCGATTGCCAGTCCATACAGAAATGGTTTGAGAGTAGAGCCGGGCGAGCGCGTGGCTCTCGCCATATCCACATAGCCATATCGACGTTTGTCACCGAAATGAGAGGCTCCCACATAGGCGCGGACAGATAAGTCGGAATTCTCCAACACTATAACGGCGGCAGAAGTTTTCTGCGGATAGCTCTCCATATAATCGCGCAGATAGTCCTCCAGTCCACGCTGAATATTGCCGTCAATGGTGGTGTTAATCACCTCTTGATCACTGATGCTTTCTACCAGCCAGCGGGATAAATGAGGGGCATTCTGTGGAAATTCCAGACGCTCCGCATAGACGTTTTCTAGCTGCGCGCGCTCGACCTCGTTTGCGCTCCAAACGCCGTAGACCTGTAACCGGGTCAGAACTTTATCCCGAGCTTTTTGTGCTCGATTTGGGTACCTGTCCGGTCGCAAGCGACTGGGCGCTTGGGGTAATACTGCCAGGAGTGCCGCTTCGGCGTGGGTGAGATCGGCGGAGGATTTACGCAGGTATAAACGGCTGGCGGCTTCCACGCCTTCAATATTGCCGCCGTAAGGTGCCAGATTGAGGTAGAGATCGAGAATTTCCCGCTTGCTGAAATGCCATTCCAATTGCAGGGCGCGCAACATTTGTTTGGTCTTACCGATTAAAGTCCTGTGATGTGGATCTAGCAGGCGCGCTACCTGCATGGTCAGGGTGGAGCCACCGGAGACCACATGTCCATTGCGAAGGTATTGGCTGGCCGCCCGAACGAGCGCAAAGGGATTTATGCCTGGGTGCTGATAAAAATGGCGATCCTCATAGGTGAGTAGTGCCTCGATAAATCGTGGCGCTACTTCATCTTGCGTGATGGGGTAACGCCACACGCCGCGATTATCAGCGAAGAAACGCAGTGGCTTACCATGGCGATCAGCCACTACCCGCGCAAAACCATGTGTTTCAGGCAAAGGTGGGGGGAAAATAGTATCCAGGGCCAACAATGTGACTAAAAGAAAGAAAGGTGAGATCAGCAGCACACGAAACATGCGGCTGCTGTTTTTCCATCGAGCTATTAGTGTGGCTAACAGTTTCAATGCTTGCCGATTACCTGTACTTGCGCCATTGGGTTCTTGCCAATGGAAAAGCGTTCAGGGTTATACATATCCTCCACAAAGGGAGGTGGTACCTGGTAGTGACCGGGAGTTACTGCTCGGGCGATATAAAAGAGATTGGTGGGTTTCCACTCAGATTGATCCAATGCTGCCACAAATCGATCATCGCGGAATTCCATGTGTTGTATATTGTCCTGGTCGTTCTGCCATTGGGCGATACTCTTACCGTCGAATTCAAGTTCATCCACTTTGACACTATCGGCGAGGTTCTGGTTTTCCAGCTCAAACCCTGCGGGTAGCAGGTCTACTGCGAGAAGATCGGGCAGGCGTCGGTCCGCGTCGATTTGCAGGCGCACCAGATAGAGTTCACCTTCCCGCACCTGAGTTGGTACTACACTTGAACCGTCTAGTTTGTGGTAGCTGCGCGTGATTTTAACGCCCTTATCCATCACCGCTGTAGGTGCCTGTTTGCTGTAACCATTAATGGTAATAGCAGCGAAGAGTTTTTCTATTTGGCTGGTTACCTCAAATACCTCTGCGGCTTCACGACCACGGAAGAGAGTATTGTGCGGATTATCATCATTCACTTCCCGTAAACCATCAATGGTTTTTAGTAAAGCAGACCAATTTTCACCGCCATTAAGCTGTAACTGAACGCCGGCCATAAATATACTGCCTCGTTCCTGCGTGCTTAGGTACTCCCATTCACGGAGCAGATTCACCATTTCAAACAGCATCTCTTCGGCTTTGTCGGTAGCCAAATTATGCTCCAGCAATAGGGAGATCATCTGTGCAGTATCGCGCAGGTTAGAGCCATAATCGCCGTAGTAACTAAGGCGCTTGCGCTCAATGGAAAGGGCTTTTTGTAAGGCCTCTTGAGACAGGGTGTTATCGCCCATGGCCTGGAGAGCAATTGCCATATGTAACTGTGGTAGAGGGGATCGGGTTAAGTCAGCACCGCTTTCGTAAAGGCTGCGCAATTGGCTGAGCGAGATTTTTTGCACTCGGGATAGCACATAGGCGGCATAGGAGCGGGCAGCATAAGCGTAAAAGTCAGGGTCACTACTGTAGCGCTGTTGATAAAAGCTACCGCGCTCGCGGGCATATTCCTGCAGGCGCTTGAGGGTGGACTCCAGGCGTGTGTTATCGAACACAATACCTTGATCACGAGCGCGCAGAAGTAAGTCGGCCACATAAGCGGTGAGCCATTGGTTCTCTGCTGATTCCGCACTCCACAGGCCAAAACCGCCGTTGCCTTTTTGCATACTGAAGATACGTTCGATACCTGCATCGATACGTCTCGCACGCTCGATTTCGTCCAGGGGTTCGATGCCCAATTTTTGTTGCTGTAGCGGCGTTGCCATCACCAGTGGATAAACACGGCTGGAAGTTTGCTCCAAGCAGCCATAGGGATAGCGAAGCAAATTTGCTAGGTGGTCCTGAAGTTGCAATTGCGGGCGGCTATCCAGGGATACTAATGTTTGTACCGTGTCCGGCATCAGGGAATCCAGAAAAGCCTTATCCGGGCTGAAACTCTCATCCTGCTCTAGAAGACGGCGCTGGGTATGCGTGGTGGCGGGCCAGGCTGGGCGAACACCCAGGCGCCACTGGCGTTCGATGGTGATACCCTGGCTATCTTCATCTAACGCACCATTTACTCTCAGTTGGAATTCGGCTTCACCAGTGGCCTCTTTAGCGGTAATGGGGAAGCGCAAAGTCTTGCGCTCGCCATCGGCCAGCTCTAACAGACGCTTTCCCATTTCCATATCCACAGCGCCCACAGACCGCATTTCCACAGTCAGTTTTTGCGTGCGGCCGCTCAGGTTGTTCAGGTCAAGCGCCAGTGTGCTGCGATCTCCGGGAGACATAAAACGGGGCAGGGCTGCTTGGGTGACTAATGGGGAGGCTACTATCAGTTCTCCTTCAGTACTGCCAAACCCCTCTTTACTGAATGACACCGCCATTAGGCGCAGGCTGCCATTGAATTCCGGCAGCTGAAGGGAAACTTTCGCTTTGCCTTGCTGATCGAATTTCACTGGCCCGGAAAATAGCGAAACGATCTGCACATCGGAATTGGGCTCTTCTCCACCACGCGCCAGTTCAGCATCTCCACCGAAACGTTGCTCCAACAGCTTGCCATTACCAGACTCAATAATTCGGTGATAGATATCGCGGACATCAACACTGTAGCGGCGCTGGCCGAAAAAGGCTTCAAAGGGATCTGGTGTTTCAAAGTGGGTGATATTGAGCACGCCCACATCTACCGCTGCCAAGGTGGTCCAGGCTGCGCCGCCATTTTTGCCGATGGAGTCCAGGTCCGTGATTACGGTGACTTCTATCTCTGAGCCGGGCAGGGCGCGTGCCGGGGCTTCCAGGCGCACAGGCAAGCGTCGGGCTTCCCGGTCCAGTGGCAAATGAGCCAGTCCGAAAGCGCGATTAGGGGCGATACGCTCATTCTTATCGGCCGGGCGTAGTGCAGTTACGGAAATATAGGTATCGTGACTGTCCCAGTCTGCTGAAATGGGAATTTCAACTTTGGTGCCCGATTTCTCTACCGATACACGCTCGGACCACAGCAATCGATCGCTCTCTACCAACACCAGCGCTTCACCGTCTGCCGGAGGCACTATAGTGAGCTGCGCTAAATCTCCAGGTGCGTATCTGGGTTTATCTAAAGATAAAGCCACGGTATCCGGGCGAGCCGCCTGGCCTTTCGCTACTTGGTCCTTACGCCACCAGTAATACCTGTCGCGCCCAGCATGGAAGCGCAGGCTGCTGGTGGATCCGCTATTAGTATCGGTAATTTCCAAACGGTAGTGGCCATATTCCACAGGCACCGTGAGTTTCAGGGGAGTCTCTTCATTAAATTGCAGTTGGCGGCTGAAAGATTCGAACTCGGCAGTGGAGTATTCATAGTGCCAACCCTGGCTAGCGGAGCACTCCCAAAAATATTGGCGATCCTCTGAGATTAATACCGCACTGAGATTGCGGCTTGTGACCGGTTCACCTAGTGCATCGGCTACAACAATTTCGAATTCCGGTCGGCTATTGGCCGAGGGATTCTCCTTGCCAAAGTTAGGGCGAATGCCGACTACTGGATGCTCGGGCCAAACCAGAACGGGATGTTGCCGAGTTACGGGGCGGCCGCCGGACTCGAACAGGCTCGAAACCAGATTAATTTTCAGCGGGCTCTTCGCGTGATTCCAACGGGATCGCAGCGGTAATTTGCCAAGCCCTTCAGCATCCAGCTCAATGGTGGACGCATTAAACTGGCGCGCGGGCAATCGCTCAGTGGCGTCCCCAAACAAAAACCCTTCCCATTGAGGGAAGGGTTCCCGGTAGTGGCTGACTTGTACCAGAGTTTCCAAGCGGTTGTTTGCGGCCGGAGCACCGTACAGATAGCTACCTTCAACTTCCAGTTCCAAGGCTTTATCGTGCCCCTGAACCAGGCTGCGCTCTTCACCATCCTGTAGTACCAACTTCATACGTTCCGGTAGAAACTCCTCCACCTTGAACGGGTAGCGCACTTTGCGTCCATCGGCCAACTCGACTTCCAGGCGCCAATCACCCGTCGAAGCATTTTGAGGTAGGGGAAGCAGCTTCTCGTAGTATCCCGGCGCGCTGGCGTGCCAAGTGAAAGTACGGGCACTGGTGTTATCGGGTTTAATCAAGTCCGCCTTGATCGGTAAGTCTTTTAAATAGCGCCCGTCGTAATTGCGTAGCAGGCCGCTAACTTGTATGGATTCTGTGGGACGGTACAAATCCCGGGGACCGTACATAAAGAACTCCATCGGCCTGGAAGGGCGTTGGCCCAGCTTGAAGTCCGATAGGTCCAGCGCCGGTTCGCGCAAATCTAACAGAGAGAAATGGCCTGTATCTGGGTCTCGCGCAACAAAGAAGCGCTGGGAGTCCTCCTGCTCCTGGCTGAGCAGAAAACGAACATGCCCTTCTTTGGAGGTCGTCTGCTGCTTGATCAGTCCTCCTTTGTTATCCAGTAGCTCCACCTGGATGCCTTTCAATGCTTGACCCTCATCCAGAGAGGAAACATAGAGGTCAATGCTTTCCGGGTAGTAACGGGCATGTAAGCCCAAGTTGGAAATAGAAAAGTGGGTGACATCGAAAAGATTGGTGTTGTATACACCGGCCGGCTGCATGACAGCAACATAAATGCCTGGCTGCTTTAATGGTTCAATATGGCCTATGGAGAGATCGAAGTCTCGCTGAACATATTTTTCTTGGGTTAGATCAAAATGTGCACTGTAGACTAACTCAGCAACATTGTTCAGAGCCCTTAACTGGTAGTAGTACTTCAGAGACTGATTGTTGACCAGACTAAGGAAGGCGGAATAGTGTTCAGGCTTCACTCTGTGAAAATGGATTTGCACCGCTTCAATGCTGACGGCAGTCACTGGTAAGCCAGGTGTTACCGTAACTGGAAATATACTGCCATTACTGGAGAAACTGATACTGGGTTCGATACGCCGAGTGTGAACTGTGTCCTTCTTTAACTTTCGTAACTCGAATCCATCCTTACTGGGCAGGCCGGGGTATATCGCTACACTGTAGCGTGTATTCGGCTTGATGTTGGTGAAGTAAAGGATCTTCTGGTTGTCAGATAAAACCCAGCCCCCATCGACATCTTCACCATTTTCCTGGGTGAGGGTTAGGTAGGAACCAAAATGGGCATTCCCCAGCAGTGGCTCAGAAAAGATCACCGTAATAGCTCGCGCATCTTTGTAGACCCGCTCACCTATATGGAGCACCGTAAGAGCACTTTCCGTTGAATCCGCAACCAGCGGCATCGTGTCGTTGTTGGAAGTAGCAGCCTGCGAAGGAGCTTCTTCACTGGACTTGCTTAGGGGTTTGGTATCGGAAGTTGTTGATCCAGTCTCACTACTAGCCTCTTTAACACTAGCCTTTGGGGCAGAGACTAATGGGGGTGTTTCTTCCTTTGAATTTTCATCACCGCTTTTGAGTGCCCCAGGGGTAGATGCCTTTTCAGTAGAGGGCTCGCTCAGCTTTTCTGGCTTCTCAGGCGTGCAGGCTATAGCAACAAGACAGAGAAGAATGACCGCAATCCAACGCGGTAAGCGGTGAGGGAACATGGATATTTCCTAGTTGGTAAAGAAAGTGGCGGACAATTTAGTTGGTCTTGAACGTTGTCCCAAGCTTTCGTATTGCTCAATGTGAGTTAGTAAGGGTATTGAGCTTGGAAATGAGTATTAGCGAAGGTTGGATAAGGAGCCAAGGAGATATCGGCAATAGGAGAATATGGTTCGTTATTGCTAAAAGAAGTCGCGCAAGTAGGGTCGCTTAGGCTCGACTAAACTGCCAACACGTCTTTGCCTAGGTAGAAATAACAAGATACTAATTATTAGGCTGACTTTCTCTTGCGTTTGAATAGTTTTATCCAAAAGATCCCCTCAAAAACAACACCCAAAGCGAGAAAAAAGGCCCCGCCAACAGGCACACCAAATACATAGCAGGCAATGGCTGCTAGTAAGAATAGTAGGGCGACGGTGATCCTCTTCAATTTGGTGCTCCTTTTTGTTTTGTGTGTGGGCACAGGCTTAAGCTTGGCACACTTCAAAGACTATACTGAATTCCAGACCGAAACCCAACATAAATAATACTTAGGCATAGAACTACAGAGCAGAATGCTAAAGGTAGATAGAGTTTGTAGGAACCATGTTTGATTCTATTAACCGTGGCCAATACGAATGAGCCTAAGGCCAGGAGAGTCGATAGACACAGCGCCATGAAGATGACTCGAACTTCTGTAATACCGCCATTGCCAGCAACTAAAGTCGGTTCTGGATAAATTAGGTTACTCTGCCCGACAGATACCATAGCTGAAACACTTCTGGCTAGAAACAACTCGTTACCATCTAGGCCTAGCCAGTATTCCATAGTGGCAATAAGAATTGATATTGAGCTTGCTATAAGGCAAAGACAGATTTTTGAAACAGTCATCATTTTTTATGGTATTCGCTGCTACTTTTTCTAGCACTTAGCCTGTTAAACGTCTGGGGATATTTTTTTATAAATAAGAACTTCTTAAGAAATAGTATCTATTTGTGTGGGAAGCCCACAGGGTATTTTTAATGTCTAGTTCATTTCTTGTTAATATGTCTTTTCGTATCATGGTACTGCCAGAGAACGTTAATGATTTTCCAGTTATTTTTATCATTCTTATATAAATGCATATAATCAATCCAATCATCGACTGTAAGCTTTACCGAGGCTACCCGGTTATCAATATCAAGTATGTTGATGTCAACCCTGGGGGACTCTGTAAATTTATCGCCTTCCTTATTGTAGTTTTCGGCCAACCAAACCATGGTTTCATAGTCTGTCTCCATGATGAATTCTGAGCCGTCTTTGGATTTCCAGTAGGTTCGCTTGGCTAGTTTCGTATCTAAACCTCTTTCCATTAGGCTTGGTTCAACTTTTTGTTGTGATTCAATGTAATCGAGTACGGCTCTGCGTATTTTGGTGTTGTCCTCAGCGGAATTGGCATATACATATGAATTTAAAGAAGTTAACAGGATTAAAGGTATTAATTTGTACATCATATTTCCTTGGATAACTCTTGTTGTGGGGTTTGTAGAATAACGGTTTATTGGTTAGTTGATGAGCTATCAGATTCTGCTTTGACAGATTGCTGAGTAGATGAATCATTAGAAATCATTGCGTCAATCCAGCTTGCATAATGACTTAAGCGAATGGAATAGGAAGTCTGGCCATAGGTGCCAGGGCGGAAGGTTCGTATATCAACGTTTTCCGCGTGCTTCCAGGATGTGAGTCCTGCGAGTAACCACTGGCCATCAATTTCAATTAGTACTGGGCCGCCACTGTCGCCATTTGTAGACATACCTTCAAGTGGCAACGCATTTGGGGCCTGATCAAAGTCATAGCCAAGCCAACGATTTTGAGTTGATGAGATTATGTTAAATGCTCTACGGAGTTCTGTTCGATTGGGGCCTTTGGGGTCATGGCCGAGGTCAGCTGTACCCGTTGCTCCTTTTCCGATCAGCTTTACTATTTTTCCTTGCTCATCACTTTCACGGTAAATTCCTACCGGATTA
Organism: Microbulbifer mixtoriginis (SeqCode); assembly: GCF_052467235.1. Classification (NCBI taxonomy): domain Bacteria; kingdom Pseudomonadati; phylum Pseudomonadota; class Gammaproteobacteria; order Cellvibrionales; family Microbulbiferaceae; genus Microbulbifer; species Microbulbifer mixtoriginis (SeqCode). Next base: position 4,752,015 of record NZ_CP174305.1, on the reverse strand, counting down.
ACATCAATGATAGGCTGAGAGAGTTTAATTAAGGCAATATCATCGGATGTGGCCAATAATGCTTCAATTTCACTGGCATCTCCCGTTTCTAGTGCCTCATCAATCATCCTTTGAGGTATCTTCTTGTAGCCGGGGTGTATCACCAGCTTATCGATACTTCTGGAAGTGCCTTTAATGATGACCTCTTCAATACAGTGTTGCCAAGTAACGGCATGCGCAGCTGTCGCAATCCACTCTGGGGAGATAAGTACACCGTGTCCTTCTCCCGGTAAATCTACAAGTGCGGGGAGTTCAGAGGCATCGATACGGTATCTTGAGTCACTCACATCATCGCGAATGGTTATTGCTGTTACCACAGGTGTTAATACTAATTGGAAGGAAAGAAAAAGATATTTAGTTGTGCGTATCATGAGCGATCTTTCTGTAAGTAATTGGTTATATAGATCATTGATGTCTGAAAAAATTAGATCTGACGTAGAGGCCTTAGCCTAGTTGCCACTAGTGAATCCTATCGCCAGATATTGGGCTGTAAATTAGAGGCTCCATTGAATTTAATTTCGGAACCTCGTATCCCTGAATTGAAGCTAACTAGCAGTAAAAGCTATATTTTACGGAATCTTTCAAAATAGGCACTAATTGTTGGTTAGGGGATATCACTTCCTTAGTTTGACGGCAGTCCCAAAGACCATCATTTCACAAGACCCCTCCATAATGGCACTTGTTGAAAATCGGATACCTACTACGGCATCGGCTCCTTTCTGCTGGGCACTATCAATCAACCGTTGAAGGGCCTTATTTCTGGCTTCGGATAGCATTTCTGTATAGCCTCTTATCTCACCGCCAACGATACTCTTTAAGCCCGCCATAACATCACGACCAATATGCTTGGATTGAACAACGTTACCGGTAACCACTCCGAGTATCTCTTTAATTTCATGTCCTGGTACGGTTTCAGTGGTTGAGTAGATCATAATACGTTCTTAATGTTGCTTGGTATGGTTCTTACTATGATTGCATGGGACACGCCTTGAAAAGAAGAAAGTATTACATTTTGATGAAACTAAAAATACGCCTTATTATTGTGGATGCTTGGAATTAGACTGGGATTTTGACACCCTGTTCTTGCCATCATGATCGCAACAGAGAACTATCTAGGATATTCAAGAAAGCATTAAATGCTCTTTTTTCTCCGTCTCTACGAAATTTAAGTACGCACTTACCACATGATCAGGCGCCTCCCAATGCGGATAGTGCCCAATCTTTCCCAGCTCAATAATGTCTGCTGCCCGATCTATCAATTGACGAAATCGATCCACCATATGCTTCCCTGAAACTGGGTCCAATGAGCCATTGATTAGCAGTAGGGGGCCAGGGTATTGGTTTAGCGCGTCGATCCAACGCTGACGATGTTTGCGCCTGTCGTACATGTAGGTGATCAGTTTATAGAGGAGCCGGTTGCCATTCTTATATTGGAGAATTTGCCACAAGTCTCGCAATTCTCTGTCGGAGGGTTTTGTCTCTGGTCCGAAAATGGCACTGAAGCTGCGGCAAAACTGCCGGTAGCGCATTAGTTTATTGATTAGAGAGCCAATAGGAGAAAGCAGGAGTTTCTGCACGAGGCGAGCTTGATGAGTTTCTGGGAATAGACCGCCATTCAGCAGGCACACCGAGATATACCCTGTAGTGCCGCCGTTGTTGGCTCTGGCGAGTAACTCCTGTGCTACGGAATCCCCATAGTCATGGGCCAACAGGTGGACCTTATTGATGTTTAAATATTGTAGAAGAGCTTCATGTAAATCAGCTTGCTGGTGGATACTGTAGTTATGCTGTTTGGGTTTGTCTGAATAGCCAAAGCCCAGCATATCCATAGCAATACAGCGATAGTGCTCTGTCAGTTGAGTCCATACCTTTTGCCAGTCATAACTACTGGTTGGAAAACCGTGAATCAAAAGCAGTACTGGTTCATGTCGACAGCTTGGGTTGCTATCGACATAGAAGAGTTGGTGGTTTTGATAATCAAATATCTTTCCATTTGATAACCATTGCTGAGGTTGCATTGGCTGCTCCATTTCTTATTGTTGTGCTTGCTGTAAAGATTGCACGATGAGCGCGCAACCTCAAGCAGCGGCTATCAGATGGAAAGTATTTATCTTGTTCCTTGCAATGCGTAAATCGCGGGCTTGTTGATTATTTTCCATACAGAAAGCAGGGTAACCGAGGCGGTCAGGCCGATAATAAGCAGTGGTGGCAGCAGCCAGCCCCAGAGGCTGGTTTCAATGCTGAACTCGCTTTGCTCAAGCCAAAGTGCCAGTGGGACCACTACCAAAGTCGTTACAGCGATACCGATAACTACGGGAATCAGGCTATCGATCAGGGTGTGATAGAAAATCGTCGCTGGGCGGGCGCCGATTGCCATGCGCACGCCAAGCTCAGTGCGCCGCAGTTGTACACTGTAACTGAGCACTCCAAAGATACCGATGGCAGCGAGGCTGAGTGCCAGTAATGTTAGGGCGGTGGTTACCCAAACTGAGACCCGGTCATTGCTTAGGAGTAGGTCTCGCGCCTGCTCCAGGGAGAATAGCTCGGAAACTTTGTATTGCCTGTTGACTACGGCAAATTCCCGATTGATTTCTGTGGTGCTGAGTGGTTGGTGAGGTTTATGTCTGAGTACCAGTAGGGGATAGCTCACGTTGATACCGCGCACAAATAAGCGGGCGGGTTCCATTTTGCCAGGCAGGCTTGCGTTGCGCACTACACCTACCACTTGGTAGGGCAAGTCACCTCGCCAGTAGTAGCGATTGCCTAACACTTCTCCATCCGGTTCCAGTTGCTGGGCCAGGGTTTCGTTGACGAGCATCATGCGATTGTTATCGGAAAACTCAGCCGCATTGATATGGCGGCCAGCTACCAGTGGCATACGCAAAATGGAAAGGTAGTTTTCGTCGACTACTGTGGTCTTGGCCATCACCGGGTTTTGTCGGCTGGCATCATGACTCAGGGAGGTGGTCCAGAGTGGCCGGCTGATAGAGATAGGAGTGTTTAAGCTAAGGCTGGCATTTTGTACTTTAGGGTGCTCCAGCAATCTCTGCCTGATGGCCTTTAGGTAACTCTCCCGTTCGGTAGTGGGGGCGTTCCTAAGATTGCCGATATTCAGAGTCATCACTTGAACGTTGTCCAAGGGGAAGCCAAAGGGCTGGTTAATCAGTCGGTTAGCTTGCAGGAAAATCTGCAAGCTGGCGACGATAAGTAAGCTAGTCATCGCCACTTGGCTGCTGATGAGGACTTTGCGGATCAGTGGTGAAATTTGTACACCGGAGCCTTTGCCGCTGCTCTGCAGCATTTGATTCAGTGCGCGGTAATTAACCTGGCGACTGACTATGGCTGAGAAGAACAGGGCGAGCAGTAAGGCACACAACAGTGCAAAAACCAGTGTCTGCCAGTTTAAGGTGAGCTCTTGAATGCGAGGAATTTGTTCCGTAGCCATCACCCTTAGTACTTCCGTCGATCCCAGGGCTAAAAGTAGAGAAAGTAATGCAGCCCCTAACATTAGTAGGCCGATTTCACATAGCAGGGCCAAAAAGATATGTTTTTTGTGTGCGCCCAATGCGACCTGTATCGCCATATTGCGTTGTTGTTTGGCTGCGCGAGAAAGAATCAGGTTGGTAACATTGGCACAGGCAATTAACAGAAGTACCAGTGTACCGCCCATAACCATTAGGGTTCGCGTGGCGCTGTCGCCAAGTATTTTATTGGCGAAGGGAGTGAGTCGGTATTCAACGGACCTTTCTACCGAAGAGGATCTTCCCGCTAGGGCCGCTTGATACTGGGCATCCATTAATGTGCTCAATTCATGCCCCGCACTGGCGGGGTCAGTGCCCGGCTTCAGCTTTCCTGTGAGCATGCGAAAAGGCAGGAAGCCTCTCCAATTATTTCTGCGCTCTACTTGTGTATCGTTAAAGTCCCAGGGCAGCCAGACTGCTGTTTGTCGGCCCTGTTTATAGATCTGGGGCTCAATGAAGTCTTTGGCAGTGACGCCGACAATACGAAAGTCCACCTCCCCAAATTGCAGGCTTTGCTCCAAGACATTTGGGCTGCGCCGGAACATCTGCTCCCAGGTTTGATAGCTGATAACCGCCACAGGGATTCGGCTGTCGAGCCCTTCATCGGCATTGAATTGTCTGCCCAGGGCCAGGGGTGCTCCAGCCAGCTGGAGATATTCTGGAGAGACATAGGAAACATTAGCCCGTGGTGATCCGGATAAATTGCGGACCACATCTTCCCAGAAGTACACCAGGGCGCTGGACTCGAAGAAACTGTCGTTTTTATAGATTTCAACCAGGGCGGGGTATTGGCTGTTGTTTTCCAGCCGCAGCTGCTTGTTTTGGTAGAGATTACCATTCACGACATACAGCCGATCTTCGTCCGGGTAGGGTAGGGGTGCGGCTAACAGTTGGTAGTTGAGATTAAATAGCGTTACCAGGGCGCCGAGGGTGATACCCAGGGTTAAAATAATAGTGGTGGCGTAGCCCCGCGCCCGATTGAGGGACTGGAGGGCAATGGACAGGTCCTTTGTGGTGATCATAGGGCCATCTCATGGGGCTCTTTTATGGGCTGCGGCGTTGAGATTTTTCCATCCAGCAGATGCAATTGGCGGCTGGCCATGTCAGCGTAACGAGGATCATGGGTCACCATACACAGGGTGGTCCCTTCATTGTTGAGCTGCCGCAGCATTTCCATTACCGCATCGCCATTGTGGGAATCCAGGTTGCCGGTGGGCTCGTCCACCAGTAGCAGGGATGGATTGCCAACTAGCGCCCGGGCTATGGCGATTCGCTGCTGTTGGCCACCCGATAACTGATTAGGTTTGTGAGAGGCCCGGTGACTCATCCCTACCTTCTCCAGGCAGTGTTTCACTTTTTTGTCGGTTTCAGACTTGGGAATGGGATTGCGTCGGTATAGCAGGGGCAGGGCGATATTGTCGTAGACAGAGAGTTCGTCAATCAGGTTAAAGGACTGGAAGATAAAGCCTACTTTCTCGTTGCGAATTGTCGCCGCCTCACTTAGCGTCAATTGAGCGACTTCAGTGCCTTCAATCTGATAGCTGCCGCTGGTGGGGAGGTCCAGCAGGCCGAGAATCGAGAGAAGTGTGGATTTACCGCAACCCGAGGGGCCGCAGATAGAAACAAATTCCCCCGAGTAAATACTCAGGTCAACGCCCCGCAGAGCGTGAGTTTCCATTTCTTCGGTGCTGAACACCTTAGTGATCCCGGCCATATGAAGGATTGGCTTGGACATAGCGAACTCCCTGTTCTCGCTTTGGGTTTCAGGCTTTAGTCAATAATCTGGATATGCTCAGCTTCATTAAAATTGGCCATATCCGAGAGGATGATACGGTCCGCTTCATTGACGCCTTGGGTGATTTGGATATATCGGCCCGATTCCTCACCGAAGCTGATAGACTGGAGTGCCGCTTCCTCCCCGTTTTCGTTAATCAGGAAGAGGTTGGTCTCACTGTGCCTCTGTACATTGATAGGTCTCTCGACGAACAGTGTATCTTCCATAGTGGCGGTGAAGATCCGGGCATCGACGTTGAGTTGTGGCCTGGCAGACTCCGGAGCGCCTGCGCTAAAAGCAATTTCCACTTCAATATTGCCGTCCCGAACCTCAGGAGTAATACGGGTTACCACACCTTCGACTTTTTCCCTGCGGGTATCAATTTCAGCGGGCTGGCCAACCTCCAGTTGTTCTGCTTTGGATTGTGGGACTTGAACCAAGGCGAGTAGATCTGTCTCGCTGCCGATCAGAGCCAGTTCCTGGCCGGGGTCGACACCTTGCCCTAGCTCTACTGGTAGTCGTTGTAGTATGCCGTCCAGGCCGGCGCGTACTGTGAGGCGATCTGTCCGCTGTTGGATGCTCTGTAGTTGGGTCTGGGCTTGGTTGATTTGCTCGCGCTGGATTAACTCTGATTCGACGGCGACTTTGCGCAGGTGGTTGATACGCTGTTTTTGCAGGTCCACACGTTTTTTCATCTGCTCTTGGCGTAAGACGGTTGTTTGGTAGGTGAGCTGGGAAACCACTCCACTTTTTACCAGTTCGTCCTCAGCTTCGCGGCGCAACTTGATCACTTGGTAATTGGAATTCAGTTCCGCGAGTATGGCTTCCTCCGCGAGAACATCGCGCTGGTTGTTCAGAACAAGCCGGCGCAAATTAGCTTCCTCTTGTTCCAGGGAGGTTTCGGCTGCATCCAGATCGCGCATTAACTCTGGATTACTCAGTTGCATAATGACGCTATCACTTTGTACTTCTGCACCGGGACGCAACATGATTTTTTCAACATTCGCTGCGGTTAGGGCGGTAATTAAAGTCTGCTTGTCTGAACGCAGCCTTCCGTAGCCATCTACCACAACCTGCAGGTCTCCCCGTTGGACGGTACCTAGCATCAGCTGTTCCCGCTCAACTTTGTAGGCGCTGTCAGGAAGTAACAGGAGGGTGCTGGTAAATGCCACAAAAGCTAGGGCAGCACCACCCAGCATTAAAGGGTGCTTAATCAGGGGGCGTTTCTTAGGTTTAATAATATCCATATTGCGGCATTTCCTTGGTTAAGCAATCGTTACACGCTTTTCTGCTGTGAAACCTTGATGCGGAGGCGAGTTAGAGGTGGAAAATCATAACTATTTAAAACGGGTGTATTCCTGTTGGAACTCCGAGGGAGGGCGGGTTCTTATCTTGTAATTAGTACTGTCGAGCATATTTTTGTGATCAAAACTCAGGGCTGTATAAGGGTTTTAGGTGAGGCTGAAAATGCAGGAAAATTGGCACAAGAACCAGTTCCTTGCGGTGAATGGTGGGGAAATACAGGACGGTTTGAATATTGTGAGGCGGGCAGTCACTTGAGAAGTTTAACGATTACCCAATGAATTTTGAGGATCGATTCACAAGTAAAATTGTGGAGATGTAGTGGGAATAAAGGTGTCGTGGCTTAGTGAATCCGGTAGATTTTGTAAACCACTACACTTTTAACAAAATATGTTTGCAAAACGAGAGGCTAGATAAGCCTTAGTGCAAATTACAAACCCAGGGTTATCCCAGAGCTTTGATTAATAGCGCCTGTTGAAGCTGATCGTCATCGACTCCTTCTGGTCGAGGTATCTGCACGATATGCCCGGATCCCGGAGCTACATCGATCGCTTTGCCTTCCGTATTCTCCATTTGTTCCAAGGGGAAGAACAAGCTACCGCTGGGAGTCATTAATTCCAATTGATCACCGTGTTCAAAGCGATTTTTAACATCAATCGTCAAATACTCTGGATTGCCGTCAATAAGCTCGCCGACAAACTGCTGGCCCGGAGTTGATATCAACCCCTTTTCATATTGCTGGTATTCTGCTGGTGGATGGCGACGGTAGAAACCTTCCGTGTAGCCCCGGTTCGAGAGGGTTTCCAATTCGTCCATCATCTTCATGTCAAAGTCTTTTCCTGCTGCAGCATCGTCTATGGCGCGACGATAGATCTGAGCAGTACGAGCCACATAGTAGTGGGATTTGGTGCGACCTTCGATTTTTAAAGAGTGAACCCCCATTTCCGTGAGGCGCTTGACATGCTGTACGGCCCGCAAATCTTTGGAGTTCATGATGTAGGTACCGTGCTCATCTTCGTAGGCCGGCATATATTCGCCAGGGCGACCTTCTTCCTGTAGTAAAAAGGCCTGGGAAGTATTGTCACTGGCGGAGGTGGGTTGCTGGATGGGTTTTTGGATAGATTCCTGGTTTTGCACATGAATCAATTCGCCAACTTCATTCTCTTTGGCTTCATGAGCTTGGTATTGCCAGCGGCAGGAGTTGGTGCAGGCGCCCTGGTTGGCATCTCTATGGGTCATATAACCGGATAGCAAGCAGCGCCCGGAATAGGCGATACAGAGTGCACCGTGGACAAAGACTTCCAGCTCCATCTCAGGCACTTTCTGGCGAATTTCCTCAATCTCATCCAGGGACAGTTCTCGGGAAAGTATCACCCGAGATAACCCCTGGCGATGCCAGAACTTTACGGTCGCGTAGTTTACCGCATTGGCCTGTACGGATAGGTGGACTGGCAGATCAGGCCAACGCTCCCTTACCATCATTATCAGGCCTGGGTCGGACATAATCAGGGCGTCAGGTCCCATTTCAACAATTTCTTCCAGGTCCCGCAGGTAACTGCGAACTTTATCGTTGTGGGCGGCGATATTGGAAGCGATATAGAACTGTTTTCCTTGCTGGTGTGCTTCTTCTATACCTAGGCGCAGGGTTTCAATATTTTTAAATTCATTATTGCGCACACGCAAGCTGTAGCGGGGCTGGCCTGCATAAACGGCATCGGCACCATAGGCAAACGCATATCGCATATTTTTTAAAGTCCCTGCGGGGGACAGTAACTCAGGTTTAAACACGGAAAAACTCATAGTGGAATAGTCGGGCGCGGCCGCATGTTAACGGCAATCAAGATCGCGCTAATTGATATAAATCAATTAGCGCTGGGGTGGGGGTGATAAGCTGATCTGGAGGGAATCTATGCCTGTTACTCTAGCCGAATAAAAGACCTCTAACCTCTAATTTTTGCTGTTTACTTTTTAGTTCTGTAGGACCTGTTGATAGCCTTGTGTATAGACCCAGCCATTATTCTTGGCTGGTAAGTGGCATCCAAAACAGTTGTTAAGCCCGCTGCCCTTCCAGGTTTTGGTTTCACTTTTTGCTACCCCTGGCTTGAATAAAGCCCATCCCCAACCTTCTGCCCAGGCCTCATTCTTGGGAAATCTCCCTTCTGTGTCCTTGACCATCATAAAGGTGAACTGGAGATCAGTAGAGTAGTAAGCCAAGCCTGTGGTTAATGGTTCTGATTTGGTGCTGTTGACATCTTTTACCAGGACTGCGCCATCCGGGAATTTTCCATTTTTGCGAAAGGCTTTAACTGCTTCAGGTTGAGTGTAAACAATGTGAGTATCCCAGCCCTTGCCACTGGATGACTTTACTTGGTAGGAGCCGAGAAATGTCCACTCTTGGCGGTAATCCTTGGGTAATGTGATGTTTCCCTGTGCGTCAACGAAATGACTGAAAGTGGACTTTAGATTCTCTTGAGCTATGGCCTGTAGGCTAAACAGTATTCCCAGTGTAACTAAGCAGATTGTGCGCATAATGCCTCTTCCTATGTTGATTCCATGGAGGTGGGGACTAGGTCTAGCCCTCATTTTTTGGAAGTATAGGGAGGAGAGGGACGATCAACTGTCAGCTAGCTGACACTAAAGCCAAATTTAGCCTTGCGCTAAGCCTTCGAGGGCGCCTTTGTTTAGTAGGCAAATATGTTGGCGTGTGTAATCAATAATGCCTTTGTGTTTCCAGGTGCTAAGTAGTTGGCTAACGGTTTGTCTACTGCCGCCGGCCATAGCCGCTAGCTCAGATTGAGAAAGCTTTACATCTAATTCATGCCCGTGAGCGCAAGGTTGCCCCTGAAAATGAAATAGTTGGGATAATAAACTTGCCAATCTGACAGCTAGGGGCGCGGTTATATGCTGAAATATACGCTGTTGTAATAAAGACTCTCTGTTGGCTAGATGCTCTATAAGGTCTTGCTGGGTTTGTGACAGTGAATGTAACAGGCCATTGAGATTTTCTGGAAAAGCGACTTCTAGCTCACAACCTATTTTGGCAATTGCTTCTATTTCTTGTGAATTTCCGCCAAGACCTGGGCCAAACCAGGAGCCTGGCCCATACAGGTCTACAAGTCCCCGGTTGCCATTAAAGTCCACTTTATGGATAAGAACATAACCGGCATGTATAAAATAAATATTTCGGGAGGCCACTCCCTGACGAAATAACACTGTTTCTGTGGTACAGCATACCCTTTTTGTTTTAGTCGCTATTGTTTGCAATTTAGTGTTTTCTTATTGGAGGTTGGAGTGTATAGACTAATCACAAACCCTCTTACCTTTTCAATCTCGGTCGAATATTAGTGAAATTCACAGGATGACAATATACACAAAAAAGCAAGCCATCAATGTCGTAGCGCTCAAATCTTGTTATTCATTTTCAAAGTGAAAGATACAACTAAAAAATTACTAGGCTTATTTAATTTCTTCACAGTACTATCAGGCCTTCTGCTATGCGCACCGACTCAGACCAAACTGGCCATCTAATTTATGATCAGGTAATCCAGGATATAGCCGATTACGTTCTCAATTTTGAAGTTTATTCCAATGAGGCCTGGCAAACAGCGCGCTACTGCCTGATGGATTCCTTGGGTTGTGCTTTTCTTTCACTGGGTTTTCCCGAGTGTACGAAACTATTAGGCCCTCTAGTTGAGGGGATGGTGGTGCCCAATGGGGCTCGAGTGCCGGGCACCCAATTTTGCATGGATCCGGTTAAAGCTGCCTGGGATATAGGCTGTACTATCCGCTGGCTGGATTTCAATGATACTTGGCTGGCCGAAGAGTGGGGGCATCCATCTGACAATCTGGGCGCTATCTTGGCGGTGTGCGATTTCCTTTCTCAGAAGCGGCTGAGTGCAGGGGAAGAGCCCCTGACAATGGGAAAGGTGATGGAGGCGATGATCAAGGCTTATGAGATCCAAGGTGTTCTGGCATTACAAAACAGCTTTAACCGCGTCGGCTTGGACCATGTATTGTTGGTTCGCGTGGCTTCTACAGCGATTGCTACTTGGTTGATGGGGGGAGGCAGGGAAGAATTACTGGCGGCGATTTCCCAGGCCTGGGTAGATGGTAGTGCCCTGCGTACCTACAGGCACTTCCCCAATACGGGTTCGCGTAAATCTTGGGCGGCAGGAGATGCCTCGGCAAGGGGAGTTCTCCTGGCGGATATGGCCATGCGTGGTGAGATGGGTATACCAACCGTACTTACTGCGAAGCAGTGGGGCTTTTATGACGTGGCTTTCAGTAAAACCAATGCTGATCAGGTAATAAAACCGTTGGAGGAGCGGCAGTTCCGGTTTCCGCGTCGATTCGGCACCTATGTAATGGAGAATATCCTTTTCAAGATTTCCTTCCCGGCAGAATTCCATGGCCAGACGGCCTGTGAAGCCGCGATAGTTTTACATCCATTGGTAAGGGGCAGGGTGCAAGACACAGAGAGAGTTGTCGTGACTACTCACGAATCCGCAATACGAATTATTAGTAAAACCGGCCCCCTCTCCAATCCGGCGGACCGCGATCACTGCCTGCAATATATCGTGGCTGTGGCTCTTTTATTTGGGGATTTGCAGGCTAGTTTTTATGAGGATGAATTCCATCAGTCCCATCCGGAAATTGATGAGCTGCGCGGGAAAATTACCGTTGTTGAGGATGGCTGCTATTCGAAGGATTACCTTGATCCGGATAAGCGTTCAATTGCGAATGGTGTGCAGGTATTTTTTAAGGGGGGCAAGGCGACAGAGAATGTAGTGGTGGAATACCCCCTTGGTCATCGTCGACGCCGTAAAGAGGGGATACCGCTTTTGTTGAAGAAATTCCATTCCAATCTGGCTGCACGTTTCCCTTCAGGCCAAGCAGAGAAAATATTAGCTTTATTTGCTGATCAACAACAGTTACAGGCAATGCCAGTTCATCTTTTTATGGATAAGTTGGTTATTTAATAAGCTGCCGCATTGCGGCTTTGGAACTTCCAACAAAAAAGGCGACCATAGGTCGCCTAATTCAAGCTCTTAAATCATACGACGGTCAAACAGCGCTTCCCAATTCGGATGATCGTCGTTAAAAGCGCTCTTAGAACTTGTATTCAGCACCGATACCGGCATAGCTGCGGTCGTAATCGCCATCAGCTGTTTCGTCGGTGTAGAAGCCGAATACTTTAGCGGCGCTGTTGAACTTGTAGTCAACACCGAGGCTGTAAGTTTCGCCGTCTTCTTTCTTAATATCAGACTGACCGTACTGTGCTTTCAGGGTCCACTGCTCGATTTTGTAAGCTACAGAGCCCATCCAGCCGTCAGCGTTTTCACCGTCAGCGTTTTCCTGATCTTCGAACAGAGCACCAACCTGTACAGGGCCGATGTTGTACTGGGCTACAAAGCGCTGAACGTCAACGTCTTGGCCTTCAACGTCTTGGTCGAAAGCGTAGGCCATGTAAACGCCGTTGTTATCGTAAGCAATAGAAGTGGAGATGCCGTTATTGCGCTTGATTTCTTTGCCTAAGATGTCACTGCCATCATCATTTTGGCCAATGATCTCGTAACCAATTACCTCATCTTTATTGCTGATATAAGCAGCAGAAGCTTTGAAGCCCGCGAAAGACGGGGTAGTGTACTGCAGAGCGTCTTCTTCGCGGTTGTCGCTGCTGGTGATCAGGCTTTTAATATCGCCTTCCAGGTCGTTGAACAGGTCAACTTTCTTCTGGGCAACTTTCAAAGGGGTGTCGAACTTACCCGCGATTACCTGACCGAAGCCGCCTTCCAGTCCAGCGTAGATATTGCGTTGAGAGAAAGTGTCATCAGCGTCGCCATCCATATCTACTTCGTATTCCATACGGTAGATACCCTTGATGCCGTCGGTCAGGGCGATCTCACCCTTAACGCCCAGGCGGGAAGCGTTGCTTTGAATATCGGTTACAGAGCCGTCACCTTCGTCAGCAGACTGGAAGGTAACATTGGCTTTGCCGTAAAAGTCGAGGACATCGCCTTCTTCTTGGGCGTTGGCCAGAGTCGGGATCATGGCAACAATGGCCAGAGAGAGAGCGGTCTTATTCATAGTCGTCTCGCACAGTTTATGGTTGTGGGTTGAGGGGAAGCCTTCCGTTCAGTCTGTTGGTTGCCCCTCGATTTGGTGCGGATTCTGCGACCTGAATATTACAAACATGTTAAACATGGCATTTTTCTTAAAAAAATATGACCAGCGGGTGCCATGTATAGCAGTTAAGGCAGTCACTATGCGGCATGGCGCGCCGGTTATAGACATGTTTTGGTTCTATGGTGCCTGTTTTGTGTGCGGTGTCAAATTTTCTGATCTATTGCTATCACGGGGCTTCGGACAAGGATGAGAACCATAAACCCTGTACAAAAAAAGTGCAGGCTGGATGTGGGTTGGGACCCTAAGACTACTCTGTGGCTATGGAGCCCTACGCTGGCCCTTTGGGTCTTCTCTCTATCAGTTGCTGCTATTGGTTTGTTGCCGTCTCTACCAGAAATAGGGGGAGTACTGTGGGTATATATTATTGCCTTCCTATTGTTGGTTTCCCTCCCTCAAACACGCGCTCTCTGCCTATTACTTGTCATCTCGTTGCTCGGTGCTCTCTGGGCTTTATCGAGCAATAAAGCCGCGCTTGAGCAGCGTTTACCTGAATCGGCTCATGGCATTGATCAACGCCTAAGGGTTGAGGTTGTATCCCTCCCCGAGGTCAGGAGTAATCCAGCGTTACAGAGGGGTGCTACCCGGGATATACGCTTCCAGGCGAGAATACTGGAGGCGGGGCCGGGGGAAGTTCATTCAGGTAGCCTTCTTTATCTCACCTGGTACCGCGCAGATGTTGAGGTGCAAAGGCTGCTGCGAGGTAATAGCCACTGGGATTTACCGGTGCGGTTAAAGCGTCCACGCGGTAGTGTAAATCCCCATACCTTTGACTATGAGGGCTGGCTCTTACGGCGGGGTGTTTATGCAACGGGGTATGTGCGCCCGCAAAATGGCGACCCACAGTGGTTGAGCCAGGGCATGGGGCTATCCGCCCTGCGAGATGCTTTTAGGCAGAAGCTTCAAAGGCTACCGATAAACCAAAGCGCCCTGGTTACAGCACTGTTACTAGGGGATCGCAGCGGCCTTTCCCGTGCCGACAGTGACCTGTTAAAGCAGACAGGGACGGCACACCTTTTGGCAATATCGGGCCTGCATGTGGGCATGGTGGCTGGGTTTTTACTGCTGTTGGGGCAGGTATTGGCGAGGGCTCTCGGGGTATTGATGGGGACCTGTCCCAGGTGGATTCCGATGTTGTTGGCGCTTATTGGCACTCTAACCTATACCTTGTTGGCTGGCGCTCCTCTCTCCGCCCAAAGGGCCCTGGTGATGACCTGGGTATTGCTGCTGGCTTGGCATTGGCGGCGACGGGTAGGCGCTGGCTTGGCTTTTTCTCTCGCTTTGGCATTAGTGCTAATTATCCAGCCATTGGCTTTCTTCGGAGCCGGGTTTTGGCTGTCATTCGCCGCTGTGGGTGCGCTTCTCTTGGGGTTTTCTGGGCGTAGCTCTGTTAGGCAAGAGAGGACAACGGAGAACGGTGTGGAGGGAAGTGAGGCGAGTGCTCATGTGGGGATGAAAAGGCACGTGGAAGCTTGGTTTTTACGCTGGTTCTCCACCTTTGTACAATTATTGCGCAGTCAATGGCTGGTGGCGCTGGGTTTGATTTTACCCTCGGTAGTGTATTTTTCTGGGTACAGCTCTGGCGGAATGCTGCTGAACCTGATGGCAATTCCCTGGCTTGGTTTGATAATACTGCCGGCCTTGATGCTTGGCACCTTACTGTTAGGGACTGGCCTTGGAATCTGGTGCTTTAAATTTGCCGACTGGCAACTGACTCTTCTCATGGAAATGCTGAAGTATGCCCGGGATTTTGTTCCTACCTGGCAGCCTTTGATAACGCCTCAAAGCACAACCCTGCTTGTCTTATCCGCACTGGGCGCCCTGTTATTAATCTTACCCAGGGGTGTGCCGGGACGATATCTGGGCTGCTTGTTTCTGCTTCCTTTGCTCCAATCTATGCTGCCTGTTTCGACACCAGGTCGTCAGGGGCTTACTTTCACCGCTTTGGATGTTGGCCAGGGTCTGGCTCTCTCGGTCCGCTCCCAAGAAGCGCGCCTTGTCTTTGATACCGGACCTCTCTCGCCATCGGGTTGGAGTGCTGGAGGGGCCATTGTTGCTCCTTATTTGAGTGGAGTCGGGGTGAGAGAACTCGATGTGTTGGTTGTCAGCCATGGTGACAGGGATCATGCGGGTGGGGTGGCGGCGCTATTGCAGTCACTGCCTGTCAATAATTTCTATGCTCCAGGGCAACTGGGAAAAAAACTGGTGGGGGATTTTGATATACGAGCAGACTCCTGTGTCGCGGGTGAAAGGCTTTATTTCGGTGAGCTCTCTGTACGTTGGTTATGGCCACTGCAAAAAAAAATTGATGGAGAGGAAAATGATCAAAGTTGTGTGGCTCTAATTGAATGGCAACAAGTGCGTATTTTACTTACTGGGGATATCACAAGCTCCGTAGAACGCCGTCTTGTGGAGCTTTATCCAATGGAGAAGCCAGTAGATTTATTGGTGGCGCCTCATCATGGTTCTAAGACTTCTTCATCCCAGACTTTACTGAGCTGGGCAAGGCCTGAGCGAGTGATATTCAGCGCAGGCTATCGTCATCATTTTGGCCATCCCCATGCGAATGTAGTCGCACGTTATCGTGCGATGGATACGCAAATTTTTAATACAGCACAAAGTGGAGCTGTCGAGCTTTCTTGGCAAAGAGGCACCTCGGAGCCTGTGATCAGCTGGGGTCGTTCAGCGCCACGGTTTTGGTATGCGGATCACAATGGCGAGGCTGAGCCGAGTGGAAGACTTAGCCGCCGAGAGCAGCTGTGATAAAGTGCGACTCCTGCGTCTAAGATGCAGAAGAAATTCCTGAAATCCCTCTCGCTGTTTAGGGCCAAGAAAAGTGTTTGAAATAATAAAATCTGGCGGCTGGTTGATGTTGCCGATCCTGTTGTGTTCCGTTGCTGTTATTGCTATCAGCATTGAGCGTTTTTGGACGTTGAATCCCCAGCGTATTGCACCGCGCACTTTACTTGGAGAAGTGTGGGGGTGGCTAAAAAGCAACCAGGTCAATAGTGAGAAACTTAAGGAGCTGCGTGATTCCAGCCCACTCGGACGAATTTTTGCCGCAGGACTTTCCAATTCCCGCCACGGCCGTGAAGTAATGAGAGACAGTATTGAGGAAACTGCAAGCCAGGTAGTACACGAGCTGGAGCGTTTCCTCAATGCCCTCGGCACCATCGCCGCGATTGCGCCATTGATCGGTTTGCTTGGGACTGTCATCGGTATGATCCAGGTTTTCACGGCAATTATGCTGGAGGGCACCGGCAATGCGGGTATTTTGGCCGGTGGTATCAGCCAGGCTCTGATTACTACGGCGGCGGGTTTGACTGTGGCGATTCCAGCGCTAATGGCGCACAGATACTTCCAGCGCCGAGTGGATACTATTGTGGTAACCATGGAACAGGAAGCCGTGAAGCTGGTGGATGCCTTACACAGTGACCGCAAAATTGAAAAAGCGGCCTGAGTGAGGTAGCAATCGATGCAATTTCGCCGCCAAACCAAAGAGCAGGATGGGGTAAACCTTACGCCATTAATCGATGTGGTCTTTCTTCTGCTGATTTTCTTTATGGTGTCGACCACATTCACCAAAGAGAGCCATTTGAAGTTAAATTTGCCCGAGGCCGCTGGGCCTCAGGCAGAAGAGCAGCCTCGTTCTGTTGAAATTCTGATCAGTGCCGATGGTTCTTATTCGGTAAATGGCCAGGGGTTGATCAACAAAAAGTTGACCACTTTGAAATCTGCGCTGTCGGAAGTTTCTGCAGGCGAGTACAATCGCCCGCTTGTGATAACCGCCGACGCTACAGCTCACCATCAGGCTGTGGTGCGGGCAATGGATGCCGCTGGACAGCTAGGCTTTGTCAACCTAAGCATTACTACACGGCAACCAGAAGAGAACTAGCGCGCTGGGCTTTGCTTTAATGCCAGGGATGGACGATTAGCCTTGCGAGCGTACTCGCCCCACTGCCTAAGGGGTTGGGGCGAGTCCAGTCATTGGTCTGTATGAAGAAAGTAACCATGCCCCCCCGTAAACCACAGCACGGGGCGCACACCTATCGTCGTTTACTCGCGTACGCTCGGCCGCACCTAGCGATTTTTGCTGTTGCAGTGCTGGGATTTTTCCTGTTTTCCACCATGGGCGTCAGCTTAATTGCCGTTACGGAGCTGCTGTTAGATGCGGTGGGCGCTGGCATCCAAGAAAGCAGAGGTTTTCTCTCGAAATACGTAGCCTCCTATTATCCCGATGGGGTAATGCCACAGGAGACTGCGCGTTGGCTGGTACCTCTGGCCATGCTCATCATTATTCTGCTGCGTGCGATTGGTAACTTTGTTGGCAGTTATGGTCTCGCCTATGTGGGGCGCGCAATTATTCACCAGTTGCGCTCGCAGTTGTTTGAGAAGATTGGCCAGCTGCCTAGTGCCTATTTTGACCGTTACACGGGTGCCTACCTGATTTCCAAAGTCTCATACAATGTTGAGCAGGTTACCAATTCCATTACCAAGGCGGTTAAGGTTTTATTTCGCGAGACTTTTACTACCGTTGCGCTGCTGGCTTACTTGTTGTTGGTGAACTGGAAGCTGACATTGACCTTTTTCCTTTTTGCCCCCTTGATTGCTCTAATCGTGCGTACGGTGGGCAAACGATTCCGTAAACTGAGCCATCGCATCCAAAACTCCATGGGTGATGTCACTCATGTTACCCAGGAGGCGATTAATGGCTATCAAGTAGTACGGATGTATGGTGGTCAAGAATATGAGAATTCACGTTTTGAATCTGCCAGTGACAATAACCGCCGACAATTTATGAAGCTGGTGGTGGCCAACAATGCCAGCGTGTCGGTGATTCAGATTCTGGTTGGCCTATCTACTGCCACTATTGTGTGGTTTGCCCTGGCTCCGGGTATGGTGGAATCCATGACCGCGGGGGTCTTTGCCGCTTATATTGGTGCCGCAGCTTCTCTGGCCAAGCCGGTTCGTAGCCTTTCAGAAGTTTTTGCAGATATTCAGAAGGGAATTGCCGCCGCGGAAAGTATTTTCGAAGTAATGGATACCCCCAGTGAGCCAGAGGGCGGCCGCGAGGTGTTGCCCAAGCCGGTGCGTGGTGCGGTTACCTTTGAGTCTCTCGATTTTAGTTACGATGAGGCCGCTCCCCAGGTGCTGTCGAATATTAGCTTCTCGGTGGAGCCGGGCGAAACGGTTGCGCTGGTAGGGGCGTCGGGTTCCGGTAAAACAACGCTTGCCAGTCTGCTGGCGCGTTTTTACGAGCCTACTGGCGGGCGCATCCTTCTTGATGGAGTCGATATTTCAACGGTTCCCCTACAAGATTTACGTCGACATATCAGCATGGTGTCCCAAAATATCGTCCTATTTAACGACAGCGTCTATCGCAACATCGCCTATGGCGATTTGGAAGGGGCACCGAAAGAGAATGTCTTGCGGGCTATCGAGTTGGCGCATGCGGCTAACTTTATTGAGGAGCTACCTCAAGGTTTGGAAACTGTATTGGGGGACAATGCCCAGATGCTTTCCGGTGGCCAAAGACAGCGATTGTCTATTGCGCGGGCGCTATTAAAAGATGCACCGGTATTGATTCTCGATGAGGCAACTTCAGCACTGGACAATGAATCAGAGCGCCATATCCAGTCGGCTCTGACAGAAGTTATGAAAAATCGCACCACCTTTGTGATAGCCCACCGTCTCAGTACGATTGAAAGTGCCGATCGAATCCTGGTTATGGAGAAAGGGCGTATCGTAGAGAGTGGCAAGCACAGCGATCTGCTCGCCCGCGGTGGGCGCTATGCCACATTATTACAACAGCAGACAATGGGTTAGGGCACTGGATGTCACTGGAAGACTGGTTCAACAAGCGCTGGTACAAGAAGGACGGTACAAGCCCTGCCTTATCTCTGCTTACGCCTTTGGAGTTGCTCTATAGCGGAGTGAGTAATCGGCGCAGGGTGATCAGTTCCCGCACCCCACCGGAACCACTATCGGTACCTGTTATTGTTGTAGGCAATATCACCGTCGGTGGTGCTGGTAAGACGCCATTGGTGGCAGAGTTGGCTCGCTGGCTAAAAGAGCGGGGGAAAAATCCCGGGATTGTTAGCCGTGGCTATGGTGGCCGTGCAGAGCAATATCCCTACCAGGTAACTGCTCAGTCTCACCCTCTGGAATCCGGTGATGAACCGCTGATGTTGCATTTGATCACCGGGGTACCGGTGATGGTTTCCCCCAATCGCAGTGAAGCGGCGAGGGCGTTAGTTGATTACCACCAGTGTGATGTGATTCTCTCTGATGATGGTTTGCAGCATTACAGCCTCTGGCGAAGCTTTGAAATCTGCGTGGTGGATGGCAGTCGCGGTCTCGGTAATGGGCATATGCTCCCTCGTGGCCCTTTGCGGGAACCCATTAGTCGTTTACAGAGTGTCGATTTGGTGGTGAGTAATGGCGAGCCTGAAGCCAGTGTGAAACAGCAGTGCGGTGCGCTACTGGAATACCAGATGACTCTGGAGCCTGCCTGCTGGCACCAGTTTAACCTTGATCAGACCTCCACGCTGCGCCTGACCTCAGGCCCTGAGCCTGGCCCCTGTCATGGGGTGGCAGCGATAGGAAACCCCAAACGTTTTTTCCGCGCACTGCAACGTATGGGCTACAAGGTGATGGAGCAGCCCTTTGCGGATCATCACCAGTTCAGCCCCCAGGAGCTGCATTTCGATGGCGAGACGCCAGTGATTATGACGATGAAAGACGCGGTGAAGTGTCGCGATTTCTGGGAGAGTCACTGGTGGGCGCTGGAAGTGCGTGCCAAGTTGCCAGATCTTTTTTATCAGAAGGTGCACCAGCACCTGCAACAGTTCTCCAAAGATGAAAAATAAACACACATTTGATGTCATTATTCCTGCCCGCTTTGGCTCCAGTCGTTTACCGGGCAAGCCTTTGGCAGATATTGCCGGCAAATCCATGGTTCAGCATGTCTTTGAGAGGGCCTGCGAGAGTGATGCAGAGAGGGTCATCGTTGCCACCGACGACATGCGTGTAGCGGAGGCAGTTCGTGGCTTTGGCGGTGAGGTATGTATGACCTCTGCTGATCACGCATCGGGCACTGACCGCCTACAGGAAGTCGCTGTTAACCTGGGTTTAGCCGATGACCGTATTCTGGTGAATGTACAGGGGGATGAACCCTTAATTCCTGCTCAGGTAATTAATCAGGTAGCCGCTAACCTTGCGGAAAATACCCGCGCCGGTGTGGCTACCCTGTGCGAACCTATTCTTACAGTGGAAGATTTCCGCAACCCTAATATTGTTAAGGTGGTTGCTGCACAATCCGGGTTAGCCCGCTATTTCTCCCGTGCGCCGATACCTTGGCCGCGCGATGCCTTTGCTGTGCACGCAAATGAGTTGCCGCAGGGGTTGGAACCGCGCCGTCATATCGGTATCTATGCTTATCGTGTAGCGCTGCTGCAAAGTTTTGTTACTTGGCCAGTGGCGCCGCTGGAGCAGTTTGAAGCCCTAGAGCAGCTGCGTTTTTTGTATCACGATGAGAATATTCATGTGGCTGTTGCCAGTGCGGAGGTGCCCGGTGGTGTAGACACCGAGCAGGATCTCCAGCGAATGCGTGAGCTTCTCGGTTAAAGTTACCTGCATGATAGAAACTGATATTGACCTGCAGCCCCACAACACCTTGGCAATTTCGGCTCGTAGCGCCCACTTTGCCAGGGTGCAAAACCTGGATCAGCTGCGAGAGGCATTGACCTTTGCCAGAACACAGAAACTACCAATCTTACCCTTGGGGGGTGGTAGCAATGTTGTGTTGACCGATGATTTCCCAGGTCTTGTTATCCAGGTCGACTTGCGAGGACTTTTAATAGAGCCCAACAGCCAGGGGCATACTATTGAAGCTGCGGCTGGGGAAAATTGGCACCAGCTGGTTATGGCTACTGTCACCAGTGGCATAGGTGGACTTGAAAATCTTGCACTGATTCCCGGTAAGATTGGTGCGGCACCGATCCAAAATATAGGTGCCTACGGTATCGAGTTGTGTGATCGCTTTACAAGCTTGCAGGCTATGGAAGTTGCCACAGGTGAGCTGCACGATTTTACTAAAGACGATTGTGGTTTTGCCTATCGGGATAGTGTTTTTAAAGGGCATCTGCGCGACCAGTATATTATTACCCAGGTGAATTTGCAGTTGCCACAAGACTGGCAGCCGCGCGTAGACTACCCGGCACTGCGCCAATATATTTCGCAGCACAATTGGGATGCAAACCACCCGACACCTACTCAGATTGCTCAAGCAGTTATTGATATCCGGAGTAACAAACTGCCTTTGCCTACTGAGATCCCCAATGCTGGGAGTTTTTTCAAAAACCCGGTGGTAGATACGGATCTCTATCAGAGTCTAAAAGCAGAGCATCCCGATCTAGTTGCTTTCGCGGCCGGCGAGGATTGGAAACTTGCCGCTGGTTGGTTAATAGATCGCGCTGGCTGGCGTGGTTTACGGCGCAGTGCGGTTGGAGTCCATGAGCGCCAGGCACTGGTGCTGATTAATCCTGGTAGGGGAGCAGGCCGTGAATTAGTACAGCTTGCTCAGGATATTGCTGCCGATATACATTCAAAATTTGGTGTTTCCCTCGAGCCGGAGCCACGCTTTTACCCTTAAAACTCAGTAAATAAACTGCCTTTCGAGTATTCGCAAAGTGCGAGCCCCAAGTCCTGTCTGGTTTTGATGACAGGACTTTATACTGGTTTCTATAAAGAATTCTGCTATAGCTGTTAGAAATATAAAATCTATTGACTATTGCAAAGTACAAAAATTTTTTTTATTTCTTGAATTTTCGTTTCCTCAAGTCATGCGGCAAAGGCCGGCTTGAGTGCAGAATGATTAGCTGTTACGTTTCTAGGTTATAATTAATCGCTATATACAAGCCAAGATCCTGCGGCTAAACATCAGTTAAACAGCATTTGAGACGGTTGTGGCGCTTTGCAGTAGCGTTTTTGTCTGGTATGTTGCGACTGGATTCTTGGGGAGGATCTGCGCGGAGTAGTTTCTCCGTGAGTAAAAAGAAGAACGCAGTTCAAGAGCACGCGCGAGGGGATTGTACGCCGCGTAGCCACTGCACTTATCCGTAGTTGGGGATAGCTTGATCAAAGTCTTAGTGGTGGATGATCACGACCTTGTGCGAATGGGGATTTCGCGCATGTTGAGTGACGTCGAGGATATTGAAGTTGTTGGCGATGCGAATTGTGGCGAAGAAGCGCTGGAATTCGTGCGTGAGACTGCGGTTGATGTCATCTTGATGGATGTAAAAATGCCAGGAATGGGTGGCTTGGAGGCGACTCGCAAGCTGTTAAACCGCTGTCCTGAAGTCAAAGTAGTGGCTGTTAGCGCCCTGGATGACGACCTGTTTCCTGGCCGCCTAATGCAAGCTGGTGCTATGGGCTATGTGACCAAGGGGGCAGATCTTGAAGAGATGGTGCGTGCAATTCATACAGTAATGAATGGTGGAGTTTTTATCAGCAACTCCATGGCTACCAAAATGGCTCTGCGCAATGTCTCAGGTCAATCGGATAACCTTTCTCCCTTTGAAAAACTTTCTAAACGTGAGTTGCAAACTGCGGACATGATTGTGAATGGAGCCAAGGTTGCTGAGATTGCCAAGTCCCTTTCGGTCAGCCCTAAAACCGTAAATAGCTACCGTTATCGGATATTTGAAAAGCTGAATATTAACAGCGATGTGGAATTGACCTTGCTTGCCGTCAAGTACCAGATACTCGACCCCGAAGCAGCGCTCTAATATCCGTGTATTTACTGAAGCGGCAAGACCGGTTGTCAGATGTTCGATAGCAAGCGTTTTCTCTCTACAGTTACCCGTAAGCCTGGCGTCTATCAAATGTTCGATGCCAGTAACCATATACTTTATGTGGGTAAGGCGAAAAATTTACGCAATCGGCTTGCCAGTTATTTTCGCAGCTCTGGGCTCACAGCCAAGACCATGGCGCTGGTGCAGAAGATCGGCAACATCGAAGTAACTGTTACTCGTAGTGAAACCGAGGCATTAGTACTCGAACAGAGCCTGATTAAATCCCAGCGTCCGCCTTACAATGTGATGCTGAAAGATGATAAGGGCTATCCTTACATCTTTCTTTCCAGTGTTGACACTTTTCCCCGTATAGCACTCCATCGTGGAGCTAAGCGGAAGAAAGGCCGCTATTTTGGTCCTTTCCCCAACGCCTCTTCTGTACGTGATAGCCTGAATTTTTTGCAAAAGACCTTTCGTATTCGCTCCTGTGAAGACAGCGTGTTTCGCAATCGATCCAGGCCCTGCCTGCAATATCAGATTGAGCGCTGTACGGCACCCTGTGTAGACTTCATCAGTCCCGAGGATTATCGCCAGGATGTACGCCACGCAGAAATGTTTCTCACTGGCAAGAGCGATAATATTATTCGTGAACTGGCCGATGAAATGGATGAAGCCTCAAGAGCGTTGGAGTTTGAAAAGGCCGCGCGCGTCAGGGATCAAATATCCGCACTACGGCGTCTTCAAGCGGATCAAGTGGCAGAGGGTGATACAGGGGATGTTGATGTCCATGGTGTTGCCACCGAGGGTGGTAGCTGCTGTGTGCATGTACTCTTTATCCGACAGGGGAGAATTCTTGGTAGTCGCAGCTTTTTTCCCAGTGAGCGACTGGGCTTAAGCCACCCTGAATTGCTTTCGGCCTTTGTGGCTCAATTTTATCTCGGTAGTCCAAGAGAAATTCCCCGTGAAATTCTAGCCTCGGAATCTATAGAAGATGTGGTTCCGCTGCAGCAGGCACTCGGTGCTCAGGCAGGGCGAGACATTTCAGTTACCCATAAACTGCGAGGCAAGCGCGCTACCTGGGTGGAAATGGCCCAGCAGGCGGCTCAGCAGAATTTAAGTAGCCGCACTGCAGCGCAGCAGAAGTTGTTTAGTCGTTTTGAGGCCCTTCAAGAAGTGCTTGGACTGGAACAGTTGCCCGAGCGGCTGGAATGCTTTGACATCAGCCACTCCTCGGGTGAGGCCACGGTTGCTTCTTGTGTGGTTTTTGATTCAGGCGGTCCAGTTAAGTCAGATTATCGTCTCTTTAATATTGATGGCATTCAGGCTGGTGATGATTATGCTGCAATGGGGCAGGCACTTAAGCGTCGCTACACGCGCCTATCGGGAGGTGAGGGTAAGTTCCCTAATATCCTGTTAATTGACGGTGGCAAGGGGCAGGTCAGTCAGGCGGTGGACACCCTCAATGGCCTGGGCGTTGTAGGTGTTCAGATAATCGGAGTGGCCAAGGGCACTACCCGTAAAGCAGGTTTTGAGACCTTACATATCGTTTCCAGTAATCAGGAACTGGTACTTTCGGCGGACTCCCCGGCATTGCACCTGATTCAACAGGTTAGAGATGAGGCCCATCGATTTGCAATTACCGGGCACCGCGCGCGGCGTGACAAAAAACGAAGGGAGTCCCCTCTGGAGGGTATTGCTGGCGTGGGCCCCGCACGTAGACGCGCATTGCTTCGCCATTTTGGCGGTCTTCAGGAAATTAAGAAGGCTACAGTGACAGAAATTGCTAGTGTAGATGGCATCAGTCGCAAGCTTGCGCAGGATATATACTCGGCACTACATCACGAGTAAAAATGCAGGGCACAGGCGGCGGATTTTTTCTCCGGGTTTCTCATTGAGCGTTTCAATTTGCCCCACAGCTTGATAACGTACGCCCTCCGCAAGAACAGAGAAAAGTATGACACTCGCCAACCAACTTACACTGCTTCGCGTCGCACTGATACCTGTCCTGGTTTTGGTTTTCTATTTACCTTATAAATGGAGTTACATTGCTTCTGCCGTTATTTTTTCAGCTGCCGCAGTTACCGACTGGCTTGATGGCTACCTGGCAAGGAAACTTAATCAGAGCACTGCCTTTGGCGCCTTTCTTGACCCTGTTGCAGATAAGTTAATGGTGGCTACTGCGCTTGTATTACTTGTGGGCCTGCACAAAAGTGCCTGGTTCACGGTGGCTGCAGCCATTATTATCTGCCGTGAGATCGCGGTCTCAGGTTTGCGCGAGTGGATGGCAGAACTGGGGCAGCGCAGTAGTGTCGCTGTGTCCTATGTCGGGAAGATAAAAACAACCGCACAAATGGCGGCAATCATAGTTCTTCTTGCTTTTGATGTTCGCGACTTTCCTGTAATGGAAACGCTGGGCTATCTACTGCTGTATATTGCCGCGGCTCTGACCCTTTGGACCATGGTGATGTACTTACGAGCAGCCTGGCCTGTATTGATGGCTGATAATCATAAGTCTCTGTGATCTAGATCCCTGTTATTGCCAATCTTGTTATTTTAGGTGCCCTTCTGCATCCTGTGGGGCACCTATCCCTCCACGACTTAAATTCTTTCCACTCTGGCAGAACCGCAGGGCCTCTGTAAGTCCTGGCCACTCATAAAAACTTTCTAGTTGTCGCCACTTATAGCGCTCCTATGACACCTTTCTTCTAGAGTGATGCATTGGGGTTGTAACACTGTTAATAAAAGTATTGCACTTCCAGCCACACTTACTGAGGGAGGATGGACTGTGACAGTGAGGCAAATCTTGATCGGGTTACTGGTGTTTCTGAGCTGGATGCCTGTGCAGGCACAGATAGTACATGACGCTGAATACTATGTGTTGAAAATGCAAAATGGTGAGCGCTGGCAGCAAGAAGACTCAGAAATAACCAGGCGGTTACAGGCTCTACGGGATAAATATGGGCAGCCCCCCAATATTGTTTTCCTTCTCTGGGATGACACCGCCTTTGGCGCTGTTGGATTTCCTGCATTACAAAAAAATTTCGGTTACTCAACACCCAACTTAAATAAGATGGCCGCAGAGGGTATCAACTTTACTCGCATGTACTCTGAACCTTCCTGTACTCCAACCCGTGCTGCTGTGCTTACCGGTCGCCATCCGGTGCGTTATGGCATGGGGGCTGTGGGGATGCCCCATGAATTTTCTGGGCTTCGTGCTGAGGAGGTAACTATTGCGGAGGTGCTGTCCAGAGCCGGGTATGCCACTGGGTTCTTTGGGAAAGGCCACTTGGGAGATATTGAGGAGAGCTACTTGCACAACCAGGGGTTTGATGAGGCGTTATTTACCCCAATGAACCAGATAACCTCTCTCTTTAACCCTCAAGCTAATGCCGTAAATGCGGTGCTGGGTATGTTTCCTGAGATATACCCTCCCGACCCTTATCGCCTGGATAATCCCGGTTTGGTTCCCACCGGTTGGGTCATGAATATTGAAGGTGAAAAAGGACAGCCTGGTAGGGAGTGGTGCGGCACTTCCAATGAGTGTTTCAGCAAGTTCGACCCCGAGGCGGAGCGTCGTACCATAGCATTCATTCGCAAGAACGCCGAAGCCAACAAGCCTTTCTTTGTGGCCTATTGGCCTAATTTTTTGAATTTTATGGCCGCCTTTATGCCCAAGCCATCCGTTTCTGGTTTGATGGTGGCGGATTCATTTCCCGCAGTGGATGACTTCGCCGGCCAGTTAATGGATGAGCTACAAGCGCTGGGTATCGCAGAAAACACTCTCTTTATAGCCATGGCAGACAATGGCCCCATGGTGCACAGTCCCCCTGCGGGTTGGGGTATGCTCCCAATGTTATATCGGGGAGGCAAAGGGGATTTCACTGAAGGAGGGGTAAGAGTCCCAGCCTTTGCCTGGTGGCCAGGTATGGTTCAACCCGGCCAGGTAGTGGGAGATATTATTCATATCGCCGACCTGTACACCACATTTGCCAGGCTTGCTGGCGCCTCTGAGTATATTCCAACCGACAGAGTGGTGGATGGTTTGGATCAGACTGCACTGCTGCTAAATGGCGATACCCATAGTCGTCGGGATTATGTCTTTATCTATACCGGCAACCAACTAGGAGCTACGGTTAAAGGGCGCTATAAGCGTCACTGGATAGGCGCTGGTGAGGTTGCGTCTTCAGGAATGCCAGAGGCCTACTACGATCTTTACATGGACCCGCGTGAGGAATATCCGCAATTAGTGCCTTTGATATACACCCAAGGGCAGTTCAATCACATGGTTGCACGGCATCGGCTCTTTAAGAAAAAGTATCCTGATGTGCCTAGCGGAAAGGGTATCCCCTACACCGGACTTGCCAATGCGCGCCCTGAGACCAAAGCCATTGGCCAACGAGTTCGAGCAGTCGTGGAAGAAATGCCATTTAGCATTGAGGAATACCTGGAGTTTCAAATCCCTGGGGCCGATAAGGTTGGGGATTGGGGGCATTAATCACCGGATTTTGATCTGGACAAACTGGTTCAATCATTCGAGAGGGCAGGTTAAGGGTGCTTATTAATAGAAAAAAACTTTCAGCTTCTATTGTCGGTTTGCTGTTTGTCTGCCACGCCTCAATGCTTTGTGCGGATGACTCACCAAAAGGGAAGTTACAGCTTGAACTAGTAAATGATGCACTTTTCCAGACGGACAGAGACTATACCGGCGGTTTCTTTGTTCGTTGGAGCCCTATAGGAAAGCCCTACACCTTGAGGTTTGGTCAGGAGATTTATACTCCAGATCATCTTGGTAGATCTGAACCCATTAATGAAGAGCACCCCTATGCAGGTTGGAGCTATTTAGGCATAAGATACAAGTATCAAATTTTAAATCAGTGGATGATTGATTTAACACTTGATGCCGGAACAGTCGGCTCTAGAGCGGGCGCTCGCCAAACACAGAAATTTATGCACTGGATTGTCTCGTCTTCTCCCCCCAAAGGATGGGATTCCCAGGTTTTCAATGAATGGGGATTGATGCCTGAGCTTAAGTTAGATTATCACTTACTTCAGAATGTCATATGGGGCACAAGCTATCGACTAGTGCCTTACCTTCGTTGGAAAACAGGTAATATCGTCAGGGACTTTGGTGCAGGGGTGCGAGTTTTATTGGGAAGCTCTTTACCCGCCTTTAGTGCCGCGTCCTCCCCCCTTGAGGGTGGGCGTTACTGGTATTTACAGGCTGGGTTAGAGCATAGAACTGTTCAAAGGAATGTATTGATGGAGGGCAATTCAAAGACTAAGGGAGGAGTAAAAATCTTCAGCTACGGTGTCACCCCTGAGAAGGAGGTGACGTTTGCGAATATCGGCGCTTTCTTTGGTCGAAACTCTTACGAATTCGGCTTGAAGATCATGTATAACACAAAAATTTATGAGTCCCAGTCCCATCCTGACGAGGGGTTCCTCAGTCATAACAGTGCACCAATGGGTAACTTTGTAATGTCCCTGATCCTTACCAAGCAAATTTAGCGGGTGAGTAATGAGGAGGGCAAGCAGGCTCGCAATCCACAGACCGACAAGTAGTAAATCAAGCGAAAGAGTTACCGATATTGGTTCAAGTGAATGACCCCACTTCTATTCACCTTAATTGAGGGAAGTAGTGATTTACGCAAGCCTATTTTTGCTTCTAGTTCATAGGGTATTGAGTGCTGATTTAAGTTAATGAGGTTTACAGCGGCAAAGATTGAGCCGACTATGCTAGCTGTTGCATCCACAGCGATATCATCCTGGCCGTAGGGGGCGATGGGCATCAGGTTATTTGAGGTTCCCGTCAAAACCTTATGCCCACCTAGCCGCAGAGTGTAGAAAAGACCGGAGAGTGTCAATTCACTATTGTTTGGGTTGAAAACACGAAGGTGGATTCGGAATCTGAGATTATTGCCATCTCTTGCAGGAAGAGGTTCCACGGCAACCACTTCTACTTCAGGTTTTTGGAAGCTCGGTGAAAGTGCCGCACAGCCACTAAATAGTACTGCAATCAATAATATCAGAATAAATCGATAATAATTTGTCACTATGATTCCTTGGTTTTCCTAATTATTGGCCTGGACACCAGATTAAGGTGATATTGTGCATATATTTTGAACGTATTGATTTTTAATTGATCGTTGAGTGTTTCCAAACCTAGCTGGCTCCTGACATGCCGCAACGTCTCAGGTTATAACCCCAATCGTGTACAAGACTACTGGCATCAGGAAATCATAATGAAGACTTGGCTTATAAGTTTGACAGCAGTGGCATTAATATTGTTCGCGAGCTGGAAATGGCTTTTGCTGCCAGGAATTGAGCGAAGTTTAAACAAGATTAGTGTTGGTGAGCCCCCTAAAATTCCCGAACAAGCTGAAGCTTTGCATAGATCACTCATTGTTGGTGATTTGCATGCAGATAGCTTCCTCTGGTCTCGTGATTTGTCAAAGGAGGTAAACTATGGCCATCTGGATCTACCCAGGGCACGGCGTGGTAATTTGGGAATGCAGGTTTTTACCTCTGTCACTAAGTCTCCCCGGGGCATGAACTTAAATGAAAATTCTGCTAGTGCTGGTGACAATATAACCTTACTGGCAATTGCTCAAGGTTGGCCGCCGCGAACATGGAATAGCTTGTTGGAGCGGGCACTTTTTCACTCTGAAAGGGCCACTAAGCTACAGGAATCTTCTCCCGAGAAATTTCGCATTGTGCGTAATGCGGAAGATCTGAGGCAAGTCCTCCAGGCCCGGCAACAAGGCGCTAGCACCCTCGCAGCAATTCTTGGTATTGAAGGGGCCCACCCATTAGAGGGTGAGTTATCCAATATTGACCGCCTTTATGAGGCCGGATTTCGAGTGATGGGATTACAGCACTTTTTTGACAATGAACTGGGTGGATCTTTGCATGGGCAAAGTGGGGCTGGTTTAACAGAGTTTGGTCGGTCAGCTGTGCAGGAGATGGATAAACGTTCAATTGTTATCGACGTAGCCCACTCCTCAGAGCCTGTTGTGAGGGATGTGTTGGCTCTGACCAAAAGGCCTGTAATTATTTCTCATACTGGCCTGAAAGGTATGTGTGACTCGCCGCGGAATATTAGCGATGACCTAATGAAGGAGATTGCCGATCAAGGGGGCTTGATCGGCATTGGATTTTGGGAAGAAGCGGTATGTGATAATAGCCCTCACAATATTGTTAAAACAATCCGCTATGCCATAGATCTATTAGGGGTTGATCATGTTGCCCTTGGTTCAGATTATGATGGCACTGTTGAAGTTTCTTTTGATGCTGGTGATTTGGGGATTTTGACCGCAGAAATGCTAAGTCAAGGGTTCACTGAAGAGGAAATTCGAAAGGTCATGGGTGAAAATATGCGAGACTTTTTCCTGAAGAACTTACCCCAAGGGGATTGAAATTTACTTTCTGAGGTTATTCGAGAGAGAGTTGTCATTCCAACCTGTAAGAACTGGATCAGAGTTATTGGGATGTATTCGGGAGATGGTGATTCTTGAAGGGCATGTGAATCACTATCCATTTGTTCGGAGCCTGACAATCTCCTAACAATTTAACTTCATCTAGATATTAATCCAGACATCTAGAAATATCTGATCTCGCATAACATTGTAACATCAAGGGTAAATAGGGTTGCTTTGACTTGTTGACTACTATGAGCTCCGAAGTAGTTGCAGTGAATAAAATGACAAGGACTAATGATTTATTCGAGTTATGTAGTATGTTTGTGCTGGGTAAATTGAGACGCTTTCTCTTTGTACGCCCCTCTTTCAAGGGGCGTGCGGTAGAGAAAATTAGCAGCAACTCCCATTGGCGCAAGAGTTATCTAGATTGTGGGTGCTTGCCTTGTTACCTCCAAGAAAAGTATTTTCTGATAGGTAGAAATCTGTAAAGCGCTTTTCGAAATCTTCAGGTACTGATTTTTCTGGCAATCCAGTATTCAGAATGGCAGTTTGCCATGCCTTTACTTTTGGGTAGTCGACAATGAAGTCGTACCCGGAACGTGCTTTGATAATGGCAGCTCGGTGAAGAAGTGGTAGCCAGGCAATATCGACATTACTTAGCGTCGCGCCTTTAAAATATGGCCCCTGTCCTAAAGCCTTTTCAGCTCGCTCAAAAACTTTGCTCAGTTTTTCGCTGCGCTCAGCCAGTGTTTGCTCATCTTTACTACGTTGAGCAGAGCACTGTAGCAAATAGTTCTTTGCTGCCTGGTAACTCCAGGCTCGGTCGCGCGCACGTTGTTCTGGAGTGAGCCCTGACTCTAGAGGTGGGGCTATTTCATTTAAGTACTCAACAATCGCATCGGACTCAAAGAGGGCCTCCCCAGAATCGGTGATCAGAACTGGTACCTGGCCAGTGGGCGAGATATCCAGGAACCACTGAGGTTTATCATTCAAGCTAATGTATTCAATTTCATAGGGAATCTCTTTTGCTTCAAGAAGGGCGGTTACTCGCTGAACAAAAGGGCATATTTTAAAGCTGACAACCTTGATCATAATTCGTCCTCGTCATTGGTTTGTATTTATATGACGGAGGCTTTTTGAAAAAGACGAAACTATTTAACAATTTTTATGGTGTTTTGATTTCGGCACATAATCGATCACTGTTCCATGGCTGTCGTGAGTGAAATGGCAGCAGTCCTCAAATAGTTTGCGCAGTTGGCTTCTACCTTTTTGTACTCTGGATTTTAAGGTGGAGTAGGGGATTTTATGCTCTGTCGCATAAGATTTTTGTGACTGACCTTCCAGTTCAATAGCCTTTAGTAGAGCAGCTGACTCCTGTGGGAGCGCGTTAACAAAAGGCTCTATACAGGCTGATAACCTACGCTGCGTTTCTGAATCCTCTTCAGGTAACAACAAGTTGTCTTCGAGTTCTACTTCCTTGAGCCTTCCATTTTCACGGTAGAAATCAATAACTGTCCTGTTGGCTATCTGAAATAGCCAAGACTTGATACTTTTTTGATCCCTTACTGTATGGAGATTCCTGTGAATCTTTATCAGGATCTCTTGGAGCAGATCATCAACTGCATCGGCAGATGAAACCTTTGAGCTGAGAAAAGCTCGCAGGGCTGAACGATATTCTTTCCAAACAGAATCAATAGTCATATTTTTTATCGCTCTTGCTTTATGCATTTTTTTGACCAGCTGGTTTCAGCCACTTGTTCGAAATTAGATGAGAAGAACCCTTTCGCTTTCATCTAAGTTTAGCGGCGGTGCAAGACACTAATCAAATCCAGTAGATAAGAGTCGGTTAGAGGGTAGGGCCAGGTGTGTAGAGAAATCACTAGAGGAAGGTGGAGTAACTGGATACTTCTCGGGGGTCGAGCTTTGTCTAGAAGTTGCCTTTTTTAATAGTCGCTAATGACACATACTTAACCGTTGATGATTAAAGCCCCGGCCAGTGTGAGGAGGCTACCTGGGGCGCAGCCGAACCTTTTCACTGACCGGTGAACTGCGACGCCCCAAACTCTGGTCAGACAGCTTCTAATGCTCTTCCGGCAAGAGTGATACGGTGCATTAGGCGGAACTGTCCCTGATAATCATTTTCGGCAGAATGCCAGGTAGAGCGGTTATCCCAAAATGCGACTGAGCCCGGCTCCCAATTGAAGCGGCATGTATAGCCATTAGTGAGCACGTGGGCAAATAGGAAGTTCAATAGAGGTCTACTTTCCTCAGGTGTCCATCCCTCAAAGCGCAGTGTGAACCCTGGATTTACATAGAGAATCTTGCGCCCGTTATCGGGGTGCTGGATTACCACCGGATGAATCGCTTCTCCAACTTCGTTGACGCCCCCAAGTTGTGATGACAAATCTGTTGATTGGTAGTAACCATCCTCACCATATACGTGGACATTGGAATGTACGGCCCTAAGTGTTTCCAGTGTTTGCTTTAGCCCATTGGAAAGACTTTCGTACGCCTTTTGTAGGTTGGCGAAGTGGGTATCGCCTCCGGATTTGGGTAATTCTCTGGCAACCAGAATCGAGCCGAGGGCTGGTTCCTGATCATAAGAATGATCAGTATGCCATCCACCGCCTACATTGGTTTCCTGATCTTTCTCCTTGCGTACTTCAGCAATGCCTGGATATTCCTGAGTGTGGGTAAAAAACTTATTGATGACAATTTCGCCCCAGCGGCGGGCAAAGGTCAGGTGCTCCTCAGGGGATAGAGACTGGTTGCGAAAAAATAGCACGCCATGATCAGCGAAAGCTTGGCGTAGGTCGCTTAGCTCGGTACTAGATAAATTAGCTAGCTGTATGCCTTCCACGAGCGCACCACAGCCTGTTGAGAACTGAGAGATATGCATGATAGGTGTCGCATCAAATGAATGTCATCGCATAATAAGATATTCGTAAAGAGGTTCAACCTTTTGTAATTCACTTTTCCCATTGATTTTGGCTCTATCAAAATAAAAGGAAATAAAATTAATGAGTTACAAAAATTGATATATTTTGCGTCATATTTCTATAGATCTATAGCAACTATCTCATAACGCAACTTTGATGCTAAGCAAAAAAATCTCAATATTTAATAACTTGATGTACTTCCTGAGTTCCGTGCTGGTTGCACATTCATCTGGTGCGACCTTCTCTAGAAATTACTCTGAATGGCGATATCTCCCACAGAGTAATGGCTATCCTGCGGGTATTAGGTGCCAAAGTGGAGGTTTACAGCCTTACATGTATTCCTACATGCCTTACCCCATGAGCCCAATTACTACAGTCGCTGCGCCGTAGTCCAGACCCCATACTCAACCGGTGCCACGGGGGTGATCGTGCGGCGAGTAAGAGAAACCATTGCGGATTGATAGCCTCCCGGCTGCCGCTTTATGAAAGCGGCAGCCGGGCTAGGCGTAATAATCCCCCGTGCCCTCAGTCAGGGAAATGGGGCAGGGAAGGGGAAACCATGTAGACGATGGACCGGATCAATAAAAAGCTTGGTCACGGGACGCTGTTTCTAGTAGCCGAGGGTATCCAGAAAAAGTGGAAGATACGTCAGGTGTTTACATCGCCTGCCTATACGACTCTATGGGGAGATTTGCAGAGGGAAGTAACTTAAGGGGTGGTATAGCATTAGCTTTATGGATAAGTGTTTCACTAGATGTTGGCTTTGAATAGCGAAGATGAAAAGATATAACCACTGGTTGTACGTTTAGCTGCCGATATTTAAAATTACATTTTTGTGCGGCGAATATACAGAAAGTGAGTCCTCTTTTTCGCCGATAGTAACTTCAATCCAATGAAATCCAGAAGATTCAATATTGATTGAGTGCTTGACTTTTTTATTGTTGAGATTCACAAATCCAGAAAGGGTGCAAGGCCTATCGAAATACACCAGCATAAGGTAATTGCCGCTTTCAGAAAGTGCACTAGCCTCCACGTTCTGTTTTGTTTTGCTGAAATAACCGTAAATACTTATTCTCGCCAATTGTGTGTCAGCAGGCTTAATACTTAAATTAGAGTTTTCGTTTGGTTTAGCGAGTTTCGCTATGAAAGGCAAAAATTCATGTTTTTCTCGTTTCGTGGGCCAGGCTACGCTTTTGAATCATCAATTTTTACAAGCCACAGTGGACTGTTAAGAGGCTGCCCGAAAATAGCTCCAGGGATCACCCCGAATTCTATAGATAGCTCGTTTTCTAAATTTATTACAGAAGATAGATGAGGATGGACTTTTGTGTAAACTGAAATACCTTCTATTGCATGCAATGTGGCTGGATAGAAGAAAATGAAGATGAAAAATCTTAAAAATCGCACTTTATCTCCTTGCGTATAATGCCTCGCATAGGGGTGGAAAAATAAGCGTAGCATTTTGGCTGTCCCAGCATCCATCGGGAGCGATTGTGGCGGTTTGTTAGGTGCTAGCAGCGACCTCGCTATAGACAATTTTTAATGAGTCTGGTGATATGAGGCTTGGAGCTCGGTGATTCTCTGAATCTGGGCTACTCATGCGAACACTAAAACCGTGCTGTGACAAAATGGCGAGTTCCCGGAGAGATTCAACTCGAACGTAGTCTTTTTTAAAGCGAGACATGCTAGCAACATATCTACCGCACTCATGTTTATGCGGTTCAAGTACCGTTCCAGCTTCATTACCTCTAGACACGATGTAATTGATTGTAACTACTTCTGACATCGATATTTCCTTATGGGCCCCTAACGTCTCTAGCAGTGGCAAATTACGGAGCCAAAGGCAGAGTAATTTGTCCGTTTGTCTAAATCTATTAGGCCTCTCATAGTACGATCTCATTGGCATTGATTGCAGTTGCTCTTGCGCTATAGCTGGTAATATTCTCCCAAGTGCAGTTATGATGCTTGGATATCGTATTTGCAGGAATAATATCGTTATCTACAGTTGTGTGGCCATCCGCTATGACGGTGACAGTGTAGCCAAGCGATAGGGCACACCTTAACGTACTATCTACGCAAAACTCACTTTGCATGCCGCATATAATTAGCTCCTGAATATCTAATCTATCCAGGTGGTCTTTGAGATCGGTGTCCTTGAAAGAGTCTGAGGCCTGCTTTCTTACGTAGATATCTGAGTCTGAGTTCTCTAGCTCTTTTGGAAGTTGCCAGCTCTCTGTCTGATACCTCAAAGCATCTGACTCAGTATCATGCTGAATATAAATGACCGGGGCACCAGCCTGTCTTGCTCGCGACGCAACTAGATTGATGTTATCGATTACCCCAAGTGCATTATATGTAGCTCCTTTACCGTGACAAAGAGCGTTTTGAACATCGATAACTAAAAGGGCTTTGCTTTGGGACATTAAGAATCCATATGTTGTTGGTCTGACAGTTACATTGTGACCTTATCACAACGACTATTATTTCATTTGCAAATATACGCCAACTAGCTTCTTCCTGCAGCTAAATTAATAGGCTGCAGCTACTTGGTACTGTAGAGACAAGTGGAAAAGTGGCCATCATGACCGCTATCAACTTTTCTAGTGATCACACGGCTCATTGGTTAGAAGGGGGGACATTTGATTTTTAAGAGTCTCCCAGAAATAACAGCGCGATGATCGAGAATTCAATTGAGTATGATTATAAATGACCCGGCATCAGGTCAGTCCAGGTTGATTTCTGGTGGTAATTTAAGGGGGTAAAAAATGTTCAAGACTAATGGCTAACTCATCGATACACACAGAATAAAGTAGGCTGTTTTCTTAGGCTGCGATTTCCCAGAAAGCTAGTAACTAAGGGGCTTGAGGGCTTCTCTATTAACTACTGGTGCAGTACGTGAGTATCTCAGTAGGGTAATGTTGGGCAATGATGACCGCAAGCAGGCTAGGGCGATAAGCGCGTGGTGAGAAAATGCTATTGTAAGAGTTATTCTGGGTCGCCCGTGAATGACTTCTTCTGGCGATGGGAGGAAAGTGTCGACTGAGGTTTATTAAGCAAGAGTCAACTCAGATTCATGAATCTCTTAGGCTGAGCCCATCCCCCTATTGAAAATTTAGGCAATTACCTCTTTTCACTCTATGTAAATCATGGGTGGAGAGACAGAGTCCGCATTTATTTCTGTTGTATACAATGCTAAGAAGTAGCGTAGCTCCCCTATTTTTTCAGGAGCAAGAGATGTCGGCTGGCAAAAAGATGGCTGAAATCTATCAGGCAAATTATGGTAGTTTGAAAATCTGGCCCATGGTTTCTTAAAGCTTACTTCAGTCAAGTGCCTTACCACCTTGTGGGATCGACGAACCATTAACATAGGTGGTATTGATGTGTAGGGGCTCGGCTATTTTACAGCTGGGATTATAAGGGCGGGCTGAATTTAAATAGAGTGATTAGGGGAGTAGGAGCACTTTTGAATCAAGAAAACGATTTCTACTCTCTCTGCCTTAAGTTTTGAGGAAGAGTTTAGAGGTTCTGAAGGTGTGCACAAAATTTGTGCCAAGAGATATTTCGTTTTTTGATTCTAACAAAATGTGTGGTGCCCGGGGCCGGACATTTTCACAATTTTGCAGAGAGATTCACCCAGCCTCCATGCCCTGCAAATTCTTGATTTTAAAAAAATATTCACTTTACTTATCCTTTGTGATTGTCAGCTGTTTGCGAATGGGTGCAAAATAGTGCACCAAATTTGCACCAACGATAGGGGATAGTAATGGCAACATTTACCCGGCGTGGTAAAGCATGGCGCGCCCAGGTAAGACTCCAAGGCCATTCTGTTGGGGCGTCCTTTGATACCAAAAGGCAAGCTCAGCAGTGGGCGCAGGATACGGAATATCAGATAAGGCAGGGAGAATTCGGAAAGCCCCAGGCGGGTACATTTGGTGACCTAATGAAGCGTTTTTCCGAGACAGTTTCCCCTGGTAGGGCAGGTGCAAGGTGGGAGATTGTCAGACTTAATAAACTTCTATCCGATCCAATATCGCAGATCCCCCTATCGGAGCTTAAGACACAGAATTTCGCTGAATTTAGGGACCGTCGGCTGACTTTTGTATCCCCCGGTTCGGTGAATCGTGAGATTAACTTGCTGGGCGCTGTATGCCGTTATGCGCTTCGAGAGTGGCATCTGTTGGACCACCACCCAATACAAGTTTAGGTAAGTAGTATGGAAGAAATCATTGGCGGTATTCTTCGCCCAATTGGTAGGTTTCTCGTAGAAGTCGTATTCCAAATTATCTTCGAGCTACTATTCCACTTCCCAGGCTATTTCATCTGTAAAGTGTTTATTGGCGGTAAAAGCGAGCCAAAGGATGGCTGGATCTTTCTTACTTCTGTTCTGTTTTGGCTGATCGTCGCAGTCGTAGGTTACTCCGCATACTCATTTTTCAGTGGTGGCGGCAATGCTTAACAAACGCAAGCAGTATGCTACGGCTCTTCGGGCCTCCGCGGGACGCCCAACGCTATGCACATTTTGTGCGGGTCGCTACGCTCCCAGTTTCGCACGAAATGTGCATAGTATTGGTCGCCCCTGTTGCGGGCGTTAGCTGCTCCTAATCATTTACACTCAATATCAAGGGATGATGATGAAAGATATAACCAGAATTAATCATGTAGGATTGAGGGTTAGAGATTTGGATGTCTCTCGTGAATTCTATGGCAAGCTAGGTTTTGAGTTTATAGTTGGCCCAGTTGGCCCTGAGCCAGTAGCTATAGTTGAGCATCCATCAGGAGTTAACATCAACTTGATCCTTAATGCTTCAAAGGATGCACCAAGGAAAAATGTGCTAATGGAAGGTGATATAAAATATCCAGGCTATACGCACATCGCTTTAGAAATAACAGACTATGATTCAGCCAAAAGTAACGTCGAAGCTCTGGGTTTTCCTATAACAGGTGAAGTCGAATACAACGGTGCTCAGTTTTTCTTTATAAGAGATCCAGATGACAATGTTATAGAGTTCCATCAACCAGCACGCAGCTAACAAAGCATTCCAGGTGGCGCCTACGGCGCACCTGAATGCGGCGTTATCTGGCGTGAAGTTGAACCAGTGGGGCATTAATCGACCTAGACTCAAATGAAACTCGATAGCGGGATCCGGTTAGAAAGCGACGGCGAGCAAGCTGACTTGTATGCACTCGACGAAATCAACACAGCGCTGGCGCCGATCGGCGCCCGGATTTGGGCGCAGGATTGGTCGGGCCTCTCCAACGACCTTAAGGCCTTTTTGGCCGATCCCAAACCTTCGACGGAGCGTGTCGCGGAAGTGATGCCACACTTTCTGCTATCCCGTGAACGTCTACTGGAAATCATCGCCCAGGCGGGACGCGAGCCCCATATTCCCGGAGGCGGAGAGCTGACCACACAGGACGAGACCCATGGCGTTTCCTATCCGCAACTGTATGTCGCACAGGAAGGTGAGGACTTTTCGCGTTTTGACCGAATGCATGTGAACATTAGCGCCGACGGGACGCCTGTCGATGACGTGGTACAACTTCTCTGCGGCAGCGGTTTTGTTGTGCACTTCCGTATTCCTTCGGGCGAGACGTTCAAAGTATATCTTGCCTGCCCCACACCCGATGCTGGCTGGCTTTTAACTTTTGATTGCGCCACCCCATTTATCGGCAGCTTTAGCGGCGCTTCGGCTGGGGCCAAAGCCGTCACCCAAGTCATCGGCCCGGCACGCTGGAGAATGGAGTATCTTGAATAAAGATGTCTGCGCAGCTAACGGACGCGTTCAATCAATGGAAAATGGCAACAGCCAGATAACAACGCGTTGCACCGGAATAAGGGCGTCGTCCTTCCTCCAGCTACCCAACCAAACGAACGCCCTTACCTGGTGAGCGCCACCGTTATCGCCTCCCTTTCCAAAGCTGGTAACTACTCTCAATCACTCGGTGAATATGCCGACGAAACTCCTGCGGCAGCTGCGCATATAGACGAGCTATAAGTGGCGGAAAGGGAGCCTGCGCAAAGTGGTGCCGGTTCTCGGCCCCGTACACCTCGGCCAAAGTAATCCCCACCGCCTCACACCAGACCGGCAGCAGCTCCGCCGCTATCTTCTGCTTGCCTGTTTCCATTTTCGAAACTTGAGATGGTGTTAGCCCCAGCTGGTTGGCCAATTGTGCGATCGTCTTCCCCTTCAATTTCCGTGCGTTGCGCAGGTGTTCGCCCAGTGTCCCGGCCTCCAACATCTAGCCGTATTAGGTACTTCCGTAATAACAAATTTTCGATTTTTGAAATAAACCGCATTTTGCATTGCTAAATTAGAAATAATCCAGAATCTCCGTGCATAAACTGTGAAATTGTTAGTAATGTTCCGGTGTTTGTTGCCAAAAGCCCGAATAAATCACTATAGGGAATCTGGTGGCTAGAAGTCGCCGAGGCACTTGCCTTTGGTGGTTAGGATTTGTCGTTCCTACAAGGAGGTAGACCATGCCTTTGACCGCTCATGTTCAACAACTTCACTACGTCAACAATCTATGTATCGGCCTGGAATGGGTTGCGGATTGTCCGAATCAGCTGGCCCGTAAAGCCTTGCTGCAGCTTATTGGTGAGGAGGTAGGGTTCGTGCTTCAAGATGTTATCTGCGCTTATGAGCAAAAGATCCCAGGGGGAAGACTTGTAATAGAAGAGCCTGCCTGACTGCTTTGTAGAGCCGGTGCCGTGAGTGGTACCGGCCTCATAGTCATCCATTGCCCTTGCCGATTGCTGCCCTCTAGCAATAAACTGTATATGTATACAGTATTCAGGGTTTCCAGAATGAAGCTTTCCCCACTGTACGGCCACGGCATTGCCTGTGGCTTTCCCTCTCCCGCCGATGACCACAAGGAAGCGGCTCTTAGCCTGGATGAGCACCTGGTCAGCAAGCCAGCGGCGACCTTTATGGCACGGGCGAATGGGGATTCCATGATGGGGTTGGGCATCTTCGACAAGGATCTATTGATTGTCGATCGTTCGTTAAAGCCTACCCATGGCGATGTGGTGGTGGTGGCCCTGGATGGACAGCTCACCTGCAAGGTGCTGGACCAGCAGCAAGGGCGGCTGCACTCTGCCAATGATGACTACGCCCCGATCCCCATTTGGGAAGGGCAGGAATTGATTGTAGAGGGGGTGGTTAAAGCTTCGGTGCGTTACCACCGGCCGCGCTGAATGCTGGTATTGGTGGATTGCAACAGCTGCTATGCCAGCTGTGAGCAGATATTCCGGCTGGATCTGCGTGGGCGCCCGGTGGTGGTGCTCTCCAATAACGACGGCTTTGTGGTGGCGCGCTCCAAGGAAGCGAAGCTATTAGGCATTGGCGACCTGGAGCCCTTCTTCAAAGTTGCGTGCGCATCGGGTGGCCATCTTCTCCAGCAATTATCCCCTGTATGGCGATATCTCCCACCGGGTAATGACCACTCTGCGGGAGTTCGGCCCCAATGTGGAGGTCTATAGCATCGATGAGATGTTTTTGGACCTGCACGGGCTGCAGGAAGATTGGAGCGATTACGGCCGCAAGATCCGCAACACCCTGTGGCGCAATATTCGTATGCCTGTCGGTGTGGGAATCGCCCCCAGTAAAACCCTGGCCAAGCTCGCTAACCGCGCGGCCAAGAAAATCCCCAAGTGCGATGGCGTCTGTGCGTTGGACACTCCAGAAAAGTGGCAGTGGATGCAGCGCCGCACCGCCGTCAATGATGTGTGGGGCATAGGCCGGCGCCTCACCAAGCGCCTGGCGGATTTCGGTATAGAGACCGCCTATGACCTGGCGCAGGCCAACCCAAAAATTTTGCGCCGCCGTATCAATGTGAATATTGAGCGCACTATTGAGGAGCTAAACGGAATCCCCTGCCTGGGTTTGGAGGAGGAGCCCCCAGCGAAGAAGCAGATCTACTGCACCCGCTCCTTCGGTGAAAAGCTCACCGAGCTAGCGCCGATACTGCAGGCCGCCACCCTCTACGCCAGCAGGGCCGCAGAGAAACTACGCACACAGAAATCGCTGGTTAAGTCGATCCATCTATTCCTGCACACCTCACCCCATGAACCCAACTACTACAGCCGCAGCGCCGTAGTGCAGACCCCATACCCCACCGACGACACGCGGGTAATCGTGCGGCTGGTGAGAGAAGCCATTGCCGATTTATACCGCCCCGGCTGCCGCTTTATGAAAGCAGGCGTCGGGCTAATCGAGATAATCCCCCGCGCCCTGGGGCAGGGTGATTTGTTCACCCCGGGGCTATCCGTTAGGGCAGGGCAGACCATGCAAGCGATGGACAGGATCAATAAAAAGTTCGGTCGCGGGACGCTGTTTCTAGGTGCTGAGGGGATTCAGAAAAAATGGAAGATGAGGCAGGCATTTACATCGCCTGCCTATACCACCCGATCGGGGGATTTGCCGAGGGTGGTAACTTGAGTTGTTTAAGAAATACACCTTAGTCTAGCAATTTCAAGTGTTAAGTAATCAACTCTCAATAGGGGTGTCTATGAGTTTGTTTTCTGGGGTGTGACAATTACTTTCTGGTTTGAAGTATACTCTGGCAGCAGCATCAAAATCTTCACAGTGATGGATTTGACGGGCATTAAAACAGTCAATGTCAGAAAACCTCCCAAGTTGAATCAATACGTCACTAATTAACTCCCTATGGATTAAAGGGTTTTCGATAGAGAATCCTATCTTTGCACCATTTATCTGTACCCCATCTTTCACTTGAAAAAATAGCTGGTTTGATAATTCTGAGTAGGTGCCATAAATTTCTATTATTTTTTCTTGAGTAAAAGGTACCTCAGGATAGGTAATTTTCATTTCGGCATTTTCGAATTTTTCATCTAAATAGAGCAGGTAAGGCTGGGCGGCATCTTCTTTAAGGCCGACAGGATCAATATTGAATTCGATTTTTTTATTTCTTGGAAAGCAATTCTGATAGAGTGCGCCCGTATCAGAAAATGTAATCTTGAGTTTTGTTTCAAGTTCTGAAAGCAAATCGAAGAATTCTTTTCTGTGGGTAAAATAGTTTGAGAAAGAGTTTTGGAGTTCCACTCTTTTTAGGCTCTCGGCAGACTGAGCTGATCTATGATTTGTCGCTATGAATGCTGTAAATGGCAGTGCAAGAGAAAAAACAGCGATAGGAAATTTATAGATGTCGAAGAGCCGATTTAAGCCAACATAAGTTGGATCCCAGGGAAGGTCTAGCCGAGCGGCTATCCAGACAGCGGAGATTATCGCAAGGAACAGAGGAATGTAGAAAGCCGCCTTAAACCAGCCTATCTGCCAAAGAGTGCGCTCCTCAATGGGCCCCTTTGGCGACCGCCAGTTTACAAGTCTTGCCCATGCTACCTTAAAGCCTATTTCAGCCATATGTCTTTCCATTTTTTGACATCGGCGAATTATTAAATTTGGCAGTATTGATGTCTAGTGGCCATATCATTTTACGCCTGCGAATATGGAGGCGAGTGCGTTTTGAACTAATTGATCAGGAGAAGAAGCTCAGTAAGAGACTATGAAGAGATATATGAGGGGAAGGCGATTATTTAAGAATGAACTTTGAAAATGGGTGCACCAAATTTGCACCAAAAAGTATCTAACTTGTTGATTCTGATAGAGTGTGTGGTGCCCGGGGCCGGACTTGAACCGGCACGGCCGTGAAGCCGGGAGATTTTAAGTCTCCTGTGTCTACCAATTCCACCACCCGGGCAGCTCCTTTGCGAGACGGGAGTTTAGCACTTTTGCTCTTCCCTGGATCCTCACGTTCAATGCAGTTCACAGGATTCTGCAATGAAAAGGAAAAATGGAGGCTAGGGTCGGAATCGAACCGGCGTACACGGAGTTGCAGTCCGCTGCATGACCACTCT
Source organism: Microbulbifer mixtoriginis (SeqCode) (assembly GCF_052467235.1). Taxonomy (NCBI): domain Bacteria; kingdom Pseudomonadati; phylum Pseudomonadota; class Gammaproteobacteria; order Cellvibrionales; family Microbulbiferaceae; genus Microbulbifer; species Microbulbifer mixtoriginis (SeqCode). The sequence goes on along the minus strand of NZ_CP174305.1, from coordinate 4,709,168 downwards.
GCCACCTAGCCTTTGTTCCACATCGTGTGTGGATGAGAACGCTGCGAATTCTATCTGATAAATCTGAAAAATCCTAGCGTTTTCTTATACTTACGTGCCCTTGGCTGCGTAAGTGGGCGCTATTCTATGGACTATCAGAGATTAGTCAAGCGTTGTTTTCAACAAATTGTAAAACTTGAGGAAAAAAGTCTGGAAAGTTCACGGATGACCTTATGGCAATAGACTTAATAACTTTTAGTACGGTTGCCAATGAAGCTATTTCCATTTGTTCTTAATTTATTGGAAGGGTTGCTGGCAATCCATTGAGGGTGTTCGATACTGTCTTTATCTGGCTAACATGTCTCCCCCCAAACGTGTTATGCAATGCCGGTAGGGCACACCAGGATGGTATTTGCCCGTAGTGTAGCAAGGATGAAATCCTCCAAGTTTCACTCCTAATGGTCTTGGCCCTGACGCTCTCCCCCCCCGTCGTCAGGGCTTTTTTTTATCTGTTGTTTGATGTCCTTAGAATTATTCTCGGTGAGGTTTTCTAAGGCCAGTGCTTTTACGGGTCTACCAGCTGCTTGTTCTGACAGCTTTCGAAAGCGTTCCAAAGTAACTTCGCCACGGGTACTCGCGAGTGCTTTCGCAACCTCATCAATACTGGCTTTACCGTCGCTCGCTTCACGAATCTCTTTATCGAGTTCCAGCATAACTCCCGCTGCCCGCGCTGTAACTGGCCCTGAGGAGCGTTTCACCAATAGAGTGGGGGCCTTTTTTCCCCAATTAATCAGTTTATCCATTGCCTCTTGGTAGCGGTCATCACTGATGCCACCAGTTCTTCTTAAAATTTCAAGGGAGTAAAATTCTGCAAGGCCCTCCACAATCCAGTCACTCTGGTCATCTCCATGGATACCTGTTCCGACATGTACTAGCTCGTGGATCATGCTACTGGTGCGGTTTCCACTGATCAAAGGCCGATCGGCATGCATAAATAATGAGCGCGTCCCGGATAATCCCCCTCGCCACATAGGGTCATCAGCGGTAACGATCAATAAATGGCCTGGAAATAGAGGGAAGATTTTTTTAAGTTCTGGCAGGTTCCAATTGAGAAATGCAAGAATGTCCTGTCGACGGATATTTTGCCCCTTAGGGCCGGAAATTCTGGTATCTGTGTTGGCAATCAAATCCTGGCGGCTGCCGATCTTACCAACAATCATCCATCCCTTTGGTCTGACAAAACGTCGCTTTTTGTCGGATATTTGATAGAGATTTTCTTCGATTTGAGGGTAGGGCAGAGCGGAAGACCAACCTTCAGGCATCTCTAACTTCAGGCGGGTATCCGTGGCCCGTCCTCGGCTAGTAGCAGAAATTGGCGGAATTAATTTATCGCTGCGTAGAATTGCCCAGTCTTTGGTAATGCGTGAATCATAACCACCGTTTTTCCTTTGGTTATTGATAACAAAACTATAACGGAGTTTTGCCTCGTTGCCGGCGGTGTGCCATATAGCCTTTCCTTCCTTTTCTTCCAAAGGCTGCGCGCTCTTCAGGTCCTTATAACGGCCTGAAGCCAGGTTCAGGGTTAGCTTACTGGGTACGTCTTCACCACTCAGAGCTACCTCAACCAAGGCCTTCTTACTTTCAGGGTCGATTTTTGCCGTGTATAAGAGCTCATATGCCCTAGAAACCGGTGAAAGGATAAGAACAATCAAAGACAAAGAGAGAAGTTGTTTACGCATCATTATCTGGCAGAAAATCCAACAAGTTCCAATTTGGACAATGAGCAAGCCTACAGGTGCCGACATGTCGCCATCAAGCAAATGAGTCACGGCACCTGGGTTTAATCATTCGTTCCGGCGCGTCTAGTTAGTGCATGTAGAAGCAGCTTTTACTATCAAGTCAGATTAAAGAATACACTTATAAAGGCGTTATCAATGTAAATGATATACCTAAGCACAACCCAATATGTCACTAGAGGTTGTGTTATGTAGAAAAGCGCCGCCGAAAAATGTTGATAGGGGAAAGGGTGGTTGATTTTTATTCAAGCTGTGTATAGGGAAAATGGCCCATGCGTAAGAATTGAGGAATGACGTAGATACAGAGGCCACAGGTTCCCGTGGCCTCTGTGGATGTCTCTACCAATAACGAATGGAGCGTGGATCCATAAAGGGCATTCCATAGGCAAAGGCGAAGCCGTCTGGGAAAGTACCCATCACTGGTTGTTGGGGGGGCATTCCGCTAACCTCTGCCCCGTAATAGGCCGGGACAAACTGATGGCCGGACCAGTTTGCTCCAGCCCCCGCATACCCTTGCATTGGCGGCACGCTATATCCGGTATAAGGAGAAGCGTGTGGGCTTGTGGGCTGGGCGGCAGATACACCAACACCTTCGGTTTTTGCCATTTCTTTGGCTGACTCGAATAGAGAATCAATACCAAATAGCCTGGGAACACCGGCTCCTACTCTATCTGCCCCAAGATTCATTGGTGATGTTAGTGTTCGGATCAGTTGGAAGAGGCCGGTTGTACGCGAAATATCACGCTGTCTGAAAGTGGTTTTAAATAATGGGTGGTGGGCAAGTAGCAGGGCAGCCAGACCAGTGATATGAGGTGCTGCCATGGACGTGCCTGACTGTACATCAAATCCTTTATCTGGCACCGATGACACAATACCCACTCCCGGAGCCGCTACTGATACCTCTGGTCCATGGCAACTAAAGGTGGGTAAGAAAACACCATCTGCAGTAACGGTTGATGGAATAACGGTTTGAGCATCCCAGGAGTCTCTTGGAAATTCATTGAGCATTCCTATTGCCCCTACAGCCATAACATTGGGGGATCTTGCAGGATACTGAACAGGGCCGCCAGAATTGCCAGCGGCAACAATGCAGGCGATACCATGTTGCACGGCATCTTCAATTTGCTGTTCAACGGCTTCTGATGAATCTGTGCTCCCCAGGCTCATATTGATCACATCAATACCTATTTCAATGCAGTGAGCGATTGCATCAATCAGGCTACTAAATTGGCCGCCAGGGAAGACTTTAAATACATAAATTTCGGCTTCTGGTGCAAAGCCACGTATAGCATCAGTCCCTGAGGGTTGGCCGGCAATGATACCTGCGCAATGGGTTCCATGTCCGACAATGTCTTCTGCCCAGCTTTTGCTGTCGTAATTATTGGTGACATCAATGCCATTTTTTAGATGCGAGAGTATTGGATGTTGGTTATCGGCCCCCGAGTCAATGATGGCGATCTTAATACCTTTACCGGTATATTCATCGGGAAGTTGATCTAAGCCCATGTACTTTTGCCCCCAGCCATAGGGAGCGTTATTTGGAAAGCTGGGGATTGCCTCGCTTAGTGAGTGCAATTTGACCAGGTTTACTCCTGTCAGAGAAAGTGAGGGACAACGAATATATTTATTCCAGAAATCTTTAGAGGGGCGGATAAGAAGGGATTTGATCTGGGCACCGCCACTCTGGGCGAAAATATTGATTGCCACCTCCCCTTTGTTGTTGGTTACGCCCTCTTGTGGGAAGCCCGCACTTTCTACAATTACTTGAGCATCCCGAATCGGTTCACCCTTTGAGCCGACCACTCGGAGCCGGACTTGTTGGGCCTTAGCATGATATTCACGCAAGAGACCGGGTTGCTGGGCAAAAATTGCAGTAAAGCTTGGTGCAAAATTAGCTTGCCCATAAGAAAGTAATGAATCCAGTTCAACGGCAATATTGGGAGGGGCCGTTTGGTAGAGAGTAGCGGCAGCATCAACATCCATACGCACTTTGTAGATGTTTGTTGCTTCATCTGCAGTTGAAAGTGTTTTTAGCTTTCTACCTGGCCTAATTTCGCGAAGCACTTCACAACCGGGCTGCCTGGCAATAGTTGAAATTATATTGTGCATTGAGCCAGCGTTTAATAGCTGGACTCCCATAGACTTGGCCACTTGGCTCCGGCGGGGAGAAATAAGTAACTCGACCTTCTCTGCAACCTCGACCGAAGGTTCTCCTGCGGCCTTTTCTTGTCGGGATTCAGTCATGTTTGTGTTCCTTCGCTTTCAGTGCGGTGCTGACTTTTAGCGTGTCGTCCGAAAGTAATGAATCGAGAGGGTATTCAATATTAGCTGATTGGCTGAATAGGTCTGTCTGGATCTATGATCACTTTCCCGCCTAATTTCCTTCTTAAGTTTTCAACTGCATCTGGTGTAGCTCGTAGTGTGACATTGCTTTTGCGCAAGACGACTTCTTTCACATCTGGGCAATTTTTTGCCTCGCGTGCCAGCTCTTCCAATTCTATGGCGGTAGCTAATACCTTGCGGTTAGGGACAGCCACATACTGCTCAAATTTTTTCATTATTTTTCTCTGATAACGATCAACTTAAAGAATGCCGGGGCAAGTTATATAAAACTGGTGGCGGAAAATCCGCCACCAAGAATCAGTGTTTGATTAGTGTAAATAGGATTGCTGCTGTAGGGGTGAGTTAGGCTGCTGCATGGCCTGGAATGGGTATGCCTGTCCAATACCACTTAAATTTTGCAATCCTTGATATGGAGTCTGTGGTATTACCTGAAATGGCAATGTATGGCCGATACTCGTCATTGGGTTCATCATTTGAGCAGGGAGGGTCCCCAGCTGCTCTTGAATCTGGGTAACAGGGGTAAACTGATTTAAATATGGCTGTGTCGTTATTTGTGGAACGAACTGAGGCATGGCCTGAAATGGCAGTAGCTGACCTAGTCGCGCAACATTGTTGAGAAGTTGGCCCTGTGGGCCACCAATGTAGTTGCCAATTACCGGCGCAGCGCGGTTTATCAGTTCTCCTAGGAAACCCTGGGGCGTATATTGTGGCGCAGCCTGGAAAGGCAGTAACTGACTGAGGTTATTCACAGCATTCACAAATTGGTTTTGGGGGGCACCCAAATAGCCCCCAAATTGTTGCGCTGCCCGGTTGATTAATTCTCCAATATATCCCTGAGGAATGAATGGCTGGGTAAGTTGAGGCTGAATTTGTGGTAATGCTTGGAAGGGAAGCAATTGACCAAGACCGCCGAGGGAATTGATCAGCTGGCCTTGAGGTCCACCAACAATACCGCTAATTAATGGCGCCGCCCGACTCACCAAATCACCCAGGAAACCTTGGGGGCTCAGTTGTGGTACAGCATGATGAGGGAATATATTGGTGAATCCTGCGACTGTGTTGATTGGAGGAATAGCGTAGTTAAGTGGCTGTCCAAAAGTCCCTTGAGCGTATGCATATGGCTGGTACATGAACGTACTCCTTGAGTAGGCCTTTATCGATATAAAAATCTATCGTCCAGGTATTTCATGGTTTCTGGGTTGAGAGTATTGAGACTTGATAAAGCCCCATTAACAATTTGACCAGCTAGAAGTAAATCAGGTGCCAATAATAGGGGGAATGCTTTAAGTGTCGGGTATCCAGCTGGCTGAGCAGAGTATAGAGAAGCTTTCGCAGTGTGCTGGAAAAGTTTAAGAATTTTTTGTGGCTAAAATCGGTTGAATATAAAGGCGTGAAAAATGTTTGTACCTTTTTAAAAATGTAACGTTTTTTAGCCGATAATTCACTCAGTTTTCTATAAGATGCAGGCCGTGTTGATTCTAAACTTATACATTGTATTGTTTGGAGGAGGCGATGTATTCATCCCCGCTCAAAAGTTTCAGGGTGTGACTTCAAGTAGGCAATCTTATTTAAATTTCGCCTAAATAATATTCATAAAGCATTTCTTCTTTTCTGAGTTGTTTTATGTGTAAGCTAAAAATTCTTCTCTATGGAATCAATGCGGGGTAGGGCGGAGGGCTTTTTTATTCTGCATGTTTCACATGGATCTTTATCAATCTATTGGCTTCGCCGGGTTTAATAGCAATAGGTAGTGCTGAATGAAACTCTATGTGTGCTGTGAAAAATCTTGGTGCAGTTAAAAAGGCGTAGTATCCAGGATCAAGGTAGAGGTCACCTGGTATCAGGCTACGAATAATGTGATGGACACCCATTAACTTGGAAGGCACTTAAATAGCGGTTAAAAGAATGCACTTATAAAGCCGTTAACATGCTGTTAGTTTCAAGCAAGTATCATCTATATCTGGTCACCAGTGTTGAGGTGAGTGGTATCTACGAAGCAGATGATGCCCTGCAATTGCAGGAGTCCATTGCTCACCAAGTGCACCGCATGCGGTATTTGCCGAAATGAAGGAGCGAAATCAGCAGGAGTACACTATTGATTGAAATATATCCAAAATAAGACTCCCGAATGGGCAAGCCGGTTATTTCAGAGGGGGCGATAACATAAAGCCAAAGATGTTCGTATAGCGGGGAGAGATAAAGCCTTCAAAAGCCATAAAGTAAGGTGGTTGAATGCAAAATGTACGAAGATGAAATTTGCGTCTAAAATACTTGACCGATAAAAAGTGGGCGCGTAGTATTCGCGACCTCGGTGAGTAGCGCAGCCTGGTAGCGCACTTCGTTCGGGACGAAGGGGTCGGAGGTTCGAATCCTCTCTCACCGACCATTATTTAAAAAGCCCGCATGCTGCGGGCTTTTTTGTGTCTGTCAGCTTGCTTCTTTTCTCCTGAGTATTTCTAGCACCAACTTTCCACATGGTTCAAAAGCCTTATTAATAAACTCCGGTTATTGTGCTTGGGAATGGTCTGTACTTTTCCATTTTTTGCTCTTATGGGGCAGGGGTTAAGAGGGTGCCGCACATGTAGATGAAGGTATTTTCGCGAGCCCCTAAAGCGAAATGACTCCATACTTCTCACACTTCAAAAATGCAGAGTGGCCTGTTACGTATCCTAAGAAGAAAACTGCCAGTTTATGTCGGCGAGATCGCTAAATTGGTAGCGATTGTCTTTGTGGATTAGAAGGGACTATTCACCCGTGGAGATCCTGAAGCTATTTATGAGATTTTCAGGTAAAAAGGTTACGCCGCTCATTCCCGGCTGGGCTATCTCTACCGATACAATGAGTGGCGCTTTCTTGTCTGGCTTTCGTTATAACCTTTCGATTTAGCTTTTAATTTGTCGAATGAGGCCTTCTTGTGCGGTAGAGGCTACCAACACGCCATCGCGGGTATAGATCTGGCCGCGGGTAAATCCACGTGCACCACCGGCAGATGGGCTATCAGTGACGTACAAAAGCCATTGATCGAGACGGAAGTTGCGATGAAACCACATGGCGTGGTCAACGCTGGCTGGCATCAGGTGTGGATCGAATAGGGAAATATCATGTGGCTGCAGAGAGGTGCCCAGTAGTCCCATATCAGAGGCATAGCAGAGTGCTGCTCGGTGCTCGATAGGGTCATCAGACATTTCGCCCTCTGCACGCAACCAGAACATACACTTGGCTTCTCGAGTTTCGGCACCAAAGTAGCTTTGTGGATCTACTGGGCGGAAGTCGATCATATAGCGGCGCTGGTCATACTGCGGGCTAACGAGGCCAGCCTCCAGAGCCAGTTCCTGAGTGTTTTTTAAGCTTTCTGGGTCAGGTATGTCCACAGCAGGCATGTCGGCCTGATGGTCGAAACCAGGCTCCTGGATCTGGAAAGAGGCCGACATGTTAAAGATCGCGCGGCCGCGCTGTTTGGCCACAACGCGGCGGGTGGTAAAGCTGCCCCCGTCACGTATTGGGTCCACCTCATAGATTACCGGTAGCTCGCTTGATCCAGGGCGTAAGAAATAGGCATGTAGGGAGTGTGGCAGGCGATCCTCGACGGTACGGGCGGCGGCCATCAGGGCTTGGCCAAGCACCTGGCCCCCAAAGAGTACTTTTCGATAATTTTCGACGTGATGGCGACTGCGAAAGAGGTGGCGATCCAGCTCTTCGACGTCGAGAAGTTTGCTCAGCTTTTCCAACATGGACGACTCTACCTGTTACCTATAAGTGATAGTCGGGTTTGCCTGGGCTGGCATTGGAGGTCTGCCCAGAAGAGCGATAATAACAGTAGATGACGTAAAGGCCATTATTAGTCATTAATTTTGCATCAAGTTTCATTGGTGGCTGATGGTTCACTTAGTTGGGCGCTTTGCGTTAGCAATGTGATGTCATTCATGGCGAAAATGATGGCTAACTTGGACCTTAAATGTCGTATTAGGACAAAATTTAGGCGGGCTGCTCTCTCTTTGGGCGTATTTTCTAGGCTAATTTCCCGATTCTCTTTTCCAAGCGACTCGAATTGCCTATCATTCATGAATGAATAGTCAATTTCAGTCCCCAACATTACGGGCAGAGAAGGTCGGAAGTATGGATAAGGCAAAAGAGAAGGTTCAGAGGTTTCGCGCGCGAGAGCAGCGCATCCTGGATGCGGCTCTGGAGCTTCTGCTGGAGCATGGTGAAGAGAAAGTCACGGTTGAGCAGATTGCTGAGCGTGTAGATATAGGCAAAGGCACCATCTACAAGCACTTTATCTCTAAAACAGAAATCTATATGCGGCTGCTGATGGACTATGAAAAGTCCCTGGCAGAGCGCCTGAAGATCGCAGTAGAGAATGCAGAGAAAGGCGACATTACCGCGCCCGCCCGTGCCTACTTTGAGTCCCGTATGGCTGATCCTGGTAAGGATCGCCTCTTTCAGCGCTTGGAAGAAAAGATTATCTCTCTCAATTTGGCGCCTGAGATGATCTCCGAATTACACGCTATCCGTAACTCCAACACCTCGGCTTTAAACCGAGTATTTGAGCGCAGGATAGAGCAGGGGATGCTGAAAAAAGTGCCTGCCTATTTCTATTACTCCACTTACTGGGCCCTAGTGCAGGGCGCAGTAGAGCTCTATCACTCCAAATCCTTTGCCGATGTGATCGAGGATCGTGAGGGATTGATGGAGTTTATTATGGATGTGGGTGTACACATTGGTGATACCTCACAGCGTAAACCCATGGAGAGCGGCCATTCTGGCGACACGGCGGGGTCCTCCTTTGGCTGAGCCACTTTTTCAGCAACTGCAAAAGTTGCAAAAGGAGTTCCACGGGCACCCACCGGTTGACCGGTGGGACCCGGATTTCTGTGGCGATATGGATATGGTGATCAAGAGTGATGGTCGCTGGATTCATGAAGGAACCGAAATCCGCCGCCAGCCACTGGTGAAGTTGTTTGCTAGCATTCTGAAGAGGGAAGGGGATGAGTACTTTCTGGTCACTCCTGTCGAAAAGCTGCGAATACAGGTTGAGGATGTCCCCTTTGTAGCTACTCAGGTTGCGCGCAGTGCCTCAGAGGGTGAGGAGCAGCGGCTATTATTCACTACGAGTGTGGGCGATGTCATCGAGCTGAATCAAGGTAGCAATTGGCAGCTTCAAGAATTCGGCACACCTGCGCAGCCAGTCCCCTACGTAGAAGCCCGAAATGGCCTAATGGCCAGGGTGTCCCGTGATGTCTTCTACCAGCTGGTAGATTGGGCAGAAGAGAGAAGGCTGGGGGAAAATGGTTCTGGGCAGCTGTTTATACGCAGTGCGGGTGGTGAATTTCTTTTGGGTTCTTATTAGCAAGCGCCCTTTTCTAAACCTGGGGTTGTTTTCTATTCCCCCAGGTTTATCTAACTATTTAGATAAGCCCCTCTTGAAATCGCCTTTAACGTAAGTTCTCCCTAGATTCATAACTTTCCATATTTTTTTGAAGTCTTTGTAGTCTTGTGCAAATTGGCAAGATTTAATGGTTTTTATATTTCTTTCATTTTTCTGAAAGCGTATGTAAATCCAAGGGAAATAAAAAATACAATTAAATGTAAAGTTCAAGTTTCTAGTGCAAAAATTACTGAAAACATATAAAAAGTTAACAAATTCGCAATACGCCGTTTCTACACTCCCCTTCGTCCTATTCGCTTAGGCGTAAAAACAAACATAGTGTTCAGGCAGTCAATTATTTGATTTCAAGTTTTTACCTGTAAGTAAAATCTGAGGTCAATATTCATAGGCTGCTCATATTTTGGATATTAATTCCTTTAGGGGGGGGTATGAAGCGTATACAAAATCGAGTTGTCCTGGCTGCTGTAATTGCGGCTTTATTGGCGGGTTGTGATGGTGGTGGTGTCAGTGTTGAGCCTAAGACCGTAGATAATTCAGTAGATAACTCTGTTGATAATTCTGGAAGTGGTTCTTCAGAAAACCCCTGTGCAATTATCGAAAGCTCGGGCGTGCAAGGTACCTACGAGAGTGGTAACTGCCGATATGGAACCGATTTTGTTTCTGCATCCAATCCTTTAATTGAAGATTTGTACCTCCCGGCGCTTTCAGAAGGTGGAGCCCATATTTTTGATGGTAGTCTTTTTGTTGGTGAAAATTTCTCTAGTGATGCCGACTTGCAGGCCGCTGGTATCACCAAGGGAGGAGATAACGTAAAGCTGGAGATACAGGCTGGGACAACCGTTGCGTTCAAGGATAACTCGGCTTTTATGGTCGTGAATCGTGGCTCGCAAGTTTTTGCCCGTGGTACTGAAACCGCACCAATTACCTTCACTTCTGAAACTGATGTTCGCGGCACTGTGACTGCTGATGCAGTATCCCAGTGGGGTGGAATGGTTATCAATGGTTTTGGTGTTACCAATAAATGTAAATATAAAGGCTCTATTGGCAGCGGAGATTTGGTCTTGGATGGAGAGTGTCATGTTGCTGCCGAGGGGTCTACTGACGATAACACTTCATACTACGGCGGCGACAACAATGCGGATAACTCTGGTGAGCTTTCCTATGTCGTCGTAAAACATACTGGAGCCTTGGTCGCTAGTGGCGATGAGCTCAATGGTATCTCATTTGATGCGGTTGGAAATGGGACTGTGGTAAACAATTTGCAGGCTTATTCCACTTTTGATGATGGGATTGAGTTCTTTGGTGGTGCGGTAGATATTAATAATTATGTTGCTCTTTATGTGCGAGATGACTCAATCGATATTGACGAGGGTTACCGCGGAAGTATCACCAATGCCCTGGTGATTCAGAGTGAAAATGATGGCAACCACTGTATTGAGGCAGATGGAATCGGTTCTTATAAAGACACGATTGATTACACCGCACTGATTAATCAAGGGCTTAACAGTCGCCCTATGATTGATGGTCTGACTTGTATCGTTTCTGCTCAAAAAGAAGGTACGCATGATCCGGGTGCTGGGTGGCGCTTGCGTGAGGGTATTTACCCAATGATTACTAACTCAATAATCGTTGCCTCATTTAAAGCTGACGAAACGGCTGATGATGGTAGCAACTACTGTTTACGTATGGAGAGTGCTCAAACCCGTAACGAAGCGACCTCCGGAAAAGAGCTAGCCCTGACCTCAAACATTTTCGCTTGTGAAGATCGCACTAAAACCGACGAAGCTTCATTCGATTTAGTGGCCTGGGCTGAAGATAACGGTAACCAGTTTGCCCCGATTTCTGGTGCGGTGAGCCCAACCATCGGTATTGATACCAATTTTATTTTGCTAGACGGAGCCCCTGCAATCTATACGGTGGCTGCTGATCAACAGCGCATCAATGATGCCGTGCCTACTGTAACTGCGTTTGAACGCGCATACTTGGGTGCCCTCGATATAAATGGCACTGACTGGACTCAAGGTTGGACTTACGGCCTTCACCAGGGCAACCGTGCACAGCCTCTCTGGTTTGAATAATTAGCTTTAGGGATTGTTAGGAGTATTTCTCCTGAACCTGCAGGGCGCCGCCTTCGCTGATGGGGTTGGCGCCCTGTTTGGTTTTGATACCCCAAAATAGGAATGATAAGAGGCCCGTGTAATGGCTAAATATGAAAATTTCCAGAGACTGCCGTTGGTAATGGCTATTACCGCGGCCTCTGCTATGGCTCCTGGTGTATTTGCCCAGGATGCGGATTTGGTGGAAGAAAGCACTGGTACAGCACAAGGGATTGAAGAAGTGGTAGTTCAGGGGCGTTTGCGGGACTCCGCAGAGGCCCTGGTCAGTGAGCGCCTGGAAGAAGAAGTGGTCACCGATATCCTTGGTGCCGAGATGATCGGTCGGGTAGGGGATTCTACAGTGGCGGCTGCGTTGCGCAGGGTGTCAGGACTGTCGCTCGTGAGTGATAAGTTCGTCTATGTACGTGGATTGGGGGAGCGTTACTCAAGTACCACGCTAAATGGTGCGATAGTGCCCTCACCGGACCTGACCCGAAATGTAATCCCCCTCGATTTATTCCCTACTTCTATAGTGGATTCCCTGGCTGTTCAGAAGAGTTACTCTGCTGATCAGGCTGCTAGCTTTGGCGGTGGCAATGTGGATATTCGCACAAAGGGAATTCCCGATGATCTGACTTATTCTGTAGAGTTAGGCACAGGAAGCAATACGGAAACCAGCGGTGAGGTTCTGAGTTATCAGGGTGGGGATGATGATATCTTCGGAACTGATGATGGTACCAGGGCACTCCCAGGAGAAATATCTGCAGCGCTAAAACGCTTTAGGGGAGGCTTGGGTATCTCCGATATCAGAAAAGTTCTGGTCGAGGAGGGAAATCAGTATGCCAGTGAGCAGGAGGCCGATGATGCAGCTCAAGCGCTAAATCGTGAACTGGCCTTAAATCTCAATCGTGATATTTCTATCGAAGAGGATTCCAGTGATTTGGATGGGGATGTGAAAGCGAGTGTAGGCAATCGTTTTTCCCTCAATGATCATTGGGAGTTGGGGTTTCTGGCTGGAGCTTCTTATAAAAATAAGTGGAGGGAGTCTGAGAGAACCCTACGCAATTTTGGTGCCCCCAAAGAGCAATTGAATAATCGTAACAAGTCAACTTATTCAGTGGATATCAGTGGGAATTTAAATTTAGGTATACGCTTTGCTGATGAGCATGTGATTGAAACTACGAGTATATTCCTGCGCAATACTGATGATGAAACCTCTATTACTGATTACTTTAATGAGAATCGACAGGTGTCGGACGGTTCTGGTTATCGTGAGTATTTGCTGAAGTATGAAGAGAGAGAGCTAGCCCTGAATCAGGTCAAGGGCAGTCACTCTCTGGGGCCTGAGACCAAAACTCTTATGCCCTTTGACCTCCTCAATTGGGTTCCGGAAGAGGTGGTTGTCGATTGGTTTTATTCGGATGCAACAGCGACCACAGATATCCCCAATCAGGTCGACGTCATTTCCGATACAGTTACTGATCCTACGACGGGTGAAGTGCTTAGCTCTAAGGTCAGTACGGGTTCTGGAAGTGCAGGTTTCCGATTTACAGAGCTTGAAGACGAAGTCAAAAATTACGGTTGGTCAGTCAACTTGCCTCTAGAATTTTCATTTTCAAGTTTGGAGTTGACGGGCGGCTTCGCGAGGATGGAGAAGGGGCGCTCATACAAGCAAACTGAGCTGCGCCTAGATATCTTCAGTGTGGCTACTGAAGATGTACTCGTTGGCCCGCTGGGCGAGGTATTTGGTGATGAAAATATCACCAACAATGGAAATGACTACGTTTTCGACTTGGCGGGAAGTAACAAGCAAAGCTATTTAGCAGCTACGGCTACAGATGCAGTATTTGGTAAATTCGATTGGACATTATTTGAAACCTGGCGAATTTCGGCTGGGGCGCGCTGGGAGGATTACAGTCAAGTGGCACTTGAGTGGAATCCTTATGGCTACACCATAGATGACCCTCAAGTAATAACTGACCCGAAAGAACTGCTGGAAGCCGTATATTCTGAAGATGACATTTATCCATCTTTCTCACTGACTTATATGGGAGAGTTTTGGACGGAGACTTTTCAGCTTCGTTTTGGAGTCTCAAAGACAGCTGTACGGCCGGATCTTCGTGAAATTACCGATGCGTATTATATCGATCCTATTACTGGAGAGCAGGTCAAAGGTAACCCCAGTGTTCGTCCCTCTGAAATCCATAATTATGATCTGCGTGCCGAATGGTTCTTCGATAGTGGGGACAACTTAACGGTTTCCGCTTTTTATAAGGATGTTATTGACCCCATAGAATTTTTTGAAGCGGCTTCCAGTGATACCAATGTAGCCAGGGAAATTATTAATGCCGAGTCTGGAGAAATTACCGGTATTGAAATCGAGGGCATGAAGCAGCTCGGCTTCCTGGGTGACTCGATGGAGAGTTTCTTTGTGCAGGGCAACGTCACTTTGCAGGAGACGGAATTGGTTGCGGGGGGTGAGGCTGATGCGCCTACGAATCCTGAGCGGGAAATGACGGGGGCTTCGGAGTTTGTCGTGAATATGCTTTTGGGCTTTGATAGTCCTGATGGCAACCATTCGGCAACATTGGGGTATAACGTATTTGGTGAGAGGTTGCATCTCGCCGGCCGTAAACTCGATCCAGACTCATATGAACAACCTTTTCATTCTTTGGATTTGACTTACTCCTGGTATCCCATCGAAGAAGTGACAATAAAAGCCAAGATGCAAAATTTGTTGGATGAGTCTATCGAGATTGAGCGTGATGGCGTCATCGTATTCGAAGAGAAGCTTGGCCAATTCTTTGCCTTAAGTGCTCAGTATAAATTCTGATTTTCTGCCTGCTAAATCCTGCTTCCGACTTCTGGGAGCAGGAGTTCATCTGGTTTTGCGTTCTTAGAAGAGCGCTGACTAATAACGCGGATACAAAAATGGCGCCCGAAGGCGCCAGAAAGCAAACTGCTTACATATTTGGGTAGTTGGGGCCGCCGCCACCTTCTGGAGTAACCCAGACAATATTCTGGGTTGGGTCTTTGATGTCACAGGTCTTACAGTGCACACAGTTCTGTGCATTTATCTGGAAACGTTTGCCGTTGGTATCTTCAACCACTTCATAAACGCCTGCAGGGCAGTAACGCTGAGCCGGTTCATCATAAATCGGCAGATTGTGGTTAAGCGGAATCTCCGGATCCTTCAGGGTTAGGTGACAAGGCTGGTCTTCCTCGTGGTTGGTGTTAGAAATAAACACAGAGGAGAGCTTGTCAAAGCTGAGTACGCCATCGGGCTTGGGGTAATCAATTTTTGCGCAGTCCGCAGCCGGTTTCAGTTGTGCATGGTCAGCTTTGGTGTCGCGCAGGGTCCAGGGCAGCTTGCCTTTGAAGATATTGATATCGACAAATGCGTAAGCTGAACCGAGGATGTTGCCCCACTTGTGTTGTGCCGGGCCGAAGTTGCGCTGCATATGCAGCTCTTTCCAGGCCCAGCTGTCACGATACTTGGTGGTGTAGTCGGTCAGCTCTTCACTGTTGCGCTCTGCGGCAAGGGCTTCCACTACGGACTCAGCGGCGATCATGCCGGACTTCATCGCGGTATGATTGCCCTTGATTTTGGCGAAGTTCAGGGTGCCGGCGTTGTCGCCGATCAGCAGGCCGCCAGGGAAGGTCATCTTCGGCTGAGATTGCAGTCCACCTTTAACAATGGCACGTGCACCGTAAGCGACACGCTGACCACCGTCCAAGTATTGTTTGATTACCGGATGATGTTTGTAACGCTGAAATTCGTCAAAGGGGCTTACGTGTGGATTGCTGTAAGCGAGATCGGTAATTAGGCCAACCACAACCTGGTTGTCTTCCAGGTGATAAAGGAAACCACCACCGTGGGTGCCGCTTTGCTCCAAAGGCCAGCCTGCTGTGTGAACTACCAGGCCTTGCTGGTGTTTGTCCGCAGGAACTTTCCAGATTTCCTTAACGCCAATGCCGTAATGTTGCGGATCGGCATCTGTATCCAGCTTGAAGCGCTCGATCAGTTGCTTGCCCAGATGGCCGCGACAGCCTTCGGCAAAAAGAGTGTACTTGGCGTGCAGCTCCATGCCTGGCATATAGGAGTCTTTCTGCTCACCATTTAAGCCAATACCCATATCGCCGGTGGCAATACCTTTTACAGAGCCATCTTCGTTGTACAGAACTTCTGCAGCGGCGAAGCCGGGGAAAATCTCCACCCCCAGGTTCTCTGCCTGCTCGGCCAACCAACGGCAAAGGTTACCGAGGCTGATAATGTAGTTGCCCTCATTGTGCATGGTGCTTGGCACAAACATGTTGGGCACTTTGATGGAATTCTCATCGCTGCGTAGAACGTAGATATCGTCGCCCTTGACCTCTGTGTTCAGCGGGGCGCCGCGCTCTTTCCAGTCTGGGAATAGCTCATTTAGAGCAGTTGGCTCAAAAACTGCGCCGGAGAGAATGTGGGCGCCGACCTCGGAACCTTTCTCCACAACGCATACTGAGACATCTTCATTGAGCTGGCGAATACGGCAGGCCGCTGCCAATCCGGCCGGACCGGCACCCACGATCACTACATCGTATTCCATTGATTCGCGTTCCACGGCACTCTCCTCAGCAGTTGTATTCAACTTTTTGCGGCCATTCCGGCCTTATCATTTATATAGAGGGCGGATTATATAGGCGTTTATTCAACCCTACCAATTGCATGACTATTCATTTGCTATGGCAAATGTGCTGTATTTCAACAGCTTAGGGAAGCTGAATAGATGGTCTCTATTTCCTGAAATAGATTGCATGAATGGCAGAAGTCACTTCTATTTGGCTATTGATTTTGCGGTATAGAACCGCCACCATACACGCCGTTCAAACACCTGTTTGACCAGAACACCGTATCCGTTCGCGATGAGAATCGTCAGTCGCGGCTGTTAAAAAGCATATTTGAGACGGGATTTCCATGAAAGTTCTTGTAGCTGTGAAACGCGTTGTCGACTACAACGTCAAGGTTCGCCCCAAGGCGGACGGCACTGACGTTGATACTGCCAACGTCAAAATGTCTATCAACCCCTTCTGCGAAATTGCAGTAGAAGAGGCGGTTCGCTTGAAGGAAAAAGGCGTTGTTAGTGAGATAGTCGCCGTTTCCATGGGTCCCAAGCAGAGCCAGGAGCAAATTCGCACAGCACTGGCGCTGGGAGCCGACCGAGGCATTCTGGTTGAGACCGATGCCGAACTGCAGCCTCTGGCTGTGGCTAAGTGCCTGAAGGCGATTGTCGATAAAGAAGAGCCGCAAATGGTTATTCTCGGCAAGCAGTCTATCGATGGCGACAACAACCAAACTGGCCAGATGCTGGGCGCATTGACTGGTATGGGGCAGGGCACCTTTGCTTCCGAAGTGGTTGTAGAAGGCGACGCTGTGAAGGTAACCCGTGAAATCGATGGCGGCCTGCAGACTGTTGAGCTGAAGCTGCCAGCTATCGTGACTACCGACCTGCGTTTGAATGAGCCACGATATGCATCTTTGCCGAATATCATGAAGGCCAAGAAGAAGCCTCTCGATACTACTACTCCCGATGAGTTGGGTGTAGACATCGCTCCTCGCACTAAAACCCTGAAAGTCGAGCCACCAGCAGAGCGTCAGGCTGGCGTTAAAGTTGCCGACGTGGCGGAACTGGTAGAGAAACTGAAAAACGAGGCGAAGGTAATCTGATGAGCATCCTGGTTATTGCTGAACACGACAACGCCGAACTGAAGGGCGCTACGCTCAACACTATCGCCGCAGCTAAGGCTATCGGTGGCGACATCGCCGTCCTAGTCGCTGGCGCAGGCTGTTCTGCTGTTGCAGACGCCGCTGCTAAAGTTGATGGCGTAAGCAAAGTATTGCTGGCTGACAACGCTGCTTACGAGCACCAGTTGGCTGAAAACGTTGCCAAGCTGGTTGCCGATCTGGGAAAAGATTACGGCCATATCCTGGCGCCAGCCACTACCACCGGTAAAAACATGCTGCCGCGTGCCGCTGCGCTGCTGGATGTTCAACCGATCTCTGACATTATCTCTGTAGAGAGTGCCGATACTTTCAAGCGTCCAATCTACGCTGGCAACGTTATCGCGACCGTGCAGAGCTCTGACGCCATTAAGGTGATTTCCGTTCGTACTACTGCTTTCGACGCAGTGGCTGCAGAAGGTGGAAGTGCAGCTGTTGAGGCTGTAGATATTGCCGATGACGCCGGTGTTTCTTCTTTCGTAGGAGAAGAGCTTGCTAAATCCGACCGCCCTGAGCTTACCGCCGCTAGCGTGGTAGTTTCCGGTGGTCGCGGTATGCAGAATGGCGACAACTTCGAGATGCTGTACAAGTTGGCAGACAAGCTGGGTGCGGCGGTTGGCGCCTCACGCGCTGCAGTAGACGCTGGATTTGTGCCAAATGATATGCAAGTTGGCCAAACCGGTAAGATCGTTGCTCCGGACTTGTACATTGCCGTTGGTATTTCCGGTGCCATCCAACATTTGGCTGGCATGAAGGATTCCAAGGTTATTGTGGCTATCAACAAAGATGAGGAGGCTCCAATCTTCTCCGTTGCTGACTACGGCTTGGTGGCAGATTTGTTTGAAGCAGTCCCCGAGCTGGAAGCAAAGCTGTAATTTCTGATTAGTATACTGATCAGTACTGGAAAAGGCGGCGTATTGCCGCCTTTTCTCATTTTTGGCTTCTGGACTACGGAACTAGTGTGCAATTTCGGGGACGAAGTGTTGGTTTGCAACGTTTAACTGGGCAGGAGCGTTGCCTTTCGAAGGCGAAGGCAACAAAATAGGCGTCAAAAACCAATAACCTAAGAAAGTTGAACTTGTATGTGGGTATGTTCATGTCCCCATTAAAGCGAGCCATTGGCTCAGTCGGTAAAGGCTTTAGCCAGGGCGATTCACGCAGATCGCTCTCTCGTGGCACCATGGCGGCATCTGCGGTGGGGTTGCTGTGGGTATCTGGCAATCTACTTGCCTATGGCTCTTTACTGATTCCTGCAGAGCCGGAAGAGTCTCTGCTGGCCGAGCGCAATGATAGTCGTGTGAGTGCCCCCCAGGCAGCTTCAATACCGAACACTCCCTTCTTTGGTTATGCCGAAGCCAAGAAGCAAGAAGCTGTTCCCGAAGTTGATCTCTCCAACCTCCCTATAACCCAGCTGAACATCGTCCTCTCTGGCGTTTTGGATAATTCGGACAAGAGTAAAGCCAGCGCCCTGGTTGCCGAAAAAGGCAAGCCTGCAAAGCGTTTGTATGTGGGGGATTCCCTTCCTGGTGGCGCAGAACTTTATTCTGTTGAGGTAGACCATGTAGTTCTTCGTCGTAATGGCAGGATGGAAAAGCTGACATATCCCGAGATGGATGGCCGCCCCAATGTCCCGCTGAAAAACTACTCAAGCCTGTCACGCAAATCTAGGCAAAGTAGTAGTGCGGGAAGTTCCTCAAGACGTGAGGCGAGCCAGGAAAGTATTCGAGAGCGGATGGAAAAGCTGCGTGAACTGGCCCGTGAGCGTCGTGCTCAGCGCCAGCCCCAATAAAAACTGTCTAACTAGATTGTTTTGAGTTTTTTGAACATTTACTAGAGCCAGATAAATAATGATGAAGATGTTTTATCGACGGCTGATTGCGGTCGGGTTTAGTTTTTTTGTGTCTACTGCAACGCTGGCTCAGGGCCCGGAGAGAGTTACCCTTTCTCTCGACAATGCCGATGTTCGCGACCTGATTAACTGGGCAGCGGATTTCACCGGAAAAAATATAATTGTCCACCCCAATGTAAAGGGAAAAGTCACCGTTGTTGCCGGTGACCCTATGACACATGATGAAGCCTTCGATGTTTTTATGTCGGTGCTTCAAGTAAATGGTTTCAGCCTGGTAGAGCAGGGTGGTACCTGGAAAGTGGTACCCGATGCCCTTGCCAAGCAGCAGGCGATTCCGGTTGCTGATGAAAATACCCGTGCGCCGGCCGAATCATTAGTCGTTCGTACTGTTCGAGTTGAGAATATCTCAGCTTCCCAGTTGATCGCTATGTTGCGCCCGCTGATTCCTCAGACTGGCCACCTGGCAGCTTATGCTGATACCAATACCCTGATTATTGCTGATCGTGCTGCGAATATTGACCAGATTGTTCTATTGGTAAAACAGCTCGATCGTGCAGGTGCCATCGACATTGAAGTGGTGCCACTGATGTTTGCTTCCGCCAAAGAAGTGAAGCAAATTCTCAATGACTTGTTGCAGGCGTCTGGTGGCAAGGGCGCTGGCCGGGAAGTTCAGCCGTTGCGAATCGCAGTGGACGAGCGTTCCAATAGCGTTCTTTTGACCGGTGACCCAGTAACACGCCAGCAGATCAGAACCGTTATTGCCCGCTTGGACCAGCCGCTGGATGGTGATGGCAATACGGCTGTGGTTTATGTTCAGTATGCCAATGCCGCCGACCTGAAACCAATTCTGGAAGGCATGAGCGGTAGTATTCAGAATACAGAAAAAGACCAGCAGGCTGCGAACGTTGAAGTCAGTATTCAGGTCAACGAATCCCTCAATGCGCTGGTTCTCACCGCGCCTCCGGCACTACTGGAAACAATGAAAGGCGTGATCGCACGGCTGGATGTACGTCGTGCTCAGGTGCTGATTGAGGCCATTATTGTCGAGGTTAAAGAGGATACCAATAATAACCTTGGTATCAGCTGGATCACGGGTGATGAAAACCTTGTTGCAGGCTGGAACAACCTACCGGCTGAAGACGGAGATGGGAATATCAATCCGTTCTCCCTTCCTTTCACGAGTATCACTGGCGCGAATGCATTACATTTAGGCTATTTGAGTGGAAGTGATATCCGAGTTGCAGTGAATGCGCTTGCCACAGCGGGCAATACCAATATTCTGTCTACGCCGACCATTATGGCTTTGGATAACGAAGAGGCTGAAATCCTCGTCGGGCAGAATGTACCCTTTATTACTGGTGAGCAATTGTTGTCCGGTAGCAATGACGACCCTTTCACCACTATTCAGCGGGAAGATATTGGTACCACCCTCAAAGTCACTCCACGTGTAAATAACAATAACTCGGTAACTTTGGAAATTGAGCAGAAGGTTGAAAACCTGCTTTCCGCTGCTGCTGATGCCGCTGTGGGTGCCTCGGACATCGTTACTAGTAAACGTGAAATTCGCACCAAGGTATTGATTGATGATGGTGCGATTTTGGTTTTGGGTGGGCTGATAGAAGATAATGTTACTGACTCCGTGCAGAAAGTGCCTCTGTTGGGGGATATTCCAGGAATAGGGCGTCTGTTCCGAAACAACACCAAGAAAGTCGTAAAAACTAATTTGATGGTGTTCCTGAAGCCCAAGATTCTGAGCACCCAGTTGGCTGGCTATGAAGAAACCCGCAAACGCTACATGGATATGCAGCAGAAGCAGATCTTCTTGAAAGACAGAACGAGCCTGCTGTGGGATTGGCACCGCGGTGATGCACTGCCTGACCTGATGCCGCCAACAGGAACTTATAACGAAAGCCCAGCGCCGGTAGATGGTTCTATCAATGCCGTTGACAACCTGGAAGACGCCCTTGAGGGAGTACCTGGCGAGGTTGAAGTGTTGGATGGTGAGGTTGAGGTGCTGGAGGTAGAAGAATCTAAATGACGGTTGATACAGGAACAGGGACTCCAGCAATTCGTCGCCTTCCATATGCTTTCGCTAAGCGCCACAAGGTCCTGCTACTGGAGCAGGAGGGGCGCCCGCTGTGCCAATACGTTGCACCGCTGAGCCCCTCTGCGATTGCCGAGGTGCAACGTATCAATGGTGGTGCGGTAAGCCTGGAGTCGGTGGAAGATGAAATTTTCCAGGTAGCCTTGCAGCGCCTCTACGAAAACCGTGAGGGGGGCAACCTCTCCGAAGTCGAGGGGCTGGGTGATGACTTGGATTTGGCCGCAGTTGTAGATTCGCTACCGGAAACAGAAGACCTACTAGAGCAGGAAGACGATGCGCCCATCGTTAAGCTGATCAATGCGATTTTTGCGGAGTCCCTGAAACAGGGGGCTTCGGATATTCACATTGAGACTTTTGAAAAACGCTTGATTGTGCGTTTTAGGGTAGACGGCGTGCTGCGCGAGGTGTTGCAGCCTCGGCGCGCCCTGGCTCCGCTATTGGTTTCCCGTATCAAGGTAATGGCCAAGCTGGATATCGCTGAAAAGCGTATTCCGCAGGATGGCCGTATTTCGCTGCTGATGGCCGGGCGTGAAGTCGATGTACGTGTTTCCACCATGCCGTCCTCGGCAGGTGAACGGGTGGTGATGCGCCTGCTTGACAAGCAAGCGGGTAAAATGGACTTGTCCAAACTTGGCATGTCCGAGCGGGACCACAATGTCATGACTGAGCTTTTGGCTCACCCACACGGCATTATTCTGGTTACGGGCCCGACGGGCTCAGGTAAAACGACCACTCTCTATGCCGGCCTCGGCAGCATTAACAGCCGCGAAAAAAATATCCTGACGGTGGAAGACCCGGTCGAATACAACCTGGAAGGGGTTGGACAGACCCAGGTCAACACCAAGGCAGATATGACTTTTGCACGGGGCTTGCGCGCAATTTTGCGTCAGGACCCGGATGTGGTGATGATTGGTGAGATTCGAGATCTTGAGACTATGCAGATCGCCATCCAGGCGAGTTTGACTGGTCACTTGGTACTCTCAACCCTGCATACCAATACTGCACTTGGTGCTGTTACCCGTCTGATGGATATGGGCATCGAACCTTTCTTGCTGTCCTCCAGCTTGATTGGAGTTCTGGCACAGCGCCTGGTCAGGGTGCTTTGCCCTACCTGTAAGCAGCCCCATGTTCCCGATGAAGGGGAGAGGCTAGTGCTCGGCGTCGCTCCCGCTGAAGATGCTCTCATCTACCGCCCCAATGGTTGTGATGAATGTAACCATAGCGGCTATGTGGGCCGAATCGGTATTTATGAGTTGGTGCCGCTTAATGAAATCATGCGCCAGCTGATCCACGATCGAGCCTCCGAGAGCAAGCTGGTGGCAGAAGCACGTAAATTGGGGCCGAGTATCCGCGATGACGGTATTGCCAAGGTCCTGGCCGGCAGGACTTCCCTTGAAGAAGTCATGCGGGTAACCCAGGAGTCTTAATCGTGGCAGCGTTTGAGTACACAGCCCTCGCGGCATCCGGTCGAAAAAGCAAGGGAACCCTAGAGGCCGATAGTGCCCGTTCGGCGCGGCAGCAATTGCGTGCTAAAGGCATGGTGCCTCTGGATGTTACCCCTGCCGCCGAGCAATCTGAGAAGAGTGCTGGCGGTTTTATGTCCGGAAGTCCCGGGCTCAGCATTAAAAATCTGGCCCTGCTTACCCGCCAAATTGCCACTTTGTTGCGCGCCGGTATTCCGTTGGAGGAGACCCTAGGGGCAATTGCCAACCAGACTCGCAACCAGAAAATCCGGCGGGTAGTGCTGGCGGTGCGCGGAAAGATTTTGGAGGGCCACAGTTTTGCCCAGGCCCTTGGGTGTTTCCCCAAGGCTTTCCCCAAGCTCTACCGGGCTACCGTGGAGGCCGGTGAGCACTCCGGACACTTGGATGCGGTGCTGGAACGTTTGGGAGATTACACCGAGGGGCAGCAGCAGTTTCGTCAGAAAGTGCAATTGGCACTTATTTACCCCATGGTATTGGTATTTATCTGTGTCCTCGTGGTTACTGGCCTGATGGTTTATGTGGTGCCGGATGTCATTGAGGTCTTCACCGGCACAGGACAAATTTTGCCGCTGCCCACTCGGATACTGGTCTCAATGAGTGACTTTATTGCCGCCTGGGGCTGGCTGGTGCCTCCAGCGCTAGGGGCCATTATTGCGGGTGTGGTCATTATGCTGCGCCGCCCGGCGATCAAATATAAGTTTCACCATCGCCTATTGGACCTGCCGGTAATTGGTTGGATGGTTCGCGGTGCGCAGAGTGCCCGTTATGTGGGAACCTTAGCGATCCTTACCGGCAGTAGTGTCCCACTGGTGCAGGCAATGGGTATTGCTCGCGGGGTAATGACCAATGAGTTCTTAAAGGATCGTCTGGAAACTGCACAGAAGACGGTACGTGAGGGCGGTAGTTTGCACCGAGCTATGGAGGATATTGGGTATTTCCCGCCAATGATGATCTATATGATCGCCAGTGGTGAGTCTTCTGGCACCCTGGACGAAATGCTGCAGAGGGCTGCGGAGTCCCAGGAGCAAGACCTTCAGGGGGCGGTGACTGCTTTTGTGAGCTTGTTCGAACCGCTGATGTTGCTTGTTATGGCCGCTATCGTACTATTTATCGTGATGGCCATCATGATGCCAATTATGAGCATGAACGAACTGGCTATGTAGAGTTCAAAGTAGTGAAGTCCACAGATTCAGGATGCAGGTTATTTAGGAGGGGAAGATGAAATCCTTACTAAACAGCCGTGGCTTTACCCTACGCGAGGCCTCAAGGGTACTTATTGGACTCGGCTTAGTAGGGGTGCTCGGCTTCTTACTGCTTTGAGAGTGTAGATAGATCTCTTTTTACAAAAACTGAATATTTTTAAATTGGGGCCACGATTCCCTTCGTGGCCCTGGGGGTTCCCAGCTTTCAGCTGAACTTGGAGAAAAAAATGCGAAACCTACGCAGAAGTGGTGGCTTCACCTTGATTGAAGTCATGGTGGTGATTGTGATCCTCGGTGTTCTCGGCGCCATGGTGGTTCCCAGTGTTTTGGGCAAAACTGGTGAAGCCCGTATGAAGGCCGCTCGCGTTGACCTTCGTGCTATCGAGACTGCCCTCGACATGTACCGCATGGACAACTTTGTTTACCCAAGTTCTGACCAGGGTTTGGAAGCTCTAGTTTCCCGTCCCTCCGGTTTTCCCGAAGCTAAAAACTGGACTGAGCCTTACTTAAAGAAAGCGCCCAAGGACCCTTGGGGTAATCACTACCAGTACATCAGCCCCGGCAGTGCCGGCGCATTCGATTTGTTCTCCCTGGGTGCAGATGGTAAGCCTGGTGGAGAGGGTGAAGCCGCCGATATTTTTGCCGCTGACCTGTAACTCGGTTCAATCAGCAATCGATGTATAGGCGATCAGCCCGCAGTAGGCTCAAGCGTAATCAGGGTTTCACGCTGGTCGAGATTCTGGTGGTGATTGTTATCATCGCCAGCTTGGCTGGCATGGCCATGATGTCCCTGGGCAGTTCCGGGGTGCGTGTCTGGGAAGGGGAGACTCAACGTCTCTCCGCCTTGTTGCAGCTTGTCGCGGACCGTGCCCTGATAGATAAAGCCCATTACGGCGTAGTGCTTGAACCCGAGTCTTATACGGTAGTGCGATTTGATCCCACTTCAATGACTTGGCAGGCTCCCGATATGGCTGCTGCCGGTCGGCGCAGCCAGCGATTTGCGGCTCATGAGCTTCCCGCTATCGTTCGTTTGGAGGTGCTTGAAGAGGCGGAACTGCCTTCCACCCAATCCACAGAGTTTGCTGAAGAGCAGAGCGATGAGGAAAAGATCAAGCCGCAGTTTGTCGCTTTATCGAGTGGTGAAGTGCTCCCGATCAAACTAGCCGTTTTTCTGGTCGAGGATGGTGACTTCTCTCGTGGCGCGACAATTTCTTACAGTAGCCTCTATGGCTTGCAGCTAGAGTGGCAAGCTGATGACCTTTAAGCGCAATTCCCTGGCCCGGCAGGGCGGTTTTACCCTGGTTGAGGTTTTGATCGCCCTGGTCATCTTTGGGGTTATTGCCGCCAGCGTATTGCGTACTATGCAGAGCAGCGTGCAGCGCCAAAGAGTTATGGAGGAGCGGCTCGCAGCTAACTGGGTCGCTCAACAGGTACTTTCGCAAATTAGAGTACAAACTCCCTGGCCCCCGATTGGTGAGAAAAAAGAGGAAATGTCCTTTGCGGAGAGAGACTGGGAAGTGACCGCAAAGGTAGAGGCAACCAGCGAAGAGCGCCTTCGCCATATCGTGATTCAAGTGGGTTACCCCGATGCCGAAAACCCAACTTTAACACTGGATGCCTGGGCGGCGCAGGAGTAGCTTCTATGCAGATTTCTCCAATAAAGGGCCAGTCAGGCTTTACTCTGGTTGAAGTGCTCGTCGTACTGGTGCTGGTGGCGATTATCAGTGTTGGTTCGTTTTCCCTTCTAGAAGTTTTCCATAATTCCGACAGTGTTGTTGAGCGTCGTGCAGAAGAGTTGCGCCGTTTTTCCATGGCTCTCTATCGTCTGGAGGAGGACCTACGCCAGGTAACAGCGCGACCGATTAAAAATGCCTATACGGGCTATGAACCCGCTTTGCGCGGTGATCAGGACGAATTCGAATTTACCCGCCTTGGGGCGGCAAACCTTATTGGTGAGCCTCGGGGTGAACTTCAGCGGCTGGGTTACAGTATCGGCTACCCGGAAGACGATGAGAGAAGCAGCTCCTTTACTGAAGAGGAAGATCCTGGGGCTTTGTTATTGCGCAGTCGCTGGCAAGTTTTAGACCGAGGCCCTGATTCCGAGCCAATTGTTGAACCTCTGCTCGCCGGTGTGGAGAGCCTGACTTTACAATATTTTGACCCTAGCTCAGATGCCTGGGTTGCCCAATGGCCGCCAGCCGGTACTACAGCATCTACTACCAGTGCAGATAGCCGCCTGCCAAAGGCTATCGAGTTCGTGTTAATGACTCGTCAGTACGGTGAAATACGCCGCGTATTCTCCTTCTCAACTGTAGAGTTCAGTCCTCCTGGAGTTAATTCCGGCAACGGTGGTAATGGAGGGGGGAACAACTCTGGAGGTGGGAACAACTCAAACGACGGCAATTCAGGTGGGGATAATTCCGGCGGAGGTGGTAACGATGAGCGGCTCTAAGTCGATAAAGACTTTTCGCCGCCAGCGGGGCGTGGCTTTAATTACCGTTTTACTTGTAATGGTGATTGCAATTGCCCTGGTCTCGCACGCCATTACCCGCGATCAGATTTCCATCACCCGAAGCGGTGCTCTTTTGGCCAATTCGCAATTAGCCGAGTTTGTCGCTGGGGCTGAGGCCTGGAGTAGGGTGGCGCTTCTCAAGGATTATGAAGAGGATAAAGACGCTGCCCAACCTGCCGATCACGCTCTTGAGGCCTGGGCAGCACCGGCGTTGCAGTTCAATCCTGATAACGGAAAAATACGCATAAATATCAAAGACTTAAATTCTTGCTTTAATGTAAATAATCTTGTCGATAGCGGTAACGGCACCGATCAGTTTGATATTTTTCGCCGACTGGTGAGCAATGTCATAGGAAAATCAGACTTAGCCGGGACTATTGCCGACTGGATGGATGACAACGACACGCCGCGTTCTTCAGCAACCGAGGATGATGGCTATCTCGGTAGGGATCTTGCCCATCGCACCCCAGACACCTTAATCAGTGATATATCGGAACTGTCTTCTGTACAAGGTATGGAGCCGGAAGACTGGCAGAAGCTGGCTCCATACCTGTGTGCGCTACCGGAGACTGGAAGCAAGATCAATATCAACCTGGCTTCTCAGGAGCTTCTGGAAGCGGTGGACCCCTCTGCTAGCGTGAGTAAGTTGCTGCTGTTTCGAGAGTCTGGCGGCATCCTTAGCCAGTCGGGGGATCTGTCCTCTCATGGCTTCAACAACACCAACCAGTTTGTGTTTCATAGCCAGCACTTTCTGGCGCGTATTGCTGTCCAATTGGGGGATAGTGAAGACTACCGCCAGTATTGGGAGACGTCTCTATGGCTCGATGAGGCCGGGGACGGTGAAGTCAAAGTTGTACAGCGCCAGCGGCGCACTTTTTCTGGTGCAATGATGCAGGAATTACTCGACTACAAGGCACCGTAGCGAGTCTAGATAGTAGATAGCCAATAAGATTGTATGTTTAAAAAGAAAAGCGTAAATGAAATCGGCATGCCTGCAGTGCCACCCAAGCCAGCTTTGGTCTTGCTGCGGCTCTCTGAAACTGGCGCCGGTGGGCTCACCTTACATCATTGGGAGAATGGCTCTTGGTGTGAAGCTGCTCTGGATGATGAATTCCTTTCAGCCTTCAATCCAGAGTTTGAGGCATCGGCTGTACCTGACATCCACCCAGCGTTGAACTTGCCAGAGGGCAGTAAGGCGCTGCTACTTCTGCCTGGTAACTGGGTTTGGAGTGGCGTTGAATCTATCCCCAAAGCAGCTAGACGTCAGGCCAACGCTATTGGCTATATGGTCGAAGAGCAGCTTGCGGAGGATGTAGAAGATCTGCATTTTGTCTGTGCGCCTCGCAATGGTGATATCTGTAGCATTTACGCGATTTCCAAAGACAAAATGGAAATTTTGCACAGTCAGGTGGAGCGACTCGGCTGGCCTTTGACTGCGGCATTACCAGAATATTTACTTTTGGATCTACTCGATATTGACCTTTCCCTTTGGTTGGATGGAGAGCAGGCTCATTTTTGGCAGTCGACGGGGCAGGGATTGTCGATCCGCCGCGAATACCTCCAGCCTCTGTTAGGCTCCCTTCTTGGCGCAGATATTACTTCTGAAGAAGGTGCTGATGAGGAGGAAGGGGAAGAGGGCAAAGAACTCCTGTTACTGGGTGGCGGTGAAGAGGACGGTCTTGTTGTTGCCGAGCTGGAATCACTTTTTGCCGATCGCCTACAAGTCAATCAGCGCCCACCTGAAGAAGTTTTTCTTGAGCGTTATAAGCCCGGCAAACTTAGTAATTTGCTCAGTGGCGATTATCAACTAGCCAGCGGCAAAACTGAGTCGGTATGGTGGCTAAAGCCGGCCAAAGTAGCCACCTTCTGTTTTGCCGCACAACTTCTGTTTTTTGTCGGTGCTGGGGCCTACTACCACTGGCAGGCTGAGCAGGCAGAAGAGCAGGCTAGAGCCATGTTCACAGAGATGTTCCCCAATGTACGTCCCTCGGCCCAGATGCGTAGGCAGCTAAATGGCTTCTTAAAAAATGCGGGGAATCAGGGCGGCGCCTTTACCACCCATATGCAGCAGCTCAGTAAGGTGTGGACTCAACAGCGAGGTAAAGAGTTGCAACTTCAATCACTTCGCTTTGATGGCCAGCGCGGTGAAATGGTATTGCAGCTTAAGGCACAGAACCTCTCAGATTTGGACACTTTTGTCAGCAAGCTGTCTGGCAATGGTTTGCGTGCAGATTTACTTGGTGCCAATGAGTTGAAGAAGGGCGTATCCGGGCGGGTGCGTGTGCGCTAGAGGCGCAAGGTATAAGGCGAAAGAATTCGGTATTTAAAGCAGAATGAAAGAACAAATCGAGCAGTGGAAACAGAAGTGGCAGGCGATGTCACCCAGTGATCAACGCGCCTTGAGCATCCTTAGTCTTTTTGCCGGGGCGCTTTTTATTGTCTATGGCCTTTACAGTCCGGCCAAAGGTTTTTTCGATGAGTCTCGCGCGCGAGCAGAGGAGTCACAGGAGCTGGTTCAGTGGATGGAGTCCCAGCGACCCGTGCTCTCCCGTGTTAAACCCAATGGTGGGGGCGGCCAGGCTTCCGGCACTTTGTTGCAGCGGGTAACTAATGCGGCCAAGCAAAACCGGGTCACGATTAAACGATTTGAGCCCGAAGGGGAAAATCGTATTCGTCTATGGGTTGAGGAGGTGCGCTATCAGGATCTTCAGCCATGGTTAAACCAGTTGATGAAAGAACAATTGGGTGTTCGCACCATCAACCTTGATGCCTTGCCGGAGCAGGGTATGGTTTCCGCTCGCCTGACTATTGAGGGCTAAAGGAGCCCTATCATTTTCTATAGAATTTGGAGAAGTCCGGATAAGATTAGGCTTCTCCTTATCAATCCATATGTGTTCTGCAGATCACAAGCTCTTTACAATTATGTGCTCCTCCTTGCCCTGTAGCTGCATTTCTTTTTTACATCTTTTCAATAAACCCTAATTTAGCCAGAATTGTCGCCAAAAGCCCTATACTGAAGATGGGAAGTGGAAAAAGGTGCCACTATGCTTTTTAAAGATGTAACCACCAAGCACTTGGTTGAGGTGGCAGATGTTGTCACACTCTCAAATCCCTATGAGCTCACGGTAGTTGGCCGCTATCTGTGGGGGGAAGAGGTACAAGACCCAGAAGTTTTCGATAAAACAGACTTATGTTTTCTGTCTGGTGAGCCACTACCAAGATGTTGGCACGATAGCCGCTATCGTGAGAAGGAAGTGCGTCGTTTGCGCTGTGGAACCCACGCGCAGGAAGATGGTGACTATTATCAGGGTGCTTGAACTGCCAGTCATGTTAATGGGTGAGCTGACCGACTGTATTCGGCCAAGTCTTACCTGTAGCTGTTAAGCGCTGTACAATGCGCGCCAATTTTTACAAGCGAAGATTTGCATGACTTTTGAGCAGTTTGAAGAGTATTCCCTGTGGTTGGGAATTGGCGCACTAATCTTATTCATGGTGTTTATCGTCTGGAACCTGGCCAAGGATTCTAAAGCGGGTAGGTTTGGCACCTTTATCCTGTTTCTGGCACTAGGTCTTGGACTGCTCGGCTTTATTATAAAAACAGTACTGGTTGAAGTACTTGGGATAGGCTAGGGACCTCTATGTCACCGGATACCCAATGCTCCAGGGAAGGTCGCTATGACATTATTTGATCGCCCTGAACTCAAGGTGCAGAAGGATCGGCGTATTTGCCGTGCCACCGATATGCGTATCGCCAAATATAGCCGGCGAGGCATGGTGCTCTCATTCTGTGCATTTTTGATCGCGGCCACCATCGGTGATATGCGCCTGGAAGCTCCGCGCTTATTGCTGATTCTAGGGGCCGGGTTAGTGGTTCTCACGCTGATCCGCGGTTACTACGTTTTTCGTTTTGGTCATTTGTATAGTTCGGGACCCAATCGCTGGCGTAATCATTACTTTTTTGTATCGATTCTTGGCTCTATCTGGTGGGGCCTGACTTTATTCTATTTTGTTTACTATATGGGGTTTGCCCCAGAGACCCACTTTCTGTGGATCTATACCGTCATCTTTTGCTCCAGCGTGACCACGGTATTCTCGCCTTATCACCGTTTTCTCACTTGGTTTACGGTTACTTCTCTACTGCCAGCGGCATTGATGGCTCTTTTCTCTGGCATGATCCTCGGTACTATTTACGGGACGCTCACTCTGGCCTTTATCTGGCTGACCGCTCACCAGGGGCGGCGAGAGTCGGAGAATTATTGGGAGCGCCTGTCGGCTATGCAGGAGTTGCAGCAGCGTGCGAGCAGCCTGGCCGCAGCACGAAAGCACTCTGAAGCAGCCGTTGAATTGACGAATGAATTTATTGTTAATATTGGTCAGGAATTCCGCAGCCAGCTTTCTGATGCCTTGGGGGCCTTATCTCTTTTGGAGGCAGAACCGCTAAGCGAGCGTCAAAAAGAGTGGGTGGGGCTGGCCAAAAATGCCAGCAGCCAACAGCTTAAGCTAGTGGACAATGTAGGGCTCTTTACCCGCGTTGCTCGCAAAGATATCCGTATGCGCCAGGGGCCGTTTAACCTGGTCAAAACCATTGAAAAGTCCTTCAAGTTCGCTGCGCGAGCAGCCCATAGTCAGTCTTTGGAATTTAACTTTCAGATTGATGACAGCCTGCCGGTGATGGTCACTGGCGATAATCGCAAAACAGCTCAGTTGATTCGCAATCTGGTGGACTCGGCTACGGGTATTGCCCAACGGGGAGAGCTTTGGGGCGAAGTGAGTTTTACCCCGATCACCTCTGTAGAAGGGCAGTTGAATATTACTCTGAAAGATGACGGCCGCGGTGAAATCCTGCCCGATGAGAGCGAGCTGTTTGGCGCTTTTTCCAGAATGGATACCAATCAGGTAACTACAGGTTTAGGGCTGTCTATCGCCAAGGGTCTGGCGGAAGCTATGGGGGGGTATCTACAACTGCACTCCAATCAAGACGGTAACCGCTACCAGGTCGTAGTCAAATTTACTATTGAACCTAATCAGCGTACCTACTTAACCCCGGACCGCCGTTTGCAGGATAGTGAGGTTTTACTGATACACCAAAAGGGCCTGTTTATTTCCGGCTTGATGCAGATGCTGCGCTCCTTTGGTATGGACGTAAAGTCCCAGCGCTGGTGTGAAGGTTGCGAGTGTGAAGTACAGCAGCTCCTTCAGCAGGCTTTGGAGCGAGGGCAACTGATCATGTTGGTGCCCGCCATGGGCGATGAGATACTCTTCGAATCAGTTACACCATTCTTTGAAAAGACTCATGCTGAGGACCGTGATTGCCCATTGATATGCCTGGGCGGCTTTGGTCAAAAGTCCTCTTTTGCGGAATTGCAAAGACTCGTACCTTCAGCTCTCTACCTGGGACGACCGGTAACCCGTAAGGAGTTGCACGATACTCTGGTGGAGAGAATCTTTGGCGGCGCCAAGCGAACTACTCGGCGTGTAGTAAAAGGTGGTGCCGACCAGCCGCGGCAATATTCTCTGCTGTTGGTGGAGGACTCCCGTCCACATCAGTGGGTAACGGAAGAGATGTTGCAGGCACTCGGTTACCAGGTAGATATCGCCAGCAATGGAGAGGAGGCCTTGCTGCGTTTATCAGAGGGGCATTACGACCTGGCCCTGGTAGATTGTCAGCAAAATACCGATCACAGTGCCGAGATAATCGAGATACTGCGCCGATGGGAAACAGAGCACAGGCCTGATGATCGATTACCAATCGTTGCTTTAACTAGTACCACAGAAGAACAATTCGAAGGGCGTTGTTTAGCGGCAGGAATGGATGATTATCTAACCAAGCCCCTGAGCAAGGATCTGTTACGGGAAACCTTGGCCCGTTGGTTGGGTAGCGCCTAGAGTTGCTGAACTAGGATTATTTAATAATTGGATAATAGAAAGCCGCGGCAATTGCCGCGGCTTTCTTATGGTTAGAATTCGTAGCGAACGCCTATACGAGCGCTCCAATAAGACGGTTCAGCAACCCGTGTCTGGCCTGATGGCTCTAAGAATTTATTGAAAACGTAGCGGCCTTGATCATCGATATCAGCCTCTACAGCGGCCTGATAGCGCGGGAAATCTCCTTCATACATCACGCCCCAATCATCGTTAATCAAGTTCCCCAGATTTTCTACGATAAAGTAGGCGTTGATCCTGTCATCCGCGCGCCAACCGGGTAATTCCTGGTCAATACGTAGGTCGAACTTGGTCCACCAATCACTATGGATTTCATTTCGCTCCATAATCTGACCGCGATCAAGATCTTCAGAATCAACAAAAGCGAAAAAGGCTTCAGTATCGAAGTCTTCAGCAAATACTACATTTGCGTCATCGCTACCGGTTGGTATGTACAGTAGGCTGCGGCCGGAGCCTACATCGCCAAATAAGCCGCCGCCAAAGGTATAGCTATAGGGTAGCCCTTCATTTGCACTGCCAAACAAGGTAAAGCGCGTTTCATAGCCTGCAAAAAACTCGTGAGCGTAGTCCATTTTGAGAGTGAAGCGGTGGGGTACCACATAGTTGGAGGTAGCGGCCCCCGGGTTCTCAGCATCGACAGTTGCAATTTTGGTGTAGTTAGACCAAGCCACAGAACTGGTCATTGGATTCACATCCTCGGCTTCTGTGTAGGCATAGCCCAAGGCTACATTGAGACCAAAGTCGAAGGATTTGCTTAGACCCAGGGATAGAACGCTGGAAAAACCGGAATCTCCTTTTACGTTAGTGAGCATAAAGTCTCCGCTACGACCATTGGCGCTTTCATAAATTGGGCGCCCATCCACAGCAGTATCTACTTGTTGCAGGGATATATCGCGGACAATGGCAGCATCTTTATAGTCGCTATAGAGGTAGTCAGCAGAAAGCAAATAGCCGGATTCAAACTCGTAACTAGCGCCGATGGCATACTTCCAAACTGAAGGGATTTCGAAATCCGGATCCATTAGATTGACGCCACCAGATCTACCTTCTCCATTGGCAACCTGGTCATATAGATTTTGCGGTATGTCATAGATGGGGCGGCCACTGCCAGTCCAGTCCATATCGAAGAGCGGGGTTCCACTACTATCGGTGGTTTCTATCTGCAATACCCCGTTGTTGGAATAATTGTTGGAAATCCAAACGTTGGGATTGCCACCAGAATATAGGCCCAGGCCACCGTGTAGCTCCAGGCTATCATTGACATTCCAGTTGAGACCGAGACGTGGCTGTAAAAGGTCTATGCCATCCATATTATGCTGGTTACTGAAACCGTACGTTTCTGTGATATCCAGATTCTTCACCGGCCTATCGTTGCTGCTGTAGCGGTCATAGCGCAAGCCTGCTACGACTGTGAGATCAACTTCGGCAAAAGTGTATTCATCCTGCAGGTAGAAAGTATCGATGTCATAAGCAAACTCTGCTGCAGCATCCAAGGGATTATTGGTGATGGCAGCATTTTCATAGATAATTTTGCTGGCAACGCCATTTTCAAAATCTTCGATACTAGCAAACCGGTACTCCCCCTGTGCTTCCTGAATAAACAGGTTAAATACATCGAAACTTTCATGTTCGTAGCCGGCGGTGAGATTGTGCTCACCCAGCAATAAGCGCCCGGCGAGTTTTATGCTCAAATTATCGTAACTCAGCTTATTGGCATGGCGGGAGTCATCAGATCCCAAGTAAACCGTTGCGCTCTTTAGGCCTTCTTCGTCCTTACTGGTGACCTGGACTTCACCAAATTCAGTACCACCGAGAGAGAGTTGCCAGTTATCCAACTCTGAATAACCGATCTTTATTTCTGTAGAAAAGATATCGCTCCAATCGGAAAACAGCTGAACAATATAAGAATTCAGTTCGGCACCGCGCTCATAATAATGATTGGATAGCTCTAGCTCATTGTAGTCGTCGTCGGATTCGGCAATAGAGTAGCCATCGTTGTAGTTATAGGTAAGAGAGGCTCGATGATTATCGCTGATATTCCAGTCTAGCTTGATCAGCAATTTCTCATCTTCTTCCGGCAGGCTTGAGGGGAGCCGGCCAGGGTTATAATCGTACACATCATTCGCGATGCGCACGATTTCCTGCAGCTGCTCCTGAGATACGCCCTCAACCTCAGAGGGAGAGTTACTACCTGTTGGTCCACGGTCAAAAGTAGCGACACCTTCTAGCTTTTCGTAAGCGGTGAAGAAGAACAGTTTGTCCTGGATAATGGCTCCACCTAAGGTAGCGTTGTAGCGTTTCTCATCAAAGCTGGCTACAGGGAAGTCTTCACCCTCAAGAGAATCTCCACGGAAACCATCATCGGTATAGTCATAAAAGAATGAACCATGCCACTCATTGCTGCCGGACTTGGTCACTGCATTGATGTTACAGGCGCTGAATCCGCCGTACTGCACATCGAATGGAGCCAGCTCTACAGCAACTTGCTCGATTGCATCGTATGAGAAGGGCATGCGTTCTGTTGGATAGCCATTGCTATTCAAGCCAAAGTTGTCATTCATGCGCACCCCGTCAACAGTAAGGCTGTTGAAGCGCGGGTTGGCGCCAGTACATTGAATAGAGTCATAACTGGCTTCGTCGATGTAAACTCGTGGGTCCAGACGTAGCAAGTCCTTGATATCGCGGTTTACTGCGGGTGCACTGGCTAGGTCATCGCTATTGAAGTGAGATGCCGGGCCTACCGCTAGTCGGGAAGTAGTGATAGCTTGTCCAAGCACGCTGACTTCCTCAAGGTTACTTGTGTCGAGGGATACCACCAGGGGCAGGGTATCGCCTACTGAGAGATAAATATCTTCAAAGGTACGATCCCCCT
Organism: Microbulbifer mixtoriginis (SeqCode); assembly: GCF_052467235.1. Classification (NCBI taxonomy): domain Bacteria; kingdom Pseudomonadati; phylum Pseudomonadota; class Gammaproteobacteria; order Cellvibrionales; family Microbulbiferaceae; genus Microbulbifer; species Microbulbifer mixtoriginis (SeqCode). The sequence goes on along the minus strand of NZ_CP174305.1, from coordinate 4,673,841 downwards.
GTTCGGTTTCAATTTTGACGATATAAGGGCCACCCACACGCAAACCACTGAGATTAAACTGTCCTGATTCTCCTACCTCGGCCACTCGCCGACTATTGGATGGCGTGTGCACTACAGTAATTTTTGCATCGCTGATGGCTTCGCCTGCGCTACCAGTAATAGAGCCGCGAATGGCTGCGGCAGTTTCCTGAGCGTAAGAGATATGTGTTGAACCAATCGCGGAGATAATCGCGGCGGATAAGCACATGCGCCGGAAGATAGAAGGTTTCATAACTAGATCCTGGTCTTTAAGTGGGCCAACAGCGTGGCTTTGAGAGAACTGGTTGTAAACGGCTCCCGAGACTCATCCCCAGGTCTCGGCCAGAGTGCTTTTTAGCGGGTGAAATTGAAGGGCTGGTTAACGATTTGTTGCAATTTTGTAACAGGTTCGTGAGATGGCATTGATGCATACCAATTTGTCACAAGTGTTTATTAAGCTTGCCGCAAATTTCTGCAGTGGATGATTGAGATGATTAACCTAAAAAAAATAATTTGTATAAATATTCTATTGGTTGGGCTGCTCAGCACCCTAAAAACCCATGCTTGGGGAGATGATGGCCATAGAGTGGTTGGAGAAATCGCTTGGCATTATTTGGCACCTAATGTAGCCGCAGAAGTTGAATTGTTACTTGATGAGGTTGGGGAACCACATCTGGCAGAGTCAGCCACCTGGGCGGATCGTATTCGTTCCAACGAGCAATATAATTGGGCAGCGCCCATGCACTATATCAATCTATCTCGGGACTGGAACCGCTATGACGCGGAGAGGGATTGCCCTCCAACAGGATGTATTGTCAAAGCCATTCAGCAGTTTGAAGAAGTTCTTGCAGATCGCACCCGGTCAGGGACAGAGCGTGCCGAGGCCTTAATGTTTATTGCGCACTTTGTAGGGGATCTTCATCAGCCGCTACACACAGGTCTTTATTCGGATCGTGGTGGCAACGATGTATTCGTGCACTTTTATGGAGAGGAGACCAATTTACACGCTCTTTGGGATATCCATCTTGTCTCAAGAGTGGTTACCGATTGGCAGGGTTATGCAAAAGAACAGACAGAAAAAATTGGTGCAGTCCAGAGCCAGCTTTGGCAGTCTACAGATGCAATAGACTGGGCAAAGGAGTCCCATCAGTTGGCTCATAAACTGGCATATACCAATGAAACTCAATTGGGGGAAAAGTACTTCTTGCGCTGCAGGGATTCCTTAGAAATGCGTCTACAGCAAGGTGGTGTGCGCTTAGCTGCCGTACTTAACAAAGTTTTGGGTGGAAGATCATTGAAGATGGTCGATCGATAATTAATCTAGTGGTTTTATTGTGGTGTTAGCCTCCACGAGATAAGGGAAACTAGCATCCATCGCTCATTGAGTGAAGGAGTTTTCCTAAACACCGGCTTAAGGATGGTAGATTCTAAATAATGCAATTCGAGCTCTTTTGACAATTAAAGTGCCCGTCCAAGCCCGAATTGCTCCTAAAAACTGGACATTAGTTTAGAGCTACTTCTCCTTGAGCATGTGAGCGCAAAAGCAACTGTTTGGAAGTAATTGAAGACATGCTATCTCCCAAGCTCAACCTTGAAGAACTCCCAGGCTAACTGATTATCTGAAGCGGACAGGTTACGATTTGCGTCCGCCATCACATATTTTCCGTGGGCTGTTTTCAAAGTGATTTTGTCATTTTGATTCAAACAGGCCCATCCGTTGGAATGGTTGTAAAGGACAAATTTCTCCCAGCCTAAAAGCACACTGGCTCTTACATCGACATTATGGTTGTTATGTGGAGTGGCACGTAAGTAATGACCGTTATGGGCGCGCAGTGAAACCGTGTCACCACTCTGAATACAGCGGTGATCCACCCACTGCTGGGTGTTCCCTTTTTGCTCCAGCGCAAGAGTAAAAGTCTCCCATTCTGCAGCCGCAGCAGGCATATTTTTTGCCTCATCGTTACCACCGTAGACAGCCTGAATGCGTGTGTTGTGGTGGGTATTAAGCAGGGAGGCTGTATGTGCCCTCGCATAAGTGGATGAATAGGCGGCAGCGTGATTGGTCCAACTTAATGTTGCCGTAATGGGGTTGTGATCACTGATGCTCTGGTGGACTTCATCATACCGGTTGGTAAAGAAGCTAATTTGCGAGTTGCCGCGAAAAGCAATATGGTCAACACCCTTACAGGGGCCCTTTACATCGTTAATATTCGTATTACCTGCGGCATAACTTACCTGGCTACAGGACCAGGTTAAGCCCAACTCGGAAGCCCAGCGCCCCAACTCCGACTGATTAGGTCCTGGCTGCCAGCCGCCGTTGTCAATCCATGCATTAAAGTCACCCATTACAATCACTGGATATCCGGCCGAATTTTGTTGAATAAAATGTTTGAGCTGGTTGAACTGGCCTGTTTTCTCCTGGCCGTTACTGGTGTCCATGTGAGTATTGTAAAAGTGTACTTTTAGGTCCTTGGCTAGCTGAACTTCAGTGAAGGTGAAGCCTTTTTCCGTCTCACAATCGGGACTTGAGCCGTTTGCGATGAAGTCTGAGTAGGTACCCTTACAGCTTGAATACTCAACATGCAGCTGCCTTCCATTAATAGGGTGTTTGCTGATAGTGCTTAAACCATCGCCAAAACTGAAGACCCCGCCCTGGAAATGATCACTTCGATAAGGATATTCTGTTTGGCTAAGGGGAGACATCACCGCGTAATTTCTGACCCAGTTTTCCTGGAGTCCGACAATATCGTAGGCCTGCCCAGCAATATAGGTGGATGAAAATAGAGATGCCTGGCCATCAGAAATACCCTGTAAACCTTCAGGAAAGCCCTTTATGTTGGCTGCCATTACTCTAATTTGGCCACTTTGCCCAGCCAAGCTTCCCGGCCTGCTATAGGCTTGATTGCCCACAGTGCCGGTAAAACCTACCTGAGTGCTGGAACTAACCAGAATATCCCATATTTCTGACAAAGTTATTGCTGAAGCAGAAGCGCTTAGGCCCAGGCTTCCTACGATAAGAGCTGATCTTAATAGTTTGTTTTTCATTTATTGTTATCCGTTATTTAAATTGTCCGATTTTATTGTTCTATCAATGGTGTATCTCGGATATCGGTCTTTTGGTTGTGCGTGATAAGGGGAACGATTTTTAATTAATTATGAGGCCTCCTTAATTGACAAATATTACTAGCAATATTTAAGCGATTTTATTTGGCGCCTACCGGACGGATAAAAGACTTCAGTAATAGATACTAATTGTCATTTCATCAATAAGTAAGATAGAAAGAGCTTTAACGGGCTATGGCCAAAATAAAAGGTTGGGCAAGCGTACTAGAAAGCAATTGCCGGAATAATAAAGGATTGGTGATATGAGTGGATACAGGATTAGTAAATTTTAAAATCAATAATAGACTGAGCAGTTCCGCTTGTTGTCTTAGCTGCCAGCCTGATTAACAATGGTTGCAGTTTAAGTACACAACGCCCACCTCAGGCTCCAGAGCCTGGGAAATATTAACAATAATGTAGTAGGTGTACATACATGGAACTGGTAGGACCTCACCGGAGCCTTAGGCTCTTCTGCGCCCCCCTTATTGTGGCTTTACTGACGAGTGGTTGCTCGGAATCCAGCGACAGTAGCCCTAAAAACCGTTTGGCCTTAGCCCAACAAGCGCTGACTTTGGCGCCCGCTGATCCAGAAATTGCTGAAATCTATCAGCGAACCTGTCGCAGCTGTCACAGCACTGGGGTCAGCGCTGCGCCACTCACTGGGGACATTGCCGGCTGGGAACCGCGTCTCGACAAGGGAATGGATGTATTGGTTGAAAACGCGATTAATGGTTTCCAGGGGATGCCGCCACTGGGTCTTTGTTTCGAGTGCTCACCGGAGCAGTTTGAACAGTTAATTGCCTTTATGGCCTCTGCGGAGTAAGGGATTATGCAGCAGTCACGTCGCCGCTTTATTACAACTATTGCCGCTGGTTCTACAGCTATCGCTGCTACTCCAATCTCCTCTATGGCACGCACCTTGGTACAGGCGAGTGACCCAGTAAAGCGTAAGGGTATCCGCTGGCGCAACTGGTCTGGTTCGCAAGACTGCCTGCCCAGTGAACGTCTGGCACCAAAGACAATCGCCGAACTACAGCAACGTGTAGCTGATGCTAGAGGTACTGTTAGAGCTGTGGGGGCTGGGCACTCCTTCACGGCCTTGGTGCCCACCGATGACACCATTCTCTCGCTCGGGCGCATTAGCGGTGTGGCCGATCATAGTAGCGAAACCACCCAGGCTACGATTTACGCGGGTACACGTATAGCCGATCTTGGCCAGCCGCTTGAAGATATTGGTCAAGCCTTGATTAATCAGCCGGATATTGATGAGCAAACTCTCGGCGGATGCCTGGCCACTGCCACTCATGGCACTGGGGCCGGTTTAGGTTGTATGTCCAGCTATGTAACGGGATTGGAGCTAGTTACGGCAGATGGCAGCACTCTGTGGTGCGATGCAGAGCAAAACCCAGAGACTTTCATAGCAGCCAAAGTTTCCTTGGGTAGTCTGGGGTTAGTGACCAAGGTGCGTATGCAGAACCAGTCCAGTTACAAACTTCGGCGAGAATCCTGGGTGGCTCCCATGGGGGAGGTGCTTGAGCAGGCGGAGACACTGGCGGAGTCAAATCGCAATTTCGAGTTTTACTATATTCCTTTCTCCGGAATGTGTATGGCTGATACGCACCAATTAACCGATGAAGAGATCTTTACCACCGCGCGTGAAGATACTAACGAAGCTGTAATGACCCTTAAAACTGTTCGAGACTGGCTTGGCTGGTCGCCCAGATTACGGAAATACGCCTTACAGTCTGCAATGGAGGATATTGAAAAGGAGGTGGTTGTGGAGTCCTCTTGGCGAAACTACGCCAGTGAGCGAAATGTTCGCTTCAATGAGATGGAATACCACCTTCCCAGGGAAGCCGGACTGGCCGCTTTTGAGGAGCTACGCCGTACAATCGAAGAGAACAATCTTAATGTGTTCTTTCCTATCGAAGTGCGCTTTGTAAAGGGGGATGATATTTGGTTGAGCCCCTTCTACCAGCAGGATTCCGTATCTATTGCGGTACACCGTTACTTTGAGGAGGATTACCAGCCCCTTTTTAAGGCACTGGAACCCATTATGCGCAAGCATGGTGGCAGACCGCACTGGGGGAAACTTAATACCTTGCATCGGCAGGACCTGGCTGGTTTGTACCCCCGCTGGCAGGATTTTCTTGAGGTAAGACGTGAACTTGACCCTAAAGGAAAATTTTTAAACCCGTACCTGAAAAAACTAATTGGTTGATAGGGCCCTTATTCATCTCAGGGCTGAAGAGAGACTAGGGGAGCGAGCTGTGCAGAAAACGCGGAGAAAATTTTTACTGGGCGGAGCGGCATTGGGGGTTGCGGCCGCATTTCCTTTGTTAAGGCCTAAAGCTTTGGGGAAGGGGGGGCACACTAACTATTTTCAAAGTCTCTCTAAGGCTCTGGATTCCGCAGGTTTCTCTGGTCCCACAATGGTAGTGGATTTAAACCGCCTGAGAGCCAATGCGACTGTACTTTCTGGGCATCTAAATGGGCACTTTGACTATCGAGTTGTTGCCAAATCGTTACCAGCTCTGGGGTTACTGGAGGCGGTTGCCAAACAGACTGGTACGCAGCGGTATATGGTTTTCCATCTACCTTTTTTGCAACAGTTGGCGCAGTCACAACCACAGGCAGATATTTTGCTGGGTAAGCCTCTTCCGATTGCTGCGGCCAAGAGCTTTTATAGCCGCCCAACAACCAGTGGATTTGACCCTAGAACACAACTTCAGTGGCTGATTGATAGCCCTCGGCGGCTACAACAGTATGCGGCACTAGCCGGTAGCCTTGAGCAAAGGTTACAAATCAATATCGAGTTGGATGTGGGGTTGCACCGCGGTGGAGTCAGCGATGCTCGTGACCTTACTGAAATGCTCAATATTATTAAGGCAGAACCACTGCTTACTCTGTCGGGATTTATGGGCTATGACGCCCATGCGGCTAAGATGCCGGGTATTTTAGGTGGCCCAGAGAAGGCCATTGATCGCGGTTTGGAGATTTATACTCAGAGGCTTGAGCAAGCTAAACAATTGTTGGGTGACCAGTATCCTAAAAGGTTGACGTTGAATGGCGCCGGCAGCCCGACTTACCAGCTTTATAAATCACGCTCAGATAGTGCACCCTGTAATGAGCTGTCGGCAGGTTCCTGTCTTGTTAAACCTATAGATTTTGATATCCCCACTCTCAGTGATCACAAGGCGGCTGCATTTATCGCCAGCCCAGTATTGAAGAAGTTACCGCAGACACAAATTCCTGGTTTGGAGAAACTAACGGGTACGATGCGCTGGTTAAACCCAAATCGCGAGCAGACATTCTTTATCTCTGGGGGGTATTGGAAGGCGCTGCCCGAATCTCCAGAAGGTCTTTCGATCAATCCTATTTATGGACGCTCTACAAATCAGGAAATGCTCAATGCTTCCAATCAGGTTGTCCTACAAGAGGATGACTGGGTTTTCCTGCGACCAACTCAAAGTGAGTCTGTATTTCTTCAGTTTGGGGATATAGCTGTGTATGACAAAGGGGAGATCGTGGAGCGCTGGCCTGTATTAAGTAACTCCTGAAAAAACATCTTTACATGGTTCTAAATAGATGACGCTGTACTGTATATAACCGTATGTAATCACAAGTAATTATTATAATAAATTTGGAGAGTGACGTGATCTTTGAGCTGGTTTTAGTGCTAAATACTATTTGGTTTTTAATGGGTTTCAATGTTTTCTCCTTGCGGGGAAAGATTTTTGCCAAGCTGGTTGTTCCTAGAGAGCATAGGGATACCCCTGTCTTTGGAATACTGGCTGAGTCAGGTAAATTTCTAGGCGGGTTTAATTTTTCATTGGCGCTAATGAGTATTCTTTTATTGGTTAATCACGCCTCCTTTTCTGGGGATATTCAAAGATCTATATTGCTTTTTGTTTTTTCTGTTACACATGGTTCTCAGTTTATTTATAACTTGCCAGTCGCGCTAAAGAACCGAAAAGGGGGTGGGCCTTGGAAAGTGAAAGGTGTGATGAAGTTTATATTTATTATGGACTTTATCATGATGATGATTAATTTAACCCTGGCGCTTTGGTATTGGTTGTAATGAGGCTGGTCGTTCGGTGTCGGCTAGTGTTGCCATTGCTGTTATGGGTGGCTTTTACGGTTTAATAGGTGATGCGATATTGAGTGATATTTTCCATATAAATATGCTGCGTTGAAGGGATGTGAAATAGGTGCTTAAATTAACAGATGTACCTACTGAACAAGTTTCGGCAATAACAGACTTGGTATTGGCTGTATTGGCGTTGTTTATATTTCTTTATTTTATTAGACCGGAATTCAAGTCCGGCTGGAAGAGAAATTGCTGGATTTGTTTCTTTGGGGTGATGTTTATCGTTGGCCTATTGGGTTCGGTAATTCATGGCTTTCAGATTGCCGGGCCTGAAAGAATATTCATGTGGCATATTTTATTTTTTTTCCTCGGTCTTTTTCTGGTGTCGTTTACACTCGCTATTATTGGTGATCTTGCCGGTGAGCGAATATCGAGAAAATTATTGCCCTACATATTTTTAATTGGCCTGATATTTTATTTCATTGCAGTATCTAGAATTGATGGTTTCATAGTATTTGTGGGTTATCAAGCGTTAGTGATGATTCCTGTTGTTATTGGTTATACATGGATGGGGGTTAGGGGGCGTTTACCTGGGGCTTGGTATATGGTTGTTGGCGGGTTTATTTCTCTCCTAGCTGTGGTATTGCAAGTCAGAACGGCTCTGGAGTTTACGTTTATTTGGACGTTTAACCACAATAGTCTTTATCATATGGTTCAAACAATAGGCGTATTGTTCTTTTTTGCAGGAATAAGAAAGTCACTGCAGGCATCAATATGATTTTTTACGCAATTTAATTCTTTAGGTTTTTATGAATCGAAATCCTCTACTCAAAGTGCTGTGATCTATAGGGGGGCAGAGAAAAGGCGCCCACACCCCCCTAAGTATTCATGATTGAAGCTGTATTATAAGGCCCCTGGCCAGCTTTAGGGTTATAGTGTTTTAGGCTGCACAATTTATAAAGAAGGCATTCTATGGGCGCCCGAAATACTATCTATGAATATGGGGCAGTTGCTAAGTGGCTTCATTGGATAATAGCATTCTTAATTCTAGGATCTTACGTCAGTGTCTATTACCTCCAATGGTTTACTGAAGAGGATACCCCAGCAAACTGGATTGCCTTACAGCTGCACTTGTCTATTGGCATAACGATTGGTGCTTTTGTACTGTTACGGATATTTTGGCGTTTGACTAACCCCACTCCGAAACTGGAACCTGGCTCCAGGCTAGAGCACTTTGCCGCGCATACAGGCCATTTTCTGTTATATGTAGTCATGATACTAGCACCATTAACCGGATACCTAGGAACTGGGGTGAATACTGAGTACTTTTTCCTGTTTGAAATCCCTCAGTTTGCTGACACTTCCCTTTTTGCCCACCTTGTTCAGAATAAAATGGGCTTGACCTTCAAACAGTTCGAGGAACCTATCGATTTCATTCATAAGGAAGTGCTGGGTGAATGGCTTATCTGGTTACTTATTTTGGGACACTTCTTGGCAGCCCTTTATCATCACTTTATAAAGAAAGACCGTACACTGATTAGGATGACTACGGGTAATCAGTGAAACAAGTACTCTTATAAAGTCATTTACCTTGCCCGTGATTTAAATGGCTCTACTATGTGTTCGTTGGTCGAAAACCATAAAGCCGGAGTGCTCTGTTTGACCCTTGATAATGTTGCAGAGACCAGGAATGTATTTTTGAAAATCAGTTGTGCCTGCATTAAGGTTTTATTTATGACTCTAGTGAGGAAATTACTTTACCTAATCGCATCCTCAAAGATATAAAAGGCTTTACTGGCGATTAAGTCCAGTATCTGAAAGTTACAGGGGGCTGATAACCTTGGTCTTTCATACCTATGTAAGCGCTATTGAGCTAAAAAGTTCTCCGCACCTGACAGAGTTTTGAGACTAGTATTGGCGCCAGATTTCAGTGCCGTTCCCGCAATTGATGTTTATATAAATTTTGGAGATCCTTCTAAGGAAACCTGAATGTTTATTGTACTGAGTAATTTGCATATATAACCCCGTCAAGATTTTACCCAGGTGTATTGGCAGAATTTGATGCCAATTTGGCATAGAAGTTTGGCGCTCGGTTTTCTAATCTTCTGCCCATAACAATGTACCCATCCATAGAGATGGCCTGATAGTTTGGAGTCTGGGTAATAACCGGTATGGTCGTTTACTGCGGGTCCTAAGTGGTAGCTTATGTGTAGTCGTTTATCTTGGATATTGTGGTCCGGAGCTCTCTTGTTGTTGGTTGGCTGTGATCCCCCCGGGGAATTCCACCCCATAGCGAGGGTGGAACCATTGTTCATACTTTCAATTGAAAGCCTCTAATCAGCTATCTGATTAAGTTACTGCATTGATCATCGGGTTGTCTTCTTCGTTGTGTTTTGGCAATGCAAGCGAAATGAAGGTTGCCAAAAACAGCAAGCACGTGGATACCAGCAGGCAAGCTTGTAAACCGGCAATCTGGAAAATCCAGCCCGACAACATAGTTCCGGTAAGGCGGCCCAGAGCGTTTGCCATGTAGTAAAACCCCACATCCATAGAAACGCCATCTTCTCTGGCATAAGCGACGATCAAGTAGCTGTGCACAGAAGAGTTCACTGCAAATAACACAGCGAATACCATGAGGCCCAACAAAATGCTGAGTTGAGAGTGGAAGCCGATATAGAGTGAGAAGGCAATCAGCGCAGGTATCAGAGTTAATGCGCAGCCCCACAATAGGGCGGTTCGCCCATCAGGCAGTGCCGAAGAAAAACTTCCAGTGATCCTTGGGGCAAAGGCTTGTGCTGCGCCATAACCGATGATCCAGCAGGCTAGGAATGCACCGACTTGCCAGTGGCCCCAGTCGAATTGGCTCGCCAGGAAAACGGGCAGGGCGATTACAAACCAAACATCACGAGATGCAAATAGGAACAGTCTTGCAGCCGCAAGGATATTCACCGGGCGACTCTTAGAAAATACATCTTGAAAGCGGGCTTTCACCTTTGCTTTACCCAAGTCTTTTCGTAAAAATTTCTTACTCAATAGCAGTACTGAGGCGAGAGCGACTGCCATTGCGAATATAGCCCCACGAAATTCCAGTAATGCCAATAGGCCTCCGCCCATAAAGAACCCAATGCCTTTCAGGGCATTCTTGGAGCCAGTCAGTAGTGCAATCCAGCGATAAAGAGTTCCTTGGGTATTGTCGTCAGGTAGTAAAAGCTTGATTGAGCTTTTCGCGCTCATCTTGTTTAGGTCTTTGGCTATGCCAGATATTCCCTGAGCGGCCATAACCAAAGGCACACTGAGATAGGTAGAAGGGACCAATAACAGAGCTAAAGCACAAACCTGTAATATCAGACCAATATTCATGGTGCGATTAAGGCCTAGCCGGGCACCGAGCCATCCGCCCACCAAATTGGTGACCACTCCAAAAAACTCATAGAAAAGAAACAGTAGGGCTATTTCGAGAGGGGTGTACCCGAGGGTATGGAAATGCAGAAGCACCAGCATGCGCAGTGCGCCATCGGTTAGAGTAAAAGACCAATAGTTACCAGTCACCAATAAATATTGGCGTACCGAGGGCGAAAGGGTGGAGAAAAACTGCATGGGTTTTGGCTCTAACTACTAGGGGCTCCTGGCCTGAAGATCAGGCCAGCCCCGCGGGTATTTATCAGTTTTTTATTGGTGGGATCTAAGACATTGGCTTATCCAATCAGGCGAGCCAGCTCTGCAGTACGGTTGGCATAGCCCCACTCGTTGTCATACCAGGTATAAATTTTCACTTGAGTGCCATTGACCACCATGGTGGACAGTGCATCAACAATGCTGGAACGTGGGTCGGTTTTGTAATCCACAGATACCAGAGGACGTTCCTCATAACCGAGAATATTTTTCAGCTCGCCCTCTGCTGCGGTTTTCAGTAGGTTATTAACTTCATCCACAGTTGTTTCCCGTTCTACTTCGAAAACACAATCCGTCAGGGAGGCATTGGCCAGCGGGACTCGTACGGCATGGCCGTTTAGCTTGCCAGTCAACTCCGGGAAGATGGCGGTGATTGCTGTGGCTGAGCCGGTAGTAGTGGGTATCAGACTGGCTCCACAGGCCCTTGCGCGGCGCAGATCTGAATGGGGCGCATCAAGGATTGTCTGGGTATTAGTGATATCGTGGATAGTAGTGATAGAGCCATGCTTGATGCCCAGTTTTTCATGTATCACTTTTACCACCGGGGCCAAACAGTTCGTGGTGCAGGAGGCTGCAGTAACAATTTGATGCTTGGCTGGATCATAAATATGCTGATTCACCCCCAAAACAATATTTGGGACCCCGTCTTCTTTGACGGGGGCCGAAACCAGTACACGCTTTACCCCCTGCTTTAAATAGCCCTCCAATTGCGCGCTAGTCTTCATTTTCCCAGAGGCTTCAATAACTAGGTCGCAAGCACTCCAGTCTGTGTCGGCAATGGCGAGATTATGGTTACAACTTATTTCCTGGCCAGCAACCGTAATTGTGTTGTCCTTAGCTTCTGCATAATGCTGCCAACGCCCGTGTACCGAATCAAAATTCAGTAAATGCGCAAGGGTGGAAGCATCTCCAGCGGGGTCATTGATTTGCACAAACTCCAATTCTGGCCAGTCCCAGGCTGCGCGCAGCACAAGCCGACCGATACGACCAAATCCATTGATTCCGACTTTGATAGCCATGTTGTAACTCCTGAGTAATCTGAACATATGAAAAATCGCATATGTCCAGGTAAATTTTTTCAGCGACTTAGTGATATTACTTGCCAGCAAAATACCTACTGCCGTGACTTAGCAGCATAGGCTAGCTCTTTGGGGCCTATCTCCCATTAGGATCAAGTTGCGAAGATCTTCGGCAATAAAGTGCTGATTTGCCTGCAAAGTGTCTTGAAGGATCGATTTGGCCCAGTTGCCCAGTTCAGGGTTGATGCGGTAAAAGATCCACTGTCCCTGGCGGCGGTCCCGCAATAAATCAGCGCCGCGGAGTAGGGCTAAGTGCCGAGATATTTTGGGTTGACTCAAACCCATAGCAGCAGTGAGCTCGCACACGCAAAGTTCTCCCTCGTGGGCGATCAGTAGAAGCGTACGCAGGCGGGTATCGTCTGCCAGGCACTTGTAGAACTGAACTGGGTTCAAGGCTTACCCCAAATCTTGTTTATGCCGCTTTAGCGGCCTTGTTATACACCAGTACAAAAAGTTTGATGCGGGTACTCAGTTCCAACACCGTTGTGTAAAAGGGTTTGAAGCAATGCCGACTGGCAGGGTCTTCAAAATTCCATGAGATCAATTTTCCGTGCCCAGCGGCAGGCACATATTCATTGTGGCTTTTATCACATAAGGTAATGACTAAATCAAAATCCCGGTCAGCTACTTCTTGTAAACTCTTGGAAAAGAGCCCTTTGATCGGGATACCAAAACGTTGGAGAGCCTTGATGGCACGAACGTCCACCGGGGTGGGGTCTGTCCCTGCACTTGAAACCTCGAAGAACTCTCCCCCATAGTTACGCAGTAAAGCCTCAGCTATTAATGAACGAGCCGAATTCCCCGAGCAGACAAACAAAATCTGCCTCTTCATAAATTGCTCCCGAACGGTATACCGTCCGACTTAGTCCGCATTATATATGGAAAAACGAATATTCAAAGGACCAAAAAAACCGGGAGCAGGTCCCGGTTATTCACTATAAATGTTTAGAGCTTGAACTCTGCCCAGACCGGCGCATGGTCTGAGGGGCGCTCCATAGCGCGTATATCATAATCGACCCCTGTGGCCACACAATGTTCCATCAGAGGGCTTGTAGCCATAATCAAGTCGATCCGCAGCCCACGCTTGGGCTCGCGGTCAAAACCCTTACTGCGATAGTCAAACCAGCTAAATACATCATCTGTATCAGGATTCATCGCACGGAAAGTATCCGCCAAGCCCCAGGCCTCAATTTTCTGCAGCCATTCGCGCTCTTCTGGAAGGAAGCTGCACTTGCCGTCGCGCAGCCAGCGCTTGCGATTGGGCTCGCCGATACCGATATCTTGATCACTCGGAGAGATGTTCATGTCGCCAATAACCAGCACCGGGGCTTCGGGATCGCAGGTGGTTTGTAGATAGGTATCGAGGTCAGCGTAGTACTTTTGCTTTGCCGGGAATTTTACTGGGTGTTCACGATTCTCGCCCTGGGGAAAGTAGCCGTTGATGACGGTGAGAGGTTTACTGCCGCCAATATCGAACTTTCCCATGACCATACGGCGCTGGGCGTTATCGTCGTCGGTAGGAAAGCCATATTCGCGATCGATAAATGGTAGGCGTGAGAGCAGGGCAACACCGTAGTGTGTTTTTTGGCCAAAATAGATTAGCTCGTAACCCAGGTCGCGAATGGCATCTACAGGAAAGTCTTCATCGGTAACCTTGGTTTCCTGAAGACCAATGATATCGGGTTGATGGCTATCTACCAGAGCCTGCATTTGGTGCAGGCGAGTGCGAATACTGTTGACGTTAAAGGAAACGACTTTCATTTCTTCCCCCAAATGAAAAAGGTCGGGCAAGCCCGACCTAATTGTTTACTGTGCGCATGGGTGTGCCTGGCACACCCAAAGGGCATCACATCTTTAGAAATTGGCGACTTGCGGCGGTGCCTTGCTGGCTTTGTCAGCCAGTCCAATAAAGTCCGCCATTATATAGCCCGCTTCGTTCAAGATTGGATCTTTTTCCAATTTGATTTCCACAGGGCCACCAATAGTTGCCACTTCTTCAGACTCACTCTCTTCATAAGCCTCGAAATCCTTGTAGGGTTCAAGCCCTTTTGCTTCGCGACGGCGGTTCTCCATGGAGAGCAGGCGCTGGTTCACGTTTTCACGTTCTTGCTCTCGCATTACCTCATTAAGGGAGAGATGCTTTCTGTCGGCGCGTTCGCTCTCAAACTTGAATTGATCGCGCAGGAATATGAAGTCCGGATCTGATGCTGTGCGCTTATTGTGCTTAGTGAGCAGATTAGGAATCAGAGTCTTCAGATTAAAGTACTTGGCGTGTGGTACGGCGTGGATACGGTCCCAGGGCAGGGCGGTATCGTAAGCGCTTTCACCAACACTCTCCGCATCAATAAGTTGCGGCATGGGGATATCGGGTTTCACGCCCGCGTGCTGGGTGCTATCACCAGATACGCGGTAGAACTTGGACTGGGTAATTTTTAACTGGCCTTCTTTCAGGGGCGCCATAGTTTGCACGGTGCCTTTACCAAAAGATTGATTGCCAACAACCAAGCCGCGGTTGTAGTCCTGGATGGCGCCGGCGAAGATCTCGGAAGCTGATGCCGAGAGGCGGTTAATCAATACCATCAGCGGGCCGCGATACATTGCGCGAGAGCGGGAGCGGTTGTGCCGTGAAATCTGCTCATTAGCGTGGCGGATTTGGACTACTGGACCCTGATCGATAAACAGGTCGGTCAACATGGTGGCTTCCTGTAGGGAGCCGCCGCCATTGTTGCGTAGATCCAGAATGATACCGTCTACCTTTTCCTCTTTCAGTTCGCTGAGCAATCTAGCCACATCGCGGGTAGTACTCTTGTAATTGGGGTCGCGGCGACGGTAGGCGTCAAAGTCTATATAGAAGGTCGGCAAGTTGATTACACCGATCTTGTAGCTCTTCTTACCATCTGAAAATTCGAATACGGCCTTCTTGGCAGCCTGATCTTCTAGCTTCACTTTACTGCGCTTGATCAGGATGGTCTTGTGCGTGCCGTCGCCGCCGGTGGGAATAGTTTCCAGGCGCACGAAGGTGCCGGCCTTACCGCGGATTAGATCCACCACGTCATCCAGCCGCCAGCCGACGACATCGACCATTTCACCATCTTTATCCTGGCCGACCCCTACAATCTTGTCGTTAGGCTTGATCTTACCGGTGCGGTCAGCAGGACCACCCGCTACCAATCGGGCAACCTTGGTGTATTCCTCATCCCCTTGCAGCACGGCACCGATGCCCTCCAGAGACAACGACATGCTCATGTTGAAGTTTTCCAGGGAGCGTGGGGACAGATAGTTGCTGTGGGGATCATAGAGGCGAGTCAATGAGTTCATATAGAGCTCGAATACGTCATTGCTGTTTTGCTGCTCAAGGCGCTTCTTTTGACCTTTATAGCGGCGTTCCAGCAAATCGCGAATATCCTCATCCTCTTTACCTGTGAGCCTCAGGTTTAAGACGCTGCTCTTCAGGCGCTTACGCCAAAGATCATCGGCATCACTGATGGAGGTAGGCCACTGACTCTCCTCACGGTCGAGTTCGAGGGATTCATCGCGATCGAAATCGAAAGCGGGCAAGCCTTTTTCGAGCTGGGATAGGATATTGTCCAACCGATCGCCCATACGCAGGCGGAAACGGTTATAAATCTCAAAGCCTGCTTTGACATCGCCAGCGCGTAACTGGTCATCCAGCTTGGTTTGCCACTCGCGGAACTCATTGATGTCTGAGGCGAGGAAGTAGCTTTTGGTGGGATCTAGAGCATCAATGTACTCGTCCCAAAGGTCTTCCGACATTTCGTCTCCGACCTTGATTTTGTTGTAGTGCAGCATTTCTAGCTTGCCGACAATCTCCCTGGCAGTACTGCCCTGGTCCTTTTCAGGTGCCAGAGGCTCGGTCTCTGCCAGAGCGGTTGTGGAAAGCAGGCCAATGACCAAGAAGCCGGAAAATAGAGCGGCGATCCGATTGGTAAGCATAGGGAGTCTCTTTATACGTCCTACTTCATAGGCGACCAGCCTTTATGGCTTAGCGACCTATAGCTTAGGACAAGTATAAAGGCTGAAAGCTCCGAAGGGCATGAAATACCTCCAATCAGAGATGGATCTTTTCCACATTAGGCACATTTAGCAAAATAGAGTTTCCTACTATCCATTATTTAGGGCATTTGGTCTCAAATGGAGGCGGTTGGCACGGCTCGGTTTTGATGATTTTTACGCCGGAAGAGCATCTTTGACCAGGTAGTCGAGTATAGAGTGATTGAGTGCCGGGAAAATGGATACCGCTAAAAAGAAAAGGAATTGAGTTGATACGCCCGCTGTTTTAAGAGCCCCTAAACAGTTCCGGGATGTCTCTAGCGTTCTGAGTGGTTCGGGTGAAAGTGCGGCTTCGCAAGGATATCTAGCCCTCAGAATGAAATCGCAACACAGAGTGAACTGCTCTAAGTGAACTGCTCTAAAAGACTTACCGGAAGGGCCCCTAAGGCCGAATTTTCTTTTACGGCGAGCGGTGCCAAGCAGCGGCAATCCTCAAGTCCCGCAGAGTCATTCTGAATTAGTTCAGAGGCCTTTTAAATGCATACTGCTTCAACGTGGCTTAACGGTCACGCCCGAGGGCTCAATTAATGGGATTGGTTACCGATTATTTATATCTAAGACATATGTATTGATATTGAAGGTAAGCATCTAGGCGAGAGTTAATTGCGGTTCAGGTCAACCTTTTCTGCTTAATACTGCTCATTATTCCCGGTAAAAATGTTGCACTGAATCGATCTACTGGCTCCCTAGTGCTGTTCCATGGAGTTGTAGGATGAAGGTTGAATTTGCAACGTCGCGTTCACAAGAAATCTATGAGATGGCTGACCTAGCGGTAATAGGTATAAGTCCTTTCAACAGCTACTTTTCCGAGGGGCAGATTGCTCGGCTTGCAAAGTGGGCGCAAAGTCACTTTAAGCGAGTCATGTTTTTTATTCCCGATAATGCTGCTGAATATACACAGATCGCACTTGGCTATGAGGAAGAGAAGGCGAGAAAAAGAGCTCGACGACAGTGCCACTATCTGCATAACAAGGTCTATCGCGCTTCGGGCTCGTGTGCTATAGACAGTGAATTGGTTGACTCCGAGTGGTTGAAACAGTCTGAGCTCTATTCTCGCTGGCTCTATCAGTTTGAGCAGGAGTTTCACTTGAATGATGGTTTCCGCGAGGGTTGCTTGGAGGCTAGTAGATGGGTGCTGGAGCACCATCTTGCAGAAGAAGAAGTTACTGTCGAGATGGTTTCAATAGCAGTGAGATATCTTTTGGCGGAGTTGCCGGTGATTTTGCATTCTGCAGATATCGTGGGTACAGATTCCTCATGTTTCTGCTATCACAGCTGTCCCAGATATTTAGATGACCTTTTTCACGAGAGTGGCCAAGAGGCTGCGGGAGAGAGAAATGGTTATGTGATTGTGAGAAATGACGGTGAGTAATAGAAGACGCTATGGCCTGCAAATGTGGTGTGAAAGGACACAGTTAATCTAGAAAGTACATTAATAAATAGGCATAACTCATTGATATATATGTATTTGTAAAAACTTAATGTAAATTCTAACTTTCAGGGGGCGAGTGAAGCAAAAGCTCCGCTCGCCTTTGGTTCATTGGGTTAATTTGGTAGCTGCTTGGTCATTATGATGTGGTCGATATTGTAACCGTGCTTAGTGACAGCCAATTCAAGCAGCTCATCTACAATGGCCTCATCCAGTTGTGGAGTTCGACTTAGAAGATAAAGGCTGCTGCGATCGGGGTCGCCCACGAGGGACCATTGATATGCTGGGTCTAGCTCTAGAACCCAGTAGTTACCATTGGTTTTCCCATCGAAGAATGAAACCGCAAGTTTGCTATTCGTATCATCTAGAGGGGTAGCGGTACCTTGCACGCTGATGGGAAAACCGTACTTTGGGTGTAGGATTCGGCAAAAGTTGAAAACACTGAGTGTGCCATCATCGTTGAGACCGTAGTCTGCCGTGACTGCTGTACAGGCAGGCTGGAAGATCTGTGGCAGTCGGGCTATTTCATACCACTTGCCAATGTACTGATAAACGTCCACGTAGGGGACCGTCTCAAGCTCAGATTCATTATCAGCCCAAGAGAGGTGCCCTCCAAAAGCCAATAGAAGAACCCCCAAACCTTTTACCAAACCCTTCATATTCACATTTCCTTGTCATTGGATTGAATTACTTTCCACCGTACCAATTGTGCGATGGCCAACTCTTTACGGGAGGTAAGCTGGAACGGATTAATCAATTGTCCGTTTGGAGCAAAGCTTCACAATAACTTCAAGAATGGCCAGCACTGCCCGCTGAATTTAGGCCAATCGATTGACAAAAAAGGCAATCTTGACTAACTGCCTATTCATTAGCGGAGTAGCAAGGGAGCAACAGTGAGCAAAACGCCATCACTATCGGCCGTAGTTACATTGACATGGGCGGTTAGCTGGAGAGCAATTCTTATCAACCTTCCGATTTACATGCCGTTTTCCGTTCTACATAAACTGGGCTATGAGTTTCCAATCTGGTTTTGGTACCTTCTTTGTATCGTGGGTGGGTTTTTGTCTTATGTTCTTGCATTTTGGTGGCTCTTCTCGCGAGGTTACGGCGCCCCAAATCTCCGGAAATTGAAAATAGTTGAATAAAAAAACAGCAACAAGCAAGTAGCAAACGAGATAGATTGAGGTTGTTTTTCCGGCATCGTCGCAAATTCATTGCGGCAACTAGGGCTGACAACTACTCCAATCATGCCAAACCATTAAGCAGGCCATCCTATGTCACAGGAAATTCCCGTTGATGTACTGATCCTAGGAGGTGGTATTCAGGGGGTAACCCTGATGAGAGAGCTGATACCAGAGTACTCGGTGGTACTGGTCGACGATGAGTTCGGTGACGCCGAGTCTCTACATTTCCACGGTTATTTCTCTTCCGGCTGGAATGCGGCTAACCCCCAAGCTGCTGAAATTTACCGATGTACCGCGCAGCGCTGGCACAAAGAACTTGCGACTAGCGGCGTGAACAGTCGAATAACAGATTTCCATGCAGCGCTGACTCCGGACTTTCTAAACACTGTTGAAGATAACTGGGCCAGAGCGGCTATTCCCTTTGAGGAAGTTGAGTTGCCTGAGATCTTTGATCCGGATAATTTGCCATCAAATCGCAGGTTCAGATTTCCTGATGATCTTATTTTTGATGGAGCTGCAGCCTATCGCAGTGTCAGCGAACCCTTGAGGAAGCAAATCTATCGTGGGAGGTTGGCCTCGTTTCAGCTTGGGGGGGCAGGGATTGAGCAAGTAACTCTGGATATGGATGGTCGCTCGTGTGTGTTAAAACCAGAACTGGTGATTTCTGCTTGTGGTGCGGGGAATGCTGAAGTAATTCGGCACTTGGGTGTGGCAGAGGAGCAGATACAAAATGCCCAGTTAGTAAGGCCTCTTCATATGCTCTTGGCTCGCGGCTCCAATATCCCGCCAGTTTCAGCTTTGTTGATCGACTTGGTAGTGATGTACCACCCGCTGGAGGGTGGGGAAGGGCTCTGGATTCTTACGCTTAACCCAGAAGTTCCCAGGTTCAAGGCGGGTGTTGTCGATATGTGTATCCCGCCAGAAATAGAGAATGATCTACTTTGTGCATCTTTTGAGCGCCTTTCCAGCGCGATGGTGGCTTTTGAGGCTTGGGCGCAGGGCTGCCAGTGGTCGGTATATGCAGGCTGGAAAACAGATGCACCGGGACCAGATGGTGATCTATTAGTGCACTTGGATTATCCCACTCCATACCAACTGGATGATTATGGCGTGAAAAATTTTCTCGCGGTATGGCCAAACCATTGGGGATTGGCTGCTAATGTCGCCGATGATGCTGGAAACTGGGTGCGTACCAAGCTCAAAAGCTGTCATCCCCAGCCGGGCGCCGATAGTGGATTGCCTCCAGACTCGGGGGTTGGCCATCCCATAGAAAATAAGTGGCAGAGCGACAAACTCAATTGGCTGTGCTGGGAAGATTTCGCTCGAAAAGTAGGTTATCACCGTTAACTTTAACCTCTTCGGGTTAATCAATTTGATTGGTTTCTGTTCGGTGTGGATATAAATACATCGCTCTAAGGAGCAAAATAAACGTCATGCAATGAAACTGTTGCTTGCAACGGTGAGTTTTTTCTGTATCTTAAAAACAAATGTAACCGGTTACATTTTGCTGCAAGGGTCCGTGAAAGAAGAAGTGGACCAATAGCGAGGCAAGATACTTGGCCGGATAGAGACTCAAAATAATAAGAACCTGGTTGCCAGAGGCAGCTATACGGGAAGTGGTATGGGAAAAAAAATAAGAATGGGCATGGTCGGTGGTGGAGAGGGTGCCTTTATTGGTGCTATCCATCGTATGGCAGCTTCCCTCGACGGTGAGATAGAGCTAGTGGCGGGATGTTTTAGCAGTAATCCTGAGCGTGGCCGTAGCAGTGGAGAGAAGTTGGGCCTCAACCCAGAGCGCGTTTACCAGAGTTATGAGCAGATGTTCCTGGAGGAATCCCAGCTTCCTGTTGATGAGCGCATAGAGTTTGTCTCTGTGGTAACTCCCAATGATTTACATCTACCAGTTTCTATAGCCGCACTGCGAGCGGGGTTTCATGTTCTTTCTGATAAGCCAGCCGCTTCCACACTTGAGGAAACCCTTGCGCTCAAAAACGAGGTCGTGCGGAGCGGCCATCTCTATGGTTTGACTCATACCTATGCGGCTTATCCACTTGCGACACAGGCCAGGGCAATCTTAGCCAGGGGAGAGCTAGGGCAAGTCCGCCGAGTGACTGTTGCCTATCCACAAGGCTGGCTGGCATTGGCTGGCGACTCCAGCGGAAGTAAACAAGCCAGTTGGCGGACAGATCCCACACGCTCGGGGGAAAGTGGCTGTTTTGCTGACATTGGTACCCATGCTCACCACTTGGTCGAATTCTTTACCGGTCAGCGTATCTCTGAGGTCTGTGCGGACTTGCAATCAGTAGTCGACCAAAGGGCTCTGGATGATGATGGTGCGGCGCTATTTAAATTAGATCAGGGTGCGCGCGGCACCCTGACAGCCAGCCAAGTCTGTGGTGGGGAAGGGAATAACCTGAATATCAGCGTTTATTGCGAACATGGCTCGCTGTTCTGGGAGCAGGAATCTCCCAATCAATTGCAGTTAAAACGCAGGGGGCAGCCAGTGGCCCTTTTGAAGGCTGGTGCAGACTGTGAATACCTGGATGACGAGGTCCGAGCTCTTTGTCGAACCCCGCAGGGGCATCCTGAAGGTTATATAGAGGCCTTTGCGAATATTTACCGCGACTTTGCTGCCCAGGTTCGATGCCGCCGGCAAGAACAACCCATTAAAGAAAGTTCTGTCGTGGGGGATATTGATGCGGGAGTCCGTGCTATGGCATTTGTGCGCGGTGCATTGGAAAGTAGTCGTGCGAGTTCTTCTTGGGTGGCGCTGTCGCCATATTGGGAATAAGCAGCTAAATCGTATTGATTCATTTTCAAATAATTTAGGAACCTCTGGCAGGGTGGAAGTCCGGCAGTTAGTACGGCACAGGGAGGTGTCGATGTCGGCCCAGTGCCAGTCCGCTTTTGGAAAGACAGCATTGTGCTTTTCAAAAGAAGCAAGCTGATCACCCAGGACGGATTGATTGGTTGCAGAGGTAAATAAGTACAGCAGTAAAAAGGATAAGAATAAATGAAGGCACCCAGAATTCAGGGGCCCGGGATATTTCTCGCCCAGTTCCTTCCTCCGAGCGACCAACCGGCTTCACTGGAGTCTATGGCCTGCTGGGCATCGGATCTGGGTTATAAAGGCATTCAGGTTCCCACTTGGGACAAGCGCATCTTTGATCTGGAATTAGCCAGCAGTAGCCGGGCTTACTGTGACGATGTTTTGGGAATCTGTGAGAAGGCGGGAGTTGAAATCTCAGAACTGTCCACGCATTTGCAGGGCCAGCTGGTTGCAGCGCATCCAGCATATAAAGAGATGCTGGATATTTTTTCCCCAGAGGAAGTGCGAGGCAACTTGCCAGCCCGCGCTGAGTGGGCGAGCAATCAACTGATGTTGGCTGCTCGTGCCAGTGCCAATCTAAAGCTTAAGTCGCACGCTACATTTTCTGGCGCACTACTTTGGCATACTTTTTATCCCTGGCCCCAACGCCCCGCAATGTTAGTGGAAGAGGGCTTTCGCGAACTGGGCCGGCTGTGGCGCCCTATATTGGATGCGTTTGACAGTGCTGGAGTTGATGTCTGTTATGAGCTTCACCCTGGTGAAGATCTGCACGACGGGTTGACCTTTGAACGTTTTCTCTACGAAGTGGAGGACCACCCAAGGGCGAATATCCTCTATGACCCCAGCCACCTGCTTTTGCAGCAGATGGACTACCTGGCTTTTATCGATATCTATCACGAGCGAATCAAGGCGTTTCACGTGAAAGATGCTGAGTTCCATCCGAGTGGTAGGGCCGGAGTTTATGGCGGTTATGCCCCTTGGATTGATAGACCTGGCCGCTTCCGTTCCCTGGGCGATGGTCAAGTGGACTTCCGTGGGATTTTCAGCCGCTTGACCCAATACGGTTACGACCGCTGGGCGGTACTCGAATGGGAGTGTTGCATTAAGGATCAACAACAGGGGGCCAGTGAGGGTGCACCATTTATTCGGGATCACCTGATTACCGTGGCAGGCAAGGCTTTTGATGATTTTGCTGGTGCAGAAACAGATCGCGCGCGAAATCGTCGGATTTTAGGATTGGATTAAATTTTTCCAAACCAAGTGAATAACCAATAACAATAAATCATGCGGAGACTGGATAGATGAGTACACAGACAAAATCCCTGCATAAGAATGTCTTTCTTGTGGGGAACCTCTCGATTTTTATGATTGGCCTCGGATTTGCTGTGAGGGCTTCAATCGCCGGTGATCTCCAAAGCGACATTTACGATCATATTGATCTTGCCAACTCTACCGCCATGCTTGGTGAAGCCCTGGGTTTCACTTTCACAGGTTTTGCTCTCACCTTGTTATTTGGAAGCGCACTTGTGGACTTGGTCGGTATCAAGCGAATGCTGATGCTCTCATCTATAGGCTATGTATTGGGCAGTTTGCTTATTATTGCTGCCTCTTTTGTGGCTCCTGGGGAGGGGGTAGAGAATCTGGTACTAGCCGGCCTATTACTGACAGGCTTGGGCTGGGGTGCCGTGGAGGCAGCCAGTAATCCTATGGTTGCTGCAGTCGACCCAGAAAATAAAACGCAACGTTTAAACGTACTACATGCCTGGTGGCCTGCAGGCATTGTGGTTGGAGGATTACTGGGGTTGTCAATCTCTGCCCTCGAGCTTCCCTGGCAGTTGAACCTTGTCGTGTTGGCACTGCCAGCTGTTGTTATGGCTTGGCTTGTGGCTAAAACAGATTTCCCAGTTACTGAACGGGTTTCTTCAGGTATCAGTTATGGCGAAATGTTTAAAGAGGTATTCAAGCAGCCGATGTTTATCCTGCTGTGGGTGTGCATGTGGCTGACCGCCGCAACCGAGTTGGCCCCTGGGCAGTGGGTAGACCTGACCCTGTCACGCGTTGTTGGCATGAAGGGTATTCTTATTCTTGTTTATGTCAGCATGTTGATGTTTGTGATGCGCCACTTTGCCGGACGGCTGGCAAAGAAACTGTCCTCTATCGGACTTCTATGGTTAAGCAGTCTCCTTGCCGCAATTGGGCTCTATTGCCTGGGTATGGCTAGGACGCCAGTAACTGCATTTTTGGCGGCGACTGTCTGGGGCATTGGTGTTTGTTATATGTGGCCCACTATGCTGGCCACAGTCTCCGAGCGTTTTGTGCGCGGTGGGGCATTGTTTCTGGGATTGCTGGGTTTTGCCGGTGGTATGTCTATCCAATTTGTTCTGCCAAAGCTTGGCGCTATTTTTGACAATGCCAAGATTGAGGCAGCGGGGGGCTTGGAAGCCTTTGAAAAGCTGAGTGGGGATGAGTTGGATGCGGTATTAGCCACCGCTTCTGTTGAGTCATTCCAGTCATTGGCAGTAGTTCCACTTATCCTGCTCCCCATTTTTGCCTTTATTTGGCTTTGGGATCGAAGGCAAGCAGCCAGCAAATCAGAAGCAGCCGTTTCAGTGGGGAATCCGTAGATGGTATCCATCTGTGCGAAAATAACCCGCTTCTAACAGGTAATTAGCAGGAAATTATGTCAAACATTCGCGAAGTTGCACGCCGCTCCGGCGTATCGGTCGCGACCGTATCCCGAGCATTGAAAGATCCGCAGATGGTCTCTCCGCGAACCAGAGAGCGGGTGCTAAAGGCTGTAGAGGAGGCGGGCTACCGGCCGAACCTCCTTGCGCGGAACTTCAGTTCGGGAAAGTCATACGCAGTGATGGTTTTGGTTCCCAATATAGCTAATCCATTTTTTTCCCGGGTCATTCGCGGGATTGAGAAAGCGGCACAGGATCAAGGCTATTCGGTGCTGCTGGGGGACACAAAAGGGGATTCCAGCAATGAGCAATTTTATGCAGGTATGGCGCTAACCAATCAAGCGGATGGTGTTATCCAGCTTGGTAGTCGTTATCCGTTTGCAGAGAAGGACGCAAACCTGGCTGCATCTGTTCCTTTGGTGAATGCCTGTGAGCGCATAGTAGAAGATGATCGTTATCCGGTGGTGGAGTTGGATAACCATGGTGCGGCCCAGGAAGTTGCGCGGCACTTGATGAAGATGGGACACCGTCGCATCGGGGTTATTACCGGGCCCTCGCAGAGCCCTATAGTGCGAGATAGGCTGTCCGGATTTTCCGAGGCGCTAAAAAAACGTGGGTTAGAACTTGATCCTGAAATGGTTGTTCATGGGGAATTCACCATGACCTCTGGGCAGAAAGGCGCAGAGACTTTGCTATCGACCCCTCATCGGCCGACGGCCATTTTTTGTATGAACGATGAGATGGCAATTGGTGCTGTGCACCAAGTGAAGAGAATGGGCCTCAGGGTGCCGGAAGATGTGTCTGTTACAGGGTTCGATAACATTGAATTCTCACAATTCACAGATCCGCCTTTAACTACGATCAACCAGCCCGCAGAGGAGTTAGGCCGTTACGCAATGGAAACGCTGCGATTGATCATCGATGGCAAGCCATTGAAATCCAGCCGGACTATTTTGCCATTTGAGCTGGTGGAACGGGAGAGCACAGGTCCTTGTTCGTACAAGTGAGAGCCGCAGATTCCCATGGACTGTTGCCCTAGAAAGAGCGGCATTGATTAGATAACAGCGTTAGGTGTGGAGATAATAATGATGAAAAACCTTACTAAAGCCAGATCCAAACTATCCGTAGCGATCGCAGCAGCAGTGATGCTGGGTGCTGCAGGTTGCGAGCGGGTGCCCGTGTCGAGTACCCAACAAGTGGACGGAGAGTGGCGTTACCTGTTTGATGGAGAAACGTTACAGGGCTGGACTGGCACAAATGGCTCGCAAATTGGAGAGGCCTGGCAAGTTGTTAATGGCAATCTGGTCTTAACTGCCGGAGGTGCTGGGGATCTGGTAACAGCTGAACAATTTGAGGATTTTGAATTGCAGCTGGAGTGGAAAATTTCTGAGGGCGGCAACAGTGGCATTATTTATCGTGTCGCTGATGGAGATGCGCCAGTTTGGATGAGTGGCATGGAATACCAGGTGTTGGACAATGCTGCGTTTCCCAATCTCGAAAAGCCAAGCCACAGCGCCGGCTCAGTGTTTGATATGTATGCGCCCAGTGAAGAGAGTGTCAAACCTGCGGGGCAGTTTAACCAAACTCGTATACGCGTAGAGAACGGAAAGGTCGAACATTGGTTGAACGGCAATAAGATTGTTAGCTACGAGCTTTGGTCAGAGGATTGGGGCAAGCGTTTGGCGGGCAGCAAGTTTTCGAATTATCCAGATTTCGCACGCTCTGAAAGCGGCTATATCGCTTTGCAGGATCATGGTGACAAAGTCTGGTATCGCAATATAAAAATCCGGGAGCTATAAGCTCATGGGTATTTCAGGAATCAGTCTCTGGCAAATCCTGATAGTACTGGTGCTTGCAGTTTTACTGTTTGGCAGCGGCAAGATTCGTCGTATGGGAGAAGACCTGGGGGGAGCAATCAGTGGCTTTCGCCGCTCTTTAAAGGATAACGGAGAAGAAGGCTTCTCTGCTGAATCTCCCTCAAAATCTGCTGCTGAGGTTTCCCAAATAGGAGGGCGGCAATGACTATCAATAGAAGGCAGTTTTTGGCAAATAGTGCAAGGCTGGCAGCTTTGGGGCTTGCTGCCCCCCTTATTGGGTTTAGTCGTCTTAGCCACAGCGCGGCAAGTGAACGCTTTTTTAAAATCTCTTTAGCCCAGTGGTCCCTGCATCGGCAACTGCGAAGTGGAGCTCTTAAGGTTCTGGACTTTCCAGTAAAAACACGCAAAGTCTTTGGCATTGAAGCGGTTGAGTATGTCAATCAGTTCTTTAAGGATCAGGCAAAGGACTTGAAGTTTCTCGCTGCAATGAAGGCTAGAGCAGAAGACCATAATGTTCGCAGTCTGTTGATTATGGTTGATGGCGAAGGCGACCTAGGCGACCCCGATAAAGGCAAGAGAAAGCAGGCCATAGAGAACCATTACAAATGGGTCGAAGCGGCTAAGTACCTCAATTGTCACTCTGTGCGTGTCAATGCCGCAGGGCAGGGGAGTCGCGAAGAAGTCGGTAAGGCTGCTGTTGAGGGACTGCGCGCGCTTTCGGAATTCGCCCAGGATTTCAATATTAACGTGATTGTTGAGAATCATGGTGGCTATTCATCGAACGGGGAGTGGTTGTCACAGGTCCTTCAGCGTGTAGATATGTCCAACTGTGGCAGCTTGCCGGATTTTGGAAACTTCGGAGATTACGATCGCTATTTGGGGGTTCAGCAACTGATGCCGTTCGCCCAGGGTGTTAGTGCCAAAAGCTTTGAGTTCGATTCAGCGGGAATTGAAATCAATACGGATTTTGCTCGGATGTTACGGATAATTCGCGATGCGGGTTATCGAGGCTATATCGGCATTGAGTTTGAAGGGCCGGGAGATGAGGACCATGGAATCCTGGCAACTAAGCAGCTGCTTGAGCAGCTTGGCAGGAAGGTGGAGCTGCCCGCGCAACTAAATGAAAAAAATCGATAAAATTTAGTTTTGCATGTAACCGGTTACATATTTTTAATTTCTCCAGACGTAAAAATATGTACTTTAATGTCTGTTTTCTTTAAGAAATCAGACTCCAACGCTAAAAATTTTAAATCTAGACTTTATAAGCGCCGAAAAAAGCAGAAAAATTTTCCAAAAATGTAACCGGTTACAGGAAAATATTTCCAGCTGGTAGAATTTATCCGGTCAGAAGAAAAATAAATGATCATGTAGGAGAGATGTTATGGCGAGTGAAGATATCGAGAATAAAGAGTACGACGCCTTAATAGTCGGCTCTGGTGCTGGGGGCGGCATGGCTGCCTATGTGCTGGCCACAGCCGGTTTAAAGGTACTGCTGCTTGAAGCGGGGCGATCCTACGACCCGGTCAAAGAAACCCCTATGTTTAACTTGCCCAAAGACGCGCCCCTGCGCGGTGGTAGTACGCCAGAAAAACCGTTCGGTTTTTACGATGCGACAGTGGATGGTGGCTGGCAGGTACCCGGCGAGCCCTATTCCCAGGGATCTCAAGAGAAAGGTCGACGTTTTGACTGGTGGCGAGCGCGTATGCTGGGTGGCCGCACGAACCATTGGGGGCGTATTTCCCTGCGTATGGGTGAATACGACTTTAAGCCCTACTCAAGGGATGGGCTCGGCTTTGACTGGCCCATCAGCTACCAAGACCTGGCACCCTACTACGATAAAACCGAGATGCTTATTGGTGTCTACGGCACCAATGAGGGATTGGAAAATACTCCGGACTCTTCCGACGGCGTATTATTGCCGCCCCCTAACCCCCGTGCTTATGAACTGCTAGCGAAAAAAGCTTGTGATAAGCTGGGTATCCCCGTGATCCCCTCACACTTGGCGATTCTCAGTGAGCGCCTCGACCATGAAAATATTCCGCAGAAACTGTTCCCCGATAACAAGCTTGCCCAGGATGTAACTCGCGAATCGATGAAATCCCGCGCAGCCTGTTTTTGGGCCACACCCTGTGGTCGCGGTTGTTCCATCAAGGCAAATTTCCAGTCCACCACAGTACTACTGCCTCCTGCGTTGGCTACAGGCAATCTAGACATCATCACTGACGCGATGGTGCGCGAAGTTACCGTTGATAAGAAAGGCAAAGCCAACGGGGTTGTTTACATTGATAAAGATACCCGCCAGGAAAAGTTTGCCAGTGCCCGCGCCGTTGTCGTCGCGGCCAGTGCCGCCGAGACATCGCGCATTCTTCTCAATTCAAAAAGTACCTTATTCCCAGACGGTATCGCCAACGGCAGTGGTGTTGTAGGTAAATACCTGATGGATACTGTGGGTGCCGGAGTCGGTGGCCAAATTCCAGCCCTGGAAAATATGCCCGCCCATAACGAAGACGGCGCGTCGGCAATGCATATGTATATGCCCTGGTGGTTATATAAAGAGCAGTTGCGCGGAGACCTGAATTTTGCGCGCGGTTATCACATTGAATTCGGTGGTGGCCGCAGTATGCCTGGAGCAGGTGCCTTCGGTGGTATGGGTGACTTTACCGAAGGTGCCTATGGTAAAGATTTGAAAAAGGCCTGCCGACGCTATTACGGCTCCTTTGTTTGGTTCGATGGTCGTGGGGAAATGATCCCTAATGATGATAGTTACTGTGAAATTGACAAGAATCAAGTTGACCAGTGGGGTATCCCGGTTCTGAAATTCCACTGGAAGTGGAGCGACCAGGAGCTCAATCAGGCTGCCCACATGCACAAAACCTTTGCCGAAATTATCGAGGGTATGGGCGGCAATGTGACCACAACGGTACAGACCGATGGTGCCAAGGCCATTATCAACGGTGGTGCGATTATTCATGAAGTTGGCACCGCGCGAATGGGTTCCAACCCGAAAGACTCTGTGCTCAACCCTTACTGCCAGTCTTGGGAGGTTCCGAACCTCTTTTTAACCGACGGCGCTCCCTTTGTTTCCAATGCCGATAAAAACCCAACCCTGACCATTATGGCGCTGGCTTGGCGTACCTGTGACTACATCGTGGAACAGTTTAAAAAGAGGAACATTTGATATGAGCAAGGATAAAACAAACCTGAGCCGCCGTAATGCCCTGCGTTTGATTGCTACTACTGCGGCTGCGGTCCCGGTAATCGGTTGTTCTGAGAAAGCAGCACCAAAAGTTGAGTTGAAGGAAGATAAAGCAGCTACAAAACCAGCGGTTAAGAATCTTGACGCACCTAAACAAACTTTAGCCAGGGGTACACCAACAGATCCTGATCTGCTTAACCCCGTCGTACCATGGGAAATGCAATTAGATGCGCGTGAGTTGGCGGTACTCGCAGCGCTTTGCGATGTGATTATACCTGCAGATGAAATTTCACCGAGCGCTTCTTCAGTAGGTGCACACCATTACATCAATGAATATGTCAGCGCACCTTATTCCAACAATAAGGCGGACCTTGTCACTATTCGCGGAGGGGTGGTCTGGCTAGATGGAGAGTCCAGGCGCAGGTACCAAGGCCCATTTGTTGAGCTGAATGAATCTCAAAAAAATGCAATCTGCGAGGACATCAAATGGACTCGTAACGCGAAGCCAGAATTCCAAGCCGGTGCACGTTTCTTTGCCAAGGTAAGAGTTCTTGTATCTACCGCATTCTACACCACCGAGGAAGGCATGGCGGATATTGGCTACGTAGGTAATAGGCCTATGGCCAGCTTCCCTGGCGCACCGCCTGAAGTATTAAAACGACTCGGCTTAGAAAGCTGATAACCGTGTAAGGCAACCCCCTGGGAAAGGGGTTGCCTATAAAAGTAAGCCAGGGATGGATAGATCTGGAACCGGGCTTATTCCGAAAACTTGGTATGAGGGTATGCCGAGTTTAGAGGGTGCACGGAAGGCTCAAAAATTATAATAAAAGTGATGCTTAGCTATGAAAGAGAAAACCCAAAAAGAAAACCGCAGGGCGGAGTTACTTCGCACATCCGCCAGTGCACTGGTGTTATGCAGTGTCGTCGGCATGGCACAGGCGCAAAATACAGAGGAAGCCCAAAAAGAAAACTTGGCTCTTGAAGAAGTAGAGGTATTGGGCATTCGACAGAGCATGGAGAAAAACCTCGATGTAAAGCGTTTTTCCAATGCGGTGGTGGACTCAATTACCGCTGAAGATATTGGCAAGTTCCCAGATAAAAACGTAGCCGATGCCTTACAGAGGGTGCCAGGAGTCTCTATCGTACGTAGTGGTGGTGAAGGTGCGGAAGTGAGTATCCGCGGTACCGCTCCGGAGCTTACCTTTACCCAGCTGAACGGTAACTATATTGCTACTCCGGGCGATGAGCCGTCACGCTCGCTAGATTATTCCTTGTTGCCCGCAACAATGATTGCCCGTACAGATGTTTATAAGAGCCCTGAGGCAAAGCTGGATGAAGGCGGAATCGGTGGTACTGTCATTTTGCATACCCGCAAACCTCTGGACCTGGACGCGGGAGAGGGCATGCTATCGGTTGAAACAACCTACGCGGATGTCACTGAGAAGTATGAGCCACAATACACGGGTTTTTACTCATGGAAAAATGATCAGGAAACCTTTGGTGTATTAGTTGGTTATTCCAAGCAAGACCGTCAAAATCGTGTGATTAGCACCACCACAGAAAACTGGGGATGGCAAGGTGACGTTAAGCCCCATGAAGGGGTAGAAGAAAGGGGGCCCATGGTAGATATCGACGGTAATGAGTACCGGGATTTCTATGCCCCCAGAGCCGTAGTGGGTAGCGTTTTTGAAGAGGAGCGTACCCGCGAGGGAATTCAGCTCAGTGCTCAGTGGCGTCCGGTTGAACAACTTGAGCTAGGTGTCAATTATTTTCGCTTTGAGCAGGGTGGCAACTCAGAGAATTACCGTATTGTATTTCCAGAGTGGAACTATGGTGATGCAGTTGCACCCGGTAGCCTTAAATTTGACGAGGATGGCGATACCTTACTCGGTATTGGCATGTTGGACAGAGGCCAGGCCGAATTGCAGTCTCCTCAAGTCGCTGGTGACTACACGCGAGCTGAATATGTGTCAGATACCTTGGATTTTAATGCTATTTACCAAGGAGATGGATATAGCGTGCGATTGGTTGTGGGCAGCACCAGTGCGGAAGGCGGACCTTCCGAGAAATTGTTTGCCTCAGTAAACTCTCGCTATGGCACTGTGACTGACTGGAGCTGGGACCTAAGCAGTGGTACTGCAGAGATTGATACCAGTGCCGATCTGGGAGACCCCAATACTTACCCCTTATACGATTGGTTTTCTTCGCACTGGACCAGTAGTGAAGATGATGAAAACTACTACCAGCTAGATGTGTCTATCGATATGGATTACGGTTGGCTGACTTCCCTTGATGTAGGGCTTAAATACCGCGACCACGAAATTAACCGACGCATTACTAAACAAGCTTGGGATGATGATAACCCGCCGTGTCCGACTATTAACTGGCCGAATGAAGACGGTAAAGATGGTCTTTGTTATCCCTGGTGGCCGGACGATTCTTTCCACACCGACCCTAATGGCGTTCCGGATACGATTGATATCCTTTCCAGTGGCCCACTCGATAATATTATTGGTGGTGTAAAAGTGCCCAACTTTGCCCACCTGGAGTTTGAGAAGCTAAAAGAGTTTCTCTATGAGACTTATGGTGATCCTACAGTAACCGTAGAACGGGACCAGGACTATCGCATCGGTGAGGAAGTTACTGCGGCCTATGTACAGCAAAATTTTGCTTCTGCCACTTTGCGCGGTAATTTTGGTGTTCGCGCGGTGCAGACCAAGCAATATGCCCGAACCTATGACAATATTGACGGGGTTTTGCAAGATGAGCCCAATATTCGCGATAGCAGTAACACCGATTTTCTGCCAAGCGCCAATATCGCTTGGGATATTAACGATGATTTAGTAATGCGTGCAGCCCTCGCAAGGGTTGTTGCCCGAGTTAATTATGATGACCTCGGTGGCTCTGAATCAATACACGCCCCACTGCCAGGAGCGACCGTAAGAGATGGATTTGCGGGGAACTCCGAATTGGAACCCTACAAAGCGGATCAGTTTGATTTGGGTCTGGAATGGTACTTCGACGATGCTTCCGCAATGGGAGTAACCCTGTTCAGGAAGGATATTGCATCATTCGTCATTAACGGCAGTTCCCTGGTAACCAGGGAAATAGATGGTGACATTTGGAATGTAAATATGTCGATGCCTGTTAATGGCACCGATGCCACCGCTCAGGGTGCCGAGCTGTTTGTGCAATATGCCTTTGATAACGGTTTTGGAGTTTTTGCCAACTATACCTATACGGACACAGAACTGGCCAATCTTGACCTCGAAAGCGGTGAAACAATCAAAACAGAAATTGCGGGTACCTCTAAAGATCAATACAACCTATCGGTGTACTACGAGAATGACCTTTTCAGTGTGAGAGCCTCTTACAACTATCGCAGCGCCTATGCGGATGGCTATAGCAACGGCGTGAATACGTTTACTGATGAGTATGATCAGCTTGATGTAAATGCTTCTTATAGTTTGATGGAAAACCTTACTCTCACTGCCTCCATTATTAATCTCACCGAAGAGAAGGTGGATAGATATTGGGGTGAAGAAAACAGAGTCTTGGGTTCCTCCTACTCAGGTCGCCGCGCCTATATGGGGCTGACTTACAGCTTCTGATCCCGTCATAACTTCGGCGCACAGATACAGTAATGTCTCTGTGCGCTTTCCATTTGAGACAAATCATTGTGATCAGCAAAAGAAAATTCCTGAAATATTCCTTCCTGGGCACTGCTGGCGCCATGGCAACACCTTCAGCGGCAGCTATGGCAAGGCGTTATACGAAGAAGGGAAAAAAGCCCATAGTCATATCAACCTGGAACCATGGGGGCCCAGCCAATGAGGCAGCTTGGCAGGTTCTCAGCGAAGGTGGCAGGGCTTTGGATGCCGTAGAGGCAGGTGCTCGGGTGCCGGAAGCTGATCCGCAGGTAACCAGTGTTGGCTATGGCGGTTTTCCCGATCGCGATGGTGTAGTGACCCTTGATGCCTGCATTATGGATGACAAGCAAAATTGTGGTTCAGTGGCTTTTTTACAGGGTATCAAGCATCCCATCTCGGTTGCGCGAAAGGTGATGGAGGAAACTCCACATGTAATTTTGGTCGGCGAGGGCGCACAACGTTTTGCAGTTGAACAGGGGTTTGACATTGAGAACCTGTTAACTCCAAAAGCTGAAGCCGCCTGGCGTGAGTGGAAGCGCGAGTCCCGTTACCAGCCGGTAATCAATATAGAAAACCACGATACTATCGGCATCTTAGCCGTGGACCAGGACGGCAACCTCTCAGGTGCCTGCACCACCAGTGGCGCGGCTTTCAAGATGCATGGGCGGGTAGGGGACTCACCGATTATCGGCGCCGGACTCTATGTCGACAATGAAGTGGGTGCGGCTACTGCAACGGGTATGGGCGAGCTAATGATCAAGACTGTCGGTTGCCATCAAGTAGTGGAGCTGATGCGTCATGGCTACACACCGGAGGAAGCCTGTCGTGAGGCGGTGGAGCGTATTGCGCGCAAGCTGGGGGACTATAAGAAGTTTCAGGTGGGTTTCCTGGCTTTAGATAAAGCCGGTAATTACGGTGCTCACTGTATTCACCCAGGCTTTAATTATGCAGTAAGAGATGCGAGCGGTGCACAATTAGTAGATTCGAAAAGTAAACTCGGCTGATTGTCTTCTAGGGGCAAGCAACAGTTAGTTGACTTGCCCCAATAGGAAGAAAATTCGAATTTGCTCAATACACTGCTCAGTGCAAAGTTCGTGCTTGCTGCCTGTTTAGACGCAGTTCTGGGGAGAAGCGAATCATATCTAGGAGAGCATCAAAATAATGTTCGCCTAAGTCGCCAAGGTCTACAAAGCGAGGAGAAAGAAGCCAGTCTTCCAGAACACCAAAAAGGCCTCCGTGAAGCATTTGTTGGGCCAGTTTCAAATCCAAGTCAGCAGGTAATTGACCGACTGATAGTGCAATCTCCAACAATTCTCCCATTCGCTCCAGCCGCTCTGTGCGGCCTTGCTTAATACGGTGAGTGGACTCGCATACTTCACTGATTGGGTCACATGGCAGGAAGATAATCTCCAGTAAGCGCTGCCATTCATCATTACAGGCAATCTCATCGAATAGCCATATCCAGCGGGTACGCAGGGTGCCTAGAGGGTCTCTCTTCAACTCATCACCGGCCGCCGCGCAGAGGTCTTCACCGGGCAGGCGCATGCGCTCGGTTAGAGCGTTGAGTAGGCCAACTCTGTCGCGGAAATGGCTATGCAGGGAATCACGAGTGACTCCGGCAAGCTCTGCGACTGCCGTTAGGGAGGCGTGGGTGACGCCAGATTCGTGAAAAACACGAATCGCGGCGTCTAAGATACGCTCTCGGGTGTTAAGTATTTGTTCTTCTCTATATTTAGCCATGGGCAATGCAGCTTCTTCATTATCGTAATCGCCTCATTTGACCGCATATTCACGGCTGTTCGCCGCATGAAAACAAATGAGACTTTAGTGCAAACCCTTGAAAACACTGGGTAAAAGTGCATGTTAGTCGATATTCATGCGCTGATGAATAGTTGATCGGATTTCATCACTACACATAAAATGCGTGGCCACTGGAGTTTGACCTTCCTGTCACCATCTCTTTTTCTCCCGAACTGACCGCAGTATCCAGGCCGTCAGCCCTGATCGAGGTAACCATGCTCAATAAAAAAGCGTTTATCAGTCTTTTGATCACTAGTGCATTGCTTGCCGCTTGTGATGAAAGAACCGCTGCGCCACCGATGCCCGCGCCACAGGTGACTGTGGTTACGCTGGAATCCGAGCCGGTTACGCTTACCAGAGAGCTGCCTGGTCGCACTTCACCTTTCAAGGTGGCGGAAGTTCGTCCACAGGTAAATGGCATCATAAAACAGCAATTGTTCCGTGAAGGTGGGCGTGTCGATGCAAATCAGCCACTTTATCAGCTGGATGACGCCATTTACCAAGCGGATGTGGATAGTGCGCGCGCTAAATTACAGGGTGCAAATGCGGCAATGAATATCGCCCGCCTTAAGGCCGAGCGCACCGCAGGCCTTGTTAAGAGTGGCGCTGTCAGCAAGCAGGAGAATGATGTCGCGGAGGCAGACTTACAGGAAGCCCGCGCCACTGTTGCAGCTGCCAGGGCGGAGTTACACCGAGCCGAGATCCAGCTGGACTACGCTCAGATTACCTCGCCGATTACTGGCCGTATTGGTAAATCCAGTGTCACTCAGGGTGCCTTGGTAGCGGCCAATCAGGCCGCAACTTTGGCCACTGTACAACAATTGGACCCCATCTATGTGGATGTTACCCAGTCCGCAGCAGAGCTGGTCAGCCTGCGTCGGGCTCTTCAGGCGGGTACATTGGCAGATGCCACAAATCTGCCAGTCAAGATTTTGCTGGAAGATGGCAGTGAGTTTGAACATCAAGGCAAGCTCGAGTTTGCCGAAGCCAGTGTCGATCCCTCTACCGGAAGTGTGTTGCTGCGAGTCGTTGTCCCCAATCCAGACAATATGCTGCTGCCAGGCATGTACGTGCGCGCGATAGTGGGTAGCGGAGTACGGGAAAAAGCCATTCTGGTGCCTCAACAAGGTATTGCAAGGGACCCAAAAGGCAATACTTCGGCAATGGTGGTCAATGAAGAGAATATTGTTGCCCAACGCTCTGTTCGGGTCAGTCGCACAGTTGGTAACCGTTGGTTGGTAGAAGAGGGACTGGAGCCCGGTGACCGTGTCGTAGTGGCTGGATTACAGAAAATTCGCCCCGGCGCGCCGGTGCAGCCTAGTGAACGTGAGGATAAACAGGCACCAGCAGCTGGTGACGGCAACGCTGCTACTGAGCAGGGTTCCTGAGGGTAGGGGTTATGGCAAGCTTTTTTATCAACCGGCCCATCTTTGCCTGGGTTCTGGCAATTATCACCATGCTGGCAGGTGCATTGTCTATCAGCAAGTTGGCGGTGGAGCGCTATCCGAATATCGCACCGCCCTCTATTAATATTGAGGCCAGTTACCCTGGCGCCTCCGCCAAAGTGGTAGAAGATTCGGTGACGCAGATTCTGGAGCGGAATATGAAAGGTCTCGATGGCCTTCTCTATATGTCTGCTGTCAGTCAATCCAACGGTGGTGTGTCTGTCTCCCTTACGTTTGAGAATGGTACCGACCCGGATACCGCACAGGTGCAAGTCCAAAATAAGGTACAGCTGGCAATGCCGCTGCTGCCCCAAGAGGTGCAGTTACAAGGGGTCAATGTCAGTAAGTCCCGTGGTGGCTTCTTGATGGTTGCAGGTTTTGTCTCCGAAGACGGCAGTATGAACCGCAACGACATTGCTGATTACATCAACTCAGCGATTGTGGACCCGGTTAGCCGGGTGCCAGGTGTTGGTAATGTGCAGGTATTCGGCTCCAAATATGCAATGCGTATCTGGCTCGATCCCAATAAACTGACGACCTACGATTTAACGCCGAATGATGTAGCCGCAGCGGTACGGGCCCAAAATGCCCAGGTCACAGTGGGCAGCCTTGGTGGCGCACCGGCGGTGCCAGGGCAGCAACTCAATGCCTCTATTACCTCCCAGGAGCGCCTGCAAACCCCGCAACAGTTCCGGGAAATCGTGGTACGAGCCAATGATGATGGCTCCATACTACGGCTTGGCGATGTCGCCCGCGTTGAGTTGGGGGCAGAGAATTATGAATTTATCTCCCGCTACAATCGTCAGCCGGCTACCGGTATCGCCATTAACCTGGCCACCGGTGCCAACGCACTGGAAACGGCCGAAGGCGTGAAAGCGAAGCTTAAAGAGCTGGAGCCTTTCTTCCCTCGGGGGCTTACTTCGGTCGTACCATTTGATACCACGCCCTTTGTCGAGGTCTCCATTAAGGGTGTGATCAGCACATTGATTGAAGCAATTGTGCTGGTCTTCCTGGTGATGTATCTGTTCCTGCAGAATTTCCGTGCAACCCTGATCCCTACAATCGCAGTACCGGTGGTGCTGTTGGGTACCTTTGCCGTACTCGCAGCACTGGGCTTCTCGGTCAATATGCTCACCATGTTCGCTATGGTATTGGCCATCGGCCTGCTAGTGGATGACGCTATTGTGGTGGTGGAAAACGTAGAACGGGTGATGCGCGAAGAGGGCTTATCGCCAAAGGAAGCCACTAAAAAATCCATGCATCAGATTACCCCGGCATTGATCGGAATTGGTGTCGTGCTGTCGGCGGTGTTTGTGCCAATGGCATTTATGGATGGCGCCACTGGCGTAATCTACCGGCAGTTCTCAGCAACTATTGTTGCTGCCATGGCCTTGTCCGTATTAGTGGCGATTATCCTGACCCCCGCACTATGTGCCACCTTGCTGAAACCACTTTCA
The DNA here is from genome assembly GCF_052467235.1 of Microbulbifer mixtoriginis (SeqCode). Classification (NCBI taxonomy): domain Bacteria; kingdom Pseudomonadati; phylum Pseudomonadota; class Gammaproteobacteria; order Cellvibrionales; family Microbulbiferaceae; genus Microbulbifer; species Microbulbifer mixtoriginis (SeqCode). Next base: position 4,636,317 of record NZ_CP174305.1, on the reverse strand, counting down.
AAAGGGGAAAGCCACGGCGAGAAAGGCTTCTTCGGTTGGTTCAATCGCAACTTTGAGCGCGGTAGTCAGCGCTACCAGGGCGGAGTGCAGGGCATCCTAAAACGTAGCGGCCGCTTTATGCTGTTGTTTGTGGCCCTTTCCGCTGTGATGGCCTTTTTATTCCTGCGTTTGCCCAGCTCCTTCCTGCCGGATGAAGACCAGGGCGTGCTCTTCTCTATGGTGCAGGCACCCGTGGGTGCGACCCAGGAGCGCACCATGGAATCCATCCGCAAAGTGGAAGATCAATTCCTGGATAATGAGCAGGGCACTGTGAAGTCCGTATTTTCGGTGCAGGGCTTTAGCTTTGCCGGTAGTGGCCAGAATACCGGTATCGCCTTTGTGAATATGGAAGACTGGTCTGAGCGGGAAGAAGAGTCGCAAAGTACTGGAGCAGTAGCCATGCGTGCTATGGGCGCGCTGATGCAAATTAAAGATGCCATGGCTTTTGCCTTTGCGCCGCCGCCTCTACCAGAGTTGGGTTCTTCTGGTGGCTTTAACTTTTACTTAAAAGATAACGGCAACCTGGGACACGAAGCGCTGACCGCTGCCCGCAACCAATTCTTGGGAATGGCCGGGCAGAGTAAATTACTCTCTAACGTACGCCCCAATGGCCAGGAGGACACGCCGCAGTTTCGGGTGAAAATCGACAACGCCAAAGCTGCGGCCCTCGGCTTGTCTATTGCCGATATTAACAGCGCGCTGAGTACCGCTTGGGGTGGCTCCTATATCGATGATTTTATCGATCGCGGCCGGGTGAAGCGGGTTTATATGCAGGCGGATGCGCCATATCGCATGGTGCCGGAAGACTTCCAGCTTTGGTCTGTGCGCAATGATAAAGGCGATATGGTACCTCTATCTTCCTTTGCCAGTTTTTCTTGGGAGTACGGATCTCCTCGCCTGGAGCGCTACAACGGTGTGCCCTCCATGCAGATCAATGGCCAGGCAGCAGCGGGGGTCAGTTCTGGTGAGGCCATGGCAGAAGTGGAGAGCTTGGTAGCGCAATTGCCGGCGGGGGTTGGCATTGAATGGAGCGGTCTTTCCTATCAGGAGCGCGCCGCCGGTGCACAAACACCACTGCTCTATACCCTGTCATTACTGATTGTATTCTTGTGTCTCGCGGCTCTCTATGAGAGTTGGACAGTACCTACTGCCGTATTGTTGATGGCACCGCTCGGTATTCTCGGTGCCGTGCTTGCCAACAGTTTGCGCGGCATGGAGAGGGATATCTACTTCCAGGTGGCTATGCTGACCACTGTCGGCTTGACCAGTAAGAACGCCATTCTGATTGTCGAGTTTGCCAAGCAAAACTTAGAGAATGGTATGGAGCTTGTGCAGGCGACCATGCGCGCAGTCCGTGATCGGCTGCGCCCAATTTTGATGACCTCTTTGGCTTTTGGCTTGGGGGTTCTTCCTCTGGCGATAGCCACTGGTGCAGGTTCCGGCGCACAACGGGCAATTGGAACCGGGGTACTGGGGGGAATGGTTGTGGGCACTCTGCTGGGAATCTTCTTTATACCGCTGTTCTTTGTAGTGGTGCAGAGACTGTTTGGGCGTAAAGCTAGCAGTACTGATACTGGGCAGGATCAAGTTCTTGCCAGTAAAAAGACAGAAGCTGCGGAAGCTTTGTAAGTCTCAAGCCAGAGAAAAGCCAGGCCGCATTTCCCGGCCTGGCTTTTTTGTATTCGCTCTTTGATAGAGCACACCTTAAATGTAAGTGAACTCAGTAATTCCCAGGTTGGCAGTAGCTTCGGCTATTTTCTTCGCCCCATGCCCAGCTTCCGAGAAATGCGTTAATTTCATAAAATGGACAAAGTAATCCTTGATACAAAAAAAGCGGGATTTTGATACTGAAGCTTTCTTGTATTTTAGAGGCAGGAGCAGGATGGAACACTGCAAATACGACATTATTGGCGATATCCATGGCCACGCCAGCGCATTGATTGAGCTGCTCGATGTACTGGGTTATCGGGAAACAAGCAGCGGTTTTGCGCACCCAGAACGCAAAGTCATCTTTCTTGGAGACTTTATCGACCGCGGTGAGCACCTGATAGAGCACCGTAAGCTCCTGAAGATAGTCATGCGTATGGTCAAAAATGGTCATGCCAAAGCGATTATGGGTAATCACGAGTTTAATGCCCTGGCTTATCATACCGAAGTCAATGGCAAGCCCCTGCGCCCACATACCGATAAAAATACAAAACAGCACCAGGCTTTTTTGAATGAGTACCCGGATAACGATCCAGAAAAATCTCAGGTATTGGATTTCTTCAGGTCATTGCCTCTGTGGCTTGATCTTGGCCCTCTGCGTGCGGTACACGCTTGCTGGGACGAAGAGAAAGTTAATTTTTTAGTATCGAGAACCGATAGCGGCAGGTTAACGTCTGAGCTTTTGCTGCAAGCTAGCTCCCCGGGCAGTGATGCCTTCAAAGCGGTGGAAACTTTGCTCAAAGGGTGTGAAATTGAACTGCCTCAAGGAGTGAGTTTTCTGGATAAGGATGGTAATCGCCGCTCTGCCGTCCGCGTTCAATGGTGGAACGCTTCTGCAAAAGCGCTGGGGGAGATAGCGTTACCGCGTGGTGTTGATATCGGTTCCGCCGCTAGCTTGCCTGTGCCTAGGGGTATTCCTTATTACCCTAAAGCAGATAAGCCCTGCTTTATCGGTCACTATTGGCTTAAAGGTGTGCCAGCACCTCTAACCGAGAAAGTTGCTTGTCTCGATTATTCCGTGGCGGGTAACGGCAAACTGGTTGCTTATCGTTTTGATGGTGAACGGGTCTTGAGTGAAGACAAGTTTGTATTTGTGAAGTAGATACCGCCCGCTTGAGTTTCCATTACAGGTTTCTTGTGGATAGCTAGCCTGCCAGTAAGGTCCATGTAAAGAATTGCTGGCATTGGCGCACAGCAAGGCCACTCCGCAGAAATTACGCTGTAAAAGCCAGGCTTGAGAATAGAGCCTGGCTTTTTTAATTCAGGAATATTCTTCGTTTAAGCAAGTTCAGCAATACGTTCATTTGCCGCAGTGGTGGCTTTCTCTTTTGCCTCTTCACCAGTGGCAAGCCCTTCGGAGTAAACAAACTCAACATCAGTGATGCCCACAAAACCGAGGAACTGCCGCAAAAATGTGCTCTGTGCATGGTTGTCACCGTAGTAGCCCCCCCGAGCAACAAAGATGATCGCTTTTTTATTTTTCAGTAACCCTTCTGGCCCATTTGCCGTGTAGCGGAAGGTGATGCCGGCTCGGGCGATATGGTCAAAATAGGTGTGCAGGGTAGAGGGGATTGTAAAGTTGTACATAGGTACGCCGAGGACCAAGGCATCTGCTGAAGAGATCTCTTCGATCAGTTTGTCTGAAAAATCGACAATCGCCTGCTGATCTGGAGTGCGCTGATCAGCCGGGGTATTGAAGGCCTGCAAGCGATCCAAGGATAAATGCGGTACCGGATCTGCTGCCAGATCACGCTGAACAACTTCGCCCTCCGGATTATTCGCCTTCCAGCGCTCAATATACTTTGCCGCCAACTGGGAGGTCTGGCCACCGGCTTGAAACATGCTGGATTGGATATTGAGCAACTTTGTCATGACGGGTTCCTTATGAATCATTTAACTTGAGCACTATTGAAGCATTGATTAATTAGATTAAAAATATGAAAATCTTGCTCAAATCCATCTAAAAATTCGATATATGACTGATCAGTTAGCGAACCCGGCTTTAAGCCCAAAGATCACCCTGGAGCAATGGCGTTGTTTAGTTGCGGTTGTTGAAGGGGGAGGGTATGTACAGGCGTCGGAACTCCTACACAAGAGTCAGTCTTCCGTGAGCTATGCGGTACAAAAGCTAGAATCCATCCTCGATGTAAAGGCATTTACAATCACTGGTCGCAAAGCGGCACTTACGGCTGCTGGGCAAATGTTATATCGCCATGCCAAACAATTACTGGAAGATGCTTCGGCAATGGAAATGGCTGCCCGGCGTGCTTCTGTGGGTTGGGGGTCGCTGGTGTCAATTTCTGTGGAAGTGCTGTTTCCAACTTGGCTATTGCTAGATTGCCTGGAGGTATTTGGCCAAGAGAGCCCACATACCCGTGTAGAGGTTTACGAAGTGGTGATTAGCGGTGCCCTCGATGCCCTTACCGAGGGAAAGGTGGACTTTGCGATTGATCCGAGAATTCCTCCCGGTTTCAATGGCGAGTTACTGCCAGCACCAGCACGCATTATCCCAGTGGCCCACCCCAGTCACCCATTACATCAACGGGAACGCGAACTAACCCTGAAGGATCTGCGCAGTCATCGGCACCTGATCGTTAGAGATTCAAACCCCCAAAGCGATAGTGAAACCCTAACAGTTGAAGTTGCCAAGCGATGGACGCTGAGCAATATGGCAACGGTAATCGGGGCAACTTGCAGGGGCTATGGGTTTTCTTGGTTGCCGCAGGATAAGATTCTTGGGGAGCTGGCCAATGGAACACTCAAACCTCTCCCCTTAAAAGGAGGGCAAGAAAGGTGGCAGCCTCTGTATCTTATTTTTCCTAATCGCGATGACATATCGCCCGCAGCGCGCCGGTTGGCGGAGATAATCCGCCAACGACTTGAAAGCTTACATATTGGTACGTGATAAGGCGTTAGGCGCTGTCTTTTAGTTGCTTGGTTTTTTCAAACCAGAAAGCATAAAAATCTTCAGTTACCAGCTGCTCGATATTGGTTGCCTCTTCACGGGGACAAAATACGGTCGCGGTGATGACATCATGGCCAAGATCATTAGTGGTCACACTTACTTTTGCGTCAGGGCCAGAGAGCTCCACACCCATCCGATTCTCAATTAGCTTGCAGTAGCGCTCGGCAACTTCCCGAAAAGATTCGCAGTGCTCTTTCAGTCGTTCGGCAATAAACTTCTTGGCTTCAAAGGGGTTAATCTCACTGCGCTCACGGGTTATCGAGAAAGTGTGCTCGATATAACGGCGCATAAAATTCAGGTTCTTTACCGGCTGAGTAAAAAAAGCATTATTGGGAATATAGAGAGTGGTTCCGGTATAACCATTGCCGAGGCCATGGGGATCAATCTCCAAAAGCGTGGTGCTTAACCAGTCACTATCAGTAACCTCGCCAAATTGGTCGCCCACTTTAATCCAATCGCCAACAGTAAAGGAGCGCATATTGGCTTGGTATAGGCCACCCACCAAGCACTGCACGGCCTCACGCAGAGCGAGGACAATCGCTACAGAAAAGGCGGCAATAGAGAGGGCGAAATCTCGTAATTCTGTCACCCAAACAGCAATTACACCGATGACCAATAGCAGGTTGCCGATGTTGTGTACGGTGTTGATCCTACGACGCTTATCGGCTTTTGCCCAGTTACTGCGAGCAATGGCAAGGGTCAGTAAGCCGCGGACTAAAAGAATGACGGCAACTACACAGAGAGTAATAAAGAGTTTGCTGTGGAAAATCTGTTCCAGTAACTCGGGATTCATTCGGGGTGGTAGACCTCAGTTTTTTTGGTTGTTTCTTAGGTTGTAGCCTTATAAGCCCCTCTGTTTAGGTAGGTGCATTGAGAGCACTGGGCCAGTTGAAGGCGACATCAGTGGGCTGTAATAAGAAGGAAGGTGCGCAATGTATCTTTAGGTGGCCCATTTTGTAAATGGGCAGAGTAAATTACAGCCTTGATTGGCCATTTCACCCCATTACTGCCTGCTCCGAACGTAGTTATCGGTAATCGGGATTGGAGAAGTCGGGCTTGCAACCTGCATCCCAAGCAGAGCGCCGGTTCCCATGGGCGGGTATACCCCCCGCATCTTTTATCATTCGGGCCATATGCATTAGGTTCCAGGTCATGAAGGAGGTATTCCGGTTGGTAAAATCATTTTGTGGACCGCCAGAACCGGGGTCGAGGTAAGAGGGGCCTGGGCCGGCTTCGCCAACCCAGGCGGCATCTGCTTGTGGTGGAATGACATAACCCAAGTGTTGCAGGGAATAAAGGATATTCATTGCACAGTGTTTAGCGCCATCTTCGTTACCTGTTATCAGGCAGCCGCCGACTTTTCCATAATAGGCATACTGCCCCTGATCATTAAGGTTTGACGAGTTGGCGTAGAGACGCTCTATGGCTTGTGTGCAGATAGAGGATTTTTCACCGAGCCAGATAGGGGTTGTGATGACGAGAATATCTGCCTCGTTAACCTGGTGATAAATTTTGGGCCAGTCATCGTTCTCCCAGCCGTGCTCGGTCATATCTGGATAGACACCGAAGGCGATATCATGGTCAACGGGCCTGAGCAGGCTTACCGATATGCCATTTCTTTCCATAATCTCTCGTGAAATACGAATCAGTCCGTCGGTATGGGAGAGTTCTGGCGTTGGCTTGAGGGTACAGTTTAGGAACAGTGCTTTCAGATCTGAGAAATCCCAGTGGCTGGATTCGCACTCTTTGATTTGTTGATTGTTGAGAGGCATCTCAGAGCTCCTTTTGCATCAACTATTGAGCAAGTGTCGAGATTTGAATACAGGTATAGCAGCCAGGGAGCTATTAAAGCTGTCGGTTGGTTCCAACAACCAATGGCTAAAGGCATGAGATTAGCGCGACTGCTGTTCTCGCTGCCATAGATCCCAGTGGTGAACTTCAACGATTGATAATGAGAGCGAAATGGGTAGGGGGCTACAGGCCTGCCAGCTGAAATTTGAATTGGCGCTTCTCATCCACTAAAAGTCTGAAAATTTTAGGAGGTACCTGGGTTAATCCGCTACTTTATTTACTTAAAGTTCACAAGCGACTTACCGAGGTGCACCATGAAGGCGAATCTACCTCTGACTTATAGGTTCCTACCGGCCGTTTTCATTCTGACAGCTCTTTACTCTGCTCCATTGAGTGCAAATCCTGACATGAAAAATACTTTAGATGGCACTTGGTGTGCTGTCGATGGGGAGTCGTTTATTTTATATGAAAGCCAAAAAGACGCTTTGGATGTAGGTAAGGATATTTATTGTCGAACTTTCAAAGTCCTTAAGAAAACTAAAACCGGTGGGGGTGGCCGCTTCATTGACAGCTTCAAGAAGCCTGCTGACTTTAAGCATAAATTGGGCGGTCACGAAGAGACAAAAAATGGAGCGACTACCAATAAGGATGTCGGCATCTTTGTCTTTTCGAACTCCGGTGATACCACCCGTATAGTGACTGTCGACGTTTCAGATGAAAGCGTGGGCGACTTTACTCTCGACAGTAGCGGAATAATGCAGGGGTTTACCGAGGAGGTGACTTCTGATGCTCAAGTTCACGAAGCGCATGTGGGAATTTTGACTTTCAAGAGGGCTCCAGGCCCTATACCAGCAGCAGCAAAATTTGATCAGGAGTGGGAGTCCGTCTTCCAGGCGACACATAAGAAGCAATAGGTGTTGGCCCTCCCAGCAAAGGGAATTAGCCGCGTCTTTCGAAAAGGAGCGAAAGACGCAAAGAATCACCAAGCAACAATCTAGCAAGGAGAGGGTTGCGGCTTAGAGAAGCTCTGCCATTTTCTTTATTAGGATGGCCGAGGCGTTCTCACTAAACTGCTGCCCCTCCTCAATATACTCCCACACGGTGGCGTCGCTCTTCCAGCCACCTTGCTTCTTGATAAGCTCAAAGCCAATCTTTTCACGAGCCGCAGAGGTCGATAAGCCACGGCGAAAGCTGTGGCTGCTCAACTCGTCAACAAAATCGAATCCGCAGGAGGCGCCCAAGTTTTTTAGTAAGTCATTAATTGTTGCTGGGTTTAGCTGCCTGCTTTGCACCGTATCCCACCGGTTCACCGCTCGAAATACGGGCCCACTTTCAATGGCGCTGACCTTGAGCCAGGTTTTCAGAGCTCTTGCAGGGCAAGCCTCAGGAGCACCAAAGGGCAGGGCGCGCATCATTCCTTCGCCACTTTGGTCTGTTTTTGACTTGGGAAGCTTTACGATCACGCCTTCCTCCTCCCATACCAGGTTTTCCACCTGAATAGCCACTAGCTCACTGCGACGAAAGGCACCAAAGAACCCTACCAGGATAAGAGCCAGATCACGTGCGCTCTTCCTCGTCTGGGGTTGAGTACGTAAATATCGGGTCATGCTAGCAATGTGCTGCAGGCTGAGCGCTTTTGATTTCTCTTTAGGTTTGCCGTGAGTGCGACGGACACCACGCATGGTTTTCTGAACCAGTGGATCTGTGACGGGGTTTAGCATTCCCTGGTATTGATGCCATTGCCCGATTGCGGTGAGGTGAAGGTCTAGAGTGCGAGGATTAAGCTCCTCAGCGCGGCCGAGGATATAGCGCACCAGAGTGCCGCCATCTGTGGGTAGCCGCCCTCCCCATTTTTCAAACTGGCGAATTGCCGAGCGATAAGCCCTGCGGGTGTTATCGGATGTGGCGGCACTCAGGTATTTCTGAATGTCCTCATCGGTCAACAATTCACCAGTGCCCCCAAGTGTACTGGGAGTGTTCTTTTCGAGGTGCTTTTTGGCGGCAAGAGATTTGTGATGTTTCATGATGCTCGAACTGCTGGGAAGCCTCCTGTTTGTACTGGAGGTACGTTATTACGGGAATCTTACAGAAAGATAACCTGCGATAATAGTCATTATCGCAGGTTATACAGCGGCATTTTTCAGGTATGAAAAAATACAAAATAATGTAATATTACGTATTATGTAATTTGTAACGAAATAATCTAAGGTGAAGCTTATGGCACGCACTGGGGTCACGTATCTGGATATTGTTCAGGCCGCCAAGGCCATCAAGGCTCGTGGAGAAGAGCCCACCGTTGATCGAGTGAGGGCTCAGTTGGGAACCGGCAGCAAAAGCACTATTGCCCCTCTGCTTAAAAGGTGGCGCAGTGAATTTGCGAGCAATACGGATAGTAGTGGGCTCCCGCGAGACCTGGTGGATGCACTGAAAGGCCTACACCAAAGGATCCAGGAAGCGGCAAGCAAGCAGGTAGAGGAGCTTCAGCAGGAGTTCCTCGTGCAGGAAAAAGAGATCACTTCACAGTTAGAGGAGTTGCGAGTCACTAGTAACCAGCAGGCCGCCAGTATTCGTGATCTTGAGCACAGGCTTTCGTCGACCGAGGCGGAAAAGCGTAGATTCAAGCAGTCCTTACAAGAGACCCAGACTGCCCTGGAAAAAAGTGAGTACCAGAAGCAGGAAGCTTTGCAGCGTATTGCGGAGCAAAAAGTGATGATTGAGGAAATAAAGCAGGAAAATAGGGATGTCCGCGAACACTTTGAGCACTTTCAACAGCGTACTGCCAATGACCGGCAATATGAGAGAGACCAGTATCGCTCAGCTGCGGAGCAACTGAAGGGGCAGATCGCAGTACTTACTGAACAGCTGACCCTCTCAGAGCGTAGATTCAACGAGCAGGAGTTGCTTTACAAGCAGGGACAGGCGCTGATTGCTGAAATCAATCGAGAGAAGCAGCAGCTTAGCGAACAGGTTGGGGTGGCTAGTACAGAGGCTGCAAACCTAAGGGAGCAGGCAGAAGAGCAGGCGTGTGAGCTGAAAGACAGGCAGACAGAGGTGGCTAGCTTGCGCGAGCAAATCTCTAAGCTGCAACGTGAAGGTTCTTCGGCTCAGAAGGAAGTGCAACTACAACAGAGTGCCCTCAACAGATTAGAGTTGGAGCTTACCACTACAAAAGATCGCCTCGAACAACTCGCCGATGAGAACCGCACCCTGATTCAGGAGAAAGCGGTGATTCAGGGGCAGTTTTCTCAGCTGGAGAACTCTCTAAAACCCTAGACAAGTCTTGGGCTGGCTATACTTCTAGATGAAGCTCTAATTGAGCGATTCAGGGCAAAAAGCCTCGCTTTTACTAAATTTCCAGCCCTTACTTTGAATCTGTTAGACCGCAAATAGCTGTTTGCGGCAGTATGTCCAGGCAGTCTCGCCCCAAGCTGCCTCTAAAATGAACTTATCGCCTTGGCTGACTAATTCGTAGGCAGCTAAACTTGCTAGCAAGCCACTCAGTTTGCCTCTACCCCAAACAAAAGGATTTAGCCCCACATTTTAACTCCAGGCTGACAAGCACGTTTCTTTTAATTGGCCTGATCAGTTCTTTGAGTATCCTGGAGAGAAGTATTGGCAGGAAACTTTCAGCGGATCATCGATAAGCCAACTTTCTTTGGGGCGCTTGGCTTGCTTCTCATGGTTACCCTTCCGCTCATTATTTATCCAAAACTGGGTGCGAAGTGGATTCTGAATGCGAAGAACTTTGTAACGGATGACTTGGGTGTTTTTTATCTGTTGCTGGGAGTTGGTGCATTACTGTTTATGACCTACATCATTTTTAGTGATATCGGTCAAATCAAACTTGGAAAACCTGAAGAAGAGCCAGAATTTAGCACCTTGTCCTGGGCCTCCATGCTTTTTTGTACAGGCATTGGGGCATCTATTTTGTACTGGTCAATGGTGGAGTGGATCTATTATTACCAAACGCCGCCATTTGAGTTAAAAGGGCTTACTCCGGAGGCTGCCCGCTGGGCAATCGCTTTTGGTATATTCCATTGGGGTCCTATTGCCTGGTCGATTTACCTGATTCCGGCTCTACCAATTGCTTATTTTTATTATGTAAGGCACCGCAATGTCTTAAAAGTAAGTGAGGCGCTTATGCCTGTTTTAGGTGAGCAGCGGGCAAAAGGGTCTATTGGCAAGTTGATAGATGTTTGTTTTGTTTTTGGTATGTTAGGTGGTGGGGCAACGACATTAGGAATTGCTGCGCCCTTGATTTCTGAGGGTGCACACGAACTATTGGGTGCGCCTACAGGACTGACTACACAAATTTTTATTCTGATGCTCTGCACTGCAATATTTGGCTGCAGTGTGTATGCCGGGCTTAAAAGGGGAATTAAGACTTTATCAAACCTGAATATGTGGCTTGCGATGTTTTTATTGGCTTTCATCCTTATTGCTGGCCCTACTTTATTTATGCTTAATGCGGGATTGGATTCTTTGGGGAAAATGCTTAACAGTATTCTTCATATGGCCACATGGACAGAGCCCTTTGGTCGATTCAGAGAATTCCCTCAAACCTATGTCTCTCAAGACTGGACCATCTTTTATTGGGCCTGGTGGTTAGTGTTCGCCCCAAGTGTTGGATTGTTTATTGCTCGCATATCACGGGGGAGAACCATAAAAGCTATGGTTGTTGGTGCAATATTTTATGGCACCCTGGGCTGCTTCTTATTTTTCCTAACCCTGGGAAACTATGGGGTTTACCTGCAGTTCTCAGGTGAACTGAATGTAGTACAGCTTCTCAACCAACAGGGGGGTACTGCAACTATATTCGCCATCTTGCAAACACTCCCTATGAGTAATTTGGTCATTATTGTTTTTACTTTACTCGCGATAATTTTCACAGCCACTACATTTGATTCTATATCCTATATACTCGCTGCCGTTGTTCAAAAGGAAGTGAATGATGAGCCTGCTCGCTGGAATCGCTTGTTTTGGGCATTTGCATTATCAGTGATGCCTATTACGCTTCTCTTTTTGGGTGGGCTGGAGGCCCTACAAACAGCAAGTATTGTCGGTGGTGTTCCGTTGCTACTTGTTGCAATAATGCTTTGCGTATCGATTGTAAAGGCAGCTCATTACGATTTACGTCACCAGCCGAGCTACGAGGAAAAGGAAATCTATATCAAACACCCGCCAGAAGATACCCCCTGGAGTGAAGAGGGTGATTGGGGGACGGCTTGTAGCTCTGTAAAGAAAGATGGCAGTAAGGAAGCTTCCAGAAAAAAGGATCTTTAAAGGCTTATATACCCTCAGTCTTAGGGGACAATTCAGTGAGAAGGGTATATGAGCTCACTATAAAATACCTATGAGTGCGCATATAGGCTTTACACTTAAATTCCAGAGTCTGCATACATTCTGATCCATTTGGGAATGATGCGTAGTCAGGATGTACTCATAAAGAGGTTATAAAAGCTGTAGGCTACAGAGATTAGTGTCTTATATCTTATCTTTTAGCCCTTGTTTGATGGCCAGATTGTTTTGCTTTTGAACACTAAAAACAGCCTGTTATTGAAATTAATAGCCTTCCTGTTAAAATTGCAGACGAAATAATAATCATATCTAACCAATCATATTCCGTCTCTATAAAAGTTATTCCACTCTACCATCTGTCTTCATTTCCCTTCGGAGATCGAACCCACTTTTATTTTGTCGGCTTTGTACACTGCTCGGAGAAGTGCATTGACTAAGAGTTTTAGAGAAATTATCGACAAGCCAACATTCTTCGGATCACTTGCACTACTTTTGCTAGTTACAGTTCCACTGATTGTTTTCCCTGAAGTCGGATCAGTATGGGTTAAAGTCGCAAAGGATTTTGTTACCGACCAGCTCGGAGTCTTTTATCTATTACTGGGGGTAGGGGCCATCCTCTTTATGGTTTATATCGTATTTAGCGATATAGGCCAGATAAAGCTCGGCAATTCGGAAGAAGATCCGGAGTTTTCTACAGTGTCCTGGGCATCCATGTTGTTTTGCTCTGGTATTGGAGCTTCAATCCTCTACTGGTCGATGGTGGAATGGATTTACTACTATCAAACTCCACCCTTCCAAATTGAGGGTGGAACACCTGAGGCTGCGCGCTGGGCCGTTGCCTATGGCATTTTTCACTGGGGGCCATTAGCTTGGGCGATTTACCTGATTCCCGCTCTGCCGATTGCTTATTTTTACTATGTCAGAAATCACAGTGTACTGAAGATTAGTGAAGCACTAATGCCCGTGCTAGGTGAAGAACGCGCGAAGGGGGGTATTGGCAAGTTAATTGATGTGCTATTTATCTTTGGCATGCTGGGAGGAGGAGCCACTACATTGGGGATTGCCGCTCCACTGATTACTGAAGGCGCACATGAGCTACTGGGAGTACCAAGAGACTTGGGTACACAGGTTATTGTGCTTATGATCTGTACACTTATTTTTGGTTACAGTGCTTTTGTGGGCCTAAAGAACGGTATTCGAGCCCTCTCCAACATTAATATGTGGCTTTCAGTATTATTGCTGGTATTCGTGTTTCTTGTTGGTCCCACCCTGTTTATGTTGAATACTGGCCTGGATGCTTTGGGCAGGGTGCTTGACAACATCTTCCATATGGCTTCCTGGACTGAACCTTTCGCACAATTTGAACAGTTTCCTGATACTCATTTTCCTCAAGATTGGACCATATTCTACTGGGCATGGTGGCTGGTTTTCGCACCAAGCGTAGGCTTGTTCATTGCCAGAATATCCCGAGGCCGCACCATAAAGGCAATGGTAGTCGGCTCGATTTTCTTTGGCACTCTCGGCTGTTTCTTGTTCTTTATGGTTCTGGGGAACTATGGAGTCTACTTACAGTTTTCAGGTGAATTGGATGTGGTGCAGGTATTGAACCAGCAGGGAGCAACTGCAGCAATATTTGCCGTTTTACAGACTCTGCCAGCGAGTCAGTTCGTAATATTGGTTTATACCATTCTTGCACTGATCTTCACGGCCACTACCTTTGATTCTATTTCCTATATTCTTGCTGCAGTAGTACAGAAAGAAGTAGATGAGGAGCCAGTGCGCTGGAATCGGGTCTTTTGGGCATTTGCCCTGTCCATTATGCCCGTAACACTGATGTTTCTTGGTGGGCTGGATACCTTGCAAACAGCCAGTGTTATTGGAGGTGTCCCACTTCTGATTGTTGCGCTTCTGTTATGCATCTCAATCGTTAAAGCGGCTCACTATGATTTACGCTACCAACCCAGTTACGAGGAAAAAGAAATTTACATTGAAGACTTCCCTAAGGATGACCCCTGGAGTAAAGATGGGGATTGGGAGTTGCCGGCTTCTTCCCCCCACGGGGTATCTCATGACGACAAACCACATATCGAAGGGGACCCAGGTAGTCATCCGTCTCGTTTATAAACGATAACAAACGGCTGAAACCTATAAGAGGTTATGATTAGGGGGTATAGACAGCGGGAGTAGAAGGGCACTATATATTACTGGTGCCCTTTACTTTATCCTGGCGCGGCTCAAAAGCTGCACTTACCTTGTCTACACAATACTTTCTAAGAAAGTTAACATCGCTAATACTTTTCCCATGCTCAAAGCACTGCCTCAATTGACTCGTATAATTTTCAAACAGTAGCCTTGCCTGCTCAATAGGTAGAGCTACTAGATGTTCGATAAACTGGCGAGATCCCACCTGGAAGTGCATGTAATCAATAGGCACATCCCAATCTCCGCCCCAAACGGCAAAACCATACATGGCAAATAGAGAGGTTACATCTTCAGACATCCCGGCACGCACTGGTTTTCCTGCTCGATACTTTGCTCGATTTAAGTAACCTTCCTTCGTGTTTTTTGGTATCAAGATTGGTTTAGAGGATTTATCAATATAAAGATAAGGGTTCTGCATTGGATTAATATCAATCGCAACCCCATAAGCATGTTCAGACCATTTGCTGCCATCGGTAATGGGTCGAGAATCAAATGCCAGAGAATTGTTCATATCCTCTGTTTTTCGCTCCTTTTTACTGAAGTATTCTATTGGGATAGCAGACTTAATAGGGAACTGCCGTTGATAGAGTTCTCCAAATAGAGCGAGAACATTATCGGCAACAACATCAAGAACTATAATCGCTCCTTTTTGTCTATTTGTATCGTTTTTATTTTTTAAATCATGCTCACTGTTCAGTGCGCCAGCAATATCTGAATCCTCCGGTAGAGGATAAAAATCAAAAACTACTTTTTTTAATCTTTCGCAACCAATCGGGGATTCCTTTGTTATTATTTTTCGATACATCATTAATTCGCACTCACTCTGAGATACATTAAATATGCCTGTTTCAGCCCCTGGTTGAAAATCTTGCTCCGTGATATCTTTCAAAGTGTCTTTGCCACAGGCAATTAGGCCAAAGACAATCAAAACAAAAATTATGTAGTGGGACATGTTTAACTAACCTCAGCACCAATAGCATGTCGTTTCCGACGCCCGTTCTTCACGATCATTACATGTATAAGTTCAGATATACTGGATTGTGGCTGATTTTTAAAAATATATCCGTACAGGGAGATATGTGCCGTTCTAGTGGATGATTGACGCCCAATTAGTTATTAGAAGTGTCGTTCTCATTATTGGCGTAATTTAACCACACCCAAAACCTAAGTTGTTGCTCTTCGGAATGGAGATAGTCGTTGAGTAAGGGGTCAAGAGAGCTGATTGATAAGCCCACTTTTTTGGGGGCAATCTTATTGTTACTGATAACGACAGTGCCGTTGATCTTGTTTCCAGATTTGGGCGCACTGTGGATTTTGGCGGCAAAGGAGTTTGTAACAGAACGTTTTGGTATTCTCTACCTTTTACTGGGAATAGGGTCGATTCTTTTTATGGCTTATATCGCTTTTAGTGATATAGGCCGCATCAAGCTTGGAAGCAAGAAGGAATCCCCTGAGTTCTCGACAGTTTCTTGGGTTGCCATGTTGCTAAGCTGTGGCATCGGCGCCTCCATTCTATATTGGTCAATGGTTGAATGGGTTTACTATTATCAGCAACCGCCATTTCAGGTTGAAGCAAATACACCGGAAGCGGCCCGCTGGGCAGTCGCCTATGGCATATTCCACTGGGGTCCCCTGGCTTGGTCCATCTACCTAATCCCGGCGCTGCCAATCGCTTACTTTTACTATGTGCGCAGAAGTAGGGTATTAAAGTTTAGCCAGGCTCTTGTCCCGGTGCTGGGTGAGCGCAGGGCCAAGGGTGCCACTGGAAAGCTTATTGATATCTCTTTGGTATTCGGTATGTTGGGTGGCGTCGCTACCCGGTTGGGTATAGCTGCACCCTTAATCACCCAGGGGTTTCATGAATTGTTAGGGTTACCTATTAGACTTGAGACGCAAATAGCTGTACTTATACTCTGCGCTCTATTGTTTGGTTACAGCGCTTTTGTTGGTTTAAAGCGTGGGATCAAAACCTTTTCCAACTTTACTATGTGGCTTGCCCTATTATTATTGCTCTTTGTTCTTATTGCAGGGCCAACTCTATTTATACTCAATAATGGGCTGGAGACATTAGGGCGGATGTTACACAGCTTCCTGCGAATGGCTACCTGGACTGAATCCTTCTCTTATTTTGAGCAACTTTCCTACTTTCGTTTTCCTCAACAGTGGACCGTTTTCTATTGGGCTTGGTGGTTAGTCTTCGCACCAAGCGTTGGCCTTTTTATCGCCCATATCTCTCGGGGGCGGACAATAAAAGAGATGATCATTGGTTCTATATTTTTTGGGACCCTCGGTTGTTTTCTTTTCTATATGGTGCTTGGCAACTATGGGGTATACCTGCAGTTTTCTGGAAAGCTTGATCTGGTGCAGCTCCTAAACAATCAGGGAGCCAATGCCACTATTTTCGCCATACTGAAGACTTTGCCTGCAGGTCAGTGGGTTGTACTGGTGTATACATTGATTGCACTGGTTTTTACTGCTATTACCTTTGATTCCATTTCCCATATCCTCGCCTCAGTTGTACAAAAAGAGGTAGACACAGAGCCTCTTCGCTGGAACCGAATTTTTTGGGCATTTGCCTTGGCATTACTGCCGATTGCCTTAATGATACTGGGTGGATTCGAAGCGTTATTGGCAGCGAGCATTATTGCAGGCATCCCGCTATTATTAGTTGCTCTATTACTTTGTCTCTCAATCGTTAAAGTTGCACGGCATGACTTGGGCTCCCACCCAACTCTAATTGAAAAGGAAATAGTTCTTGAAAAGCTATCCGCAAAGGGGCCATGGAGCCAAGAAGAGGCGGGCGAGCAAGATGGAGCCACTTTAGGGGGTTCTGGAAACGCTAAACAGGGAAGTGCGGGGGAGAGGTCTTAGGATTTTAAGAGTGAGAATACCGGGGCACAGGCCCCGGTATAAACCTCTAGCCTTACAGGCTGAAAGTGCGAGCGACAGAGAAAACGATACGCTCGTCAGCCGTGTCCCAATCCAGATTGGTATTCTCGGCGGCAATATTGAAATCAAAACCGTTAAGAGAAGTCATGTATTCTACACGGTAGTGGTTGTAGGATTTTTTGTTATCCCAGCTCCAGTTGTCCAAGTTCGTAGAAGTAGAACGGTCCACACTGAAGCGAACGTTATGCCCCTCTGCAAACTCAAAAGTGTGAGCCAGCATCATAATGTAGTGGCTGCCGCCTCCGCCAAAGTAGTCCCAGCTGTACCAGCCATTCACTTCGGACTCACCCAGATCGGAGCTGTAACCTAACTTAGCGTAAGCCTCTGGATAATTTCCGTCATCAGAAGCCTTATCACCGTGGTAGGTGTAGTAAGCAATACCTGTATCCAGGCTCACTTTGTCGGTAAGTTGCATGAACTTACCTGCGTAGAAGTCCCACTCCAGGTTAGTGTCATCACCTTTGCCAAAGTCCACATTGGAAGCCCAGGTACCAACATACCAACCGTTATCAAAGCCGTAGTCCAGGCTAGCCTGCAGAGCTGGGTCATTCTGAGTCTGGCTAACACCGTTAAAGGTGTAGTCGGTGGTCAGGTTTACAGTAGAAGACAGCTCTGCTTGGGATTGCTGAGCAAGTACCAGCAGGGAAGCACAAGTGAGTGCAGAAAGTTTCAACGTCGATTTCATTGTTCAATAACCACTTATTTATATTTTGTAGCCCCCGCCAAACTAGGCGGGGGATTTCAACAGTTAGCTCGCCAGTTCGATCTTGTTAAAGTCGATTTTGTTTTCTTTAGGCGAGGAGTCGATAGCTGCTACCGCTCTGAAGCGCTTCACCAGGATGTAACCCAGGCAGCAGAAGAAGATGCCAATCACCAGAGCGCCGATCCACTGGATTTGCAGGAAGTCCAGCTTGAACAACAGGGTGAGCAGGCTCATTGCAGCCAGGTTCAGCACGAAGTACTTCCACTTGCCCAGGCGCGCAACGGTCATGCCCAGATTGTCGGTGTACAGGCGAATCAGGGAATCCAGCGAGTTGATCACGAAGGTAATACCCACAATCACCATAGCCAGGTTGTAGAAGCCACTGGTATCCAGGCCTTGGCTGGAGTAGTAGTAGAGCACGGTGAACCAGAGCGCGATGGGGATGGATGGGAAAATCAGCATCGCCGCCAGCACTTGGTAAGTGCGCAGGCCACCCACAAAGCGGGAGGTAAACTGGCCGATCATAATGCTCCAGGCAAACCACCAGAACAGGTAAAACTCGTGATAGTCATTTAACGGCAGCACGAACTGGTGGATGTTGCCGAAGTAACCGCCGAGCAGCGCAAAGGTGGAAGCAAAGTCTCCAACACTGCCGTTCTCACCGGTAAAGGCGCCTACCCACATTACCGCGATCAGACCAATAAACATCCAGGTGGTTGCCAGGCTGAGGAAACGCACATAGCGCAAGCTGGTAGATGAGTAGACCGCTGCGGCGATCACTGCAAAAACGATCAGGTAGAAGGTGCCCACAATGGTTTCACCATCACCAACTTGCGGCAGATACCAGGGCAGGTTGCTAAGCAGCAAGTAAGCGGTAAAGGCGCAGGTTCCGATAATCACCACATTGTTAATCAGTTTTACTGGGCCCAACTCAAAGAATTTAACTTTAGGTTCGATAATGCAGAAGTAAAAACAGGTGAGGAAGTAGAAGCCCCAGATCAGGAAGGCCCAAAAACCAAACTCAATCGCGAGTGGGTTGGTGAAACCATATTCTGGGCTATTGGCTAAGTCTGCGTAGCCACCGAACTCGGTGAGGGGGAACATGATCAGGCCTACATCGAGGCCGGAGGTGAAAAGGATCGCTATAAAAGTGAAGGTTTTGACCGGGGTTACCCCGACCATCTTCACATTTCCCCATTTAATCAGCGAGAAAATTATTGCCGTGAAGGTAAACAATAATCCCGCAGAAAGCCAAGCTGTCATGCTGAGTCTCCAGCTAGTTATTGGTATGCCGGCGCCCCCAGAGGGCATTGCTGTGCGAGATTTGAGTATCCCCGTCGCATTTGAAGGGGGCAGTCAAATCTCTGCCAGAGCGCCGACGTAAATTCAGCTCACTGAGCGCGCAGGGCGGCCAGGTCGCTGAGTGCTGGTAGCCTTGGTCGCTACCGGTGCCTCGGAGGGCGCCAATACAGGGCGCCCTAAAATCAGGTCAGCAGCCCGCTCCGCCACCATAATGGTGGGCGCATTCAGGTTGCCGTTGGGAATGGTCGGAAAGATGGAGGAATCTACAACTCTCAAGCCCTGCAATCCGTGTACACGGGTTTCCGGGTCTACCACTGCCATTGCATCAGTGCCCATCTTGCAGGAGCAGGATGGGTGGTAAGCACTCTCAACGGATTCCCGTACGAAAGCGTCAATTTGTTCATCAGTCTGGATATCGGTGCCGGGCTGGATTTCATCGCCTCGGTACTCGTCGAAAGCCGGCTGATTGATAATCTCTCGAGTCAGTCGCACACAAGCGCGGAAACCCTCAATATCCTCTTTCTCCTGCAAATAATTAAACAGGATGGAAGGGGATTGCTTGGGATCGCTGCTCACTACTTTGACCCTGCCGCGACTCTTGGGCTTGTTGTGCCCGATATGCACCTGGAAGCCGTGGCCATCGAAAGCTTCGCGGCCGTCATAGCGCATGGCTGCCGGCAGGAAGTGATATTGCAGGTCCGGCCACTCCACGTTTTCTTTGGAGCGAATAAAACCACAGGACTCGAAATGGTTGGTGGCTCCAAGACCATCCTTCTTCAGTATCCAACGAGCGCCGATCAGGAATTTATTCCAGGGGTCGAGCTTGCCATTCAGGGAAATCGGCTGGTTACAGCGGAACTGGAAATAGAATTCCAGGTGGTCCTGCAAGTTTTGGCCGACGCCGGGGAGTTCGTGTTGGAGTTCGATACCGGCTTCTGCCAGTGTGTCGGGATCTCCGATTCCGGAGAGCTGAAGAAGGTGAGGGGAGCCGATGGGACCTGCGCTGAGGATGACCTCCTGCCGCGCCTTGAATTCCAGGATCTTTCCCTTGCGTTCAAGTTTGATTCCGACTGCCCGTTTACCTTCCAGAATCACCTTATGCACAGTGGCGTGGGTCAATACCGTCAAATTGGGGCGCTGCATTGCCGGTTTCAGGTAAGCGTTGGCGGTAGACCAGCGCTTACCATCTTTTACCGTCATATGCATGGGGCCAAAGCCCTCTTGCTGCTCACCGTTGTAATCTGCGGTGTAGTCGTAGCCAGCTTCTTTACCAGCTTCGATAAAGGCTCCATAAAGGGGGTTGGCCATTTCGTTGCCGTTGTTGACCCCCAGTGGACCTTCGTCGCCACGGTAATCGTCACCGCCGAAAGCCCAGGTCTCAGAGCGTTTGAAGTAGGGCAGGCAGTGGGCGTAATCCCAGCCTTCGGCGCCGTGCTGTGCCCACTCATCAAAGTCTTTGGCGTGCCCGCGCACGTAAACCATCCCGTTAATCGAGGAAGAGCCACCGAGCACCTTGCCCCTGGGGCAATGCATGCTGCGGTTGTCCAGGTACGGCTCTGGCTCAGTCATAAACTGCCAGGCATACTTGTCTGTATTCATGGGAATAGATAGTGCGGTGGGCATCTGGATAAAGATGCTGCGATCGCTCCCCCCGGTCTCTACCAGGAGGACTTTTTTATCTTCCTGGGCAGACAGGCGGTTGGCCAGAACGCAACCGGCAGAGCCGGCGCCGACAATGATGTAGTCAAACTCACTCATACAGGGTACCGCTTAAAATGGACTTTCCAGTGGTGCCAGGCCCACATACACCGCTTTTAGCTGGGTGTAGTGGTTCAGGGTCGCAAGTCCATTTTCGCGTCCGATTCCGGATAACTTGTATCCGCCCACCGGCATTTCTGCCGGGGAAGCGCCGTAGGCATTAATCCAGCAGATACCCGCTTGCATCTGGTGGATCACACGGTGGGCGCGAGTGATATCACGGGTAAATACGCCGGCGGCGAGGCCCAAACGGGTATCGTTAGCGCGGCGGATCACCTCGTCCTCGTCATCAAAGACCAGTACCGACATTACCGGGCCGAAGATCTCTTCGCGGCAAATGGTCATATCGTCATGACAGTCGGTGAATACGGTGGGAGCAACGAAGTAACCGTTAGGTGAATTTTCTGGTGAAAGGGTGTGGCCGCCGCAGAACAGGGTCGCGCCTTCCTCTTTCCCCTTGCTGATGTAGTCCATCACCAATTGCTGGTGCTTGGCAGAAATCAGCGCGCCGAAGTTTGTATCCGGATTCATCGGATCACCGGCAATAATATTTTGCTCAACACGCTCTTTCAGACGAGCGAGGAACTGATCGTGGATACTGCGGTGTACAAATACCCGGGTTCCGTTGGTGCAGATTTCGCCCTGGGTGTAGAAGTTGCCCAGCATGGCAGCAGAAACGGCTTGCTCCAGGTCGGCATCATCAAAGATCACCAGCGGGGACTTGCCACCCAGCTCCATGGTGACTTCTTTCAGGTTGGAAGCCGCTGCGGCCATCACTTTCTTGCCGGTACCCACTTCGCCGGTAAAGGAAACCTTGGCGATATCCGGGTGATTAGTCAGCCAGGCACCCACGGCGCCATCGCCCTGGATTACGTTGAAAACACCCGGGGGCATGCCCGCTTCAATAAAGATTTCAGCCAGCTTCGAAGCACCTTTGGGGGTTTCTTCGGAAGGCTTGAAGATCATGGCGTTACCGCAGGCCAGGGCCGGGGCGGCTTTCCAGCAAGCGATTTGTAAGGGATAGTTCCAGGCACCGATTCCAGCGCAGATGCCCAGGGGCTCGCGGCGGGTGTAGTAGAAGTCCTCACCGACTTGCTGCTGATTGCCCTCAATGCCTGCGGCCAGGCCGGCAAAGAATTCTATCGAGTCGGCCCCAGTCACCACGTCGACAACACTGGCTTCCTGCCAGGGCTTGCCGGTGTCAGCAACCTCTATGGCTGCAAGCTCATCATTGCGCTCGCGCAACAGTGCTACTGCTTTCAGTAGGATGCGACTGCGTTCGACCGGCATCATCGCTGACCACTGGGCAAAACCACGCTTGGCGCTCTCGATGGTTTCTGCCAGTACCTTTTCGTCGGCAACCTCAACCTGATAGCTGACTTCGTTGGTCGCCGGGTTGAACACGTCAAAACATTCACCGCTTTCGTTTGCCAGGTAGCGGCCATCAACAAAGCTTTGTTTTTTTTCCAATGACATCTGTTTCTCCATACTGCTTTAACAGAGGGTCAGTCGGTTATTTGTTAGCGATGGGGCAGGGCGGTAAATAGCCGTCCAGTGACCCATTGGCCATCGCAAAAAAATGGGCTGGTCTGACGTAGACTTTTGTGCCAAATCGTCAGGCTCCAGCCCCGGCCCGACGGTCAAATGTCGGGCGATATGGCACAAAATATAACATATTTTTAATTTGAACTCTAATTGTTAGCACTCAATGCAACAAAACCGACAGGTTCACAGGGGGTTTATATTTCTGCAGTTTGAGAGAAAAACCCTTGATACAAGGATAAAAACCGAGCTGAATTGGGTCAAAAATCTCATTTGAACTCTACAAAAAGAACTGTGCAAATTTTAACCTATTCTTAGGGCGCAAACTCAAACGTGACTTCGATAGCTAAGCATGAGATGCCTGGGTGGGGTAAGTTGAAAACCGTAATGCTGAGTTCCAAGGGGAGGGATAGCCTCCCCTTGGAACTTAACTATTTACTTCGCGCAAAGGCGATGGCTGGGGGAGAAAATTAGCCAAATAAAACACAATCAGACCCGAGGCTATACCAGGTAAGCCCTCATAAATCAGGCTATGAAGGTCCAATAATCTCCAGGCGATTGCTGTCGTAAACCCAACGGTTACAGCGGCAATAGAGGTTGCTTGTGAGGGTCTTCCTCCAAAACAAAGCACCAGCAATAGGGGGCCAAATGCGCTGGCGAGGCCAGACCAGGCAAAGATCACCATATTGAAGACGCTTTGGTTGTTGGCAAGCGCCAGAAGTAGTGCGCCCCCGGTAATAACAACAGTTATGAGCTTAAGAAACCAAGTCTTCTCAATCTTACGGGGAAGAATATCGTGAGTAATGGCTGCGGAGCAGCTAAGAAGTAGTGAATCTGCAGTGGACATGGTTGCAGCAAAGATGCCAGCCAGGATCAACCCAACTACGATTGGTGGCAGCAATTCTATGGCCATGGTCGGCAATGCTAGCTCAGCATCAAAGCTGCCGGAATCGGCGATGAAAACCCTGGATAGCAAGCCGACCCCTGTGGCCATGGAGTAAAAGAGAACAAACCACAGGTAGTACCAGCCCCGCGCCGTACGCATTTTGCCGGGATCACTCAGAGTCATGAAGCGGACCATTATGTGGGGCTGGCCAATCACAGATAGTCCCGCAATCCCCCAGCTGATGACAAAAATAACGAGCCCGCCCCAACCAGAAAAGGCCAGGTCTTGGGGAAACCAGTTCGTAAATCCCTCGACGGCTTGCATTTGCCCCATTGCACTTGAGACACCTCCCAGGCTGGTAAGGGCTACGGCTAGAAGTGTGCCCATAGCGACGATCATAACAATCGACTGTGCAGCATCAGTCCAAATGGAAGCGCGTATGCCGCCGGCCAGGCAATAAAGACATACCAGCAACGCCCCAACCACAGCGCCAGACCAGAGAGGCCAGTCCAGTAGTACATGTAGCGCCTTACTGCCGGCAACCATCTGTGCTGATGCATAGGTGAGCAAGAATAGTAAAGATATGATACCTATAATCCGCTGTAGGGCAGAGTGATTTTGCCCATACCAATTGCTAAGCACGCCGGCATAGCTGACTTCACCACTTGAATCAGTGGCAGTTCTTATTCTTTTGTGTACATAAAGTGAAGCAATAAAGTCACCAGCGATCCAGCCCACCATTAACCAGACAGAAGCGAACCCGGTCATGTAGGTATAACCAATAACCCCGATGAACATATAACCGCTATTGTTAGTCGCCACTGCCGACAGGCCCACTAACCAGGGGGGAACTCCACTGCTAGCCAGGTAATAATCGGCCTTGGTGTTGCGGCTAAAAAGCGCTGAGAATACACCTACCAGCACGAATAATAATAAAAACCCAACAAATGAATAAACCAATGATAATCCTTATTTTAGCAATTTTTGTTTTTATTTTTGAAGCACAAATTTCGTGCGTTTTTACGTTCTAGCTTTTATTTTTTTATTTAACACATCAATTAGTTAAATCAAATAAACAATGTGCTCGGGATACATTTGACCACCTCACTATTTTGTAGCCTCCTCAATATAAGTTGCCAAAGAACTAATCTGCTCTTTCGTCATCAAGTCATTGTATGCTGGCATGGCGCCAACGCCATTGGTAACAGCGTTTTTCACGCTTTCTGCATTAGGTTTTAATTCATTAAGGTTGGGGCCTATAAGGCCCTCAGAGCCGGCATCTTTCAAGGTATGGCAAGCTCCACAAGAAGGTTGAGACTCGAGGTAGACTTGCTTTCCGGCTTGACCCTCTGCAGATAAAGAAACCGATTCACGCTCTGGGGGGGTGCTTTCTTCTTTCACCATATGTTGATCGGTTGCTACAACTTTCTCCTTGGGTAACTCACCCAACAGGTTTGCCGTAAGTGCTGCATCCAGCCAGCCGTTGTGTGCATAGCCGCGTTCGTTCTCTACACGTTCTTTAGGTTGGATATCCCCTTGGGTATCTGTGGCGCGCGAGACGATGGTGTGCGGACCCTTTGGTAAATTCACGGTATAAGAAAAAACTCGCCAAGCGTTGGGGCCGAGGTCCAAATCCTCTAACTCTGCATTCTGCCAGGTTTTGCCCATATCGAGCGAGACTTCTACTTTCTTCACGCCGCGTTCACCAGAAAGCGCAACACCGTAGAAAGTCACTTCTCCAGCTAGAGCTGGGGTATTGTCCGCACCCGGGCCATTTACCCAAGACTTTACAGGCATACGCCACATGCTTGGGTAGTCTGGGCCAGGGGGAGCGCCAATGGGTCTAAGGCGGTAACCCGTTTTTTGGATTTTGGCCTCGGATTCTTGCGGTGCGCAGGTGAGAGTCTTGACGTACTTAATATTGTTACAGCCGAAATAACCAGGAACGATGAGCCGTAAGGGGCCGCCATGCAGTAGCGGTATTGGTGCGCCATTCATTTCCCAAGCCAATATAGTATCGTCCAATGCCTTCTTGATAGGGATTGATCGCTCTACGACCAGATCATTGCGCTCCATCTCCTCAGGAATGATCTCGCCTCCAGTAGCGGTCAAAAAGTTCATACCCGCATCCACACCGCCAAAATGATCGAACAGAGTTTTCAGCCGAACGCCTGTCCAGATAGCGCAGCCGGCTGCGCCAACTCCCCATTTAGAGCCTGCCGGTTCATGCTTGAAAAAAGCGCGGCCGTTGCCTGTACACTGAATAACTGCACCGACGGCATCTAAACCCAGCCCTTTCAGCTCTGCTACAGAGATAGCAGTGGGCTGCTTTACGCCTTTGACTTCAAGCATCCAGGTATCCGGTCGTTCAACAATCTGGGGGGAGGGCAATGGCAAATTGTTGCGCACAAAAAACCGGGCCTCAGGGGTGATAGCGCTCATGCCCATCAAAGACCGACGGGTTTCTATTGTCAGTGGGTTAATCCCATGAATAATGAAATTTTTGGGGTTAACTCCACTTGGCAATTTGGACGTTGATGAGGGAGTAAGGGCAACACTTGCAGGGGGGGCGGCTAGTAAGGCGCCTGTAGCTGCAGTCATGGCTCTTAGAAATCCACGGCGGCTTTCATCAAGGCTTGATTCACTCATGGCTTTATTGATCCGCGTATTGATACTTGAGTTCACATAGTCTTATAGCTTTAAAATGCCAAGGTGACAGCTTGCTAAGTATCTTTTTCGCGGCTATGTGGCGGCGGGGTTTGAGCAATAACCTTGTCTAGATCCTTGAAAACGTCACTTACCGCCAGTGGCTGTAAGGCATTGTCACTGAGAATTTCATCCCGATAACTTTCTCGCCTCTTAATGGCCTCAGCCAGATACCGTAGCGCTTCATCAAACTGCTCCATAGCCGTATAAGCACAAGCTAGCTGGTAGAAGGCATGGCTATTATCTGGATCAATACCTAGGGCTTGCTGACAAAGATTTGCAGCCCATTGGGGTTCGTTCAACTCCAGCACTGCATCAGCTTTGTATGTCAACGCTTCAACATCTTCATGACGAAGACGCAGAATCTCATCATAGATCGCGATTTTGTTGGCGATTGAGGATTCCTGCTGAGCACGCAGCCAGAGAGATTGTACTTCTTGAGTCAGCTCAATTTCCTCGCGATTCTCTTCAATGTGCTGGGTCTTTTGTTGTAATTGACTCTCTATGACCTCCAGACGTTTTTCATATTCTTGAACCAGCTTTGATATCTCCTCATCCGCTAGGGAGTGCACACGCTCTTTAATATCTTGTAGCGATCGCCAACCCACTAAGACCAATATGGAAGTGGCGGCGGCTATGAGATAGAAGAAGTAGGTGACCGTATCGGTTGCGTAAGCAACCGCTCGGTCCACGGAATTATGCTCTCGGTCGACAATCTGCTGAATCAACTCTTGTTTAGCTTTGGCTTGGTCGATACGCAACTGTTTGATTTCATCCAGCACATACCGCTCTATAAATGGTGTATATAGCGGCTTCTGTAAAGATTCCACCTCTTTCTGCGCACTGTCTTCTTTATTCGCTTCCGTTTCCTGGGAAACGGAAGCCGGGGAAAGTAAAAGAAAAGTCAAAAAACAGGTATTTAGGAGGCGAGGCATATTGCGGTCCCATGATCATAAACCTCAACCAGTGCCTCATGAAGTGTTCTAATGGCAGTGTCATAATCTGGTTCACTAACAACAAACTGCATGTCCACATGCCGCATAGAGTGGTGCATGGCGAGTACTGTAATATCGTTAGAAGCCAGTGATTGAACCGCTTTTGCCAGCACGCCGGGGATTTGCATATCGCTCCCGATGGCGGAAACAATAGCCACTTTCCTTTGGTTTAATTCTGCTTCTGGGAAGCGTTCTTCCAGAGATGCCTGTATACGCTTGATGGTTTTCAGGTTCGTAGCCAAAAAGTGGGTTAGGGTATTGGCGTTGGTATTTTTAGACACAATATGCGCCTTGTACCTTTTAATTACCGTAAGCACTTCCCGATCATAATCGTGGATCGTGCCTGCCATATCCTGATCAAAAAGTTCCAGCGCATAGACACCTTTACAGCCAGCAATAATCTCCACACAGGGCGAATCACTCACATAGTCACGGGTGATTAATGTTCCGGCGTGCTCTGGCTCAAAGGTATTCTTTACCCGGAGGGGGATATTCTTCTGGCGTAAACCCTTTGCCGCCTTGGGATGAATTGCCTCCATACCCAGATTGGCCAGTTGATCGGCCACATCGTAATTTGTACGACCGATAGGCACAGCGTTATCTGGCCCAACTAGGCGAGGGTCCGCACTGCTCAAGTGGAACTCTTTGTGGATCACCGCCTCTTTGGCTCCTGTGAGTACGGCAAGGCGGCTAAAGGTCATTTCACTGTAACCCCGGTCAAAGGAAATAAGCAGACCCTTATCGCTGTGGGCGTAACCGGTAACAATCGGTAACTGTTGATTCAAGTCGATGTTGGCGAAGGCATCACGAATGCGCTCATCCAGCGGTATGTGCTTACTGGTACGCCAGCCCGTTAGATCTACAAAGCACGCATTGACTCCATCCCGCTGCAGCAGTTTTGATGTATTCCAAGCGCTGTGTGCCTCGCCAAGGCTGGCAAGCATCTCTCTTACTGTTCCCAGGTGGGCATCTAGAGAGAAGTGGCCATGCTGGCAGAGACTTTGTAAGTCTCGGAGGCACTTCTTAGCCCCTTCCAGGCGCTCATCCAAGAAGAGATTGGCCTCCTTGAGCAAGTCAGTGTCACCAAATAGACGATCGTTGATCTGTCGCAGCTGTGTGCGAAGCTCACCAAACTTCACCAGCCAGCTATCATCCTCAATACTGCTTGAGAAGAGGCCATAAATACCCGGCTGGCCACTCTTTTTATGCTCTAGAAGTAGATCGGTAATACCACCATAAGCTGAAACTACAAAAACACGATTGTAGAGCCTTTTGGAGTCACCTTTAATAATGTTGTCCCGGACAGATTCATAGTCCGACATTGAGGTGCCACCAATCTTTTCTATCGTATGCATTGTCTCTTACTGGTCCTTTCTTTCTCTTGATAACGGCGTATCCAATGGATGAATGCCACTGGATTGATTTTCATATCAGATAACAGAAATCGATTTCCTCGTGCAGATATGTTCTGGCCTTGGTGGGAGGCTACAAAATGGGTCTTCTACCTTATTGCTCAATGCATTAAAGACAAAAAACAAGTTGGATCTCGGGTATGGGCTAATATTGCTGCTGGAGCCGTGCATCAGGTTGCAATCAAATACGACTAAACTGCCAGGTTTACCTGTAACAGATTTTATGCCCCCTTCAGATGTCAGCCTGCGCAGGTGATCATCTGACGGAATTCCGAGCTCTTGTTTTTTCAAAGAGCTTAAGTAATGCCCCTCAGGGGTTTCACCATCACAGCCGATGTAGTGATGATGGGACTTCGGAATGAGCATTAATGGGCCGTTGTAATTCCGGCTCTCGGTTAAGATTACGGATACACTGAGTGCACGCATTCGCGGCATTCCATCCTCGACATGCCAAGTTTCAAAGTCAGAATGCCAATAGAAATCCTTGCCACGAAATCCAGGTTTATAGTTCGCCCGAGATTGATGGATATAAACCTCATCATCCAAAATATATCTCGCGATATTTGATATCCGGTTATCTCTTGAAAGCTTCCTGAACAGGCTGCTGCGTTCATGAATACGAAATACCGAGCGCACGTCTTCACTTTCTAACTCAGTAATGAGTTCATCAGAGCTGCGGATGTCATTGTCTTCCTTGAGGGTTTCCAGCTCTTTTTGAAAGACCTGAACCTCCCTCTCAGAAAATACATTTTCAAGAACGATATATCCCTGCTGCCTATAGGCGTCCACCTGCTCAAGATCCAGCGGGGGAGGGGGATTTGGTCCACCATAAACCACTGGATCTCTACGCCGTGTTACTCGACCTGCGACTCCTCGTTTCCTGGAGGGGTACATATCATTTCTGAGCGAATGGATGCGTTCTAGCAGGTACTTCATTTCAGCTGCTGCCCTGTAATTGACTACCTATTCAATGGGATCGGCTTTTAGTTCATAAGCACCTTCAGAATTGTGTACCTCCTTTCCATTTAAAGGAGGGTTAAACACACAGGCCATGGTCATTTCTTCAAATGCCCTCAAAGTGTGCCGGTCATGTTTGTCGAGGACATAGATGGTTCCAGGCTCGATAGGGTGCTTTTTCCCATCATCCATCGTCTCCACCTCTCCTCTGCCGGAAACGCAGTAAACTGCTTCCAGGTGGTTTTGATAGTGCATTTGGAAGTCAGCACCGGTGTATATGGTGGTGATGTGGAAGGAAAAACCAACGCCATCATCCTTTAAAAGTAGGCGTGTACTCTCCCAATTGCCATCCGGCGAGACGATTCTTCGGTTTGATTTTTTGGCTTCTTGTAGATTTCTAACAATCATGAATATTCCGTTATGTTGTATGTGTAACTATATAGCCTGGTTATCAGCAGGCTTAGCTTTCCAGCTGGACCAATGAGTTTTGGATACAATTGGGTCTAGCAGGCCTCGAAATAGACTCTTTCTTCAGGGATATCCTGCTCTCCAGCACAGACTTCTCGAATTGCGGATTCAATAATGTCGATACCTTTCTTAAGGTTCTGGTCAGT
The DNA here is from genome assembly GCF_052467235.1 of Microbulbifer mixtoriginis (SeqCode). NCBI lineage: Bacteria > Pseudomonadati > Pseudomonadota > Gammaproteobacteria > Cellvibrionales > Microbulbiferaceae > Microbulbifer > Microbulbifer mixtoriginis (SeqCode). Next base: position 4,606,491 of record NZ_CP174305.1, on the reverse strand, counting down.
GATGACCAGAGGGCAGAGTAGCTTAACGATTTGATCATCTGCGCCACTAGTTTCAATGATTAACCCCTGCTTGAAGGCGAGTTTGGTAATCTTTTCTGCAAGTTCGCCACTCACACAATCAATACCTTGGAACATGCCGCGGCCTTTAGTGGTGAAGTTACCCTCACCATATTGACTGACAATACTTGCCAACCGCTCGGAGATGTACTTCCCTTTACGCTTGATTTCCCGCGAAAAGTTATCATCTGACCAATAGTGATCAATTGCCGCTTTGGCCGTAACAAAAGCCAGATTGTTTCCACGAAATGTGCCGTTGTGCTCACCAGGTTTCCATTGGTCTAATTCGGGCTTCATTAAAACCAGGGCAAAGGGCAGCCCGTAGCCACTAAGTGACTTGGAGAGAGTAATAATGTCAGGCTCGATACCTGCTTCTTCGAAACTGAAAAAATTTCCAGTGCGGCCACAGCCAGCCTGAATATCATCGACGATAAAGAGCAGCCCGTGCTTTTTGCAGACAGCTTGTAGGTTTCTCAACCACTCGATACTGGCCGCATTGATACCTCCTTCACCCTGAACGGTTTCGACGATAATCGCCGCGGGAGAATTGATCCCGCTGCTGGAGTCTGCAAGCACCTTGTCGAGATACTCTGTAGTATCAATATTTTTGCCAAGATAGTTGTCATAGGGCATGCGATGAGTGCCATTCAAGCTAACCCCTGCTGCGTCCCTGTGATGAGAGTTGCCCGTAGCTGCCAGGGAGCCCAAACTCACACCGTGAAAACCATTGGTAAAAGTCACAATATTTTGCTGTCCGGTAACATTGCGGGCAATTTTCATTGCTGCTTCAACCGCATTTGTCCCGGTTGGGCCAGTAAACTGAACCACGTATTCCATATTGCGTGGCTTGAGAATTTTATCGTTAAGTGCTTGCAGGAACTCGCCCTTGGCTTTGGTGTGCATATCCAAACCATGGGTAATGCCATCACTCTGAATGTAATCCTGCAGAACTTGCTTAAACAGCGGGTTGTTGTGCCCATAATTGAGAGTGCCAGCGCCTGCCAGAAAATCCAGATATTGATTCCCCTCCTCGTCCCACATGAGTTCGCCTTTTGCACGATTGAACACTCGCGGAAAGGAGCGGGCATAACTTTGTACTTCAGATTCAATCTCATCAAAGATTTTCATTCTTCTCTCTTTTTTAAATTGTTGTTTGAGCAATAGGCCCGATACGCACACAGGTTTCGGAGTCATGCAGACCATCAAAGTGAGTCTGGGAATCCATCCAAGGGGAGGATTGGAGGCCTGCGGAGAGCTTCTCTGCAGCGCTCTGGAAGAGGGCCCAGGAGGGAAGGTTGTGTTCAGTGATCGTTGTCTCGATAAATCTCACCGACCTGTACTGGGGGCGTTCGATGATATTTCTGAGCATGATAGAGGCTAGCCCCAGCCCTCTCGCCTTTTCCGCCACGGCAACCTGCCAAATAAACAGAGTGTCTGTACGACCTGGAATCAAGTATCCGGAGATAAACCCCAACTTCTCATCACCTTCTTCTGCGATCACTGAAGTATCGGCAAAGTGACTGCACTGGAGGAGGTTGCAATAACTTGAGTTGGCATCCAAGGGTGGGCAGCTGTCGATTAATTTGTGAACAGCCATGCCATCCTCCAGGGATGGTGGCCTCAAAAAAATATTTTCTGGACTAGACAAAATAACTTCCTATACGACAACCCATAGTTTCACCTCTAAGTATTTCAGTGAGTGATAAATATGCAGATAGATCATTATTTATGCTCATTTTGGTTGTTTTTCGCAAAAAGCCACAACCAAATACTTAGAACGCTAAACATCGTACACAAACTAAATATAAAATCTAGTGGGTGAAGAGAATCTGATCACAATATCCGCCCTAAAAATGGGCAAATTTATTGGGTAAAAGCCCTGGAAATGGGCAGAAGCGCCTATGAATGGGGGGATTTTCGCAATTCAGGGTTCCAAACGAAGGGGTATGTTCTTGGCAATTGTTTAGTACTGTAGATATTTTCCTGGGAGAACCATAAGCGTTTAGTAATTAGGATATAGGGTTATATAATCCGCCCAATCGCCCTGATTCTGAGATTGAGAGGTAGCTTTGAACAGTATTGAACAAGTGCTAGTGGCCCTTCGGCGTGTAATAAGAGCCACAGATTTACACTCCAAGCACCTGGCCAAAACAACAGGCCTGACCGCTCCCCAGGTGTTATTGCTACAGGCCATTAGAAATAAGGGCGAAGTCACCATCGGTGAACTGGCCAACGAAGTGAGCCTCAGTCAAGCTACAGTGACCAATATCTTGGATCGCCTTGAGAAAAGGGGGCTTGTCTATCGCCAGCGCTCTCAATCAGACAAGCGTAAAGTGCATGCTTACCTCACAGATCAAGCTGCAGAAACACTGAGAGATGCACCTATCCCGCTCCAAGATCAATTCGCCCGCCAATTTGGTGATCTGAAGGATTGGGAGCAGAGTATGATCATTGCCTCGCTCCAGCGTGTAGCCCAGATGATGGATGCCCAGCATATTGATGCCTCCCCTGTTCTGGATATCGGTGTTTTAGACAGGCAGGGAGCAGCTATGGATAAGTCAAGTTCTTCCTTGGGATATGGCGAAGTAGCTGATTCAGCGGAAAAACCTGGGAGAGAAACACCCTAGTACCCCCGCCCCCTTTGTGGGTATCAGCAACCGGTTCTACCCCAGGTTGCTGAGCCCCATGTCAAAGTTGTCTAAGCTTGCAGCAATTGCTCTTTGTAGTTGAGTGGAGGCACTTGCATGTACTGCTGCCTCGAGCACCTCTTCATAGATTGTAAGTGGTGAATATGGACATTCTGGTTATTGGTGCTGGCCCCACCGGGTTAACTGCTGCAAACGCTTTAGCCTACAAGGGGGTGAATTGTCGTATTGTTGAGCGTAAAAATGCGCCCTCGGAACTCTCCCGAGCGGTTGGCATTATGCCTGCGACTATAGATGCTTTGGGCGAGCTGGGTGCTGCAGATCCACTCCTTGCTGAGGCCATGCCCCTCAAGAAAATGCATATTTTACGCGATGAGAGGACCCTCGTTTATCTGGATAACAGTGGCAATGAATTCAGGAAGAGGGTGCCGCTCGGTTTGCCGCAAAACCGCACCGAGGGAATCCTGCGTGATGTGCTATCCGGCAAAGGTGTTGAGGTTGAGTATGGGCTCTCAGTTACCGGCATAAGCACCACGCAAGACAGCGCATTGGTTAGTTTTTCAAATAATACCAGCGACTCATTCGACTGGGTGATAGCTGCCGATGGCATCCAATCAGCAACCCGCGAACAGTTGAAAATCCCCTATCCGGGAATAGACTTACCCAGCAAATGGTCCATAGCAGATGTGGATTTGGCGGGTGACTTCGATCCAGAAGAGATCACTTTGGATCTCTATGGGCCTGATAACCAGTTTTCCCTGATATTGCCAATCGAGAAGCACCGCGCACGCATCGCATCCTCGACAGAAGATGCTCTGTCAGCAATAAAACTGCCCTTGGATATCACCAACGTTCGACGAACAGCAGCCTTCAAAATCTCAATACGGCAGGCCGAATCTTACCGTAACGGCCGGATTTTACTGGCAGGGGATGCTGCACATTGTCATTCTCCTGTTGGTGGGAAGGGTATGAATCTTGGTATGGCGGATGCGATTGCTGCAGCAACGGCAATCACTAACGGGAGCGTTGATGAATACTCACGGTTACGTCATGCAGCAGGTAAAGCTGTGGTGAAGAAAACTGAGTTGGCAAGGCATTTAATTTCTTCCGCAAATCCCATGGCAAAATCCCTTTTATGGTTATCGTTTAAAGCAATCTCCTCAATCCCTGCCGTCCATCGGGCCTTTATGAAGCAATGGACTGCGATTTAATCAATCGCGAACTCTAATTGTGAACAACCTATCGCTGATTTTACTCCCCTTGAGCGAATGAGAAGTCAAGATAGATTATTAACATTCTCTTGAATATTGGGACACAATGATTACCAGGAATGAAGATGCCCGCCACACCTATAGATATTGAAAGCTGGAATAGAGGGGACCACTTTAAATTCTTTATGAGTAGTGCTGGGTCGACCCGTTTAAGTTTAACCCAGCCTCTAGATGTTACGGAGTTAGCCTTTTTTTGTAAGAAAAATACAATATCTTTTTATTACAGCCTTATTTTTCTTGTTACTCAAACCGCAAATGAGATAGCCGGATTTAGGCATAGGGTAGTTGATGGTCAACCCTTCGAGTTCGATATATTGCATCCGCTGTTCACCGATTTGAATAAAAATGATGATCTCTTTAAGCTTGTTATGGCTGAAATGGAAACACACCTCATTGACTTCGTCAAAAAAGCAAAGCAACTCTCAAAAGATCAATCAGAATACCTCCCGGTAAATACATTTATGGATCGCTACGATATTTTGAATATCACCTGCTACCCCTGGGGTGACTTTTCAAGCATGCAAGTGAAACCGGTCCAACAAGAAAACTGTGATCCAGGGATACCTTTTATTGCCTGGGGTAAGTACCAACAGCAAGCCAACCGACTTATGACCTCATTACATACTGAGGTAAATCATTGCTTTCTTGACGCCATTCATCTGTATCAATTCAAAACGCAACTGGAAGATAAAATTAAACTCTTAAAGTAAGGACGACGAATCTTCTAGTTAATAAAAGCAAGTCAATATTACTGATTGGCTCGCATTAATGACCAAAGGCTATTTCCCAAGCAGGAAAAATAAGCCGTAAAAGCCTGATTGATTCTTAGACGCTGCTGATCTTGCGGATATAAGCCTAGTTTTGCCTCCTGGCTGGCTTTAGAGCCTGCAACCAAAAAATTATTATTGATACTGGAATCCTGAATAAAGGCCTCAAAAGCCCTGGCACAAAGTTCTACTGGCTGGCTGTAATAAATAGAGCCATTTACTTTATCGGCGTTAACAGAAGCTTTCACCAGTTCACTTGGGTTATTGCCACCTTCATCCAGCATCACCGTTTTAAAGCATGCAAAAAGCAGGTCATTCAGAGGGTGGGGTACCGGGGTTGCATCGCGTAGCCAGGCCTCAGAGGCATACATGCTACTCGAAGTGTCGCTAAATGCTTTTTGCGCAAGATAGTGATCCAGTGCATGAAACCACTCATGGGCAATAGCTCCTGGACCGGCATTTTTGGCCAGGGAAAACGACTTGGCTGAAGGGTCATAAAATGCGGAGACTCCAGGGCGGCCACCAATACCGTATTGAAAAGAGAGGTTCCCGCGCAGGGAAATCAATGTTTCGGGCCCCTGCAGTATGACCATTAAGTCGGAAAGCGCATCATAAAACAACCCTGCTGCGCGATCGCGCTCCTCCTCAGTCACCCAGCGACCAATGGCTATGGATCTAAAGCCAAAACGCCTGCGAACATCGACAAAGGATACCTGCTCACTACCGCGCATATCCGGTCCACGGCGATAAAATTTTCGGGTTGCTACCATAGCTAACTTAGGTGAGAACGGATGAGTGGAATTTTCCCGGGATACTATTACAAGCTCGACCTGCTCCACAAGAGGGTTACCTGATCGGACCCCCGAATAAACGGCTACACTTTGGCCAGGCACCTAAAAGCTCCTTTTGCTAAGCCTTTGGTGACTCTAAATGCCCTGAAGTTGCTTATTGTGGAAAATCGAGTCAAGAGCCCTTAGAGCTTTTACACCTACTTCTGCCTGTAGCAGTTTTATCTTGCCTGTCAAAATCGGTAATTCACCGGGAGTCTAACTATGGTCAAGTCCAAGCGCCCTCTGATCTCTATCAATCCATTAAACGGTGAAACCTTAAAGACTTTTCATGAGATGACTCCAGATGAGCTCGATAAAGCTATTGGCCGAGCTGATAACGCTTTCGTGGAGTGGAGTAAACGAAGCTTTAGTGAGCGAGCAACAATACTCAAGCGCGCTGGACAGCTATTCGAGGAGCGCGCCGATGAGCTAGCCAAATTAATGGCACAGGAGATGGGCAAAAAGGTTAACGATGGGCTTGGCGAATTAGCGCTCTGCGCAGAGATTTTTGCTTATTATGCCGAGGAAGGTGAGAAGATTTTGGCTCCGCAACACCTTTCTACCCGGGAGGGGGAGGGCACGCTGGTATTTCAACCCCTCGGTGTTGTCTATGGTATCCAACCGTGGAACTTTCCTTTCTACCAGCCTTCCCGCTTTACCGCAGCCAACTTAATCGCCGGCAATGTAGTTCTAACGAAACACGCCTCAAATGTTCCCCAGTGTGCTGAGGCATTTGAGCAACTGTTATTCGATGCCGGTGTGCCCAAGGGGGTCTACACCAACTTGCCAATTACTTCCGCAGGTGCCGCACCAATTATCGATGATGATCGGGTAAAAGGGATATCTTTTACAGGCAGCAATGCAGCGGGCGCGAAGGTTGCTGAGCAGGCAGGGCGCAATGTGAAGAAAACCGTGATGGAACTCGGTGGTGTGGACCCATTTATCGTACTCGAAGATGCAGATATGGATTTGACCGTTGAGCGATTTGTGGAAGGTAAGCTTGGAAATTGCGGCCAAATCTGCTTAGCGGCAAAGAGAATCATCCTGACGGAACCTATTGCCGATGAATTCCTTGGGCGAGTCACCAAACTGTTTGAACAATTGAAACCGGGTGACCCCCTTGAGGACACCACAGATTACGGGCCCTTGTGCACCGAAAAAGCCGCGGAGCAACTGGAAGAGCAGGTCAGTGAGTCAGTTAAAGCCGGGGCTCACTTGCTGGTAGGCGGGAAGCGCAACGGAGCGTTTGTTGAGCCAGGCATTCTAACCGATATACCGGCAGGCTCACCTGCGGCCGAGGAGGAACTCTTTGGACCCATCGCTTGCGTCTGGGTGGTAAAAGATGAGAAGGCAGCTATTGAGATGGCCAACGATAGCCGCTTTGGCCTGGGAGGATCGGTTTATACCAAGGATCACGAGAGGGGGCAGCGAGTGGCTGAAAAACTCGAATGTGGAACTGCCTTCGTCAATCATGTGGCCTCAAGCTATGCGAGTATGCCAATGGGTGGTGTAAAAAAATCCGGTTACGGCCGTGAACTGGGTGAGCTGGGCATCAAAGAGTTTGTGAACCAGAAGTTGATACGACATTTTAACTGAGCAGTTAGCCACTCCTATTGCCCCTGTGAAATCACAGGGGTTTTAAACGGGTTTTCAGTGACAACTTTATAGATATTACTCACTTGGTAAGCCTTTTTACACAGAGGGCTGAGTATTTAAATAAAAACACTTTGCCGGAATACCCTCATCGTCATTACATATACCCCTTGGCAGCATTCCTGCTTTTAGTAAAACACGTTCTGAAGCAATATTTTCAGGCGCAATAGTCGCAATGAATTTGCCAATGCCAAAAGCTATTGTAGCGTAGTCAATCAGCCCAACCACTGCTTCGGTCGCCATGCCTTGCCCCCAGTAATCCCGGGAAAATGCATATTTAATTTCGGGATCAACTTGGTCATTAGGGTGGACAATTCCGCAGAAACCAATAACCTCTAAAGTATTTCTTAATTCTACAGCGAACATACCATAGCCACGACTCATATAGTTATTATGGGTGACTTTCAGCCATGCCTTGGATTCCTCATAACTTAATGTATTTCCATCCCCAACCCATTGCATTGCCTCACTATCGCCATATACCTTTTGAATCATAGAGAGATCTGAATCTCTCCATTTCCTAAATGTTAAACGATTAGTGGTAAACAAACTTTCTCGCACTGCACTATTATCCCTTTCGCGCTAATATTCAAATAACTAGTAGACAGTGCATATCATAGCCTATCCATCGGATTGCTCGAAGGATCGGGGCGTAATTTATCCATTGCTATGATTGAATTCACTTTGCCTTTTAACACTTGCCGCAGGAATTGATAACCGTTTCATAGCTGCTTTGTTGATACTAACTATATTTAATTTGCCAAATCTGCTTTACCGATAGTCTTCAAAATAGCAGCGGGAATATCTTCAAACGGCTTACAAGGCCCTAAATCATGGCAAATGGTACTCAGGCCAATTTGCCTGCCAGGCTCTGAAATTGAAATAGTGATTATTGCTCCATCAGTCATTACAATTTCGGTACAACCATCACCTTCAGGTAAATAAGTCGCCCTCTCACTGTATGAAAGTTGGTCACACTTGCTGTCATAATTCCAAATAGGGGAGTTCTCTACTGTTGCCTCAATAAAAGCCCATTCTTCCATAGAAATCTCAATCTGTTTAAGTGAAGATACTGAGCCTTCAGATATGGCATACGAGACAAAAGCTTTTGAGTATTCTCCAAAAGCATTCTGTACTAGATGAGCTTTCAAATAGATAATCGGTTTCCAAGATCTTGACCAAATAATCTGGTACTCGGTTTTTCCAGCTCTTGAAACCAGGGGGGAGAACTCTGGGTGATCATCTAAATATCCCACTACATCTCTTCCTGCACAACTGGAAATAAAACTGATTAAAAATAACACTAAAAATACGCGTAGAACCAAACTTACTTCTCCAGGGGGAATTGCTATGTTCTGCGCAATTACTTGTCAGGCCATTTGGTCATATTTAAAATCATGAATTTTGAATTTGGATTGCATTCTTTATTACACCACATGCCCCATTGAGAATTACCATAATCAAAGAAGTGGAAACTCAGGGACTTGCCGGAAACAGACTCTACATTAAGCTTATATACCGTGGGCTTTGCCTCTGATACATCAAAGCCTTCCTCAAACTGCTTTACTGAAGCTTCCGCCTCATTGTTAGAGAGCTCACTCATGTTTATTCTTGTAAAATACGATTCATTAGCTAGCCGCACTGGATTACTTTGAACCATTTGCGATGGAATCATTACAGGACTATAACTGCCGGGCTTTGACCAAGCCCAACCTTCTTTATTTGTGATAATGTGGCCGTAAGGGGTACATACTATTTGCCCCCACTTATTGATTGGATCTGGCAAAGAGGTTACGGCAGATTTTGGCGTCCCTTTGCAATCTCCAGCTGGTTCTGCGTATGAGGCAATCGAAAGCACGGCCATAATAACTAGGGTAATAAATCTCATCGATACTCCTTAGAGAACTATTCTCCTTATTAAGGGACAACTGAAACGCAATGGAGGTCCGGAGGGGAATTGAGCAACTTGTTAGGTAATTGCACTATATCCCCAAATGAATACTGACAGTGCCCACCAAATACATGACAACAGTAACCCGAAACCCACATATTTAAACTTTGACTCGTAAGCTTTAACCAACTTATTACCAGCAGCAACAACTGATTCATGTTTACAGCTTTTGTGACCGCCAGATAATACAAAGTCGAAACAAGCAAAGCCGGTAGTATATTTTAGCGGTGACCAACCTGAGTTTGCTTTGAAATTTGCTGGTTCTCTGCTTTTAAACTCTCGATAAAAGAGAAGGTGTAGATATGCCCAGTAAGCGCATATGCCCACCCAGATGATTACTAACACTATCCCTATCATTAATACTTAATAATCCCCAGAGGTTTGAAGCCGCACTGCCCACTTTTCTGGGTAGATGCACCTTTGATCTGTAAAGTGTTTAGATCGCACGGTAGTGGACACTTATGTTATGCGTTGTTGCTTTGTAAGTCTCACCTTGTCTATCGAAGCATACCTTGCGAACCTCTTTTTCTTCATATTTTCTTTCGCCAACGACTCTTTGATTCACCGTACTCGAGGTAGCACAAAAAGAATTCTCATTGTTTGTCTCAATTTTCGTAACACTTGCTTTTGAACGCGGCATAGAACTTGGCTTACCAATTTGCCTCATGCTCGCTAAGAGATGCTTTTTTGTTATATGCCTTGTATCAGCACCCACTCCAGGAATATGTAAAGTTTGGCTGATTTTGTAATTTTTACTGAGCCAGGGAGATAATAATGAAACATCATTGCTCATGTAAACCTCTTCAAACTTTAAATACACTGATATCTTGTCAGTTTCTGCTTTTACAAATGGCGATGTAAGTATCATTATCCAGATTAAGTTCTTCATATTTATCTTCGCTATCAATGTTCAAATGAGTCGCTCATTTATAAGTTATATGACGTCTACCTTTCTTCGTTAGGAGTCTACTACTAGATTGACTCCGATAAAATGGAAAGATCACTTTGCGCAGCATTCTCAGATTTTGGCAATAGGATATGATAGCCAGAGAGTATTGGTATGTATTTCGTAGCCACCGCTTCAGTCGGCGGCCTGCCACCTTGATTAGAAAAATAGTATTCAAAATAGTAGGCTTTACCCCCTTCAAATGCTTCAGTGAACTCTAATATCTTTGGCTCCATGAAAGCATTTGCTTGAAGAGTTATTGTATAGGTGCCAGGATTCAATCTGACCTTGAGGAAACCAAGGTTGTTTAGGCAACCTTCCTCCTGATCATGAATCAACAATTTTAGGCAAACCGTTGTTCCATCATTGGCCTCTGGCCGATAAACGTAAATTATTGCCTCTGATTTTGACAGAGTCTTATGCGGGGTATATTTAGGGCCTTTTGCTATAGGCCCGGCACAGCCAACTGCCAATAAAAGTAGTATTGATAATATTCCAATTCTCAGTGTCATATTAAGACCTTGATGATTTCTAACGCCCGCAATAGGGGCGGCAGGAGTTTAACGTAGACCGGTGCACACTGCCTGTGATGTTATGAATGCCATGCTTCAATGGAGGTGATTGTGTACCTTTTGCTCTCATAAATCCTTTCGGCAGGACAAAAATAATCGATGAAAACAGCCATGCTATATGAGCTTTCCTTGACCAAATAACCAATCATTTCTGGGCTTTCGGCTCTTTTGCGAAGCTGTGTAATATACACTGATACTTCTTTTCCAGTCTTATCCAAAATATAGCTTCCACTTTCGGGTTGCCTGCAGCTGGAGTTAGCGTGCCACTGCGGCAGATACTAGCCACCCATAGCCAAATACCGCGGCGCCATAGAGAATCAACAAAATCGGGATTGCAATAGCAGATAAAGTACTAAAGCGCTCAACTTCAATGTATGCATTTTTAGGTGAATGTGGTAGTAGGCGTACTTTAACACTATCGCCTTCCTTATACCTATTCAAAAGATCATGCTCTATATTGTTGTCTTTAAACAATTGAGGGGAACGAAGTAATGGCGTGTCAGAGTAGAATTTTTCTTCCTTGTATTCATATTCAAACTCAATTTGTGCTTCGTAGATTCTTTGACCTTCCGTGTTCGCAAAATTTTTCAATTTAGATTTAGTAACTGTTGCGTCAATTAAGGGCAAAGAAGCCCACTTTTTCTTTACCCTTAGATAGACAAAGGTTTGGCAAAATCCGAGGCCTACGATTACTATCAATCCTACGTACTTAATAACCCCAAACATCATTTTTTCACTCTAAGAAACGCAACATTTATATAGTGGCCACCATGACAACTGTTTCCTACTTTTAAATAGGCTACTGCTATGGCGAAAAATGGAAAAATGGTCGTTATGCCCAATATCTACTGCTAACCAATCTAATAAGTTAATGGTTATTAGGGATTTATCCTTAACTCTATGAGTTTCTCAGGACAAATCAAACACTTTTCCGAAAGATGCTGGACTTTTTTGTCAAAAATGAAACAGGCTCAGATCATCTTTTGTTGTCTTTCGGCGGCGTTACATTGTGCAAGAGAATATTTCCAGGGTTCGCGCTAACCCATGGATTTATGCAGACCTCAAAAAAAGAAAGCGCGCCATTATGTTAGGCATCCCCCCTGAAAGCAAGTAATTATGTGGACTAGAGGGGGATTTGAGAGACTATTGGTTCAATACTTTGGTGCTGTTCATTTGCAATATAGGAAAGCAGGCAGCGGCTTATTTTGTTGGTGGCATCAATTAGATATAACCACCCAACTTTTAAATTCAAACGATATATTTATTCTACGATACACACGCTCAAGCGTTGCTGCTTCCAAAAACAGCTTAATTGCTGTGAAAGTTGTTCACCACTCTTACTTGTTTGGATTTGCCAATGTTTGGGATAAAGGTTTTGATAAAACATATCCGCAAAACGGTAGTCAGCTAAAATAATCACGCCCCGATCTGACTCAGTGCGAATCACTCTTCCCGCTGTCTGCAATACCCGAGTCATGCCGGGATAGCGGTAGGCAATATCAAACCCATTGACCGCTGAGGGGGGCTGTGGGTGCTCCGCCGACTGTCGTAACAGCTCTTGCTCTTCATTTACTTGGGGAAGACCGGTACCTACGATAATTGTGCCAATCAATTTCTCCCCGACAAAATCAACGCCCTCAGCAAAAACGCCGCCCATAACGGCAAAACCCAGGCTCTGTGCACCCTCACTAAACGAGGCCAGGAAGGCTTCTCTTTCGCGATCACTGGCGCCTGGCGTCTGTTGTAGCGGCTGTATTTCCGGATAATCCTTCTGGAAATGCTCTACGACCATTTGCAGAAAGCGGTAAGAGGGGAAAAACACCAGGTAATTGCCAGGACGGCTGAAGTAAACTCGGGCAATCAAGTCCACTAGTGCTGGGAGTGCACTTTTCCGAGCCTGATAGCGGGTATCCACAAAAGGACAAAGAAAAACCCCCTGGTGGGAAGGCTCAAAAGGTGATGGCAGCATCAAGTAAGGCGTTTCTGGCTCAATCCCAAGCTGTTCAGTGACAAACTGTGTGGGGCGTAGGGTGGCTGAGAAGAAAATAGCTCCATGAAACTGGGCGCAAGATTCCTGTAGGAAACCCGCGGCATTCATACACATCAGCTTTAGTTGGTGTTCCTGCCAGGGGGCGTCCTGATCGATTACACGGGTCAGGGCCTGGTGTTGACCAGAAAGAATTTGTTCTATGCAGGCGTATCGATAAAGACTTTTCAACCATTCCCCGATCTCTTCAGGGGGGAATTTTCCCTGTTCAGATAATTCACCCAGTGTATCTAGCACCTTCTGGATAGCGCGAGATACAGTTGCAGGGCGATCCTCTTCGGAATCCAGCGGGCTACACCAGGCTTGTACATTTTGGCTTGAGCGTATTTCCTTATAGAGGTTTTGCTCTTGAAACCGTTTGCTCCATTGAGCAAGTGCGCGTACCAGGGATTGGATACGCCGGTACAACTGTGGGTGGTTGCTTTTACAGGCCAGGTCCGCGCGGCGACTATCCCTGCGGCTCAAACTAGCGCTGTACATTTCCCGTGCGCGCTCGCTTAAATTGTGCGCTTCATCTACCAATAGTGCGCGCCTGTAACGCGGATCTTGTAGTGTGGAAATACGCACCAAAGGATCAAAGACGTAATTAAAGTCACAGACCACCAAATCCGCCCAGGGCAGCATTTGCAAGGACAACTCAAAAGGGCAGAGATGCCACTGATCTGCAACCTTCGCGAGCGCTTCCGGTGTGATCCAAGGTTGCCCCAGCAGTTGTTTGCGCGCTTGCGGCAGGCGGTCGTAAAAGCCCTGTGTGCGAGGACAGGTGCCTTCATCATCGCGGCTACACAATCCCAGTTTGCAAGCGCAGGTCTTATCACGCGCACGCAGCTCCAATAGTGAAAGCTTTAGCCCAACTCCATGTAGCTTAGCGATAGTCTCTCGCACCACCTGCCTGCCAGAGTTTTTCGCCGTGAGGTATAGCAGCTGGTCCAGCTTTTCCTCACCAAGGGCTTTGATAGCGGGGAACAGTGTACTAATGGTTTTGCCAATACCAGTGGGCGCCTCCACAACCAGTTGTCCTGCATCCCTAAGGCAGCGATAAGCGGATACCGCCAGCTGGCGCTGACCGGGTCTGTAATCAGGGAAGGGGAATGAGAGGCTTTTTGCTGTTTGAATCACTTGTTGCCGATGCGCTTGCCAGGACCTATGCCAATGGATATACAGACTGAGGGCATCGCCAGCAAAACTTTCCAAAGCCTCCCAGTTGAACAGGCTTTGCTCCGGGTAGGACTTTTTCTCTTTGAGGTTGTACCAGACCATCTGCAGTGAGACCTCTTCAACCGAACTCCCTTTTTGGCGCTGCTGTAGCAAATAGCAGAAACCGTAAATTTTAAGCTGAGCCCAATGGTATAGGCGGGTGGTCTCGGGAAGCTTATCTGGATGGCAATAGGTGGTTTTGATTTCATCCAGTTGTGCCGGCTGGCGCAAGTCAGCTTGCGGATGAAGGATATCGACCCGTCCCTCCAAGAGGATATCCTGGCCTGCGCACTCCAGCTGAACCTGTAAACGGTATTCCGCTTCTGCGCCTTTGGGGCGATGTTTTTGCAGCTTTTGGTGAGCGCGAATGCCCTCCTGGGCGGTTGGGCCTGGCCCGCCGGTATGGATCAAATCCCCTCTGCGGCAAGAGAAAGCCACTAATTCACCCACAGATAACTTTAGGGAAGAGGCGCTTGCGGAGATATCATGCTCCTCAGTAGGCACCGCCAGTAGCCCTGCAACTGTAGGCTTACCCCTCAAGGCTGTAACCATTCCACATGTATCACCCGGTGGGGAATATTGTGAGCGGCAAAGAACGTCAGCCAGCGCTGCTGGTTTTGCTGGAGACGATCACCGGGGCCCTTGACTTCCAACAACTCATAACTTCCTTTTTTGGGAAAAAGAATCAGATCTGGCAGGCCATTGCGGTGATGATTGATATCACCGAGTAAACGTTGAAACAGTGCGTGCCAATGTTCAGCAGGAATACGATCCAGGGCCAGCTCCAGCAGTTCCTGGGGTAGTGCTTCCCAGGCTACTAGTGGATTGGCAATACCCTGTTTTCCACGGTAGGTTTGCATAACCCGCAGCTTTAGCGAGCTTTGACAAAGCTCTGACAGTCGCGATTCAAGTAAGCTCTGGCGTGATGAGTAAAAATTTGGGCTACGGAAATCACTGGGGGCTATTTGGAAAGGGTTATAAAAGGCACCTGGCACTGAAGCAAAGAGAATGTCCCAGATATAGAGGCCCAGTACCCCATTGAATAGACTGTTCTCTACATAGTGGCAAACACCTTCTTCCTGCCTTGCCACTTCCGCAGCTGCCAGAATTTCTACTCTTTCTGGGGCCTGGGGTAGGGTAAACATTTCTTGCGGTGGCTGATAAGGCTGGGGATTCTTCCAGGCTTGAGCACAGCCCATGCGCTTGGCCGTGCGATACCCAAAACTCTCAGCAAAACATCGTTCGGCTTCATTGAGGGGAGATTCGAGAATTTCACGGCATAGGGAGAGCGCCTGATCGAAATTACCACGCTTTGCGGCAATTCTCGTCCGGCGTTCACGGGCAGGCGGCTGCGCACAATCCTGATAGAGTCTCTCTGCAGCTTCCAACTGATCCAGTCTTTCCAGTTGTCGCGCCAGCTTCAAGCGTAGACGATCCACTCGCCTGGCCAGAGTCAAATCTCCAGGAATGCCAGCGGGTAATTGACCAGTCAGTTTATGGATTCCACCGGTATCACTAGAGAGTACCCCCTCAGCTTGTTCAAGGCAGCTGTAATAGAGTAAGTACTGCTCAATCTGCTCTCGACTCTGGAAGGGCAGCTGGTGACTATCTAATGGGTAGGGCTCATATTGGTATAACCCCAGGTCCTTCAATACGTATTCCGTAAGGCTCTGGTTCAGATTGCCAAAAAAACAAAGCTGAAAGGTTTGAAAGCACTCGGCCCTTTGAACTGCAAGCAATGCCTCATCGGCTATTAACCGTTCTCGCCATTCAAAGGAGGCCGCCAATAAAGCTTCCTCTAACTCTCCCCGTTTTAGGGACTTGCGTAGGCCAGCAGGCCCCGCTGAGAACAATTCCGCCTTGGTAAACAGCGCTATAAGTTCGCGGTCTGCCAGGGGTGGACTCCTTTTCAAAAAACCAGCAGAGCAAAGAGAGTCAATGGCCTCACCAAGATCGTCAATTTCTCTGTAAGACAGTTTTCCCTCTCTGAACAGTGCTCCCAAAGATGATGGAATACCCTTACGGGATAGCAGCCGAACATAAAGACGCTGACTGTCAGCATCGAGCTCGTAGAACTCACGATAAAAGTTAATCTCAGCAGGGGAAAGTAGCTGCTTGTAGCGGGACACTACAAAATCAACCAAGGCCCGGAAGTTGGTCAAATAGTAGTCAGGTGCTAGCTCGATAGTGGCGGCCATGATACGGGCAATAATGTGTCAACAATAAATCGTGGTGGGTAATATTGATATAAGAGCTGTATGGTTATACAGCATATCATTTCTGGAAACAAAACCATAGGCTGACTTTACGGACATATAAGAAACACAGCAGCAGTAAGCTTTGAATGATTCTGAGTAGCTTCCTCGTTGGTTAAAGTATCAATACTTCAAGAGACTATCGATCAAGCTATAACAGAAGGAGTGTTTTTGAGAAGGAGTGAGAGCCAATAAGGAATAAACTTAAATAGGTGAGTTGAGACACTCAACGATTTACCCATGGGTATGGAAATAGCCTTGTAAATATGTTTTTTAATAGGAGGGGAAAATTGCCCCTCCTATTCAGCTAAAAAGCTATGTAAAACTCAAGAAGCTTGAATTGAGGTTTTACTTTGATGCGCACTCGATCTGGGAACCTGTACTCTATATTCTGGGAACATATTTACGGTAACAGTAAAATCACACTTAGTAGGACCAGCAACATGCTTCAGGCCCCACCAGTATTTTATTTTAACGGTTTCGCCTGGGGCGATGGGGTGACCGTAGCTTACAAAACCATCTTCTATGGGAGTACCTACTGAATTACACAGGTATGCATCCCAGGTCATACCATTGTCATCGAGATCTAAGAATACTTTGGCGTCGAGGATAGGAAATTTTCCAGTATTTTTGAGTTCTATAAGCCCCTGAATATAACTTCCTTCTGTAGAGTCCTCGATACCAGTCCATGCAGCCCAGTGAAAACTGGTGGCCTCAAGACTATCAGAAATAAATGGCTTATCTGTATCCCAACCTTCAACATGACCAATATTTGACATGATTAATCCTTTTCTTCAGAAATATCATTAAAAAATTAATGACTGCAAGTGGGTACCGCCTATTTTTAAAAACGAAAGCATGAGAAGAGGGGAAGCAAAACAATAGCAAATCAAAAAACACGAGATATATGTTCTGGGCTTTACCCTAAGATCCCTGCTCACTGTGCACCTCTTGGTGCACAAGCGGAGTATTGGGGCCATAAAAGTTGAGATCAACCCTTAAATATTAGATGGGCAATAGTTGCGAGAATAACAACGCCAAAATTTTTACTGGGTGGAGTATGCATGCCATATAAAGCAGTCTTTGATCAGCAGCCTGGCATTGCGCCGGCAACAATTGACCGTCTTAAAGGCTGCAAAACTAAAGTAAATTCCACCAAGGCATCCAGGGCTATGATTTTGCAGGCACGCAAATAGAAAAAATCGTCTAACTCTTATTTAATATACCGAAAAACTTTACGGTACCTAAAAATAATAAACCAAAGAAATAGGGCTAATGGTGTAATCATTAATACAGCCATTTGGTTTTTTAATACCGCCATATTCATTGTGATGATCACAGTCCCCAATTCATAGATATCGGTGGCAATGATCACAGGAAGGAAAAACGCCCAAAATCTCGCGCTGCCAATTTTTTTGGCAAAAGCCAACCCAAAGAAACCCACAAAATAAGTGGTATAGATGATCAGGCTTGCTATCAACCACCAGATCGACTGATTGTATTCATTGTAAGCAAAGGCTTCATACTGAGAGATCACTTCTATCGGAACCAGAAGAAAAAACAATACCTTCCAGAGTACACTTGGCTTGTAGATTAAAGATTCATTACCAAGAGCACTCTCTGGGGCCCGGTAGAGTTCCTGCATGAAACATCCCTATTGTTATTACTTTGCAGTTCAATAAAGCTTATGTTACTAACACAAGATCCTTGAAGCTTCCCGAAGAAGGAGCCTATTAGTGGGCGCCTCAATCAACGAGAGGGCGCAGAGGATATTCTGATCCCAGGCAAAGTCAACTAATTCAATCCCCATTTTCATAACAATGCGAAATCAACCTGAAAACTCTTGTTTTTAGTCAAATTCATACTGTTTGAATACAGAAAAACCGAGGAAAAATCGGGGCAATACCTATTAGGTGGTAAATTTCTGTGACGATAAACGCAAAGTCAGGTTTTAACCTTTGGTGACATAAGTTACAGGTTTAATGCATTTCCACTTCACGGAATCATTCTTTTTTTTCGCCCGTTTATTAAATACTAAAGGCCACCTTGACCATCACCCCGTTGGCTCAGGCCGACTCCAAATCCAGATTAGCCCACAACCGATGCCGCCAACAGCGAAAAAAAGTAAATACAGATTGGAAATGTGATGAACGGCAAGAGCCATAGAAAGTGCCATGGTCAGCGTAGCCAGTAGTTTGGTTCTCCTACTGATGTAACCACTACGCCAGGTTCTTAATAGGTGACCAAATAAGTGATGTTCCTCAATCCATTGATGCAGCCGTTCAGAGCTTTTAGAGGCCGCCCAGGCACCAACAACAATAAATACGGCAGAGGGTAACCCAGGCAGGATGGCACCAATAATTCCGACAAGCATAAAGAAACAAGCCACGGCCCCCCATAGCCAACGCATCCACCCTTTGGCTAACGGAGGGGTTTCCATGTCAGGCACTTCTTCATTATGTTGACTCAACCTGAATCTCCAGTTTTAAAATCCGTTAAACAGATAAAACAATGGCTATTAGCAGCTATCTGCTCACTATATCAAAGAGGCACTAATGAGTGACACCTGCAACTTGCATTCTTACTGCGGAGCTTGGCTCTCAATATACAGTTGTGGGACCGGCAAGATTGTTACAAAGGCAACCATTGTTGTTTTCTAATGTGCTACAGGGGCGCGTCTTCATACTTTTATTAATAATCTGTAATGTCTAGCATGATAAAAAGGACTGCCTAAAAACTGTCGTCATCAATGCTCTTAAACAGAAGAAAATAACAATACGACTTTCTTCCCTTATGCCTGTAACCCAGTGTTGAAAAACACTTCTGCTTTAACACTACACTGATTAACAAAGCCGCTATCGGCTACCAAGCTGCATGTTTTATTATTGAGCATTAAGCACTATGGATTATCGGCTACAAGCGCCCGATCTGGAGTGCCTTATACAAGCAATCCGTGATAGAGGATACCTGCTGTACGGGCCCAGATTGACCGATGGAGCCATCACATACGGCGAAGTTCACTCACTCTCAAATCTGCCTCAAGGCTGGACCGATGAGCAGCAGGCTGGGCAGTACCGAGTTAAGCGCCGGGAAGATGAAGCTTACTTTGGCTATGCCGTAGGGCCTCACTCCTGGAAGAAATACCTGCAATTACCCCGCCGGCCCATATGGAAGGTCTCCAAGCAACATCAAACCATAGAAATCGTTGAGATTCAGGATTCAGCCCCAAAGCAGGCATTCCTGGGAGTTCGAAGCTGTGAGCTGCACGCCATTGCTATCCAGGATCGTATCCTGTGCCAGGGGGAATATCCCAGTGAGAGTTACCACCAAAGGCGGAAACAGTTGTTTACCGTTGCGGTGAATTGCACCTCGGCAGCAGATACCTGCTTTTGTACTTCGATGAATACCGGTCCAGAGGTCACTTTGCCCAGCGATCTCACCTTGACAGAGGTGATTGAAGCCGGGGAGCACTTTTTTCTGATCAGCAGTGGCTCGGATGCCGGTAAGGAAATTATTGAGCAACTCCCCTTGCTTCCAGCAAGTGAGGGGGAAAGTAAACTGGCTAAATGTAAGGTGAAGCGCCTTGAGGAGGAAATGCGGCGTGGACCACGCCAGTTCGATAGCTCAGATTTGAAAGAGCTACTCTATAGAAACCTCGATAGCCCGAACTGGGATAAGGTCGCTGATCGCTGTCTATCTTGTGCCAACTGCACCATGGCCTGTCCAACCTGTTTTTGCTCCACCGTTGAGGACACCACCGATCTCAGTGGCGAACATGCTGAGCGCTGGGAGCGTTGGGATTCCTGCTTTACAGCAGATCTCAGTCATATTACCGGCGGCTCCGTACGCGCCGATACCCGGTCACGCTACCGGCAATGGATGACTCACAAACTGGCCAGCTGGCACGACCAATTTGACAGCTCTGGTTGCGTGGGCTGTGGTCGCTGCATCACTTGGTGCCCTGTGGGTATCGACCTCACCGAAGAGGTCCGAAATATCCGAGCCCTGGATCAAAAACAGACGCCCAGCCAGGAGTCACCATGAAGACCATTGCCGATCTTCTTCACGAGCATCCTTTCTTTCAAGGTTTGGCAGAGAGTGATCTGCAGTTTCTGGCTTCCTGCGGTGAGAACTGTATTTATCACAAGGGCGACTACCTGGCGCGGGAAAATAGTCAGGCAAACCACTTTTTCCTAATTCGCAGTGGCCGGGTAGCAGTAGAGACTTTTGTTCCCAATCGCGGCCCCCTGTGCCTGCTCACACTCCATGGCGGTGATATTTTCGGGTGGTCCTGGCTGTTTCCTCCCTATATCTCTGCTTTTGATGCCCGCGCCATGGAAGATGTTCGCAGCCTGCGCCTGGGCGGGGAATGCTTGCGCAATAAATGCGAACAGGAACCTAAACTGGGTTTTGAGCTGATGAAGCGCTTTGCGCGAATTGCTACTGAACGGCTGCAGTCCGCACGTATTCAATTGCTGGATATTTACGGCCCAGATCACCAGGGCCACCCAACATGATCCCCTCCGTTTACCGGGTGTGCCAGCGGCGCGTGGAATATCCGGGGACTTTCACATTGCAGCTGGAAGCTAAGAACGGTAGGCGGCATAAGCCACCGATGAATTTTGCTCCCGGTCAGTTCAATATGTTGTACGCCTTTGGTACCGGAGAATCCGCCATTTCCTTTAGTGGACTGGGGAGCGAGGACGGCAAGCTCATCCATACCATTCGCGCCCAGGGGAATGTCACCCGGGCCCTAGAGCGCCTACAGGAGGGAGACACTTTAGGTGTAAGGGGGCCTTTCGGCATCGGTTGGCCTCTAGATACTGCCGCTGGCAAAGATCTTTTGATTATTGCCGGCGGTCTCGGACTGGCGCCGTTGCGCCCAGTAATCTATGCGGCGCAGCGGGAGCGACTTACCGCACGCGAGGTGCGTCTCTTTTATGGTGCCAGGCGCCCAAGTGAATTGCTGTATAGAGAGGAGCTCGCTCAGTGGAGCACCCAGCTCGAGCTTGAGACTTCGGTAGATCACGGTGATGGCTCCTGGCCTGGGCATATTGGTGTGATTACCGATCCTTTACA
Source organism: Microbulbifer mixtoriginis (SeqCode) (assembly GCF_052467235.1). Classification (NCBI taxonomy): domain Bacteria; kingdom Pseudomonadati; phylum Pseudomonadota; class Gammaproteobacteria; order Cellvibrionales; family Microbulbiferaceae; genus Microbulbifer; species Microbulbifer mixtoriginis (SeqCode). The sequence goes on along the minus strand of NZ_CP174305.1, from coordinate 4,585,221 downwards.
GGCCGCACAAATAGATGGCGCCAACTCGGTGGCGTTTCTGTGCGGCCCTGAAATTATGATGCGCTTTTGTATCCAGGTTTTGGTGCGCAAAGGTGTGCCAGCGTCCTCTATCTATCTATCCATGGAGCGCAATATGAAATGCGCCATCGGTCTCTGCGGACACTGCCAGTGGGGTCCAAACTTTATTTGTAAGGATGGCCCTGTTTTTTGCTATGAGGATATTCGCCCATGGCTGCAGATTCGCAGCTTATAAGCCGACAGCCCTACAAACCCAAACTGGCGGTCTGGAAATTCACCTCCTGTGATGGCTGCCAACTCAGCTTGTTGGACTGTGAGGATGAGCTGTTGCTGTTGGGGCAGGAAGTGGAGATCGCCTATTTTATGGAGGCCTCCAGCAAGGTAGAAGAGGGGCCTTACGATATCTCCCTGGTGGAGGGCTCCATTACGACACCCGCCGACCTGTTGAGAATTCAGGAGGTGCGGCGTCAGTCAAAGTTCCTGGTAAGTATTGGCGCCTGTGCCACTGCCGGCGGTATCCAGGCACTACGCAATTTTGCCGATGTCGTCGAGTTTACTTCTGTGGTTTACGCCGAGCCCTCTTACATTCACACCCTAAAAGAGTCCACCCCCATTGCCGCCCATGTGCCAGTGGACTTCGAGTTGCAGGGCTGCCCGATCAACAAACTGCAACTGTTAGAGGTCATCAGTGCTTTTCTGAATTCTCGTGCACCTCAGGTTTCCAGTCATTCAGTGTGTATCGAATGCAAACTTAAGAACAATGTCTGTGTATGGGTAGCCCATGGCACCCCCTGCATGGGGCCGGTAACCCATGCTGGTTGTGGCGCGCTTTGCCCCAGTTACAACCGCGGTTGCTATGCCTGCTATGGCCCGAAGGAGAACCCTAATGGTGAATCCCTGTGTCACTGGTGGGAACAAAATTTAGGAACAGACAGATCTACCGTCATTGAAAATCTACGTAATTTCAATAGCTTATCACCTCATTTTAAAGAAATTAGTCAAGATAGAGAGCATCGCCAAAAGGGAAAATCCTAACGGGTAGAGCAACTAATGGCCGGTAAAAGTAAAACCATCAAAGTCGATTATTTGGCACGCGTTGAAGGCGAGGGTGCACTCTATATACGCTACGACGATCATGGCGTGCACGAAGTGCAGTTAAAGATCTTTGAGCCCCCACGCTTCTTTGAAGCCTTTTTGCGGGGGCGCGATTACACAGAAGCACCGGATATCACCGCCCGTATTTGCGGCATTTGCCCAGTGGCCTATCAAATGAGCGCGCTGCACGCCATGGAGAACGCACTGGGTCTGGTTCCTACTGAGCCCCTGAGAAATTTGCGCCGTTTGCTCTACTGTGGAGAGTGGATCGAAAGCCATATGCTGCATATCAGCATGTTGCATGCACCGGACTTTCTCGGCTATCCCAATGCCGTGGCCATGGCCAAAGACCACCCAGAAGTTGTACAGCGGGCGTTGGAAATCAAGAAAACTGGAAATGCGTTGGTGCGTCTGCTTGGGGGTAGGGAGGTCCACCCAATCAACGTGCGCGTAGGGGGCTTTTATCGAGTGCCCAGCCTGGAGTCCTTTCAAGCACTGCGCCCCCAATTGTTAGAAGCCCACAATCTGGCAGAACTCATGACGCGTTGGGCGGCGGGTCTGCCATTTCCCCATTGTGAGCAATCCTATGAATGCGTCGCCCTGTCCAACCCCAGTGAATACCCCATGAATGTGGGGCGTATTGTTTCCAATCGCGGGCTGGATATTTCGGTAAAGGACTACGAAAAACATTTTCGCGAACAGCAGGTACCGCACAGTACGGCATTGCACAGTCTATTGATCGAGCGGGGCGCCTACCTTGTCGGGCCCATGGCGCGCTACAACCTCAACTACTCCCAACTCTCAGGAGAAGTGAGAAGCCTTGCCGAGGCGTTGGGTTTCCGAGCCCCCTGCAATAATCCCTTCAAAAGTATTGTGGTGCGCTGCCTGGAAGTACTCTACGCCCTGGAAGAGGCACTGCGCCTCATCGATGCGTTTCAACCCCCCGATGAGCCCTACCTGGCTGTAGAACCCAGAGAGGCTAGTGGCTGTGCCGCTACCGAGGCCCCTCGCGGACTGCTCTATCACCGCTACGCCATGAATGAGCAAGGCAAAATTACTTTTGCCAAGATCGTCGCTCCCACCTCTCAAAATCAAAAAACTATCGAAGATGATCTACGCCTGATGCTGCCAAAATTCATGCACCTGCCCGAGCAACAATTACAGGGTTTATGTGAGCGCGCCATTCGCAATTATGACCCCTGTATTTCCTGCTCAACCCATTTCCTGCAGCTACATTTGCAACATGAGCCAAAAAGAATCTCCTGAGCGCTGGCTGTTGGTCAGCCTTGGCAATCGCTTCCGGGGAGACGATGGTGTGGGGCCCTATCTGCTCGACAAGCTGCGCAGCCAATTAAAAGGAAGCGCAGATTTTCTGGAGAGCGGCAACGACATGGTAACCCTTGTGGGGCATTGGAAAGATCGTCAGGTCTGCTTGGTAGATGCGATTTTGTCCGATGAGCAAAAATCGGGCGAACTAATCCGTGCTGATGGTCTGGCCGATATTATCGCGCCCAGTAACTGCACGACTTCCAGCCACGGCTTTAACCTCAGAGAAGCGATCGACTTGGGCAGAGTGCTGGGAGCATTGCCCCACAGGCTGGAAATTTTTTCCATCTGTGCCGAGAACATCAGCTCCTGTGATCGTCTCACTGCCGCAGTGAAGTTAGGCGCGGAGCGTGCCGAGCAGGAGCTACTTGCGTTTCTACAAGGCGATAACGGACAAAGCTGACAACGGAGACCAGTGATGCATGAACAGTCCTTGATCAGCAATCTGATCGAAAAAATACAGCAGCTTGCCGAGAACGAAGGCGCCAGGGTAGTGGGTGCCAAGCTGCGCCTAGGTGCTCTTGCACATATCTCCGCCCCACATCTACGGGAACATTTCGAACAGGCAACTTTCGGGACCAGCCTGGAAGGATTGCAACTGGAAATTGAAGAGCTCACCGATATTCATCACGCCGAAGCCCAGGACATTATCCTGGAAAATCTGCAATTTGAGGCCAGTGATGGACAATGAGCGTCGCCGGCTAGCGATTAAAGGCCTGGTACAGGGCGTAGGGTTTCGACCTTATATTTATCGCTTGGCGCGGGATTGCCGACTGACCGGCTGGGTTGCCAACCATAGTGGTGGATTACAGTTGGAGGTTGAGGGAAAAAGCACAGGCATCGAGAAATTCCTACAGCGTCTTCCTCTGGAAAAGCCGCCGCACAGCCTGATACTCAGTATTGATAGTGAGGTAATTCCTGCCGAGGGTGACAGCGATTTTGAGATTCGAGAAAGCACCGTTGCCGCCGCACAATCTACCCTGGTTCTGCCAGATATAGCTCCCTGTAACTCTTGCCAGGCCGAATTGCAGGATTCCCGTAACCGCAGGCACAAATACCCATTCATCAACTGCACGCACTGCGGCCCGCGCTTTAGCATCATTGATAAGATGCCCTATGATCGCGCCAACACTGCAATGGATCAGTTTCCTCAATGCGCCAAATGCCAAGCTGAATACACCAATCCCGAAGACCGCCGTTTTCACGCCGAACCCAATGGCTGTCCAGAATGTGGCCCACAGCTGCAGCTCTGTGATAGCAAAGGCAAGGTGCTTCTCACCGGCCTGGCAGCCTTGAATGAGACGTTCGCCAGCCTGGCCAGTGGAAAAGTTGTTGCGTTGAAAGGTGTAGGGGGGTTCCAACTATTGGTAGATGCCGGCAATAGCCAGGCATTACAGACATTACGCAAACGCAAGCAGCGCCCACACAAACCTTTTGCCCTGTTGTATAGCTCTTTATCGGCAGCGCGACGTGATTGCCGGATTTCGGAGTTGGAGGCAAAACTGCTTACTTCACCGGCACGCCCCATCGTACTACTGGAAGCAAAACCGGAAGCGAATGCCAGGGTACACGAGCTGGTAGCGCTGGGTTCACCAGATCTGGGGGTGATGTTGCCAGCCTCACCACTGCACCTACTCCTTGCCGAAGAGTATGCGGCCCCCCTTGTCGCCACCAGCGGCAATTTGGCTGAAGAGCCAATTTGCATTGAAAATACGGAGGCTTTGCGGCGCCTTGGCAAAATTGCCGACCGTTTTTTACTGCATAACCGCCGCATAGTGAGGCCATTGGATGACTCGGTACTGCGCGTAGTAGAAGACCGCCCCTTGATGTTACGCCGTGCACGTGGCTATGCCCCACTACCCATTACCCAGGCAAAACTGTCACAACAGGCACTCACTCAATCCTATTTAGCCCTGGGAGCAGATTTAAAAAATTCCGTGGCGCTGTCCCACAATGGTTGGATTTATCAGAGCCAACATATTGGCGACCTGAGTAGCGCCACCGCAATTGAGCACTTTGACCGCACGATTGCGGACCTCACTGGCTTACAACAGCGTCGACCGCAAACGCTGATCCACGACCAGCACCCAGGCTATAGCTCTCATCGCTGGGCACTGCAACAGCAGGCTCCACGCCTGGGGGTACAACACCATGTTGCCCATCTGTTTTCCTGTATGGCCGAACACGGTCACAGTGGTGCCGCACTTGGCGTCTGCTGGGACGGCACTGGCTATGACAGCAGCGGCATAGTGAGGGGCGGGGAGTTCCTCCTCTGGGACGGTAAATCGCAAGTAGAACACGTCGCCAGCCTGCGCACATTTCCCCTGCCAGGTGGAGAAAAAGCCGTGCGCGAACCACGGCGGGCTGCGGCGGGCCTGCTATATGAAATTTCCGGATACATGGCGCTGCAACACCAGCTGCTCAAGCGCTGCTTTACCCGCAGTGAACGCCGTAACCTGGTCACCATGCTGGAAGGTGAGGTCAACAGCCCTCTATGCAGCAGTGCCGGGCGCCTGTTTGATGCAGTGGCCGCACTGTTGGGGCTATGTAGCCAGTCGAGCTATGAGGGGCAGGCCGCCATGGTGCTGGAACATAGTGCCCGAGGAATTCAGAGTAGTGACAGCTATCCATTCGACCTGTATCAGCGTCAAAGCAAGTGGGAGCTGGACTGGGCCCCCTGTATTAGCGCCTTGATACACGATGAAGGGAAGTCGCTGCCGCAGCGGGCTGCGGCTTTCCACAATACCTTGGCAAATATGATTCTGGCAGTGGTCAGTGAGATCGGGGAGCGTCAGGTCTTTCTCTCCGGCGGTGTTTTCCAAAACCGAAGACTAACGGAACGCACCGCGACACTGCTGCGTGAGCGGGGATTTACCGTGCATTGCCACAGCCAGGTCCCCCCCAACGATGGCGGTATTGCTCTTGGGCAACTTCACTATGCCCACTGCATGGCTGCAGCCGGACAACTTGCGGGGGATTAAGTGGGCATGTGCTTAGGTATTCCCGGCCTTATTGAAGAGATCACAGATAATTCCCCCCTCGAACGCCTGGGCAAGGTACGTTTTGGCGGCATAGCCCGGCAAGTCAACTTATCCCTGGTGCCAGATGCCGGCGTTGGCGATTATGTGGTAGTCCATGTGGGTATCGCCATCAGTCAGATACAGGAAGAAGAAGCCGAACGTGTTTTTCGCGACCTGGAATCCCTGAGCGGGCCGAGCGGCCAGGAGTGATGCCGTGAAATTTGTCGATGAATACCGCCAGAGCGAAACTATCCAAAAGATAGCCACAGAAATTCGCAAAGAAACCACGCGCCCCTGGACGATTATGGAAGTATGCGGTGGACAGACTCACGCCATCGTTAAGAATCGCCTCGACCAGTTACTACCGCAAGCAATAGAGTTGGTTCATGGACCGGGCTGCCCGGTTTGTGTGACCCCCCTGGATACCATTGATCGGGCCATTGCCATCGCTGGATTGCCGGGAGTGATTTTCTGTTCCTTTGGCGATATGTTGCGAGTACCCGGGTCAGAACACAGCCTGCTCGATGTGAAAGCCAATGGTGGCGACATTCGCATTATCTATTCCCCCCTACAGGCGGTGAAGATTGCCGAGGACCACCCAACAAAGCAGGTGGTCTTTTTTGCCGTAGGATTTGAAACAACCGCAGCCGCGAATGCCATGGCTGCCACCCAAGCCAAACAAAAGTCGCTTAAGAATTTTTCCCTGTTGGTTTCCCAGTTTTTGGTGACACCGGCCATCGCTTCTATATGCGCCGCCAAGGATACACGTGTGCAGGGATTTCTTGCCGCTGGTCATGTGTGCTCAATAACCGGTTACGAAAGCTATCTGCCCCTTGCCGAAAAGTATCAGGTGCCGATTGTCGTTACCGGCTTTGAACCCCTGGATATTCTTGAAGGATTGTTGATGTGCCTGCGCCAATTAGAGCAGGGCAGTTATCAGGTGGAAAACCAGTATCTAAGAGCGGTAGAGCGAACCGGCAACCGCCCGGCACAAGTGTTACTGAACAATGTATTTAGCGTTTCTGCTCAGTGTTGGCGGGGCCTGGGTGAAATTCCAGCGAGTGGCTTGGCACTTGCTGAAGAGTTTTCAGATCTCGATGCAACAAAGAAATTTGCATTGCCAGAGATCAAACCCCGGGAGCAACACCAGTGTATTAGTGGTGCCATTATGCTCGGCCTCAAAAAGCCCGGCGACTGTCCCCATTTCGGCACAACCTGCCGCCCAGACCACCCCCTGGGCGCCCCCATGGTTTCCTCCGAGGGTGCCTGCTCCGCCTACCACTGCTATAGCCAACAGGTAAAAACCCGTGAATCTTCAATGTCCTCTCCCAACAACCAATAAGGACAGTATCCGCCTGGGGCATGGCAGTGGTGGCGAGATGACCCAGCAACTTCTGAAGGAGTTTATCCAACCTCTGTTCAAAAACACCTGGATCGACCAAGCCCACGACAGCGCTACCTTGCCTTGGGATTCTGATCGCCTGGTATTCACCACCGACTCATTCGTAATTACCCCTTTGTTTTTCCCCGGTGGGGATATCGGCAAATTGGCCGTTTACGGCACCATCAATGACTTAGCCATGGGCGGTGCCGAGGCAAAATTCTTGAGTTGCAGCTTGATACTGGAAGAAGGGTTGCCGTTCAACACATTAAAAAGAGTGCTGCAATCCATGGCTGGCGCAGCCGAGGAAACCGGTGTAAAGCTGGTTACCGGGGACACCAAGGTCGTGGAGAGAGGCAAGGGCGATGGTATCTATATCAATACCAGCGGAGTGGGTGGCTTGCTGAGTAATCACCCAATAGACCCCAGTTATATCCGCCCAGGTGACAGAATTCTATTGTCCGGGGATATTGGCCGACACGGCATTACCGTTATGGCAAGCCGTGAGGGATTGGAATTCGAAACTGCACTCACCAGTGACTGCGCCCCGCTCAATGCCGCAGTTTCAGCATTGCTCCAGGGCGGTATTCCGCTTCACTGTTTGCGGGATCTCACTCGCGGTGGTCTCGCGACGGCCCTGGTGGAACTGGCCGAAACCAGTGGGCAGGCCTTCGAACTGGATGAAGCGCAGATCCCAGTCTGCGAATCAGTCTACGGAGCCTGCGAAATGCTGGGCCTAGACCCCCTTTACGTGGCCAACGAGGGGCGTTTCGTTGCTGTTATTCCCGCAGAGTACGCTGATCAGGCCAGCGCTATCCTAAGAGAGGAACGGGTAGGGGCATCCTGTGCAATTATTGGGAAAGTCACTGGCAAGCCCAGTGCCCAGGTTATTCTAAAAAACAGCCTGGGGTGTGATCGCCTGTTACAGCGCTTGCCAGGAGAACAGTTGCCAAGAATTTGTTAGCCAATAGCATTTATAAACATCCTGCGGAAACATTGATAGCAGCCTCAACCTCCCTGGCATTGTTCATTTTAATGTCATGCATCGCCCTGATTCCCGCCCCGCAGTTTCGGGTAAGGTTCTGATTAAACTAAGTGCTAGAGCGCGATTAGTTGGCAGTGGCGTTTTGTCACAGCAAGCGGCTGGCTTCATTTTTACTAAGCTTCCCAGTCTAAACGCATGACTATTCATTACTAAGATCAGTCGAAACTAAGCTCAGTCGAAAACTGTGAAAGGTAATCCGATAAAGGTGAACCGTGCTTCAGACAAGGCCTGAGAAAAACTGGCACTCAATGTCCCCAGATGCGGTGTTCTCCGAGCTGAAGACCAGTATGGCCGGAATCAGTGAGGAGGAAGCTGCACTAAGACTGCGAACCGACGGGCCTAACTGCCTGCCAGCACCAGCTCGCAAAGGGTTTCTGCGGCGCTTCTTCTCCCATTTCAACAACCTCCTGATCTACGTCCTGCTCGGGGCGGCGCTTATCACAGGCCTACTACAACACTGGGTAGATACCGGGGTCATCCTGGCGGTGGTTATCGTCAATGCGATTATCGGCTTTGCTCAGGAGGGTAAAGCGGAAAGGGCCATGGATGCTATCCGCCATATGCTGGCTCCACGTGCCGCAGTCCTCCGCAACAATCAGCGGCTCACTGTGGAGGGAGAGAAACTAGTACCCGGCGATATTGTGCTCATTGAGGCCGGTGACAAAGTGCCTGCCGATTTGCGGCTGTTAAAAACGCACGGTCTGCAGGTACAAGAGGCCATCCTGACCGGGGAATCCATCCCGGTAGAAAAACATACCGATCCGGTAAACACCGATACCCCCTTGGGGGACCGTAGTTGCTTAGCCTATAGCGGAACCACTGTCACCAATGGGCAGGGAGTGGGTGTAGTAGTGGCCACCGCAGCAGAGACCGAGATCGGTCATATCAGTGGCATGCTCGCCAGTGTTGAAACTTTAACCACTCCGTTGGTTGAACAGATGGGTTTCTTCGCCAAATGGCTGGCCCTTTTTATTCTGGCCGTTGCTGCGTTGATCTTCGCCTTTGGGCTGTTTGTATTGCAGCACAATTTTAATGAACTGTTTATGGCCATTGTTGGGCTTTCGGTAGCGGCCATTCCCGCGGGCTTACCGGCAGTTCTAACCATCACATTAGCGGTCGGGGCCCAGGCGATGGCGCGGCGCAACGCCATTGTCCGGCGCCTGCCGGCTATCGAAACCCTGGGATCAGTATCGGTAATCTGTACCGATAAAACCGGGACGCTCACACGCAACGAGATGTGCGTCGCCACAGTAGTTACAGGCGCACAACGCTATAAAGTAGAGGGTGAGGGCTATGAACCGCGGGGTGAAGTCATGCTCGGCGGCGCGCCGGTAGCGATGTCATCCCCACTGCAGGAGTTAGCCCGTGTCGCGGTTCTTTGTAATGACGCCGAGCTCAGAAAAGAGGATGACAACTGGCTCGTGGAGGGTGATCCCATGGAGGGGGCCTTACTGGCCTTCGCAGCAAAGGCGGGAATGAATAGCGGGGAGGTACGCAAGCAGTGGACCCGTACCGATATTATCCCCTTTGATGCACAGCATAAGTTTATGGCCAGCCTAAACCACAACCATGAGAATCATGCACTGATCGCCGTTAAAGGTGCGCCGGAACAGGTTTTGGCAATGTGCAAAACCTATCGCAGCAAGGATGGAGGCTGCGAACCGCTGATGGAGACCTACTGGCGACAAAAGACCGAGGAGGTGGCGGCATTGGGACAGCGTGTCTTGGCGCTCGCCACAAAAGAGGTAAAGCCAGAGCACACGGTGCTGGAGCACTCAGACGTGAAGGGAACTATGACTCTTCTCGGCTTGGTGGGATTGATCGATCCACCCCGTCAGGAGGCTATAACCTCAGTTGCAGAGTGTAGGGGCGCGGGTATTCGAGTGAAGATGATTACCGGCGATCATGTCGCGACCGCAAAAGCCATCGGTCAGCAGATAGGCTTGCAGCGGCCTAACAAAGCCCTAACGGGAGTGGATATCGACAACCTGAATGACGCGGCATTGGCGGCAGAAGTCCTGAAGGTGGATATCTTCGCCCGCAACAGGCCTGAGCATAAATTGCGGCTGGTAACCGCATTGCAGGCCCACGATATGACTGTGGCAATGACTGGCGATGGCGTAAACGATGCCCCCGCTTTAAAACGCGCCGATGTGGGTATTGCCATGGGCCGGGGGGGAACAGAGGCTGCCAAAGAGGCCTCCGAGCTGGTTCTAGCCGATGATAATTTCGCTTCCATCGGCGCTGCGGTCCGTGAGGGGCGCACAGTTTATGACAATATAAAAAAAGTGATTAGCTGGACGCTGCCCACCAACGCAGGGGAAGCCTCAACCATTATTGTGGCGCTGCTCTTTGGCATGGTACTGCCGATAACACCGATCCAAATACTTTGGGTGAACCTGATTACCGCGGTTACGCTTGGTATTGCGCTCGCCTTTGAGCCCACAGAAGAAAATACCATGCACCGCCCACCCCGGTTGCGCGACCAACCGCTCCTTACCAGTGTACTGGTATGGCATATCACATTAGTTAGTACCTTATTCCTGTGTGGCGTATTCGGAATATATACCTACGCCATTCAGCAACACTACTCATTGGAATTGGCACGAACCATGGCCATGAATACATTGGTGGTAATGGAAATTTTCCACCTGTTTTTTATTCGCAATATGTATGGCACCTCTCTCACCTGGAAGGCAGTGCGCGGCACCAAAGTGGTGTGGATGGCAGTCATCATGGTCACTTTGGGGCAATTTGCCATTACCTATGTCCCACTCCTGCAGGAAGTCTTTGCTACTGAGGCAGTGCCACTTTTTGATGGCATTCTGATCGTTGCGATTGGCGTAGCGCTGTTTGTCATTATCGAGATCGAAAAACAGATGCGTATACGCCTTTCCCGCCAGACACAAAGCTTCACTGCCAGGGAAAATTCTTAATTCCGTACCTTGACCTGTTCTCAGCCTGACCAACCCTACAGCCTAAGCCCCGCTTTAATTGGCTCACAATTTGCTGCCTCTTTATGGGTTTATTCTTATTACTAGTGATCAGATGCTCTCAATGTGTGTTGAAAGCCAGCGCAGCTCTACCAAAACTGAAACTTTCAGTGACATAGAGCACATTTTTGCAGGTTGGCAGCAGGGGCAACACCGTCATAGACACTTTGCAATACTCTTGAGCTTAACCGTGCTAGAGAGCTTTTCAGGGATCGCGTTTAACACAAGGTTAAAACCCGGAACAGCAGTGTAGCGAGCAAGTAAAACTTTCCGCCATAAAACCTTATGACATTTAGTGAAGATCCAGGCCGGGCCCCGGTAGGGAGTAATGAGATGCCGTTTAAACAAATCCTACTTCCTCTAGATGGCTCAGCTATCGCTGAAGAGGCCATCGCCCATGGAGTTATGCTGGCGCAGAACAGTGGTGCAAAAATTCACCTTCTTCATGTACAAAATTCTGAAGAGCAGAGCATAGATCCGGTGGACTGGCGGCTGCGCAGAGTAGAGCTGCGTAGCTACCTCAACCGTTTGGCTGAGCCCATTTCGGAGCAGGGTATTACTGTAAGCCAGTCTGTGGTGGAGGGGCGCCCAGCAGAGCAGATTGTAGAGTACTGCGATGAGGTCGATATCGATCTGATTGTACTCACTGCATACGGCAAGGGTGGCGTCAGCCGTTTCGATTTCGGCAGCACCGCCCAAAAGATTTTTAGTGGCTCTGGGCGGTCCTTCATCATAGTGCATCCGGGTTTAAAACCTCCGGCCCAGGAAAACATGGCTTACCGCCGTATTCTGGTCTCGATGGATGGTTCCTCTCATTCCGAGTGGGTTGCTTGCCAGGCGGCATCAATGATGCGTGGGCAAGAAATGGAAATGATTCTGCTGCAAGTGATTGCTGTGCCAGATATGCCCCGCAAAATGCCGATCACCCGCGAAGAACACGCCACACGGGAAAAGTTTGTCGAATGCAATCGACGCGCGGGTGAAGTCTACTTGGAGGAGATGGCTCGCCAATTGGAAAACGGCATCAAAGTGCGGCCCTTGCTGCTGGTTGCACAGAATGTCGCCGAGTGTATTTATGCCACTGCTGCGGAAGAGGATGTCGATCTGATTGCCATGAGCGCGCACGACTGGCAAACCGGTGAGCAACACGTAACGGGTACCGTCTGCCACTCCGTTATATCCCACAGTAACCTGCCGGTTCTGGTATTCCAGGATTTGCAGGAATCCCAATTACAGGCTCTGCGCGCTGACAACATAGCCTGCCAAATTCGCCACTCAACTCTTCCGGTAAGAAATGAAGCGCATCGATGAAATTGCGGTTTTGGAAAAAGCAGGGCGCTCGCCAGGGGTACAAGTTCTTTGTACATGCAAAGTCCGAGCAAAGCGGTACTCAATCTGGGAGTACCGCCCACGGGATTGGTAACAATTCGAACCGGGATAATGAACAGCAGCGCCTGGAAGACATAGCCGCGCTGGCCAAGCAGCACGCAAGCCCTGTCGGTACCGGTGGTGGCTACCGCTTGCGACTGCACTTGCGTCAGTTAGAAAAACATTTCGAGAAAATCTATCGGCATCTCGCCACTCGGGTAGAGGCGGGCGAAAAAAGTACTCGCAGTGAAGAGTGGCTACTAGATAACCGCCATGTGGTCCAGGAAGCCCTGCAGTTGGTATGTGAGTCCCTGCCGGTGAACTACTTAAAGCAGTTGCCACAAGTTTCTGCCGAAGACGGCAGTGTCGACCTGCGTTTGCATGTCCTTGCCGATGCATTGATCACCGACTTCTCCCAACCCGTAGATATTCAATCTATTCACCTGTTGGTTGAGCACTACCAGGAGGATGCTGTTTTAACCACCGGCGAACTCTGGGCACTGCCCGCACTTTTACGCCTTTGCCTATTGGAGCACTTGGCGCAGCTGGCCGAGGATGCCTTGGGAGGACATACCGCTACAGAAGAGGAACTCAGCGTTGGCATTGCCAGCGGTATCATTAGCCTGCGAGAACTGCGCAGTTGTAACTGGCGGAATTTTGTTGAGTCCCTCAGCCGTGTAGAACATATATTGCGCAAAGACCCTGCAGACGCCTACCGCCGAATGGATTTTGAAACCCGCGATAGATACCGGGATGTGATAGAAAAGCTGGCACGCGGCAGTGGCAAAACCGAGCAGCAGGTTGCCCAGTGCGTGGTGGAACTGAGCGGCGTACAGAAAACCGATAAGCGCACCCGGCATGTGGGATACTACCTGATAGATGAAGGGCGTCCACAGCTGGAAACCCTGATGGACTATCGCCCTGGCTTTCTGCAGCGCCTTCATTGGCAGCTATTGCACAAGGCATCCAGGGTATTCTTTTCCGGATTGGCTCTTTTCTCGATTCCACCGCTACTTGCCCTGGCTGTTTATCTACTCTGGAGCGGTGCTTCTATCATTTTGACGTTATTGGTACTGCTGGTTACCGCAGTGCCAGTGGTCGGTATGGCCCTGGCTCTGGTTAACGGCTTGATTACCCACTGCTTGCCCCCGCGCCTGCTGGCAAAACTGGATTTTGATAAGGGCATATCCAGTGAATACCGCACGGTTGTGGTTATGCCGGTACTGTTTGCCGATGCGGAGGATATGCAAAGGATTCTCGAGTGTCTGGAAATCAATTTCCTCAACAACGGAGATAGGAATCTTGTTTACGCAGTTTTAAGTGATTTTGCAGACGCCGATACGCAAAGTACCAGTGAGGACACAACATTATTAGAAATCGCCAAAGCATCTATTGAAACCCTGAACGAACGCCACAGGGTCGATGAGGGCAGATCACCGTTTTTACTATTACACCGTGAGCGTCGCTGGAATGCGTTGGAAAACTGCTGGATGGGCTGGGAGCGCAAGCGCGGCAAACTGATCGAATTCAACAGACTATTGTCTGGCAATGAGGAGCACAGTTTTACCACTTGTTTTGGCGATCGCAAACAGCTGCAAGGCATTCGCTATGTCATCACTCTCGATGCCGACAGCCAGATGCCACCAGACACCGCACGACGCCTCGTTGGTGCCATAGCGCACCCACTCAATCGCGCAGTGGTCAACAGCAGCACACAAAGAGTGGTAGCAGGTTATGGATTTTTACAGCCCCGGGTGGAAACCGACCCGGCTAGCTCTGATGGAACCCTATTCAGCCAGATTTTTGCCGGTGATCGCACCGTAGACCTCTACACCCACGCCGTCTCGGATGCCTACCAGGACCTGTTCGGCGAGGCGATATTTACCGGTAAAGGAATTTACGATCCGGAGGTTTTCTCCCAGACCCTGGCCGGGCATCTTCCAGAAAATGCCATCCTCAGCCACGATTTAATCGAAGGTGCCATCGGTGGTGTAGGGCTGCTGTCGGATGCAGTCTTCTATGAACAATACCCACCTAATGTTTTCGCCATGCTGCGCCGCTCGCACCGCTGGATTCGCGGTGATTGGCAGATACTTTCCTGGCTGGGCAAACGTGTACCGGTCGATAGCGGTGAACGAGTCGACAACCCTTTACCGACAATTCAGCGCTGGCAAATCGTCGATAATCTGCGACGCAGCCTGGAGGCCCCCTGCCTGTTGGCACTTTTTCTGCTGTCCTGGAGCGGTTGGCTACCAGGCCATGCCTGGGCTTGGACTTCGGCGCTACTTTTGTTGTCTTCCGCATCGGTATGGCAGGAATTACTATCAATGGTCTGGCGCAGCATCGCTGATCCCAGCCGCGCCCATCTTCATTTCCGAGGAGGGCCGGCGGTTCTACAGCAGCGCTTTTTACACTGGCTGCTATCGCTGGTTCTGCTCCCGGTGCAAGCGATTAACGCGTTGGATGCGATCGTACGCACACTCTATCGGCTGCGCGTTTCCCACCGCCATTTGTTGCAATGGACATCAGCGGCACATGTGAATCGCTCTGTCAGCAGTGCACTGACTGCGTTTGGCAGTTGGCGTGCGATGTGGGTTTCCCCACTGATCGCTCTATTGGTAACTGCAGGCTTGGCTTATTGGGTTCCCGCCAGTCTCTTACCTGCAGCACCGTTTTTGTTGGCCTGGCTCTTTGCACCCCAACTTCTTCACCATATCAATTTACCGCGAGAGCTGGAGCCATCAGTTCTATCAGAAGAGGACAAGCGCGAGTTGCGTTTGCTAAGCCGGCGAACCTGGTTTTTCTTCGAACACTTTATGGGGCCTGACGATCACTGGCTGCCGCCAGATAATTATCAGGAAGAACCCCTGGCGGTCCTGGCCCGGCGTACATCCCCCACCAATATCGGGCTGGGCTTGCTCTCTATTCTCAGCGCCTACGATTTTGGTTACGTTGATCTCAGCCTGCTATTAGCTCGACTCAACAACAGCTTCGACCGTATGCGCGGACTGGAGCGCTATCGCGGACACTTCCTCAACTGGTATGAAACCCGCGAACTACACCCGCTCAACCCCCGCTATGTCTCCACCGTGGATAGCGGCAACCTGGCCGGCAGCCTACTAACCCTGGCCTCCGGCCTGGAATCCCTGAAAACTGAACCACTGAGTGGACGCCAGCTGGTACTGGGCATCACCGATACCCTCGATGCCATGGCAGAAACCCTGCAGCCGGTCGATACGGACTCCGCCCCCAATGAAATCCGTGAGATCAACGCGCAGCTAGCGCAGTTTCGCCAACGTTTACAAGCCGGCGCGGAGCACAATCGCTGGTGGCAAACCATCGACGATATCTATGAGAGAGATGTACCCTGGCTACAGAAGCAGATGCTGGCGCTGATCGAGGGTGACGAAAAAAATTTCAGCGCAGAGGATCTCGGTCGACTACGCCAATGGCTCGATGAACTGCACCGCCATGCGGTGGCAGCGAGGCGCTATCAGGAGGCGCTCGAACCCTGGCTGCGACTTATGCAGGTACCACCCAAAGTCTGCCGGGAGGGTGTGGAGCATGTCAGAAAAGCTTACCTCTCCCTCGCAGACACTTTGAAAATCCCGGTTTCCCTATCGACCATGCCAGACTTTTGCGATGCCGCGGAACAACAACTGCTGCAACTGCAAAATCACCTCGCTGCAGAACCACAAGGGCACGATGAAGCCGCCTCTTGGTGTGAAAAAATGCACAACGCACTGGAAAGCGCACGGGAAAATGCCGCCAGTTATTGCCGAGACATTACCAGCCTTTCCACCAGGGCACTCAACTGGGTGGAAGAGATGGATTTCGCCTTCCTCTACGATCGCGATCAGCATCTATTTCATATCGGTTACAACATTACCGATGCTGCACTAGACGCCAACCACTACGATTTACTCGCCTCAGAATCGCGCCTGACCGGCTTCCTCGCTATTGCCAAAGGCGATGTACCGGCGCGCCACTGGCGCCACCTTGAGCGACCATTTCGGCACCTTCATCGCCGGGTGGTGTTGATGTCTTGGAGTGCGACCCTGTTTGAATATTTAATGCCGCGGCTGTTTATGGAAACGCCAGAGCACAGTTTGATAGGGCGGGCCTGTCGCAATGCCATTGAAGTGCATCGCAAGTTTACCGGCCGTTTCGAACTGCCCTGGGGTATCGCCGAATCCGGTTACTACGAACTGGACAGCCAATTGCACTACCAATACCGTGCCTTTGGAGTGCCAGGTATCGGTTTTCGTCGCGACCTCGGTGAACGCCTGGTTATAGCGCCTTATGCTTCCATGATGGCACTACCATTCGATGCCGCAGGGGTTATGGAGAACCTGCGCCAGCTTCGCGCCGAAGGTGGTTACGGCCAGTTCGGCCTGTATGAAGCGATTGACTATGGCCGTACGGCCAAAGCTATACCTCGACGCGCACGCACTGTGCGCTCCTATATGAGCCACCACCAGGGCATGATCCTGCTGGCCATTAATAACTACCTCCACGATGACATAATGCAACAACGCTTCCACAGCGATGTGCGCATTGCCGGCCTGACGCCACTACTGCACGAGCGCCTGCCCACCGCGCGGCCGGCCCTAAGACCCTGGCAACAGCCGGGGCTACAGCGCAGTTTCCACGCCGAAGGAGCCCTGCAGAGCTGGTCTGCTCTTCCGGGGAGACCCTATCCACAATACAACCTGCTCTCTAACGGCCACCACACACTGCTGCTGGGAGCAGATGGTTCAGGTGGCAGCTATTGGCACAATCTTGCCCTGACACGCTGGCAGCCAGATCCGACCCAACACCAGGGCGGGCACTGGAATTATGTCCGCGATCTGGATAGCGGCGAACTATTTTCTGTGGGGCTGGCCCCCTGTGGCGGAGACTCCGGCCACTGTATGGCCAACTTCTCACCACAGGAAGTAGAGTTCCAGCGCCGTGAAGCGGAGTTATTCTGCCGCTTACACATTGCCCTCAGTTCCCAGCATGACTTAGAAGCTCGCCGACTGGTAATCAAAAATGAGAGCAATCGCAGCCGCCACCTGCTGCTGGCGGATTATGCCGAGGTGGTGCTAGCGCCAGAACGCGATTACCAGCGTCATCCCGCCTTTGCCAAACTGTTTGTGGAGAGCCAGTACCTGCCCGATGAGCAGGTGATGCTCTATCGAAGGCGGCCTCGCAGCGGCGAGGAAAAACCGATATATCTAGCCCACTGCGCATTGGTTTCTGCCGATGTAAGCCACCAGCTGGGCTGGGAAACCGATCGGGTACGTTTCCTCGGCCGCGGCGGGTCCCCGGCAAGGCCTCTGGCTCTGCAACGAGGCCTGGAAGGCTTCACGGGAACCACTGGCCCTGTATTAGACCCGGTAATTGCCTCAGCCCAAGAAATTTCTATTTCGCCTCATTCTGAAGTCGAAGTGATCTACCTGACTGGCGCCAGTAAATCACGCCGGGAGTTGTTGGCTGTATTGCGCTCTTATCGCTCGCGGCCCAAGGCACGTTGGGTATACGACCTGGCGCGAATGCAGTCTGAACAGGAATTACACAACCTGCGTATCCCTGCGGCAGATGTTTACTGGATGATGGAGTTGCTCTCCGCTGTACTAGCTCCCTCCGGCGGGCTGCGCGCCTCTTCCCGAGTATTGGCCCGCAGTCATCATATTCAGCGTTGCCTGTGGAGCCGTGGCATCTCCGGAGATAACCCAATCCTGTTACTGCAGGTGCGCAGTGAGCAGGGCATTGATTTTGCCGAGCCCATTCTGCAAGCCCACACTCTCTGGAGCGGCCGCGGCCTGGCTATTGACCTGGTTATTGTTGATGAGGATTCCGCCGGTTATTCCCAGCAGACCCGCGACAGGTTACAGGAGATGATCGCCGATATTCGCGGTCGCACTATGCGCAAACTAAACGGCTCAGTGGTGATGGTGCCAGGCCAGGAGCTGCCAGAGTCTGATCGTATGGGCCTTTTGGCTGCAGCACGGGTATTGCTCGATTCCTCAGCAGGGCCAGTGGCCACACAGCTGGAGAATAGTGCCGCCGCACTACAGGCTCAGATGCAGCCATTGCCTCCTTTTGTACCGGTGCAATCTGCAGGTTATGTCCAGTTACCAACACCAGCCCTGCAACGCCCAAATGATCTTATATTTGATAATGGCCTGGGTGGATTTTCAGCGGATGGGCGCGAGTACATCCTGCATCTACAGTCAGGCAAGCCGGAAAAACCGGGCCAGCGCCCTCCTGCACCCTGGGTAAATATCATCGCTAATCCCAACTTCGGTTGTCTGGTATCCGAAGGGGGCTCCTGCTGTACCTGGAGCGGCAACAGTGGTGAACACCGGCTGACCGCCTGGAATAACGATCCGGTCCGCGACCCCAGTGGTGAAACCCTCTACCTACGCGATGAAGAGAGCGCCCAGGTTTGGTCTCCAACCCCGGCCCCGCGGCCCGCCGAGACCGACTATCAGGTAAGGCATGGGGCAGGTTACACCGAGTATCGCCATAACAGCCACGGCCTTGAGCAGTCCTGGCGTATTACGGTCGATCGCACTGCTCCGGTGAAAATTGGCCGGCTGACATTGAAAAATGGCTGGAACAGGCCTCGCCGATTAACTGCCACCTACTACGTGGAGTGGGTAATGGGACTGACCCGCGGCAACAGTTGGGCTCATCAGGTCAATGAGTTCATACCAGAAAGCAATACGTTATTGGCCCGCAACGCCTTTGTCCCGGATGCCAAACCCGGTGTCGCCTTCCTGACTGCCAGCCTGCCACCTCACGGTCTGACCACAGATCGGCATGAGTTTATTGGCAGTACCGGGAGCCCACAGGCACCGGAGGCACTGTTTCGGATTGGCCTCTCCGGGAAGGTGCAGTCTGGCGGCGACCCTTGCGCCGCTTATCAAGTCCATATTGATCTGGCTATCGGCGAAACCCAACACATTTATTTTGTGATGGGGGAGGGGATTGATCGTGCCCAGGCATTGGATTTGGCCGGTGAATTCCGGGATCCACAAAGAGCCGCAAACTCCCAGGCCGAGTTCGAACAGTTTTGGGAGAATTATCTGCGCTCTGTTCAGGTGCGAGTGCCCGATAAGGCCACCGAGCTGATGGTAAACCGCTGGCTACCTTATCAAACCCTGGCCTGCCGCCTCTGGGGCCGCAGCGGCTTCTATCAATCCAGTGGTGCCTTTGGTTTCCGTGATCAGCTTCAGGATGTACAGGCACTGCTTTGGACACATCCCGATTGGACACGCCAACATATTTTGCGCACTGCCTCACGCCAATTCCAGGATGGAGATGTACTGCACTGGTGGCATGAAAATCCCTTGCGCGGTGTGCGCACCCGCTGCTCCGACGACTTACTGTGGCTGCCATTTGTTACAGCCCAATACATTCGCACCACGGGTGATTACCAAATCCTGGATGAACCGGTCAGCTATCTTGCCGGGGCACCACTGGGCAAAGATGAGCACGAACGCTACGCCGAGTTTGAAAGCAGCGATGAATCTGGGTCTCTTTACGAGCACTGCTGCCGCGCAATTGAGCGCGCCGGCGCCGTAGGGCCTCACGGGCTACCGGTAATCGGCAATGGCGACTGGAACGACGGTTTCAGCCGTATCAGTACCACCGGCCGCGGTGAGAGTGTGTGGATGGGCTGGTTTTTACTGCGAGTTTGTCGGGATATGGCGCCCCTGTGCGACTATATCGGCGATTCTGCACTGGCGGAATATTACCGTCAGCTGGGAGAAAATTTCCGTCAGCAGGTAGAAGACAGCGGCTGGGACGGCGCCTGGTATCGGCGCGCTTATTACGATGACGGCACGCCGATTGGTTCTAAGGACAGCGATGAATGCAAAATTGACCTGATTGCACAAACCTGGTCGGTGCTATCCCAGCAGGAACCCACTGAGCGATCCCGCAAAGCGATGGAATCGGCCGACCAGCACCTGGTAAACGAGTGCGCCCGGCAAATACTGTTGCTTAAGCCACCGTTTAACAAAACCAAGAAGGACCCCGGCTATATCAAAGGTTATCCACCGGGAATTCGTGAAAACGGTGGCCAATACACCCACGCCGCCACATGGGCCGTCTGGGCCGCGGCCGGACTCGGACAGAGCGAGCGGGCTTGGCATTACTTTAATTTGTTAAACCCAATTACCCACACCGATACCCTTGAAGGCGTAAAGCGCTATCGCACAGAGCCCTATGTATTAGCCGGCGATGTCTACGGCGTGGCCCCCCATGTGGGGCGCGGTGGCTGGACTTGGTATTCCGGAGCGTCCGGCTGGCTGTATCGCAGTGCACTAGAGGCATTGCTCGGGGCAAAAATTCTTGATGGCGATCACTTGGTGATCGAACCCTGCCTACCGCAAACCTGGCATAACTATCACTTATCGCTGCGCTTTGGCAGCAGTCGCTATGAGATCGACATCAGTAATTGCGGTGGCTGTCCGCGAGAGATCGAATCACTGACGCTGGATGGAGAAAGACTCACTTCAGGAGTCATTCCGTTAAAAGACAGCGGCCAGGAGCATCAGGTAGCTTTAGTATTCAAGCCTGTTTTTAATCCCCCCAAATAACAACGAAATACTTCACTATTAAATTTTCCAGTGTGGTCAGCAGGTTGCCTTATATGGCTTCAAATACGATCAATACAAAATTTTTTCTCACGATAGCTTTTAGCGCTCTACTTATTTTGGTTACCCCCACCATAATAACGACAGTGATTTACTGGTTTATTGGTAGTGATTTCTCAAACAGGGCAAAATCTGATGCGGACCGACTTCTGGGAATAGGTAACTACTGTATTATTGCCCCACATAAAAGATCGGAGGCTGCATATTTTATCACCAACTTTAAACATGTAAATTTGAAGGAAGTTATAAAGCAGGCTGTATACTTCAAGTTATACTTGCCTTCACAGGAAGTTGGAAGTGGATTAGCCAGCGCAAGAAAACGAAATTACCACTTTGCTATTTATAATAGTGATGCCATGTATTATTGGAGCCTCAGGGAAGATAGGTTTATTAAATCTCCCGACTATGTATATGTAACTTTTCAGCAAATTCTGAAAGTCTACTCCATGTACAATGGGAGGCCAGATATTTTGGGAAAGGGTGGCTTTTCGCAACCATCATGGGATTATTATGATTGCCCCCATTGAAAAGAAAGCATTATTGAACTTATCCCAGTTCTGACTGGGTCTAGCAGTTTTCGCTTTTTCATTGGTAGCACCAAGCCTTTCTTTGAAAATTTAGTGAACTTCGCTGTCTGAATACCACTCATGCTCTTAGTGTCATGATGAAGCGCCAACCTCCTCAGTAGTGATTTTTCTTTCCTTGCGAGTTTAGAAGTTGGCAAGATACCCAAAAGACGCATTGATGATCCAGTGTTCCGAATCAATACTCGCCCAAGGAAGGTGTTAAATTACTTGAGTCCGCTGGGTTTTTTGGCGGGAAGACGTGTGTCACTTATGTTAGCAATCTAGGTAGCTCTTCATATTTAAAGCATGGGTTGGACTTCGCCATATAAACCGGGGGATTACTTACAAAGAACTTTTTGGCTGAAATCTAGTCAGATCTGGAACCTCGCAAGCCAACAGGTCAGATCTTTTCTTTTTGGATGCTTGCCGAGGCATTCTACGGAAGTGATATTTAAGTCAGATGGAATTCCAGCCTCCCCCCTTAGTATATAAAGATAACGAAACATCAATTTCATGGCGCCTTTGGGTTTCCCTGGCGATAGCACTGAGTTTGCATATGGTTTTATTGACAATTCCAGTTTCCGTGCCACCAGATAATCAGTTGAACAAACAATCTACAATTAGGTTTATCTTAAAACATAAAAAACCGACTGCGAGCTCGCCAATAAACAGCCCAGACAGTACAGGTAGGCCCAAAAGGTCTGTAACCACTACAAAACCGAAAGTAGGGCAGAGTGAAGTATTGCCTGCAGCTTCAGCTACTGCAAAACCGCCCTCATCCGGAATTCAGCAAAAACATGAAGCCCCGAGTAGAGTGACAACCAGTGAACATAGAGACCGAGCAAATACTACTCAGCCCGAAAACTTATCGTCTCAAAAAGCCGTTACTTTAACGGTTCCCGCTGAATCTGGAGCAAAAAGCAAAGCGGTGGTTTTTGATCCGAGGTTAAAGAGAGCTTTAGATCGAGAGAACAACAAAGTTCGCCAGCTTCAAACAAAAGATGCCCTCTACACAACAGCGACAGGCACTTTTGTTCAACTCGGTGATAAATGCTTTGACCTGAAAGATTTACCGGCTGGCAGTGATAGCGATCTGAACCCCTGGTTTAGAGCCAAATGTCCCAAGAACTCTAGATCCCAAGCGGATATTGATCGCCTCGCTGAAAAATATGGTATACCTTAGACCCACAATCATTTGTGATGAATAGTATGAGCAAGGCCTCGTCCATACAGAGGAGACCTCACATAAGAATACCAACTAGCGTTTGAACAATCTCATGGGTGAATAAATTGGAGCCGAACTTTTTGCAGTCTTAGAAGGTTGGTAGCAGCATCAAACCTTACCCTTGCAAGGTAATAACAGCTTTGTGTATTAATCGGGCGGCTAGGGATGTTAATTGCGGTTGATCCATTAGCTGCATCAGTGCTCGTACTATTGACTACAAGTGTGAATGTTATTGCACCAGCGCCGAAGGCCGGTTGACAAACCTCAAATAGCATAGCTGCCATCGCAGAATTGGGGTCATTATCAGACCACCACCACCGAAAAAACTCCAAGGTTCCACCATTAGGTAGATCCCAAAATTGGGCATCGGCAAACCGCTCAGTGCCAAGCCGGCTCAGCTCAGTGCCACCTCCTACGGAATATAACCATTCCGACCCAGTAGTATCCTGCCGCCCAATAAATGACTTCGGCATAATTGGTGAATAGTCTGTGCTCCCTGTGGGGAATAGCCCCTCTTGGGAATCAGGATTACCCGATGCATATAAGGAAAAATCAAATGGCCTTTCTGGGTCAAGCCCTTCAGCTACATATACATTAGACGCCGCCCTATCAAAACCCATGGCTTCAAGTGCCGCCGGATTAGTAATTAGATTATCCTTATTGCCCGCAATTACCATCTGTGAAGCCGCTGTGAAACTGACAAGTGTGGCGAGGGTATATTTAAGCCACCGGTAGGACATCTTCATATGAACTCTCCAAAATTAGTATCGAAATTATTATCAAAATCCCCAATAATGAGTAAATTCTGAGCATCCTTAACGACGTAGGGATAAGGTATGTAATTAGTAGAGAAATGAATTTCTGCAAGTAATCTCAACACAAAGGCGGAAAAATCTCTCAGAAATGCCCCTCAAAACTTATTGAGAAATCCCAAGCGTATACATGAATAAATTCAATCGATTCAGCATGCATCTCACCAGGAGGTATTGATCTAATTAAATTTCTAAGATCAAAATGAAAACACCAAGTTACCCATTTTAAGAGATAAACTTACCCCCTAAATTGAGCCCAGATGATTTTGCGCTGGGGGTTTCAACTATTTCCCATGTGGCCCGCTGAAACCACAAAAACTTGAACTGTCTTTTGCTAATGTTGAATTATGTTAACAATTGCTGATCGCCGGCCGCTATGTAAGTTGTCCTTGTCAATTCCATCCCAATCACGAAGTATAAAAACTATGTGTTCTTACTGTACGTTGAGTGGGTAGGGGCCTTCTTAATAATAAAGAGAAGAGAGAAGAGTTTAAGCTCTTCTCTGGACTTCCACGTTATGGTACACGCTTGTAGATATAGGTTTTGTCATCTTGACGGAGGATCAGCGAAACGACAGGGCCCACATCGGCTCCTTCAAATTCGATAGTTAGCCCTGGTACCATCTTAGAAGCATATAGTGTGGATGATTGCGGCCGAATGACGAACTCTCCGTATCCCGCTGAAACAATAAGGCCCGTATAGCCACGACTAATCTCAATGACATCGTCCTTAGCCTGCTCATAGTGTCCGATCCCCCTTAAAAGAACTTTCTCAGGTAGAGAAATGAAATCTGGGGTAGGGACGATCTTAGTAGATACTGTTTGCTGGGGGTTCAAAAAATGGTGGCCGATATCGTCTAATCCTTCGCCACTCGCAGCATCTGCCAAGGCAACAACACCGGCTCTCCGTGCTGGGTTAAAACCCATAAATGTGCGTGATCCATCGCTGCTGCCGTTAGACCAATAATAGGTTTCTCCATGGGTAGTCGTTCTGCGCCAACCCAGGGCCATGCGAGTGATATCATTGCCCCCAGGCCTATCGACCGACAACATCAAACGTGAGGCAGCCACCAAATCCTTAGGGCCCTGGCCGTTGGTGAACAAGTCGAGAAGAGTGAGGAGATCGTTGGCAGTAGAGCGCAAACCACCAGCCGGTGCGAGCACACCATCACTAGTGGGGCCAATCGGGCTGAGGTAAAAGTCATGGCCTTGAGCGCGTCGAGCTGCCTTTCTCGGGTCATCCTCTAAAGTAGTGTCACTCAACCCCAGTGGCTCTGTTACACGCTCTCGCAGTATCTCTGCAAAAGAGCGGCCTGACTTCAAAGCAATGCCCTGGCCTAAAAGTCCAAAAGCCAGGTTTGAATAGTTAAATTGAGAGCCTGGACTAGTTTGCAGATGGTAGCTTGGTAAGCTGCCATAGAGCTGTTCAAAGGAATAACCTGCATATTTATTCGGCGCATCGGGTACCGATGTAGCAAGGTTGTTGGGCCTAAGCGGCAATGCAGCACCATGTGTAGCCAGGTCGGTGAGGGTGATTTGTCGTCCTTTAAAAGTTGGAGCCTTTACTCCGTCTGGTACGTAATCCTGAAGTGGGTCGTCGAGCCTTACGCGCTTATGTACGACTTCAACAGCTAATAGCAGGGCGGTAAAAATCTTAGTTAGCGAGGCAACTTCAAAAATGGTATCACCGCCTAGCTGGTAGTCGTCCTTGGCTTCAGGGTCCCGAACGGTAATGATGCGACGACCAGAGGGTTTCAGGGTGCCTGTAACCGCTGCATGTGCCCCATGCTGCTTAAGAATGCGATGACGTACAAGACGTTGAAGCTCGTCTACACCTTTCGCTGTATTATTTGATAAAGCGTCTAACGCAAAGAGTGGCTGGGGCAGGGTATATGCGATGGCAGCCCCCAAAAAAACTTTAGAAAAATCACGTCGATCCATGGCGATCAGTACCTATTAAAGAAGTCAGTCAGGAAAATCAATATATGTTTACAATACCTAACCAATCGTTAATTTAAAACAATCAAATTGCTGAAAGAGTATCGACTACCAATATCTACAGAAGTTTCAGTATTTCATTCGTCATATTGTCAATGAGTACAAAGGAGTGAATTAGATTGAGCGACTTATGAAGAAATCGATATCCACAAAGGTCTGTTGTTTCCTTGTCAGCCTACTCAGGGGAATTAGCCAAGTCATCCTACAGAAGAACGCATTGAGTGGAGCTTTGTTTTTGTTTGGTGTGGCAGTTAACTCCATCACTATGGCTATTGGAGTCCTAGTTGGTGTTATCTCCTCAACAATTTTTGCACATATTAAACATTACCCGGTGAATGATATTGAAGAGGGGCTATTTGGGTACAATGGCGCATTGATTGGTGTAGTCGTATTCTCTTTATATGCACCTTCGTCACTCACCGTTTTCTTAATTATTGCTGGAAGCGCTCTAACCGTTTTAATAATGCGCTTAATGATGATTCACTTTCCTCTTCCAGCTTATACCGCACCATACATTATGGTGATATGGGTTATCTGGGCCATGGCTCCGGCACTCAATCTAGAGCCAGCTATAACATCAATTAGTGAAAAAATCTCAACTTGGGGGATATTCGAAGGTATAGGACAGATTATCTTCCAAAATAATGCCATTACGGGGGCTTGTTTTTTGCTTGGGATTTTCATTTCCAATAAGTTACATGCCCTTTGGGGCATCATTGGTGGGCTATTTGCTACATTATTGGCTGAGCTTATATCTTTATCGACAACACTCATTCTTGCCGGAATCTTTGGCTACAATGCATCACTTTGTGCTATTGCCTTAACAAGTAGAAGTAAGCAATGGCTTGCTCCACTTGTGGGGAGTGCATTAACCGTGCCCATCGCAATGGCTTTTATCAATACTGGCATCGTTGTATTAACAGCACCATTTGTACTTTCCAGTTGGGCGATATTATTGCTTAAGAAAAGATTTTCATTAACTTACTGATAGAAAGGTCAGAGTGTGGCCAAATCTTATGACTGATTCGGCCACAGTATTTAACTAGGCATACTTGAGCTTTTTATCTTCACAAAGAATAACTTAATAGATATCTGTTAGTTTCTTCCAGCTATTACACCACCATCTACATCCCAAATTGCACCGGTAACCCAACTAGAGTTTTCACCTAGAAGGAAGTTAACAACATTTGCAACATCATTTGGCACACCAATTCTCCCAATGGGGTGGAAAGAATCAAATCCGGATAGTGCTTCATCTATTTCATTAGGATCAATAAAGTTCTCATAAATTGGTGTTTTCACGACTGCTGGAGAGACTGCATTAACTCTTATGTTGTACTCGGCAAGCTCCATGGCTAAATGCTGGGTTAGGGCATGGAGCCCAGCCTTTGCCATTGAATATGCTGAAGATGGAGTGGCTTTAATTGCTTGCTGGGCCCACATAGAACCAATATTAACTACACTACCAGAGCCATGCTTTATCATATTCTTCGCAACAGCTTGAGTAATAAAAAATAACGAACGATTGATTTCTAGATATCTGTCATAGTCATCATTTTCATGCAATAGAAATGGCTTGGGGTTGAAATAACCCGCAGCATTTACCAAGTATCGATAATGAGCTTCATCTTTCTCGATAAGCTCAATGAGAGCACTGACATCTTTTTCTTGGTAAAGATCTGCCTGGAGCGTTTTCACTTCACCATAGGTAGATAGATAATCCTCTGCCTTTTTTAGCTTTGCTTCCTTACTACCAACGATTATGGGCGTTATCCCTTGTTTTATCAGCTGCTCCGCAGTAGCTAGTCCAATTCCACTTGATCCTCCCACAACAAGGGCCAACTCACGTCTATCTTTGTCTTTAGCTTCAACTATAGTCTCGTTCACAAATTTTCCTCGATAAGATAATGTAGATAGCGTGCAAGTAGTCTAGGCAAAGCAAAGCCCTGATGAAAAGTAGGTACAATTCGGTGTATTAGTTACTTTTTGGTAAGTATTTATGGAACCAAACAAAAAGAAAGTCCTAAGAAAGGCGCCACCAAAGCAAAGCGCCCGGATGGTTGAGACTATCTATGGCTGTAAATGGTCGCTTACAGTCTACCGCTTGCTGGCTTTGGAAATAAATCGACCAGGAGAGATGGTACGCAGTGTGGAGGGTCTGAGCGCAAAAGTGCTTAATGAATGTCTCCGTAAAAACGTAGAGTTTGGTATCTTGGAACGCGTGAGCTATAACGAAATTCCTCCCAGGGTTGAATACACAGTTACAAAATTTGGTAAAAAATTTTTAATTGTATTGGAGGAATTAGAGAAACTGCAAGATGAGATAGATCAAATGAACTCACAGTGAAAAATTACCTACAAGGATCATATTCACATCCAAATCAAAACCATTTCACTACGTTTTCCAATATATATTGCGCAAGCTATCTGATAAGAGTTGAGTTTGAAGGTAAACCGGAACACAAGATTCCATTTGATTAATAGCTACACTAAAACCTTTAACGTGGTGCATTTCTAGGCACAACTTTTCCATTATGACCAAAGAATAGCTGAATGTTTTAATTAACAAACTAAGGACGGTTATAGCATGAAAATTGTAGTGATTGGCGCTAACGGAACCATTGGTAAATCAATTGTGGCTGAACTTAAAGACCATGAAGTTGTAAAAGTAGGTCATAGCAAAGGCGACTACAGAGTTGATATTGAGGACAGGGCATCTATCAAGGCCATGTTTGAGAAAGTCGGCCAAGTTGACGCCGTAGTTTCAGCCACTGGAAATGCAGTTTTTGCGCCAGTTGAGGAACTGACATTTGATCAAATTAAGGCAGCTATCAACAGTAAGTTGTTAGGGCAAATTAGTATTTTCCAGATTGGCCGTGACCATATTCGAGAGGGTGGCAGTATCACTTTAACTTCAGGTGTTTTGGCTCAACATCCTATGCGGGGCGGTTCTGCACTCAGCCTGGTGAATGGGGCCATTGAATCCTTTGTGAAAGCCACAGCGTTAGAGCTCAGCCATAAGCTTCGTTTGAATGCTGTTAGTCCACATTTTGTGAAAGAAACCATGGATATGATGGGTATGGATAGTTCTAGCGGCATCTCAGCGTCGGACACTGCAAAAGCGTATCGCCATGCAGTTTTAACCAATGAAACTGGGCAGTCTTTTGACGTAGTAGATTATATATAACCCTCAAAACTGAAACTTATTGTGAGACTTTTTATATCGATGATATGCAGTTTATTGATGGTTATGTATTAATTGATACACTAGCTTTTTCTTGGCGAAATTGATCAAGACGTGAGTTAGTGAAGTAACTACATAGAGTATCAACGTAAATGCGATTGACTCCGAGCTGGTAGAAAATACATTCTTCAAGGAGAGAAAACAGCAATAGCCTGTACGAAATACAATGATGAAAATATTCCTGCTCAATCGCTATACATTTTTTGGCTGTTGTGTTCTCACGACTATCGTCAGCCTGCCTCTGTTGCACTCTTACTCCTGGCTCTGGCCTATTGCCGCAATCAGCAGCCTTCTGAGCCTCCTAGGAATTTACGATCTGATTCAAAAAACCCATGCGGTGCGCCGTAACTACCCCATATTGGGCAATATTCGCTATCTCATGGAACGTGTTCGCCCAGAGCTACGCCAGTACCTGTTAGAAGGAGAAGAAGACGAGCTGCCTTTTTCCCGGGCCCAACGCTCCCTGGTCTATGCCCGGGCCAAGAATGAGAATGCATCCAAACCCTTTGGTACCTTGATTGACGTCTACGAACCTGGTTTTGAGTTTATCAATCACTCCATACGCCCCAAGGAGGTCAGAGAGCACAAGAGCTTCAGGGTGCTCATAGGGGGACCTCAGTGCAGCCAGCCTTATTCGGCCTCAATCTTCAATATCTCCGCTATGAGCTTTGGGTCCCTTAGTGCTAACGCCATCAGGGCCCTGAACAAGGGCGCCAAGCTAGGGGACTTTGCCCACGATACAGGGGAGGGCAGCATCAGCCCCTATCATCGCGAGTTCGGCGGCGATCTGATTTGGGAAATAGGCTCGGGTTACTTTGGTTGTCGAGCCCAGGACGGTAGCTTCGATCCAGACCGCTTCAAGGCACAGGCTCGTAACCCGCAAATTAAGATGATTGAGCTAAAACTCAGCCAGGGCGCCAAGCCCGGCCATGGCGGCATCCTACCCGGGCACAAGGTGACTGCGGAGATAGCATCCACCCGCGGCGTACCTGAGGGCGAGGACTGCATCTCACCTTCGAGCCACAACAGCTTTTCTACCCCCCTTGAGTTGCTGACTTTTATCAAACAACTGAGGGAACTTAGCGGCGGTAAACCAGTGGGTTTTAAGCTGGCCCTCGGACACCCCTGGGAGTTTATCGGCATCGCAAAGGCCATGCTCCAAAGTGACATATTGCCAGATTTTATCGTGGTAGATGGCAAGGAAGGGGGTACTGGAGCAGCACCGTTGGAATTCACCAATCATATCGGCGTGCCCCTGCGCGAAGGCCTACTGTTTATCCACAATACCCTGGTCGGCCTGAGCCTGCGAGACAAGATCAAGATAGGTGCCAGCGGCAAGATAATCTCGGCGTTCGATATTGCCAGTGTGCTGGCTATAGGGGCCGACTGGGCCAACTCGGCACGCGGCTTTATGTTTGCAATCGGCTGTATCCAATCCCAATCCTGCCACACTAACAAGTGCCCCACGGGCGTAGCCACCCAAGACAAGCTGCGACAGCGAGCCCTGGTGGTGCCGGAGAAAGCCGACAGGGTACATAATTTCCACCACAACACCCTTAGTACCCTGGCCGAGATGTTAGCCGCCGCCGGATTAGAGCATCCAGCACAGCTAGAAGGAAAACACCTAGTACGCCGTACCGGTGGCACAGAAGTTCAGCTATTTTCGCAAATCCACGTCTACCTCAAGCCTGGCGAATTGCTCAGGGCACATAGCGAGGGGGGCTTCTATGCCCGGGCCTGGCGCATGGCACGTGCCGACAGCTTTGATCCAACCGAGAACGGCCCAGCCGGTATCGATTCGGAAAGCGAGGCCGGCACAGCTGAACTTGCGCTCAGTTGACCAGGGATCATGCCCCCCAAAACTGTTGTGAGGCTCCTGAAATAAACGGTCTTAAGCAGTGAGATTAAAGTCACGACTTTAATCAATCACCTCTCAAAAAGTTAACCGTTGCACACTGTTGTTGGAAATTTAACCGAGCGAATTTATATGAAATCTTGGGAGACTCTGAATAATTTCGCAAAGCCTTGAAGGCTGTAGATGTTAAGCGCATCTCGACACGGACGGACTTAGCCCCTTGCAAGAACTGCGATGCAGCAGATGTGCTCTTCATGGCTCGCCCCATGGGGCTTTCGGAGCGATTTATAGACAAGAGTCCTAAATGTAGTGAGCTGATTTAGCCTTTGATTAAAGTAACTTAGCTCAAGTGATTTGGAGCCCGAAAGGGGCTTTGATCGTGTTTCTTTCTCTATTTTAAAAACCTATTGACGATCGGTTTTTGTCGCTCTACCATCATTCAAGGAATGATTTTAACAGTTGGAATAATGGTCTATGCGACTTGGTGATCTTGAGAAACAGGTGCTCCAATATCTCTGGGATAGAAAATCTGCGGATGCCAAACAGGTCCACTCGGACTTGAGCCGGGCCCGTGGAGGTTCTCTCAATACTATCCAGAGCACGCTGGATCGCCTTTACAAGAAAGGTTTGCTGTCCCGGGAGAAGCAGGGGCATGCATTCCAATACAGCCCGGCAGTGGAACGCTACGAGTTTGTCGGGCAGCTGATTCAAGACGTTACTCGTGAGTTCGTTGATGATGAGAACGGGTTGGTAGCCGCATTTACCTCCATCTCATCGGAGTTAAGCGAAAGCCAATTGGAGCAGCTGGAGCAATTGATCGAAAGCCAGAAGATTAAGCGCCAGCAGGGTGATCGCGAATGATTTTGGGGCAGGTTGCACTCTGGCTAAACCTGCTGACTATTGCAGCGCTTGGCCTGTTTGTCGGTATTCTACTGGTATCAGCTGCCTGCCTTTCTGCTTCCCGGCATTCACTTCGCCTGTCTGCCAGTAGCCGGCGTTTACTACTGTGGAGCGCGGTATTGCTGCCGTGGTTCGCGGCTTCCACTGCCGCTGTTATCCTGGCTTTCCCCAGCCTTTTGGGAGGCGTTGCATCACTGGCGCACTGGCACCATATCAACGCTTTTAACCTCTACAGTTGGCATGGTGTTTTTACCATTGCATTTCTTTTTCTTACCGGGTTTTTGGTGTTTCAAAGTTTTAAACGAGCTCATCGCCATTTGGCGCAGCTCCGTTTGTTAATGCAACTTTGCGAAAGGGATCAGTCTGATCAGAGCATCATCCAGGCAAAGGGGCCCCAGGCTTTCACCAGTGGTCTGCTCCGTCCGCAAGGGTTTTATACCAGCGGTCTGCGAGACCAGTTAACAGCGGAAGAATTTGAGGTGGTGCGCTTACATGAGGAAGCCCATGCGCAAAAATTTGATCCTCTGAAGAAATTAATATTCGCTTTGTTTGCCAGCTTTTTCCCTACGCATTTGGGGAATTACTTGAATCGACAGATGGCGCTGTGTATGGAGCAGCGTGCAGATGCTTATGCCCATAGACAGGGGTGGAGTGAGACTTTTATCGCACAAACCCTGCTTAAAGTAACCCGTATCTCCAATGGGTTGCAGCCCAAAGAGAGAAGTTCAGCAATGGTCTGTTATTTCGCTCTTGACCAATTGGATGCTCGTATTCGTTACTTGCTGTCTGATGATAAGGGGCGCAGCTTACCCCCCTTGTTATTAGCTGGAATGTTTGTGGCTCTTACAGGCACTTGCCTTGTTTCGGTGGATGCGTTCCACCACACCATCGAAACCCTTTTCTCCCACTAAGGAAGCCGAAGTGTTTAATTGTTTGCGTTTAGTCATAACTAAAAAACCGATTGTTAATCGGTTTTTTGTGGCCGGAGCCGTGTTCTTTTTAGTCGCATTAAGTGGGCCCCTTAGGGCAGAACAGGGCGAGGAGTTATCGGGCCTCACTTATGAGCAGGCAATTCTTAAAAGCTTGCAAAATCATCCTGAACTATCGGGTTACCGATATCAGTTTGAGGCTGTGGATGCTTTATCGAAGCACGCCAAGCTTGGACCACGCCCGGAGCTTAGTGTTGCCGCAGAGGGGTTGAGGGAGGACAAGAGCAGCGATGGCAACGGCAGTTCCCAGGTAACAGTCGGCATCAGTTGGCTATTACAGGGTGATCTTGCAGAAAAACGTGTATTGGCTACACGCAGTAAGACCTCCGTGATTGAGGCCCAAAAGCAGGTTCTTGAGTTAGAAGTTGCCGCAAATACCGCGCGTTACTTTTTCCAGGTCCTGGTGCAGCAGGAACGCCTGGAAATTGCTAAAAGAGCAGTCGACTTGGCTCGTAGGATATCCGCTGAAATTAATCGTCAGGTTAGTGTTGGCAGAACGAATGAAGCCGATGCTTTTCGGGCGGAAGTCGATTTGCAGCGTCGACTCTTAGCTGTGGAAGATGTCGAGCACGAGTTGGATATTGTCAGATATCAATTAGCTGCCCAATGGGGCTCCAGAGAGCCCAGCTTTCTTGGGGTGTCCGGCTCTCTTTCCAGTGTCATTCCCGAGGTTGATTTATCTAGATTGCGAAGCTTGGTGGCGAGCAACCCAAATTTAGAAATATTTATGAGCCGTGAGCGCGTGGCGCAGGCGGAAATTGATTTGGCACGTGCAGAAGCGGGCATTCAGTGGCGGATTGATACAGGAATTCGTCGCAACGAAGCGAGCGGAGATTATGGATTGGTGGCTGGTTTCGCAATCCCACTAGGTAAAGGCGATCGCAATCGCGGCAAGGTATCTGCTTTGAGAGCGGAACAGAATCGTTTTCGAGCAGAAAGAAATGCGAAAGAGATTGCATTGGATACACAACTCTTTGTGATGACCCAAAGGCTACAGCATCACCGGCACGTGGCTGCCGCCTTGAATGAAAAGATGATTCCCAGTCTGGATAAGGCGCTCACCGCTACGCAAAAAGCCTATCGACGTGGCCGCTACAACTACTCGGAATTGGCTCTAGCCCAACAGGGGCTTAGCGATGCGCAGCTTTCACTGATCCAGGCACAGTACAACGCACACCTTAGCCTGATTGAAATTGAAAAACTTACCGGCCTGTCATTGGCACAGATAAGCGAGAGCGAGATATGAGATCCGCAGTTTTTTCCAGCCTGATATTCAGTGCTTTACTTTCCTTGTTCCTTAGTGGCAGCGGCAGTGTCTATGCGGCCGGAGCTGTCGCAGAGGCGGAACCGGAAAAAGGTCCCAATCGTGGGCGCATGTTGCGAGAAGGTGATTTTGCCGTTGAGCTAAGTATTTATGAAACTGGTGTTCCCCCGGAGTTTCGGGTTTGGGTGAGTAACGATGGAGAGCTGGTTAATCCTCAACAGGTTGATCTTAAAGTGATTCTTACAAGGCTTGGAGATGGAGAGGACCACATCGAATTCAGGCCCGAGGGAGATTATCTGCGTGGTGATATGGTGATCTATGAGCCCCACTCATTTGTTGTGACTCTAACAGCCAAGTACCAGGGGCAAGAATACCGTTGGCAATACGATAATTTTGAGGGGCGAACCCGTATCGAATCCAGTATTGCTGAATCCATGGAAATTGATACGGAAACCGTTGGCCCAGCCAGGATGAGTGAAACCAGCCGCGCTTACGGCAGGCTTATTGTAGATCCAGAGCAGGTTCGTGAAATCAGTGCGCGTTTCGATGGCTTTGTAGAAACTGTGCAGGTGGGGTTGGGGGAGCGCGTTAAAAAAGGGCAACCCCTGATTACCATTAACAGCAATCAAAACCTAAACACCTACACTATTCAATCCCCAATTGCCGGTGTAGTAGTCCAGCGCAATGTAAACCCTGGTGAACAGACCGCAGGTAGAGCTTTATTAACGGTTGCCGATGATACTGCCTTGTTGGCAGAGCTGGATGTTTTTCCCTCGACACGCCCCCAGATTCGCCAGGGCACGCCCGTTTCCGTCAATATCAAGTCCCTGGAAACTCCTCTGCTCGGGGTAGTGAAACAAATTGATACTTTGATGAAACCCAACCAGGCCACCGCCGTTCGAGTGTCACTGCAAGATATTCCCGCAGGCCTCGCACCGGGTTCTTTTGTAAGCGGCGATATCCAAGTTGCTGAATATGAGGTGCCTCTTGCCGTCAAGCGTTCCGGTTTACAGGCGTTCCGCGATTTTACTGTCGTTTATGCCAAGGTGGGCGACCAGTATGAAGTGCGTATGTTGGAGTTAGGGCGTGAAGCCGGTGATTGGGTAGAAGTGCTGGGGGGGATTCGACCGGGAATCGAATATGTCACCGGTAACAGCTACATCATTAAAGCGGACATTGAAAAGTCCGGTGCATCCCACGATCACTGAGGGTTCGACATGCTTGAGTACTTGATAAGAACCTCAATTCAAAATCGCGGGCTGGTTATTGCCCTTGTGCTACTACTGTACGGTTTGGGCATTTGGAATTTCACCCGGCTGCCCATTGATGCGGTACCGGATATCACCAATATCCAGGTGGTTATTAATACGGAGGCACCAGGGTATACCCCTAAAGAAGTTGAGCAACGGGTTACATACCCAGTGGAAAATGCAATGGCTGGATTGCCGAGCCTTGCTTATACACGCTCCGTTTCGCGGTATGGGTTGTCTCAGGTTACGGTGATTTTTGAAGATGGCACCGATATTTATTTTGCCCGCCAGTTAGTGAATGAACGGCTCACTAGTGTACGTGGTGCACTGCCTGCTGGTTTGGAGCCGGAGCTTGGACCCATCGCCACAGGTCTTGGTGAAATCTTTATGTTCACAGTGGACTCCGAACCCGGAGCCACCAATGCTGATGGCAGTGCAGTAACACCTAAAGACTTGCGTTCGGTGCATGACTGGATTGTGCGCCCGCAGTTACTGCGTGTACCTGGTGTGGTGGAAGTCAATCCGATCGGCGGGTTCAAGAGAGAAATTCTAATTGCTATAGAGCCAGAGAAACTGCTGGCATTCGGCCTGACGCAGGAAGACCTGATTCGCTCGATCGAGGAGAACAATCGTAACCGCGGTGTAGGCTTTATTGAACACAGTGGCGCCCAGTGGTTGCTGAGGGTTCCTGGGCAGGCAAGCTCGTTAGAGACACTGAAGGATTTCCTGGTTGCGGAAGTGAATGGCGTTGCTATTCGCCTTGGCGACTTGGCCAAGATTGAAGAGGGGCGCGAAATGCGCACCGGGGCGGCTACTCAGAACGGCAGGGAAGTGGTGATGAGCACCGTTTTCATGCTGGTTGGCGAAAATAGTCGCACCGTTGCAGGTGCAGTTGGTGAAAAGCTAGAGGATATCAAACAGAGCCTACCGCCTGGTATCACATTGACTGCGGTTTATGATCGTACCGGTCTGGTTGACCAGACATTGCGCACGGTCCAAACCAATCTTATGGAAGGTGCGCTGCTGGTTATCGCGGTTCTTTTCCTGCTGCTGGGGAATGTTCGCGCAGCAATTCTCACTGCGCTGGTCATTCCGGTGGCCATGTTAATGACTATCACCGGCATGGTTCAGGCCCGCGTAAGTGCAAACCTGATGAGTCTGGGGGCGCTGGACTTTGGCTTGTTGGTGGATGGGGCCATCATTATTGTCGAGAACTGTCTGCGACGTCTCAGCGAATCCGCCCGCGAGCGTGGCCAGTTAGATCTAAAAGAGCGGCTTACCCTGGTATTTCAATCGACGCGGGAAGTGATTCGCCCGGCCATGTTTGGTGTTTTCATTATCACAGCAGTGTATTTACCCATTTTTGCCCTGACCGGCGTGGAGGGCAAGATGTTCCATCCGATGGCAATTACCGTGGTGATTGCGCTGCTTTCTGCGATGTTTCTTTCCATCACTTTGGTGCCAGCCGGCATAGCGCTGCTATTTCGCAAACCGGTGATCGAAAAGAAAAACCCTGCACTGGAGAAGCTGAATAGCTTTTATCGCCCGGCCCTGGAGTTTGCATTGCGCCAGCGTGGCATGGTTGTCGCTATTGCTGCGATACTGGTGTTGGTATCCGGCTATACGGCGAGCAGAATGGGTAGCGAATTTGTGCCGAATCTGGATGAAGGCGATATTGCCATGCACGCCTTGCGTATTCCCGGCACATCCCTGGAACAAGCGATTGCACTACAAAAATCCTTGGAGGAGCGGATTAAAGAGTTGCCCGAAGTGGAGCGTGTATTCGCCAAAATTGGTACTGCAGAAGTGGCTACCGATGCCGTTCCCCCAAGTGTTGCCGATAACTTTATTATCCTGAAACCCAGGTCTCAGTGGCCAGATCCGGATAAGCAGAAAGAGCAATTGGTAGAAGAGCTGGCAAAGCTGGTAGAGCCAATCCCCGGCAACCGCTATGAATTTCTCCAGCCAATCCAGATGCGCTTTAACGAACTTTTAGCGGGGGTGCGTGCGGAATTGGCGATCAAAGTCTTTGGCGATGACTTTGAGCAATTAGAGCGTTTGGGCGGTGAAATTGAAGCGGCTATTGGCAGTGTAGAAGGCGTTGCTGATATACAGATGGAGCAAACCAGCGGTTTACCGGTTCTCGCCATTGTTCCTGACCAGGCCGCACTAACCCAGTATGGGCTGGCTATCAATCAGGTACAGGAGCAGCTGGCAACCGCCCTGGGAGGTACGGTTGCTGGCCGCTTTTATGAAGGAGACCGCCGCACCGATATTGTTGTGCGTTTGCCAGAGGTATTGCGCCAGGATTTGGATGCGCTAAAGAAACTGCCGATTCATCGACCCAATGGCAACTATGTGCCCCTGGAGGAAATTGCCAGCTTGGAACTCACTGCCGGTATCAATCAGGTTTTCCGCGAGAACGGTAAACGCAGGGTAGTGGTAACGGCTAATGTTCGGGGTAGGGATCTGGGTAGCTTTGTTGCTGATGTACAGCAGTCCGTTTCCGATAAAGTGGAAATACCACCCGGTTACTGGGTTGAATACGGCGGAACCTATCAAACGCTACAGTCTGCTACTGAACGCTTATCGATTGTAGTGCCGCTGACCCTTGTATTGATTATGGGGCTTCTCCTGCTGGCGCTTCGCTCCATAAAAGATGCGGCAATTATCTTTACCGGTATACCCCTCGCATTAACCGGCGGTGTGCTCTCTTTAATGTTGCGGGATATCCCTTTCTCCATTTCCGCTGCGGTTGGTTTTATCGCACTTTCCGGGATTGCCATCCTTAACGGCCTGGTGATGGTTTCCTTTATTCGCGACCTGCGTGACCAAGGTTACAGCATAGAAAAGGCCATTATTGA
Source organism: Microbulbifer mixtoriginis (SeqCode) (assembly GCF_052467235.1). Taxonomy (NCBI): domain Bacteria; kingdom Pseudomonadati; phylum Pseudomonadota; class Gammaproteobacteria; order Cellvibrionales; family Microbulbiferaceae; genus Microbulbifer; species Microbulbifer mixtoriginis (SeqCode). The sequence goes on along the minus strand of NZ_CP174305.1, from coordinate 4,547,358 downwards.
GGGCGCCCTGATCCGCTTACGTCCGGTCATTAGTACCGCACTGGTTGCCTCACTCGGTTTTGTGCCCATGGCCCTGAATACTGGTATTGGTTCTGAGGTACAGCGCCCACTGGCTACGGTGGTTATTGGCGGTATTGTCTCATCAACAATCCTGACACTTTTAGTGTTGCCGGCACTCTACAGAATTTTACATGGCAGGAATGCCAAGTCGGAGAGCTTACAAGATAACCCTGAAGTGGCTCTGGCTGGAGCCAGTTAACTGGGCCTGTGTGCGCTTTGGTTCACAAGAATTTAGAACTTTAATAACGGGAGATTGTAACGTTGCACAATAGTTTAAAAACAGTTTTCGGCTTGATGGCGCTGATAGCAGGTATGGTGATATCTATGCCGCTATTTGCCCATGGAGTGGACGATGCGACCAAGACTTTTCTTGCCGGTAATGAAGGGGTATCTATTATTCCCTTTCTATATATTGGCGCCAAGCATATGGTGACTGGCTATGACCACCTGCTGTTCCTGGTGGGAGTCATTTTCTTTTTATATCGCTCAAAAGATGTTCTTATCTATGTAAGCTTCTTTACGCTCGGTCATAGCTTAACCCTTTTATTTGGAGTACTGAACGACACCCATGTGAATGCCTATTTGATCGATGCCATTATTGGATTATCCATTGTCTATAAAGGCTTCGATAATCTCGGCGGCTTCAAACGGGTTTTTGGCTTCCAGCCTAATACCAAGGCTGCCGTACTGATTTTTGGACTCTTCCACGGTTTTGGTTTGGCTACCAAATTACAGGAATTCAAGCTGTCCAGCGATGGGTTGGTGGAGAACATTCTGGCCTTTAATGTCGGAGTAGAAATTGGTCAGTTTGTTGCGTTGCTGTTTATTCTCCTCGCCATCAATTATTGGCGTCGCTTTGACAGTTTCCTGCGATTTTCCACTATGACAAATACCTTACTAATGAGTGGTGGACTGATGTTGGTGGGTTACCAGATGACAGGTTACTTCGTAGGTTAGATAGCCTACAAATTTATTGAACAGAAAGAACACAGATTTAGAGCTTACAGAATGAATACAACTGAAATGCCAGTGCAGTCTGCACAAACGCTGATTAAATCCACACTTGCTGCTGGCGTGCTTGCAGCCATTATGTTGACCACAGTAATCCTGCCAGCTGAATACAATATAGATCCTACTGGAATCGGCAGTGCACTGGGGCTGACTGAATTAAACAGTCAAGAGCAGGAAATCGCTGTGCCAGAAGTAGTGCAGCGTGGCGAGCAGACCTTTGCTTATCGAACTGACACCACAACTATTGAAGTGCCCGCTGGCCGTGGGATTGAATACAAATTTCAATTGGATAAATACGGCCATCTGGAGTACGAGTGGGTAACGGAGAGTGGTGAACTTTACTTTGATTTTCACGGCGAACCCGCAGGCGATACTACCGGCTACTTTGAGAGCTTTGCTATTGCTACCGCAAACAAGATGAGTGGCTCTCTCACCACGCCTTTTGATGGTTCCCATGGCTGGTATTGGAAAAATAACGGTCAGGAATCTGTGAAGATCACTCTAAAAACAAAAGGGTTCTACGAGGTTATTGGACTCAAACAGTAACGCTTTTTGATCAACATTCGCTAAAACCGAGAAGAAAGAGAGTATTATGAACAAACTTATTCGAGCCATCTGTGTATCAGTTACCTTAGGCTTCGCAAATCTTGCTTTCGCCCATGGTGACCATGAGAGAGACAATTTTGCCACTGTATCCATGGTAGAAGCCAAAGGCATCGCCAGCCAAGAAGTCGCTCGCCTAATCAAAGAGGGTAAGCTTAACGAGTTATGGTCTGACAAGCCGCTCAGCGCCGCTATGCAGCGTGTTAACAATCAGCGTCAGTGGGTTGTTACAGCAAAAGAGCAGGGTGGTGTACTGAATCAGCAGCTACAGGTTTTCTTAAGCACCGAAGGTTACTTTCTGACTTTTAAAGTGCAGAACCTCTAACTGATAAGACATACTCTGGCAGCGGTAAATTAGCCGCTGCCTTCAATGAAAATTCTTCACACACTTGATAGGCATATTGGTCGAACTTTATACGTCAGAAAACGCTATGAAGAATTTAAGGCCTTAAATGCGCATGTGGTTGGTAGTATCAAATTAGACAGCATGTAAGATGTGCACAGACGCATGACTGCCATCAAAGACACCTTGCCATCTCAGATCAGATTTGCCGATCCAGAAAATCGAGCCTCCATACATCGAAGTGATTGGGCCCAACTGATCGCTGCCAGCTCTGCGTAGTCAGGGTTTAGAAGTGTATGCGTAAGCGAAACGACAGTGCCAAGCTCACTGCTTCTGAACACTACTTCGACCAATGACGAATTCTTTTGCGGTTCGGTGCCATGTGGCAAGCTGAGATTGCAATGTTTATGGACCTCAAAACTTAGAAACTTCGGTCTATCGACACGACGATATACTCCAGACATTACGCAAGAGCTACCGTCTGGAGCTGTCATCTCAAAAGCAAAACTCCCGCCAACCTCTGCCGTGAGATTGAGCACACGCGTAGTGAAACCGTCAGGCCCCCACCATTTTTCAACCATGCTCGGCGTAACCCAGGCTGTAAAGACTTCTTCCGGTGTTGCCCTGACGGTGTAGGAGATAGGCTTGGTTTGAACGTCCGCTTGATAGGAAAAATCGATCACTATTGCACCTTGTTCTTTTTATCAGGAGGTTTCCTGCTTTCTGTTAACACTAAAACATATCTTTTAGGGAGGAGATGAAGCACTTTTGTTAGGGTGTTTTTTCGGGCATTAGCAAACCGCGGCCATTGCCTAACGATTTTACACCTATATACTTAGTCAAATGGGTAACAATCACGAAAATCTGAATACAGTCTTCCAAGCCTTAGCAGATCCAACGCGCCGCGCTGTCATTCAGCACCTGATCAGCGGACCAGCATCAATCACCGAGCTCGCTAAACCGTTTGAAATGGCACTACCTTCATTCATGAAGCACATTGGTGTGTTGGAAGATGCGGGCTTGATCCGCTCCAAGAAAATTGGCCGCGTACGAACCTGCGAGATCAAGCCGAAGCAACTGACAGCTGCAGAAACTTGGATTAATGAACAGACCGCCCAGTGGGAAGGCCGGATGGCAAGAATGGCGAGCTTTGTCGAAGCACTTGGCGCTGAAGGACAGGATGACTGAGTACGATAGAGATACAGGGTGCCATATTACAAACCCTGTAGATCACCCCTCCATTCCAATAGCCGACTACTTGATCTTCAGTTAAAAAACTGGAGGGTGTGATCGGCTCACATACCGCACCCTCTTATGACATTACCGATCATAGTTGTTATGTCATTGCACCTCACTCTGAGCAGATAGAGGTCAATTCTCTTACTCTTTTACGCCACTAGTAAGTTATCCATTGACCTAACTATTATTGCTTTTTATAGTTATCCAATCAGCTAACTATTAGTCGGTAGCCTGGGAACTGCCATTAAGCAAAGGGACTAGCATGAGCCAACAGTTATCGCACGACACCATATCCATCAGTAAAACAATCAAAGCACCAGCAGAACAGGTTTTTTCAGCATGGGAAAACCCAAAAGCCCGATCAATATGGGGGGCACCTTCTAAGGATGAGGCAGTCGAGTTTATTGAAAACGACTTTCGCGTCGGAGGCCTTGACGTACATCGGTGCGGCCAAAAGAATGATCTGCAATTCCGAGTCGAAACACACTACTACGACATCAGTAAGCCGCATCGCCTGCTTTTTACCGAGCGTGTGTATACCGACGACTCTTTATTGAGTGCCTCTTTGATCACCGTGGCGATTAGTCAAAATAAGCGCGCGACTGAACTCCAGGTGACGATACAGATCACCTCTTTGGTCGGTTTGGGAATGATCGACGGAACACGCAATGGATGGCAGTGCGCTCTTTCTAATCTCGCCGCTTACCTGGAGGCAACAAGGGTGGAAGTCGAATAAAGAAGATCAATAAGCTATCTCTTCAAGTCTCAATGGTGATTGAAAGCAATAGCCTAAGCACAACTCGAGACGCCATTTTGATCAACAAAATCACCAAGGAAGAACTGTGTGCGAAAAATAATTGTAAACACATTTGTTAGTCTGGATGGCGTGATGCAGGCTCCCGGTGGTACAGAGGAGGACACTTCAGGGGGCTTTGAGCATGGTGGATGGGTGGTACCTTATTTCGATGAAGGTGTAGGTAAATTTATGGGAGATGTCTTCGCAGCCCCATTCGAACTCCTGCTTGGCCATCGGACTTACGATATTTTTGCTGCTCATTGGCCAAAAGTAGCTGCTGACCCTCCACCTGAGGGTGTTGATGATGGAGAAATCCAGATGGCCCAAAAAATTGACAGTACAATACGGTATGTGGCCTCGCGCACGAAACCTGAATTTACCTGGGAAGGCAGCGAATGGCTGGGCGATGATCCGGTCGCACGACTTCGTGAAATCAAGGCTATCAATGGTCCTGACTTGCTGGTTCCGGGCAGTGCCAATTTTATTCAGACTCTACTTAAAGCAGACCTGGTAGATCAGTTTAAACTGCTGATTTTTCCCTTGGTTCTGGGCAAAGGAAAGCGCCTCTTCGGTGCTGGTGTGACCCCTTTGGGGTTCCATGTACAGCAATCTACGACGACAGATAGTGGCGCTATTTGCGTAACCTATATGCGGGATGGAAGTATCTCCACTGGAGACTCCTCGCTTCAACAAGGTTAGCGCCGGCAGCCCAATCGCAAGCTGGCATAATCGATAGGAGATTTTGAATGCTGGTTATGACGCTGATCAAAACTCACAGATAAATATGGAACGCCATAGTTGCTAAATTACGAGGGTTCAAAGGCAGGAGCCGTAGGGGAGGGGACATCAAAATCTAACTCCGGAAAAATGATAGTTTGATAGTGGCAGGGACTTTGCTCGTATGGGACAACCGGTTATAGCAATGATTTCAGATATCGCAGATTATTTTTCGAAAGGTTGTGGGCGTTGTGAACGCTTTGCAACGCCTGATTGCTCGACCCAGAAATGGAAATCCGGCCTTAATGAGTTGCGCCGGATATGCCAGAGCATGGATCTGGAAGAGCACGTAAAATGGGGGCAGCCTTGCTACACATTCGCCGGTCGAAATATTGTCATCCTTGGAGCGTTTCGAGAGAAATTCCTCATTAGCTTTATGGATGCGGCGTTATTGAAAGACACCAAAGGCTTACTTCAAAAGCGTGGTGAGAATACCCAACACCCACATATGATCCCCCTGAAATCCAACGACCAAGTGACAAAGCTCGAATCAGTTATACGAGCTTACATCGAGGAAGCGAAGGGATATGCCAAAGCCGGCATTAAGCCCCCAAAAGCAGAACGCGATATCAAGCTCCCAGATGAACTGGTTGAAGCCATGGATGCCGACCCCGAGCTTGCAGAAGCGTTTCATGCATTAACACCAGGGCGCCAGAGAGGCTATGCCTTCAACTTAAATTCAGCCAAGAAACCAGCTACACGGGTTTCGAGAATAGCCAAGTTCCGCAGCAAAATAATTTCAGGCAAAGGCGCTATGGAGCGATAAAAAAAGATGCATCGATGAACAACTCGCATCGACCTCGAGCGACCTTTGGAATAGCGCAGATTTGGCTAAGCAGTTCTAGACGATATTTATCATGCCGAGTGAGGTAACAGAACATCCTCCTCGGGAGGGTACCGAGACCGCCATTCATCACAAATACCAAAGGGGCAGGGGTCTTTATCAAACCTGAACCAGGGCGCAGTTACGATATGGAGCGCATTGCAGCAACCTTCAAAGCTGACGGTGAAGAGACCGCATACTGTCCAAAGCATAGGAGAATACATATGACTGAACTCGTAAACTGCCTGTGGTTTGACTATGGCGAAGCAAAGAAGGCGGCGGAATTCTACGCCGCAACTTTTCCAGATAGTCATGTAGATCGAGTTAATCAAGCGGTGACCGACTACCCTGGCGGTGAGGAAGGCAGTGAACTGACTGTCGAATTTACCGTACTCGGGCGCAAGTTTATTGGTCTGAATGGCGGTCCGAATTTCAGGCCAAATGAATCCGTTAGTTTCATGGTTGTCACCGAGAATCAGGAAGAAACCGACCGCTACTGGGAGGCGATCATCAGTAATGGTGGACAAGAAAGTGCCTGTGGTTGGTGCAAGGATCACTGGGGCCACTCGTGGCAAATTACACCAAGACAGCTTCTGGATCTGACAACGAACTCTGATCGTGACAAAGCGAAGCGTGCCTTTAAGGCGATGATGTCCATGAGTAAGATCGATATCGCCACGATAGAGGCAGCCGCCGAGGAAGTATGAGTTCATAGGGAAGTACTCTTCTCAACTTAACTCAAGATCTGGAGCTGATTATGGCTTTAATTCAGAACAGGAAAACTAAGGAGATCTCCGGAGTAGTCCGGCAGATCCTGTTACCGGAGGCCTGGAAGGATGAACTCGCTGAACTCCGCAAAGCAGAAAAGGAGCTGACCCGTGCCCACGACCGGCTGGCAGAAAAACGACGGTATTCGGGTTGGGTTAAGATCGAACAAAATTATGCCTTTGCGGGTCCAGGAGGCACTGCGACTCTGGCTGACTTATTCGATGACCATTCACAACTCATCGTTTACCACCATATGTTGAAGCCCGCTGATCCCAGCCCGTGCGAAGGCTGCTGCATGGTCGCCGATCAGATTCCTCATCTTGCCCATCTACATGCCCGAGACACCTCTCTCGTCTTTGTGTCAAAAGCGCCAATCGTTGAGATAGAGGCATTCCGGAAACGTATGGGTTGGGCAATCCCCTGGTATGAAACCAAGGACAGCTTCAACGCTGATTTCGATGTGGCTACCGGATTTGGCATCAACGTTTTCTATCGCGATGGAGAGGACCTCTATCGAACCTATTTCACTAACGGTCGAGGTGTCGAAACACTTGGCACGGTGTGGACTCTTTTGGATATCACACCGCTCGGCCGCCAGGAAAACTGGGAAGCGGCTCCCGACGGCACTCAGCAGACACAGCCATATCATTGGTGGCGGAGACACAACGAATATGGCTAATACGGGTGCCTGCCACACATCATCCAGCTACAAAGGGAAGAATTCATCTACTCAATCGCTTGTTTAGGAGAAACAGGATATGAGGCGTTTAGTTGTTTGGAATGTGATGACGTTGGACGGGTACTTTGAAGGCACTGCGCCCTGGGCGTTGGACCATCACGGAACAGTGTGGGGCGACGAGTTAGAAGCTTTCTCTCTTCAGCAGGGCGATGAAATCGGCACCTTGTTGTTTGGACGCTGCACCTATGAGGGGATGGCCAGTCATTGGAGGAATGAAACCGGGGCGGTTGCGGACATGATGAACTCACTTGAGAAAGCTGTCATCACGCGCACACTTGAAACCGCCGATTGGTCAAACACTCGTCTTTTAAAAGGTGAGGCCGTCGAACACGTTAGCACGCTGAAGAAGGAGACCGGGAAGAGAGATATCTTCGTTTTCGGAAGCGCAGACCTTGTGGCTACTCTGCTCGCAAGGGGCTTGGTGGATGAATACCGGATATGTCTTGCACCCATCGTACTTGGAGCAGGCTCACCTCTCTTCAAAGCTGACGCCATCCAGAAGAATTTCGAACTCATGCGGACGGACGCCCTTAAATCGGGGGGGTGATCCTTCGCTACAAGTGCTTGCAGAAAGGTGGAGAAGTATAACAAATCGCAAAGTTTCTATTTTCTTTAAGGGCATTAGGCCTTCACGGAAATCCGTGGAATTCCTATATTCCAGCAGTCATATGGATTGATTGATACAGTTCAAATAGCCATCTATCTTGTACCGGTGTAATCACCAATTTTTATACTGTCATGATAAGGCCTCAACCTTTTGGTTACCACTTGATTCGGATAGAAGGCGATACGAGCATTAATTACTTTGGCAAAGTTGAATACGGCTTTGTAAGTCCATGCAATGGTTGAAGTAGCTGGAGCGGACAATGGGGCGTCTTTACCTTAATATGAACCAGTTAAAAGAAGTGAAGAAGTATTCTGAAAAGTTGAAGTAATTCATCAATATATATTGGATAATATTATGGAATTTAATTTCCCAAATCGTGACGGTGTAGAATTAAAGGGTAAATTAGAAAATTCCACCGGGAACCCAAAGGCCTATGCAATTTTTGCACATTGTTTCACATGCTCAAAAGATATCATTGCTGCGAGCGCTATTAGCAAATCATTGACTAGCAAAGGAATATCAGTATTAAGATTTGATTTTACTGGGTTAGGTAACAGTGATGGAGATTTTTCCAATACTAACTTTTCATCTAATGTTGAAGACTTACTTAGTGCTTGCAATGAAATTAAAAACCGCTTTGAAGCGCCAAAATTGCTAATTGGGCATAGTTTTGGTGGTGCTGCCGTATTAAAAGCCGCTGGTATGCTAAAGACAGCTAAAGCTGTTGTTACTATAGCCGCTCCAAGTGATGTAAAACATATCCAACATATGTTTAAAGATGAGCTCGATAACATCAATAAAACAGGACAGGCAAAAGTGGTGCTTGCTGGCCGAGAGTTTACACTTAAAAAGCAGTTTATCGACGATATAAATGAAGCAGACATCTTGGTTAACCTTAAGGAATTAAGGAAAGCTTTACTAGTTATGCATTCACCACTAGATAGCACTGTTTCTATTGATCATGCTGCAAAAATATTTAGCGCCGCGCACCATCCAAAAAGTTTTATTTCCTTAGATAAAGCCGATCACTTGCTTATGAAGAAATCAGATGCTGAATATGTCGGCAATGTTATTGGAGCCTGGGCTCAAAGATATATTAGTTAATACGACATATAATAGAGAATAATGTTGGAGCTTAGAATCCAATAAAAATATGGGCTCGTCTGTTAAGGATTAAATTGCATAACTGAGCTTTACTGACTTCCAGGAACCTTTGGATCAAACAACATAGCCAGCACCAGATGGCCTTTGGATTGCTCCCTTATTACATTAAACATCCAGAAGCTTAATTAAGCTCATTTTTCAAAATAAACGATGAAAACCCTTGTTTTTGTAAGCATAGATATTCCGCAAGGAATCATCGCGTCAATCCATCGCAGCCGCTACTTACTCAAGAATGAGTTACTTTAGTTTGACTGCACTCTGAGTGAAATTTCGAAATTATATCGATTACGACGAGAAAGTAAGCAGTTACGGATAGAGAAGGAAATCTCAAAAAAGGCCGGTGTAGATTCAAAAGTACAGCATTATTAAGGTACAGCAAGGCAGCTTTCAAGTGAGATTGCTCTACCGGGTAATGCAGGTAATGCACTACAAGCAAAAATGTACGAGATGCCAGGGTCTGAGCACAGAAATTCGTTAGCTGTTACAACGATCATCATCGCCGTAGTCAATTCAATTTTGTTACAGCCAATCAGCGTCATCGAGGAGAGGATTACGTAATAACTCGTATTATTCTTTTCCACTCCGTTATATATATTATGCCTATCAAATTGGTACACTGGATTCACTACTCTCACTATCAGACATAACAAAAAAGGAAATTTTGATGTTGCATCTAAAAACTTTACCCAGCCAGGTCGGCAACTCTTGCGCCGCTCACTGCACCGAGATCGCAGTGTCAGGATACGACATCCGTGCACCAAGGCCACAGGCATTTGTGGAAGGGACTCTGTGGAACGCCGTCAAATGGCAGAATGCGGACCTACCTCCTATGCCAAACGGAGCTGACCATCCCTTAGTGGCGGCCAACAATAGTTCGCCGATGCGTGTGCGAAACTATGTGAATACCCAGTGCCCTGGGCGTACCGGTCGGATTTTATATGACGCGACTCAGAAAGACATGTGCCTTCAATTCGCGCAGGCGGGCAATAGAGTTGATTATAATGCGTTGTTTACAAATCTCATACAGCCAGCTAGTAATGGGGGAATGCCGAGGAACTTGCGTGCCGACACCTTTTACAATTGCGCTTTTATGATGTTTCGAGGCCCTTCCCCTGGGTCTGCTCATGAAATGGGTTTCCATAATATCCTGGTTGCCAAGGATGGGAACACAATCAAATATTATAACCCGAATGAAGCTCAACCAGTTTGGAGGGCTGATATTGGATGGCGAACGTTGCGTCATCAAAACGCTGGAAGGCATAGTTACGTTTGGAGTGGTATTGCAATCGAAATCACCTAGCAGTTAATGTTTGATGATGCGATCATTAGTATGGATCATGGGGTTTATCCTTGGTTTTGCTTTTAGCTTTAGGCACTTTCATCAAAACCGGTAAACCCTTCTTATCCAAGACGATTTGTCAGATTTGGTCTGATTTAGTCCACATCTTTACACCTTCCTCCAGCTTACTCGCTCCCTTATTTGTTAAGAAATACTAAATTCCTGCTAGAACTGAATGTAAGTTACTCATGCCAGCCACTACTAATAGATCGATAAAATAAATTCGATTGTATCCGTTTTCGCAACATTGTTTCTCTATTCGAACTGATTATTGAGTCAATGTGATGTAATAGGATAGATCCCAAGTTTTGGACATTAACCCAACGCTTCAGGAGCTTGAAATGAAAGCAAAACTTATTTTACCAATGATTCTATTAAACATGCTTGGCGGAGTAGGGTCCGGCATCATGATCTATATATCTGGTGGCGATCCGGTTTGGGTCGGCGCACTTTTAGCGACCTTGCCTTTACCATTTTTCTTGATGGTCCTAACAAATGTGTTCAGCATTTCAAGAACGTCAGAAAGATTACCAGTTATTCAAGCCGTTAACTTTATAGGAGTTGCATTGGTTGCTTATTCAACTTATTCGAACCAGGCTCCAATGTCCTTGTCTCTATACATTCCTATTGCAGCTGCTGCTCTGGGCTTCCTATCCCTTCACTGGTATATCTGGTCATTCTCCGTCTACAACCGTAAAAAGAGCAAAGCCATATCAAAAGGCCAAAAACTGCCTGAAATGAACTTTAATCGATTAGATAAATCGGGTGTGTCTTCCACCTCTTTTGACGAATCTAAAACACTATTAGTGTTCTTTAGAGCCAACTGGTGCCCATTTTGTATGAACCAGTTAAAAGAAGTGAAGAAATATGCTGAGACACTTAAGCAATATGATGTGAAGGTGAAGTTTATCTCTAACCAAGGCTACGACAACTCAAGGAAGTTAGCCGACAAGCTTGATCTGCCTGGTCATTTTGAAATTCTTCAAGATGACAACCTAATGGGTGCTAAAGCTCTAGGCATTGAAGATATTGGCGGTTCCCCTGCAGGAATGCCTGGATACCCTAAGGATACCGTTATGGCCACGGTGATAGCACTGGATGAAGGTGGCAAAGTTCTATTCGGAGACGAGACCGACAATTATCGCAGACGCCCAAATCCTACGACTTTCCTGCATGTTTTCGCGGGCTCAGCACCACAGCTAGAAAAGGACAAACCAACCTTTAAGAGCATTGCTTAGCGAAAGCCCTAAACTTAGCAACCAGAAGGTTTTCGTCAGCCAATCTCCCCCTTTCTAGAATTAGAGAGGGGGTTCTCTTGATGAAATTATTCTGCGATTTCGCCTGACACCCTAAATCCTAATCCAGCACGCTTTGTAGAAAATCGATAAAAACTCTCGTTTTCGCAGGCATCGCTCTACCACTGGGAATCAGTGCACTAACCGGTGGACCGGGTACTACTTTCTCAGGAAACAACTCAATAACTTCGCCAGTCTGAATAGAAGAACCGAGAGCAGTATCATATACCTGAGCAATACCCATACCAGCGACTACTGCATCTATCAGTGTTCGCCCATCTCTAAAAATTGCCAGCGGGGAAGGGGAAAACTCAGTAATTGAGTCATCATTTTCTCGAAATGACCAGGCTCTTACTTTTCCTGTAGGCGCTCTGAAAACAAGAGCATCATGCTCTCTTAACTCCTCCAAATTCTTAGGTTTACCTTTCTGCGAAAGATATTCAGGCGAAGCACACAAGATACGTCTAGATCCACATAATGTTTTTGCGATAAAAGAACTATCTTCTAGTTCGCCAATTCTAACAACGACATCCCATTCTCCTTTAATAGCGTCCTCCAGGCTATCTGAAAGAGAGACCTCGACCGTAACCTTGGGGTGCAACTGCGTGAACCCCTTTAAAGCACTGACAATATTTCGGCCTATTCCTATTGGCAAATTGATACGCAATCGTCCGGCAGGCTCATCCTTCCTGGCATGCAGCAAAAGCCTGGCCTCATTGATTGTTTCTAACGCATGTTTTGCGGCATCCAGAAATATTTTGCCTTCTTCTGTCAGCCTGATACTTCGAGTGGTTCTGTTGAATAGCTTAAGACCCAATTCCTCCTCAAGCTTCTTAACTGCCTTACCAGCGCCTGATTTGGTTGAGTTCAATGATGCCGCTGCCTTTGTAAAGCTTCCGTGTTCGGCTACGGCAATAAATACGACTATTTCGTTCAAATGGGCTTGTTGAAACACAGATTGTGTCCTTAATGGATACAATGAGTTTCAAAATAGCATGTTTATAGCGCAAATCAAAGTAACTAATCTTCCCAATAGTGGTTTGGCGTAAGTACCTGCATAGAGGCCAATTGGAGAGTTAAGCACGTCGCCTCTTGGCCCATCGAAGGCTTACCCAAAGCTCGCGCTTCCAAACTTTAAACCATTAGAGGAATAGGTTATGTCTCTTCAAGACAAACTAGATGCTTTCAAAGAAGTATTTAAGCAACAGGCCCCGGAAGGAGCATTTGAAGCCTTTGCCAGATCATCCAAGGAATTGGCTGCTAGTGGCCAAGTTGAGCGTTCGATTAAAGTAGGGGAGAAAGTCCCATACTTTACATTGCCAGATTCAGAAGGTAACGACGTTGCCCTGGAAGAACTCCTTACCAAAGGGCCCGTTATTCTAACGTTCTATCGAGGCGTGTGGTGCCCTTACTGCAATATTGAGCTGCAAGCGTTAGAAGAAGTTGCTGCAGAGATCAAAGCGCGTGGCGCAACGCTGGCTGCTATTTCCATGCAAGGGCCCGCTGAAAGCCGCAAATCTCAGAGAGATAACAAGTTAAGCTTCCCAATTCTGACTGATCAAAGTGGAAAGCTTGCTGAAAAATTTGGTATCCGCTGGACATTACAACCTTATGTAATTGAGTTCCACAAGGTGTTCAAAGTCGAACTCCCGACCATCCATCGTGACGGCGCGTGGAACTTACCTATGCCTGCAAGATATGTCATAGATACCGATGGAACAATCGCATATGCGGAGGTGAATCCTGACTATACGCGTCGCCCCGAACCCAGCGACTTATTTCCCGTACTTGAAAAGCTGAGTCAGTCTACAACTGCATAGTATGTAAACAACTCCACCTCTTTAGCGCTGACTAGCGCCAAAGAGGTGCGAGCACTCAATGTAAATCGATATCGAGCACCGTAAAACCCAACTTATATGGTAAGACTCATGGTCAATTTTACACGTTACACAATTGAAACAGCACCAGAAGCCTCTAAGCAAACTCTAGAAGCCGCTAAAAAGAAAATGGGATTTGTACCCAATCTAATGGCAACCATGGCCGAATCACCTGTAATGGTAGAGAGCTATCTAACACTTATGGGATTATTTGATAACTCTCGCTTGAGCGAAACGGAGCGAGAGATAATCCTGATGACAAACAGCCGCCTTAACGGTTGCACCTACTGCATGGCTGCGCATACCGCAGTTTGCAAAATGGCCGGTGTAGATGAAAATGTAATCAAGGCGCTGCGTAGCGGCAAAACACTCGATGACCCTAAACTCGAAGCGCTCCGAGCATTCAGTGTCATTATCAATGAGAAACGTGGATGGGCTACAGAAGAAGAGGTTGAGGCGTTTCTTGCAGCAGGTTATACGAAAGAGACGATTCTAGAGGTGATAGTTGGAACCAGCCTAAAAGTACTCTCGAATTACTCTACCCACAATCTGAATGTCAGTCTCGATGATGCGTTTTTGCCAATGGCTTGGAGTAAGGATATGGATTCGAATGGTTGAGCGCAAAAGCAAATAAAAAACATGTATCCGATTCAAGCGTCTAATAAAGACTGGGCCTTGGGAAGAGGGCGCCTGTCCAGATCATAAAAGTGACGATAAGAACCCCACTGATTCACCAAAGTAATGAGGCCCATATAGCCACTATGGGCCTCTACTACAAATACAGCCTTCTTTTGGCTTATCGTAATTACTCCATTTCGCTACGAATAATACCGGGTGTTTTGGCTTGTCCTCGCACTCGGTCAGGATGATCGCGCTCGTTAAAGCGCCTCAAGCCTTCGGACAGCTCTGCTTTGGATTCAGAGTCGCTGAATAATCGGTTAAAGCACTCAGCCTCAATTCGTAGACCTTCATCAAGATCCTTTCCATAACCACGAATGGCGGCTTCTTTATCAGAGTGAATCGCTGGCTGGGGAAGGGTAGAGATATATTGTGCTAACTCAACGGCACGATCTAATGCGGCTCCCTTTGGCACCACTTCGTTGGCTAACCCAATGCGATAAGCTTCTTCAGCATTAATAACTTTTCCCGTGATGATTAACTCCAGCGCTCGCCCCATACCAACAATACGCGGCAAACGCTGAGTACCACCATCGGCTAAGCCGATATTCCAACGACGACAAGTCATTCCAAAGGATGCGTGTTCTTCTACAATCCGCATATCGGCAAAACATGCCCACTCAAAGCCACCCGCATATGCAATTCCGTTCACAGCCGCAATGATAGGCTTATAGATATCGGTCCAGCGGGATGGACCTATAATCCCTGGAGCTTCACCTCGATTATGCCGGGCAATATCAGCGGGTTCTACAGGGCATAAAACAGCCTCGTCAGGATCGGGGTGGTTGGTGGGTTCGGTTGCAGCAAGATTGCTTTTTAAATCACCCCCTGCACAAAATGCAGAATCGCCAGCGCCGGTGATTACCGCAACTTTAGCTCCGTCATCGGTACGAAAACGATCGAATGCATCCACCAGCTCGCGATGAGCGCGTGTTCCAATGCAGTTCTTAACCTCTGGACGGTTAAAAGTAACGATGGTTACAGGGCCATTTTGCTCATATTTAATATGATGATATTCCATGTCATAAGACCTTTATCATGTGGCGTTGAAGTAATATTTAAAATCTACCCTTGATACATCAAATAAGAATTTAATCCAGGTGCCGATTAATATTTTATCAACATATACCGCAATAAATTAGTACAAATGAACCTTGGTTGCTGACTGGTTTTTAACCACTATTTCCTGATCTTCATCAATTGTATCAGGCAAAATAGAGGCGCATAATGGCGCTTGGACTCCACCACGGACCAAGGCGAAATGATACACAAACGGCACAGCAACAGCGGTTTTTCAACCCCTCAATCCAACCAACTCTTTCACTCCGCGGAAGCGCCAGTGGTAGCCTTTCCGATTCAGTCCGTACTCATTGAATGGGATTACACAGCGGTCAATCAGGTAGTAGGACTGAAAAGCCCTGGTAGTAGCGACCTCCATGCGGCTTGCATTGATATGGCTCATTAAATGAACTGCCACTGCGGCTAGTATTTGATCGAACCCCGGTAGCGGTATAACAATAAGTTTTTAGCAAGATATTCTGAAAGAAAAGTTCTGACATGAATTCTACGAATACGGATGAACCAATGGCATCTGGGCCCGCCGTTCAGTTAAAGATAGATCACTTATCCACCTTCTCATTGGCCGCACAACAAAATGCGTATCCAATATTCAGGTCAATTAGCTTGTACGCGCCAACCGCGCCCGAAGAGCCAGTGGAAAATGCACCAATCGCACTATTAAAGAACTTGGTTGTCACGCTACGTTCGGATCCCGAAATCTTCGCGCCAGAAGAATGGTCTATCGATGAAATTCGACCAGGACAAGCGATCTCGCTTCAAAAACGCCCGCTCAACGTGCCGCATGATTTGTTGTTTAATTTAACAGAAGAGCTGAAGAAGCTGAAAAACTAGAGCTTTCGTTTGATGAAAACGCCACGTTAGAAGAGGTAACATCAGCTATTGAGCAGCTGCTCACTGGAGCAGTCAAATTCAAGGCGTGGAGTGAATGGCTTTCTGCGAAAGAAGAACTGTCACGTTACAAGCTCGAAAATCTCACCAAAGATCTAGAAGCCAGAACTATTCTGTCGGACGATGCTGAAGATCAAGCTCTCACGGCATTTTGTCGCTGGTTGGCGCCACAGCTGATCGATCAGAGTGAAGAGTTGCGGCAGTTTAAGGCCTCTACACATGAGCAATTGATTGATGAATTCCGAAAGCTCGACGAAGAAGTTTCCATAACAACCAGTGACTATGTGGCAGCGATCGCAGCAAAGGCGATTCCGGATCCATTTGCCAAAAGTAGCCCTAAAGAATTTGGGCTATTGGCCAGGGAGCTGCAGAAAAAAACACGCCATAAGCCAGTACGCTCATTATTCAATGAAATGGGTGGGCGATTACTGGACCTATGCCCCTGTATGATGATGTCACCATTGTCAGTTGCCCAATTTTTACCCTCAGATTTTAACGGTTTTGATTTGGTCGTTTTTGATGAAGCATCGCAGATGACTACGTGGGATTCAGTAGGGGCAATTGCCCGAGGGAAAAATGTGATTGTGGTCGGTGACCCTAAACAAATGCCGCCAACCAGCTTCTTTAGTGGGGCAGTGAATGTAGATGACCCAGATGAAGAAGACCTTGAATCTATTCTGGATCAGGCTCTAGCCGCACGACTGCCTCATTTGAGACTGAAAGGACACTATAGAAGCCGGCACGAAACACTTATTGCCTTCTCCAACAGTAAGTACTACGAGAACTCGCTAGTTACATATCCATCGTCCGACACCAAGCAGTCTGCAGTTACACTACATCGTGTAAATGGCGTTTATTCAAAAGGTAAAGGAAGGAACAATCCTATTGAAGCGGCAGCAGTCGTTGATGAAATCGTTCGACGTTTGACCAATCCTGCAAACACCTCCCAGACTATCGGCGTCGTAACTCTGAATACCGAGCAACAGCGAACAGTAGAAGATTTACTGGATGATGCCCGTAGAAAACATCCCCACATAGAACCATATTTTCAGTCTACTGATACTTATGATGGAGTTTTTGTTAAGAATCTGGAGTCCGTGCAGGGGGATGAACGTGACATTATTATCCTCAGCCTGGGCTACGGACCGACCGAAGCACATGGCCGAACGATGAGTATGAACTTTGGGCCATTGAATAAGTCCGGTGGCGAACGCCGTTTAAATGTAGCGATCACAAGGGCTACCAGTGAAGTACTGATATTCTCGAGTTTTGACTCTTCAATGATTGATCTTAGCCGTACGTCGGCATTGGCAGTTGAACATCTAAAACACTATTTAGAATTTGCTGAGAAGGGACCTATTGCTCTAGCAGAGCAAGCGACCGCAGATTATGGGGTAGACCAGTTCGATAGCGATTTTGAGCAGTCTGTAGCCTGGGCACTACGAGATAAGGGGTGGAGGAGTCAAACTCAGATTGGAGTTAGTAAGTTCAGAATTGATTTGGGAATAATACATCCAGACCATCCAGGTGTTTATTTGGCAGGCGTTGAGTGTGATGGAGCAACGTATCACGGCTCTCCTTCAGCAAGAGATCGTGATCGAGTCCGTCACGCTATTCTCGAGAACCTTGGGTGGCGATTAGTAAGACTGTGGTCTACAGACTATTTTCAAGATCCAGAAGAGGCGATCGATAAAATTGATCGCAGGTTAAATGAAATACTAGAAGAGGACAGAAGGTCAGCCCCAGGCGACGAGTAGATTAGCCCAGCTAACAATGAACCTGAGGATGATATTTTGACAGAAGAGGCTGAGCGTGCAGAAGAGACGATATCATCCGACGAATATAGCCATTTGCGCTACTTCGACGATGACCACAAGGAAACACTTGTGGGTATAGCAAAATCAATTCTATCCCAGAAAAATGGTATTACACTTCATGAATTGGCACTTGATATTGCCAACCTGCATGGCCTATCAAGGACAAGTAAAAAACAGCTTAAGCACATATTTGAATTGCTCACCCCCTGGGCAGGAATTAAAAGAGATAACATTCATAAGCCCGTAGTTTGGCTATCACCGAATGACATCGTCGATGAAATCCCATGGCGAGGGCTCGCACCTTGGGAAGAGGAGAGGGACTGGGCAGAAATACCTCATCCTGAAGCCTTGGGACTTGCTCGATTGGCCATTGAAAAATCGCCAACAAATCCTGTCGAATACATATGCAATGAATTCCGATTGAAACGCCGACACTTTAAGACGCTACAGCAGTTTCAAGCATGGGTTGACGAGGTTACTGAAGAATTAACTGTGAACTAGCTGAACGCGTTCATGAGACTTTCTTATGACTCAGGCAATGGAGCTGGAATCTTGGTAGATAACCCGGCTCCGTTTGATGTGCACCTAACAATATTCGCTAACGAAGTTCAGCCGCTCCGCGACTTCCTTGCGAGCATAAACACCGACCTGGTTAACCTAAAAACCAGGGACCTAAAACAGACGGAAAGCATCATGGGAGCACTTCAGGAAATCATCGGCGAGCTAGACCAGATACAAGTTCGGCCAGAGCATCTCAATCAGGCGTTTCCACAGGAGGGACAGACGTGGTTATCGGAAATAGCCGTCAAGAAAAAACTTCAAACCTAGGCCCTGTAAGGGCTCCCACTATTTCCGATATTTGTGAATATCGGATATTTTATAAATACCCGATTTTACGTATAATTTGCCACATTCCAACAACAACTCCATATTTCTATGTCTGCTTCCAACCGGCCACCAGCACCAATCATTGACAACCTGAGCAATCTTGAGAATCCATTCCGCTGCACCAGCTTTTCAGCTAGCCGTTATCTCAGCAAGCAGATTCCTGGTGCTGATACCGATCTGGAGTTCACGCTTAAGTTTCTTTACAGCTACAACGGCAGCCAGGCAACGTTTAACAGCTACCGCCGTGAACTTGAGCGCTTGCTGCAATGGGCTTGGCGCATTGAAGAAGTTTCAATAATGACTCTGAAGCGCGAACACATTGAGGAGTTTGTGCAGTTTTGCATTGAGCCGCCAATTGCCTGGATCGGAACTAAGAATGTTGCCAGATTCAAAACACAGAATGGCGAGCGCGTTGTAAATGCCGATTGGCGGCCATTCGTAGTCAGTGTGTCCAAAGTTGAGTTTCGTGCTGGCAAGACAGCTTCTCCCAAAGAGTTCCGGCCATCCCAGACAGCGATCAAATGCATCTTTACTGCATTGTCATCCTTCTTCGATTTTCTCTATCAAGAAGGCTTGGTTCCAGCCAATCCTGTGGCACTGATTCGTCAGAAAAGTAAGTTTGTTCGACGTGAGCAACAAAGCCAGGTTGTACGTCGAATCAGCAACTTGCAGTGGGATTATGTCCTGGAGACTGCTGAGATCATGGCCGAGACATCACCAACTGATCACGAGCGAACTTTATTTATTATGAACGCCCTATTCGCTATGTATTTGCGAATCTCTGAGTTGGTTGCGGATGAAAGATCGGCACCAGTTATGGGTGATTTCAAGAAAGATCGCGACGGAAACTGGTGGTTTCACGTTACGGGTAAAGGAAACAAGGGCCGGGCAATCACTGTTTGCGACCAAATGCTGAAGGCCTTGAAGCGCTACAGAAATTATTTGCAGCTCCCTGCTCTGCCCAGCATTAATGAGCAGACACCTCTGGTGCACAAGTCCCGTGGCAAGGGACCAGTTACCAGTACCCGACAGGTGCGCCTGATTGTTCAAAACTGCTTTGATGCTGCCCACCAACGGATGGTTGAAGAAGGCTTAGGGGAAGATGCTGAAGATCTTAAGGCAGCCACTGTGCACTGGCTCCGCCATACAGGTATTTCTGAAGATGTAAAGTACCGTCCCCGCGAGCATGTGCGCGATGATGCGGGACATGCAAGTATGGCTACGACCGATCGCTACATTGATTCCGACATGCGGGAACGACATGAAAGTGGACGGAGTAAGCGGGTAAAGGAGGAGCGGTAATACTACCGCCCTGCCCTATAATGAGGCTCAGGAGTCCTTATCTGGCCTTACTAGGTTTTCCGGAGTTCCTATTATGGTCTCCTTATCAATTGAGTTACGACCAGTAAACATGGAGTCAGATGATTTCGGAAGTTGGTAACTCAGGCTCTACCCGCCACTTCCTACCATAAATAATCTTCTGGCAAGGTTGCTGCTGTAGAGGAATATAATTATCGTAACTAATCACACCGACTTGAATATATATTCCGGAGCTGTCTTCACAGACAAATATGGGGAATTTTTCATCATAGTGAATATCTAACACCAACTCCTCTACAGTTTCTCTTGTATGGTAATATCGCAAAAATTGCTGAGGCATGTAACTGAGCTTCTTATTGTCTAAATGAATCTCAGGTGCTCCCTCTATTGCCACCTCTCGACGTCTTAAGTCTACTGAATACGACATTGAAAAACCTTAAGGGTAGGTAATATTTGGGGGTATAGGTACTCAGCCCCCGAGAGATATCATTATTTCCTGTTGATATTACTGCTAAGCGACCTTAGCTATGTTAAGTTTCATTTGTTCTTCTTTTCGCGGATGGACTTTTCCGGTTTCTGAAAAGACTTTCAACTCCTCAAGCACAACCTTGGCAAGTTTGTTAAACTGCCTCTTCATTAGTACTCCCATAATCTGAGCAAATATGGGGAGCAAAGTTACACCAATTTCAAAGCTAACTCGTGACTGCCCATTAGCAACCGGTTCAACTTTCCAAGTATTAATCATGGATCTAACAAAGAATGGCATACTAGATAGCTTTACCTCATAGGAAAAAGTGTGCTGACCACTATCCACATTCATTAATGTTTCACTGGCAATGGCTCCATCAGGCAACTCGCACTTTCGACCATCACCTTTCGGTAAATCTGGATTTTCAGTGGATACAACAACGGCACTGGTCCAACTACTAATCTCGCTAAAATTACCTGATAATATTTCCCACACTTTATCAATAGAAGTGTTGATATTAATTTGATTGACAATCTTCATTTGCACTCTCCCAATTAAAAGTTATGACGTAAAAATATAGTATTCTGTTTTTAAGATATACGAACCCCTAAGCCTTAATTGCCTATTCATTAAAAATCTGATTTTTGATATATTTTACTGTTCGATATCTATAGGACTTTACCTATATATTCAAACAGGAGTGGTTGGCCTTGTTACCGGAAATTGAATCTCACAAACGCAATCTTCAGGGTCCCCTTGGGATGGTGGCTTTATAAATATTTCTTTTGCAGGCCCTGATATTTGAAAATCACTATTCTCTATCCACCTACCTAGCTGAGCATATTTCTCATACCCGTTTTCAAATGCTCCTACCCTGATCGTAGAAATAACACTCTGCTCTGATTGGAGAACCCGCCCTTTAACTTCACTTCCTCCAGGTAGCAGTAGAGCTCTTTCGATACTCCTCTTAACTGGAAACCCTACTTCGATATCTACGTTTTCAATACTAAAAGCATTACCGTGAAGTATGATCGTTAGAGGGCCAAGCTGGTCTTTCCCCGCCACGTCAGGTACATATTCCCTTAGCTCGGTCACCAAGTGGATTGTGTCAAATAGGTTTGGCATTATCTTTCTAACAGAATAGAAAGGCTGCTCAGCAATGCTTTTCAGAATAATTCCATCGAAATTCAAACTCTCAGGCCTTTCAGCCTCTTTTAGGCGTGCTTCAATGATCTTTAGGTGATTAATTTGTTCCTGAACAGTTTGTTCTATTTGTGCTTTTCTCAGCAGTAACATACCTTGAATTTCTTGCACCGATACGTCCTGAAGAACCATGACCTTAATTTGTTCAAGCGAAATTCCCAGCTCTTTCAAGGCGATAATACGGTTTAATTCAGGCAACTGATTAGTGCTGTAGTATCTATACCCTGTGGACTCGTCTGTGTGATCAGGCTGAAACAGACCAATTTGATCGTAATACCGTAATTGTGAAACAGCGGTCTGGGCTATTTTTGAAAACTCACCGATTCTAAACATTGTTCCACCTATCTGTTCACCCTTCTGCGCGTGAGTTGAAGTATGGACTCTCAAGCCACTTGAGAGTCAACAGATAGATACAAGAAAGATCTCCTTGAGAGACAAAAAGTTATAACCGAAGAGTTGGTTATAACTTTTAGAGCTTGAAAGGCAGAAGGCCCTCGTGAATTAAGGCCCGCGAACTATTGGAAACGGGCACATTGCAAGTCGAACAGATCGCTTGGCAAGTGGAATATGAGGGTGTCAGCGCATTCCGGAAAATGTTTCGCAAACAGACCGGTCTTTCTCCTCGGGAGTATCGACAGAGATTCTCAGGTGGCTCTAGAATGTAACTCCCCGAAAAGGCGGACTAATTGGTAAAGTACCCAATTTCACTAAAGGGATTAATCGAAGAGATTCCTGTTAAGCCCGGTAGCTTGATAGGCAGCGGAACACCTCTATTTAGGGTACGTAGACCAATATAAAAGTTAAATAGATATAACAATAAGATTAAAAACTTCCTAAAATCTAAAAGCTCTAACTAAAGAGTTGACCACATTCAGATAGTTAAGGGGGCATTTATCGTTCGAGTAAATATTACCCCACCAACTGACTAGCAGAAATACGAATCATTTCTCTTTGGAGATACCGATAAGTATCCCCTCAACCCTACACTTCCTCGCCATCTCAGAAATTGCCCTGCAATTCTCAAAGGTAAATAGCAAGATTTCAATCTCGTCAAATCCAGTGCACTCAATGTATAGGTCAAGTTTTAAATACTATTTGGAAAAATATTTTGTTAACAATTCTGGATATTCCAAAAATCAACAAATTTTTTGTTAAATCATGGTATCAGCTGAACGAGCTCCCCTATATAGTGGCACCGTCTAACTTTGATTAAAAATAGGTTAGTTTTCATTCTTTTTTGAGATTTGGGAGAGATACCAAAGTGATTAAGAAAATTTTTTCGAAAAGAGATCTAAAGCTTCCAATCATTGGCGGCTTGATAGCGGCAGCAAGCTTGCTATCAACAACGGCAACAGCCGAAGTTGATATAAATCAATTACGTCAACAATCAAAAATTATGTTCGGCACTCTCTCAGAAACTATGCCAGGCAGTGAGAATGACACCCCAGCTATGGTTGAGCTTGGAAAAACACTGTTTATGGACAAACGGCTTTCAGTCAATGATAGCCAATCCTGTAACAGCTGCCATCAAGTAGGGAACTACAACGGTTCGGGCGTTGACAATGAAGCGACATCACCGGGAGCTTTACCTGGTACTAAGGGTGATCGAAACTCTCCAACGGTCTGGAATTCAGGATTCCAAATGGCTCAATTTTGGGATGGTCGCGCAGAGGACCTGAAGGAACAGGCCAAAGGTCCAATTCTAAACCCTGTAGAGATGGGAATGCCTTCAGAAGAGGCTGTTGAGACAAAGATTTCAAAAATTGCCGAATATCAAGAAAGTTTCAAACACGCCTTTGGTAAAGAAAATGCTATCTCTTACGACAATATTGCTCAGGCCATAGCTGCATTTGAGCGCACCCTAATTACGAATGATCGTTTTGATGATTTTATGAGCGGCGATGATCAGGCTATGACAAAAAGTGAGTTAAAGGGCTTGCAAACCTTTATCAACACTGGTTGTTCGGCATGCCACAATGGTGCAACCTTGGGTGGAAACATGTACCAGAAGATGGGGCTAGTCAACCAATATCCACACCAAGAAGATTTAGGTCGTTATAAAGTTACAGGCCTTGAAAAAGATAAAATGATGTTTAAAGTTCCAATGTTACGCGATATAAGCAGAAGCGCTCCTTACTTCCACGACGGGCGTGTAGAAACCATTGAACAAGCAATTTACGATATGGCTTGGTACCAATTGGGGCAGAAATTAAGCACACAACAAGTAGATGATATTGCAACTTTCCTAAATGCTTTAGAGCATCAAACCCATTAAGGTATTTCCCACCCTTCGGGGTGGGCCCCTTTCGCTCTATTTAATTTTGGCTAGGCTCGCGGATTTTAAATCACTACTCATTGATAACTTATTATCACTCTGCCCTACCTTTGTGTATCAGCCACGTTCAGAGATAGAAGCTAGCGGACTAAACAGTTTCCTAATTGCTAACCAGTTGGTAATGTATAGCCCTCTAACAATATCTATACCAAGTCGGAAAAGTGAAATCCATAGTGAGGTGTACAGTTTTAGCTATCGATTTGCGGCAGCTACATTAGATTACCGTTCACTACCTGAGCATTCAGTTATCAGTTGTCTTTATCAGAAGGTGTTCTGTCCGTTCAAGGTCAAGTAATCTGATTTATTCGGCGGAAGGTATCAAGTTAATCAGTAATGATTAGTTTAGCTTTAGACGATAGTATCGAATTCACATCTTTTCAGCTATTAGCTACTAATACAAGTTGCGACAGTCATGCCCCTGCCAATTAGATTTATTTAGATAAACCATTTGCACAAGGCGAGCCAAAGTCACTTTCTCAACACAGAAGCCTAAGAGTATTACGAAATTATTAATGCAATATTTCATGAGATTGCAGAATCAACTTTTAAAAGCTTCGTGAGATCAGTTTCTCACTATACGCCATCTCTGTTTGACCCGATCAACAACAAGGTCTTACATTGCTGAACGAATTTTGAAGTTCGAACAGCCAGCATACATCACTTACTTTATCCAATAATAATTTAATATGCAGCATTGCAAAAATTTCGTGGAACTTTCTAAATTATATGATTAATTTTTAACAAAAAATATTTCCCCTCCAAAGAGTTACTTCTATTTGGTCAAAAAAACAATATAGGACTTGATCATGAAGCTCAAAAAAATAGGTGCGTGTATCGCACTTATGTTTATTCTAATTTTACCAGCATATGCCCATGCAGGATTGTGGGATAAATTTACAACCTGGGTTGTTGATACTTGGGATACTGTTGAAGAGAGAGTTGAAGAGATTATTGAGGATGTCGTTACAACTGTAGAGGATGGTGTAACGTCAGCAATTGGTTTCTTTGTAGATACCGGTGAGTGGATATACGATGGACTAACGACCGTGGTTGAAGGTTCACTTAATTTCTTCTACGGCGTTGCCGATGGTACAGTCACGGCATTAAATTACTTCGGCCTGGATCTCGATATATCGGACTGGTTCACCACGGGGGGGCAGAATTCCGAGGACGGTGCGCGGCTGTGGAGCCTTACAGACTATGATACGTCCTCGCATCCTGCATATTTAAATGCCTTCCGTGATCGGCAGGTAGCTTATATCGAACGCGTTCTTGATTCATCCAAAGCCGAACCTAATAACGATCATTATGTACTCAGGGCATATTATGATTTACCGCTGGATAAAGAGGCTCTGGCTCGGGGGCTGACCGATCTTTTTACACCAGGAAAGCACGCTTACAAAAACCCTGATATGCGCCTGATAGAATATATTAGGCTATTGGCAGAGAGTGATGAGTACGATGATATTATCCTGAGTGAAATTATCAAACTACCTTATTGGCAGGATGAAGATACTGAAGGAAAGCGAGTTTACACTTCTGAAAATCACGTACTTATGTGGCTATCTTCCAGCTGGTTACTATCTGAAATGGAAGGTTGGGATATAGGTGGTGGGCCCGAAAAACTAAGGGAGCGTCTTGTACGTTATCTGGAGGTTAAAAAGCAGTTTGGAGTATATGAGTCCACTTCAAATGTTTATAGTCCATTTTCCCTGACAGCATTGTTAAATTTATACGACTATGCCCAGGATACAGAGATTAAAACCCTAGCTGGACAGGTTGCCCTTATTTTTCTTAATGATATCGCTATGGTCACCAACGACCTTGGTGCTGCTATAGCTGTCGATTCAAGGACCTATGAAGGTGTTCACCAAGATCTTAACTTCTTGAATAATAAGTTCGCACGATATATCGCGTTGATTACTGGCAAAGGTCCACAAGATTTTACGGGTAGTACCCATATGGATATTTTTGCCATGACTTCACTTGATGTAAGCAGTGTTGCCTATAATCGCCTTGAAAAACTTAATGGTGAGATTAACATAAGCTATTCTTCCGGCCACCCTATCACTGAAGTTGATACCGTATGGGCTGGGTTGGACCTCCAAGATAAGTTAATTTTCTCTCAATCTGCCGGCGCCTATGCCCACCCAGAACTGATTGATGAGATGCTGGAATATTACCTGAATCCACTTGCCGGTCTGAACTTCTTTTTGGAAGATTTGATTGTGGAGTCTAACCTGGCAGATGACGTAGTCGACATGTCAGGTGTTCTTCTTACTGAAACCAGTGCACCTTTCACCACAAGCTCAATTATTTCAGAAAAAACCATGGATCTGTATCGCCATGGTAATGTGCAATTATCGTCATACCAGGATTTCCATGCGGGGAATGCAGGTTGGCAGCAGCTGCCCTGGATAGCAACAACCGGTACTATACCGGTTTATACTCGTTCAGGTGCGGAATACGGTGGCTGGAAGGCTGGTGGCCAGGAGCAAATGAACACGCACTTACCCTATATAAAGCAAAATGAGAATGTAGCCCTGGTTTTGTACAAACCTGCGATGGAGCTGCGCTTTATGGATGGTGTTAACAGAGCAACTGACTTTTTACCTGTAGATGACTTTCTAACTGCACCAGTAAATTTGCATTGGCCAACAGAGCAATTCGATGAAGCAACCAGTTTCCAGAACTGGTTGTTTGCACGTGAGGGTGATGGTTATGTGGCTGTTTATCGTCACTGCCTGGATACCAAAACCTTTATTCGCAATGAAGAGGTTGTAGAAATTTACAGCTGTAGTGCTGATGAACAAGTCTGGGCAACAGTTGTTGGTAATACGCAGACTCACGAAAGCTTTAGTAATTTCATTTTTACTGTTTCACAAGCCAAGATCAAAAGCAAATGGTACTGGAGCTGGGCAGAGACCCGCCATGTATGGGAGACAACTTTAGAAGTCGATGGAAAGACCTTAAGTTTTGGCTGGGAAGCAAACGTAGATGATTTAACGGATAGAGAAATGTGGGAATTGGCCAGTGCTAATAACGCATCTACTATCGAAATGGCTTCGGTGAGTGGATTCCAGGTCAATAATGTAACAGACACAGAAACTAATACGGGGCATGGTAACTGCGAGAGTTCAAACGATGTGCTTTTACATCAAAACGTAAGCTTTAACGGTTTTGATCCAACAATATTACGTATGGCAGAGGCCGATAACGGTGAATGCTATCTGATTAACGTAGAAGATCAGTCACAAGATATGGAATTGATCCATGAAGGTGAAAAGGTCGATGTAGTGCGTTTTACTAACCGACGCTTTGTAGGTGGCGAGGCTGATAAGGCTTACGGGATAAATCACGAATGGACTACTATAGAGTTGGACTTCAGTTATGAAAACCCTGTGGTGTTTGCTTCAGTAATTGGTATTGCCGGCACTGACCCGATAACAACTGAGATTCGCAATATCACTTCAACCAGCTTCGATGTGCGTGTTGCGGAGTTTGCCTGGAACGATGGCATCCATACATCGGAAATGGTGCATTATGTAGTGATGGAGGCTGGTAGTTACTCAATTGCCAATGGATTGCAGCTTCATATTGGCGCCGTTGCACTGGAAGATAATTTGAGTGGCTCCCCGGACTTTGAAACTGTCGGGGTCGACTTACAGGATTACTTACTGATCAGCCAAGTACAAGGTAGTGACAGGGATGAAACACTAAGCACGCGTGTCAGAAATAAGAAAACTGGCACATTTGAAATGAGCCTGATGGTACAGGAGGCAAACAGTAATAATGAGGAAACTATAAAGGCAGTTGTAGGTTATATGGCTGTCGGAAAGCCCCCCGTTAAATCCTTAAAAGTGGCACTTAAAGGTGCCCACGGGAGGTATCTGGGCGCCGCAGGTAATGGAGGAAATGGCAAAACTGCCAACGCCAATGCCTCAGTAATTGGTAGCCATGAGACTATTGTCCTTACAGGAAATAGCCTGCAACAAGGTTGCCTAATAGACGGGGATGACGTGTGGCTGCAAAGCACCGATGGTTATTACTACAGTGCCCAACAAAGTGGTGCTTTAGATGTCGATAGAACGGCTAGGTACAGCTGGGAAACATTTAAGTTGATCAATCACTCAGACAATTCGGGCTGTTTACAAAATGGTGACGTGATCTCCTTATACAACCCAGAACATGGTAATTACATCGTTGCAGAATCAGATGGCCGGGCTAATGCGAATCGCAAAGCAATAGGTTCCTGGGAGAAATTTATTGTTTACGACCTAAACGATAACTAACAAGTACCAGGCGGGCACCCACATCCATTCTTACTGGGTTTGGGTGCCCTAATCTTTGGAGATTACGTATCTGCAAAATTATCCTGTGTCAATAAGCTAGACAGATACTCATCAGTGATCCTAACTCGGAGCTTTTCAAGCTCCAAACTTTGGCTCCGGGAGCCCCCGAACACCAAGGCCATGAATAGCAAAAATACTACCTGGCTGCGGGTGACGAGCCAGTTCCTCAGGAGTTACAAATGATTGCTGTGAAGTAACATAGAGAGTTTCATAATTGTCGCCGCCGAATGTGACGCAAGTGGGACTTCGGATCGGTAGGTCAATCTCACGATCAAGGCGGCCCTTAGGATCAATCCTTAAAATCTTACCGCCAAGATTCAAAGCAAACCAATAATACCCTTCAGCATCGACTGTTGCGCCATCTACAATCGCGGGCTTACGCTCTTGAACTGAAAAGAACGGCCTTCGGTTACTGATACGGCCCTCATCCATATCCAAGTCAAATACATAGACCATGCCACCAATGGTATCGCCAAAGTACATACGAGTGTCCTCTGGGTCGAAAGCAATCCCATTGGAACATACAAAGGAAAAGTCTTTAGCAACCTGGCGCACGCTAAAATCAGGCTCAAGGCAATATAAATGAGAGACTTTACCTTTCAATTGCGTATCCATACTACCGCACCAAAAACGCCCTCTTCGATCGATCTTTCCATCGTTTAGCCGGTTTTGGGGTAGATTCGGTTCCGGATCAACAACTGTCTCAAACTCCCCTGTTTCGAGGTCAATGGTGCAGAATCCTGAATTGGCAGCGCCAACTAACCCTCTCCCCTTACGGAAACCAAAGGACCCTACCTGCTCCGGCATTTCCCAAGTCTTTCTTTCACCAGTAGAGATGTTTAGCCGCCGAATCGATGGCCGCCGGAGCCCTGCCAGATCAACCGAAGGGCCGACATGATCCGCCCAGTAGATAGAGGTGTCTTCTGCATGCCAGATGGGTGTTTCTCCCAATCCATCGTTACACTCCCAAAGACATTCAATCTCCATTGTCAAAACCCTTCTTAATAGTTTCAGTAGGTCTTAGACTTGAAACTTGGATGGAATAGGAACATCAATATCCTCAGTATGTAGCAATGCGGACTCTATTCCAGCATGGACTCCAAGAGCTGAGGTCTCTCTGGACATGCTGGGTGTGCCAAGGTTTTCGGGCAAAGCCGCTACTTGAGGTAATTGCGGAAGGTGAATCCACCCTGCGCGTATATCCAGTTGATTGCTGGCAATAAAGTGCAAAACGCCATACATCAAGTGATTACAGCAAAAAGTGGCAGCATTATCCGAAATATCTGTAGGCACTCCGGCTTCACGCATTGCACTAACCATAGCTCTGAGAGGAAGATTACTACGATAGGCTACCGGTCCATTGGCAACCGTAGGTGCGCCCTGCATCTCTACGCCACGGTTGTCCTTTAGGTCGTATCGAGTAGAATCGTTAAAATTTTGAGCAATTCGCTCTATAGTAACCATCGATCGTCCACCATATTCACCCATCATGATCACTATTTGTGGACGGAGCTCATCTATAGCGCTAGTTACTACGTCAATACATTCAAAGAAGTTACTAGGAACCAGGATTCCAAAAACATCTGAATTCCCAATACGGGTACCATCCAAAACACGCATTACCGATTCTGCAGGATTTATTGGCGTATGCCCGAATGGTTCAAAGCCGGTCACTAAAACCTTTTTCATGACAATACTCTTTGAGTAGTTTGAAATTGGCCTTCAGAAATATGTTGTCTGATTCTATTTATCAAGAATAGAAACTTTTAAGGGCTCAGACTTAAAAGAACGATTTTATATGAATACTGATTAAGTACTTTACTTGGCCGTCCACACAGTTGGACTGTCCAGGTTAAGTGTTTAATTTTCCCCAATTCCTGCTGAGCTTTCATCCATCATCCAGCACAGTCATAACACAATCCAAACCCTTAACTCCTTGATAGGTTGCAAATTCGGCTACTGTGAAGACATTGAATTAATCAGACCTCGCCCCATCCACGGATTTCTGCTGAACCGGTGTGGTCGGTGCATACCGATACAACTCCCAACCCCCTTCGGGATTTAGATGGAAAGGGTTTACGGTGCCCAGCCACATAAAAGTTGGGTGGTTGATCATCGTACGGAAACCGAAATTACCCGAATTGCCTACACCATTTATAGTGGCAGGGATTGCTTGTAGATCTGGAGAGAAAAAACGATAGAGTTTTGCACCAGAGATTGCTGGGCTGGATAACGCATCCTCAAGGAACATCAGCAATTCCGAGGGAAGCTCACCCGCAAGATCAATTACACTCGGTATAAGTGAGCTGACGTCCAGTGTGGCCAGATACAGATTGTCTCCAGTCACTCCCAGGCGCCAAGTGTATACATTAAACAGCCAGCCCAGTCCGGCTCCCCCTAGCTTTGGAGGCCCTAACAAGGTTTCTGTTTCCACAAACTTGTTGAGATCGGGGTCCCAAGCCTGAACCGTTTCATATCCATAGAGAACTTCAACATTTGGCTGCCCTTCTCCTTCAAAGTTGTCCCCGCGGAATACAGTTGTTGCTCTATGGGTTGCCATAATGGTGTCCAGCTCTCCAATAGGAGTACCCCATGTCTCACCATAGGCGAGAACATGGCTCCTGAATCCACCGAACGGAAAGTTGATCGTACCCCAGTAAAGATTCCCACGCCATGAAGTAATATCGCCACCGGCATAGGCCCGAGCACTGACAGGGTCTGGCTCGTACTCGCTAATATTCCAAACTTCCTCCCACTCTTCGACATCATTGGGCATGAAGCCACCTGAAGGTATTTGGGGACTCATCACTATCCCCGCGTAGGCTTGCACCTCTCCTGTTTCAATATCACCATTAGGCCAGGTAGACGAAAATATACGCCCGTTGTGTATCGTCATGTCTGCCGGAGTACTTTCCATAGTACCGATGATTTCAAAATGGAATGGATCATCGAGATTGCCCATCCAACGCAGAACCCGGCCCGCCCCACCAAGATCCTCTTGCAATCGCACACCGGTATATAAAACGCCTTCGTAGTTAAGAAACTCACGGATATTCGAATATTCAGAAAATTTCTTTGAGCCCAAATACCGTCCGGTACTTGCCTGCCAAGCCAACATGATAATACTGTTACCACTGCCAACGCCGGCAATTCCCTCCTGTATACCACCCGGCCCGGCAAGAAAAATCACATCGTCCGCGTAGCCACCCGAGCGTAATCCAAGGATGTCCTGTAGAAGCGGATCGTAAGTGGGAGTAACTTCTGTGACTTCAAGTGTACAAGTATCCATACGGTAGGCAGAGGGAGCCCGCCAGTCCCCAAGGTTCTTGAGGTTTGGGTTTTCCTGAGCGAGTATCCCATCGGCAAACTCGCACACCCACCCCTGGGTTGGGGCTAATAGCGGAGTCAATACTGCGGTTGGTGACGCTTGTGCGGTACAGAGAAAATTACTGCCGGTTCCCCAGTATAAAAATTGGGGAGATTCAGCCATTCCCCAAATCCGCGTACCATTGCGTTTAGGTTCTCCTGCCGAACAGATGCCGTCCACTAACTCTGGATAAGGTTGACCAACTCCATTGAAGCATTCATCGACTGGCGCTTTAAATAGCTTGTCAAAATGCGGCTTAACCCGTTTGCACATTTCATCTGAATAAGCCGAAGTACCTATTTCTGGAATAGCCAATTGGGCTGTGGCGGAAATTGGAACTGTGGAAGTTAAAAGTAACGAAAGTGCAATATATGATGTGGTTTTCATCAGCATCCCCTACCCTACCCACGACCGCTACTGCGGAAGGTTCAACGATTGTTGTCCTTAGTTATTGCTAGTTTGGCGCACTAACAAAATTCAAGACTATGTAGAGATTAGGTGGCAGCGGGATAAAGGAAATGATTTTTACTAGGAATCACCCGCCAAATGTTGTTTGATCACAACCGCTTGATGAAGTCTTAAGAGTCACATCTTTGAAGCATAGATCTGTAGAAAGGTAGCGAAGCGTTTTTTTAGTCTCCATTAACTAAAGCGCAATCTACAGGCTTATACCTCGGTATGCCGAACAATGCCTAGCGACACGCACCTCTCACTGAAAGAGTGTGTACTTAAACTCTCTCTGATATCACACTGCCTGTAATGCACCGCCAGCAAGTGTGGTACGGTGCACCACAACTTTCGGAGCAAACCTGCCCTACATATACAGAGTTTTTCTGCCTCAATTTGTTGAGGAGGATTGGCGATATTCCAGGGATATTGCTGTTAAGGCGTACGTTGTTCAGAAGTTGGGGCAAACCTATTCGCTGATAGTTGGCTAGCTTTTGGTGCTTAAACGCTATCAGAATGAAAGGGTTATGCTATGCCAACGCTAAATACTCTCTCTAAGCATACTAGGAGTAGCTAAAGACAAGGCAGAATTGAAAACCTTATCCAAGTCCGAATACTGGTCGTTCAATTTGGCCGTCCACTGCATTCCAACAACAACTTCATTTCCTTTCTATGTCTGCCTCCAATCAATCACCGGCACCAATCATCGATAACCTGAGTAATCTTGAGAACCCATTCCGCTGCACCAGCTTTTCCGCTAGTCATTATCTCAGTAAGCAGATTCCTGGTGCGGATACCGATCTGGAGTTCACGCTCAAGTTTCTTTACAGCTACAACGGTAGCTAGGCAACGTTTAATAGTTATCGCCGCGAACTTGAACGACTACTGCAGTGGGCTTGGCGTATCGAAGAAGTTTCAATCTTGTCGCTCAAGCGTGAGCATATAGAGGATTTTGTTCAGTTCTGTATTGAACCGCCACTTGCCTGGATCGGTACAAAGAATGTCGCCCGGTTTAAAACTAGAAACGGCGAACGTGTTGTTAATTCAGATTGGCGGCCATTCGTAGTCAGTGTATCTAAGGTTGAGTTTCGTTCAGGTAAGACCCCATCCGCCAAGGACTTCCGGCCATCTTAGGCGGCCATCAAGTGTATCTTTACCGCACTGTCTTCTTTCTTCGACTTCCTCTTTCAGGAAGGCTTGGTTCCCGCCAACCCTGTGGCATTGATCCGGCAAAAAAGTAAGTTCGTCCGGCGTGAGCAACAAAGCCAGGTAGTTAGGCGCATCAGCAATCTGCAGTGGGATTATGTGTTGGAAACTGCTGAGGTTATGGCAGAGATGTCACCACTTGAGCACGAGCGTACATTGTTCATTATGAACGCCCTATTCGCTATGTATCTGCGTATCTCTGAGCTGGTTGCCGATGAAAGATCGGCACCCGTTATGGGTGACTTCAAGAAAGATAGCGACGGAAACAGGTGGTTTCACGTCACCGGTAAGGGGAATAAAGGCCGAGCCATTACCGTGTGCGACCAGATGTTAAGTGCCTTAAAGCGCTACAGAATCCAGTTGCAGCTCCCTGCTCTGCCCAGCATCAATGAGCAGACACCCTTGGTGCAAAAATCTCGCGGCAAGGGACCTGTCACCAGTACACGCCAAGTTCGACATATCGTACAGAACTGTTTCGATGCCGCTTACCAACGGATGGTTGGAGAAGGCCTTGGTGAAGATGCGGAAGACTTGAAAGCTGCCACGATGCACTGGCTAAGACACACTGGAATCTCCGGAGATGTGAAATATCGTCCCCGGGAACATGTTCGTGATGATGCAGACCATGCAAGTATCGTCACAACCGATCGCTATATTGATTCCGATATGCGGGAACGGCATGAAAGCGGACGAAGCAAGCGGGTTAAGGAGGGGCTGTAAAACTACTGCCCTACTCTACTAACAAGTATGCCCTATTCGCCGAGGCGTTTGTATTATGCACGCGGTTGCTGTGCAGGATCTTCTTATGCGTAATTGGGAGGATACAAAAGCCTGCGTACTAAAGGCCTTTTTAGAGTTGCTATCTAGTTAGACATCAATCATTTTGCGTTAATCAAGGGGAATATTTATGGATGTTGTGAATTACAAGATAATCACTAAAGTCTAACCTTTTACTTTCACCTCAAGATTCTGTTAGGCAAAAAAAACATCAATGCCAATGAAAGCAATAAAAATATATTTATAGAAAAAAGGGCGTTTTTCAGACCAGTATTTGCGGCTCTCGAAACTATATCTGAATAAGCTAATCTGATTTTTTCTGGCAACTCTGAGACATACTTTTCTTCTTCAGGGACAGAGATACTATTAAATATATCTTCTAATTTGACAACCTCTTCCTGGCGAGTTCTATCTGATAAGGTTTTTCCCTCTATATTGGCATACGAGTCTGCCATACTTGCATATACGGATCCAAAAAGTATAGAACCCGCAAAAGCCACAGCAAAACCTTGCCCTAATATTTCTTTCATAGTTTCAGTTAAACCTGACGCTGCTCCACTATTTTCAGGTTTAACATTCATCATCGTAACTCCCGTATATTGGGCCATTATTAATCCGCCCCCTATTCCCGCAATAATCATAGGAACTAGCAACACAAGAGGTGTCATATCCATTCTGGCCAACTGCCCGGATAACCATATTCCTAGGAGCATACAGATTGCACCAAAAATCAGAATCCATTTTGGTGCAATTTTTTTTCCGAGGGGTGGAGTTAAAAATGATAATATCGCTAAAATTGCTGTGAATGGTAATGTTGTTAGGGCCGTAGAGAGCGAGTCCATCTGAACACCAGCCTGTAGATATACAGAAACAACAAATAGAAACCCCGCATTTACCAGAAAAAAGAAGCCACCAATGAACAACCCTAATGAAAATGATATATTTTTAAACAGAGTTAAATCTAACAATGGGACTTTCCCCTGCTTCTTCAATCTAACACATCGAACAATAAACAAGAATATTGCAATTAGACTCACCCCATAAATAATTGGAACAACTGACAGCTCTCCAAAGGTAATAGTGTTTCCAGCGATTACTAATGGCCTCTTCTCCCACAACCAACCATACTGCCCAGCAAGAGTTGTGCTTACTAAGAAGAAACCAAAACCTAGCGTCGACAAGATGACACTTCTGACATCTATGCTTATCGTTTTATCGCCTTCTGTTTCAGGAAGGGAATAAGCCATCAATAAAGTAATTATTCCAAATATAGGAGATAAAGAAAGTGATACGCGCCAATTAACATTGTCAGCTATTAAACCAACAATTACTGGAGCTAATGCCGATACAGCTGAAAGAACAGCTCCATAAACCCCAAAAGCCAACACCCTCTGGCTACCATGATAATAATTCATGATTAAAGCGATTGAAGTGGGCACAACCATAACCATCCCCAGAGGCCACACAATGGCCCACCCTACAATGAAAATAAGGGTATTTGGGCTTAAAATGACAATTATCATCCCAAGAACATAAATGGCCACTCCAATAGAAAATATTTTCTTTTCTCCATATTTATCACCGAGCCTTCCTGCTGTCACCATTAATGCCCCACCAATTAACGAAGCAGAAACAATAACGGCCTGTAAGGTTGAAACCGTGCTTTGAAGGTCATTTACGATCGGAGATATAAGAACATTTACACCAAAGGTTGTTATATAAAGCATCACATTTGACAGAGAAATAACAATCATTGGAAACCAGCTGCGCTCAACTTTTGACATTTTATTTAATCTTAAATTAAGAGCTGAAATACTAAGGCTAATGATAACTAGTTAATCCATGGAGGAATAATATCCCGTTGAAACACCTCATCTTGTGTTTCAGGTCGCTTAATCCAGCTAGCTTTATGGCCACTCACCAATAGCATACCCGGTCGAGGGAGAGCGTTAAAATTACACGCATAGGTTTCTATATATGAACCAGTATTGAGGAACGCCAATATATCTTTTGCAGCAACTTCTGGCATCATGACTTGCTCAGCAATACATTCATAATTACACGTTATTCCTACAACATCATATGGAGCATACTCGGGTGAATTTGCTCTGTTGGCTAATAAAATATCAAATGGAGGATTTGTATTTAAGCTGCCTATACCTAGAAAACACTCAGAGGTATCAGTCTCTATCCAACTGCGGGCAATATAGTTTCGTTCCAATTTTATGTTATGAACTTTTGTTAAATGGATAGCAGTTTCATTGTGGAGTGCTCTTCCTGGTTCAATCTCAAGTACAATCCCTTCGGTTGAAAGACCTAGTTTTTGCATTGATTTTCTAAATTGCTTAGTAATCGTCTTTGCATAATCTTTAGGTGTAGGAGTTTCATAATCCGTTACCGGGACTCGGGTCTCATGATCATTAGAGGCTGCAAAGCCACCACCCACTGAAACTATTCTCGGTACCCAATCCCCTCTCATTAACATACTTATTTTACCTATAAGTGATGCATAGTCTCTCATTAAAGCCTTCCAGAAGGCCGCTTTCTTAGAATGGCGTCCTGCATGAGTATGAACGCCTACGAGATCACACCATTTCGAGCTTTTAAGCTGTGGAATCATATCTACAAGCTCACTGTGAGGGATACCATACTTAACAGTTTGTGTCATTTCTCGAATAGTACGATCAGGGTAAAAATCTGAATTTAGATCAAGATTCTTTAGCCAGGGCTTGACTCTAAGTATTACAGTAGCTTTCTTTTTTAAAAATTTAGCTTCCTGCTCACAATATAAAAGCTCTATAGGACTATCTAAAACAATGGGAATACCTAGATTTATAGCTTTACTTATAATCTCTCGCCCCTTAATAGATCCATTTACAGCTATATCCTTTAATGGAACGTTTCCTCGAAGAGCCAGCTCCAACTCCCCTTTACCGAAAGTGTCACAACCGGCCCCTTCTCTTGTCAGTATTTTACGTATTGCTGTAACAGGATTTGCCTTAATCGCTGCCATAATTCTGACCTTACCCTCAGGCCATTCAGACTCAAATGCCTTCCTGTATGATCTTAAGTTTTTAACCAAATGGTTTTCTGATACAACAAATAATGGGGTTCCATATTTCTCAGCAAGCTCAACCGTATCACAGTCTTCAATGAACAAATGGCCATGCCTAACGGATAGAAATTTATTTAAATATTTATATTCCATGCAAAGTCCATTTAAAGTAAATTAAACTATAAAATCCTCATTTGTATATCACAGGCTTGCCTTACCCATAGCTAAAGGCCATTCAGTCTTTTGTTTTTCTCCCTTACGCTTAGCTACACAATCCGCCAGCCAACAGAGCAGTTTCCAACTAATACCGCATGCTATATATGCGTCTCTATGTGTAGAGTCTAGGTATGGAGCATATTCACATACATCAGCACCAACAAGATCAATGTCTCCATTTTTTCTGAGATATCGAATAATGTCCCATATTTGTCTAGACTTTAGTCCAAAGGGTTCCACCGCTGAATTGGAAGCATTATCCGTAGCGTCAAGGCTATCGAGATCTAGAGTGAAATATGTAGGTCCATCTCCAACAACCTCTAAAATCCTTTCTGCAATTTTGTCCGTCCCCAGCTCAAATACTTGATCGGCAGTATAAGTAGTTACGCCAAAATTTTTTGCATGTCCACCAACCAAGGCTGTCATCCTTCCCCGGATACCCATAGTTATCATACGTTCTGGGTCGAGATATCCCTCTGCCATATTTTTAGTGAATTGATTGCCAGAGTGATATGGATATTTAAAATCCGCGAAGGTTACCAGGTCATAATGCGCGTCGAAATGAATCAAACTTAATGGGCCAAATTTTCTGCCGAGAACATTAATTGGTGCATAGCTAATTGTATGATCACCACCCCAGGTAAATGTGACACAGTCATTATCTAGAACTATCTTTTCATATTCCTGGATTATTTTAGATACCTCATCAGACAAATCAAATCGCCCGTAAGTATCAATATTTCCATAATCTATGATTCTACATGTATCGAAAGGTATATCCCAACCTCCATCAGGACTTGGTTCGATAGTCCCCATGGCATTCTTTGAAAACTCACGAAGGACTTTTGGACCATATTTATGAGATGCATTCATCGGCGCAGCCTTTTCTAAGGGCTGGCCAACTATTACGAGGTCTGCATTTTTACAGTCCCGAGAGTAAGGCGACATAAAGCCACCTAAATAATCCTTGTTTAGGTTACCAACAACTTCTAATCCAACGCCGCCCATCTTACCCATTCTTTGTAGGTGAGC
The DNA here is from genome assembly GCF_052467235.1 of Microbulbifer mixtoriginis (SeqCode). NCBI lineage: Bacteria > Pseudomonadati > Pseudomonadota > Gammaproteobacteria > Cellvibrionales > Microbulbiferaceae > Microbulbifer > Microbulbifer mixtoriginis (SeqCode). Next base: position 4,508,787 of record NZ_CP174305.1, on the reverse strand, counting down.
AGCTACTTCCGGGTCTATCCCATCAGAGCTTCTAGAATGTTTCCATAAATCCTGAAGACGTGCTTTTTTCTCTTTCGACATTTCTGGATAAGGGTAATTCCTTTTACTCATTTTTACGTCCACTTAAATAACAATATGAAACACCTTAAATTATATCTAAGTATGAGCCAATTTATTGAATGCAGAGATAGAAAGCCCTGCACTAAAACCACCATCAACATTAATGGCTTGACCATTGATAAAGGTACAGTCATGTGACGCCAGAAAATGTATCAAAGCGGCAATTTCATCTGGATGTGCAATGCGTCCCAAAGGAACAGCAACTTTTTCCATAGCTAATTGTGGTTCACCACCTTCTGCTTGGGCCATTGGTGTATCAACGGAAGTTGGGCATATGGCATTTACCCTAATATTTTGTGCCCCTAACTCCAATGCTGCTGTCTGTGTAATACCAACGACTGCCCATTTTGATGCAACATATGGAGCAAGGTAAGGAACGCCAGATTTTGCGGCGGCTGAAGCAACATTGACTATGGAGCCACCATACTTCATATGAGGTGTGGCGTATTTTATACCAAAAACGACTCCCATTGTATTGACGCTGTAGTTTGCCCCAAAGTCATTGCAATCTACGTTAAGCAGCGTTTCATATCCTTTGTTTATGCCTGCACAATTAACCAAAGTATCTATTTTCCCGAATTTTTCTGCTGCGTAATTCATTAATTCTTTTACTTGTGACTCACTTGATACGTCTGTTTCAACAAAGTCGCCGCCTTCTATATCCCGAATTGCATTATCCCCACTACCAATACCCGCTATAATGACGTGAGCGCCAGCCTTATGAAAACGTTTTGCAGTGCTCAATCCAATTCCTGAGTTTCCTCCAGTTATCACTGCCACTTGGTCATTAATGTCAAAGAATCTATTCATAGCTTATTTCTCCAAAATCCGGTTCTCCTAGGAACTGTTAGTTTTCGGCTGCTATCATTTCTTTGTTAAGGTTTTTGACCTTTTAATTGGATTAATTTTTTCAAAAAAAATGAGTGGGGAAGTACAAGTGCTGAGAATTTTGAATGCTCACATGGAAATCTTATTAAATACAATATAATTATATAAACCTAAAAGTAAGCTATTATCTCTTAAATATTACTAAATCCCTGGAGACAAGCCTCCACTTACAGGTAATACAACACCTGTAATATACGATGCCTCATCACTTGCTAAAAAAGCTATTGCCGCAGCAACCTCAAAGGGTTCTGCTGGGCGCCCTAACGGTATAGATGAGTTTTCTTGTTCGGCTGCCTGAGAAATAGAAATTCCTTCGCCTTCTGCTATTGCCGCATAAGCTTTCTGCAACATATCTGTATTGATTGCACCAGGTGCTACAACATTAACCCTTATGCCCCTGTCTGCATATTCCAAAGCTAAAGCTTTGGTTGTACCTACCAATGCATGCTTTGTAGCTATATAAGGATATGGCATACCCGCAGAAACCCCGATACCAGCTGTAGATGCAACATTGACTATTGCCCCAGAACCCTCTTTTTCCATTATCTTCAGTACTCCCTTACACATAGATAATGCACCTTTTACATTGATGCTGTAATTAATATCCCAATCTTTATTCTCATTTTCATTTAAAATGGCGGATCCAAATCCAACCCCAGCGTTATTGACTAAAATATCAATGCGACCAAATTTATCTGCCAGGTCATTAACTGCATTATCTATTTGATCAGGTTTTGACATATCTATAAATATATATGTAGCCTCCCAGCCACTAGATTCTATTTCTTTAACATTACATTCAAGGCTATCCTTTGACTTTTCTCTCCCTGCAAGTATCACAGTTGCTCCTAATGAGGCGAGTTTTATTGCTACAGCTTGACCCAACCCTTTTTGCTTGGTAGCACCAGTTATAATCGCGATCTTACCTGAGAGTTTTTTCATAATGCAGGCTCTGAGATTAATAGCTAGTTATATAGTAGCTAACTACTTAATCGTTTAAATATAAATTTAGAGCTAGATTTTAACTTACTACAATTAATTTTTTGGATAAATCATAAAATTATAGTTTGTAGTTCTCCTTTGATACCCATCTATACTTTGACCAACAGGTTAATATAACTGGAAGAAAATATGAATGCTGATGCACAAACGAGAAAAACAAGTGGAGATTTTTTAAGTTACTGCATTAGAAGGATATGGAAAGCTGAGGGGGCAAGCGATGAGCACTGCAATGCGGTGGCAAATGCATTAATGATCGGAATATTCCAGGGCAAACTAAATCAGGGACTCGGTGTTTATGAAGCCATAGATTTGACCCATAAAGTGGGAATGTTGGATATCAAAGCTGAACCTGAGATTGTTGATGAAGGTCCTACTTGGGCATCAATTGATGGTAAACGCTCATCTGGATACTATACGATGACGAAAGTTGCCCAGACTGCGATCAAAAAAGCAAAAGAGCAAGGTATTTCAATAGTATTTGCTCATAATCATAATGATGCTGGCAGTTTTGGCGCCTACACGTGGCTTGCTCATCAAGCCGATTGTGTAGCACAAGCGTCGAATAACTCTGTACCCATGTGCTCCCCACTGGGCGGTATGGGAAATACAATTGCCGTACCGCCGCTTGATGCCATAGGCCCAAGCGGAGAACAGCCACCGGTCTGGATGAGCACGAAACTGTGTGAGTGGTATGATGCAGATACTGCACAGGCTGTTTTGCAAGGTACCAAGCTTAAATATAATGCTGTAATTGACCCGGATACAGGTGAGCTGGGTAATGATTTGGCTCCCTATGCAATTCCAGTCGAGGGATATGGTCGTGTATATGATCAGACCTGCTTCCAGAATCTTCACGAACCTCGGGTTTATATGCTGAATCTATGGAACGAGTTACTAACAGGCATCATAAATCCTAGAGGTATCATAACCCCAGAGGTTCCCACTTTAGCAGACTTCATAAACGGTAAGGCACAGGCTACCTCAGTAGGTGGTAGTTACTATATATGTATTGATCCCTCTAAATTCGGCCCTATTTCCGAAGTAAAGGCTAAGTCTGATCGTTTTGCGAAAGCTATACAGAATACTCCCCCGTTACCGGGCGGTAGAAACTGTCGTATGCCAGGTGGTACTGGTTGGAAGAAGTTAAATCAAAAGTCTGATGAAGTTGAAGTACTTGAAAGTCACTGGGTTCCATTTTTTGAAACCCAAGCCGGCCGACATGGTTGGAGTGAGGAAAGCTTGAAAAAGGAATGGGAAGCGCAGCGGGAATAACGAGGCTATTCATATTTATTACATCAAATTAGATTGGTTTTAAGCTCTACTCTGGCCGCTTCTGCGGTTTTCTTTGTAGTGATTTACATGCTTGGACTCGATCCATCAACAACGGACACATCATTTTTCTACCAGTTGATCTTCAATTTCGTCTAGGCTGAGATAAGCATTAGGGCTGTTAATATCGGAACTTCTGAGATTATGGCCGAGACATCGCCAACTGTTCACGATCTATCCTTATTCATTATGAGCAGCCTATTCGCTATGTACTTGTGAATCTCTGAGTTGGTTGCCGTTTAAAGATCGTTACCCGCTATGGGTGATTCCAAGAAAGATTGCGGCGCAAACTAATGGTTTCACATTTTAGGTAAAGGTACAAAGGCTGTACGATCACTGTTTGCGACCAAATGCTTAAGGCGCTATCGTCCATTGGTTTCGCCATACTGGTATTTCTGAAGATTTGAGGTACCGTCCCCGTAAGCATATCCGTGATGATGCGGGAACGGTATGAGAGCAGGCGACGTAAGCGGGTTAAGGAGGAGCGGTAAAACTACCGCCCTACTCTACTGGCAAAAATGCACTATTCCAAATTGAAACGATTAAGGCTCACTAATGCGCTTGAACCTGCAAGATATTAAATGACAACTATAAGGTATAGCTGTTTGAACTGTATTTTTTAGGATCAGCTAAGCTGATATATCAAGATTAATCTGTCGCGGGATATCGCCAAGTGAGCAATTTATGGATTAGTGAATTTATCTACGCGCCATATGAATAAACTGCAGTTACCATTTGAGTTAAAGCGATATGAAAGCCAAGTCAATTTTAGCCAGAGTGCTAACTGTTATCTCTATATGCATTGCTATCTCATCCTGCTCTCAAAGAATAGCTAGCTCAATAGAAAAAGCTGAACACTTCTCCTTTGGAGAAAGGATAACTGTCGAGCGAATAGAACAGTTAAACTTCAGGAAAGCTGAATATTGCCCACCTGGAAAAAAGACATGCATTAGTTATTATTACGGATCACCTTTAGCCGACGCCAACCTAAACTACTCTGTAACATTTGGTGAGGACGAAAGAGAAAATATTGTTAAGATTAATTTAAGTAGAGATTCATTAGATCGAAGCTACTTTGGCACCGTAATCTTACTGCATGGATTCCGTACTTCCAAAGAATTTATGCTGGATTCTGCTCTTTATTTTCGTTTTCTTGGGTTTCAGGTTATTGTTCCAGACCTTCTAGGTCATGGTGAAACTGGAGGCAAGAAGAAATATGGGGTAAATGATACTAAATATATCAACTCCCTTATTGACAACCTAATTGAAGAAGGGATCATCAAAAATGAAAATATATATATTGTAGGAAACTCTATGGGCGCCGTAACAGCCTCTCATATTTCTTCTTTAAGATCAGACATTAGCGGAGTTATTCTTTTAGCTCCGATGTTGCAACTTGATGAAGCTGTATACAATTATGCAAAACGTGACCACCCCATACTTAGCAGAATTATCCCTGAGAGAGATATACGCAAGGGGGCGATTTTGGCTCTAAGAAAATCTAATATAAATTTGAAAGATACAAACATAAAACCTCTCTTAAAATCCTCCCAGACTCCGACTCTACTAATGCTCTCAGATTCAGACCATATTTCACCATATGCAAGTTTCAAACAATTGAAGAAAGATAATATCAAAATATTTAAAGTTCATGATAGGTATCATCCAAGCATGAATACAATAGGTGAGATCGAGCATAAAGCCATTGTTAAATGGCTCAATACTACTCAGTAATACTGCCTATATAGTTTTCGGATATATTCAAAATTTAAATATCGCTGGATAAACCTACCAGAGGTAGAGCGAGATAGAGCAGTTATCTTTGTCGACCCTATTAGTTTTTTTCATAATAAGCCTGGATAAGCCACAACCACGGCTACTTAATGAGCAATTAAAGATAATGTTCTTGGGGTGTTCCTTCACACTGCCTGGTCGATAGTGACATAGGAACAACTATTAATTAACAACTGCTATTATTTGAGTTTGAGTAAATATCTGCTCATATCCTACCCGCCCCTTGATTCATAAAGGAGATGTGCATGAAGAAGTATTCATTCTTATTCATAATGATTTTGATTGCTCTTGCCTTTGTAGGGTTTAACACAGCGGCTGAAGAAGGTAAGCCTAAGCCTCCTCAAAGTAGTGAAGGCAATATTTGTAGTAATGAATATGTCTTATGCACTTCCGCCCCTTGTATCCCGGACCCTAGAAATCCGGATTCAAATGCAATTTGCCAATGTGATGTTAACAAGGGTTTAAACTTCGGGATGTCAGCATGTAAAGCCCGGATTCCTGTAACTAACTCGACCGGTGTAAAAAAAGTCTTATCGACTTTTTCTTTCGCTCAGGCACCTACTAAACCAGTGCTTTCCTGTCCAGAAGGTAACCCTTGGGCGGATTGCCTGGATCAACCCTGTATTGTCGACCCAATGAATCCACTCAAGGCCATTTGCACATGCAAAATAGTACGTGATCAGCCTTTTGTAACTTTTGGAGGAGACTGCGTTACGTTGACTTGTGATACCGGCTATTGGTCAGGCGCAACAGTAGGGTCCTATATTGGGGCAAGCAGGCAGCTGATGAAGGCTTTTGGTTTAGACCAGACGCCTGCTAAATATTGTGCGGGAACGAAGGCGCATGTCTCAGAGTGACCCGGTATTGACTAGCCAGTCGCCCTACAGGCGTCTAATCTAATGCCAAGATAATATCTACTCTTCTGGCTCTCCCCCTTGCCATAACTTTACGAGGCTTCCTATGAGAAAAGCAACCAGTGAACAAGTAAGCGCAAAGGATCAAGCCAGACTTAAGGCTCCAACTGATTTAGGCGAGAACGCTAGGAGTAGCATTACTACTGCTGTCAATACACTACTGGCAGACACCTTTGGCTTATACATGAAAACGAAGAATTTTCACTGGCACGTGAGCGGTCCGCACTTCCGGGACTACCATCTACTGTTTGATGATCAGGCCAGTCAAATTTTTGAGATGACCGATGTTTTGGCAGAGCGTGTGCGTAAACTGGGGGGAACCACACTTCGCTCCATTGGCCAGATCGCCAAACTACAACGATCTTCAGATAATGATGCGGATTATGTAGACCCACAAGATATGCTCACGGAACTTGCCGAAGACAATCAGCAAATGATTGCGAATATGCGCAAAGTCCATGAGCTTTGCGATGAGCATCGTGACATTGCAACTGCGAGCATACTGGAGGAGTATATTGATCAGGCTGAAAGGCGATCTTGGTTCTTATTTGAGGCTAGCCGGAGTTCAGGATTAACGCACCACTGAGCGTCACCCCAAAAGACACAATAATTTGTGCTCTAGTTGAAGAAGGGAGTTGTTGTATTTTTAGCGGGCAACAATTCCTTTCTTACATCTCTACTAAAACTTCCACTTATTTACAGCGTAAAATTTACAGTTCCAGCCTCAATTTTCTATAAAATTTATCTCTCCAGTTATGGAACGACTAGATAATGTGAGGGATACTTTATTGGGATTTCAGGTTTGCCCAGGTGGCTGAAATACCAATCTTTTCAACAAGGAAATCAATAAACACCCTGACTTTTGAAGTGAGTACATTAGATTTAGGGTAGACAAGCCAAATCGCTGCCTGGTCATCAATTCTGTAATCCGGAAGTACCCGAACCAGTGTGCCCTCTTCTAATTCAGAATAAATATTCCATAACGAACTCATACAAACCCCAACCCCGGCCTTTGCGGCTATACGCATGCTGGCGCCATCATCACAAATTACTCGAGACTTGCCTTTCGGTGGAGGAAATGATCCAGCTTGTTTATCACTTTCAGATATCAGCTTTCTGGGCTTTGAATTCATAAACACCAAAAGCTGGTGCCGAATGAGATCTTCAGGCGTATTTGGAGCACCGTATTTCTTTAAGTAGCTGGGGGAAGCGCACAGGATTCTCTTGTCTTCCGCAAGTTTACGTCCAATAAGACTACTGTCTTCTACGGCATAGTTGCGTAGGGCTAAGTCAAAGCCTCCCTCGATTAGGTTAACTTGTGTATCAGATAGCTTAAGCTCCACATTCACACCGGGATATCGCTCAAGAAATTCAGGCAGTATTGGTGCTACAAAGCGCTGTACAAATGTGCTTGAAGCCGCAAATCTTAGCGTTCCACTCACATTTGAACTGCCTTTACCCAGGGCTGCCAAGGCAGCATCTTCTTGGGCAAGGATCTCTCTAGCATAGGGAAGGAATTCGGCTCCTTCTGTCGATAAAGTGACCTTCCGAGTGGATCTATGGAATAGATCCGCCCCTAATTGAACCTCAAGCTTTGACAGGCGCGCACTGGCTACTGATGGAGCCAACCCAAGCTGACGCCCTGCGGAACTGATATTGAGCAGGTCAGCAGCCAGTACAAAGAGCCTTATTCCGTTCGTATCCACCAATTATATCCAAAATCAGAATTCTGAATCCATTTATACCTCATTTATTCGCAATAACCAATGAATTAGGCTTTGCCCAGCTGTTGAGTAGTTGCCCTCAAAAGGTCTTGTAGCTAAGCAATAACAGGAAGTTCGTTCGTGATTAGAAGAGATCAATAGAAGGTATTTTCTCTCTTCAGAACATTTATGGGATATGAGCCAACTGAACCCAATTGTGCAAAGGACATGGCAATGCCAACAACCATAACCCGCTGTGTCAACTATGTTGAAGGGGATGTTTAGTGACTTCTGACCAAAGAGATAGAAAAGCTTGGTTTCCCGAAATCAATACTGGCTTCAATAGCGTATTTAAACCTGGACGACTTTCTATAGGCCTAGTCGTCCCTATTGAAAACTACTCGACAACCTCTGTGCCAACTATGGCAGATCATATTGAGAGAGTTCAACTCGCTGAGGAGCTAGGTTTTAGCGCCGTTTGGCTAAGAGACGTGCCGTTCAATGTGCCTTCATTTGGTGATGCCGGGCAAGTGTTTGATCCTTTCGTCTATCTTGGATTACTTGCAGGTGCTACTTCAAAGATTAGCCTCGGCATAGCGAGTCTTATTTTGCCATTACGTCACCCGGCACACGTTGCAAAAGCAGCTGCCTCGGTTGATCAACTCTCCGGAGGGCGACTTATCCTTGGCATTACCAGCGGTGATCGCCCTGAAGAGTATCCAGCGATGAATGTTCCTTATAAGGATAGGGGGGAGATTTTTCGTGAGAGTTACGAATACATTCGAAAAATAACAGCCCCCTACCCTCATTTTGAGAATCGCCTTGGGGCAGTATCTGGCGAAGTGGACCTTTTGCCAAAGCCTTATGGCCAACAATTGCCGTTACTAATAACAGGGTCTTCCCAGCAGGCCCCAGATTGGCTAGCGAGCAATGGCGACGGATGGATTAAATATCCCAGGCCCCTTACAGAGCAGAAGCATTTTATTAAACAACTAAGAAAAAACATCTGCGAAGAAGGGGTCCCTGCCAAGCCAGTTATGGAGCCACTGTATATTGATGTTATTGACGACCCTGATTGTCCGCCACAACCAATACATTTGGGGTTTCGCATCGGCATCAATCAATTAGCTGCGTATTTGAAGTCAAGAGCGGCAATTGGCATTAATCATATTGCGCTTAATCTACGCTTTAATAAACGAGACGTACAAGAAACACTTCAACAGATTGCTACAAATATTCTTCCAGAGTTGAAAGGATAGGAATAATTAATGACGAAGACAATTTTACTAACAGGCGCAACAGATGGTATTGGACTGGAAACGGCAAAGCTATTAGCGTCAAAAGGCCATACTTTACTGTTGCATGGCAGAAGCAAGTCTAAATTGGCAAAGGTAAAGAAAAGCATCTCACAAGATTACCCTAAAACCACAATAGACACTTTTCTGGCAGACCTCACTAACCTATCTGAAGTTGAGGCACTGGCAGTAAAAGTTAAAAGTCACTATTCAAATATTGACGTACTAATAAACAATGCTGGTGTACTTAAAATACCCAATCCAGTTACAGACTCAGGGTACGATATTCGTTTTATCGTAAATACTATTGCACCATATATATTAACCAAGCACCTTTTAACTCTGTTCAATAGTAGTGGCCGTGTCATCAATCTATCCTCTGCCGCCCAGGCGCCTGTGAATCTGGAAGCGCTTAAAGGTGAGCAACTCCTCTCTGATAGTGATGCTTATGCCCAGAGTAAATTGGCTATTACGATGTGGACATTCCAATTATCCAAATCCCTTGGCAATGAAGCCCCAGCATTCATTGCCATTAACCCCGCATCATTCTTGGGCAGCAAAATGGTGAAAGAGGCTTATGGCTCGCTTGGGAGAGATATAGGTATTGGTGCTGATGTATTGGTTCGAGCAGCTCTTAGTGATGAATTCTCCAGTGCTACCGGCAAGTACTTTGATAACGACCTGGGCAATTGGTCTCAGCCACACCCCGATGCTCTTGATGAGGCAAAGAATGAATTGCTTATTTTAGAAATTGAAAGCGTTGCTAATGAGTTAGGGGCTCAAATCCCCTAAAGCATAACCTGTAACTTAAACAATCAATACCTTCCCCCTCTAAAAGGACATAATGATGAAGTATGAAGGCTTTACTACATTCTCAACCGCTCAAAAGGAAGGCATTTTAACGGTCACATTTGATTTTGGGCCAGTGAATGTCCAGGGGCAAGAAATGCTGGCGGACCTTAACAGTTTAGCTATGCGCCTGGAACGGGATCGCAATACCAAAGTGGTAGTTTTTCAATCGGCAAACCCTGAAATTTGGGTCTGCCACTATGACACCGAGCTCTTAAAGGATATGTCTGATGAGGCAATATCCCGAGATGAAGTTAAGTTACTCGATTTACAAGCGGTTTGTGAGCGAATTAGTAAAGTTCCACAGGCAACCATTGCCAAACTAGAAGGCTTTGCTCGAGGCGGCGGCCACGAGTTGGCGCTGGCAATGGATATGCGTTTTGCCGCACGTGGCAAATTTAAGTTTATGCAAATGGAAGTTGGTATGGGAATACTGCCCTGCGGTGGTGGCGCATCTCGGATGGCTCGCCAGACCGGGTTAGGGAGAGCATTAGAGATCATTCTAAGTGCTCAAGACTTCGATGCGGATGAGGCGGAGAGGCTAGGCACAATTAACAAAGCACTGGACCCTGATGAAATCGGTGAATATGTAGATTCACTAGCAAAGAGAATCTCTCAATTTCCTGCTGAATCTATCAATGCCTGTAAACAGGCTGTATATGAGTCCATCGACAAGCCCATAGATGAAGCATTGAAGGCTGAAGCCTACTGGTTATATCAAGCGACCAGTAAAACACCTGCACTGAAGCGGTTTTCGATCGCTGATGAGCAGGGATTAGAGCACGATATTGAAAATCAACGTAATTGGAGTGAACTGGTCATGCAAGTACAGAACATCAATTAACCCTTTGAAAGGCTTCTTTTTCTCATAGAAAAATAGAATCTATTTATTCTAAGGGCTGATTATTAGTAATTCGCCCTGATAATCAGTCCAAAATCCTGATTAGCTACCATTATTACCCGTGATATTTGAGAATTAAAAATGAAAGCAATGATAGTAAATGCCTTTGGCGGTCCAGATGTATTTGAAGAAGCCGATGTAGCAAAGCCAACAATTAAGGCTGGGCATGTACTGGTAAAGGTTGCAGCAACCAGCGTTAACACCGTCGATACGATGATCCGAGAAATGGGCACGGAACTGCCCTTCTCTCCACCTCTCCACGCCATCTTAGGCATGGATTTCGCTGGTACGATTGAAGAGGTTGGTGAAGGTGCCAGTGACTATAAGGTTGGCGATGAAGTCTATGGTTGTGCCGGTGGTTTAGCAGATTTGCCGGGCACCCTGGCCGAATATATGATTGCGGATGCCAACCTGATCGCATTAAAGCCCACAAATTTAACCATGCGAGAAGCAGCAGCTTTACCACTGGTTGGTATTACCGCGTATGAAGGGCTAAAACGTGCCGGTATTAAAGCGGGTCAGAAAGTCCTTGTTCATGGTGGTTCGGGGGGCGTTGGGCATATTGCCTTGCAATTAGCCCGTCACTTTGGCACCGAGGTCTTTTCAACAGGAGCCGGTGAGCCTCAAATGGCTCTAATCAAAAAGCTCGGTGGAACACCAATCAACTACAAAAAAGAATCGGTCGAGGAATACGTCAAAGAACATACAGATGGCAAAGGCTTTGATATCGTATTCGATTCTGTGGGTGGCGTTAACATGGCAAAATCATTCGAAGCAGCCACACTCAATGGGCATGTGATATCAACTGTTGCTATGGTTGAGCTTGACTTAACAACGGCCCACCTTAAAGGCCTTTCTTTGCATGTCGTTTTTATGCTGATCCCCATGATCCATAATCAAGGGCGCAAAGACCATGGGACCATCTTAAAAGCCCTTAAATCTATTGTAGAAAAGGGTGATGTCAAACCCGTACTCGACGAATCATCCTTTGGCTATAAGGAGATTGGCAAAGCTCACGCAAGGCTGAGTAGCGGTAAAGCTATGGGCAAAGTTGTGGTTACTATTGACTGACTCTTGAAAAATTCAAAAGCTACGGCCCACTTGTTGGGCCTAAACAAACCATTTAACATCGAACTAGTATCCTAGCTGAACAATTGCGAGCAAACAAATTTTACTCATCAGGCTTATAACCCGGATTATATATCGAATATACCCTAACATACGAAAACTTGTTGCTTGGACTTACATCATAAAAAGCACACATCATAAGCCTGAATTTTGAGCCGGCATTATAAGTTATGCCATTCCACTCAAGATCCTCTTTACAGAGGAAATCTATCGGCGCTTCAGAAGCTACAGTTTTTTCATCCGCCAAGAAATGAGTATGACTTAGAATCACCTCCTGCATTTTTTCTGCAACGCCCTCCCAGAAGGCCAGAATTTGGTCGCGCCCAATATTTTTACGAGCTTGAGGAACATACTCAAAAGTTGCACTCTTTTCGTAATACTTACCAAAGAAATCACCCAGGCTAACTCCTCCAGTGAAAGTAGAGTTAAAATCACGAATATACTGCCGATATCTTTCCTCAGTAAACATTTAAATAACCCTTACACTCTCAAACCAAAGGGGGAAAGTTAAAATTGCTTACAATATAAATTTCAACGGCCACATTACGAACTTAAAAGCTTTCACCAATATTTACCATAACCGTATCAAGTTAAATTGTAGTGGCCAGGTGCAATAACGCCATTTGGATCGAAAACCTTCTTAATATCCCTTGTGACCTGCCAAAAAATATCATCAGGATCAACTACAAGATCCATAAAATCAACAAACAGACGGTTAGGATGGAAGCCGGCCTTAATGAATTCTTCATTAAGCTCCTTTGCCAAGGATCGCGATTCCTCTCGCGCTACTTTATCGGTACGTATAAAGTGCGTTGATATACTGAAATGAGTTGTCTTGTCATCAACAAGGCCAAATGCATAACTTGCTTGAGCCTTACTGTAATGTGTATTTACTTTGCGAACAATTGAGTTTGCCTGCTGAACATATTCAACATTCATGGGCACTGTTGGAAGAATGAAATGCATACCAATGTCAGTGTGATCCGGATTCTCCCATCCTTCAGGAAGTTCCGTTTGAGCCGGCCAATAAATGCTCATGATAGGTCGATCACTTGGCTCACCCAATGCCATACGATAAAAGCCTGCATTACAATGAATAAAAGAGTTCATTTTTTTCCAGCCGACAAGCTTGGAGGTATACAATCCTAAGTTAATCAACCTATCCGTTACATAAAAAGTAATACCCCAAGGACTCAACCTCTTCAACTCTTTTTTTGCTGCTTTTATCTGGTATTTGGTACCACTGATATTTGAAAATATTACACCTGCACCAAATGAGTATCGATTCAGAAATCCCATCAAGCTCTCACGATCTATATCAACACCCTGCCCCTTAAGATCTTGATACATTACAGGAGCCAGACCATTTTTAACCCTGACATTTTCATAGTAATGAGTAATAGAATTAACCAACCCAAGTTGTTTAATTCCTTTGAGGGCATTGATTGCATCACCCAGGTAACTTTCATCCTTTAAAACCGTCAAAAACATGCACTTTTTTTCAGGCCTTCTCCTCAACTCTATTGTTGCACGTGTTACAACTCCAAAATTTGATTGCAAAAAAATCCGAAGATATGATGGCCCTATTCCTTCCGGAAAGGTATTAGTTGCTTTACAATTTGCATAATGCCCAAATCCCGTCTTAAATATTCTCCCATCCCCTAGAACAACCTCCAGATTAAGAAGTTGCTTATATCGCTCCATATTGTACCCCACCCCTTTGTCTAGAGCGTTGCCTACTATACTTGTATCCTTTGCAGAGCCTGTTGTGTCTGAAAAATACTTTGAGCCAGTCTCGTTGAGGTAATTAAAAAGTTGAAACTGTGTCACTCCCGGCTCAATAACTGCATAGCCAAACTCTTCATTTACTTCGATAATCTTATTCATTCGATGAAGATCAACAAGTATTAGATCACCCTGCGTTGATAATTTTGAACCAAAGCCCCAGGACTTTCCGGTACTAAAAGGCTGTATACAAACTTTAAATTTATTTGCATATAAGACTATCTGTCGAACTTCCTCAGCAGACTCAGGATATAAGATTAAAGGAACATCTACGTTATATGATGTAACATTTTCAATATGCTGTGCTATTTCATCCTGCTCAGATACAACTTGATCAGCCCTAAAAGTTTTTTTCATCTCCAGCAAAAAATCTCTAATCATAACCACTCCACACAGCCCTATACTGGTACAAAATCGCGACATCCTAGTGCTTTACTGGAGATCTACTATTACTCTAAAAGCAAAAGAGCTAACAAATAGACCTAAACCAAAGCGAAAAGACAAACAAACCTTAGAGTTCATTTAGGTGACAAAAATAGAAGTTAAGCGACAAATCAATATATAAATCACTTCTACACATATTAGAGTGTAACCCTTCGTGTTAAAGATATTTATAAAGACAATAGTGAGGTAGAGCATGTATATAAAGGCGCCCACCTCCTCAGACACCCCCTTATGGGATCGCCTGATGGGCAACTACACCTTTGCTTGTCTGAAGGTTGCCGCTCAACTTGATATTTACGGCCTGATAGACAAGGGCTACAACACTAGCGACAAGATCTCTCAGGCACTGCAACTTAGTAGCAAGGGTGTTGAGCAATATCTTTTGATTCTTAATCACCTGGGTTATATCAAAATGGAACTGGCCCAGTATGAGAACACTGAGCTGGCAAAAAATTATTTAGATAAGAACAGTTTATATTATTGGGGGGAAGTCTTGCTGGACCCCTTTGCTATTTACGATATCAATCATTTGGACAAGAAAATTATAACCAGCCTTAAGCGGGAATATGAATTAGAGTGTAAGGGGCGTTCAGTAACCGATATGTGGCAAAACGATGAAATGGATAATGAATCGGCAGCGGCGTTTACTCATCTAATGCACTCTCAGGGTTTCGCCTCTGCAGTTAAAGCCGCTTCAGACGGTATTTTCAAACAGGTTGATACCTTACTTGATGCTGGTGCCGGCTCAGGGACTATCGCCCTAGCCTTCTGTGAAACATATCCAAATCGCACTGCTGTACTCTTTGATCTTGCCCCAGTCTGTGAAATTGCCAAGGAGTATGTACAAAAATTTAACAAAACTCGGCAAATAACCATTGCAAAGGGGGACCTATTCAGCGCTGAGTGGCCCACGGGCTTTGACGGCCTCTGCTTTAGCAATGTACTACACGACTGGCAAGAAGCTATCTGTGAATCCTTACTGAGTAAGGCCTTCTCTCTACTGCCCAAAGAGGGTTTTATCTTTATTCATGACATGCTCCTAGATGAAAGCCAGCTTACACCGAGCTTATTTAGCTTCCATCTTTTTATGAATCATGGTTCACGGTTATATTCCGAAAAGGAGCTATACCAAATGCTCACTAAAGCCGGCTTTAAAAATCCGCAAAGCGACAAAGCACTCGGCTATTTCTCAGTCATTTCAGCGCAAAAGCCCTAGCTGATGCATTCATAACCATGGCCATCCATCGGGCAAGTCAATAAAGAAATGAAAGCACGGAGCTCCCCATGACCATCGGACACTTAGATTGGAGCCAGCTGTTACACCATGCCAGATCAATATCTGTACAGGGGGGGCTCAGTGTGCCCCCAAACGCCAACCGGATTGAAGACCTACCTATCAGTGGGCCGAAAGAAATCTTAAAAATCTCCAAAGCCTTGGCAAGAACAGAGGGCGCTATATTAATGTCCAGCGGTGGTACCACAGGAAACCCCAAGCTGGCCTATACGCCCTTCCATCAGGCAACACAGAGACTTCTACAACAGTGGAAACCACTTGGGCCTGGCGATGTACTCCTCAACCTTTTCAACCCCGGCCGCCTATGGGGTGCCCACTACTTTATTCAAACTCTCGCCGAAAAAAGCAGAGCTATCACCGCACCTGTAGGGCCCTTTACTCCCACTGAAACAGGCGCTTGGCTGGAGACATTTCGCAAGATAGAGATTAATGCCCTTGCTGGAGCTCCCACAGGATTAGCGGACTTCGCCCAGGGCATCCTTGATGGCAATTGCAAACTGAACATCAAAACAATTATTTGGATGGCGGAACCCTGGACCGAGAAAAAGTTTAATACGGTGCGTATGGCCTTTCCAAATGCCGGCTTCTGGTGTGACTACGGTTCGGTGGAGACCAACAGCATCGCTGTTAACGGGCCCGAGTGTGATCGGGATACTTACCACCTTTTAGCGGATCAATTGATTGAACCCGACGATCACGGGGCCCTACTCACACGTATTGGCGATGGCTGGACAGTACCAGTTATACGCTATCGGTTAGGGGATTTGATTCGGCACGCCACTTGCCCATGTGGTCAGCCAAATGCATTGCTGATTGAGGGGCGCGCGGACGATGATGTGAGTCTTTGTAGTGCGATTTTTAGCGTTAGGAACATACTTGCTATCGCTAGAGAAGAGGATGGTGTTGAGGAGGCGCAGCTGATTCTCACAAAAAGCGGGGAAACACGTAAATCTGCAAGCGAACTTACTTTAGCTTATACCGGTATTACAGAATCCGACATAGTTCGAAAACGAATTCTAGTTGAGATTCATAACTTGGCATCTGTAGTCCAGCAATACCCTGGAGCCTTTAGCACAAAACGGGTTGAAAGGCTGATGAGGGTCAAAAGAACTAACAAGGTGCCGCCTATTATTCAGGCAGACGATATCAATTTGTAGATTTCAGTCAAGCACTAAAGATACAGCATAGGAAACATAGAAATGAAGTCCATAGCTAATTTGTCAGTGCTATTCTCAACCCTACTGTTACGCCCTATACGTGCTGTATGTTCTCAAATGATTGCCAACTTTATAGAAAGCTCTAAATGCTTCCCATTTGATGAGATAATAACCATTGAAAGAATTATAAAACATGGTTTTAAGAAAGATAAATATTGCTTTGTGAAGGATGACATCTGTATAAGCTATTATCATGGACCTCCTTTAATAGATCAAAATTTACAATACTCTGTTACATTTGAAGCAAATGGCAGTGAAAGTACTGCCAGCATGAACTTGAATAAGAGTTCTTTAACAAGGATATATTCTGGAACGGTAATATTATTACACGGATTTCGGGTATCCAAAGAATTCATGTTGAACTCGGCAATATATTTTCGTTTCTTAGGTTATCACGTTGTTGTTCCAGATCTCCTCGGCCATGGTGAATCAGGTGGGATTAAGAAATATGGAGTTTATGATAGCAAGCTCATCAACCCTTTTATTAACAACCTCATTGAAGAAGATATTATTAAGAAGGATAATTTTTATATTGTTGGGAACTCAATGGGTGCCCTAACCGCTACATATATCTCAAATTTGAGAACGGATATCAGTGGAGTTATTTTATTAGCCCCAATGCCCCAATTTGATCAAGCCTTATATAATCACTCTAAAGTCACACATCCAATACTTAGCAAAATCATTCCGGAACAAGATATTCGCAAAGGCGCCAGTTTAGTCTTGAAAAAAAATAATATTAACCTGGAGGATACAAATATAATCCCCCTTATCCAATCATCTAAAATTCCAATACTTTTAATATCCTCAGATACAGATCGAATCGCTCCTTACTCCGACTACAAAGGCTTAAGCCAAGATAATATTGACTTAGTCAAGATTCACAATAGGAACCATCAGAGTATGACAACAATTGGAGATGACGAACATATCTCGATTATTAGATGGCTCAATAAAAATGAAAAGGAATAATACTAAATTTACACATCCTATTTATACCCGAATAAATAAATCATCTTACCAACCAAAAAAAACAGTCACGTCCCTGGGACCTTAGGGATATTAGCTCTTAGTGCACCATAGATTTCAAAAATTATACCGCTATATAAATATGGCAATATAGGCATAGACTGGTGCTGGCGATTCAGGCCCCGGTGAATGATACAAGTTCATGAACGCTGTAAGCCTGGAAACAAAAACCCCTGATCACTATCGAACTTGTAGTCTGGATGCTCCCAGGCGATCATCTTACCCGGATTGAGTAGCCCCTTGGGGTCTGTCTGCCTTTTAAATGCAAGCAGCACCGGGTCAATTTGCTTCATCCCCCCTTCTTCCAGAGTGAATCGGTGCGGATTGAAAATCGTACACCCGAGCGCTTCATGCCGTTTGATAATTTCATCAAGCCGGGTTTTATCCGTGAAGCGAACAAAGGGTAGACCAATGGGAACTAGGCGTCCGTTGTAGCGAATAAACTCCAGGTGGCCGGGCAACTCTTCAGCGTATATGCTCTGCAACTTGCCGACGGTCTCAAGTGGGTTCATATCAGGATAACGGACCTGAAGATAGGTAATCGATGGGTCAACGCTTAGGCCACGCAAGGTTGTGTGGTTCCAGGTGAGTTCATAAGCCGGCGGTAAATGCGTGATATCTTCAGCGGTTGCCCTATCGGAGCGGTACAACATCTCAGCACCCGGCGATCGGCTCAGGAGCCCATCCAATGCCCCCATGGCAAACGCTGCCACCATGAGCACAACAACGGACTGTTCCTTGCGGATAAATTTTTTGTGCCGTAAGAAATAGTCATGGGGCAACGGCGCTTCAATCGTAGCGATATCTTTTGTCAAAAGGCCATCCATGTTGGCAAGCTCTTCAGAAAAACGGATCGCATTTATAAAATCATCAAACCCGACGAGCACATCGATCCAGTCATAAGCTTCTGTCAGCGGTACTTCGATCTCGGTGATGATGCCTGTCGTACCGTAAGCGTGTAGAGCCTTTTGGACATCGCTTCCTGTCAGCTCCAGAACCTGTGGCTCCGCCTCCATGGTTACCATCCGCAGACGGATGACGTTACCTAGATCCCTGAGCCCTCCCCAATTCACCGAGCCGACCCCCGCAGCCCCCCCTGCAAGAAATCCTCCGATGGTCGCGATACGGTAGGTGGAGGGATGTATGCGGAGGGCATGACCGGTCCGGGATATCGTCTGGGCATCGATATCCGCCATAACGGCTCCAGGCTCGGTAACAACAACGCTTGGTTTAATATCCTTGACAGCATCCATTTCCGACAAATCCAGGACAACGCCACCGGAAAGTGGCATGGCCTGACCATAATTGCCGGTACCCGCCCCCCGAGCTGTCACCGGAATGTCCGCGGCGTAGCACACTTTTAGAACGCGAATAACCTCGTCAACATTTTTCGGGCTGACAAGCAGATCACCGGTCACACCATCAAGCTGCTCCTTGAGGATCGGGGAATACCAAAAGAAATCCCGGCTCTTTTTTCTCACTATCCGTGGATCATCCTCGACCTTGATACCGTCGAGATTCGCTTTCAAAGCGGAGATGTCAGTCATGGGCGTTGCGCTCCCATGTGCATGTGATGATCCAGTTCGCGGAAATCCGGCAAGTCCTTGTCAATGCTGTACCCTGCGCGCAGCACATGCCGTGGACCATTTGGGCGTGAAAGGAGTTCATTCCAATTGCGCGCACGAAAGAGAAGCAGATCTGCCGACTCACCGGCCCCAATCCAGCCGGCAGAAACCCCCATTATATCCGCCGGCGTGGTCGTTATTGACCGAACCCAGTCTCCAACCGGATGGTCCAGATGCAGAGTGCGAGTCGCCTGAGCGTAGACTTCAATCAGATCGAGGTCACCGTAGGCGCAAAAGGGGTCCCGTGTATTATCCGAAGCAACAACAACATCTATTCCACGGGAACGCATTTCATGCAACAGCGTGACACCCCGGCGGCGCGGAGTCCGGCCCATTACCCGGTCCTGAAGATAAAGATTGCTCACCGGCAGAGTCACGACCGCGATCCCCGCCTTAGCCACCAGGTCCAGCGTACGGTCTACCTCGTCATCAGGCTGTACCGATAAAGTACAGCAGTGCCCGCACACAATTTTCCCCTGAAAGCCCATGCGCAGAGCTGTTTCCGCGATGTGGCGCAAGGTCATTCCGGATGGGTCGAGCGTCTCATCGACATGAAAGTCGAGGTCCAACGCATGCTCCATAGCCGCACGGAACATCGCTTCAAGATACCGATCTAGATCGGGCACCATGTAGGTCGCTGCTCCCAAGATGCCCCCAGCAGCTTGCACCCTAGACGCAATGCGCCCTAAATATTGATCGTCTGCAGCAAGGCGATGGATGCCAAACAAACACACGCCCTGAAGTTCAACTCGGCCCGCCCATTCGGTGCGAATCTCGCAAAAGAGCGGCCAGGTGATCTCATCTTGCAGCGGCGAACTATCCAGGTGCGTCCGGATGACGGCCGTGCCATGGGTATAGGCACAACGCAGCCCAAATTCCATACGCACCCGAACATCCTCTGCTGACCAATTTTTACTCCGATCCCTGTCAACCGCCTGCATCGCCCCCATGAAAGTGCCGTCGGGATTGGATGCACGCGGCCAGATATGCCCTTTATCCAGATGGGTATGCAGATCGACAAGAGCCGGTAGGACCAAGCCGTTATCCAGGTCGAGCCCACCTGACGCCTCTGGCAGACTGGCCGCTGGAGCAACCTGGACCAGCGTTCCGTCACGAAATACCAAATCGCAGGAAACAAGATCCGATAGCTCAGAATTGCCAGGGTCGCGCAAGACACAGGCAGGGACCGTTGCATTTCTTATGGTGCCAGTGCCTTTGAAACTAGAGCCCCAACTTGCCTGCATCTACACCTCCCGTTCCAATGCGCCCGCACACAATTTGCGCATAGCTGGTAAGAAAAGAGATTGAAAGACAGAGATACCAAAATGCATGCAACAACCCAGTAGGGAATCTTCTGCTGATACTCTGCTCCAGTACAAATATGGCAAGGCCAAGTCCGGAATAGGATATGCCCACAATGAATACGACTGCATCGATAAAATACTGGCCGCCAGCGATCTGCTATCGGCCCAGGAGATACAGTAAGGACATGCTTGATTGTCTTGCAGGCTAAGTCACCGGCCGATTTGCCTCACCAGCAGCTTGCACCCGTAGTTAAAACCGGCGCTATTTGCGTGATGTTGCACATCTTTGATTGTAGCCGGCCCTCTACTTCTGCGATTTGGATATCTGATTAGTTTGAGCTGCTTTTTCTTCTCTGAGCCTTAACACCTGTTACTGCCCTAGCTGACGTGTCCTTTCACTATTCAAATGAGACTAATTAAGCTCCCCTACCGGCAGTCTGGAGCGACTTCTCCCTAAAGATCGGTGGAAGCTTCAGATAGGTTAGTGCCCGCCAAAACCACTCTAAAGGCCCCATACGGAAAACTTTCAGCCACAAATCAGAATAAGCGAGCTGAAATAGGACAAGACCAATACAAACACCAACAACTTCTACTCTTGTCAGCGCACCATATAGCCCCATTCCAAAGCCATAAAATATAAACACACCAATCAAAGACTGAGCGAGGTAATTGGTAAATGCCATTCGGCCAACCTGTTGTATTTTATTCTTAATCCACAGATGTGTATTACTCTGATACCAGAGACAGGCCAAGCCAACATAGCCGATACTGGTGGAGGTAGCCCCTACCAGATTAAATGCATCGCCATATAAGAAGTAGTGATTAATCTCCCAATCATTGCTGTAGTTCCAAACTAAACCCAATACAGTAAGGATCAAACCAATGGGTGTTGCGACAACAGCCATCTTTTTATAGGTCTCAGGGCTTGCCTCACCACGTAAGATACCAACTTTATAGAGTCCCATACCTATTAGTATCATCGCGGCGATTTTCAAAATAAACGACAAACTGAAAAATAGCATCACGATATTCGCCTCCATATCTGCATCGCTATCTTCAGCTGCGAATCGGTGATTGACCAACTCCCAGAAACCACCTGTATAGGCCGCAACTTCCCTTTGAATTTGTGCTGTATCAGGTGCGAAGATATCTGAGACTATATATTTAGCTTCCCCACTGAGCCCGGATAACACCACACCGGTATAGTTTGAAACCAGTACAGCGCCTATTAAACTCAAAGTTCCCAGTGTAATGAGCCAACTTCCACGCAGTCCACGGAATATATAAAGCACCATAGCAACAAGCGCATATACTGTCAGTATGTCGCCCTCCCAGATATAGATCGCATGGAGCAAGCCTATAACCAGTAGCCAAAAGTTGCGGCTGTAATGAATCTTAGCGGCAGATTTTTGCTGGTTTAATCGCTTCTCCGCAAGAAGGATAATACCCGCTCCAAAAAGCATGGCAAAAAGTCCCATAAATTTTTGATCGGCAAATATATGTAAGAAAATAAAAATCAGATCATTAAGTGGTCCATCTGCCAGATACGCTTTAGGGTTCAAATAGGCAGCCATGGGCATGGAAAAACTAACCATATTCATAAAAGGAATGCCCAATATGGCAATTCCTCTCAGCAAATCCAATTGTGAAATTCGGGCTGGCATGCACATCCTTTTAAGCAAAAATAGAGCAGGTTAATGCCAGTGTAGGTTTGACACAAGATTGAACCACTTAAAAGTATTATTCTTTTATTGACCAGACATACCAACTTAAAAAATTAGCCGGTTAACACTCCTTTTGGGACGACTGGACTAATAGTTTTTTTAGATCGGTTAGAAAAAATATTTGAAATCTGTCGAGCGCGCATCACCATAATACAAAAATTGCCACTTCCGCTGTCCATACAAGACCTTGGATATCACAATCTTATCAATGGCAATTTATATAACGATTAGATTATCACCACAGACTTAAAAATTGTCCGCTTCTATTATTAATGTAAAGGATATTTAATCTCCTTAGCCATCCCCCACATCTTGTAGTCTGCCGGCATTTCGGAGAGGTAATTTAGAGTGTTATAGATCAGGCTCTTCTCCATTTGGTCTATTCCCAAAGATTTACTCCACCCCTCAGCTGCCAATCGATAGCTCATTACAATCAGAAGAAATTTCTGCTCATTCGATAGCCCACTGCCATGCCCATTAATTAAGAGGTGCATGGAGACAAGGTCATAATCCAGATCAAACTTAGATTCATTAACCTGGATATTAATTTGGGCTGATCGCCCAGACACTGATGATCCACGAGCAACTATCTGCATCTCGTCCAGAAAAAAAGATACATGGGCGTTATCTTTATCAGAACTATTCACATAGCGCCCTCTTAACGCCAGTTCCCGAATCTGCCTTTTGCTAATTTCACCCCGGAGCCATAAGTTGGTCATTTTTGTAAGGGGACCGTAGGATTCAGCGGCGGGGGTGTTTTCTTCTGCCGCAAGAGGCAATGAAATGAGAAGTACGACAAGACAAATACAGATCCTTGTTACAGCCATTGCTACTACCACTCAAAATCAAGAATTGACCACATAAGCGACACAGGAATTACCGCTATTAATGAGTATATTCAATGATTAGCCTACAAACATTGTTCTGGGGGACAGTGACACTTATTGATAGATTTGTCCATTGGAGGCTTAAATTCAACATTAATTTTTGCTTTGTATGCTTGGCTCTTCTCTTGGTGACGCTGCAATGACTCCCTCAATGAAGCATGTAGCCCTCCAGAGAGAAAATAGCCCATAAACATCTCAACCTCATCGTCCAAACTCAAGCTCTCCTCCCCTCTCCCCATTCCTATTCGAGAATTAATTTTTGACAAGCTGTAAGTCAATAAAATTTCTTGAGCATCGCGTTCGAACATGCTGAACAGTTCTATTGCCCAATCGATTTCTAGTGTCTGGGAGAGCGCATGAAAGTTATCCCTAAATTCTATGTAGATAGAAGAAAAGTCTTCACCTCCTTGAAGGAATCTACTTACGTAGGTGGATTCCTCATTCCGTAAAAAATCCAATTTCGCCTGGATCGTTATTTCCTGAATATCATTGGCAAGGATATAGCCAGTGAGTCTATTGACTTCAACTACCGTCATGCCAAGTTCATAAAGTTTAACTTGGTGTTCAAGCAGTCCTCGCAAAGAGGATAACGGCACTAGCAATCGATATGCAGTTATCCATTCAGGATGATCCTTTAAATTAATTTCATACCAACTTGGACCCTTTTTTTCAAGACCATGCTTTTGGAGGAAAGACAAGTCTTCACCATCATAACTTGCTTGGCGAACTGCTTTCATTCGTATCCAGGCAGTCAAATTCCGCTCTCTACTCAGTACCCAGTCGATGTCAATTTCCTTATTGAGATCATTGGCCGTAGCATACAGTATCGCTAAGGCATCTTGGTGAGTACTGGCGACAGTGGGAATAGCAAAGATGGGGGTAACTAAAGAAAGCAGCAGTAAGGTGGCTTTGGAGAGGGATGACATGAGGATACCTTCTGTCGCTTTGAGTAACCCTATAAAATTAAGGCCCATGGAGTTAAAAGGGACCAACTTTAATTATCGCTCTGAGCCCTGTTAGGGAGAGACAATGGATGTCAGAATTTCCACCACAAAGCCCATGGGAAACGGACAGCCTGGATGGTCAAAATATAGCCACACAAGCGCTATAACAGAGTTATCGCTATTAATCAGTATATTCAGGGATTCTGATACGAACATTGCTTTGGAGAGCAACTGTACTTATTCATAGCTCTATCGATTCGGGGATTAAACACCGTATTTCTCTGAGCTATTTCAGCTTGCCTTTTCTCTCTGTGTTCCTCTAAAGAACTTCTCAATGATGCAGTCAACTGGCCGGATAGGAAATATCCCATAAATAATTTAACTTCCCTATCCAGATTGTAATTTCCCATACCACTCATGGAGGCAATGTTCGATACACCATAAGTCAATAGAATGCTTTGTGCTTCAGAATCAAACAGGCTAAACAATTTTATCACCCAATCTATATTAACGAGATGTCTGCGCAAATTGAATTTATGAATTAGTTCGATGTAGATATTGGCAAAGTCCTCACCACCCTGAAGGAATCTACCAACGTAGGCATCCCCTTCTTCCTGTAAACAATCCAGTAGTTCCTTGGTTTCAATTTCAAAGAGATCATTGGCGAGAACATAACGACTTAACTTTTGGACTTCAGCCACACTCATACCAAGTTGATAAAGTTCAGCTTGATTGTTTTGCAACATGTGCAAGGAGGATAAAGCCCCTAGTAGATCATATGCAGTTAACCATTCTGGGTGATCTGCATAGTGAATCTCATACCAAGATGGTTTCTTTTTCTCAAAGCCATACTTACTGAGGAAGGATAAGTCTTCACCATAGTAAATCGCTTGATGAACAGCATTCATTCTTTTCCAAGCAGCCAGGTTTCGCTCCCTGCTTAGCACCCAGTCACTATCAACCTTTCTGTTCGGATCATAGGTTTCAGCAAACAATGCCTCCAAGGATGCCCTTGAGGATTCGGCATAAGTAGAAGCGGCAAACAACATCAGCAGGAGCAAACAGATTTTGGTAAGTAATGACATGGAGCTCCCCTTACGGTGTTGCGTGTGGCTTTATTAGCCATAAGCGATTCCATTAACTATCGCCAATATCCTTCCGCCAAAGCGATAAACCGTGCCGGAATTATCAGTGATCGAGTATTGAAAGACGTGAACCCCCACAGTTTTAGAGGATCTAATAATACCAGTTGGTCATATCTTGCTGGGAAACTTTGTCGGGTGGCCGATCTCTGGTGTATGATTTACTAGTAATGAAACACTACTCTTCCACATTTCGCGCCAAACTGATTGCTATGGCGGCCTTGCTCCTGCTGATGTTCCAGGTGCAAACTGTGCTTGCCTGCGAAATGATGGAGAGCCCTGAGCCAGCCGCGGAATGCTGTTGTGACCACATGGTTACCAGCTCAGAGCCCGATGAGGTCGACTGCTGTGAATACGACACCCAGGTTTCCCTCAAGACCTCCCTGGATGATCACGAAGTCGCCTTAACCGCTGCCTTCCTCGGCCTTGAACTTCCTCAGCTGGCACCACCGCCCACATACCAGTGGCCGCAAATACTAGCTCCACCGGTGCTCAAGGCGGTTACACCCTTCCAACTAGCCTCCACCTTCCCCGGCAATCGAACCTGGTTAGCCACTCTACGCCTGCGTATTTGATCACTCCCTCTCTCTGATTTGCGCGAAATTTCCCGCAGCATCATTCAACTTTTGTCATTGCTGCTGTTGGGCTTCAGAAAGATTGTTCTAGGAGTGAACCCTTTGATTTCCCTACAAGCCGTTGCTGCCCGTAGCAGCAAAGAAATGGGCAGTGCCTTTGATAGCCAACTTGGCACCCCACACAGCACCGAGCTCGGTACCCAAATTCTGATCCCCTCTGTCTTTGGAGGTGTGCTATGAGCCGCGCAAAAACGCTGAGCCTGGTTTCTTTCGTTTTTTTACTGGCGGCGGCGGGCGCTGCCTTCTATTGGAAGAAAACAGCTGGATTAGCGGTGACCGACCATATTGAGTTTATACCTGCCGGCCCCTTCCAGATTGCTGTAACCGTTGATCCACAGCAGCCCCGCGCCGGTAAGAACCAGATTCGCATCGAAGTTAGGGACAGAGAAAACCGTCCAGTCAGCGGTGCCGAAGTTCGCGCAGTAGCGGAAATGCCCGCGATGGGTGCTATGCCAGCGATGCGCGCCCAAGCGGACATCAACGAGACCAGCCCTGGTATTTTTCAGGGGGAGATAGAGCTCGCGATGGTGGGCTCATGGCCCATGGTGGTAGATGTGGCTACCGGCCACGATCGCCACGTGGACCTGGCCTTTGATATGAGTACCAACCGCAAAGGTTTGCGCTTGAAATCTGCACCTGAGGCCTCCGATACCGCTTACTACACCTGTGCCATGCACCCGTCTGTACGAGCTGCACAGCCAGGCACCTGCCCTATCTGCGGTATGGACTTGCAGCCGGTCAGTCATGATGAGCTTCAAAGCGGCAGTATTGTGGTTGAAAGTGGTCGCCGTCAGGCTATCGGTATCAAAACCGGCACGGTTGAAAGACAGCCATTCGCCCTCCCCATTCACCTGCACGGTCAGGTGACTTACGACGAAACCCGCCTGCGGGATATCAGCCTGCGCTTCGATGGCTGGATTGGCGACCTGGATGCCGACTTTGAGGGCAAGGAAGTTAAACGCGGTGAAGTGCTGTTTTCTGTGTACAGCCCGGAGCTTCTGGCCGTTCAGGATGAATACCTGAAAGCGCGCCGCCGCGGCGATTCCCTGGAAAAAGCCGCACGCCGGCGCCTACTGCTCTGGGGACTCTCAGAGGAGCAAATCGATTGGCTGGTAGAGCAACAGAAAGCACAAGACTATGTACCGATATTCGCTCCGGCCAGTGGCGTGATCATTGAGAAGAATATTGTCGCGGGTTCGGCCTTTCAGAAGGGCGACAACCTGCTGCGTATTGCCGATCTGAGCCAGGTCTGGATAGAAGCCCACGCCTATGAGGACCAGCTGCCACTGCTGGAAAAAGGTATGCCGGCCAAGGTGCGTTTAACCAACGTCTACCACGAGGAAATTCCGGCAACCCTCACGCAGATCGACCCATTTCTAAATCACAGTAACCGCAGTGCGCGGCTGCGCGTAACCCTGCCCAATACTGACGGCGAGCTTCGCCCCGGGCTGTTCGCGGACATTATGTTAAGTGCCAAACTGGGTAATCTGCTAGTGGTTCCCAGGGATTCTGTGCTGATCTCCGGCAAGAAGCGTATCGTTTTCCGTGATCTGGGCCAGGGCCGCCTGGAGCCGGTGCAGGTACGCACCGGTTACGGGGATAGCGAGCGTATTGTGATTCGCTCCGGACTGCAGGAAGGTGACAAAATCGTCACCTCTGGCGTGTTCCTGATCGCGGCAGAGAGTCGCCTGAAATCGGGGGTACAGCAGTGGTAAATACCGAACCCAAAGGGCTGATCGCCCGTATTATTGGGGCCTGCGCTGGCAAGCCGGGGATCACGCTGATCCTTGTGGCGATTGCCGCCCTGGCGGGATACCGGGCCCTAATCAGTGTTCCCCTGGATGCTATCCCGGACCTCTCCGATGCCCAGGTGATCGTCATGACAGACTGGCCCGGCCGCAGTCCAGACCTGGTGGAAGACCAAATCACCTATCCGCTTTCCACCGCTATGCTGGGGTTGCCCAAAGTCAAATATGTCCGCGGCCAGAGCTTTTTTGGGCTCAGTTTTGTCTACGCCATTTTTGAAGACGGCACCGATATTTATTGGGCCCGTTCGCGGGTGCTCGAATATCTCAACCAGGTGGCAGACCAACTCCCCGAGGATGTTCAGCCCACTTTAGGGCCAGACGCTACCGGAGTCGGCTGGGTATTTCAGTATGCATTGGTGGATCGCAGCGGCAAGCAAGATCTGCAAGAACTACGCGCGCTACAGGATTTTAAATTGCGCTATTGGCTCACTTCTGTGGAGGGTGTGGCCGAAGTCGCGTCTATCGGTGGTTATGAGAAGGAATATCAAGTCCAGATCGACCCCCATCGATTGCAGATGTTTAATGTTCCACTGGGCAAAGTGGTCGAAGCCATTCGCCGCAGTAACAACGACACTGGCGGGCGGGTACTGGAGATCGCCGGCCACGAGCATATGGTCCGTGGCCGCGGTTATATCCGCAATGTTTCTGATCTGGAAGAAGTAGTCATTGGGGTAAACGCGGCAAAAATTCCCGTAACCCTGGATCAGGTTGCCGATATTACCTTGGGGCCGGCCATGCAGCGCGGCATTGCCGAGCTGGATGGTGAGGGACAAACCGTCGGCGGTATTGTGGTAATGCGCTACGGTGAAAACGCCCTAAAGGTGATTGAAAGGGTTAAAGAGCGCATCGAACAGATTCGCGCTGGGTTGCCAGAGGGCGTCGAGCTGGTGGTGACTTATGATCGCTCAAAGCTGATTAACAGCGCGATCGACAACCTTAAAAACACCCTGATTGAAGAGATGTTGGTGGTCGCCGCTGTAATCGCCATTTTCCTGCTGCACGCACGCTCTGCTTTGGTCGCGGTTATCACCCTACCCATTGCTGTATTGTTGGCTTTTATTCCACTTTCCCTGCAAGGGTTAACCGCCAATATTATGTCGTTGGGGGGGATTGCTGTCGCCATTGGCGCTATGGTGGATGCCGCCGTGGTGATGGTGGATAACATTCATAAAAAGCTGGCAGCCTCTGGCGATAAGGCATTGTCTACTGCTGAGCGAAGAAGGTTGGTTGTTCGGGCAATGCAGGAAGTGGGGCCGAGCATCTTCTTCTCCCTGATTATTATTACGGTTTCCTTCCTACCGGTGTTTGCACTGGAAGCCACCGAGGGCCGTTTGTTCAAACCCCTCGCCTATACAAAAACCTACAGCATGGCCTTTGCCGCACTGCTGGCGATCACCCTGATCCCGGCACTCGCCGTACTGTTGATGCGTGGCAAGATCCGCACCAAGGAAAACCCGATCACCCGTGCCCTGGTTTTTACACTGCAACCGGTGATCCACTTCTGTGTGCGCCAGCGCAAAATGGTGGCGGCCCTCGCGGTAATCGCCCTGGTTTCCGTGGCCTACCCCATCAGTAAGTTGAGTGGTGAATTTATGCCGCCACTCAATGAGGGTAGCATCCTCTATATGCCCACTGCCCTACCCGGTATGTCTGTGACCGAAGCGGGCAAAGTACTGCAGCAAATGGATGAAGAGCTAAAAACCTTTCCCGAGGTTGAGCACGTGTTCGGTAAAATTGGCCGCTCAAACAGTGCGACTGACTCTGCACCACTCTCCATGGTAGAGACTGTGATTACCCTGAAGCCCAAGGATGCATGGCGGCCCGGCATGACCTGGGATGACTTGCTAGCGGAGATGGATGAGAAACTTCAGTATCCCGGTATGCCGAATATCTGGTGGATGCCCATCCAAACCCGTACCGAAATGCTCGCCACCGGTATTCGCAGCCAACTGGGTATCAAGGTTTTTGGCGATAACCTGGAAGAAATCGAACAAACCGCATTGGCTATTGAGGAAGCCCTGCGCAGCGATCAGCGCACCGCCGATGAAACCCGCAGTGTCTTTGCCGAGCGCCTCACCGGTGGCTACTTTTTGGACTTTGATATCGATCGCGCACGAGCCTCCCGCCACGGTTTAAATGTGCAGGATATCGAAGATGTGATTGCCGCGGCTGCCGGTGGCTTGGCTGCAACCCAGACCGTCGAGGGGCGCGAACGTTACGACGTGCTGGTGCGCTATGCCCGCGACTACCGGGATACCCCAGAACAGCTGGAGCAAATCCTGGTTCCCGCTTCCGATGGTTCCCAGGTGCCTCTCAACCAACTGGCTGATATGGACTTCCGCACTGGCCCGCCCATGATTCGCAATGAAGACGGGCAGTTAGTGGGATTAGTATTTGTCGACCTGAAAGGCGATGTAGGTGTTGCCGACTATGTGAGCCGTGCAAAACAGGTGGTCGCCGACCAAGTCAATTTGGTGCCCGGTCAGCGCATCGCCTGGGCTGGCCAGTATCAATATCTGGAGCGGGCCAAGTCCCGCCTGCAATGGCTGGTGCCCTTGACCTTACTAGCAGTTTGTTTCTTGCTTTACCTGCACCGCGGCAGGCTGTCTGACACCCTGTTTGTACTTACCGCTATGCCGATGGCACTGGTCGGGGCCTTCTGGTTGCTGTATCTGCTTGACTACAAACTCAGCGTCGCCGTATGGGTGGGCATGATCGCTATGGCCGGCCTTGCCGCAGAGATGGGGCTATTGATGCTGCACTATTTATCGGCTGCTGGAACCAATAAGCCGCAGCAAGACAATACCGCTGCAGTCGCACAAGCGGCAGCGGGCCGTATACGGCCAATGTTAATGACCAGCCTCACCTTGTTGATTTCATTAATTCCAGTCATGGTTTCCGATGGCACCGGCGCAGATGTCATGAAACGCATTGCTGCACCCATGGTCGGCGGCACCCTCACGACACTCTTGTTTGTACTGTTGGTTATGCCCGGAGTGTTTTATCAGTGGAAGGCTCGTACAGATAAGGAAAGCTAGAAAAGCGGGGGCATTGGCTCAACTTGGCCCATTGCCCCACCGATTTTCTACTGATCATTTTTCATCAGCGTAAATTACCTATTTGTCAGCTGTGCACTGCTGTAACGGCAGCGGGCAAATAGGTTTCCTCAGAGTTAACTGTTAAAATGCCAGGCAAGATTTGTATTGCCCAGATTGCAACATTGCAGTAATGACAAAAGCTAGAATGTGAAAATCACTTTCCTGGCTGGTTGAGTAATACGCGTATTTGACATTCAACGACTCCAGGATTTACCTTGACTGCCCCCTTTTCCGAACTCCCCTTGAAGCCAGCCCTGCTGAAAAACCTGGCGTCTCTCAACTACACATCAATGACCGAGGTTCAGGCCAAGACACTTCCGCTCATACTCGACGGCAAAGATGTCATTGCACAGGCAAAAACCGGCTCCGGTAAAACGGCAGCCTTCGGTTTGGGGGTGCTGCAGCGGCTCAGTGTTGAGCGATTTCGGATTCAATCGCTGATTCTGTGCCCCACACGGGAACTTGCCGACCAGGTTGCACAGGAACTGCGCCGAATGGCCAGGGCAATACACAACATTAAGATTCTGACCCTGTGTGGCGGCATGCCGTTTGGCCCACAGATTGGCTCCCTGGCGCATGGGGCGCACATTATTGTTGGTACACCAGGGCGCATCGAAGAACACCTGCGTAAGGGAACCCTATCTTTAGAGCATGTCGACACACTCGTCTTTGACGAAGCCGACCGGATGCTCGATATGGGCTTTCAGGACGTTATTGATACCATTCTGGCGCAAGTGCCAGCTCGGCGACAGTCGTTACTGTTCAGCGCGACTTACCCGGATCAAATCGAACGGCTCAGTGCACGAGTTATGCAAAAGCCGGTGATGGTACGCGTTGCGTCCGCGCACAGTGAGGAGGTGATCGAACAACGTTTTTACAAAACTGAGAGTTTCGATGATCGCCTGGGGATGACCCGCCGCATTTTACTCAATGACAGGCCAGTCAATACCCTGATTTTCTGTAACACCAAGCGCGAGACCGATGACGTCGCCAGTGACCTAAAGCAGGCGGGATTCAACGTGCTGGCCCTGCATGGGGATATGGAGCAGCGCCAGCGTAACGAAACCCTGATCCGCTTCGCCAATGGCAGCGCCTCGATTCTGGTGGCCACCGATGTAGCGGCGCGCGGCCTGGATATCGACAAACTGGATGCAGTAATCAACTTTCATATTGCCAAAGATCCGGAAGTACACACCCATCGCATCGGACGGACTGGCCGCGCCGGTGAACGCGGTTGCGCCTACTCCCTGTTTTCCGAGAAGGAAGGCCACAAACTACTGCGAATGGATCTGGCCCAAGACCCGCTATCCGACCCCGATACACCACCGCCTGCTGATATCCTAAGCGAGCCTCCATTTCAGGCACCCATGGCCACCTTGCAAATTGATGGCGGCAAAAAACAAAAAGTCCGCCCCGGCGATATTCTGGGAGCATTAACCGGCGGCGATCGCCCCATCAACGGTAAAGATGTAGGCAAGATCAACGTACTGGATCAAACTGCCTATATTGCGATTAAACGCAATGTGGCATCCCAAGCACTGAAAAAGATCGAAAATGGGAAACTGAAAGGGCGTAAATTCCGGGTGCGACGTATACGAGGCTAAGCTTTAAGGGCCAATGAGTTAGGTCCGTATGGGCCTAACTCCCTGAGCTGGGGATTAGCTTTAAGGTGTGGCGTTAGGTTAGAAAGCCTATAAATACTTAAGTCCTAGCCTTTTTGGAGCTGTATCCATGTCCAAAATATTGATTCCCCTTGCAGATGGCGTTGAAGATATCGAGGCCATTGCTATCTACGACATTTTAAGTCGGACGGATGCGGAGCTAACACTAGCTTCTATTATGCCGAGTAATCGCATCACTACTCTACGAAATCTTGTTATCGAAGCGCCTTATCGTATAGAGGAGTGTTTAAATACCACTTGGAATTTAATAGCTCTGCCAGGAGGTAAGGAAGGTGCCGAGTGTATGCATAACTCGGAACCTCTAATGGAGCTTATCCGCGCACAAATCGAATCCAGCCGTTGGTTAGGGGCAATTTGTACCGCCCCAGTAATCGTACTTGGCCGACATCAGTTAATTACCAATTTTAAAGCAACTTGCTACAAAGCTTTTCGTAGTGAGCTTAGTCAATATGTAAGGGAAGTCAGCGATCAGCGAGTGGTTGTTGACCGTAACTTAGTGACCAGCCAATCACCAGGAACCGCGATAGAGTTCGCACTTGCACTCGTAACCTGCTTGTTTGGGGAAGAGCGAACACACTCTATTGCTCACACTATGAATGTCTTATTACCAGGTAAGTAATCTAACATTATCCTGACATTCAGTTTTTCAATCGAATTCCACTCTGCCGAGCTACTCGGACTCCGCTGAAACTAACAAATCAAAATCTGACTTTCGCAAACGCCTCTCTAGAAAACTCAAAAACAAATCTATTTTTTTTGAGCTATTACGCCTAACTTTATACAGAGCGCCAACTACTTGAACCTCTTGCTTTAAATTAGGAAATATCTCTATTAGTTGACCGCATTTAATGGCTGGCTGACAGAAATAAGAAGGCAATATAGCAATACCATTGCCATTTATTGCCGCAGCGCGAATATGAGTGGTCTTGTTAGAAACAAGATTACCCTTAAACTGATAGAACTTGCCATTGAATAGCCACCCATCTTTCAAACCATTAAGCCTGGCCAACAAAATATTATGTTTTCCGAGTTCTTCGATTGAGCCTGGATGCCCTTTCTTTTTTAAATATTCAAGAGATGCCACAAAAATGGGGTGAATATGAAAAAGTGGCAACGCATAAAACTGGCTATCTGGTATTGCCGACCAAACACGGATGGCAATATCGATATCATCCTCAACCATATCCAAATGGTGTGGCGTAAAGATCAGTTCGAGATTAAAGTCTGGAAAGGTTTCTTGAAAGTCAATACATATCTGGCTAAAGACATTTTCACCCAATGTTTCAGGGAAGGTTAAGCGCAATTTGCCTCGGTCCAAGGCCCCAATTTCAGCAACCCGATCTTCCAGGTCAGTAAAGGCATTGATTATCTGCTGCCCTTGCTGGTAAACAAGCCTGCCTGCATCGGTTACCGAGACCGATCTGGTTGTTCGGATCAATAGTACCTGGCCCAGCACCTGCTCCAATTGAGCCAGTGTCTTGCTCACAGTTGGCGCTGACAAGCCCAAATGGCTACCGGCTTTGCTTAGAGAGCCATGATCCACTACCGCACAAAAGACACTGATCAAGTGGTACTTATCATATTCCCGCCGCACCGACTATTTCCTTAAAGCTAATTATGACTTTCCGCTGATAATCTTTATTAAGATCGGCCAAATAGTAAACTTTAAACCCATACTAATCCACTCTGGAAATTAACTCATGAATCACTTAACTTGTCACTGTGGGGCTATTCATTACAAACTTTTCAATAGCTCAGTTTCCCCTAAGGTAGCTGGGGCAATAAGTCTTGTTCAGACTTCCAATCCAGCGTTCATTGAAGATGCCACAAAACAGCTCAATACCTATTCTTTTAAATCTGGACCAGTAAAAGAATATGGATTTTGTAGTCGGTGTGGTGCGGGTATATATCAAACAGATCGCCGTGGACAAACCCATCTCGTAATACATAGCCAGCAAAATTATCAAGCCGACTATAGTGGAATTCTGAGCTTTGGTTTTTAATTAGCCTTATCAATCCTTCAGACAGAAAATTAACTTAGTCCGTCACTCTCTAGGATTCGCTGTTGCATAAAGGTGTGCATGTGGTTAAACCTCATCGAATGGTTGATCACCCAGCTCCTCAAGAATGTGATTGATAAAGCTGGTAATACGTGATGAAAGTGCCGTGTTACGGTAGTACACCGCATTAATAGATTGTTTCATGTCTAAGGTTTCACTAGAGAATAGCTGCACCAATCGCCCAGCTTGGCGATCTCTCTTGGTCATAAAGTCTGATAAACATACGATTCCTGCATCTGATAGTGCTAGTTGCCGTAAAGTCTCGCCACTAGATGAAGTAATCGTTGGCTTAATGTGCAGTATGTCCCCACTCTGCTCATACAAGGGCCATTTGTTGAGTGATTCAGGCTTTGTGAAACCAAGCAAGGTGTGTTGGGCGAGTTGCTCCACATCCTCCGGGGTACCATGTTGTTGCAAGTAGCCAGGACTGGATAGAATTCGAACTCTGCTAGAACCTATTGGCCGGGCATATAAGGTTGAGTCTTGGAGCTTACCGATACGAATAGCCACATCAGTGCGCTTCTCTATCAAATCGGTTATCCCCTCATTACTGTTTAGCTCAAGCTCTATCTGAGGGTATTTAGTTCGAAAGCTATTTACCATAGGTGCTATTACATGCAGCATAAATGGTGTGGCGGCGTCTATACGCAGAAGACCAGAGGGGTGCTTTTTGCGGGCCGCCATCTGCTCCTCGGCCTCTTCCACTGAGATGAGAATATCCCGTGCATATTTGAGGAAAGCTTGCCCCTCCTCTGTTAATTCCAGACGCCTGGTAGTGCGCTGTAGCAATGTAGTTTGCAGTTTATTCTCCAAACGGCCTAATGCACGGCTAACCCCGGAGACAGTCTGCTCTAACCGTTCCGCAGCCGAAGTGATCGAAGCGGTATCTACCACAGTGGTAAATACCTGGAGCTCTTGAAGGGTAACCTGCATTGTTGACCTTAAATCAATAGTATATTGCCTATATGCGGCTTTTTCATCAAAAGCTATTACCCCACACTGACTCCATCGACCCACTACCGTCGGCTACTACAAACAGGCCATATCGCCATAGTAATCAGCTGCAGTTTTTATGCTAAGTACATTGGTAACGGGACGTAACTGGCTAGTCAGGCATTTTTAACCGCCCGACCACATAGTCAAAACCTCTTAAGTTAAGAATTTCATTGATGGGAGAAGCAAGTGAAGCTGAAAAATCTATTGCCCAGTAAGCTCGGATTTGGCACAGCACCTCTTGGCAATATGTTCCGCGAGATTCCGGATGCTGAAGCCTTAGCAACGGTACAGGCGGCCTGGAATAGCGGTATCAGGTATTTTGACAATGCGCCATTCTATGGAGCCGGTCTTGCAGAAATTCGTATGGGTGAGGCGTTGTCTAGCTTCCCACGCGAAGACTATGTTATCAGCACCAAAGTTGGCCGCTTAATTTTGGATGAAGTTGAAGATGTAGCGAACCGAGATATTCAAGATAAGCGTGAGATATTCAAGCATGGCCGCCCCAATAAGGTTGTTAATGACTACTCATACGATGCAACAATGCGCTCGATAGAAGGCAGCCTCAAGCGGTTAAAGACCGACCGTATTGAAATTGCATGGGTTCACGATGTTGCCCAGGATTTCTATGGTGACGAATGGCTTGGTATTTTTGAAAGCGCGCGGAAAGGTGCTTTCAGGGCTCTCGATAAACTGCGTGATGAAGGCGTAATTCAAGCTTGGGGCCTGGGAGTAAATAGAGTGGAGCCGATTGAAATACTTCTTGATCTTGAGGAACCCCGCCCCGATGGCTTTTTACTCGCTGGCCGCTACAGCTTGCTGGATCACTCTCGAGCTCTCCAGAGAGTAATACCACAGATAATAGAACGCGACCTCGGTATCGTAGCTGGAGGCCCCTATAGCTCCGGAGCGCTAGTCGGAGGACCAAATTTTGAGTACGCGCCGGCATCAGACTCGATACTGCAAAAAGTTTCCAAAATAAAAGCGATTGGCGATAAGTACGGAGTTAGCACTAAGGCTATTGGTTTGCAATTTGTACTGGCTAATCCAGCCATTGCTGCGGTGATACCAGGTGCGAGCAAACCTAGTAGGATCAAAGAAGATATTGAGGCTTTGGAAACTAATATCCCTGATGCACTTTGGCAAGAATTGCGTCAAGAACATCTTGTCGATGACTCCGCTCCACTGCCAAATGGAAAGTAAGGGTAAATATCAATAGCTATAGAATACTAATTCCAGCCAATAAACATTGTTGGTGAAATTATTAGGAATAATTTAACTTAATGTTTTGTCGTTAGAACTTGATCTGACAGTAACCGGTTTTTTTATAAGTTGCTCTGCCAGGTCAAGTTCAGCTTCCCAATCATTTACTTTACTCAATAATCTCTATAGCCAACTGACTATAAAAATTTTAAACACAACGGATAGAAGCAAAATTTATGCAAGCCTGCAATTTTGCATGGCAACTTAATAAAGTTAAAATAATTATCAGAAATCCTTGTAAATTGGGAATTCCCAGATATAAAAAGTATATACACTTTCAGAATCTCACAACTTAACCTAAAAAAAGTTCCAAAACCTACTAGCAATTGGCCCCAGAGCACGTTCTCTATTGCGGATAATACATAAATCAAAACTACTAAATGCCTTGATGCCTTCGACATTGATTGGGACGAGTAAGCTCTTCTTCAGCTCATCCTCTATAAAATGCCTGGGAATTCTCCCCCAACCAAGTCCAGCAAGAGTCAATTCTTTTTTTGTATGGTAATCATTAACAAGCCACCTGCGCCCAACTTCTAGCAAGCTAATATTTCCTTTGTTTCCCGAGTGGCCGGTATCCCTCACAACAATTTGCGGTAACTGTGCAGCTTCCAACTGTGAGACACTTTCCCCTGGGAGGACCCCAGGCGCCACTACATTCACAAGCTCAACCTCCCCTATTTTCTTCCATTCATGTTTACTCTCAACACCGTATAAAGTAGCGAATGCTAGATCAGCTTCATTATTATCGACACGTTCCATAACACCCGATAATAGTTCAGTACTAATACTGAAATCTGTATTGGGAAAAGACAACACTATGGGTTTGATCTGTTTTAATAAAGGAGATAGCTCAACAATACCGCTGATGACCACGGTGAATTTTGGCTCGATTCCCGCTCCAAGCTGGTGTCCCATTACGGAGAGCTGTTCAAGGCTCTGAATAACGCGCTTAGACTGCTTATAAAAAGCCTCCCCCTGCTTTGTAAGACTTGGACGATAGCTATCCCTATGGAATAAGGGAAAGCCAAACTCTTCTTCCAACTTCTTAATTGCATTACTGATTGTCGGCTGGGTTTTGAAAATGGTCTTTGCCGCACCTCGAAAACTGCCCTGTTCAACTACAGCGATAAACATCTTGAGTTGTTCCTGGGTCATAACAAAACCTGATTCAACTGATTAATCATGTTGATACAAATATACCATTATCTATCTATCGTATACATAATTATCCTACGCCCTATCAACACAAGCAGAGTTAAGCGATATGGCTAAGAATCATCTAAATCTGAGTCTTTTTTCATCAGGAAATCTCGGATCAATAGAAACTGACAACCGTGTCATCATGGCTGCGTTGACACGTGCTCGAGTTGGAAGGGATGGCGTACCTACAGACATCAATGCCAAGTATTACGCCCAACGAGCCGGTGCAGCAATGATCATCTCTGAAGCCACAGCGATTTCAGCTCAAGGGCTCGGATGGGTAGATACCCCTGGTATTTTTACGCAAGAACAAATCAAAGGCTGGCAAAAGGTTACCGATGCTGTACATCGCCGTGGTGGGAAGATTTTCATCCAACTTTGGCATATGGGCCGAGAAGTGCACCCCGATCTTATCGGAGGCCAGGCTCCCGTAGCGCCCTCAGCAATCGCTGCAGAAGGCGCAGCACATACTTATGAAGGAAAGAAACCTTACGCAATGCCCAGAGCCCTAACTCACAATGAGATTCAAGGCATTATCGCGGATTACAAACAGGCGGCTAAGAATGCTCTCAAAGCCGGTTTTGATGGAGTCGAGCTCCACGCTGCAGGGCCTTACCTGCCGGCTCAATTTCTACATGACAGCAGTAATCAGCGCACCGATGCTTACGGGGGGAGTATAGAAAACAGAGCTCGCTTCACCTTTGAAGTTCTATCGGCACTGTGTGAAGTCTGGGGGTCTGACAGAGTCGGTATCAAGCTATCACCAGAGATTAGCTTGGTAGACAGCCGCGCTCAAGAAACCTACTTATATATTGTCAGTCAACTCAGTAGATATAACCTGGCTTACTTACAGATGATGGAGCGGGCATGGGATAGAAATGAGCAACCATCCATTGACCATACCCAGCTGCGTGATGCTTACAAAGGTTGCTACGTTGCCAATGGTATGTATGACTCGGAATCTGCAAACAACGCTATTGCCGATGGCACAGCCGATTACATTTCATTTGGACGCCTCTTTATATCAAATCCTGACCTAGTAGCGCGCCTGTCAAGTAATGGGCCCTATAACGAAGAAGATATGTCTTCATTTTTTTCCGGTGATGCACGGGGATATGTGGACTACCCATCTTTATCCGAGCAAAGCGCTTAAGCATCAATTTATTATTTGTATTTTGGACACAGCTATGGAAAAAATTCTGATTACCGGCGGAACTGGAAACAACGGCAAAGCCATTCTTGAGAATCTCGCCAACACCAATATGCCTGTTAGAGCTATGTTACGTGATATTTCGAAAGCGCCAATAAGGGCTAAGAATATCAGCTACGTAAAGGGGGACTATGAAGATGAACACTCTCTATTAGAGGCGCTGAATGGTATTGAATCAGCCTTTTTGGTTACCGCGTTCGAATCCTCATTCACCAAGAAACATGCCGCTTTTATCCGTGTAGCTGAGCAAGCCGGTGTCAAGCATATAGTGCAACTCTCCGGTTTAGGGGCCGATGTAAGTTCGCCTATAGATATAGCAAGATGGTTAGGAGAGGCAGAAGACTACCTTTTTCAATCCACTTTAAACTGGACGATACTACAACCCGCCAGCTTTAACAGCAATTTCTTCGCTTCGGCCGATGAAGTTGCCAACTTAAGTACTATTAGTGCGCCTTTTGGCTCCGAACCGGGCGCAACCGTTGTGACGGTCGATCATCAAGACATTGCCGATGTGGCAACAAAAATCTTAATGGAACCAAATTTACATAAAGGAAAGAAATATATTCTCACTGGTCCGGAAAAATTAACTTATAGCGATATAGCACAGATCTTATCTGAGGAGTTAGACAGAGAAATTAAATACATGCCCATCAGCGATGAAACTGCAAGGCTGGGATTACTCAATTCTGGAATTCCAGAGAGCGACATTGATGCCTTAGCACAACTTTGGCCAGTAACTCGCGAATGGGGCCATACCTTTGAACTTTCGGACCATACAGAAAAACTACTGGGTAGAGGGGCAACCTCAATTAGAGCCTTTTTCCGCAGTGAGATACATCGATTTAAGAAAAAAGAACTCTAGATAAGTAGTTACCCCATTGGAAAGTTAGTGTTTAACAATGAGCACTAACTTTCCAACGATGCCAATAATCTTTGATAAGTAGAAATGAAAGGCATTCTTCAGTATGACGCTTCCGATGGTTGTGTCTTTTTTCAGCACCAATGGCTGTAGACCTCGGGATAAGAATTGAACCGCAGCGGTAATGCCGATAGGATCGGCACCGATAACAATCACATCATGGAGGTTTTTCATTACCTGTGGCAGTGCCCCGCTAAGAAACACCCCCACCCATCGCAGGCTGGGCGTCACTGTTCTTAGAGCCCGAGTTACAACCTTTAGACTCCAGGTAGGCTTTATCATAAACAAACCGTTCAAAGCCTGATTTCTCCAATAGGAACCCAGCCAATCTCCCCAAGACCAACATTAACTAACATGTAAAAAATTTCTACAACACTGATCTTGCACTATGAACCTTTTTGTTTTCCAAGTTTATTAATAAGGAATTTTGCACGCTCCACGGTTTCAACTAATTTCTTGGGTACAGCATTGTCTTCCCAGTCCTGCATAAAGACCACAGACAAACCGCTATTAAGATCACTAAACCCATATTGCCCATAGGAACCAGCTGTGTAGATGACATTGTATTCTGGCAAGTACCAGGCTTGAGACCCATATGCCACAGGAGTACCCAACGCAGTGGCAAGTGCCTTGCCACTTTCAGATTTAGCAAGAAGGTCCTTATCAAGATTTTTTACTGAATCATAAAAGCTCTTTGGAGCCTTGCCCTGGGCAATCCACTGATGAAAAAGTGCATAGTCGCGTAGGGTAGTACTGATACCATAGGAAGGGCTAGCAGTACCATCAACGGTTAAGGCAATGGAGCCAGAACTATTTGCCCCAAAATCATTAAAGAGATCCGAAAGAAGCTTGTTGAATGGGTGCCCTGAAACTTCTTCTGCAAGTATGGCTAATAGATCGGTGTTTTTATCATTATATGTATATACTTTGCCCGATTCATTCTGGACTTTAGCATTCTTGATGGCACTGCGATGTCCAGTTGGTTTACCCGGCTTTAAGCCTTGCTCAACCTCAAATAAATAGGCTTCACCTCCTGGCACGTGATAATCTGTCGCGGGTAATAAGCCAGAGGTCATATCAAGCACCTCTTGCACCTTGGCTTTTCCAATTTTTGAACCAGCAAAATCCGAGAGATAATCTCCAATCGTCAAATTAGGATCTATCTTACCCTTATCAATCAGCTTTGAGATAATGACTCCTGCATAAGTTTTGGAGGCGGATTGCAAAAGCTGAGTTTGATTGTGATCAAGTCCATTATCATAAAACTCCGCGATAATTTTATTATCTTTCATAACCAGAAAACCTTTTGTTTGAGTGGCATTTAGCGACTCAACGAAAGGCCAGCCCTTGTGGATTTCCAGACTTATATTAAAGGGCTCTTTAACTACCTCCAGATTGGATGGTTTATCTGCACCCATTATATGCACCGTGCCAAAGATGCCATAGTCATCCCAGTGCATGGATGTATATCTGTAATATGGCCAAGTTTGCATATTATTTTGATTAATATCAGATAGATCAAACGGCCGATAAAAATCATTGAGCGTAACTTTTTCTTTAGCTAGAGCAGATGGAAAAGAACTAATCGCCAAGATCATTGCTACACACCCATACTTCAAACATATTCCACCATTTCTCATTGGATTTATCGTTGTTGACATAAAAAAGAACTCGTTGCTGTTTAGCCTGACACG
Organism: Microbulbifer mixtoriginis (SeqCode); assembly: GCF_052467235.1. Taxonomy (NCBI): domain Bacteria; kingdom Pseudomonadati; phylum Pseudomonadota; class Gammaproteobacteria; order Cellvibrionales; family Microbulbiferaceae; genus Microbulbifer; species Microbulbifer mixtoriginis (SeqCode). The sequence goes on along the minus strand of NZ_CP174305.1, from coordinate 4,466,907 downwards.
ACCTCAATTAACACATCTTCCAAAATCGAAGCAGAATGAAAATTTCAATTTAAATTTAGATACAGAAAAATGTACTTAACATGACCTACAACCAAGTGACCGGGAGTTGCACGATTCTTGGCTTCAGGAGGGCGCTCACAGGTGGATATCATTTCAACGGTACTCAACTTCGGCAGCTCTTCTGTGGAAGCCCTCTTCGCATGTCGCATGCTGTATTTTGACCTAAAGTCATTCACCAGCTGCTTATTAAGTACGCATCTAGATGGGAGGGGCAATCCCGCCATATACGCTTTAAGAGCCACTGATCGAGCCGGCATGTTTGTTGAGCCCCTACAAATCTCGAGCTAGGCAGGCAGTGAGCGCACCACCATCAACCGCTCTTCGGTCATATCCTTGATCGCCCAGCGCACCCCCTCTCGGCCCAGGCCCGAATCCTTCACACCACCGTAGGGCATATTGTCTACCCGCCAACTGGGCACATCCCCTATTACCACACCACCCACCTCCAGGGTGTCCCAGGCTTTTTGGGCTCTGTACAAATCACGGGTGAAAATCCCGGCCTGCAAACCAAATGCGCTGTCATTGACCTTTTTCAGCACCTCATCGAAATCATCAAAAGGTTCCAGTATTGCTACAGGCCCAAAAGCTTCCTGCTGCACTACATTGCAATCACTGGGGACATTCTCTAATAACGTGGGTTCGAGCATGGCGCCATCGCGGTTACCACCGCAGAGAAGCGTACCTCCCTGTTCAACCCCTTCTTTAACCCAGTTATGTAACCTTGTCGCTTCCCCCTCTGAAATCATCGGACCAATAAACGTATGTTCATTTTTAGGATCACCCTTCTTAAGTTTCTTGGTGCGCTCCAGCAAACGCGCTTTCAGGTCCTCATATAGACTGGAATGCCCATAGATCCTCTGCACACCGATACAGCTCTGGCCCGACTGATAAAGAGCGCCAAAGATCAAGCGCTCTACCGCATCTTCCAGATCGGTATCCCGATCAATCACACAGGCGGCATTGCCACCCAATTCCAGAATAACCTTCTTGCGCCCAGCCCTGGCCTTCAAATCCCAGCCTACCGCAGGGGAGCCGGTAAAACTGAGTAGCTTAAAGCGATCATCCACAGTAAACAGGTCCGCGCCTTCGCGGTGACAGGGCAGCACCGAGAAGGCCCCCTTGGGCAGATCGGTTTCCGCTAGTACCTCTGCGATAATCAGGGCACCGATCGGGGTTCTACTCGCAGGTTTGAGCACAAAGGGGCAGCCGGCAGCAATGGCTGGAGCCACTTTATGGGCCGCAAGATTCAATGGGAAATTAAACGGTGAAATAAAAGAGCAGGCCCCTACGGGAACCCGTTTAACAAATCCCCGGTAGCCCGCGCTGCGCTTGGAGATTTCCAGGTTGATAATCTCCCCATCGATACGCACCGCCTCTTCTGCGGCCACACGAAAGGTATCAATCAAACGGGAGACTTCCCCACGGGAATCGTGGATCGGTTTACCCGCCTCAATACACAGGGCCACGGCCAACTCTTCAAAGCGAGTCTGAAAGCGCTGTACACAGTGGTCCAAGACTTGCTGGCGTTTGTAGGGCGGAAACGCAGCCATGGGTTTTTCTGCCAGCAAGGCCCAATCTATCGCGCTATCGATCACCTTGGTATCTGCCATGGCAACCTGTGTTGCCACCTGGCCGGAGTACTTATCGGTTACATCCAGCTCGGTATTGGCATAGATGGCTTCATTGGCCAGGTAGTAGGGGTACGCTTTCTGTAACATCAATGGCTCCTGGTGGTATTCACGGTGAGCATCGACATCGGAACCCGCTCGATCTGTCACGAGGGTATAGGTTACCCAGAGACAGATAGCAACACGGATAGCCTCTATAGGCCTTAGGGGCTGACCCAAATCTAGAGAGGTAGGCGTTGATACAACAGGCGCAGGAAAGCGCCACCACAGTCACTGAGGTGAGTCACTGGGTGGCGCTATTAAAGATGGTTATTGGTTTGGCTATTTCTCCGTCAGCCACATACCTTCGGGTTCGTAGTTAAACGTTTTGTAGGTCTTTTTATTGGTGGATGGGTTGTCTGACTTTTTATCGATGTCATAGACAGTCCAATTCAGCTCGCTGTGGTTGAACTCAATCACCGCATAGCCATAGATATTGCTGACAAAATCCTTGATATGCGGATTGTTAACCTGCACGCCTCCATTAAGCAATGAAGTGAATACGCTACCCACGTCGACCCCTCTCTCTACCGTATCATTCAGGTTCGGTGACGAGATCGAAGGGGTCATCAGCTCAATGCCTACCAAGTTGTCATAGTCCCAGTTGCTGATCTTGTTGAAATTTACTTTCAGGTAAGAGGCAATACTGGTGTGCAGATCCCCGGTCAGCACAACAAAATTATCGACACTGTTGTCTTTCACACTGGAGAGAATTTTCTCACGCTCCCATTGATAGCCATCCCAGGCATCGTAGTTAGCGAATACCAGAGGGCGCCCCAGTGCGGTGCCTGCTAACTGGGCAAGCAGAGTCTGGTTACCCCAAACTTTCCAGCGGGCATTGGAATTGACCAAGCCATTAATCAGCCAATCCCGTTGGGTTTTACCCAGCATGGTTTGGGATTTCTCTTCGTAATCGGTGCACCAGTAGTTTTCCCAGGCACTACCGTCTTTGCAGGGCTCTTTGGTGCGATAGGTTCGGCTATCGGTCATATATAAGTCGACCAAATCGCCGAATTGGAAAGAGCGGTAAATTTGCAGGTAGTCGAAGGCGTGGCTGGCCGCCTCATCCACTTTTACACGAGCTGGCACATACTCAATCCAGGCCTGTTGCGCATCGCGGCGCAGCTGGCGCAATTGCTCGGGGTTGTTAGCGCCAGTTTGGTAGGGATGGGATGGCACACCCAGGGTATCGCGATCGTAATCCCAGTAGGCGTTATCCGCAGTTTCGTGGTCATCCCAGGTGATAATAAAGGAATGCATTTCCATTGCCCGCTGCAGGTTTTTATCCTTGCGGTATTCTCGGTAAATATGGCGATAGTCTTCGAGATCCATGGCCACATTACCGCCGGAAGGCAGGCTCAATGGGTGAACAATCGCATCCTCAAAACCTTCGTACTGCGCGTACTCATAGATGAAGTCTCCCAAGTGCAATACGCAATGCACATCTTCATCCGCCAAATGGCTGTAGGCGTTGTAATAACCCGTGGTGTAATCCTGACAGGTCACCACTGCCATTTTGATACTTTCCAGCCCACCGGTTGGCAGGGTATGGCAGCGCCCGGTGCGGCTGCACAGTGCGCCGTATTTAAAGCGGTAGTAGTAGCGCTGATTGGGAGACAGATAGCCTTCCAGGTCGATGTTTACGGTGTAGTCGCGATCCGCACTAATATCCTCAGCATTGATCTCGGCACTCAACACCGGCTGGGTAAATGACTCGTCTAAAGCCACATCCACATACAGGATTTGGCCGGGTATAAAGGCAGCGGGGTTGATATGGGTCCAGAGCACCACACCAGTTTGGCTGGGATCACCCGAGGCCACAGACAAATCGAAGATCAACCCATCCTGATCGATATCGTAGCCCGAGGGGCTGCCACTCAGATTAAAGCGCGCATAGGTTTCGCTATTGCTAGCCGCTAATGAGCGAACGGTAAATGGTGTAAGCAGCGCAAGCCCCATGGCTTGCACAAATGTACGGCGAGAAACAGTCATAAACCCCAACTTCCTGTTTGTTATTTAGAATTCGAATAATGTGAATTGGCGCGCATTTTATAGAAATGCGTACCAACAAAGAAGTCGGTTTATTCTACGAAGTATTAAATTTTGATGAAGGTTTAACCGAAAAAAGTCGATATACGCCACATTAGTCACATTTGACAGCTTGGTAGGTCAGTAGATACCAGGGAAGTGGCAGGTCAATAAACTATCTTTAACCCCCCTAACCCTCCAGATAATGCTTCCAGTACAAAGCAATATCAGCTGTTCTACTGTTTACAAAAGCCTCAAAACTCAGGGCATACCCCATGCGAGACGTTGCCGTTGTTGCCTACTGTAGAACCGCAATCGCCAAAGCAAGGCGCGGTGCCTTAAACCAAACCCACGGTATCCCCATGGCCGCGCATGTCATCAAGGAAGCGCTGCACAGAGCTACTTTGGATCCCGAGGAAGTGGAAGACGTTGTACTGGGCTGTGGATTACCTGAGGGAGCAACCGGCCACAATATCTCTCGCAACGCCGCTCTATTTGCAGGTTGTGGCGTTAAAGTGCCCGGTATGACGATTAACCGCTACTGCGGCTCGGGTCTCAATGCCGCATCGATCGTAGCGAATCGGATCGCCAGCGGGGAAATGCAGGTCGGCGTTGCCGGTGGCGTAGAAAGTATTAGTCTCGTGCAGTTCAACCTGAACCTAAATCACTTTGTCTATGAGCCCCTGCAACAACAAATCCCCGCTGTTTGGTGGACCATGATCCAAACAGCGGATTTCGTCGCTGACACCTTTTCGATCAGCCGGCAGGCACAGGATGCCTATGTGGTGGAGTCGCAAAAACGCGTGGCGGAAGCGCACAGAGCAGGCAAATTTGCCGAAGAAATCGTTCCTTTTGAGACAGTCATGTCGATAAAAGATAAAGAGACTGGGCAGATCTCAGAAAAGACAGTGTTGCTGAAAGAAGATGAAGGCCCACGCCCCGGTACCACCCTGGAAGGGTTATCGGCTTTAGAACCAGTGAATGATGGCGGCACGGTAACCGCGGGCAACGCTTCGCAGCTCTCTGATGGCGCTGCGGCCGTCGTCATGATGGATGCCGAGCTGGCCGCCAAAAGAAACCTGCCCATCCTGGGGCTATTTCGCGGTATGCAGCTTGCAGCGGTGGCCCCCGATGAAATGAGTATCGCCGTGGCGCCAGCCATCAAGCGCTTAATGAAGCATCAGGGGCTTTCTATGGGAGAGATAGACCTTTGGGAATTACACGAAGCCTTTGCGGTTACCACCCTCTATAACCAAGCGGAACTGGACACGCCTTGGGATATTACTAATGTTAATGGGGGCGCCATTGCCCTTGGGCACCCCTATGGGATGTCCGGCATTCGTTACCTGGGTTCTTCACTGATGGAGCTCAAGCGCAGAGACGCACACAAGGCAGTTATTGGGGTCTGTACTGCTGGCGGGATGGCCACAGCAGTATTCCTTGAGCGCTAAGCCAGCTACAAAGTCTTCCCCTCTGGCCGCCCTACCCCTGGCCACTTTGTACTTGTAACAAGCAAACTGGAGCACACAAACTGGTTCAATCATCACCACCTAGAAGTTGATCCCTTCTGTTGAGGCCACCTATAGCGCCTGAGCGCCTGGTCTGCTGGACAATTTGGCGTCTCGATCCTCTCAATATATCGTATCTATGGCTTCAAAGTGCCCGGAAAGAAGCTTGCAATTGCCACCAGGTTTGCCTCGAAGCTGGAGGAATAGCCATGTCCTGGCTCAAAGAGGGCCACAGCCAAGAAACTCTCTGCAAAGACGCTCTCTGTAGCTGCTCACCGAAAAAGCAGCTTAAAGCCTCCATCAAAGGTGTATTGCACTGATGATGGAGACAATCCATGACGGCTTTACTTTTCTGTTCGCACAGAGCCGGGGCGCTCTGTTTATCATGTTCTGGATCGTGATCTTCCTGGAACTCCCTCGCTATATCTTCTCTTTCTTCACCGCGGTTTTCTTTTTTAGCTCAAGGATCGAGAAAGAAGTAGATTTGGAGAAAATCGGCAAAATTTCGGTGATTATTGCCGGCCATAACGAGGAGGAGTCGATCGAAAAGTGTGTGCACAGTCTTTGGGCGCAAAGTGTTAAGCCCTATGAAATCATCGTGGTGAGCGATGGCTCCACCGATGGAACCAGAAAAGTGATGTCCAGCTTACTGACCCGAGGACTCATTCAGGGAGCCCATGCGACAGAACTTAGAGGCGGTAAGGCCTCCGCACTAAATCTGGGAATACGCTTTTGCACTGGCGATATCGTTATCACCGTAGACTGTGATTGCTCCTTTGAGCACCACACCATGAAGGAAGTATTACTCCCCTTTGAAGACCCCAAAGTGGGGGTGGTTTCCGGTAATGTTTTTGTGCGCAACCCTCACGATAACCTACTCACCGCATTTCAAACCATCGAATACATTGTCAGTATCTCCCTCGGCAGGCATGCATTGGCCATGATCAGGCAAATGTGCTGTGCATCTGGCGCCTACAGCGGGTTCCGAAAAACCGCTATTGACCAGATTGGTGGCTTTGATTCCGGTGGGGGGGAAGATCTGGATATTACTTTTCGCCTGCGCAACTACGGCTGGGATATCGCCTTCGCCCCAGAGGCGATCTGCTATACGGATGTACCCACGAATATCCTGACTCTAATTCGCCAGCGCTTGCGTTGGGAGCGGGATGCTGTGCGTTTGCGTTACCGCAAGTACGCCCACTTTATCAATCCTTTTAAGCGCCGCATCAAATTCGAAGAGTTCTTTCATCAATTTGAGTTCTTGATCTTTAATGTGATCGCTGCTATCGCATTGCCCATCTACTTGGTCTGGCTGTTTGCGAGTTATGGCAGTAATGCCTGGTTTATTTTAATCGGTGCACAGATAGTATTGATAATGCTGGACTGCCTCACCTTTGCGCTCGCCTCCTATGCCACCTACAAATTCAGTACTTTTCCACTCTGGCCCTTTCTTATTGGCTACAGCATCCTCTACGTCAACTTGATGCGTGTAGTACGGCTTTATGCCTATGTACAGGAGTGGATCTTCAGAACCTCTTATGCGGATTCCTTCGCCCCTTCAAAAGTACACAAGGTAAGGGAGTAAACTACTGGGAACACCTCAGAAGCCGATAGTTATCCCTTGGCGACCCCACTTTTTTGGCTAAAACTCGACTTTATAGTCAATCGCGATACCCGGCTCATAAGACCAAGCCTTATCTCCTTATTTCCTGCGTGCTGGCGCTTCAGCCCTCGTGGTCTATGGTTTTACTTAAGGCGGAATTTTACCCGCCAACCGTATCAACTAAGTACAACCGGCGTCAGTTTGCCCCTTCTGTAGGAGGGTTTGCCATCTCCTTTCTCACAGATGCATACAACTATTATCGCTGGCCCAGTGATTTTAATACGGTGCATCCAGGCATTGAGAAGTGTGATGCCCTGGTGGTTGAGGAGCCCATGACTCCTCAGTGCATCGAAAAACTCTGGAACAGCCAGATAGGCTTGCACCTGCTACCGGTGATTGACCTAACCGGCACACTGGGAGTCAGGGCAGACCTGGATGCCTCTAACACGCTCAAGGCTGACCCTACAGAGTACGGCAAGTTGATCGATTCCTTTAACTTTCGCCGCTCTCAGTTGCACCCGGATTTCTACAACCCCCAGAACGATGACGACAAAATCCTGGCCCGCATCTTTGTCTCCGGGATAAGCCTAACCCCTAGCTACCAGCCAGACTCGCGCACCACCGTATGCTTTAACACCCTGTTAGATTCAGAAACGGTATTGCACGAATGCGAAAAAATGATGACGGCCGAATTACTGGCCGGCAGCTTTTTTGACCGCCGGCATATTTGTAACGGTTGCAGTGCCTCTCAATTTAATGTGCGCGAAGAGTGCCCGGAATGTCGATCTCCCAACTTGAGAGAATCCTTCTATCTGCACCACTTTAAGTGCGCCTACCTGGGGCCTGAAGACGACTTTCGCCAAGGCGAATATTTAATCTGCCCCAAGTGCCGAATGGAAATGAGCCATTTCGGCAGCGATTACGACAAACCGGGCACCATTTTGATATGCAATTCCTGCGGCAAATCCAGTTCAGAAACAGAAGTTGGCTTTTTATGCCTTAATTGCGATACCCATATAGATGGCGATTCGGTAAAAACTGGGGATATTTTTAAATATAGCCTCACCGAAAAAGCCGTTCATTACCTGCATGCTGGCCATGCATTCCTGGAACTCACCCAGCAAAGCCCTATCTTTGCTGGGCTTCCATTCGAACTTATCGTAGTTTTAAACAAAGAGCTGAAAGATTGGAAAAACAATGAGAGCGAATTTGCTCTGCTGTGCATCAAATATGAAAATGAATATTTGATCGAGCAAGAACACGGTAACCGCCAATTTTTTCATAGCCGCAATCAGTTTTTCCAGAGTTTAAGCCACTCGTTAAAAAAGGTCATGAAAGGAGAATACCCAGTTACCGCAGCTAAAGGGAGGATGGAAGATTTTATTCTGGTAAGCCATATCAGTCAGAAAGATCTGTACAAATTTAGTGAAGAAGCCGGGCAAAGAGCTGCGAGTTCTTTGCGATTGGATGTGGAACCCATCCTTCAGGTCTATGGCCCCGAGGACCTGAACTAATGTGGGAAGAAATTCAGGACGGCTACTATTACCTTATCTCTCAAAGCTATACAACGCTTTTTTTGATGCTCTGGGTGGTGGTGATCTTCGAGATCCCCCGCTACTTATTTTCGTTCTTTACTGCACTGGTTTTTTTTAGTTCGAAACCAGAATTTGAGGTAGATATAAAAAGTTTTGGAAAAACATCTGTGATTATTGCCGGTCACAACGAAGAGGACGCTATAGAGAAATGTGTACTCAGCTTATGGGAGCAAAGCCGCCCTCCCGATGAGATTATTGTAGTAAGCGATGGTTCCACAGATGGAACTAGAGATAAAATCCGTCAACTCTTAAAAAGAGGCCTGATTCATGGTGCACATTCGACAGAATTGCGGGGAGGGAAATCTGCTGCAGCAAACCTAGCCATTCGCTATACGACAGGGGAAATTATCCTAAACGTTGACTGCGACTGCTCCTTCGACTATCACGCCATAAAGAATATCTTACGTCAGTTCGATGATCCCGAGGTCGGGGGAGCATCAAATAATATTTTAGTGCGCAACTGGGATGTAAATTTACTCACAGTTTTTCAGGCAATTGAATATATTATTAGCATTTCTCTAGGTAAGCACGCGCTTTTCATGCTAGGACAAATGTCCTGTGCTTCTGGAGCTTTTAGTGCTTTTCGTAGAACGGCTTTAATACAAGTAGGCGGTTTTGATTCCGGCGGCGGTGAAGACCTGGATGTCACATTGCGCTTACGCCACTATGGTTGGAAAATTGGCTACGCTGCTGACTCCATCTGCTATACCGATGTCCCCACCAACCTAGCAACGTTGATCCGGCAAAGGTTCCGCTGGGAAAGAGATGCCGTTCGCCTACGTTTCAGAAAGTATCGTCACTTCATTAATCCGTTTGAACGTCGCCTTAAATTTAGGGAGTTTTTTCATCAGTTCGAATTCCTGCTCTTTAATGTAATTGCCATTTTAATTCTGCCAGTTTACTTAGTCTGGTTATTTTACCATTACGGCGTTAATGGCTGGTTTATTCTGATAGCGGCTCAGATTGTCCTAATCATAATGGACATTATTACCTTCACCCTCAGCGCACTTGCCACAAATAAATTTAGAGCCACTCCAATTTGGCCCTACCTGTTGGGATACAGTATTTTGTATGTCAATCTGATGCGTATCGTTCGGCTCTACTCTTATATTCAGGAGTGGGTATTTAAAACCTCCTATTCCGACACTTACGCACCCTCCAAAGTGCATCGTGTTAGGGAGTAAGTTCAATGAGAACTATACGAAAACATATCCGCCCAGATACCATGGCCAGTGAGGTCCGCCCCCATCATAGTGCCATTGGGCGGCGCATCTATATCGGGGTATTGATATTATTTGCCCTGGCTATTCTGCGCTATCTATTTGGGGATTTGTTTATCCTCAAAGGAGATGGGCTGGTCCTTAGGGATTATGCCGCAGTCGAGATGGGTTATATCACCAGAGTAACCGCGGTGGAGGTTGATGAGGGGGAATCGGTTAAGGAGGGGCAGCTACTTCTCAAAATAGAATCTATGGAACTACTGGAGCGCTTGGCAGATCTCTCCAGCCGCCAGGCCAACCTGATTCAAATCTCCGCCGAGTTTACCCTGCTTTCCGAGACTGCCAAACAACTGCTGGTTCCTGCAGAACACCGCAAGCAAGAGATAGAAGAGATTTTGGCGCGAATCAATAAGCTGGCCGATAAGGGTTTTGTCAGCAAGATCACCTATCAGGAAGTGCTCAGGGATAACTTTAATGCAGGCCAGGAACTGGTCAAGATTCAGGTGGAAAGCACCACGCTAGACAAGAAGAGAAAAGCTGTCGATGCAGCAATCAAGGTAGCCGGAACGGCCTACCAGAGACTGAAAGACCACTACGATGATGGCCGTGTACGCAGCCCGGTAAATGGCTTGGTTGGTGCTACTGTACCCTCTGTAGGGGATGTCTACCGAGAGGGGGAACCCCTAATGCAAGTCTATTGGGGGGAACCCTATGTACTCGCCTATATGCCGCGCCGATATATTCTTGCTCTTCGGCCGGGCATGGTTGTCACGGTCAAGAGTGGCCGCTACAAAGATAAAGGCGTGATCTCTGAGTTACTGCCCATTTCTGACCAACTGCCGGAAGAATTCCAGAATACGTTTAAACCCCAGGAGCGCAATCAGCTCGCTAAAATTGTACTCTCTGATCCAGAGCAATTTCCCTTATCTGAAAAGGTACAGGTTACTCTGGAATTAAACTGGAAGGATCTCTTTGTAGAGAACTTTATGAACTAGAGGTTTGCCGGGCATTAAATTCTGTCAGTGCCGCCCTCAACCATTCCGGCAAGGTTATCTTCTGTTTGGATTCAACCGAAAGGGTGACATAGGTAATTGTTGCCGTAAAAGCCAATAGGTCTGGATTAAGATAAGCCTGCACAAGAAAGGTAAACGACTGATTGCCAACCTTATGTACACTGACTTTAAGCTTTAACTCCTGATCCCAAGTTACCGGACTTAAGAAATCCAGATTAAAGGCCCGCACCGGTGTCAGGAACCCCCGCTTCTTCATAGTGGCTATAGCCGGCCCATCAAATAAAATAGACATGGCTTCATGGGTGGCCTCCAGGGCAAAATTTGAAAACCTCGGGGTATAAACAATGCCCTCGGGATCACAGTCCCCAAACAAGACCTTGCGCTTGACAGTTATCATAAGAGGTTCTCCCATTAAGCCAGGCAGCCATTCTAATCCAGTGCTCTCTTTACATCCTGCCAAAGCAGATAACCAATCCAACCAACCATAAACTGCTTATTTATTCACCACGGCTAAAAAGCGTCAGCAAAGTGACTTCTGGCGGCACCAGAAATCTTACCGGCAGGATACTGGTACCTACCCCAGGGCTCACAAACAGGTGTTTGCCCTCCTCTTCGATATGCCCAATGGCATAGCGCTCCCCGTAGCGGGAGGGCACAATCGGGCGGCCAATCAAGGGTAAAAATACCTGGCCGCCATGAGTGTGGCCGGCAATCGTCAAGGCAATCCGTTGTGGAATCTGGGGAAATATATCTGGGTTGTGAGTGAAGGCTAAGACTGTCTCTGACTCTTCAATGGCAGACATTGCCCGATCTATATTGTGTGGCCCCTCCCAGAAGTCACTGATGCCAACCAACTGAAAGGCACAGTGGCCGCTACTGATCTTGGTGGATGCATCTTCGAGCAGCGGGATGCCTTTCTCAGTAAAAGCCCGCTCTACTCTTTTCGGGTCCAGCCACCAGTCGTGATTGCCCATTACAGCAAAAACGCCCAAGGGGGCCTTGAGGCCGGCAAGCACTTCAGCGGCACTTTCCGGTGTCACAAAAGAACCACCAACCACCCCCTGAATAACAAAGTCACCGGGGAGTAGTACCAAGTCAGGACTGCTGGCATTTACTTGGCTAACCAATGAACGCAGGCTTTCAATCCCTTTATAGGGGGAACCCACATGTAAATCCGCCAATATCGCCACGCTTAAACCGCTACAGGAAGCTGGCCAAGACTCCAGGCGAAGCGCTTGCTTATTGATCCTGAAGCTTCTTGGCTCAGCGAAAAAGGCCCAAACGGCAAGGGTAAGAGCAACAACCAGAGCCACTAGAAAGACAACCCGGTACTTTCCCCGTGGCCAGCTCAATAATTCTCCCGATAACTTACTCAACAACTTTTTCAATGAGCCACTCTCAACTTACAGATAACTTTTATACCGTGCTTTGTGCCGGGTGGCAGTCGCAACTGGAGAGTTCTCGTACAATCTCACAGGAATCAGTAGAACCGGGGCCGCCACACTGGCTGCGCAATGCCAGCAAACTCTTCCGCAATTGCTCGAGTAATGCCATTTGGCTGTCCACCCTATCAATATGCTCATCTACCAACGCATTGATTTCAGCACAGTGCTCTCTCGGCTGCTCCCGCAAGGTTAACAGTTTGCGTATATCCTCAATGGGCATATCGAGGGAGCGACAGTGCCTTATAAAACGCAATTGCGCCAAGTGCGCTTCTGAATACAGGCGATAATTGCCTTCGGACCTCAATGGTTGCGGCAGCAAGCCCACCTGTTCGTAGTAACGCACCGTTTCCACCTTGCAGCCTGCCTGCTTGGCCGCCTCCCCTATTCGGTAACGCATACTGGTGTCCCCTTGACTCTATAGTTACTAGAGGGATTGTAATGCTGGCTCACTCATTGAGCTATTCGAGAGTTAACCATGGGAAAACAGGATTCCACTTGCGGCTGTGGCAGTAGCACTGAACCTTTACAACAACCGCTCGATAGTGGCGCCGGAAAAGATAGCGAAAGCTCCCTCTTCTCAATCACCAAAATGGATTGCCCTACCGAAGAAGGTTTGATCCGCGCCAAGCTCACCCCACTCGAAGGCATTTACAGCCTGGACTTTAACCTGGTGCAACGCATTTTGCGGGTTGGACACGCTCCGGGTATGCAGCAACAGATCCTGGATATACTCGCCCCTCTGGATCTGGATGCCAGGGTCGCCTCCCCATCGGATACAGAAAATGCACCACCCGCAACCAAGGCCAATTGGTGGCTGCTGGGGGCGGCCGGCTTGGCGGCGCTCGCTTCTGAGGTGGTGTTCTGGTTACAGGGTGGAAACAGCTGGCTAGTCATGTTGCTGGCCTTAGCCGCCATTGCCGGCGGGGGGCTCTCTACTTACAAAAAAGGTTGGATCGCACTAAAGAACCGCAACCTGAATATGAATGCGCTGATGTCCATCGCGGTCACAGGCGCACTTTTGATTGGGCACTGGCCTGAGGCCGCCATGGTGATGGTACTGTTCACCCTCGCCGAACTGATTGAGGCCAAGTCTCTGGACCGGGCCAGAAACGCTATTCGCGAGTTAATGGACTTGGCCCCGGAAACCGCCACAGTACTTCAGAGTGATGGCCAGTGGCGCGAGGTGAATGCAAAAACTGTTTCCCTCGGCGCCAAGGTCAGGGTGAGGCCCGGTGAGCGCATCGCCCTGGATGGCGAAGTAATAAAAGGCAACTCTGCGGTGAACCAAGCCCCAATCACCGGGGAGAGCCTTCCGGTAGATAAAGAAGCTGGAGACAGCCTCTTTGCCGGCAGCATCAATGAGTCCGGCGCACTGGAATATAGGGTGACTGCCGTAGCCAGTGATGCCGTACTTGCCCGAATCATCCACGCGGTTGAGGAGGCGCAAGGCAGCCGCGCGCCCACCCAACGTTTCGTCGATCAGTTCGCGCACTGGTATACCCCCTTGGTATTTGCGGTTGCCCTTGCCACAGCGTTAATTCCTCCGCTGTTTTTCTCCGGTGCCTGGATGGAGTGGATCTACCGCGCCCTGGTACTGCTGGTTATCGCCTGCCCCTGCGCCCTGGTCATTGCCACCCCGGTCACCATCGTCAGTGGCCTCGCAGCAGCAACAAGACACGGCACACTGATTAAAGGGGGGGCATACCTCGAAGAGGGGCGCCGGCTGCGCTGGCTGGCCCTGGATAAAACCGGCACCATCACCCATGGTGCACCGCAGGTAACAGATTTTGCCCTGATAACTGGCAAGGATGAGGCGCGGGTAAAGCGCCTCGCCGCCAGCCTCGCCCACCGCTCCGATCACCCGGTTTCGAAGGCAGTGGCAGATTTTCTCAACGCCAGTGGAGCACCCTTACTAGAAGTAGAAGCCTTTGAAGCCCTGGCCGGGCGCGGGATTCGCGGAGAGATTGAAGGCACAGGCTATTACCTGGGCAATCACCGCCTGGTGGAAGAATTGCGCGTTTGCAGTGAGGAGCTAGAGGATCGCCTCTCCAAACTGGAGTATCAGGGGAAAACAGTTGTTATGTTGGTGGATACAAACCGTGTTCTGGCTCTGTTTGCCGTAGCCGATACGGTAAAAGAATCCAGCCGCAAAGCCATTGATGAGCTCCACCAATTGGGGGTGAAAACCCTGATGCTGACCGGTGACAATCAGCACACCGCCGATGCCATTGCCAAGGAGGTGGGCATCGATCGGGCCATGGGCAACCTGCTGCCAGAAGATAAACTCCGTGAAGTGGATTCCCTTGCCGGCCACGGCCGGGTCGGCATGGTGGGCGACGGCATCAATGATGCACCAGCCCTGGCGCGAGCTGATATCGGCTTCGCCATGGGCGCCACCGGCACCGATACCGCCATAGAAACGGCAGACGTTGCCCTGATGGATGACAACCTGGGTAAAATCGCCAGCTTTATCCGCCTCTCCCGTACGACAGCTCATATTCTTTGGCAAAACATTATCCTTGCCCTGGGTATCAAAGCGGTCTTTCTGGCACTCGCCTTTGCCGGTGAAGCCACTATGTGGATGGCAGTATTCGCCGATATGGGGACCAGCCTGCTGGTGGTTTTCAATGGGTTAAGACTGATGCGGAAGTGATCTCAAAACAAGACGGTAGAAAAGTCTGGAAAATAGAAAAGACAGTACCAATTATTTAATACGCAACCAATCTATCCCGCAGAAGCTCTCGTTAAACAGGTGCTTGGATACGCAATTATTGATTGCCTTATTGACCAGCAAAAGCAGGCACCTTCGAGAGTTTCTTTGGATAGTGCAAAATTGGCATGACAAAAAACTTTAAACATAAAGAAAGCAGAACTCAGCAACACTGGTAACACGCTACAGGCCTAAAATAAAGTATTTCGATTCCGCTTTAGCAAGACATGCCCAATGGCACTTAGGAAGTGTCTAAACAAAGAATTATGCTAGCAAATAGCCCTCTCAAAAAACCGAACAAATAGAACCTAATTCCAGACACCACTTATCCCCTTTAGGCCTCACCTTGTCGTAGGCCAATTGCAGGAAAATCAGCATCCCCATACCCTTTTGTCAACTACAACACTAAAGACATTAAGTCTCTTTAGCGCCAGATAGTCTCACCACAAACATTAATCTAAGAATAAAATCGACTAGAGCCTCCGAATGCGAAACAGTCAATTTAGAGCATTTCTTGCCAGCAGCATCATTTCTACCACTCTATTTTCCAGCTCTAGTATTTTTGCTGATGATAGTCGTGCAGTACTCGTTGAGGCTGCACACCCGTGGCAGCAAGCCATTAATACCAGATTATTTTGTTCGGTGTTATCTCCTCCGCTACATCAAGTCTCCAGCCACACTGAAGCCGAACTCACCCAAGTAAAACCCGTAGGATCAATTATTAAAGCTGGCGAGTTAGTAGCGGCACAGGATGGATTTTATCTCTCTCAGGAGATTGAGATTATTCGCACAGATATTGCAATCACACAGAGCCAGCTTATTTATGCGGAAGAAGAGCTGAGCAGATTGGAGAAGCTTAGCTCAGCAGACATGGTGTCTCCGTCCCACTTAAACAGCCTTAAGCTCAATGCTGATACCTACCGGCTCACAAAGCAAAGACTCGAGCACCAGCTAACAACAGCCGAATACCGTTTAGAACGACTGCAACACTATGCAAGAACTGATAGTCAAGTTGTAAGTATAGAAGCCAACCCCGGTGAGAGACTAAATTCGGGGCAAAGAATCATGCAGTTACTGCCTCTAAAAGAAAATCAAATTGAGTGCAGCCTTCCCGAAGAAAAATTAAACAATGAAAATTTACTCAACAGAAGCTCCTTTACTTTTAGAGACCAAAATATCCCCTTAAGAAATATTAGTCATACGGTCAATCCCGAAACGCAAAATCTCAACCTCTACTTTGAAACAGAGTCAGAGCAATTCCCGTCTCTATTGGTAGGACAGAGATTCGAAATAACGATGCAAACGCCCCTCTCAACTAAAAACACACGAGAGAGGGTAACAAAAGTTCCCAGTGATGCCGTAATACTAGAGGGCGACCAATATAAAGTCTGGACTCTAGACAGTGATCAAAGGGCGGTTAGTACCGAGGTTCAAATAATAGATACCTTGAAGGGGCACTTTGTTGTACGTTCAACCATTAAACCTGGAGATCTTGTAGTCGTTCTGGGTTATGAAGGCCTACAACCCAATGAAACTGTCTCTCCGACAAAGAGGGAAAACACATGAAATCCCTGGAGAAATACAGTTCATTTATTATAAGTTGCACTTTTGCCCTAATTGTTGCCGGTATTGTTGCGGGCCTAAACTTGCCTAATGCACTACTCCCCACTATCAATCGCCCACAAATTGCACTGGCTATTCCTTGGCCGGGAAAGACAGCGGAAGAGATAGAACAGATATTGGTTGCACCACTTGAGCAGGAGTTATCGAGCCTAAGCTACCTGAAAGAGGTGCAGACAAATATCAACAGTGGCTTTGCCTGGGTCACGATTGACTTTCACTCTGAAGCAGATATGGAGCAAATGTATATTGAGGTACTCTCCAGAATTAATCAGGTACCCAACTGGCCCACACAAGTCCGCACACCCCAAGTTTTCAATTTTGCCAACGGTGCGGGGGCTACGCTGGCAACCTTCTTCCTCTACTCGAAGAAGTCAGCCAGTGAGCTGGAATTAATTGATACATTTTTAAACCACGTAAAGCCAGCCATCAGTAAAATCCCGGGAGTATCCTCCATAGAAGTTGCCGCTACGCCTATCGCACAGCGTGTCGATATTGAGTTCGATCCAGAAAAGATGACTCAAAATTCCTTAAGTATTGCTGGGGTAACTGCACATCTTAATGATCTGGTGGACCGATCGGGCGGCAACCTGAAAATTGGCTCTAAAGACTATGCATTACACTTTAAGGGCCAAATCCCCCTAGATGAGCTTTCACAACTACCTATCGCCACACGTGGAAACCAGATTATACGGCTCTCTGACATTGCCTCTGTCAGTGCACGGCCTGCATCTGACTGGGCATATTTTGCCCTTGAGGGCAATCGATCCTTTTATTTTTACTTGCTCCCCACCGAAAACGTCAATGCTCTTGACACTATTGCACAGCTGAAATCAACCATGGCGGAGCTGAATAGTGGAGAGTTAGCTCGGTTAGACATGGAATTGGCCATAAGCCGTGATGACTCCAAAGGGATCCGAGACTCCCTGAATCTGGTGTACGGGAGCCTCCTTCTTGGATCATTGCTAGCCTGCTTGGTTTTGTACTGGTTTCTGCGCAACCTGAGAACGTTAACGTTAATATTCCTCAGCATTCCCGTATGCATCTCACTCGTCGTTGTGGGTATGTATATTGGGGGTAGAAGCATGAATGTTATTTCATTGGCAGGCATTGCTCTTTCTATCGGATTGATGGTAGATGCGGCAATTATTGTGGTGGAAAATATTCAAAGGCTTCGCCAGCAAGGCATTGGCACCCAGGAAAGCATTGTACAGGGAACACGAGAAGTTACAGGTTCTTTGGCATCATCAACGATATCAAGCGTCATTGTGTTCTTGCCTATTATTGCCATGCAATCTGCAACAGGGCAGTTATTTAGAGATCTCGCTTTTACAATCTCAAGCGCTTTACTCGCCTCACTGCTCTTTGCCTTATTAATACTACCTTCATTCGCAAGGTACATATTGGGCCATTCAAAAAAAATAAAGAAAGAATCTTCAAACACAAGAATTCTATTAGCCCTAAAAAGATGGGTTGCCCTTTCCATCAAAGCTACAGCTACCCCCAGACGGTCTATTACAGCCATTATTCTTGGGCTACCCGTCGCACTCATAGCCACCTATGTTTCCACACCATCCATAGATGTATTGCCAGACCCAAAACAGAATATGGTTTCTGTTTTCATCAACTTTGAGAGCGCACTAGCCACAGATGCTATTAGAACGGATTACGGAGAACGCGTGGTGAATCGAATCACCAACAACTTTAAGGAAATAGAAGATCATGTTTCCACTTACGGCATTATCTGCAACCCAAGCAATTGCAACCTCTATATGTATACCCAAGGCGATTGGGATTTTGAATCACTGCGGGAATGGATGAATGAGAAAGTACTCTATGGACTGGTAGGCACCCGTATCCATTTCAGGCATGGGGGTCTTTTACGATTTGCAATGCCAAACAATCGAATAAGCCAACTGGATATTAAAGGGGCTGAACTTTCCAGGCTACAAATGGCTGGCACTGAGTTAATGAACCATCTGCGCGCAGAGTTTCCAGACGCACAAATCCAGGAGGGGAGCGCACTGCAAAACCGGGCTGTACGCATAGAGTTCCAACCTCGCCTGGATCAATTAACTTATTTAGGTATTACAGTTTCAGAGCTAAACCGCCAACTTATGGCTTTGACCGATGGGATATACATAGGCCATTTTTATACTGGCACTAACACGCTACCATTCTACTTCAAAGCCGAAGACCCACAGAACCTGGAAGCACTTCTAAACACTGAAATATGGATTGACGGGCACGGCCTGATTCCTGTCCGTGAATTAGCAAGCGCGAAAATAACCCAAGCCCCTGCCAGTATTTTACGAGTTGGGCAAGAAGTCAGCGCATCGTTAAACCTAACCCCGCCAGAAGGGGTAGCAATGAAGTCATTTGTTGAAAATGTAGGCCAATCGGTACAGTCCTTTTTAGCTGAAAGCTCCTATAGCGATTTGCACACTCAGTTCAGGGGCAGCGCAAACGAACTCAACTTGTTTCTAGTTGAATTTCTTAAAATATTCTTGGCAGCTCTCGCAGTACTCGCCCTGTTGATGTATTTTGCCCTAAGATCTGCAAAGCTGGCCGCCGCCGTGCTTTGCGCTATACCCCTCTCATTTGCCGGCGGGATGTTAAGTTTACAGCTATTAAACCTTTTCACCCCCCAAAGCCTTGATGTAATTACAATGATTGGATTCGTAATTCTGATGGGGCTTGTAGTCAACAACGCAATACTATTAGTGAATCAATTTCAAAAGTCATTACAGGCCGGGGCCAGTCAGCTAGAAGCTATTTATGCAGCAGCCAGCTTGCGCGCTCGTCCCATTATGCTAACAACAATCACCTGTATCTTTGGCAACCTGCCTTTGGTGTTAAACCCAGGGAGCAGCGCTGCAATTTATCGAGGCCTAGCGACGGTGATTACTGGCGGGATGATATTTAGCGCTCTGTTTGTTTTAGCCTTTATGTCTGCACTACTCTCACAAAAGCTGTTCCGCTCTGAGCTACAGAGTTTTACTCAAAAGGCCGACTTGGAAGTGCCCGAACCTGCTAGCGCGTAACATAAGGGTGGCGACCAATTAATCTAACCTGTGCTGACAATAGCAACCAAAATGTCAGCACAGTTATATCTCGCCTGTTTCTAATCTGCTATAGAGATTTGTTTATTATCCTTAGTGAAAGTAACTACTCCAAACCCAATCACAAATATCCCTATTCATCCATATCACCTAGCAACCTATATTGCGCAAAGCGCCATCAATTTACGCCCACAACCTCTTTTTTTATATGGATACCCAGACGTTTTGCAAGGCGGACCAAGTTGCCCCTATCCATAGAGAGCGATTTCGCTGCCCTACTCCAATTCCCGTCGCTCTGGGTCAATCTATGCTTTATAAGATCCCGCTGATATTCTTCAGTGGCTGCCCTGAGATTTAATACCCCTAGCTGTGGCTGAACGGGCTTCTCAAACTCTGGTTGCGCCGCTATGTCATCCGGAATCTCTATATGTGCCGCTGTCAGCGATACTATTTCAGAGAGTGATGCGTTTTTTCTTGCCTTGAGCGCTGCGCGGCTGATGATATGCTCCAGCTCTCTCACATTTCCAGGCCAGCTATAACGCTTTAATTTACTGGAAGCATCTGCTGATAGCCGCAGCTGACGGAAGCCAAGCTTCCTCGTGGAGCGCTCCAGAAAATAATCTGCCAGCAGGAGAACATCATTTTCTCTCTTTGATAGTGCGGGTACTTCCAGAGGATAAACAGAGAGACGGTGATACAAATCGGCCCTGAATCCACCTAAGTCGATTTCTTTGAGCAAATCCCGATTGGTAGCGGCCACTATACGCAAATCTACATGCTGTACCGCATCCTTACCAACAGGCTGAATTTCACCACTTTGCAGTACCCGCAGCAGTTTGCCCTGAACTGATAAAGGCAGTTCACCCACTTCATCCAGAAAAAGTGTCCCGCCGTTTGCTAATAGAAACTTTCCCGGGCGATCCCGATCAGCGCCAGTAAAAGCCCCCTTCGCATGCCCGAATAACTCCGCTTCTGCCAGTGTTTCAGTTAAGGAGGCGCAGTTGAGATAGACAAGGGGTTTTTCTCGGCGAGATGACAGCCGATGTACCGTGCGGGCAACCAGCTCCTTACCCACCCCAGTTTCCCCAAGAATAAGCACGCTGTAGTCAGACCCTGCAACTAATTCAATGTCGCTTCGCAAGGCCCTCATCACTTGGCTTTCGCCGATTAACTCACCGCCATCGCGCAGAAAGGCTTCCTGGGTCAACTCTTTCACCAGTTGTTCGGCATGTTCAGCAGAAAGGGACAGCGCTTTTAGCTCCAAAGCCGTTTTGAGAGTAGCGGCTGAGAGTGCGGCGATTAACTCAAGCGTTCGATCGCTAATCAGGCTATAGGCGTCTGAGGTCATACTATCCAAAGTAAGCAGCCCCACTAGATGATTGTCAGAATACAGTGGCAAACCGAGACAGGAGTGCACCGGTAGGTCCCCTTCCCTATCCAGTAGTAAGCCATCAAAAGGGTCCGGCAGATTGCAATCAGAGGGGAAGCGAACGGGAGCATCAGAACTGCAGATTTGCGCTAGGCGGGGATGCTCGTTAATTAGGAAACGCCGCCCCATAGTACGCCTGGCCAAGCCCTGCACAGCCAGGGGGGTAAGCACCTCTCCATTCAGCCCCAGCAAGGCCACCGCATCACACTTAATTGCCTTGCGGATGGTAGAGAGCAGTCGTTCAAATCGGTCACTATTATTCAGGCTATTTGCGAGATCCAGAGCTACTTCAAGCAGTAGAGTAGAATTAATATCCACCATATCCCACCAAGTCAATAAGCTTCTTTTGTGTCATTATGACATGGTCACCATATAGGTCAAATTGACACAAACAAATATCATAATTCACCTAAAATATTGATTCATAAGGAATTATTAAGCTGGCATAACATTTGCCTAATAACCATTGAGGTTATTTAGTAATAGAGGCGAAGACAATGCTGGACACATACACTTTAAAAATTCGCAGGCGTTTTGAACTCTTGCTCAAGGCCGGAAATCTCACCCTGTTGCTCTCTACCCCCCTGCTATTACTCACCGTTGTCATCTGCTACCCGCTCTCCCATTATTTTTCTATCCCAGCCCAAGTGGCGGGCCATATTTTTATGATTATCAGCGCAACGTTTATCAAGATTGGCTATGTCAGCCGCTGCGTTGCCCAATACAACCTGTGCCAGGAAGTACGCTAACTGATCACGCCGAGCTTCTCGCCTCCATCCCCTTTGGGGGCGACCCTTCTAGCTTTCAAACTTTCCACACCATCACCTCAGCAGCCCCATCTAACAACTACCTCAGTGCTATCTTCTCTTCAGGGCCGCCAACCCTGCACAGCGATCAATACAAACCCCATAAGGAAACTCGATGTCTGCAATGAGCCGTCTGGCCCTGCTGGCTGTGGTATTTATTGACTTGATGGGTCAAGGACTGCTATTCCCCATCATTAATGAACTGGTCATGTCCACCAAGTTTCAATTCCTGCCTACAGACACCGCACAATCCACCCGCCACCTCTACTATGGCATTGTTATCAGTAGCTTTTTTTTAGCTTGGTTTATTGGGGCGGTGTATATCGCTAAGTTATCTGACAGTATCGGCCGAAAAAGCGCGATGGTACTTTGTTTGGTTGGCGCCCTGGCAGGCTATGCGATTACACTCGCAGCCTTATTTGCCAGCAGCCTGTGGTTGCTGATTCTTGGGCGCGTGGTCAGTGGATTTACTGCCGGTAACCAGCCCATTGCCCAAGCGGCAATGATTGATGCAAGCCGCGATGAACTGGATGCTTCAAAAAACTTGGGGTTACTGGTGGCGGGAATGAGCGGGGGAGCAGTTGCGGGACCAATTATCGCTGGAGTCTTAGCCGACAAGGCCCTGCTCGGTAATATTGCAAGCATTCAACTGCCTTTTTATTTTGCGCTACTTTTGGTTGCTATCACCCTCGGCTTAATTCTGCTCTTTTATCACGATAGCCGCCCCCCGACTTCGCCTATTCAATTGCGCTTATCTGACTTATTCAGGCAATTTGCACACCTCAAAGAGAGGCCCTTAGTCATCAGGCTTTGCCCAGCTTACCTAAGTTTTATGCTGGTTCACCTCAGTTTTTATATCTTTATCACCAACTATCTCAGCAGCCGCTTTGGCCTCGGCTTACTGGGAACCAGTATGGCCATGCTATTCATGGGCATCGCCGTGGGTACTTCCAGTATCTTTTTGGTTAAACCCGTGCTGTCTAAGTGGGGCAAGCCACTGGTTATCAAGGTATCGGCATTGACTATGGGGGCCTGTGCGCTGGTTTTTGCTTTCAGTAACCAGGTTTGGCTTTGTTACTTGAGTGTGTTTCTCGCCTACTTGTGCTTTGGACTAGCCTATCCGGCACTACTGAACTTGTTTGCCAATAGTGTGGATGAGAGCGAACAGGGATGGGTAATGGGTATCGCTACAGCGGGCTTCACCATTGTGGCCACCCTTATCTCACTATTGGGTGGCGGCGCTATGGAAATTAATATCCGACTACCATTTTTTATCACTGCCATTGCGGCCGTTTTCGTTTTGATACTGAGCTGGTTCAGTTGGCGTAGCAGTGCAATGAAAAAAATTGTTGATCGGTAAAGCCTCCTGAATACTATCGCGGTATCACTGCGGCCCAGAGCTTGAAATGAGGCCGCAGAAATACCGTGAACTCGCGTTGCTACCTCAAGCTATAGCTTGCTCGCCAAGTCCTTAATTTCGTGATTCAGTATTCGATCGTTATGGCTGTAGTCCATTGGAACCTCTATCAAATGTACCCCACCCTCCCGGCAGCACTTCTCAATCATCGGTTTCAATTCATCTGTTGCCTGTATACGATGCCCTTCGGCACCATAAGATTTCGCATAAGCCACAAAATCAGGATTGGTAAAATCGAGACCAAAATTCTTAAGCCCCATCATGGACTGCTTCCATTTGATCATGCCATAGGCATCATCGCGCAAAATCAACACAATTAAGTCCAGCTTCAGGCGAACAGCGGTTTCTATTTCTTGGGAGTTCATCATAAAACCCCCGTCCCCACAGATAGCCACCACCCGGCGATCGGGACAAACCAGCTTGGCCGCCATGGCCGATGGCAAACCAGCTCCCATAGTGGCCAGCGCATTATCCAAAAGTACGGTATTCGGAAAGTAAGCGGGATAATTGCGGGCAAACCAGATCTTGAACATGCCATTATCAAGGGCTATCACGCCCTTCTCTGGCATCACCTCACGCACATCCCTTACTAGTCGCTGGGGTCTGATGGGGAAAGTATCTGCGCTCGAACCCTCCTCAATATGCTTCTGCAAGGCAGCACGGATGCGGTGCGCATCGCTAAAACTCCAGTGCTCTTGCGGCTCCAGGTGTTCCTGCAGCTGCCATAGGCTGTTGGCGATATCACCGATCACTTCTATCTGCGGGAAATACACCGGGTCTACCTGGGCCGCATTGAAGTTAATATGTACCACTTCTGGCCCACCAGGGCGCATAAAGAACGGGGGCTTCTCTACAACATCGTGACCTACGTTAATGATCAGATCTGCCTGCTCAATAGTGCGATGAATAAAGTCACCATCGGATAAGGCCGTATTGCCAATAAAGTGCGGCCCCGATTCATCGATCACTCCCTTACCCATCTGCGTGGTAATTGCGGGGATTCCCAGCTTTTCCACAAATTTTCTCAGCATCTTCGACGTCAGCTTTCTGTTCGCGCCGGCGCCGATCAGCAGTAGAGGCTTGCGAGAGCTGGCGATAGCCTCAGCCGCCTTACGAATGGCTTTTTCTTCAGCAATGGGACGGCGCTGATAGCTGATGTCGAGCACCGGCATGGCGGAATGCTCCCGGGCGATATCCTCAGGAAACTCCAAGTGCGTAGCCCCTGGCCGCTCTTCCTCTGAGAGACGAAAGGCTTCGCGCACATACGCCGGCACATAATCCCCTCCCACAATCGTTTTTGTGTACTTGGTAAGGGGCCGCATCATGTCGACGATATTAATAATTTGAAATTGTCCCTGCTTGGAACTCTTAATAGGTTTCTGCCCAGTAATCATCACCATAGGCATCCCTCCCAACTGAGCATAAGCAGCCGCGGTAACCAGATTAGTGGCACCCGGCCCTAGGGTTGCCAAACACACACCCGATTTACCGGTAAGGCGGCCATAAGTGGCCGCCATAAAACCAGCGGCCTGCTCGTGACGAGTAAGGATTAACTGTATTTTGGAGCCCCGCAAAGACTCCAGCATATCCAGGTTTTCTTCGCCGGGAATACCAAAAACATACTCAACCCCCTCGGCTTCCAGGGCGCGCACAAATAGATCGGATGCTTTCATAGGAGCGTCTCTCGTCGTTGTAATCACTCATGATTTGGCCGGAAATGGGGTATTCGACGCTTCTTTCTTTGCTTTTTTACTTGCTAGCCTAAAACCTGATCCAGCATTCCCCACACCCATTGGGCAGAGTCAATATTTTGCACGTACGGATGCAAAACCCCTCTGAGTTTTAGCACAGGATGACTCCTTCGGAGGCCGGAAACTCCACTTTTCCTATTAGTCCAGTTTGGAAGACTACTTTGCAAGGCAAATTTGCCCATGCCAGCGGCTTGCTAATATCTTTCAACGGAGAACTGGATCTGGATAGGCGGACCCCATGGACCACAAGAGTGAAAGCAATAAATTGATATTGCCAATCCCGAATCAGCCAGCCACAACAGCCCCACAATCGACTCTAATGCCAGCAGATCGAGAAAGCTCGGCCGCCTTTTGATAGCAGCCTCTTATGAAAAGCAAAGAGAAGACTCACAAGGGAAAATGGTTTCTATCGCTGGCGGCGCTCGGCGTTGTTTTCGGAGACATAGGCACCAGCCCCCTGTACGCGGTTAAATTGATCTTCCACTCGAGGCTCAATATTCCTTTAACTGAGGCCAATATACTCGGTGGCGTTTCAACGATCTTCTGGGCCCTGATACTGATCGTGACAATCAAATATGTGACATTGATAATGCGGCTGGATAATCGTGGGGAAGGCGGCATCATGGCACTGATGACGCTGGCAATGGATGCCACAGAAGGGCGAAAATACCTCCAATGGTTTGTAGTTACCGCCGGTATACTTGGCGCCGCACTTTTCTTTGGGGATGCCATTATTACCCCAGCGATCTCTGTACTCTCGGCTATAGAGGGGCTTGAGGTTGGAAATCAGACACACCAATCTCTAGTCGTACCTATCTCCATTGGAGTCTTAATTTGCCTATTCTCAGTTCAGCGCTACGGTACCTCTACCGTGGGAACACTATTTGGACCCATCACTGCTCTCTGGTTTCTCACACTTTTGGTGGCTGGAGTATCCAGCATCATCAACAACCCTCAGATTCTCCATGCGATCAACCCTGAACATGCCCTGAGATTCCTCACCAGTCATGGTTTTAGCTCATTCTTGGTATTAGGCGCTGTTCTTCTGGTTTTTACCGGAGCTGAGGCACTTTACACCGATATGGGTCACTTCGGCCGCAGCCCAATCAGAATGGCATGGTTGGGATTGGTTTTTCCCGCTCTTTTTCTGAACTACATGGGACAAGGTGCACTGTTGATGGGCCATCCCCATGCAGTCGACAATCCCTTCTACCGCATGTTTCCCAGTTGGGGGCTTTACCCGGTAATCATACTTGCCACCGCCGCCACAGTTATTGCCTCTCAAGCCTGTATTACCGGCAGCTTCTCCTTGGCCAAACAAGCAATGCAGCTAGGGCTTTTACCCCGCCTTACCCTTCGTCATACCTCAGCTCATCTTGAGGGGCAGATATTTATGCCTGGTGTTAACAGGCTGCTTATGTTTTTAGTGATAGGAGCGGTAGTGGGTTTCGGCTCATCCACCAATTTAGCAGCTGCCTACGGTGTTTCCGTAAGCGGCGCCATGTTGATAAGTACTTGCCTGGCCGCGGTTGTATACCGCATTCAATTAAAATGTCACTTACTTCTTTGTCTATCAGTGGCGGCCTTCTTTATCTTCATAGATCTCGCCTTTTTCTCCTCCAGCTTGCTAAAAATTAGTCATGGTGGCTGGTTTCCTCTCGGTTTAGGTGCCATAGCCTGTATCTCAATGTTCACCTGGAGAGATGGCAGGGAAGCCTTAGCACTGCAACTTCAGCGGCAAGAATTCAAACTGGAGCCTTATCTAACCGCCCTGCTGAAGAAAAACCCTATAAGAGTCCCTGGAACTGCAGTATTCCTTACCTCCAGACAGCTATCCACTCCCCACGCACTGATCTATAACCTGAAGCACAATAAAGTATTACACGAAAACTTACTGTTCATTACTGTATCATTTGTGAATGCTCCACGGGTAATGCCTGGCAACAGGTATATCCTCAGCGAAATCCGTGAAAACTGCCACTACTTACTTTTACGCTATGGCTACATAGAGCAGCCGGATATTTGGAAGGTTTTAAAGCGGCTACGCCTTAAGAAAGAGCTGGATATCGACCCCAATAAAGCTTCATATTTTTTAACAAGACAAACCATCACCCCAACCAAGCAGGAGGATAGCCGTATGTTCTTATGGCGAGAGCGGTTGTTTGCGGTTATGTTCCGCAATGTGAGTAGCGCTGTAGAGTATTACCGTATTCCTATGAGCCGTGTGATAGTAATGGGCGAAAAAATCCGAATTTAATTGAAACGATAAAGCAGTAATACCAAGTGGCACCACTGTTTGCCAGTAATGGGAAATCATTAACTTATTTATAAAGCGGGAATCTAAATCACTCCAAGCCGTGACAAGTGTTGTCGGGCAAACTGAATCCTTCTCTGCTGTACTTCGGCAAAACTCTTACCATCTATATTAACTGCAAAAAAATACATATTGTTGCCAGTTTCCACTACGCCAACATACCAACCCAAGGCAAATTCATCATTAATCTGTCCACCGCCCGTTTTTGCATAGAGCTTGTACGAGTCTGTCTCCTCTACCAACATAACTTCTTTGAATAAAGAGAGAGAGTCATCAGAAATAGGCAGAGCTCCAGAAAATAGCTTTTGCAAGAAATTCACCTGCTCCTTGGCCGATATCTTCAGGCTCCCATTTAGCCAAAATTTATCCAACCCAGAGGAGATATCCCTATTGCCATATTCGAACTGAATCAAATATTGGCTCATTCTCTTCCTGCCTATTTGAGAGGCTAATTGCCGATAAATAGGCACTGCAGAATTTTGAAAAGCCGCCCGGATGGGTAGCGGCTTGTCGTACCAAATACTGGGCCACCATCGCTGAGCCGGATACTTCAAGTGGTCATAGGTTAATTCCTGTACAAGGCTGCGGACCAATCCAGCGTCTAATGCAATCAGAGTGTTAGGCACCTTAAAGGTTGAGAACGGTGTGAGCCTTACATCGGCTCTCTTTTCATTGATGATTGAGTAAGTGGCCTCTTTGTGATTTTTCAGTACAAATGTGCATGATTTGCCACATTCGATATCTTCGGAAGACCAGGCGAGACTACTAAAGAGCAGAAATAATAATACGATTGCTTTCAATTTAAACTTCCCAGAGGTACTCGTTAATAAAATATCTGATCAGGGTAGCAATCATAAACGATCCTGCCGCATTCTCACCTGCCTTCATTTCAAGAATACTCCGACACGGAGGTTGCACAGGTAGCTGTTACCGGCATCAAAAACTGCGCAAAGACCTATTCTACCCTTCGACTCGATTGAATTAGCTTTGCTAATGCCTTGTGGGCATCAACAAGGCCCAATCCGGTATTATTGGCACCTAAGTGGGATCGCCTTGCCGTACCCTGAAGCGACTGCGCTACCAATGGCACAGCCTCACCGCTGGAGTACCCATAATGATCCGCTGCATCCAATAGCAACGCGCTGATAGCCGCCAACTGTGGTGCGGCAAAAGAGCTACCGGATTCAAAGTTATGGCTTGAAACTGAGTAAACTGCATCTCCCGAGATAGCAAAGCTCCGCTTGATCGCCAAGGGGTTATAACCAGGAACCGTGGCAGTTAAAGAGACTTCGTTGGAGAATGGCTGCAAATTGATCGCAAACATCAAGTTTTGACTGCCTGGAGCACCTTGATTTTGCTGTAAAAAGGCCTTAATCAGATCCAGGTCATAGGTAAAAAAACTTCCCAGCGGAGGAAGGCCTAGACGCTTGCGAACATCCGTATTCTCACCTTCCAAGTCAGTACCTGTATTCCCAATTGACTTGGTAAATATTTTGGATTGCAAAATATGGGATAGATGCTCCGAGAACTCCGGATCCAGCTGATCATTGGTGATATGAAAAGCCCGACTCATATTAATTACATCAATATCATCTCGGTTACGCATGTAAGCCATGGCTTCATTGTACGTTTTGCTTTCAGTACTTATGGGTACAATAGTAGCCTTGGGCGCAATATCGAGGATAATATCAATAACGGTATTGCCATGCAGGAAGGTGATGGGATCACCAAATTGAACTTCGGCTTCGATATTAGGGTGCCGCTCACGCTGTTCCTGTAAACGAACAGGATCAAACAAATCAAACACCCCAATGACAATGCCCTCACCGTCAAAATGCCGTACCAAATTCTGATGCTTGAGGTTATAGCTAGGCACATAGGGATACAGGAATTCATTAAGCTCCATCCGGAACATATCTAAATCCGCAATAGCGGCTTCAAAAGTTAACCTGTTCTCTTCTTGGTAATCTTCCGGCTGAAAGGTATATAAAAGTTCGGCGAGCACGGTAAACTCAGTGATAGACTGACCCCACTTGTGCATTTTCAATTCATCAACCATATAAAGTGATTTAGCCCACCCCTGATACTGGTCAAACTCAGCGGCCAAATAATCATCGAGTATTGGAGTAACAGGCTCCTCCCAAGGCCAGGGTGTTAGCTCTTTGACAACCTGTAAAGAGGCCCTGGCTTGATCTACATTGGGATCTGATGCAAAAACCTTTACACTCCATACAATCAGCAACACCACAAATACTATCTTATTCAAAACTACTTCCTTTTTATTTGATTTTATTCTGGAATGGCAGCAAAAATATGCCAGAGACCTCACATGAGTTTTTTATTTAACAGTCACAACTTCTCTAACTCAAATTAATAGAACCATGGCCCTGATAAAAAGGCAACTTATTAGGCTATCTCCATCCCACAGGAAGCACTCCTATAAAAAGGCTGTTTTTACAGGACATCTGCAACTCGGAAATTAAGTATTTTATATTGTTTGATGCACTAGAAATAGACGTCACACTTTACTACTTGTGTACATGGTTTTCACTTGAGCAAAGTAGCCATTAAAATAAGCCCCCTCCCAACCATGTAAAACCATTGGCGCAGCCATTCTAGAAACCTCCCTTAGCACTGCATTCCAAATCCCTCACATTGGCACAAAGTCGAGAAGCCAGCAACACTTAAGTCAACACCGCAACTTTATTAGCAAGGCTTTATGTATAAAACAGAATAAGAAAGGCACTAGAAAGAAATATCCATATAGAACGCACTTCAAACCAGCCAAAATATAACAGTCGAAAACACCTTCATTTAATTAATGTTTACAAACTTCTTCCTTTAGAGACCATGAAACGACAATGCCACTCAATTTGCATAGAAAATCAACTGTCAAGCTTCCCCCAGAACACCTGCCTTTCATACTGTGCAATATTTAGATAAAAACCCATCCCAAGGTAAATTAGCTAAGGCTGGCTTCATCTCAAAAAAATTATTATTTTTATATGTTATTATTCCAAGCCCTTAAAACTACCGATAAAAGTTTTTTTATTTTACTCTTTTCCTAGCCCTAATTGCTGCCATATTAAGATCAAAAGCCTCTCAAAATTTCTTGGCACTATAATTTGAAGTGTCAACTTCAAACCTTGAATTACTTTTGAACCTATTTGAAAGTTGGTCATGTAAAGTAATATTTAAAGGGGCTTTTAATCTTTCAGCTCACTTTAAATATCATACTAGCTCATGAAAGCATATCCCTTTCCGCTGTGGATACTGGTGTAACCTTCAAATTCACAAACCAATTTATTTTACTCCCCCCAATCGCTTCACACATAAAATGTACCCAGCAGCCTGAGTAACTCAATGAGTACTGGATTAGCTTAAGTCATTTACCTCCTTCCTATGTTAATTGCACACTAAATAACCTAAATGTAATGGAATGTCACAATAATACCTTTTGTCAGATCTTATGCAGAATAAAGTTAACCTAATCTAGTTGGCTAAATATCTACTAGGTGGTTTATAATGCCAGAACCCGATAACTACTTAAAATAGGGACAATGGGGAATTTTAATGAATAAAAAGATGTTTCGACTTTCTGTAATTTCAGCAGCTGTTCTATTAACATTAACAGGCTGTGATAGTAATAGTAGCTCATCTTCTGATCCTGCTCCCACTGATAAACCGCCTATTGCTAGCGATGTGACTATCAGCGGTGTTAAGCAAGGAATTCCAGTATCTGGAGAACTACTGGGCAGCGACCCTGATGGCGACACCTTAACTTATAGTTTTTCAGAAAACGATAAAGCTATTAATTTAACTGATGATGTTTATGCGTTCAGCCATGGTGAGTTAACAGTAAACGGCAATCAGTTTGAATACACTTCAATTTCAGGACAAGACGCCTCTATTACTTATACCGTAACAGCAAATGGTGCTTCAGCTTCTGCGGAAATTGAAATCATTGCTGATATTCCTCCAACGGCGGACACTGTTACTATAGATGGAGCAAAGCAGTGGGTACCTATATCTGGTGAGCTGCTGGGCAGCGATGAAGATGGCGATGCTTTAGCATATAGTATCTCTGAGAATGATGTAGCTATTAATAAAGTAGATGACGTTTCTATTTATACCTTTAGTCATGGTGAGCTAAAGTTAGAGGGCAACCAATTTGAATATACTTCAATATCAGGCCAGGATGTCTCAATTACTTATTCCGTAACAGCAAATGATGCATCAACATCTGCAAAAATTGAGTTTGTGAATGTTGCAAACGACCCACTAGCTTATCAGCAATGGCACCTTCGCAATACAGGCCAAAAATCTTATGCCATAAGTGAGCAGATGGCTCAAGGAATGGTCGATGCTGGATTTTACACTCCCGCAGAAGCTGCCGAAGCACTTTTGGAAAGTGAAGCCGAAGAGCTAGTTGCTGGTGAAGATATGAATGTTGCCGCGGCTTACGCTCAAGGAGTAACTGGTGAAGGCGTGACAGCTGTTGTTGTAGATGAGGGGTTGGAAATTCACCATGAAGATTTAATAGATAATGTGCTAGTAAATCGCTCTCTCAACTTGTTCGAATCAGCAACTGATAGAACTGATCCAACGAACCTTTCTAATAGCGGTGACCATGGTACCAGTGTCGCTGGTTTGATTGCAGCTAAAGGCTGGAACAATATAGGCAGCCGCGGTGTGGCCCCAGATACCGGGCTTATCGGTATGACTCTGTTAGGCCAGCCTACAATAGAACAAACAGAGCTGTTAATTCACGGGTTCCCTGGGAGTGGAATTTCTACAGATGAGAAAATCTCAGCTTTTAATCGCAGCTACGGAATTACCTGGCCAGGTTTTATTGGGTACTCTGCTTTAGATGAAGCTATTGAGTCTTACCCTAACCTTATGCTTCGAAGCGGCAAAGGTGCTTTGAACATTAAGTCTAATGGTAATTCTTTTAGAAGCGGCGGCCGTGAAGGGAGTTTCTGTAAAGATAATGGCGCTAAGGATTTAGGCCTTACTTGTTACAGCGCAGCGTTTGAGCCTAGTCAGGCCCACCCATACTACTTGAGTGTTGCTGCGGTGAACGCAAATGGCAAACATACCAGTTACTCAACAGCTGGCGCGAGCACAATGGTGTCGGCTCCTGCGGGTGAATATGGTCGTTGGGCACCGGCAATGGTAACCACAGACCAAATGACCTGCATCAATGGTTATTCTGGCTTCAATGGTGGAACAATCAGCGCTTGGGGCGGTGCCTATGGCGAAGACTTTGCAGCTAGCCAATTCCCGTTCAACTACCCAGGTCACCCGGAAAATGTGAATTGTAACTATACTTCAACGTTCAATGGAACATCTTCCGCTGCACCGAATGCATCAGGTGTTGTGTCTCTAATCTTATCCGCAAACCCAGAACTAACCTGGCGTGACGTTCGACATATTTTGGCTTCAACAAGTACTTTGATTGACGCTGAAAACGAAAAAGTTAAGCTCACACTCCCTGGTGGCTCTTTCTCTGCCCATGACGGCTGGGTTAAAAATGCGGCAGGTTATAACTTTAATAACCTATACGGCTTTGGTCGTGTTGATGCCGGTGCAGCTGTAGCTATGGCTTTGGACTACTCAGAAACTCTTGGTGAGCAAATTATCACCGAATGGAAAGGTCTAGGCTCAACAGCTGGTGAAGTTGCCATGGAGATAACTATTCCAGACAACAGTGCAGCTGGTGTGACCCAACAAATCGAAGTAACTGAAGATATCATTATTGAAGCTATGCAATTCGAGTTTGATATCCGCAATGATGATATGGGCTCTTTCATAAATGATAATCTACTCTCTTCTGCAGGTAACGACCTGGCGCTTGAAGTAGTCTCTCCTTCAGGTACTAGGAGCGTTTTACTCTCCTCTAAGCAGGCATTATTGGATGCTTCTTGGAGTTCTGCAAATGGATATAGCATGGGTTATATCTTAGATGGTGCCGTATTCCTATCTAATGCGTTTTATGGTGAAAATGCCAAGGGAACTTGGACCATCAAGGCACTAGATACCGGTGATACTAACTTAGAATTCAGTGACACAGATGGTCTCGTTATTCTTGTAAATGAAGAGACAGAAGAGAAGCCAACAGGCATGATAAACAACCCCGTAGAGAGTGTTCTAGAGGGTGTATCATTAAGAGCGTTCGGTCGTGCTGCTCAATAAGAAGGATAATACAATGAAGTTTAACAAATTAATGATCTTAACTGCTGCAGTATGTTTATCAGGTATGGCTCAAGCTAACGCTGTTGACAGCATGGATAAGAAAGACATTATTACCAAACAGCCAAGAACTTTACCTGCAGCAAGAACAAGTTCTGCTGAGTTTGGTATCTTTAAAGTTGAGCGATCACTGAAAAGTGTCCCATCATCGATTGCTGCACCTGAACATATTGTTGCAAGAAAAGGTGAAGTAGCTATAGTGAATATTGGTGACGACTCTGTAAAAGATATTGTCGGTAAAGGTACAATAGTACGAAACACAATAACGAAAGAATTAACAACTCTAACTGGAAACGTAACAATTTTATTAAGTAAAAATGTTACTGCATCTGAAGTAGCTGAAGCTACCGGCATGAAAGTATTGTCGGTATTTCCTGGTACTGATATTGCCATCTTGAAAATTAAAGAAGGCAATGATTTGTTAGAAGCTTTCAATGCAATAAAACAGTCTGGCCTGACAATTGAAAGTCGAGTCGAAGTCACTGAAACTATGCATAAAGCACAATAGATAAAACAACCTATAGAAGTGAGTTTTATCTTATAAAAGCAAAAGGCATCGCTAATAAGTGATGCCTTTTCAATTGCAGATGGCGAGCAACGCCCGGATTTAACCAACAAGATTTGGACTATGAATTCTGGCCACTAGCTTTTCCAGCACTCCCTATCGCCCAACTGTCGATACCTTTGCAAGGGTAACCCACTGCGAGCCGTATAGCACCAAACACCAATGACCGCGAGAGACTTTTCTGGAAGGCCATGTATAAGTATTTTATGCCATCCATGACCTACCGGTACTGTGTACCCTTACTGCGGAACTGAATATTGTGGCAAGTTGAAGCAGCTTGATTATCAGTTGAACTTGAGCATCAACGAGATAGAGCTTACCAAGCCAACAGTCAAGCGCCTACAAACGAACGCTATCTGTAAACGCTCCCATAAAACTATTTTGCAGGGGCTTCAGCAGCCCTCACTGCGTCGAAAGTTCTATGGATTAATTAAAGATCTAAAAAAGGATCTGGGAAAATGGCTCGTATATTACGATAATGATCGCATTGACCTTGGTGAAAAGATCTGGAAGGAAAAACTCGTAAACTGAATATGACCTGACAAAGCACCTTTTGAAAAAACCGGCAACTATCAGATCAAGTCTGAACTGCTACAGTTGACCACTACACTTCACTAGCCCATCCATTCTAGAGCACTTTAGAGTTTACACAATTGAAACCTCAACGAAAACAGATGCCTGCTCAATAGCCTCATGATATGGTTTAACAAATCTAATTTTCGCCCCATCAATTTCGGTCAACTGTTTAGACCAAGCTAAATCATAAAGAGTTTTCAAGTCATTCTTATCAGCTTCGGTGAGCTCACTTTTTTCGCCATAATTCATAATGGAAAACGGCTTATGCACACCATAG
This sequence comes from Microbulbifer mixtoriginis (SeqCode), assembly GCF_052467235.1. Lineage (NCBI taxonomy): Bacteria > Pseudomonadati > Pseudomonadota > Gammaproteobacteria > Cellvibrionales > Microbulbiferaceae > Microbulbifer > Microbulbifer mixtoriginis (SeqCode). The sequence continues at coordinate 4,431,989 of NZ_CP174305.1, read as the reverse complement.
ATCACACTGGGCCAAGCTTTCTCTTTCAAATCAGCAAAGAAATGCCTTAATCCAAATATATGGCCCAGCTCGTGAATCATAGTATCAACCTGCTCTTTCCGACTTTGTTCAAACATTGTGGGAAAGAGCACCAATTCATTACGCCCCGAATTAGGAAAAAAGGCACGCGCTAATGTACAGCCTACCACACTACAACTTTCTACAGGCTCTACTCTAATTTTAAAGTCCCAAACATTTAGGTTCTCATTAAATTTGACCGGAGAAGCATCCCCCCACTTTAACAAGGCCTCCCCAAGTAGAGCCCGAATATAGTTTTTTACTTCGTCTGGGTTTTTAAAATACCGCAAAGACTCTTCATCAAATTTCCACCTAAGAGTTACATCTTCCCCCCAAAGGGGGATGTACCCCTCTCCACTGTGTAATACTAAATCCAGTGGGGATCTATTTTCTAAGGCAGGAAATCCCACTTTATCAGTGACACAAATCTTATTCTCACCATACTTATGAACTATAGGCTCGACGCAAGAATCACATTCTTTTTTTGACTTAAGTTCCAGATGGAGTGTTTCATTTGAATAGCTGCTATTGTCTGATGACACTGTAATCCACCAATATAAAACAATAAAGAAACATAACTAAAACGATAATACATGTTTAGTAAAACGCGGGGATATAGGTGGTTTCTCGCAGCAGAATCCTTTCGAAACAATATTAGAACCTCATAATCTATGCCATAGCACTATTCTCATTGCTTAACCAAGTCCCATCCGAGTGGGCATCCACAGTCTCTACTCCAAAGTCATGGATAAAGTGGCGAATGTAGATTCAATTGATCAGTGCAACACCCCTGTAGGAATATGGCTTATCGGGGGATCATTGAATGAAGCGCATATTTACAGCAGAAGAAAAAGAGTGGATTTTCGACGCTTGGAAAAAGGGCATTGGCTTTAGTGAAATTGCCAATGCCATAGATTCTAAGCCAGGAACCATTTTTACTGTTTTGAGAGATACTGGCGGAATTAAACCAATACCCAGAAAGCCACCTCCTCAACACCTCACATTAGCCGAACGCGAGGAAATACGTGCGGGTCTTTCTGCAAAACAAAGTATTCGAGCAATCGCTCGCTCCTTGAATCGGAATCCATCCACAATCTCGCGTGAGATTCAGAGAAATCGGGGGCGACGATACTATAAAGCAGTAGACGCAAACAACCGTGCAAACCGGATGGCAAGGCGTCCCAAGCCGTATTTGCTGGAGCAAAACCCGAGGCTAAAGAAGCTTGTTTTGGAAAAATTAGAGTTGAACTGGTCACCAGAGCAGATATCGGGTTGGTTACGGAAGACATATCAGGCTGATGAATCAATGAAGATATCAGCAGAGACTATCTATAAAACACTATACTTCCGTGTGCGTACAGCACTTCATCATAAGCTAGTAAAGCATTTGCGTCGGTCTCACAGTCTTCGTCACAGCAAACAACATTCACGTAAAGGCGAGCGCGGTACTATCAACATCGTCAACGGTACATCGATAAGGGAGCGTCCTCAGGAGATACAAGAACGATGTGTTTCAGGTCATTGGGAGGGTGACTTAGTGTCAGGTTCAAACAACACTCATATTGCCACGCTTGTTGATCGAAAATCGCGGTATACGATCATTCTTAAATTGAAAGGGAAAGATGCGACTTCTGTGAACCAGGCGCTTGTTGCTAAGTTTAAAAAACTGCCAAAAGAGCTTTGCCAATCACTGACGTGGGACCGAGGAATGGAGCTGGCGAAGCACGCTGAATTTACGGAAAAGACAGGTGTTCCTGTCTTCTTCTGCGATCCTCAGAGCCCCTGGCAAAGGGGAACGAATGAGAATACCAACAGCTTAATCCGTTAGTACTTTCCAAAAAAGACATGCTTGGCGCAGCATACTCAGAGGAAACTCAATCAAGTTGCTAACGAGCTTAATAGCAGGCCAAGAAAAATACTGAACTTTGCGACACCAAAGCAGGTTATTAAACAGGGTGTTGCCTTGACAGGTTGAACCTACAAAGACTTTCTTTAGCTTTGTCGGTAGTCTGCTTCTTATTGATGTAGACGCCTTCAAGATTATTATAATTGGCAAAAATGATAGCCCCGACCGTATCAATAGACTTCAGCTGCGCCTGGTAGGCAAGATATACGTCCGACGACACCTGATACTGCACTTTAAGGATCGGACAGAAGATCACATGGTTATGTGATCTTAAGACTGAGCTCAGCAGGAGTTTTATCCATCCATGAAAGGTAAGAAATACTCAAGTTAAAACTGGACATAGCAATTTTCTAGTGACCACCTAAAAACAGTGCAAAGTGATACTGCCTGGGCTCAATAATCATAATGGCCTTCGCCAACAAGAGAACTAAGCCCAGCACAGTGGTCCAGAAAGTGAAACCTCCAAAAATCTGTTCAGGTATTTCGTTAACTTCTCAAAAATATCATTCAAGATTCACGGATAAAGTAGATTTCTATAAGAAAGCATAACGTAGTAGAAGAAACCCAACAAACCAGCAAAGGCGCTCCAGTAGCTTGAACCTGAATCACTCGTTCAATTTTATCTCACTTCTTTACCTACTCTTTGCTTTTGATCCCCCTTGGCAAAGCCATCGTTTGATAAATTGATATAATGGGAACAAGTGGCATCATGAGAATATCGCCAAATAAATGACTTGATGACTAGAGACGCTTTATTTTTTAATTCTTAATTAGTGCCACCCACCTATATAGATTGAACATCACTATATCAATACAAATACCCAAGAATAACAACATGAGTGCGGCAGCTAATGCTATTAGAGGAGCCTCTACATGCTCATTAGAATTCGACAAATGAGCCACAAAGTAAGTAAAAATTAATATAGCGAGCAAGTATAGAGTCCAGCACCTTTCGAGGTGCTGAAAACATTTATTCTGATTAATTTGAAATCTTAAAACGATGAGCTCTGCTAATACAAATATTATTACTCCAGTTAAAGACAAGACTAGAGCAAATTGCATTGCTCTAGGTAAGCTTGGAAATAATGTTGCTGTGTGTGTCATCTCCCAAAATTTAAGACCAAGGACCAGGGATGTGAACCAAGCAGCGCCCAAAAACACCCCTACAAACGGTTTAAATCTCCAGTAACTTTCAGTCATTTTGAAATCCCCAACTTTGTTTGGACACTCAAAATTTCAGATGCAAAGTAAATTACGTTGAAAACTATGGCTACTAAAAAACCACTTACGATTCAAAGAATCGTAGCCCCAGTATGTTTAAACCAGACAGAATATTGGTATATTTGTCAGCTATCGTATGGTCTGCAATAGGAGCCCTACTCATACTAACTCTAACTCCCTGAGGTAGTATGAGTAAGCTAATCAGTTTATTCGGCTATCCTTGTGTCCCTATTAGCCTCCTCTCTGCCATGTACAATCCGATAAAGCAGTGGCAATACAAATAACGTCAACAATGTCGAAGAAATAATTCCCCCAATCACTACCGTGGCTAGGGGTCTTTGCACTTCAGCTCCTGTACCTACATTCAAAGCCATAGGCACAAAGCCGAGGCTGGCCACCAATGCAGTCATCAACACCGGACGCAGACGGGTCATGGCGCCATCGATAATTGAAGTGAAAAGCCCGCCTCCTTGCTGGCGTAATTGACGGATAAAAGAGAGCATTACCAGGCCATTTAAGACTGCCACACCTGATAGGGCGATGAAGCCAACTCCTGCAGAGATCGACAGTGGCATACCACGCATCCATAGAGCCAGGACACCCCCAGTCAACGCCAAGGGGACTCCGGTAAAGATAATCAGGGCATCCTTAAACGATCCAAAAGCCATTACCAGTAAGCCGAGAATGATAAGCAACGTTAGCGGCACTACGATTGACAAGCGGGTACTTGCGGATTCCAGCTGTTCGAAGGTACCCCCATAGGCAAGCCAATATCCTGCTGGCAGGGATACCTGCTGCTTGATACTCGCCCTCGCCTCTTCCACAAAAGAACCCAGATCACGGTCGCGTACGTTGGCTGTTACCACCACACGTCGCTTGCCATTTTCACGGCTTATTTGATTTGGAGCTGGCGTCATCTCCAAACTGGCGACTTCAGACAATGGCACATAGCTACCCAGTGGACTACCGGCGGGTAACGGCACAGGTAAATCACCGAGACTTTCGTAATCACGACGTAGCTCCTCCGGCAGGCGGACTACCAATTGGAAACGACGGTCTCCTTCGTAAATCAATCCGGCCTCCTCCCCACCAATCGCGGTGGATACCAAATCCTGCAGTGTTTTCAGATCAATACCGTAGCGGGCAAGTGCGATACGCTTGGGAACAACAGAGAGAACCGGCAGTCCCTCTACCTGCTCTACCCTCGCATCGGCAACCCCTTCAATACCATTGAGCACACCGAGGATTTCATTAGCGGAGACCACCAGCTGATCCAGATCATCGCCGAATACTTTGATGCCCAGATCTGCACGCACCCCGGAAATCAGTTCGTTAAAGCGCATCTGAATTGGCTGAGTAAATTCGTAGTTGTTACCTGGCAACTGACGCACAGCTTCTTCAATCTCTGCTACCAGTTGCTCTTGAGGTAGTTTCGGATTTGGCCACTGGCTCCGGGGTTTTAGGATCACAAAATTATCGGCCACATTGGGGGGCATTGGGTCTGTGGCCACTTCTGGCGTGCCTATCTTTGCGAATACTTTGTCTACCTGGGGAAATTCTTTAATTCGCTGTTCCAACAAGCGCTGCATCTCGACCGATTGCTCCAAACCGGTGCCGGGAATCCGCAAGGCGTGTAGGGCGATATCTCCCTCATTCAATTGAGGAATAAATTCCGAGCCCAGGGTGGTTGCAAGCCAGCTACAAAAAAGTACCAGTGCAAGAGCCCCGGAAAGTACCAGCCAGCGCACTTTCATCGCAGCGATTAGCAGTGGCTTATAAAGAGATTTGGTAGCAACGATCAGCTTGTTTTCTTTCTCACTGATTTTGCCTGTGAGGAAAACAGCAACCGCTGCGGGTACAACTGTCAGTGAAAGTACCAGCGCAGCCAGCAAAGCCATTACTACAGTAGCAGCCATGGGGTGGAACATCTTGCCTTCCACACCGGTTAAGGTGAACAATGGTATATACACCACCGTGATAATCAACACACCAAACAAGCTTGGGCGAATAACTTCGTTAGTGGCTTGAAAAACCAGTTCCAATCGCTCTTGCAAGGGCAACTTACCACCTTTACGGCCCTGGGCTTCGGCAAGTCTGCGAATGGCATTCTCGACAATAATAACCGCCCCATCGACAATCAATCCGAAGTCTAGAGCGCCAAGGCTCATCAAGTTTGCGGAAACACCGGTTTGCACCATACCGAAAATTGTGGCAAGCATAGAAAGCGGAATTACTGCTGCGGTGATAAAAGCCGCTCGAATATTCCCCAGTAACAGGAATAGCACTACAACAACCAGTAATGCCCCCTCGATAAGGTTTTTCTGTACCGTAGCAATAGCTTTATCTACCAGAGTGGTGCGGTCGTAAACCGCTTCTACCTTAATACCCTCCGGCACCGTAGACTTTACTCCCTCCAAGGCAACCGCAACATTGCGGGCTACCTCTCGGGAGTTCTCCCCCACAAGCATCATGGCGGTACCCAGTACCGTTTCTACACCATCACGCGTGGCAGCGCCGGTACGCAGCTCCTTGCCGATAGCCACTTCAGCCACGTCCGAAACTTTAACCGGCGCCCCACTGCGACTGGTAATCACTACATCTTCAATTTCGGCGATACCTTGTAACTGGCCTGGTGAGCGCACTAATAATTGACGACCATTATTCTCCAGGTAGCCGGCACCTCGACTCTCGTTATTCCGACGCAGGGCTTCGGCGATATCTTCCATGGAGAGACCAAAGTTGAGCATCTGCCGAGGATTGGGAGTAACGTGATACTGTTTGTTGTAGCCACCAATGGTATTCACTTCTGTAACACCGGGCACCAAAGACAATTGCGGCTTGATAATCCAATCCTGAATTTCCCGCAGTGCCGTGGCATCGTAGGGCTGCCCGTTCGGCTGGGTAGCGCCGGGGTTTGCCTCCACTGTGTACATAAAGATCTCACCAAGACCGGTGGCAATAGGCCCCATCTCGGGCTCCAGCTCCGGGGGTAAATTGCTCTTTATGGCACCGAGGCGACTGTTAATTAAATTACGGGCAAAATAGAGATCAGTCCCCTCCTTAAAAACCACAGTGACCTGGGATAGCCCATAGCGGGAAATCGAACGGGTGTATTCCAAGTTGGGGAGACCGGCAAGAGCTGCCTCCACCGGGTAGGTAATCCGTTGCTCAGCTTCTAATGGCGAGTATCCGGGGGCCTCAGTATTAATCTGTACCTGGACATTGGTAATATCGGGGACCGCATCAATCGGTAGTTTCTGGTAACTCCAAATCCCCAGCCCCACCAATACAAAGATCAGGGACAGCACGAAAAAACGCCGCTCAATTGAGAAGCGCAGGATGCCTTCAATCATCTTCTGGCCTCAATTAGTGGTTATGTGCAGCGCCGGATTTTTCGATATCCGCTTTGATCAGATAGCTGTTCTCAGTGACATAGCGATCCCCCGCATTGAGACCACTCAGCACTTCCGTCACTTTGCCATCGGTACGCCCAAGCTTGAGCGGGCGAATTTCGTAGGCTTCGCCTACCTTGACAAATACCACTGTCCAATTGCGAAATGGCTGCAGAGCCCGATTTTCCACCACGAGAGGTACAGGACTTTCACTGGTTACCACTTGGCCCTGAACCATTAAATCGGTTGTCCAAAGATCGTTAGGATTCTCAATTACCGCTCTTGCAATCGCGAAGGGTTGGCCATTACCGCCGGGAGCGAGGCTAGTAATGGTTGAATCGAAAGTTCTCTCTCCAGCTGTAATGGACACTTTTTGGCCGCGACTGATCTGACCACGGCGAGTGGGAAATACCTGTAGTTCAGCCCACAATTGATTGTAATTGGCGATAGTAAACAGGACTCGCTCACCACTAAACTCACCACGGCTGGCTTGTTTATCGATTATCTGGCCGCTAATAGGCGCAACCAGCGGGTAAGTTTGCAGGCTGTCATTGGATTCAATCGTAGCGAGTTTTTCCCCTTTTTCTACCAAATCACCCAGTGCTTTTTCGATAGTGACCAGAGTTCCCGGGTAGCGTGCGCGCACATGGCTAAGGCTGCGGTGATCAACGGCTGTTTTACCGTATAGAGTGACACTCTCTTTTATTGTGCCGGAGCCAGCAACAGCAGTTTCAATACCGGCTTTTATTGCCATTTCCTCAGAGATTTGTACACGGCCTTCATGGGATTCGTAACTCCATTCTGCTCGCTCCCCGTTATGAAGAACAGAAACAGTAACATCGAAAGAATGCGGTTCCCCTACAGCACCTTCACCGCGGTAATACCCGTTGCGTTGCTCCCAGGTAAATAGGATACGATCCACTTTCCCACCGAGTCTCTTTAACTCTACGGCAAGGCGAGCATTTTCCTGAGGCTTATCTCCCCGAGAAATCCAAGCGCGAAATTCCGGCTGAATGCCTCGCTCATAAATAAGCAGTTCAACTGACAGATCACCCTTTTCCAATAAACGGCCTCCATTTGGGCCTTTCTCTACCTCATGCTCGCCGTGCTCATCATGGCTATCACTATGATCACCACTTGCATAGCTTTGGGGCACCAACCAATTCCCCAAGAGAAACAGGGAAAGGAACAGTATCGCCAGCTGATTCGCTTTAGTTGACTCACTCATATTTCAATCCAAAATTATTTACTGCTATCGACGCTCATGGGCCCCAAGGGTCCGGCGGTCAGCTGTTCAATTTCTGCGCCGAAAAGAAGTACGGATCGCGCCGCTTCAATGCGGGCTCGCTCGGCACTCAACAATTCATCCCGGGCAGAAATCAGGTCTACATAGGAATCCCTACCCCGGCGGTAAGCGCGATCCACTTCAGTTAAAGCCTGGCGCAGCTTGGGGATTACAGAGTCTTGCAAGGTGGAGACAGTACCCAGGGCCTGTTCGCGGCTGGTCACTGCGAGAAAAAGCTGTGGGTAGAGCTGCAAAAGTGCTGCCTCACGACGCAGCATGACTTCATCCAGCTCTGTCATTGCGGTTAGTTCAGCACCGCGATTACGTTTGGCGGTAAATAGGGGGACGCTGAAACCCGCTTGGACTGCAGTTTCATTAACTGCCGGATTCACACGAAGACCTGCATACCATCCAACATCCGGTCTGGAATTCGCCTGGGTCAGGCGTAGCCGGGAGGCTTGCAAACGCTCTTCAGAAGCAAATCGTGCTATCGCAGGGTTTGCCTGGGCTCTTTCATAAAGCGCCTCAAAACTTGCACCCGGATCAAAGCGATAAAGCTCAGCGGAGTCCACGCGATAATTTTGGGCTGGCTGCCCCCAGAGTGCCGAGAGCGCATGCTTGTAGTACACCAGCATGCTCTGATCGGTCTGTTGTGCGAGGATCGCTTTTGCCAGAGAAGACTCCGCACGCATACGCTCTGAGACGGGGCTGGCCGCAGCACTGACCCGCGCGCTTACAGCGCTCAAAGCCTCACGTGCCAGCGCGACTTTCTCTTCCGCCAAAACCACCAGCTCTTGGGCGGCCAAGACCTGGGTATAGCGGCGGATCACTTCCGCCAACAGATCCAAAGCCTTAGCCTGTTCATCGGCGATTAACAGGTCGCGCTGCGCATTGACAACATCTATACGAGCCTGGCGTTTATTGCCCATCTCCACGACTGAAGAAAGAGTTACCGTCAGCTCAAACTCATTGTCGGCATCGTCCTCTGGATCTGGAGTATTGTCCGAGTCACCTTCATTGAAGTGCTTGTACTCGGCCTCAACACCCAGCTCCATCTCCGGCTTTAGTGCCGCAGTCTGCCCGGCACCATCAAAACCCCTTTTCTGTAATGGAAAAACTGCAAGCTCCGGATTCTGCGCAAGCGTAAGCCCTATCGCATCCGGTAGTGTTAGCAAGTCCCCCTCCTGTGCAAATACAGGTTGCACAGGCAAACACAATATCGCCATCGCCAATAGCCAGGCGGCAAGGCGACGAATCACACTCGCAATGAGCGTGTGAAACAAATCCATGGATATCTCCCAAATCACATCCCATATACGTGAGTTGGGTCTTGCGACTCTCTTAACTCACGCAGTAATAGATCAATCAGACTTGGGTTATAGGTGGGCGCAGTAAGGGAGAGAAGTAACCGCTGGGTACCGCGACATTAATCACTTCACGATAAGAAATGGTACCCCAGAGAAAGGGTTGGAATGACTGTCCGAGCAGTCCGGCAACGGTACTGCCATGGCAGTGGCAACAGTGATTACAAAAGTCGAGAAGTGGTGACTGTTGCGCGGGCTCATCGACAGGGAGCGAAACTTGAACCACCTCGCCAAGTTCCGGCGAAGTGAATTCACTATTGAGATCAGATTGGTCCAGATGGTGGGGAAGTAGATGCTCGGTTACATCCTGCAGTTCTTCATGACTGTCATAGAAAGCCCCTGCGGTCTGGAAGACCAGCAGTGCGATCAATAAAAAAGACAGCCTAACTAGGTTCATATGAACAAGGGGACCACAAAATCTTATTCTGGACTCTAGCAAACATGTCAGGATAGCTCAAACAGAAAACCCTCTCAGAATTTGCGCACCGCCAACGGCTTTGAGAAATAGAAGCCCTAGTCAGCAAAGTGAGCCCCCTGTCCATTTGGTCACCCTCAACTCCTCTACACTGATTTTGATGCCATTAACTTGAGTTTGTACCGGGAGGTATCTGTATATGCTTGCCCCTCATCCACTTGGCTGCCACACCAGAGCAATGCTTCTTGCTGTGTCAATAGCCTTAATTCCGGCCGTAGTTGCACAGCCCACTCCCCCGCCGCCTCAGCCAGGTAGTCCGCCGACCCAGGACCAGCAGGGGGGCTCAAACAATCCACCGCAGGGCCAACCCCCAGCTCCTAGTGACAATACTACCGGTCAGGGCCAACCCCCTGCGCCACCGGGAGACACAACCGGTCAAGGTCAACCCTCTTCACCACCAGATACCTCATCTGGACAAGGGCAAAGCGCTCAGTCCTTGGCGGGAGTTGACCAAAATGGTGAAGCTATTGATCCCAAAGCCATGGAGGCACTGAAGGCAATGGGAAAATACCTGGCGAGCATGAAGATGCTGATGTTCAAAGCCAGAATTTTTGCCGATGTAGTACTTGAGAATGAGCAAAAGTTATTGATCGGGGGCAAAGTCAGATACATGGCAATGCCACCAGATAAACTGCGCGTGGATATGACTACTGATTCAATTACTCGGAACTTTATTCACAATGGTGGCAAGTTCACCATGATTGCCCCGCGCAATGGTTATTTTGCAGAAATGGAGGCCTCTCAACCCACCTCCCAAGTACTCTCCAAGGCAGCAAAGGAATACGGCATTGAAGTACCTTTTGCAGACCTTCTGGAATGGGGGCGCAAACCGGACGCCTGGGCAGGGATCAAGGAGGGCTTTCTGGTTAACTCTCCCAAAGTTAACGGGCAACGTACCAAGCACTGGGCTTTCCGTTCGGAAAACCTGGACTGGGAGATCTGGATCCAGGTTGGTGATAAGCCCCTACCACTTCGCATATCCACCGTTAATACCCGCGATCCAGCCAAGCCGCGCTTTATCGCGACACTTAAATGGATGAAGACCAAACCAGAAGCGGCAAAAGAGTTCACTCCAGCTACCGGGAAGCACAAACAAATCCCGTTTAAAAAGGCTGAGCCAAACAAGCAGGAGGCGCCACAATGATCCATGCTAAGCATCGTAAGTCGCGAGCCTTGTCACTATGGGCGGCACCACTATTACTCTCCGGAACTCTGCTCGCCGCAGTGTTCAGCTCTCAGGTGGAGGCGCGCGAGCATTTTGGTGGGCGCGGCGCGCATTTTAATGTGGGTGGACACTTCAATGCGGTTCGCCCAGGACCCGGAGGAGGCTTCCACGGCGAATTTGCACGGGGGGACTTTGAGCGCAGGTTCCCAAACCATCCACCATTTCACCCTATTCGCCCGGGGCACCACCGTCACCCTCCTTACCCTCCACCCTGGCGCCCTCGACACTGGCCCTATCCAGGCCCTAGATATTGGGGGGTTACTGCCGTGGGTGTTGGTGGCTGGCTCTACACACTACCTCCAAGCTGTGTCAGTGTGACGGTCGGTAATGTGACCTATGAGCGATGTGGGTCTTATTGGTATCAACCCCATTTCGTGGCAGGGCATATCGCCTATCGGCATGTAGGAGCACCACGGCGGCCGCGGCGATAGCTTGAAATTCTTCCAGCGCCTAACTGAAACTCCCTGTTGGGTTTATGGCGCTGGGAGACTTATAGGAAAGTTAGTCCTCTGTTCTTTCCGGCCCACCCTCGGCATAGGATTTACTGATACCACGGAGGATGCTGAGCTGTTTGCCAAAGTTTCTACATGGGGCGCACATTGCCAAATGCAGCTTAAGGCTGGCCTGCTCTCGCAAGTGCAGCCTGCGCTCCTGGGACTCCGACATCAACCGCGTAGCTTCCCGGCACGATTTCATTGACTCAGCCCTCCACGCCAAACCAGTTATCTTCCAGGCATTCACGTAATCGCAGGCGCGCCCGGTGCAGTGTCACATTTAAGTTGCTCACCGAAATCTCTGCTGCGGCACAGATCTCGTGGCTCTCCAGCTCAATGAATTCTCGCATCATAAATATTTGCGCCTGACGGGAAGGCAGATGATTGAGGCATGCATCGAAGATTCGCCAAAAATGCTTGTCGTGAATGGCCGACTCGGGGTCTGCCCATTTCTTTGGTCGCTCATCCTTTCTCCAGTGGCCGGTTTGATCAAATAACTCGTCGTGATCGTGCTCCTCGCGATCGCCACGCACCAGCTGGTCTGCATCAACAAAGCGCTGCCGTTGTCGCAAAATGTCGGCAATTTTATTCTTCAAGATGGCAAACACCCAGGTTTTCAGGGCCGATCGCCCGGTAAAGCTGCGGGAGTTTTTCAGGGCTCCCATAAGGGCCTCTTGCACAGCATCTTCAGCCAATTGGGCATCCTGCAACTGCAAGCTGGCAAAACGAAGCATCTGCTGGCGCAGATCCACCAGAAACTGGGGGTTCTGCAAGGATTCCTCAACTCTTGGTTCAGGCGAAGCATCAGGGGCAAGGTAATCGCTCAACTACGTTCCCTCATAAAATCGAAGCGGAGACCGGCGATATTAACTAAAAAGCGAGAATTATCTAACAGCCAGCTCACCCTGACACCAAAAGGCAACTTAATTCCCCCTGCCGGTACTAACAACACAATCACAAAGTTATTAGTCGTGAAGCAGCGAGGCTTGTTACAAAAAGAAAGGACAGGTAAAAAATAACCCTCGAATGGCGCCCAGCGCCCGAAAGGAAAATCACTCTGCGAAAGGTATGCTCCATGCATGATATTGTTCAGGACTACTACGGACGCCAGCTAAAAAGCACATCAGATCTCAAAACTGATGCCTGCTGCGATGCCAGTGCGGTGCCAAGTTGGCTGAAGCCGCTACTAGCCAATATACATCCAGAAGTCCTATCCCGCTATTACGGTTGCGGGCTCGTTTGCCCCCCGCTTTTAGAAGGCTGCAGGGTTCTCGATCTTGGCTGTGGTTCAGGTCGCGATGTCTACCTCCTCTCCCAACTCGTGGGAGCAAGCGGTGAAGTGGTCGGTATCGACATGACCGATGAGCAACTACAAGTTGCCCGCCAGCACCAGGATTATCACGCGGAAAAGTTTGGCTATGACAACGTCACCTTTCTGCATGGTTATATCGAAAAACTGGATGAACTCGGCCTGGAACCGGGTAGTTTCGATGTTATTGTCTCCAATTGTGTCGTGAACCTCTCTACCGACAAAGGGGCCGTGTTACGAGGCCTATATCAATTATTAAAGGAAGGTGGGGAGTTTTACTTTTCCGATGTGTATGCCGATAGGCGTGTCCCTGACACCCTGCGCACAGATCCGGAACTCATCGGCGAGTGCCTGGGTGGCGCTCTCTACTGGAACGATTTCCTCGAACTGGCCCAGGCCAGCGGCTTCCGCGACAGCCGCCTGGTGGAAAGTCGCCCACTGGAAGTGACCAATGCGCTTTTGCTTGCCCGCTGTGGCAGTGTTCGCTTTTACTCCGCCAGCTACCGTCTTTTCAAACTGGCAGGCTTGGAAAAGGACTGTGAAGACTACGGCCAGGCTGTGGTTTATAAGGGGAGCATTCCAGAACAACCGACTGAATTTGTACTGGATGGGCACCACCGGATTGAGAAGGGGCGTGTGTTTTCTGTCTGCGGTAATACGTGGAAAATGCTGGCAGAAACGCGCTTAGCTCCCCACTTTGACTTTATCGGTGACTTCTCCCAGCACTTCGGTTTATTTCCCGGTTGCGGTCGAGAGATGCCTTTCTCTGAGGGGGCTACTAACCCTTCAATAAGCAGTAGCAACACTGGTAGCCAGTGTTGCTAACCGTCTGACCCAACTACTCAGCGTCGCAACAGCGACGCCGAGTATTCAGGCTCTATTCCGCCGAATAACACAGTCGAGAAATTTAGGGACTCTATGTTCGAGCCAATAATTCGGCCGCCACACAGAACCCCCAACAAACCCCACATGCCCCCCCTGTAAAGTGACTTCTAACTGCACCATGGAGCTCACCTCTCTCTTCTCGGGAATAGCCGATGGACAAACGAAGGGATCATCCACAGAATTTACGATCATCGTTGGCACCCCAATTTCCCGTAAAAGATGCTTGCTAGATGCCTTGGTGTAATAGTCATCAACATCCCGGAACCCATGCAAGGGCGCGGTAAAAGTGTTGTCAAAGCGCCGGAAGTTGGCAAAGACGGTTGCATCATCCACATTTGGCAGAGCTGCCGCCATACAAGGGTCTTGCGCCTTTTGTTTGAGAGTGAGGCGCAGGCAACTCAAAAGATGGCGCTGGTAAAGTCTGGAAAGGCCAGTATTAATCTTGCGACTACACGCATGGAGATCCATTGGAGAAGATATCGCCACCGCCGCAGCCACCGGGCTGCAGGTTCCATCCTCCCCCAGCATCTTAAGCAGTACATTGCCACCCAACGAGTAACCCACCACCGTAATTGGGGTCAGGGGTAACTCCCCCCTCAGCTGTTCTACCAACCAACGTGGATCCTCACTATCTCCGCTGTGGTATGCCCGGGGCAGCCTGTTTGGCACACCCCCACAACCGCGGAAGTGCATGACAGCAACCTGGTAGTGGCGTGCGAGTAAGGATTCCATCATACCCTGGACATAGGGAGAAGCCACCGAGCCACCTAGACCATGGAGAATCAAGACTAATGGGAGTTCAGGGTCATCAACCAAAGGGCGAGGAGTGAGTAGTGCGAGACAATCCCCGTCCGGTGTTTCATACCAACGGCACTGGGTTTCTATCCATGGAGCTGGGCGATGCACACGGCCAAAGACGGTTTGAATATGACAGTTTCCAAGACCTGTGGCGGGGATAAACTGATCAGTCATATGCCGGGTTCCGCTATTGCTATTTACCTGCCCTACTCTGCTCAATTTAGGCACTTCTATATAGCGACCTAGCAGAGCTGGCTTCGCGAAGCATGAGGGGTAGCTGTCCCTCGAAAGTATTGCGCGAATATCATCAGTATATAACCTGTGAGGACATATGTTGGGATAGGCGACGGGTATCGTGTGTTATTACTGCGGCTGAACCCTAGCTTTGGACATGGTTTCAGGCACGAAGATCAGAAAGAAGGTTGCGGCAATAGTGGCAATTCCCGCCAGCGATAAGAACGCGGCGTTATAGCCGAAGTACTGAACAACATATTCTGCCGAGAAATTACTGCAGGCAGAACCAATACCCACCAAAGCAGCCATGGCTCCCTGAGTAATATTGAAGCGTCCCGTACCCTTAGTAAGATCGGCGCACATCAGAATGATGATCACCCCAAAGATGCCGTTGGCCACACCGTCCAACGACTGTATAGCCACCAAAAAGAAAGGGTTATCTGTAGACATAAACAAGAGCGCACGAATAGGGTTAATACAAAAACCGATCATAAAGATTACTTTACGTCCCCAGGCATCGGCTTTGGCCGCACACAATAGTGACATCAACATCATCCAGAATTGCGCAGCAATTATGCAGGCAGAGGTAAAAGCAATAGCCTGGTTCACATTCGAATTGAGTGACAGCTTTTGGCTGACCAGAGGCAACATAGCCGCATTGCCAAAATGGAATAGAAAGACACTCACAGCCAAAGCGATTAGGCGTTTATCGGTAAGCAATACAGAAAAACCGGCGGGCTCCCTTTTTCCCGAAGCATCACGCCGTTCACCTCCCCGAGCTCGAATATGATCAATTGAATGGGCAGGAATAAAGCCAACTGAGATAGCCATTAATACGCCCATAACGGCCATCAACCAGAAAACCCCCTCCGCAGCAATCGTCAGCGCTACAATTCCTGCAATCGCCGCAGCAAATACATTGCCCGCATGATTGGCCGCCTGGTTAGCACTGGTCTGTAATGTAAAAGTCTTATCACTACAAACTCCCAGAGTAATGGCAGCAATAGAGGGAGCCACGAAAGCAATAGCCGCCCCCATTAACACCTGGGAGCCATAAATGACAGGTTTGTGATTAGCCAGTGCGACAATAGCGATAGAGACAATCGCAATAATGATACCGCAAGTTGCTATTAGCATGCGCTTTAAGCGGGTGCTATCAATAAAAGCCCCAGCGGGCGTTTGCAATAAAACCGTGGTGATACCACCAATAGCTAAAACGATGCCAATTTCCCCTGGCTGCCAGTGCATAGCTGACAACAGGTATATCGCCAAGTAGGGGCCTAAACCTGCAACCACATCTCCCGCGAAGAAGTTCGTAAAAAGAAGAGGCTTGTTTAAACTCATAAATAAGTCTTCTCGTGGGATTTATCAGCCCAGGTGGATGCCCTGACACCAAATAAAAGAAGTGGAGAATGATTTTCAGAGTAGCAGTAAGCAGAGACGACATCCGAGGCTGCACCAATGTCCCTTAGCCTGATAGTATCGGCGATCATCTTCTTAATGATTGCTGCCCGGCAGTGGCTCCCCTCCTCGATTCGCATCTGGCATATTATGACCCTTGGTGCGATCGCTTTACTGCTCATGCGTCAAATTACCTTTAGAGAGGCTTTCTGGGCCATAGATTGGGATCTGATATTATATTTATTCTCGGTCTTCTCTATTGCCTCAGCCCTGTACGACACAGGGATATCCGCACAAATCAGCCACCGGATTCTTTCAATCAAGCATCCAAGTCTTGTATTAACAAGTTATATCCTCGTAATGGCAATTTGTGCAGCCCTTCTTACCAATGATGCCGCTGCTGTAATCGGTGTACCCATTGCAATTGTACTTGCGCGGAATATGAAATGGGGACTGATTCCACTCCTGATTACACTCTGTGCAACAGTCACAATTGGCAGCATGGTATCCCCCGTAGGCAATCCTCAAAATATACTGATTGCCAACGCCGGGAACTTCGACAATATGTTTGTCGTTTTTGCCCAGTGGACTCTTGTACCCGCTATCATCACTATGTTTCTGTCCATGTTATGGCTGAAACGTTTTTTCAAAACCAGCGATATAATCAATTACGAAGCTAGCAAAGAGTACAGGGAGACGGAAAAGGTTGCACAAAAGTGGCCGGCACTTTTATCTGCAGCCCTATTATTAATCTTTATTGTCCTTGCCAGTATCCTACACAACGTGGATGGCATATATCACCCAAGTATTGGGCAAATCGGGCTAGCCGCTTGTTTGCCGATATATTTGGCCAGCCATGAGCGCAGAAGGATATTAAGAGAGGTAGACTGGCCCACTCTTTTCTTCTTTGTTTCTATGTTTGTAGTAACCGGATCACTGCTACAATCTGGCTCTCTCCAGCACTTCCTGAAAATGGGCAATATTGATTTAGCAGAACCAGAGACCGTAGCTTTTGTCAGCTTCTTTGCAAGCCAGCTATTCTCCAATGTACCAGTAGTAGAGATCTACCTTAACCTTTTGCATCAACGAGACCCTCAAACCTTAATGATGCTTTCCGCCATATCAACAGTTGCCGGCAACCTGTTTATTATTAGCGCGGCCAGTAATGTTATCGTGCTACAGCAGGCGGAGAAGTTCGGGGTAAAGCCCTTTAATTTCTGGCAATTCTTTTATCTGATGCTGCCAGTCAGTTTTATAAGCGTGCTGATAAGTTATATCTGGATTCTCTGGTTTGCATCCTGGCAGTAAACAGCAACAAAACCTACAGTAGTGAGTCATAAAGAAGCCATTTAGATATACTTAAGCTTTTTTAGGTTTCTCTATACGCGCGTATAAACGGTAATCGCCATTTTGGAGCAACAGATAGATATTATAAGGTTCGAATTTTTCACCATTTTCCATTCCCGGGCTCCCAACCGGCATTCCTGAAACTATTAGCCCCACACTACCCTCTGGTGGTGAGGCCAGGAAATTCTGGATATACATAGCCGGAACATGCCCCTCAAAAACATACTGATCGCGCCATACCGCTGTGTGACAGCCTTCCATTCCTCTAGGAATACCCCATTTACGTTTAACCTCCTGCATATTCACTTTAAAAACAGAGGTGGCCGTGAAGTCCTTTTCCTTTAGGTGCGCCATCCATTTTTTACAGCAAAAACATAAAGGATGCTTATAAACAATAAGTCCCGCAGCGTCATCACCGCTTTCTGCGACAGCACCACCAACTAGTACGATAGCAAATAGAAGCAATAAAAAAACCCTTTTCAACTGCCACCTCTTTATTAAAATTTTAAATAGCCTGAGCGTAATGAATCACATAAGTCTTAGCAGGGTCCTGCCAAAAGCAAACGGACTCAAATCCACTGCGGGTCAATAAACTCTTGAATCCAGCAATTGAATACTTGTGACTATTTTCAGTATGAATTGTTTCCCCTTCAGTAAAGTCTATGCATGTATCCGCTATAGAAATACTGTGGTTCTTTAGACAAACCAAGTGCATTTCCACTCGCTGACGTAACGGGTGGTAAAATGCTCGATGCGCGAATAGAGAAAGATCAAAGTTTGCTCCTAGCTCAACATTGATCCTTTGCAGAAGGTTCAGATTAAACCGCTCAGTAACGTGATCACTATCGTTATAGGCTCGCTCTAAAATAACAGAATCCTTAACCAGGTCTGTACCAATCAATAAGCCATCGCCAGCACCAAGATTCGAGGCAAACAACTTCAAGAGGCGCTCCGCCTCCAATGGCTCAAAATTTCCTATTGTGGACCCCGGAAAGAAGATAACTTTTTTTCTTGAGGAAACATGAATAAGCTTATTCCATACCTCAGAATGGGAAAAATCACCCACCTCACTCCACACCTGAACTTCCGGCAAACTCTTTTTGATCCGTTTTTCTGCCTCCAGTAAAATCTCGGGAGAAATATCTATTGGGCAGTAGCCCCTTGGGGAATCCATAGCATCAAGAAGCTCTTCTACCTTCTCACAATTCCCTGCACCTGGCTCTATCAGCAGTGTTTCAGGTCCAAATTTTTGAGCAATTTCATCCCGATAGGTTGTAAATATATCCGCCTCATTTCGGGTCAGGTAGTAATCTTGTGAATCGCAGATTTCCTCAAACAGGCGTGAACCAACTTCATCGTATAAGTATTTGCAGGGCAATGTCTTTCTTTTTCTCCCTAACCCCTCCAAAACATCCCCCAGGAATTCATTATTCTGGAGTTGATTCTCAATAACTGACGATACGGCTGCTTTCACTTTAGTCTCCTGCCAATCGGACACCGGTAAATTGCCACGCTTGATGTGGATAAAAGAAATTCCTGTAACTGATTCTGATATGATCAGACGGGGTTGCGAAGGATCCTCCGCGCAAGACCTTCTGGTTACACATGAATTTGCCGTTGTACTCGCCAACTGCATCCTTGTGGGCCTTAAAACCGTGGTATGGCAAATAAGCACTAGAAGTCCATTCCCACAGATCCCCCAAGAACTGGGTATGGCCATTTTGAGCCGCCAAGGGCTTCAGATTACGTTTTTCCAACAAGTTTGCACTGGCAAGCTGATTTACTTGTCGCAAGTGACAAGCCGCTGCCTCCCACTCAAATTCTGTTGGCAGTCTTTTACCGGCCCAGGTGGCAAAGGCATCCGCCTCATAAAAAGAAAGGTGATGCACAGGTTCAAAACCATTCAGCGGTTGTAATCCATGTAACGTATATTGCTGCCAACCATCCTTCGTTTCACGCCAATACAAAGGATGTTTCTGATCGTTCTTTTGCACCAGTGACCAACCATCCGACAACCACAGGCGATGCTGTTGATAGCCTCCATCCTCAATAAACTCCAGATATTCAGCGTTACTGACTAAACGTGAAGCAATTGAAAAGTCGGGCAGAAACTGTTGGTGTACAGGCCCTTCATTATCAAAAAAGAAATCCTCCCCATCACTACCGATACCATAGAATCCGCCGGGTATTTCCAGCCAGCAAAGTGCAGCAACACTCTCAGCTTCTTCTTCGTGAGTATTATCACAATAAGCAGGTGCCATTGGGTTCATCGATAGAGCATGCTTGATATCAGTCAGCAGTAATTCCTGGTGTTGCTGCTCATGATTGAGGCCAAGATCCAGCAAAGCACTAATGGTTGAAGTAATGGGGGCTATATCTAACAGCTGTTCTATTGCCGTATCTACAAACTGGCGATAGGCGTAGATGCGCTCAATTCCAGGCCTGGAGATTACCCCCCTTTGCGGTCTGGAGTATGGGGTACCCAAACTGTTGTAGTAGGAATTAAAAAGATGGTGAAAATGCGGGTCAAAGAGCTGGTAATTGGGGAGGTAAGGAGCGAGTAAGAATGTTTCAAAAAACCAGCTGGTGTGCGCCAGGTGCCACTTGGTTGGGCTCGCATCCGGCATCGACTGCAGCTGCATATCCTCGACAGATAAAGGTGCAGCAAGACACTCTGTCTCCCCCCGCACCCTTTGATAAGCTAAAAGAACCCGCTGCTGTAACTCTTCCAGAGATACTTCACCTGCAAATATTGTCATATCAATTATCAACTACGATAGAATTCAGTTCTATTGAAATCATCATACGCAGTTTTAGGCGTATTCCTAAGAGCTTGCAGAACTACACGACCTAATCCACGCCACTTTATTCAATTAAGAAAAACTCATGCAAAAAAAAGGGCCGGATAACCGGCCCACACTCTCGTCATGCTGACATGAATAATGAATTAAAATCGTGCAGTAAAATCTGCGCCATACATTCTCGGCATAAAACGCCATGCCGGGCTCGCCCCGATCGCAGCACCAGTGCCACCATAACCCCCAGCGATTTCCTCATCGGTTAAGTTCTGCACCCAAAGGGCTACTGAATAGTTATCCGATGCGCTATTCCAAGCAGCACGTAGATTAAATAACTGATAATCATCCACGATGCGGGTTCTATCGGTGATGGAGCCGATGCGCTCATCCGTCCAGTTATAATCTCCACGGAATACAAACTCTCCACCTGAAGCTAAATCCACTGTGTACTCAGCCATCAGGTTGAGCTTACTTTCGGGAGTGGAAACCCTGGCCTGACCAACCTTGGAGTCTTCCTCGGTTTCACCAATAGCCGTAATAATTTGATAGTCTGTGAATTCAGTGTCCAAGTATGAATAATTACCGGCAATGAACAGACTATCGGTGGCGGCCCACTGCACTTCTATCTCGGCACCGGTCCCCTCAGCGTCGGCATTTCTCAGGTTGTAGCTGGGGATTGGGTAACCGACCAGATCCAACTCCTGAAGGTTTTTATACTCATAGGTGTATACAGACGCATTTAGACGCACGCGGTTATCAAACAGGCTACTCTTAAGCCCCACTTCCAAATTGACGACATCTTCCTGATCAAATGAGGATTCCACACCTGGACCAAAGTTAAGGCTGTTAAATCCGCCGGCCTTAAAACCATCCGCCAAGGAGATAAAGGTCATCATCTCATCAGTCCAGCGATAGTCGAGCACGATGCGGCCGGAAATATCACTCCAGCTATCACTCAGCTTGGAATTTAACTCTGTTTGACCATTGTTATAAAAGGCGATGCCAAAAAGCTGTGAGCCCAGATCAACTGTTGGTAGTGTGATGCTGCCGACTTTATTGCCATTTTCATCTAGGAGATCCACGTCTCCGCCAGACAATGACAGCGGGATACTGTTGCCATAGGCGGTTTGGATAGTGAAATCTTTCTTATCGTAGGTGTAGCGGGCACCGACCGTCAGATCCATTTTGTCGGTGATACTCCAGGTCATATCGCCATAGAGCGCTGTAGAGCGATAATCACCAGTGTTGCGCACACTCTCGTTCCAAGGGGCATCAGAAGCTATCCAGGGCTGGAAGCCTGCCATCATCTGCTCTACAACCTGATCCGCCCTGAGCATACTGCCACTTACCGGCGCTCCTAGCGCATGAAGTAACCCATCCACCTGGCCACTTTGCAACATCAAGTCATAGACAAAAGTCGCACTGGCAACGCCTTCCAGTCCCATCGACTGCAATAACTGCCGATTCATAACCGCCAGGTCTTCCTGCTCTGTTTGGGTCAATTCTGGAAAACTCTCTTTGATACCTTCGTAAACGGCAAAAGATTCAACAGAACCGGTTGTGAAATAAGCGTAAGTTGTGTGGTCCAGCTCCTCTTGGGAGTATGAGGCTCCCAGAGTCCATTTAATCGAGTCGGTAGCGCCGTTGAGACGGAATTCCTGCGAGAACTGGCTTTGGTCATCTGTATTCGCAGACCCAAACATATGGTCAGGATTGGCTGTGCCATCCTCGTCCTGCTGCAGGTGCGCATCAAACTTTCGATAAGCCGTGATCGAGGTAAGGGTAAAGTTATCGAACTCTTTGCTAACGGTCAGGGAAGTGCCGAAAGAATCTCGATCTTCAATGGTTGGTGTATCCAGAGCGTAGTCCCCGAATACATCGGTTCCCTCTTTTAGGCTGGGCACAATAGTTGTGCGCAACGCACTACCCTGATCCATTACGCCATAGTCTGCCCGCCACAGCACCTCAATATCTTCCGCAGGCTCCCACAAAACAGATGCCCGGTAGGTCTGGGTATCCTGATCCCCTACTGAAAAACCACCCGCCAAATTATCCGCAAAGGGGTCTCGGCGGTTAGTGGATGCGGAGAAACGAGCGGAAAGCGTATCGGTTAGCTGGCGATTGAGAAGCAGATCGGAGGACTGGCGGCCATAATTACCAGCGGTGAGACTTAGCTCGACGGTATTATCTGCCTGGGGCTTGGTGGTAATAATATGAATGGCCCCACCCGTAGCATTACGCCCAAAAAGCGTACCTTGTGGGCCTTTCAGAACCTCCACTCTTTCTATATCCGTCAGGGGAATTTCGGCGCCTGCACCGCGACCGGTGTAGACACCGTCCACATAAACAGCAACGGCCGGATCGGATCCCACGGTCCAGTCGTTGGTTTGAATACCGCGGATACTGTATGTTGGCTGCAAAGCGGTATCGTTGTGCATCTCGACACCAGGCGTATACCGGCCTAGATCCGTGAGATTTTTGACACCCGACTCTTTTATATTTTCCCCAGTAAATGCGGAAATCGCGATCGGTACTTCCTGTAGGTTTTCCGCTCGCTTTTGTGCCGTAACTACAACTTCTTCAATTTCTGCAGCTTGAACATTAGCGCTCACAGCTGTAAAGAAGGCAATAGCGCCGGAGAGGATAGAGAGGTTAAATTGACGGTTTTTTACGGTGCTACCAACATCGTGCATCATCGCGTCCTCGCATTTATTGTTATACAGCGTGATGTATTGGTTTTTTATTTTTGTTATTCCACGCCATCTTACGGTCGCCTTTTTGGATTTAAAACCCCGACATGACCTTTTTCTTATGACTGGTCAGTTTTGTGAAGGATTGCGCGAAAAGACAGGTTAATCGGCGAAAATAGCTATCTATTATCGTCACGAAAAGTTACTAAGGTGTGTTCTCTAGTAACTTATATATTTACGGATTCTATAAGGTCCGATTTTACCAACGTCCATTTCATTAACCGCTATACGGGAAAAACTATGGTGCGTTCGTCTTATTTAAAAAGTCGTGTATTGCCCTTACTCGTTGTCATTTCGGCACTCATAGCACTCACTCTTCTCGCAGTCTGGGGTTGGTGGCGACAAAGCCTGCCATCACTCGAAGGAAGTATTGTCACAGGGCAACTACTAGAACCTGCATTAATTCACCGGGATAAGCAGGGTGTAGTAATTATTCAATCCGATGACCGCAATAGTAGCGCTTTTGCCCTGGGCTTTTTACATGCCCAGGAGCGCTTTTTCCAGATGGACCTGTTGCGCCGAAGCTCCGCCGGTGAGCTGTCTGAATTGGTAGGAGCTGCCGCACTAAAGAAAGATAAAAAGGTCCGTAGACACCAGTTTCGCAAGCGGGCAGAAAGGAATATTGCGGCAATGCCTGAAGACCAGCGCCAACTTCTCAACCACTATGTTCAAGGGGTAAATTTTGGCCTGCAGTATCTGAACGCTAAACCCTGGGAGTATTTGCTTCTGGGGCAAGAGCCCAGGCCATGGAACGCAGCAGACAGCCTGCTGACAACCTTTAGCATGTACTTAACATTGCAAAGTGAAGAGGGCAAGTTTGAGCGGCGCGATACCGCCTTAGCGGATCTGTTACCCCAAGATCTCTATGCTTTCTTCTTTCCCGCCGGGGGCATTTGGGATGCCCCTCTAATTGGCGAAGCGGAATCTCTCGATAGTATTCCAGAAACGCCTATTTCCTCATTACTGGATAAAAACGATCCCATTGCCTATCAAGCCATGCAGAGTGATGACAAAGTTTACGGCAGTAACAATTGGGTTGTTGGGGGAGCTTTAACAGAACATGGTAGTGCCATACTCGCGAATGACATGCACCTGGGACTTACTGTACCCAATATCTGGTTTCGTGCGGGCTGGAATATTCCTGGAACTGAAAGAAGTATCCGCGGTGTGACCTTGCCAGGAGGCCCAATTGTGGTAGCAGGTAGCAACGGCGCAGTTGCCTGGGGCTTTACCAATACCGGAGCAGATTGGGGTGACCTTATTCCACTGGAATTAAACTCTGATGCCACCCAGTATCTGACTCCAGACGGCTGGCGAGATCTCGCTATCGAACAGGAAACCATAAAAGTAAAAGGTGCCGAAGATGAAACGGTAATGATACAAAAAACCATCTGGGGACCTGTTATCGGTAAAGACCACCGGGGAACCCCCCTCGCCTATCGCTGGGTTGCCCACGATATTTCCGGTGGCAATATGAACTTGCTACGGATGGAATTTATTACCTCCGCCAGCGAGGCATTAGAGCTGGGCCCGGACATCGGCATCCCCCACCAAAATTTTGTTGTAGGCGATAAAGAAGGCAATATTGGCTGGACAATCGCTGGGCCCATTCCCAAGCGTATAGGCTTTGATGGCAGCCGTTCAGTAAGTTGGGCTGAGGGCACAACATATTGGGACGGCTACCTTACTGTGGTGGAACAGCCACGAATTTACAACCCAGACAACCACCGCCTTTGGAGCGCAAATGCCCGCACCCTGAGCGGCGACTGGCTTAAGATCATGGGCGACCATGGCTATGCTCTCGGTGCCCGCCAGCAGCAGATTCGCGACAGCCTACTTGCCCACCAACAATTTGATGAACAAGCACTATTAGATATACAGCTGGATGATCGCGCTATTTTTCTTCAGCGATGGCAGCAACACCTCTCAGAACTTCTACATGACCGGGAAGGCTATGACGAAGCCTACAAACTCGTTCGAGATTGGGGCGGACGCGCCAGCGCTGACTCGGCTGGATACCGAATTGTGCGCAACTATCGCTTAAAGTTTATGGAGCTTAGTACCGCCCCTATTCTTACATTTATGCGAAAAACCCAACCGAACTTTTCCTTCGGTCAATTAAAACGCCAATTTGAGTATCCGATCTGGACTCTTGCTCAAGAAGAACCTCAACATTTACTTAACCCCGACTTTGAATCCTGGACAGCCCTGAAGCTATCTGCACTTAACCAAGTACTAGATAAGATGTCGACGGGCGGGCTCCCGCTATTAGAGCAAACCTGGGGTGAACAAAACACGGCTTCCATTCGACACCCATTGGCAAGAGCAGTCTCGGCCATAGATTGGTTTACCGCCATGCCCAAGGACCAATTGTCAGGAGACACCCACATGCCCCGCTTCCAATCACCAACCCATGGTGCCTCCGAGCGAATGGTTATCTCCCCTGGGCGCGAAGAGCAGAGTATTTTTCATATGGCTACAGGGCAAAGTAGTCACCCGTTATCCCCGTTTTTTGACAAAGGCCATGAAGATTGGGTCGAGGGAAACCCCTCCTCTTTTATTGAGGGAGAGAGCCGCTATCAGCTCAGGCTGCAATAACTACCGTAACTTTACTGAAAATACTGATAAAAAATTTATTCAGGCCTATCCCCACCCACACTCGCTGCGGCACAAGCCTGTGCCGCTAATGCTCATGACAGGATTTTTAGATTAACCATTGGAAACAGATATCAGGCAGTCTCATCCAGAATAGCGAATGACAGGAAGGTGGTAAAAAAAGCTAGGCCAACCACTAAAGGTAAAAGTGGAAAGCACAGCATAACCAGAGAAACGCCTATCCATAGCCAGCGTACCAACGCCTTCTTTTGGCGATATTGGTATTTATAGCGGCGGGAGTCGTGACTTAATAGGCCAATTTGTGGAAACTCGGGCTGTTGCGGAAGAAAGAATCGCACAAAATTAGTGCAATAAAAGCAAATTATCGTCAGCAGCATGACACAAATACCTGACGGAAAGACCTTCTCAGTATAGGTCTTACCTAGGTAGTTTCAGGCCTGCACAATAATAATTAGCCTGCCAAAGCCCATTTAGTGCTCGCTGGATTGGTACCAGCTGAGTTTTTTATGCAACCCCACCACACCACCAATAATGGTGAGCGTAGGCGCCCGTACAGCCTTTTCTTGGGCAAGAGCGGGAAGCGTATTGAGATCACCGATGATCACCCTTTGTGCCTTGGTAGTGCCTTTTTCAATCAGCGCCGCCGGCGTGGCTGTCGGTAGGCCATGCTGAACCAGCTCTGTACATATTGTTTGCAGGCCCGTTAATCCCATATAAAAAACCAGGGTTTGGCTACCGGAAGCCAGCTCATTCCATGGCAGATCGAGACTACCTTCTTTTAGATGGCCCGTAATAAAACGTACCGACTGCGCATGATCGCGATGAGTCAGCGGAATCCCCGCATAGCTGGCACACCCCGCTGCAGCGGTTATTCCCGGTACCACCTGAAAAGGAATTGAGGCGTCGGCCAGTTTGTCGATCTCCTCTCCACCACGCCCAAAAATAAAGGGATCACCACCTTTCAGGCGCAGAACTTTCTTTCCCTGCTTGGCCAGATCAACCAGTAACTGGTTGATATCATCCTGGGGTACGGCATGAAATGCCTTTTTTTTGCCGACATAAATACGCTCGGCATCTCTTCGGACTAAGTCCATAACTTCTGGAGAAACCAGGCGGTCGTACAGCACCACATCCGCTTGCTGCATTAGTCGCAACGCGCGGAAAGTTAATAAATCGGGATCTCCGGGGCCACCCCCAACCAAATAAACTTCTCCAAGCGGGTTGGGGCTCCCCTGCCAATCTTGCAACGCGTCCAAGAATTCCCTCTCTGCATCTGCCAGCTGACCCGCTTCCACCCGACGGGCAACAGGCCCAGCAAAGACCCATTCCCAAAAATTCTTACGCCGCGCCTCCGGCAACGCCTGCTTCACCTGTGAGCGCATACGCGAAGCGAAATCAACCAGTGATGCGAGCCCAGGGGAAAGCAATGCCTCAAGCTGGGCGCGAATGCGGCGGGCGAGAGCTGGGGCCACACCACCACTACTGATCCCGATGGATAGATCGCCACGTTCGACAATTGCAGGGAAAGTAAAAGTGCACAATTCCGGAGCATCCACTGCATTTACCGGCAAGCGGCGCCTCTGCGCATCCCTGGATACACAGCCATTGACCTCAGAGCTGCTCGTTGCCGCAATCACCAAATCGGCTAGATCCAAATGCTCAACAGAATATGTTACCCGATGCCACTCTCCATCAGAGTCAACCACAATCCGGTGTAATTCTTCCGTGATATCCGGGGATACCACCAGAATCCGAGCCCCTGCCTTTTGCAGCAAGCGGGCCTTTCGTGTGGCAATGGAGCCTCCGCCAACGATTAAGCTGGGGCGATTTTTTACATCGAATGCAAGAGGGAGATAACGCACTGATTAATCCATCAAACAAGCAGTCGGGTAGTATTTTACCCAGAAAAGAAAAAAGGCGAACATAACGTTCGCCCTTTTAAGTCACTGCGCTCAGGCAGCGGAGATTACTTCCTGACCACGCATATAGGGGCGCAGCGCTTCAGGGACCTCGATACTGCCATCCTCGCGTTGGTAGTTTTCCAGCACTGCAATCAAGGTGCGCCCTACTGCCAAGCCGGAGCCATTCAGTGTGTGTAACAATTCCGGCTTGCCGGTTTCCGGGTTGCGCCAACGCGCCTTCATACGGCGAGCCTGGAAGTCACCCACCAGGGAGCAGGAAGAGATTTCGCGGTACTTGTCCTGAGAGGGAATCCAGACTTCGATATCGTAAGTCTTGCGCGCAGCGAAACCAATATCACCACCACACAACACTACAGTGCGGTAAGGCAGGTTCAGCTTTTGCAGGATCGCCTCAGCATTTTTGGTAAGGGTCTCCAGCGCTTCCTCGGACTGGTCCGGGCGCGCCGCCCACACCAATTCCACTTTTTCAAATTGGTGCTGGCGAATCATGCCGCGAGTGTCGCGGCCGTGTGAACCGGCCTCAGAACGGAAGCAGGTTGTATGCGCGACCAGCTTGTGCGGCAAAGAATCGCTGTCCTCGACAATATGATCACGATACATATTAGTGAGAGGCACTTCTGCTGTCGGAATCAGATAGAAGCCACGCTCATCGGTCAGCTTAAACAAATCCTCCTCGAACTTTGGCAGCTGCGAGGTTCCATACAGGGAGTCACCATTGACGATCACCGGCACGTTAGTTTCTTTATAACCATGCTCCTCAATGTGCGTATCGAGCATGAATTGGGCGAGAGCACGGTGTAAACGCGCTACTTCACCGGACATCACAGCAAAGCGCGATCCAGTAAGTTTTACCGCCATCTCAAAATCGAGACCGCCGAGCTGGGAGCCGAGATCTACATGATCTTTGATCTCAAAATCGAAGCTACGGGGTTGGCCCCAGCGACGTACTTCCACATTGTCATCTTCGCTCTCGCCTTCGGGCACCGAAGCATCCGGCAGGTTGGGAATTGCGGACAGAATCGAATCCAACTCTTCCTGCAACTCAGACAGCGCCTGCTTGGCATTTTGTAACTCGCCCCCGAGGGACTCGACTTCTTTGAGCAGCGGAGCAATATCTTCTCCGGCGGCCTTAGCTCGCCCGATATTTTTCGACTTGCTATTGCGCTCGTTTTGCAAACTCTCGGTGCGCACCTGCAGCTCTTTACGGCGCTCCTCGAGGGCTTCCAGTTTGGCAGTATCCAGTTCCACACCGCGTTTTTTCAGGGCCGCGGCCACTTGGTCCATATCCGTGCGAATCAGTTTGGGATCGAGCATCGTTTCCAGTTCGCCTGTAATCAGGCTCCTACAACAGAATTAAAATAAATATTGGTTAAAAATAACGCGTCGCTAAGGCGACTGCGGCTCCCGTGGCCGCCAGACAGCAAATGAGACTGCCGACAATATAGCCAAGGGCCATCAAAGGTTGGCCATTGTGCCACAGTATCAAGCTCTCTAGGGAGAAAGTGGAAAAGGTGGTCAGTGCACCGAACATTCCTGTCATGATTAGCAGGCGCCACTCCTCTCCGAGCATTGCTCTATGGGTGATCAAAATGTAGGCGATGCCAATCAAAAATGATCCAAGCACATTCACGATCAATGTACCCAGCGGGAACTTCCCACTGAATACCGGATAGCTCCAGACGCTTATCTGGTGACGAAGTATTGCCCCCAAGGCACCACCTATGGCGATGGCCAGCCACTGCATGGTCTTTTACCTTAAATCCTTATGGTTTCTTCTTATAACGTTGCTGCTCACTCTCACTGTTAAGCCTGCGCAACACTTGCAACTTTTCGGAAATTTTTAACTCCAGCCCACGGGGAACCGGCTGGTAATACTCTCTGTCCGCAATTTCTTCTGGGAAGTAGTTTTCCCCCGCGGCGAAAGCATCTGGCTCATCGTGGGCATAGCGGTACTCGGCCCCATGCGACAAACTTTTCGCCAACTTCGTGGGGGCATTGCGCAAATGCACCGGCACCTCGTAGCTGGGATCACGGCGCACATCCGCCACTGCACGCTTATAAGCGCTATAAACTGCGTTACTTTTCGCCGCGACAGCAAGATAGGTAATTGCCTGCGCAATGGCCAGCTCTCCTTCGGGACTACCGAGACGCTCCTGTACATCCCAGGCATTAAGAGCCAATTGCAATGCTCGCGGGTCGGCATTGCCAATATCTTCACTGGCCATTCGCACTACCCGGCGGGCAACATATAAGGGATCACAACCACCATCGAGCATGCGCACAAACCAATAAAGCGCGGCATCGGGGTCTGAACCCCGTACCGATTTATGCATGGCGGAAATTTGGTCATAAAAATAATCACCGCCCTTGTCAAATCGACGCACGTCGGCGCTGAGCACTTCACTGAGCACATCCTCATCGACCAGCAACCTACCGCCCTCTTCCCTGGCCAAATCGCAGGCGACTTCCAGCAGGTTCAGGGCACTGCGCGCATCCCCATCGGCCGCGCGGGCAATCTTAGCCAAAACCTCTTCCGGGATATGAACATTGCGCTCGCGCAGTTGATCATCCGCCTGCTGCGCATACCCAAGCAGCCCGATAAGATCTTCTTCGGGAATACTGCGCAGTAGATACACACGGCAGCGGGATAAGAGGGCGTTGTTCAGCTCAAAAGCCGGGTTTTCGGTTGTAGCACCAACAAAAGTCACCGTGCCCTCTTCTACATAGGGCAAGAAGGCATCCTGCTGCGCCTTATTAAAACGATGTACTTCGTCGACAAAAAGAATGGTATTGCGGCCTGACTGCATGCGCTGTTGCTCGGCCTCTGCTACTGCCTGCCGAATATCCTTCACCCCCGCCAACACCGCTGAGAGAGTAGCAAAGCGCGCATCACACTCCTCGGCTAACAGCCGGGCAAATGTGGTTTTACCGACGCCCGGTGGTCCCCACAGAATCATTGAGTGTAACTGGCCGCGCTCAACCGCTTCCCGCAACGGCTTTCCCTTCCCCAATAAATGCGATTGGCCCACATAGTGGGCCAGAGAATTAGGCCGCATTCTTGCGGCCAGCGGCTGATGCCGTTGCGGGATTTGAAACAGGTCACTCATCTTTGATTATGTCTGTACCAGCGGGCGGCTTGAAATTAAAGATGGACTCGGAAAGTTTCGGGTTTGCTTTCAAACTGTTGAAAACAATCTCCGTGCTCTGCCCCATGCTGTCGCGCACTTTCATAGCAGATGGCAGACCATTTTTAGCAAAGCGGATTTCCATAGACTTGAACGGCGCCTTTGGATTTTTTGGCGTCAGCTGATAAATACCGTCCTTTAAAGCCACATCGAATGATTTACGAATATCCTCAACCTTACCGCCGAGTAGTAAAGCTGGGGTCTCTTTCATACGCTCATCCACCGGACGTATAGTGACCTGCTCAAGATCCGGATCATAGAGCCAAAGGGTTTTATTATTCGTTACCAATAACTGGGCGTATGGCTCGCCGGTTTTCCAGCGCAACTTGCCTGGCCGCTGTACTGAAAAACTACCATTGCTTTTTTGAGATACCTTACCGCGCTCATCAATCAGCGTTTGCTTAAAGTTTCCGGAAAGGGAAGACAACGGTTGCAGGAGTTTGCCGAGCTCTTCTGTAGCATCGGCCCAGACTGCACTGCTCGCAACGGTCAATACCAGCAGGAAGTTGCGCAGAATATTCTTCATCATCGATTTCCAGTATGTTGATTTCCCTAAAGATTAGTCAGCGGGAAGTGAACCGCAGCTTAACTTTGGATGGCGCCGCCCCTCTTTATTTAGGCTGGAGGCGGAGCCAGTACCTCACGGTTGCCATTATGCCCCGCCGGTGAAACGACTCCGGCAGCCTCCATGGCATCGATAATTCGCGCGGCGCGATTGTAGCCGATGCGAAGCTGGCGCTGAACTGAAGAGATGGACGCTTTGCGTGATTTCGTGACAAAGGCAACCGCTTCATCGTAAAGAGCATCAGCCTCAGGGTCATCTTCATCACCGCCCTCAGACTGCAGGCCAGGCACTGGAATGCTGTTGTTGCTGTCATCAACAATGCCGTCGATATATTCGGGTTCTCCGCGCCGTGTCCAGTCCGCGACAACTTTATGCACTTCATGATCGTCCACAAAGGCGCCATGAACCCGCACTGGTACCCCACTGCCCGGAGGGAGGTAGAGCATATCGCCGTGACCGAGCAGCTGCTCGGCACCGCCCTGGTCTAGGATTGTGCGGGAGTCCACCTTGGAAGAAACCTGGAAGCCAATACGGGTAGGCACATTGGCCTTGATCAATCCGGTAATCACATCCACTGAGGGTCGTTGAGTAGCTAACAGCAAATGAATCCCCGCAGCACGGGCTTTCTGTGCGATACGGGCAATCAGCTGCTCCACCTTCTTGCCAACGATCATCATCATGTCGGCAAATTCATCAATAACAACCACGATTGCGGGCAGTGCCTTAAGTGCAGGAGCGGTTTGCTCTTCAGCCGGAACGCTGGAAGCAGGATCCGGTTCCCACAGTGGATCTAAAATCGGCTCACCAGCTTCCTCTGCCTCTTTTATCTTGCGATTAAAGCCCGCTAGATTGCGCACTCCCATCGCCGCCATCAATTTATAACGACGCTCCATCTCGCCCACACACCAACGCAAACCGTTGGCCGCATCATTCATATCGGTGATCACCGGAGTGAGCAAGTGGGGAATACCCTCGTACACCGATAGCTCCAACATCTTTGGATCCACCAAGATCAGGCGAACCTCATCCGGAGTAGACTTGTACAAAAGACTGAGCAACATCACATTGATGCCCACAGACTTACCAGATCCAGTGGTACCGGCAACCAGGAGGTGGGGCATCTTGGCGAGATCGGCCACTACCGGTTGGCCGGAAATATCGTGCCCAAGTGCCAATGTCAGGGGGGATTTGGCATTCTCATAGACATCGGCGGACAGCACTTCACTAAGACGTACCATCTGTCGATTTTCATTGGGAATCTCAATACCCACCACCGATTTCCCCGGGATCACCTCCACTACGCGGACACTGATAACCGCCAAAGATCGGGCCAGGTCTTTGGCCAAGTTTGAAATCTTACTCACCTTTACACCCGGCGCCGGTTGGATCTCAAAGCGGGTTACCACAGGACCGGGCAATACCGATACAACTTCGGCTACCACACCAAAATCTTTAAGCTTCAGCTCCAATAAGCGCGACAGGGCTTCGAGGGATTCCCGGGAAAAGCCCGGTTTCTTATTTTGATCGGAAGGATCAAGCAAGCCTAAAGGTGGCAATGTTCCTGTAACAGGCCCGCCCTTGAATAATTCGCCTTGCTTTTCTTTAGACGCACGGGGGCTCTGCTTGGGCTTTACTGGAGCCGCTTCAATCTTGGGGGGAATTCGCTTGGCGGTGCGCTGTTTCTCTTCTTCCACTGCAGCTTTGCGCACGACTATGGCTTCCCGCGCCACGCGCTGTTCTGTGCGCTTCAGGCGCCATTGCTTGTAGTAACTGCTCAACCAGGCGATAAGCCCTAACACATTACGACCAATGGACTCGGCCAACTTGAGCCAGGAAAGGCCAGTGAATATCGTCACACCAATGGCAAAAATCGCCAACAATAAAATGGTCCCACCAACATAACCAAGACTTCCCTGAAGAGAACTTGATAGCGCGTCTCCAATGATTCCGCCGTTGGTGAAAGGCAGAGGATCGTCAGCGGGAGAAAAACATAGTGTGGCCAAAGCGGCACCACTAATTAACAGAAGGAACAGACCAAAGACTCTCAGCGCAAACAGGGGAGCATGGAAACGTGCATTGCGGTCGCGTAAGATTTTATAAGCACGCAAGCCAATCAACAGGGGAAACAGATAGGCCATCCAACCCAATAGAGAAAGGCAGACATCGGCGAGCCAGGCGCCTGCAGGACCAATGGCATTGTGAATTTTGCCTAGCTGCCCGGTATGGGACCAACCTGGATCTTGGGAATCGTAACTGAGCAGGCTGATAGCCATTAATAGTGCCCCTGCCAGCAGGCAGATTAACGCCCCCTCTCGGACCAAACGGGCGACGAGTGAATCCGGCAATGCACCGCTCTTTTCAGAATTTTCTCCGGTTGCGCTTTCGGCCTTCAATGGCTTACCTCAATATTCTTTGCTGTTGCTTTCTGGTACTTGTAACAAACGGAAATCGCTACTTGAGCGATTTCCTCTGTGGCCTAATTATCTTTGATTTATGCTGGTTTGTATGTGCGATATATACAAGCCGGGATCTTAAGGGAGATATCCTCTCCAGTATCCCGCCAACACAGCGAATCTCTTATCTCTTGGGGCACTCTGTCGCGGGCAAAGTTGTTCAGTATTTCTAGTTTGCTGGAGTCTCCACCCAGCTCGGCCCCCAGGCTTGCTCGGGTGCTGTAAGTGAATTCAGCCTGAAATATTTCCTCACACCCTCTGAACCCAGCACTTTTAAACAGCCAGGATATCTGGTCCTGCCTGGGGAAGTAGCGGTTGAATGCTTGAGATTCGCAACCAGCCAACATGCTGGTTTTTCGTACGATATCTGTAAACACATCCTGTATCACACCGGAGGCCGGCAGCAATTGCCAAATAATAAAACGCCCCCCTCGCTTCAGGACCCGAAAGACATTCCTCATTACCAGCGGTTGGTCCAACTGGGGCACTTCGTGCAGCCCCATTTTGAGTACCACCGCATCAAAAGATTCCTTTTCATAAGGCAATGCCCTGGCATCACCCACAGTAACATCGACAACCCTTTCACGCACTTTTGAGTTGATACGCTTGAGCTGGGAGTGGTGGGTATCGCACATACTGAGGGCGAGCCCCATTGACTTTTTATCACCATACTCCAACAGCAACTGGCTGACCGCGCCACTACCGCTCATTAAATCCAGTACTTTATTTCCCTCTCTGAGATCCAGCGCTTCGAGTAGCTTTGCTTTCGACTCGGGTGAAGCCACGAAGGCATCTAAAGCATCATGGGAAAGGACATTGTACCCATCCGCCACAATATCGCATCTGACCTGCAGCTTCAGGGATGCGAACAACTCCACTAAATCTGGAGGGCCATGCAAACTGGCAATATGGCTACCATCAGGCCCTAAATCGACAGAAAGCCTCAAGGAGAAAGTGTCATCCAGGATTTCCGACACAAATACCTGTGCTTCATTACTGAGACTGAAGGTAAATGTGGGGTGGCCAATCAAATTGCTGCCCAGATTCAACGGTACTATTTTTCTGCCCTGCCTCATGGCTTCGCCCTTTGGCCGTTGTTATGCATCCCAAATTTGGCTAACTACCAAAAGGATGAAAACACCTCCTCCGAGCCCTCTTGTGACCAAATACAAATACTTTATAAGTCGTACCGAGCGGACTTCACATCAAATAAATCGCAATTTATTCAATAAAAACAATGAATTATTCTCAATTATTGATGTCGTTTCTGGATAGTGAGAGCGGGGTCGACTCGCTGCAGCGATCTAAATAGCACTTTCCAATGGCATAAATTGAGGCAAACTATTTCGTCGAATTGTCACTATCGCCTATTATATCGGCCAATCTAATAGCTTTGGCTGATCAAAATATGGCCGGCTAGGTGGACTCCCAGTTCTCTGGGTAAACTTTGCACACAGACAGGTTTAAAGAGAGTTTCATGAGCAACAACCATCATCGACTGATTATTCTCGGTTCTGGCCCCGCAGGCTACACAGCAGCCATCTACGCAGCCCGCGCAAACTTGAATCCCGTTGTTATTACCGGTATGCAACAGGGTGGGCAGTTGACCACCACTACAGAAGTTGAAAACTGGCCCGGTGGCATCCCCGAGCTGCAGGGCCCCGACCTGATGGTGCAAATGCAACAACACGCCGAGCGCTTCGACACCCAGATTATTTTTGATCACATCGAGTCTGTAGATCTGAACAATCGCCCATTCACTTTGAAGGGCAATGAAACCTATACCTGCGACGCCCTAGTCATCGCCACTGGTGCCTCAGCTCAATACCTGGGCCTACCGTCTGAAGAAGCCTTCCAGGGTCGTGGTGTCAGTGCCTGTGCGACCTGTGACGGTTTCTTCTATCGCGATCAAAAAGTAGCCGTTGTGGGCGGTGGTAATACCGCAGTAGAAGAGGCCCTATACCTGTCCAATATCGCCAGTGAAGTTACCCTGATCCACCGCCGTGACGAGCTTCGCGCCGAGAAAATCCTTCAGGATCGCCTGATGGAGAAGGTGGAAAACGGCAATATCAAACTTTGCTTTCACCACACCCTCGACGAGGTTCTTGGTGATGACAACGGAGTAACCGGCCTGCGCGTTCGCAGCACCCAGGACGACTCCACCAAGGAATTGGAGGCCGCCGGTGTATTTATCGCGATTGGCCACAAGCCCAATACCGGCATCTTTAAAGATCAGCTTGAAATGAATAACGGCTATATCATCGTGCAAAGTGGCCTGGAGGGTAACGCCACTCAGACATCTGTGCCCGGCGTGTTTGCAGCTGGCGATGTATCTGATCACATCTACCGCCAGGCGGTCACCTCCGCTGGCACCGGCTGTATGGCAGCCCTGGACGCCGAGCGTTTCCTCGACGCCTAACAACTGCTTCTCACCCGGGTAGCCTCAAGGCTACCCGGGCCTCCTCAGACCCAGGACAGGAAACAGTTTGTGGCAAGGAATACCCAAAGCCGCCTAATGTGGCTCGACCACAATCATATAGATTTCCCTTCTACCCAGACTGCTCTAGACGATCCCAATGGACTCCTCGCAGCTGGTGGAGATCTCTCCCCGGAATGGTTGTTGGCCGCCTATCGCCGAGGTATCTTCCCATGGTTTTCCGAAGACCAGCCTATCCTCTGGTGGAGCCCCTCACCGCGCTGTGTAGTAATACCCAGCGACTTCCATATTGGCCGCAGTCTGCGTAAAACCCTGCGCAGAGGTATATTCTCAGTCACATTTGACCAAGCCTTCGAACAAGTAATCGAGGGTTGCCGCCTCCCCAGGAGTTCTGAAGATGGCACCTGGATTACCGATGAGATGACCGAGGCCTATATCGACATGCACCATCTGGGCCATGCCCACTCCGTTGAGGTATGGCGTGAGGGTCGGCTGGTCGGTGGACTTTACGGTCTTTCAATCGGCCGTATTTTTTTTGGGGAATCCATGTTTCACAGGGAGACAGATGCTTCCAAAGTCGCTTTTGTCCACCTCGTTCGCCAATTAGAATTGTGGGGCTGCCCACTGATCGACTGCCAGGTAAGCAACCCCCACCTGAGTAGTCTTGGGGCCGTTGAAATGTGTCGTAGGGACTTCGAACACCTGCTGGAGGACGGCCTTATACAGCCCGCCTTTCCGCAGCCTTGGAAACTTTCGTGGACTTATGGGTAAATATTCTCAACTCGACTCGGTCCGACTTTTGGCAACCCTGCCCCACCCATGTGGCTATCTGCCAGATAGGGAGGCTACAACGGTATTTGTGGACCCGCAGACAGAGGTAGACCAACGCCTTTACAATCGCCTCTCAGAGCTGGGCTTTCGCCGCAGCGGGGCCTATCTCTACCGACCTCAATGCGCAACATGCAGGGCCTGTGTGCCCGCCCGTGTACCAGTGGGCCTTTTTGTACCGGATCGCAACCAGCGCCGCTGCTGGAAACGCAATAAGGACCTGGATATCTTTCATATCGAATCCATCGACACCGATGAGCATTACGAGCTGTACGCACGCTACATTGAGCAGCGTCATGCCGATGGGGAAATGTACCCTCCGAGCCGCGAACAGTATCGCAGCTTCCTAAGCCCGGCCTGGGGAGCTACTCGCTATATTGAGCTGCGTGCACGTGGGCGCCTAGTCGCAGTGGCGGTCACCGACCTGCTTACTGCAGGCCTGTCGGCCATCTATACTTTCTTCGACCCGGATGAGGACAAGCGCAGTCTGGGCAGTTACTGCATTCTCTACCAAATTGAATGGGCCAGAAGGTTAGGGCTTCCCAATCTGTATTTGGGCTATTGGATAGAGAAATGCCATAAGATGGCCTACAAAAGCCAGTTCCAACCCATTGAAATGCTCACAGAGAACCGCTGGAGCCTGAAATCTCTATAATTCCTACGCACGCGCCCTTTGCTCTATTCTGCCTTTTCGTGCAAAATGCTCGCCCGTCAAGCCGCGGCTAGGCAAGATTGCCTCCGGGGTAAAGGTCTGATCAAGTTATTTGAAGGTTGCTGCCGCATGGCAAAAGACGATTATATTGAAATGGAAGGCGAGGTGATCGACACCCTGCCAAATACCACTTTCCGCGTAAAGCTGGAAAACGGACACGTGGTCATTGCGCACATCTCTGGAAAGATGCGTAAAAACTACATTCGCATCCTCACCGGCGATAAGGTCAAAGTGGAACTCACCCCCTACGACCTGAGCAAAGGTCGCATCACCTACCGCGCCCGCTAATTCGCTCGTCAGGCAAAGAGCTTAAAGTGACTTGCCCTGGACACAAAAAAGCCACCTTGCGGTGGCTTTTTTGATGTATTTTTTTGTAGAGCTAGGCAGGAACCGCCGTTTTTATGGAGAGTTCATCATTCTCTATGACGACCACCACACGGCCCCCTTCCTCTGCCAACTCGCCAAACAAGACTGACTCAGCCAATGGCTTGCGCAGCTTGTCTCTTATCAAACGCGACATCGGACGAGCCCCCATTTTTTCATCGTAACCGCGAATAGCCAGCCACTCGCGAGCCTCATCATCTACGATCAGAGTCACACGGGAGTCATCTAGCTGCGCTTGCAACTCGACAATAAACTTATCCACTACAGTTTTAACCACATCCAATGGCAGAGAGCCAAACTGGATAATACTGTCGAGGCGGTTGCGGAATTCTGGGGTAAACATCTTTTTGATTTCCTCCATACCATCGGAGGAGTGATCCTGGCTGGAGAAGCCGATAGACCGACGACTCATCAGCTCAGCGCCCGCATTAGTGGTCATAATTAATATGACATTGCGGAAGTCCGCTTTGCGGCCGTTATTATCTGTCAGAGTTCCGTGATCCATCACCTGGAGAAGCAGGTTGAAGACTTCTGGGTGAGCTTTCTCAATCTCATCGAGCAGTACCACACTATGTGGATGCTTAGTCACAGAATCAGTCAGCAAGCCGCCCTGATCAAAACCCACATATCCCGGTGGCGCACCGATCAAACGGGAAACCGTATGTCGCTCCATATACTCAGACATATCGAAGCGGATTAGCTCAATCCCCATCACCTTGGCCAGCTGACGACAGAGCTCAGTCTTACCAACGCCTGTGGGGCCAGAGAATAGGAAGGATCCTATGGGCTTCTCCTCAGCACCCAACCCAGCACGGCTGAGCTTGATCGCCGTACTGAGCGCCTCAATTGCACGATCCTGGCCAAATACCACCATCTTGAGGTTGTCATCAAGCTTGGACAACTGCTCTTTATCAGAAGCGGAGACACTCTTGGCCGGGATACGGGCCATCTTGGCAATTACCGACTCGATTTCACTGATACCAATCACCTCAGTGCGCTCTTCAACCGGCAACAGCGACTGGAAAGCTCCGGCCTCATCAATTACATCTATCGCCTTGTCAGGCAGGAAGCGCTCGGTGATATGGCGGCTGGAAAGCTGAGCCGCGGCATCGAGGGCGGCGTCAGTGAAACGAACTTTATGATGGTCTTCGAAACAACTCCGAAGCCCCTGTAATATTTGCACAGTCTCCTCTACCGATGGCTCACTGACATCGATCTTTTGAAAACGACGGGAAAGCGCACGATCTTTCTCGAAAATGCCGCGATATTCGGTAAAGGTGGTGGAGCCAATGCAGCGGAGCTGACCGCTGGACAGCAGCGGTTTCAACAGGTTGGAGGCGTCCATAACGCCGCCGGATGCTGCGCCGGCTCCAATAATGGTGTGAATTTCATCAATAAACAGGACTGCATGCTCGCGCTTCTTCAGCTCTGCCAGCAGCGCTTTAAAACGTTTCTCAAAATCCCCACGGTACTTGGTACCAGCGAGCAGAGAACCGAGGTCGAGGGAGTAAATAGTGCTCTCTTTTAGTGGCTCAGGGATATCCTCATCCACTATTCGTCGGGCCAACCCCTCCGCGATTGCGGTTTTACCGACTCCGGACTCTCCAACCAACAAGGGGTTGTTTTTGCGACGCCGCGCAAGAACCTGGGTGACTCTCTCTACTTCGGGGCCTCGCCCTACCAAGGGATCAATTCGCCCCAGGATAGCCTCTTGGTTCAGGTTGGTCGCGTAACTCTCCAGGGGGTCAGAACCTCCAGGCTCAGAGCCTGTACTGATCTCCTCTTCCACCTGCTCTTGGGTGGTATCTGAACCGTGGTGGTGATTGTGATTGTTGCCGCTGGAACCGACCCTGGAAATTCCGTGGGTGATGTAATTGACGACATCGATACGCGCAACACTCTGCTGCTTCAGATAATAAACGGCTTGGCTTTCCTGCTCACAGAAAATAGCCACAAGCACATTAGCACCGGTAACCTCTTTTTTCCCCGATGACTGAACATGGAAAACAGCCCTCTGCAACACCCTCTGGAAACCCAATGTGGGTTGAGTTTCGCGATCGGTGTCCGCCTCTGGGATTAACGGCGTGGTAGAGTCCACAAACTCCAATAGTTCGCGGCGCAGTGCGCTCAGGTCGGCCCCGCAGGCATGCAACACGTCAGCAGCCGACTCATTATCCAGAAGCGCCAGTAACAGGTGCTCCACAGTCATGAATTCGTGCCGCTTCGCTCGTGCACCCTTGAACGCCAGATTGAGCGTTACCTCTAAGTCCTTGCTGAGCATTTAAACCTCAAACCCTAATCGCCAATGTTCCCCGCCGACTCCGCTGGTAGGCGTGCACCCTTTGCCGGCGTCTAACTCCTGGCTGATTCCCTTCAGGTGACGGGACCCTTGTGCTAAAGCAGCTTTAATTTCAATCAATCGTCTTTACTCTCGTCCGCCTCAATCTCACACAATAGTGGATGCTCATTCTCCTGGGCGAACTGATTAACCTGAGCGGCCTTTGTCTCCGCTATATCCCGAGTATAGACACCGCACACTGCTTTTCCCCGCGTGTGTACTTGCAACATCAACTGTGTGGCGCGCTCACGGTTAACCCCAAAAAACAACTCCAGAGTCTCTACGACAAAGTCCATGGGGGTGTAGTCATCGTTCAACATGATGACCTTGTACATAGGCGGGCGCTTGAGCCGTGGCGGCGCCTCCTCCAATGCGAGCCCACCCTCGGAACCCTCACCGTCGAAATAGTCTTCTCCAGAATCACTGGAGCCTAGTTTAATGACCTGCAAAATACTCATAACAATTATCAATGTGTTCTATCGAGCCTTGATAGTGCAGCATGCTCAACCATCAATGACCTGCCATTGTAACCTTATTTGACCAACGACACAGGGAGATCACAGCCTCAAGCGCGGTTTCTTGACATTCCTATAGCAGTTGACTACAAGAGGTAGTGCCTGCTCATTCACAGCCGTTAGTCGCAGATAGGATCGCAGCCGATTAATCCGCAGGTCAAATAAATATAAAAACTCTGTAAGGTGGCCGGCTGGCCACTCAGGCAATTAGAGGGAGTTCGATATGCCTACTGGTACCGTGAAGTGGTTCAACAACGCTAAGGGATATGGGTTTATTCTTGCAGATGAAGGAGGGGAGGATCTGTTTGCGCACTATTCCGCTATTCAGATGGAAGGCTACCGAACCCTAAAGGCCGGCCAACAGGTCACCTTTGATATCGTCAGAGGTGACAAAGGCTATCACGCCGCCAATATTTCCACCGCAGTGGCGGCAGAGACCGCACCTAGCCCCCAAAGCCCCAAAGTGGCCGCTATTGCAGATCCCAACCACTCTGAAACAGAGCGGGAAAAAGAGGCAGAGATGCTCGACTAACCCTGCAAGCCCGCACAAGCTGCCCCCACCAACAAAAAAGCCCCTTGCTGCAAAGCAAAGGGCTTTTTCCAGCTAGGGCCAGGTTGATTAAAAAAACCTAGCCCCAAATCAGCCAATTAGGCCATGTGCTTGATCACTTCGTCACCAAACGCAGAACAGGACTTCAGCTCAGCACCGTCCATCAGACGCTCGAAATCGTAGGTTACGGTTTTGGCTTCGATAGCACCTTCCATACCCTTGATTACCAGGTCAGCAGCTTCGTTCCAGCCCAGGTGACGCAGCATCATCTCAGCGGAAAGAATCAGAGAGCCCGGGTTAACCTTGTCCTGGCCAGCGTACTTAGGTGCAGTACCGTGGGTTGCTTCGAACAGGGCAACGTCGTCGGACAGGTTTGCGCCCGGAGCGATACCGATACCACCAACCTGTGCAGCCAGTGCGTCAGACAGGTAGTCACCGTTTAGGTTCAAGGTAGCAATTACGTCGTACTCAGCCGGACGCAGCAGGATCTGCTGCAGCATAGCGTCAGCAATTACGTCCTTAACAACGATTTCCTTGCCAGTCTTCGGGTTCTTGAAGCTGTGCCAGGGGCCGCCGTCCAGCGGCTGAGCGCCAAACTCGTCGCGAGCCAGCTCGTAACCCCAATCGGCGAAGGCACCTTCGGTGAACTTCATGATGTTGCCTTTGTGTACCAGGGTTACGGAATCGCGATCCTGGTCCACAGCGTACTGAATAGCCTTGCGCACGAGACGCTTGGTACCCTCTGCAGAAACCGGCTTAACACCGATACCACAGTTCTCAGGGAAACGGATTTTCTTAACACCCATCTCGTCCTGCAGGAACTTGATAACTTTCTTGGCTTCGTCGGTATCAGCTTTCCACTCGATACCAGCGTAGATATCTTCAGAGTTTTCACGGAAGATAACCATGTCTACCTTGTTCGGCTCTTTAACCGGAGAAGGTACACCGCTGAACCAGCGAACGGGACGCTGACATACATACAGGTCAAGCTCCTGACGCAGGGCAACGTTCAGGGAACGGAAACCGCCGCCCACTGGTGTGGTCAGAGGGCCTTTAATGCTGACAACGTAATCTTTGATCGCTTCCAGAGTTTCAGCTGGGAACCAGTCGCCAGCGTAAGTCTCTGCGGCTTTCTCACCACAGTAGATTTCCATCCACTCGATTTTCTTATCGCCGCTGAAAGCTTTCTCTACCGCAGCGTCGATTACTTTGCGCATTACCGGAGTGATGTCCACACCGATGCCGTCACCCTCGATGAACGGAATTACCGGGCGATTCGGAACATTCAGCGAACCGTCGGAATTGACTGTAACTTTTTCGCCGTCTGCCGGCACTTGGATGTGACCCATATTGCGTAAACTCCCAAAATTCTATGACTTTTTAGGTCCAGCGTTGCTTGCACCGCTCCCCCGGGACCATTGGGCGGGGATAAAAATCGGCGGGATTATAGCAGCATCGGCTAATTTTTGTAGTTGGATTACAATACTCAATTTTTCTTATGCCCAAGATTATTCTCCTAAACAAACCTTTTGGCGTGTTAAGCCAATTCACGGACCCCCAGGGTCGCGCCACGCTGGCAGACTATATCCCGCACAAGGGCTTCTATGCCGCGGGTCGGCTCGACTATGACTCAGAGGGACTTCTACTACTCACAGATGATGGAGCGCTACAACATCAAATCAGCCACCCGAAGAGAAAGATGGCGAAGACTTACTGGGCTCAGGTAGAGGGGGACATTTCAGATGACGCCCTGATGTTTCTGCGCAAAGGCGTAGATTTGAAGGATGGACGCACAGCGCCCGCTAAGGCCCGCAGACTCTCCGAAGTCGACCTGTGGCCGCGCAATCCCCCAATCCGAGAGCGCAAGTCCATTCCCACCAGCTGGGTAGAACTTATCATTCACGAGGGTAGAAACCGTCAGGTGCGACGTATGACCGCAGCGGTTGGCTTCCCTACCCTGCGCTTGGTTCGAATGGCTATCGGCAATTGGAATCTCGGCACTCTGCAGCCGGGGCAGCACCGCTCGGAGGAGGTTTTCTCTGCGCCTAAG
Organism: Microbulbifer mixtoriginis (SeqCode); assembly: GCF_052467235.1. Taxonomy (NCBI): domain Bacteria; kingdom Pseudomonadati; phylum Pseudomonadota; class Gammaproteobacteria; order Cellvibrionales; family Microbulbiferaceae; genus Microbulbifer; species Microbulbifer mixtoriginis (SeqCode). The sequence goes on along the minus strand of NZ_CP174305.1, from coordinate 4,388,493 downwards.
CCAAGGCCCAAAGGCAAGTCGAAGCCACCTCAGAAGCGCAATCGTCCTCGCCGGAGACAATAAGTAATAACCCAAGATAAAAGCGGCCTTGGTCAGAAGCCCGATTCACAGGTAAAATTCGCCCCCTTTCCATCCCAGTGAAGTAGTGACTGTCCTTCTTATGCCTGATTCCACGCACAACAAACAGCCCAAACGCGTCATCGTCGGTATGTCCGGCGGTGTGGATTCCTCTGTAGCCGCACTTCTGCTCATGCAGCAGGGCTACCAGGTGGAGGGCTTGTTTATGAAGAATTGGGACGAAGATGACGGCACTGAGTACTGCACCGCGAAAGCAGACTTGGCCGATGCCCAGGCGATATGTGAAAAACTGGGCATCAAGCTGCATACCGCCAATTTTGCTGCCGAGTATTGGGACCATGTCTTCGAATACTTCCTGGCAGAATACAAGGCCGGACGCACGCCTAACCCGGACATTCTGTGCAATCGGGAGATCAAGTTTAAAGTTTTCCTGGAATATGCCGAAGTTCTGGGAGCTGATGCCATTGCCACCGGACATTACACCCGCCGACGCGATATAGAAGGTCGCACCTATTTGCTCAAGGGCTTGGATGGCAACAAGGATCAAAGCTACTTCCTCCACGCTGTCGGCGAGGGTGAGTTTGCTCGCTCTCTATTTCCACTGGGCGAGTTGGAAAAACCTGAGGTACGGCGTATCGCTGAGGAAAACGGCTTTATCACCCACAATAAAAAAGACAGTACGGGGATCTGCTTTATTGGCGAACGCCGCTTCAAGGACTTTCTGGAGCAGTATCTGCCCGCCCAGCCGGGCGACATGGAAACTCCAGAAGGTGAAATTATGGGGCGCCACGCCGGCCTGATGTACCACACCATAGGACAGAGGCAGGGTCTTGGTATCGGAGGGGTAAAAGGCGCGGGCGAAGAACCCTGGTACGTAGTCGGAAAGAACCTAGAGCGCAACGTATTGATTGTTGCCCAGGGGGCACATCACCCCCTGCTTTACGCCACGGGTCTGGTGGCAGCCCAAACACATTGGATCAATGGCGCCGCACCGGGTGAGTCTTTCCGCTGTCAAGCGAAGACCCGCTACCGACAGCCAGACCAGGACTGCACAATACGGGTGCAAAAGGGTGGTAACCTGACTGTGGAATTTGACGAGCCACAGCGGGCAATTACCCCTGGACAATCCCTGGTCCTGTACGATGGCGAAATATGCCTCGGCGGCGCAGTTATCGAACAGGCTACAGGTATCGGCACTGCCGTACCGGAAAAATACAAGAAACACTAAGGAGTAACCTTGAATAACTGGCGGGATCAGGCTCTGGCATTGGCCGGAATATTTCAATCCGCAACTTTAGTGGAGCGCTTGGCCAAAACAGGCACCGCTCCCCAGGCCCAACTGGAAACCGGGGTATACAGCCTTTTCCAGCTCAACCCAGATCGCACCGAAGATGTGTTCGCCGGCGCAGAGAAGCTGCTGCCCGGCTTGCAGGTCTCACGGCAGTTACTGCAATCGCGGCAACACCCTGAATACACAGACTGCCTGCGCTATGCACTGTCTGTGCTTTATCTGCAGAGGCAATTGAGTAAGAAAGGAGAGTTGCTCTCCATCATTGGCAGCCGCCTCGAAAAAGCCAAGACTCAGGCGGAACACTTCGCCCCCACCCACGAGAATGTATTTTCCAATCTCGCCAGTATTTATAGCGATACCCTCGGCACTTTCCGCTTTCGTATCCAGGTGCTGGGAGATTTTAATTTCCTGCAGCAACAGCGCGTCGCTAACCAAATCCGCTCAATGCTGTTTGCCGGTATCCGTTCAGCCACGCTGTGGCGACAATTGGGCGGAAGGCGCCTGCATCTGCTATTTCAACGCAAAAAACTATTGCGTGCGACCGACGAGCTAATCGCACAGATCGAATCTATAAAAAACTAATCCCGGAGATTTACTATGACAGTTGAGCTTTCCGCACTCACAGCGGTATCCCCTATTGATGGTCGCTACGAGAGCAAGACTGCCCCCCTACGCGAAATTTTTAGTGAATACGGCCTGATTCGCGCCCGTGTTGAAGTGGAAGTGCGCTGGCTTCAGAAACTCTCCGCGCACTCAGAAATCACTGAGGTAGAGCAGTTCGATGAAGCTGCTAACCAGTTGCTCGATAGCATTGTGGCCAACTTTTCCCTGGAAGATGCCGGGCGTATCAAAGAAATTGAGCGCACCACCAACCACGACGTGAAAGCGGTTGAATACTTCCTCAAAGAAAAAATCAGCGGCAATGCCCAGCTGGAAAAAGTAAGCGAGTTCGTGCACTTCGCTTGCACATCTGAAGACATCAACAACCTGTCCCACGCTCTGATGCTACGCGCTGGTCGCGACAACGTTATGTTGCCCGCAATGAATAGCCTGGTAGAAAAGATCGCCCAGCTAGCCCAGGATTTCGCCGACGTGCCCATGCTGTCTCGCACCCACGGCCAAACTGCCAGTCCTACGACCGTGGGCAAGGAACTCGCCAACGTGGTTGCGCGCCTTCGCCGCCAGGTAGCCCAGGTAGGGGCTGTCCCCTTGCTAGGTAAAATCAACGGTGCTGTAGGCAACTACAATGCCCACCTGTCCGCCTACCCAAATATCGACTGGGAAAAGAATGCGGAAGAATTTATTTCCTCGCTCGGCCTGACCTGGAACCCCTACACCACCCAGATCGAACCACACGACTATATTGCCGAACTGTTCGATGCTATTGCGCGCTTTAACACCATCCTGATCGACTTTGACCGCGACATCTGGGGCTATATTTCCCTCGGTTACTTCAAACAGAAAGTCGTTGCCGGAGAAGTGGGCTCCTCCACTATGCCGCACAAGGTCAATCCTATCGATTTCGAAAACTCCGAAGGAAACCTGGGCCTGGCCAACGCTGTATTCCAGCACCTGGCCGCGAAGTTACCAGTCTCCCGCTGGCAGCGCGATCTGACCGATTCCACCGTACTGCGCAACATGGGTGTGGGCGCCGGTTACTCTGCCATCGCTTATGCCGCCACCATGAAGGGGCTGGGCAAGCTGGAAATCAACCGTGAACGCCTGGCAGAAGACCTGGACAGCTCCTGGGAAGTTCTGGCAGAGCCGATCCAGACTGTGATGCGCCGCTACAACATCGAAGAGCCTTACGAGAAACTGAAGGCCCTTACCCGCGGCCAGGGCATCACCCGCGAAACCTTGAAAGTGTTTATCGAGAATCTGGAAATTCCTGCGGAAGCCAAAAGCGCACTGCTGGAAATGACTCCTGCATCCTACATCGGTAACGCCGTCGAGCAAGCTCGCAAAATCTAAGTGAGCACCGCTTCCGGCCACACCGCAGTGGCCGGAAATTTATTCAAACTTCTTTACTGCCGCTCTACTCTGCAGAGCTTTAACCTCGAGCTGAGTTACACCTATTAGTGGCAGACTAGAGAACATTTCCCCAGCCCAACAAACAGTGAGAGTTACCGTGGCAAGCCCCCTTACCCATCTCGGCGATATGCCAATTGAAGTGTTTATGCGCGATTATTGGCAGCAAAAACCCTTGCTGATCCGCAATGCTTTCCCCAACTTCGAATCGCCCATATCAGGAGAAGAGCTTGCCGGAATGGCTCTGGAGGAGACGATTGAATCTCGCCTGGTGCTTGAAAATGGCGAGAGCGGTCCCTGGGAGCTACGCAACGGCCCTTTCACTGAGGAAGACTTTCTATCCCTACCCCGCACGCACTGGACTCTACTTGTACAAGCCGTAGATCAATGGCTTTCCGAAGTGGCTGAATTAAAAGAGTATTTTCGCTTTATCCCAGACTGGCGCCTGGATGATGTGATGATTAGTTACGCGGCGGATCAGGGGAGTGTCGGACCGCACTATGACCACTACGATGTCTTTCTGCTCCAGGCCGAGGGCAAACGCCTGTGGCAGCAGGGAGCGAAAGTGGATGAGACCAATCCCCGCCTAGAAGGCACGCCCCTCAATATCCTGAAAGAATTTAATGCTGAGAATAGCTGGGTACTGGAGCCTGGCGACATGCTTTACCTCCCGCCACAATACAGTCACTGGGGTATCGCCGAGGGCGGCTGCACCACGATCTCCATTGGCTTCCGAGCACCTTCTGCCTCAGCCATATTGGAAGATCTCGCGGCCGAAGTGGCAATGGGACTGAAGGATAGCCTGCGTTATACCGATGCCGGCATGGAACCGACAAAATCCCCAGCGGAAGTTGACCCCGAGTCCGTAGCTCGCTTACAACAACAACTGGCCGAATGGCTTAGGCAGCCAGAGAAGGTCACTCAGTGGTTTGGCGCAGTGATGACTGAAGCAAAATACCCTGATACCGTCGCACTAGACGCGGATGAGGCCGCTGACTGGCGTGAGCAAATGACAAAGGGGATGCCATTAGTGCTAAACCCCGCATCTCGAGTCGCCTTTTCCAGGGCGCCGGCTACGTTATTTGTCGACGGTGAAGCCCTGACCGCACCACTCACCTTTGCTCAACAATTTGCCGAGTCCCACGAAATTTCCTGGAGCGACATTGAAACCTTTCCAGAAATTGCCAACCCTGATGGTTTAATTGACCAATTGGTAGCCCAAGGCACACTAATTTATCCCCCTGAGGATTTCTGATATGGCCGCTCTGGTGCGCCCCGCTGACTGGCAAAAAGAACAAGAAAGCATTCGCACTATCCGCGAAGCTGTGTTCGTCCAGGAACAGAAAGTTCCTGCCGACTTGGAGTGGGATAACCAGGAAGAATCTTCACAACACTTCCTAGTTTTTAATGGTGATATTGCCGTTGGAACCGGGCGGCTCAGCAAAAGTGGTAAAGTTGGGCGGATGGCGATCATGCCATCCGCCCGAGGCAAAGGTCTGGGGGCCCAGTTACTCAAGGCGATTTGTGACTTTGCCAAACTACAGGGCTTTCGCAGTGTATATCTACATGCACAACAGCATGCTGAAGGCTTCTACATTCGGAGTGGCTTTATCCCAGAGGGAGAAACCTTTTACGAGGCTAATATCCCTCATATTAAAATGATTCGTCAGCTGCACTAGGCTGTAATGAAGGCGCTGGTATGTTTACGCATACCGACGCCTTCATTTCCGTCTGCTCGTTAAAGATGAAATGTCCGCGACTAATTTTCAGGTCTCCCGAGACTACTCCCCCTCCTCTTTCTGACTAACATTTTCGTCGATGTAGCTAGCGGAAAAATAAAAACAAATGATAACGGCTTTGTAAGTGCATTCTTTTAGTGCTCTGAACTGGATTCCGTATCGCAACTTGAAGTAACCGCAGGAGTACCAGCTACTTATTACTCGGGTCAAAACTCTCGCCCTGCGAAAGACTGCCCAGGCTAATATCAGAATGCCAGGAAACCCTATAAGTGAGTGCTCAGATCATATGCCCAAGACACTACTGCTTAAGAGCGCTGAAGTACTGGTAACCATGGACTCAGAAAGACGTGAGATTCCCAATGGCGGTATTTTTGCCGAAGAAGGCATTATCACGGCTGTAGGCCCCACAGATAAACTGCCCATGAGCGCTGACACCATTATTGACGCTAGCGGGCAGATAGTCCTACCAGGACTGGTGAACACTCATCACCATCTAAACCAGACACTCACCCGCAACCTGCCAGCGACCCAGAACAAAAATTTATTCGCTTGGCTTCAGCTTCACTACCCTATCTGGAGTCGGATAAATCCAGAAGCCTCCCGCACAAGTGCTTTGATTGGTTTGGCTGAGCTTATTCTCTCTGGTTGCACCACGGTTTTTGACCATTCTTATTTATTTAAAAGTGGCAACAAAGTGGACTTTCATATTGAAGCAGCAAAGGACTTAGGGGTGAGGTTCCATGCAAGCCGCGGTTCCATGTCTTTGGGCAGATCACAAGGGGGCTTACCCCCAGATGAAAGTGTCGAAGATGAAGATTTTATTCTCCAAGACAGTATCCGGGTCATTGATCGCTATCACGATGCAAGCTATGGAGCCCTGACTCGAATTGTTCTGGCCCCCTGCTCTCCATTTACTGTTTCAGAAAATCTGCTCAAAGAAACTGCCCTGCTGGCCCGTGATAAAGGCGTTATGCTACACACGCATATTTGCGAAACATTTGATGAAGAGCGCCACACTTTAGAACGATTTGGCAAGCGCCCTCTGGAGTGGATGGGAGAAAGCGAGTGGTTGGGGCCCGATGTTTGGTTTGCTCACGCAATACACATCGATACACAAGAAATAAATACTTTTGCTCGTACCGGGTGTGGCATCGCTCACTGTCCAAGCTCTAATATGCGCCTTGCATCAGGGATAGCTCCCGTTAAAGACTATATTGCAGCTGGAATTAAAGTGGGACTTGGTGTGGATGGGTCAGCCAGCAATGACGCCTCCAATATGCTCTTGGAAACCCGCCAGGCAATGTTGCTCTCAAGGTTGCGCATGGGCCTTCGCCCACCGGAGGGGCCACATCGCTACGCCCAACTTCCTCAGTCCCACCCTCTACGCTCGCCGGAATGGATGACAGCCAGGGAAGCTTTAGAGCTTGCCACTATCGGTGGTGCCAGCGTTCTTAATCGTACTGATATCGGAGCATTGGAAGTTGGACGTTGTGCTGATTTCTTTTCTCTAGAACTCAACACTATTCAATATGCCGGGGCTCTTTCAGATCCAGTTGCCGCGATAGTCTTCTGCGCCCCCCAATCAGCAAAAACTGTAGTAATTCACGGTCGACAAATTGTGAGCAATGGAGAGATTACTTCAATAAATATGGAACCCGTTATTCGAGATCACAATCAATGGAGCCAGAGGTTATTGGCTAATGGCTAATGGCTGATGGCTGATGGCTGATGGCTGATGGCTGATGGCTGATGGCCGATGGCTGATGGCTGATGGCTGATGGCTGATGGGCACAGAATAGTAGTAAGTGTGGAAGGAAAGAAAAGGTATCTACCTAGGGCGTAGCTGTACGGTTTTTCAACCAGCGCTGCACTCTCAGTTTTGCTTACCCTTCTCTAGCCCAATACCGAAATAGGACTCCATACCGACAGCAAGCCAAAAATTTCAAATGAGTCAAAGGAGTATCTGTTACCACTTGCAAGCAAGTTTAGAATTTGCAGGAATTCTACACAGTATTGGGCGGCTCTGATTTTTTATATTTATCTCTAAGACTGTATTCTTACACACTTCGATTTTTAGAATATACAAATTCAAGTAGATTTTTTGGTAAAAAATATATGGGAAGGGGCTATCAACAATACAATGATCTTGTTCTGAATAATCACTGGACGTCTCATTATTGGTCTTTGCGACCACTTTAGCCATGCCTACATATTACCAACAAGGAGTTATAGTTTAATCACTGAGGCGTTGGACTCAGCAACTCCGTCCTGACTCTTTTAATCATTCAAGTCCATATATCAAAATCAGCGCACAAGTTAGCTACAGAAGTGGTGCTTACTTCAGGGCTTATATTAGGTCGTATTATGCAAATAGTCCCTGGGCCTAAGCTAGAATCCCTTCAACAATTTGATTTAACAGAAATAAAAACTAAAAACCTTAATCCCTTGCCCACGAGCTGTGAAAATTCCTAAGTTACCGATCAGCCTTCCAGTTGATAGATCTAGTTATCTGTCTCGGCCTCATTAGCAGATTTTTCTTTTAAAGATAACGCAAAATAGCCTCAGCCCTTTCAATTAAAGAACATCGAGGCTATTCCTCTGGGGCTACGCCACTTTCCCTAAAGTTGTATCAAAATTTATTTGTTGGATATTAGATACTGCCGCAAGGACTAAAGCGCTTTAATAGACGCCCTATTCGCTCCCCCAAATATAAAGCCGTAAGTCGATCAAGCTCATGCACAGCCCCTTCAGTATTAACAACGGCCACAAGACCGGACTGACAACCACTTCTATTTCGCCCCTGTACATCCAGATTTGGTAAAATGTCATTAGGCACCCACAACATCCCCATCTGCGCGGCAAATATTTGCAAAGTAGTTAGAGTATTAAGCTGATCCCCACTGAAATTACTGCCGATAGTAAAACCTGCAGATAGCTTATCAACCCAGCCGCGACTACTGTAACGTTCACTGGCCGCATCCATAAAAGCCTTAAACTGGGCTGAAACCGACCCCATAAAAGTTGGCGAGCCCAGCACAATTCCATCACACTGATCCAGACGATGCATCAAGTCAGGATTCTCATAGCGCCCGTGCTGAATATGCTTGGCTTCAACAGCAAATGTAACTCCTTCACATCCAGGGATACTATTAATTCCATCCGCAGTGGCTTCTGCCAATGTCCTTGTACTGCCGCAAACGGAGTGATAAACAACTCCTGCTTTAATCATGATGCGACCCGATCAGTGTTCACAGCAGCATGCTCTGCAACCTTTTGAGATGAGCCGTTCTCAAAGAGGCCAGCTAACCTCTCAAAGGAAGATATATCCTCGGGCACCTCGATCCCAAAAATGCTTAATAGCGTTTTGCGTAACTCTTCAACATTCGCCAGCATGATGACTGTCTTTGCTCCAGTTATCGGCTGATAACTCAATTGGCGATCCAGTAAAGCATGACGCCCTTCGGGGAAAGCACGAGTAGCAATCAGGTGCTCTACAAAACGGGACTCAGGGTGAGTACTACAAAACCAATTGGCGATTTTATAGTCGCCCGCTGTACGTGGCCGTAAATCAAAGCTGTACATTGAATGCCAGGCATCATGGACCTTCACTTCTAATAGATAGTCCTCACCCGATTGAGTTAGGCGATAAGTACCGTGGGGCGTACTCTGAGGACCTGAAACATCTAAGCGCAGAGGTGCAGTCAGTGTATTGCTGCCAAAGCCCGCATCCACCAAATACGGTACCTGCCCTACTTTTACAAGTAAGATCATATGAGACTGAGCCGGCTGATGGCCCGGTGGTGTTTGCCAAAGAACCCGAGCGGCAAGTCCTGTAACTGCAAAGCCTATCTGCTGTAACCCAGCCCGTAACAAAGCATTTTGCTCAAAGCAATAACCACCACGCTTTTGGTTCACAAGCTTTTGTTCAATAGCGGCCATCTCAATATTCACGGGACTCCCAAGAAAGGACGTTACATTCTCAAATGGCAGAGTACGAATATGTTGCGTAAGAATATCCCTTAAGGTTTTCAAATCCAGGGCTAGCTTATTGCGGTAACCAATACGTGCTAAGTATTTTGATAAATTGATGTTATGGGTGCTTGGTGTCATTTGATTTCAATCCTCATGGCCAATCAACAATAGCAGCAGTCTAATACCTGAACCTTGGTTTAGGTCAATATCGATTGCTAATTCTCTTTACTCTTTTTGCGCCAAATGTCTCTAAACGGCTGATGGTAGGCTGATCATCCTGAAGATACTGGTTAATGGATTGGTGCGGGCCAGGCAAGTGCAAAGAGACCTTATTCCAAGATCTTATCCCAATAGTGAGTCCTGCGAAGCATATCCTCTATTGTCTCTTCGGGTAATAACTCCAATGGTGTCAGCCCATCTTGAATCTGCCAGCCGCCCCCAAGAGAAAGATAAACCTGAACTAGATTCGCTGCTACTGCACCTTGGGCAATCACCAAGAGATCCTGCTGGGTAAAATTTGAAACCATCGTGGTGATAACAGTGTTGAACTGTATCGCTCCGTCGACATATTGCGTCATGGAGAGATTGACGGCCTCTTCAGAAGCCATAGCTGCGATATTATAAAAGTACTGTTGTTCCTGGGATTTGAGATATGCAACTATTGCATTCTCAACATCAACCTGCGCCTGTAAGACCACTTGCTGGTAGTCTGATACCAGCTGCTGGAAGGTCGCATCCTGCAAGCGCACATTGTTGCGCAACCGGCCATAATTAAACACATTCCAATCAAACTCAACGAATAAATCCCAAGCATCACTTCTGCCATTTAACTGCCCCCCTCTGATATCAATTGCTCCTATTAGCCCACCTATTGAAAAGTTTGGGTATAGCTCCGCTCGAGCAACACCAATCAGCTCCCCCTGTGCTGCGAGAAGCCGCTCAGCCTGGCGAATATCAGGGCGCTGACGCAAAAGATCCTGCGGCATGCCTATCGTTATAATCGAGGGTACATGGGGCACCGTTGGAGGTACAGAAAGGAGGTCATTAAGGCTATGAGGGGGCATACCCAGTAATATCGAAAGGGTATTTTTGAACTGCTGAAGCATTGCTTCCAATGCAGGGACAGCTGCCTGAGTGTTACTTAATAAGGTTTGGGCCTGTTCGGCATCCAACGCACTGACCTCTCCTGCATGGAATTTTACTTCAGCGATTCTCAGTCCCTCAGTCTGAATACGAATATTTTCCTGTGCCACCTGAATACGGCGTTTTACAGTGCGAATATTGATATATGTTTGCGCTACCTGTGCAATGATTGAGACAAGCAGTCCATCATATTCAGCCATACTGGCCTCAAAGTCAGCTGCGGCGGAATTAACCAATCGCCTCAACTGCCCCCACATATCCAACTCCCAGGTTAAATTGAAATTAAGGTAGTACTCACTCTGATAGTTTCCGGTTATACCGGAGCGAACATATTTGGAGCGATCTACGAGCCCCTCAATTTGCTGTATTTGGGGATATTGATTCCCTATTGCAATAGCGAGGAGCTGCTGCGCTTGCAGTGCTCTTAATGCGGCTGATCGCAATTCCAGGTTATTTTCTATTGCCTGCTCTACCAAATCATCCAGAACAGGATCGGCGAAGGCAGACTGCCACCAGTAAGGATTCACTGTTTCAAGGATATCTACGCGCTTACTGTTTTGATAAATCCAGGTGTCTTCAACTGTAACAGGGGGCGGTATATAATCTGGGCCCAGCATGCAACCGTTACCAACAAATACAGAAAAAGCACCAAGAGCTAAGGACTTGCGTAGATATTCAAACCTAAACAGGTTAAGGATTTTGCGCCGTATCATCTTGGTCGGCGCTCGCAGTATTGCTCAATATGAGCACTGAACTGGTAAAACCAACACGAAGCTCGACAGACTCAGGCCTTTCCGTCAAATGAACTCTCACCGGAATTCTCTGAGCGAGACGAATCCACTCAAAAGTTGGATCAACTCTTGGTAAAAGGTCGTTACCCGCAGTTCCATCAGTTTGTGCAATACCCCAGCCAATACTTTCAACATACCCTTTGAGTGGCCTATGTGGGTATGCCATTAATGTCACTATTGCCTTATCCCCTGGAGCAATTCTGCGTATAAAGGTTTCACGAAAATAACCTTCTACTCGATAAGTACTAATATCCACTATTGATAGTGCGGGCTGATTTGCTACAGCTTGATCACCGAAGCGAAAATCCAGATTTGTAACATATCCGGATACAGGCGCCGTCACCGTTGTATATTCCAGATTAAGTTCAGCCTGACGCACTAAAGCCAGAGCTGCGCGCACACCAGGATTATCTGCCCCAAGTGCACCGAGTTGCGCACGGACCTGTGCTAATTCAGCCTGAGATTGCTCTAAAGCAGCTAAGGATTTAACGAGTGTTGCCTCTGCACCAGCCCGATACTCCACTGACGACTCAAACTCAGCTTGTGCTGCCTGAAGAGATCTCACTGAAGTGGCGCGCTGAGGAAGTAGTTCTTGCTGACGCCTATACTCCGCTCTAGCCTTGGTGATCTCTGCATCTAGTGCATTGATGTTGCTTTGCGCTAAATCTATAGCCGCGGAGGACTCCCTTATCCTAGCTTCATAAGCCAGAATATTCTCCCTCTGAGCATTATAAATATCGACTGCCTCCTCGTATTGAGCCTTGGCTTCCGCCAAAGCGGCTTCATAGGTTCTTGGATCTATTTGAAATAGAAGTTCACCCGCATTGACAAATTGGTTATCTCTAATAGGCAACGAAACCACTTGACCTGAAACTCTAGGAGTAACCTGGATAATATCCGCCTGCACTTTCCCATCTCTAGTCCAGGGGTTGTTGAGATACTTCCAAAACTGAAGAACCAATGCAAACATTGCCAGGAATACCATACTCGCCGTAAGTATGTACTTTCTAAACTTCTCCACCCTTAAATACCCACAAATACTGACCCAATAAAGACTGAGTAGATAATGCTCAACGATATAATTACTACTGGCGGGTTTGCAAAGTATCTAGAAAGGCGGTAACGATCCAGGAGTCTTGCGGTAAGTAATGCCGCGAGCACCCCAAGTACCCCCGCAACTAGAACTGGAGAAATAAAAAAACCTCCTACTGATACATCATGAGGTATCTTTTCCATACATTAACCCATTTGAATCATAAACATCTTTCTTCACAAAAATATTTCCAATCTACGGACTCTGATAATTTATAAAATTCATCGAGGTAATTGCTAATACAGTGGGTAACACCCAAAAAGTACAAAAAGTTGGAAACCCCCTTTGCAGTCTCCTCATCATTTTCCCAGAGCTCCATCAGCCCTCCAACATCCACATTTACTCTATCAAATATACGTCTATAACCTCTTCGTAAAGACTTGATGTTTATATTTCGCTGTTCCCCTGACAAGTAAAACAATATTTTTCCTGCGAGAGATCTCCAGATAAACACCTCGCGCAGCATACTTTTGGTTGCAACAAGTTTCATTTTTGAGTGATCAATTCCATACAAAATCTTAACCTGATTAGCAATCAGCATTAGTAAATCAATTACCCTTCGCATTTGATCCCCCGACATACCTTTAACATTATTGACATCAATACCTTCTTTCCAGTAAAGGATCTTCTCATGCGAAATCACAACGATATTTAAATGATATAAAACATAAAGGCGATGAAATATTGAGCGTCTTGTTAAGGCCGGCAAATCGCCTTCAACCACCAAACGCGCAGCACTATCAAGTAGTCGATTCACATTTTTTTTAAAATTTCTTTCAGGATGAGAAGAAATCGGGATATTTCTAGACACCGCCAGTATGCAAAAAATAATAGCCAACACAAATATATAATTTGTATAAACGACAAAACTATAAGTCTGATAATTATTGAAATTAAAAATAATTTGCGGAAAGAGGAGAGCTAAAGTTCTTATCATTGACTGCGCACCAAACATTCGATTCGCAAAATAGGAAATAGTAAAAGTCCAGAAAAACACCATTAAACCCAACGAATAAAAGCCTTGCAATTTTGGCATAACTAAAAAGTAAAGAGGTGCGGACATCAAGCATACGAGAATTGTATATATGCAAGATTTAAACAAGTTAATTTGTGGACTTACAGATGCTATGATTGCTATAATTGTAATTAAAAGTACAACAAGCAGCCCGCCTATCATATCTGGAACAAATAAATACGCTAAATAAGATATCCAGATCCCCACTAGTACGCGAACCACATTAGCCAGCCTATCAGGATCAGGCATTAACAATCCAAACCAGTATTCTTCACGTTCACTTGAAGTACTCGAACTGGAAAATTCCAGGCTTTTTAGATCATTTACAGCATTAATTAGTGCCCGGGTTTCCACCTCCAAATCATTCAAAGAACGCCTGGTTACAGCTATTGCGGCAGTCTCTGGAGTTGACAGCTCCTTTTTTACTTTTTCAACGTCCCCCCTAACCACCCTCTCCCGAGCATCTCCAGCCACCTCATCTTCAGCAATGGCAAATCTAACTCTCTTAAATCGCCCTCTCATAACTTCCAAATAGTCATTCATATTCAAAAGAAACTTCATAATTCCCAAATCACTGGATAGGGCCAAACTCTCTTCTAATTTAAGTAGTGACTGTGTTACCGCTGTTGTACGATGACCAAATGCCTTCCACTGCCTACGGCACTCCCAGATTTCATAACTATCAGAACTGGCATCATTAATAGCTGTACGCAAGCGTGTATCTGCCCTTAACAGTTCAACTCGCTTATCTCTAAGGACTTTAACTTTCTTTCGATCTTGAATTCTTAAAAAACATCTATTTGCAAAAGCACGATGCATATCTAGCAGGGAAACCGCTGCTTCATGCAGTTCTTCGCGGCTACAATTTGGCCAGATCAAAACAGCTACAAGCCCATATACAATAATACCCAGTAAAGATTCTTGAATACGGAATATCCCTTCCTCATAAGAAAGGGATAAATCACCACCGGTCGCATCCCATAACATCAAAATAACGTAGCCACAGGTCATCCAAAAATACTGACGCTTTGACCTTTGCAGGATATAAACGCAGCCCGCAACCCATACCGATAGCGCAATCATAAAAAGCCATCGATCTTGAGGGAATGATGCGACGATTATCCAGCCGCCTAGAAGTGCAAACAGAGTGCCCAGCATCCACAAAATGGCACGATTTAACGACTGCCCCAAGTTTGCCTGACTACACACAATAACGGCAAATGCACCCCAAAAAGGTTTTTCCCAATTGATACCCATTGCAATGGCATAAACAATTACCAAAGCCAGCGCAATTTTTATTGACTCTTTCGCATTGCGAGACAGGTACAATGTTATCTCCGAGTATTTTCACGATAAAGCGACAAGCTTTTGACATCCTAATGATTACAAGGCATGTAATTTTTAGGTTGGCAGGAGGAAGTATGGCATATAAGAAAGCAACTAAATCAGGGATACACTTATAGATACAGCACGCACAAAGCGTATTTTAAAGTGCCAATAAAGTATGAACGTCAGCGAGGATCACTGAAAACTTATATCCCAACATACGACATAAGTTATAAACGAAAAAATGAAGTTAGTATTTAAAAGCTCGTCTCACAGTCTATGATTTTCCGTCAGTCTCTTTTTATAGCCTGTAGTTTGGGCATAGGCAAAGAGATAATTTGTATAGGCTTTTTATCCCCTAAGGAAAATTGTATTATCAAATTTATTGAGCGGTATACCTTTCTTTAAGCGCTTAATAAAATCAGGATTGGTTAGAGAGGTACCCTAAAGCAATCAGCCCAGCATTTGCCTACTTAACATTTACTTCACTTGATTGCGCGCCATCGTGTCATAACCATACACTTTGAAAATTGAATACCTGCTAAGTCAAAGAATGGGGAGATGGGCCATACTTTACTCCCTCTGTAAGCGGCCGAAATTAAATGATACAAACAGCTTGGACGACTGCCTCAGTGGCGCCAACAATCTATCAATTCGAGTATTTGCGGTGGCTAGTAAGGCGGCACTTTGTACAGCCAGAGTGACTAAATAGGAGGAGGTCACTATGACAACACTCCCCATCCTTTACTGTTCAACAGCAAAGCCATATCACTTATCAGCTTCAGGCGCGGAATTCTATCGGAATATTAATTACTATCTACTGTTGGGCATGCTAAATGATACTCCACAGACCCAATAAAAAAGGCCCCTTGAGGGGCCTTTAAGAAACAATCCAGCTCAGAAATCAACCATTCAAAGCCTTAAACTCACGCCTGCGACGATGTAGAACCGGCTCAGTGTAGCCGTTTGGTTGTACACAACCTTCAAATACGAGCTCACAAGCGGCCTGGAAGGCAACACTTCTATCGAAATTTGGAGCCATATTGTTGTAATTGGCATCACCGGCATTTTGGCGGTCCACAACTGCAGCCATACGCTCCATGGTTTCGCGCACTTGCTTCTCGCTAACAATGTTATGCTTGAGCCAGTTGGCAATATGCTGTGAAGAAATTCGCAAGGTGGCGCGATCTTCCATCAGACCGACATCATTAATATCCGGCACCTTGGAGCAACCTACCCCCTGCTCAACCCAGCGCACCACATAGCCGAGAATGCCCTGAGCATTGTTATCCAACTCCAATTGAATCTCTTTAGTATTCCAATTAGTGTCTTTGGCCACCGGTACGGTGAGAATATCTTCCAGCTTGGCGTGATGGCGGTGCTGAATCTCTTCCTGTCGACGGTTCACATCGACCTTGTGGTAGTGCAGTGCATGTAAAGTTGCCGCCGTGGGCGATGGTACCCAAGCAGTATTC
The DNA here is from genome assembly GCF_052467235.1 of Microbulbifer mixtoriginis (SeqCode). Classification (NCBI taxonomy): domain Bacteria; kingdom Pseudomonadati; phylum Pseudomonadota; class Gammaproteobacteria; order Cellvibrionales; family Microbulbiferaceae; genus Microbulbifer; species Microbulbifer mixtoriginis (SeqCode). The sequence continues at coordinate 4,372,542 of NZ_CP174305.1, read as the reverse complement.
GCACCAGCCATTGGATGTGCGAGCTTGGCGTGCATCATCGCTGACATCTGATCTGGAATCGGCCACATACCTTTACCAATCTGCGCCCTACCCTTGAGACCGCTATTGAGACCCACATCCACATTCCACTCTTCGTAGGCGTTGATCCAAGTGGACTGCTTCATATCTCCCTTGCGAATCATGGGGCCGGCAAGCATAGAGGTATGAATTTCATCTCCTGTGCGATCCAGGAAGCCGGTGTTGATAAAGACCACGCGCTCTTTGGCTTCGGCAATGCAGGCTTTGAGGTTTACCGTGGTACGCCGCTCCTCATCCATAATACCCATTTTCACCGTGTGGCGCGGTAGGCCGAGGGCATCCTCAATACGATTAAACAACGTGTTGGCAAAAGCCACCTCTTCCGGGCCATGCATCTTCGGCTTTACGATGTAGATGCTTCCTTCACGAGAGTTCTTGATCTCGTTATTGCCGCGTAGATCATGTAGAGCGATCAGGCTGGTAATCATTCCGTCGAGAATACCTTCCGGAATTTCCTGGCCGTCACCATATAAAACAGCATCGTTGGTCATCAGGTGGCCAACATTGCGCACAAACATCAAACTGCGACCCGGCAGGGTTAGCTGATTACCATTCGGTGTAATATATTCACGGTCGACATTTAATTTGCGCTCAAAAGTCTTGCCGCCTTTATTGATGGTTTCCTTGAGGTCACCTCTCATCAGGCCGAGCCAGTTGCGGTAAACCACAACCTTGTCTTCCGCATCGACTGCCGCTACGGAGTCCTCACAGTCCATAATGGTGGTCAATGCAGATTCCATAAGGACGTCTTTAATACCCGCGTCATCGGTTTTACCGATAGGGCTTTCACGATCCACCTGAATTTCAAAGTGCAGGCCGTGCTGCTTGAGCAAAATACTCGAGGGTTCTTCGCTGTCACCGCGGTAACCGGCAAACTGAGTGCCGTCTTTCAAGGTGGCAATATCGCCATTGGCTTGGACAACTTCCAGCAGAGAGCCGTTAATACGATATTGCACGGCTTCTTTATGACTGCCGCAGGTTAATGGAGCAGACTGATCTAGGAAGCTGCGCGCATATTCAATCACTTTGGCTCCGCGCACCGGATTGTACTCACTGCCCTTTTCCGCTCCACCTTCTTCGCTGATCACATCAGTGCCGTAGAGGGCATCGTAAAGGCTGCCCCAGCGGGCATTTGCGGCATTCAGTGCATAGCGGGCGTTCATCACCGGGACCACTAGCTGAGGACCGGCGAGAGTGGCGATCTCCTCATCCACATTCTCAGTGGAAGCACTGAACTCAGCGGGCTCATCCACCAAGTAGCCAATTTCTTTCAGAAAGGTCTGGTAGCCTTCCAGATCGAGGAAGCCCTGCGGATTTTCGGTGTACCAGCGATCCAGGGTTTCCTGTAATTCGTCGCGTTTTTCCAGCAGGGAGCGATTGACTGGCGCCAGGTCGCGGACAATCGCATCGAGTCCAGCCCAGAACTTATCGGCATCGACCCCGGTTCCTGGAATCACCTCCTCGCAGACCAGGTTGTAAAGCTCTGGTGCGATTTGTAGATCACCGATTTGGACTCGTTCCGTCATACCCTGGGCCTCTCACTGATTGTTGGAATTACGGCATTCTAAACAGCCATTTCAGCATACCGCTAATTTATAGACACAATTTCCACTATTCATAGATCAAATTTTTATGAAAATGGGTGACGCATGATTCACTGCCAAGAGAACTGTATATTCACCCGCAGGGCGCATGATTCCTTACTAAGGGGTCACTCATAGAGCCCGACCAATATCCAGGATCAGGCGCCGTAACCAGCGGTGCGGTGCGCTCTGCTGTAAAAGTGGGCTCCAAGCCATTTTTAGCTCAAGAGGAGGGATATCCAACGGCGGATCCCTGCGCACGACTCTGGGATTGTCGCTGGCAAGCTGTGCCAGACGGGTGGGCACAGTGACAATCAGGTCACTCTGCTCGGCCAACAGCATAGCCACTTGGTAGTGGCGTGTGAAAACCGAGATATCCCGCTTTTCCCCCAATTTGCCAATAGCCTCATCTACCCAGCCCAAGCGTTGCACATCCTCTGGGTTTACTCCTACCCCCACACCCATGCCGGTCTTGCTCACCCATATATGCTGAGCCTTTAAGTAACTCTGCAGATTGTAGTCTTCGAGAATTGGGTTATCCGCTCGCATCATGCAAGAGAAACTGTCGCGCCATACGGTAGCTTGGTGGAAGCTCTGGGGCATACTATCGAAACGGTTAATTACCATATCCACCTTACCCTGCTCCACATCGACAAAGCTCACATCGCTGGGCGTCATGATATCCAGGCTGATTCCTGGAGCACCATCCCTCAGCTGCTTAAGCAGGGGCGGGATCAACGTGGATTCGGCATAGTCACTGGCCATAATGCGAAAGGTACGCCGGGTGTTGGCGGGATCAAAATCCCGATTGGGCTGAATCACACGGTCGATGCTGGATAGCGCTTCACGAACCATAGGCTGTAGTTCTAGGGCACGCTCCGTGGGCATCATGCCCTCTCGAGTGCGTACCAGCAGAGGGTCGTCAAAGAGTTCGCGCAGGCGTTTCAGGCCATTGCTCATTGCGGGTTGGGACAGCCCTAGGTAGTTGGCCGCTCGTGTCACATTGCGCTCGCGCAGCAGCACATCCAGGTATACCAGCAGGTTCAGGTCAGCTCTTTCCAGTTGCATACAACATTTGCCAGATCGATAGTGAAAATAAAATCAATAAATTAGGCAAATTATGCCACTCCTCCTAAGATACTCAACACCTAATCGCAGTCACCGTTTTAAGGAAACACTGTCATGTCCACTTACACTCAAGACATCGAAGCGGTAGCTAAGCTCCGTGACAGCAAAAGCGGCACTTGGGATGCTATCAATCCCGAATCTGTTGCCCGTATGCGCGCCCAGAACAAATTCAAGAACGGCCTGGATATTGCCAAATACACTGCCAATATCATGCGCGCTGACATGGAGAACTACGACAAAGACAGCTCCAAGTACACCCAATCCCTGGGCTGCTGGCACGGTTTCATCGGCCAACAGAAGATGATTTCTATTAAGAAGCACTTCGAAGGCAATACCGACCGTCGCTACCTGTACCTGTCCGGCTGGATGGTCGCCGCTCTGCGCAGTGAATTCGGTCCTCTGCCCGACCAGTCCATGCACGAAAAAACCTCTGTTGCGCACCTGATCAACGAACTGTATACCTTCCTGCGCCAGGCCGATGCCCGCGAGCTGAACGACCTGTTCCGCGAGCTGGACGCCGCCCGCGAAGCCGGCAACAAAGAAGCCGAGAAAGCAGTTCAAGACAAGATCGACAACCACAAGACTCACGTTGTGCCGATCATTGCCGACATCGACGCCGGTTTCGGTAACGCAGAAGCCACTTACCTAATGGCTAAGCAGATGATCGAGGCGGGTGCTTGCTGTATCCAGATCGAGAACCAGGTTTCCGACGAGAAGCAGTGTGGTCACCAGGACGGTAAAGTCACCGTTCCTCACGAAGACTTCCTGGCCAAGATCCGCGCAGTTCGCTACGCATTCCTGGAGCTGGGCGTAGACAACGGTGTTATCGTTGCCCGTACCGACTCCCTGGGTGCCGGCCTGACCAAGCAGATCGCCGTGACCAAAGAGCCGGGTGATCTGGGCGACCAGTACAACGCTTTCCTGGACTGTGAAGAAATCGCAGCTTCTGATTTGGCCAATGGTGACGTTGTAATCAACCGCGAAGGTAAGCTGCTGCGTCCTAAGCGCCTGGCTTCCAACCTGTTCCAGTTCCGCAAAGGCACCGGTGAAGCCCGCTGCATCCTGGACAGCATCACCTCTCTGCAGAACGGCGCCGATCTGATTTGGATCGAAACCGAGAAGCCCCACGTTCGCCAGATCGGCGGCATGATGGACGAAATCCGTAAAGTGGTTCCCGATGCGAAGCTGGTTTACAACAACAGCCCATCCTTCAACTGGACCCTGAACTTCCGCCAGCAGGTATTCGATGCATGGTCTGAAGAAGGCAAAGACGTATCCGCTTACGACCGCGCCAACCTGATGAGCGCCGAGTACGACGATACTGAGCTGTCCGCAACTGCTGACGAGAAGATCCGTACCTTCCAGGCCGATGCAGCTCGCGAAGCCGGTATCTTCCACCACCTGATCACCCTGCCGACTTACCACACTGCGGCCCTGTCTACCGACAACCTGGCCAAAGAGTACTTCGGTGAGCAAGGCATGCTGGGCTACGTGAAAGGCGTTCAGCGTAAAGAGATCCGTCAAGGTATCGCCTGCGTTAAGCACCAGAACATGGCTGGTTCCGACATCGGCGACGACCACAAAGAGTACTTTGCTGGTGAAGCGGCACTGAAGGCTGCTGGTAAAGACAACACCATGAACCAGTTCGGTTAAATCGCTCTTATACCTTTCAGGTAGATTCAAGGCGGCGCAAGCCGCCTTTTTCTTCAGGGATTCTCTCCTGTTCAAATTGACCAGGACAATGATTCCGCCGAAGAAGAACAGTTATGCAAACTGCGCTTTTATCTCTGCATTTTGAACTTGGGCCGCAATCGCGGCCCTTTTTTTGCTCCCAATCTTATTGCCTTTTCTCAAAGACTTTTGCGCCATATTAGCTAGCCTTAGGGTATACACGCTAAGGTGCGCACCGCCTATGTCTGGCCCAAGACTTGTACTGACCATCAACTGCGGCAGCTCTTCTTTAAAGTTCACCATCATTAACCCAGAAACTGGTGAGGAACGCTTAAAAGGCCAAGCCGATGCCCTGGGATCATCCTCAGCAGCACTCTCTTGGCAGCGCGATGAAAAAGAAGGAACACAGAAGCTCTCCCCTGGGGATGACTACGAAGGTGTTATCGGAGCGTTGGTAAAGCGATTCGACGGCCCCTGGTCAGCGTTGCGCGAGCAGCTTCGGGCTATCGGGCATCGGGTGGTCCATGGTGGCGAACAGTTCGCAGACTCCACGCTGATCAATGACAGCGTGGTATCAGCTATCAGAGCCTGCTGTGAACTGGCGCCACTACACAACCCTGCAGCCCTGCAAGGTATACAGGCCTCACTGCTCGCCTTCCCAGAGTTGCCGCAGGTGGCGGTCTTCGATACCGCCTTCCACCAGAGTTTGCCGGATTACGCCTACCTCTATGCACTGCCCTACAGTTTGTATCGGGATCACCAACTGCGCCGCTACGGTATGCATGGCAGCAGTCATCGCTATATCGGTGAGCGCAGCGCCGAAATATTGAAAACACCCACAGACAACATCAATGTGATCTCCGCTCACCTCGGCAATGGCGCTTCCCTGTGCGCCATTAAAAACGGAAAGAGCGTGGATACCAGTATGGGGCTGACTCCTCTTGAAGGGCTGGTAATGGGCAGTCGCTGTGGGGACCTAGACCCTGGTTTATTACTTCATTTGGGGGAGGCACTGGACTATTCCCTAGCGGAACTCGAACAGTTACTGAATCGCAACAGCGGCCTGCTGGGAATATCCGAGCTAAGCAATGACTGTCGTGAACTGGAAGAAGCTATGGGCAAAGGCCATGCCGGTGCTAGCTTGGCATTGAAGCTATTTTGTTATCGACTGGCCAAATATATCGCAGCCTACACAGTGCCACTAAAGCGCGTTGATTCGCTGATATTCACCGGGGGTATTGGCGAAAACTCATCTTGGGTGCGGCGAGAAACGATAGGTTGGCTCAGCCAGCTCGGCTACCAGCTGGACAATAAGCGCAATGAAGACATTCGCTTCGGTTCTGAAGGGCAAATATCCAGAGACGGAACACCGGATATCCTTGTGATACCCACCCGTGAAGATTGGGTTATTGCTCGAGATACCATCCGCTTAGCGAACAGGGCGCTATAAACATGCCCCACAACGCGCGCGCCCTAATGCTGATTCCACTGGATGTGGGTGTGGGTATTACATCGGTAAGCCTGGGCTTAATACGGGCACTTGAACGCAACCGCGTAGAAACCCAGTTTTTCAAACCTGTCAGCGAAGCGCCTTCCCGCGACGGCGCCATCGAGAGAACCACAGAGATATTGCGGCAGACTACCAAGCTAGACATTCCCCGTTCAATCAGCGCACAAGAAGCTGAAACTATGATCTCCGCAGGTGGTACCACGGAGCTACTGGAGAAAATTTTGGCCCGCTACCGCAGCAGCGTTCAAACTGCGGATGTAATAGTCGTAGAGGGACTTTTACCTGGAAGGCAGAATCAATTTTCTGACCAATTGAACTGCCAGATGGCAAAAACCCTGGATGCGGAAGTGGTGTTGGTTGCCAGCCTGCACACAGGTGATATTCGCCAGCTTACAGAGCGTCTGCAGTATGCGATGCAACCGTTTGGTGAGGGCCCATCCAACCCAGTGGTAGGCTGCATTATCAATAAGCTGGATGCCCCTCCCCGCATAACCGACCCACCTGGCGGCCACTTTATCTCGGTGGGCGCTCAACAGGAGCCCTGTACCAAAGCTGTCAACCGAAAGGATCTGTATCGTAAAATTCCTCTACGCATCGTTGGCGCCATCCCCTGGAATGCGCAGCTGCTGGCCCCCCGGGCGCTGGATCTGGCCCGGCATTTCAATGCACAACTGATCAATCGCGGAGAACTAGAGAGCCGCCGTTTGCGCAGCGTAACCTTCTGCTCGCGATCCCTAGCCAATATGCTGCATCGCTTTAATTCAGGTGCCCTACTGGTCACTTCAGCTGACAGGCCCGATGTCATGGTAGGAGCCAGCCTGGCAGCAATGAACGGTGTAAAAATTGGCTGCTTGCTGCTGACCGGGGGCTACCGACTGGATCGCGGGGTACACAAACTTTGCACACCGGCCATGGAGACTGGGCTGCCGGTAATGTTAGTCAGCTCCAACACCTGGCATACCGTGATGGAGTTACAAACCTTTAACCTGCGCACCCCCGCAGATGACCGCGAGCGAGTAAACCGGGTACAGGATTTTTTTGCCAGCCACTTGGATAGAAACTGGGTGCAATCCCTAAGCCAGGTTTCCCAGCGACCGCGGCGGATGTCACCCCCAGCATTTCGCTACCACCTAACAGAAATGGCCCGCCGGGTGCTAAAACGCATTGTGCTTCCAGAGGGGGAAGAACCCCGCACTATACGCGCAGCTCTGGCCTGTGCAGAACGGGGAATTGCACAACCGATACTGCTGGGGAGACCGGGATCTATCCAGCGAATCGCCGAGCAACAGGGCCTCAGGCTCAGTAAAAAAGTAGAAATCATCAAGCCCGAAGATGTCAGGGAAGAGTATGTAGAGCCCATGGTAGCTCTTCGTAAAAATAAAGGCCTCACTCAGGTGGTCGCGAAAGAACAGCTGCAAGACAATGTCGTTTTGGGCACTATGATGCTGGCCCTAGACCGAGTGGACGGCCTGGTTTCAGGCGCTATTCACACTACCGCCAATACCATCCGCCCCGCCCTGCAATTGATCAAGAGCGCTCCAGGTGAAGAGCTTGTCTCCTCAATTTTCTTTATGCTTCTACCCGAGCAGGTACTGGTATACGGAGACTGCGCCATCAACCCAGACCCCAACGCCAACCAATTGGCTGCGATCGCCATCCAGTCGGCAGACTCCGCAGCGGCTTTTGGGATAGAACCCCGAGTAGCAATGATCAGTTACTCCACCGGCACCTCAGGAACCGGCTTAGACGTAGACAAAGTGCGTGAAGCTACACAAATCGCCAAGCAGAGAAGGCCCAAGCTGATTATTGATGGACCACTGCAATACGATGCGGCGCTGATAAAAAATGTGGCTGAGCAGAAAGCGCCACAGAGCCCAGTCGCGGGCCGCGCCACCGTATTTATTTTCCCTGATTTAAACACCGGCAACACCACATATAAAGCAGTACAACGCAGTGCGGACTTAGTCAGTATTGGGCCTATGTTGCAGGGGCTGCGCAAACCGGTGAATGATCTTTCCCGCGGTGCCCTGGTGGACGATATTGTCTACACCATTGCACTTACCGCTATTCAGGCCCAGCAACATCAACCACATAAAACTAAAAAATAACTGGCCTCTATCCACAGAGGGGACGGCGAAGGTCAATATATTCATGCAGCGCGGCGGCAATAACATAGGCCTCCAGGCGGTGCTCATAGGTATCCGAATGGTCACAACCCATCCGCTCCAGACAGCGATGGATAAACGCGAACTGATCAGAATTGTCCCGCCACACTCTACGCCCCTTGATCACCGTTATCAGCATTCGCCACCAGCTGCGGTCAGCCGCTCTCAACTGCTGAAGTGCGACAGCCAGCCATCCCTCTTCATCGGTAAAGTCCGTACCCAGCGGATAGTAAGGCAACATGGCGAGGGACTTTTCATCGGAAAAGACCTCGGCAATATGCTCCGGGGTATTTCGATTAAACTCTGCCGGAATAGTGAAGTCCTTTTCAATTTTGCCTGCATATTTGGCCTGTTCCAGCAACACTGCCTGAAATCGTGTATCGCAAATACTGAGCATGGAAACCATCACGTCCCGGTCTGTTTTACCCCGCAGGTCCACCGCGCCGTATTCAGTTACCACAATATCCCGCAAGTGCCGAGGTATAGTGGTGTGGGGGTATTCCCAGACAATATTACTTTCACATATTCCGTCGCGAACGCGTGTGCTCGGCAGGGCAATAATGGAGCGGGCCCCAGGCAGTGCAAACGCCTGGGCAACAAAATTGTATTGCCCTCCAACACCACTAACCACCTGATTATCCATTAAAGCATCGGAAATAACGGCCCCGCCCAATGTCACCATCATGGCTGAGTTTACAAAACGTGCGTGTTTGCGCTGGACTTGCTTCAGTATTTGTTGGCCGCGCAGATCGTTGGTGAAATCGATAGAAGTCATATCGATACCGGCCCGCTCAATGGGGGCTAGATCCCGTAACTCTCGATACATCACCTCAGGACCAAGGTAAAAACCACCGTGCAACCAGATACCGCCTTTAAGTTTGTTGTTCAAACAACTGCCTATCAATCGTCGACGGCCGTGCTCACTGTGCAGGTCACACTCCTCCTCTTCGCCATCGGGTGTTAACAACTTGTGGCCGCGCCAACTGTAACTTGGATCCACAATACCAAAACGCTGCAAAAACGCCGTGTCATCAGGGGTTAATGGACAGTGGATACGCCCTCTCTTTTTCAGAGCAAGCAGAGTCTCTTCGTTCACTGTATGGGTGATCGCATCCGAGTCCAGCAACTCTTGCAGTGCCGCATCAGCAAACACTTCACGGATTAAAACCCCCGCCTTACGCAGATGTAAAAAGCCATGGGGAACCATTTCACTGGCACCATATAGTCCCTGTTGAAAGGGCGTCTTTTGTAGGCGGAGGTTTTTTCGGTATGCGGATGACTCCGAATCGGCTAACTCATCCAGCAGGCGAGTGAAGAGCGGATTCTCTTTGTGACGCAAGCGCAAGGCATGACACACCGCATCGCCGAGCGCCCCGATACCCACTTGTAAAGTACCACCATCAGCGATCAGGCTGGCAATATGAAAACCGATAGCGTATTCGGTAAAACTCACCGGCATTGCAGGAGCGGCAAACAATGGAGTATTGAACTGGTTACCTTCTAACAAAAAATCGAAAGCGCCTTCCGCAAGCTCACTACTGCCCGGCATATAAGGTAATTGATGATTTACCTCTCCCAGTAAAAAAAGCGATTGCCCTTTGCGATCGGAGGCCAGCTTTAAAAGTGGCAGGGTCAGATCCGGATTACAGCTCAAACTGTATTTGCCACCCGCCGGTGAAGGGGAGACCATTTGCGCGATCACATTGATCCCATTGCGCAAGAGATCTTCGGGCACCTCGGTATAATTAGTACTGACATAATGTTGCTGAGCATAGCGATTACCCAGCAAAGCACCGGGCTCCATAAAAAACTCTATCACCTCAATATTATTGGGAAGCTGCCCTTGCCTCCTTGCCGTCACATAACCAAGATCCTGATAGTGACTGTAAAGGCGATCCAGTAAAGGCTGTACAAAACGGCGCGTGATATCACTGTCCCCCCTGGGTCGCTCAAGGGTCAGGGCGGTATAAATGGTCAGAGAAATAGAAGGATCTGCAGCGGCACGCGCGTAGAGGGCATTGGCAAAGTGATTGGCTTTTCCCAATCCAAGGGGTAACCCCAGCACAATCTTCTTACCGACCCTGCGTAACAGAGCATCGATACACTCCTCGGCGCCGGTAAACCGCTGGGGAACATTATCAGGAGAAACTTCCATGGAAATCAGGCTTTTCTCACAAGGCTATTGGATTTTTCCCACCACCCTGGCCAAATGATCAAAGTGGTCGACCTGGATAGCCTTATCCACTGCATCAGCTGCGTCACGAAGAGCATCCGCTTCTTCATCACTAATGAGATTACGTTGCAACCCCTCTTCCACCGACTCGCGACTTAGGGTGCGAATCCCCCCCTTTTTTAACTTCTCTCGTGCACGCTCAGAGGCACATACCTTGTTGAAGGCTTGCTCGACAATTTCAACTCCATCGCCAGGATTGCCAAGGAAAACACCACGGGTCAAACGGTCTCGGGTTTTGGAGGGACTCAACAGCAACTCGGCACATGCTCGCGCCTGTCGATCTGAAGCAGTATGGATACTATGCCCCCAGGGCATAGTCAGAAAATGCATCAACTGCCCAAAAAATGGGCGCGGGAAATTCTGAAAAACTTCCAGCAACTGAACTTCGATTTTATGCAAACCATCACGCATGGCGAATTCCAGGAGCGGTAAATCATCTTTGGGATTGCCATCATCATAGAAACGCTTGAGAGTACAGCTCAACAGATAAAGCTGGCTGAGCACATCGCCGAGCCGGGAGGATATCAGCTCTTTTCTTTTTAACTCACCGCCCAAGGTGATCAGCGAGACCTCTGTCACCAGTGTCAGCACAGCTGAGTAGCGATTGATCTGACGAAAATACTTGGCCGCGCCTCCAACATTGCGAGGGCTGCTGGCAAAGAGCCCCACGGTCCAACCGTGAAATACTCCTCGTAATAGTGTCTTGAACTGGAACCACATATGCTTGGGGAGTAAATGATCCAGTTGCTCCAGCCCCTCCTCTTCATCGGGATTTTCAGCAGCGAGCATTTCATCAAGAATGTAGGGGTGGCAGCGAATAGCGCCCTGGCCAAAGATCATTAAGCTGCGGGTCAATAAATTGGCCCCTTCTACCGTTATCGCCACGGGTACCGCACGATAGGCATTACCCAGGTAATTTAGTGGGCCATCCATGATGGCTTTACCAGCATGAATATCCATGGCGTCATCAATAGCCTGGCGCAGCCCCCCTGTTGCACTGGCTTTCATAATTGCGGTGATTACCGCCGGCTTAAGTCCATCATCCAATGCCCTGGTGGTTGTCTTATGGGCGCTATCTAGCACGAAAGCGATAGCGGCGATCTCCGCCAGCCGACTTTGCACCCCTTCAAAACGCCCTACAGGAATATTGAATTGCTCGCGGATACGCGCATAGGCACCAGTGGTCCTCGCCGCCATTTTGGCACCGCCCGTAGAGAGCGATGGAAGCGAGATGCCACGACCAGCAGCCAAGGCGCTCATCAACATTTCCCAGCCTTTGCCGACATTCTCCTGACCTCCAATAATCCACTCCATAGGGATAAAGACATCTTTTCCCCAGTTGGGACCATTTTGGAAGGCCTGCATCGCCGGGAGATGGCGTTGACCAATAGTCACGCCTTCTGTATCAGTAGGAACCAGTGCCACGGTAATTCCCAGCTCCTCTTTATCGCCGAGAATATGCTCCGGGTCGTACAACTTAAAGGCGAGCCCCAAGACCGTGGCAATAGGCCCCAGGGTGATATACCGCTTGTGCCAGTTGACACGCATCCCCAAGACCTTTTCCCCCTGATGATCACCGTAACAAACCTCTCCGCGGTCAATCATGGATGCCGCATCAGAGCCCGCCTGGGGGCTGGTGAGGCCAAAACAAGGAATATCCGTGCCATCGGCAAGCCGGGGCAAATAATAGTCTTTTTGCTCCTGGGTGCCATGAGCGAGCAGCAATTCTCCCGGCCCAAGGGAGTTGGGCACCATCACAGTGACGCCGACGGTGTTACTCCGCGTAGAAATTTTGGTGACTATTTCTGCATGCGCAGTAGGGGAAAAGCCGAGACCACCATATTTTTTGGGAATGATGATGCCGAAGAAACGATTTTTGCGCAGAAACTCCCAAACATGCTCTGGGATATCGTGATCGACAAAACTGATCTGCCAATCATTGATCATTTTACAGAGCTCTTCGGCAGGCCCATCGAGAAAAGCCTGTTCCTCCTCATTCAGCTCCGGCGGTCCCATATCGAGTAGTTGCTTCCAGTCCGGTTTTCCGGAGAGTAGCTGAGCATCCCACCAAACTTCTCCGGCCTCCATTGCCTCCCGTTCCGTTTGAGATATTGGCGGTAAAATCCTCTTTATGATGTTCAATAGGGGTTTGGTAAAGAATTTCTTGCGCAACTCGCTCATTTTTACCTTCCGCAGTATCCCTAGCGGTGCACTACCCCGCCAATTACCACTAGCCATGGTGCTATTTCAAAAAATAATGATAGGCAACGAATGCGGTTGAAGAGTTTCAGTAAGATCCCTTCCCAAATTGAAAACTCACAAGCAGTCACTCAGTACTCCTGACACAACATTTTGTGCGGGGAGAGCCCCCTGGTAACTAGACGCCCAAGAGAACCTGAAATTTATACATCAATAAGATGTATGAAGCGCCAGTTGTCGCGATATCCCTGGGAAATACTACCTATATTTAGAGAGATGGAATGGACGCCGCAAATGAAGCTCTGGATCAGTTGATAGAAAGCATTGAATTAGGATGCTCGTATGAAGCAGACTCTTGTGAACTCGCTTGCCGGTGTCGGACTTTTAACCCCCAGCCTGCTCTTCGCCAATCTGGTGGGAGAAGGCCCCCGGCTGGCCCCGGAAGACAGAATTACCCAGGGACAAATTGTTGAAGGTGAACTGAGCCTGGATGAAATTCGCCAGGCCGGGATGCTCATTTTCAGCACCCCCTTTAATCGCTACGATGGCTACGGGGATGGTGCACACGATGAATCCCAGCCTGATAACCACTCCGCAGATGGCGGTAACCGACCGACATTACAAGGCAATGGTACCTTCCTGCGAGTCAATGGACTCGACTCCCAGAACTGCCTGGAATGTCACAGTATCGTCAGCAATAGAACTGTGCCGGCCACCATGGGTATTGGCGGCGGTGGCGGTTTTAGCACCAGCGCAATGCTGCGTCCGGTAAATATCGATGTCATTGACGAAAGCTTCGATGGGACTGCGGAATACGATGGCCGCCTAATCAACCCCCTATTCTTATTTGGCTCTGGAGGGATTGAACTAGTCGCCAGAGAAATGACCGCTGACCTTCAGCGCCTCAAACAATACGCCTTAGACAACCCTGGAACTGTTGTCAGTCTGGATACTAAATCCGTTAATTTTGGCAGTATTTTTGTCGATGAAGATGGCAACCTGGACACCAGCAATGTGGAAGGCGTCGATGCAGACCTTGTGGTACGCCCGTTTGGCAGGAAAGGCGATAATGCCTCAGCCCGCGAATTCTCCTTGAACGCCCTTTCTTTTCACATGGGGATGCAGGCAACAGAAAAGTTTGGCGGGGCAGAAGCCGACGAAGACAATGACGGCGTGACCAACGAAATTTCTGTCGGTGATCTATCCGCGATCAGTATTTTCATTGCCACCCTGGACCGCCCCTTCCAAATAGAATCCGGCAAAAATAACCGGGGTCGCAAATTGTTCCACGAGGTAGGCTGTGCCGACTGCCATCGTCCCGTAATGACCACTGAGCGAAGGACCTTGCCCTTTAAGCTAACGGGCTCCCCGGAGGCACCATTTGAAGATACTTTCTATCACGTGGATCTAAGCAAGCCCCCCACAGTTTTTAAATCCATTTTTGGAGCGGGAATTGAGGTCGAAATGTTCTCTGATCTCAAGCGCTATGACATGGGCATAGCCTTAGCTGAAACCGCCTTTTTCCAGGATGAGGTGCAAAACAGGGAATTTATCACCGCACGCCTTTGGGGAGTTGCTGACACAGCGCCCTATATGCACGATGGGCGCGCACTCACCTTGGTAGAAGCCATCTTGTTACACGATAATCCTGGAAGTGATGCCGGCTACGCCGCAGAAAACTTCCAAAATCTGAGTGACGAAGACAAGAACAAGATCCTTTATTTTCTGATGTCTCTGCGCATGCCCAAGGATCCAGTTTCAGATTTACACAATCGATAGGCAGCTCTTCATGAACGATGCCCGCGGCAACAAAGTTGCCAGCGGGCATTTTTATCTGCAAGCTTTTGTGAAAGCTGTGTAATTGAAAAGTGGGGTTCACACTAGTGCTTCTTGCGCAATAATGATTCCGTTGTTATCCCCATACAGATATTCTCCAGGTCGAAAAGTCACCCCTCCAAAAGTCACTGCCAGATCCCGCTCACCAATACCTTTTTTCTCCGTTTTCATTGGGTGTGTACCCAGGGCCTGAACGCCTAAATCTAGCGTCCCAATCTGGTCAACATCGCGGATGCAGCCATACATCACTATGCCTTCCCAGCCATTGGCTACCGCTTTATCGGCGAGCATATCGCCAAGACAAGCGCGACGCATTGAACCACCCGCATCGACTACCAGAACTTTTCCTTGTCCCGGTTCCGCCACTAACTCCCGCACCAGCGAGTTATCCTCAAAACACTTAATAGTTACGATTTGACCGCCAAAGCTCTCACGGCCTCCGTAATTAATAAACATCGGCTCAACCACTTGCACTGCATCACCGTGGTCATCACACAAATCGGGGGTAGAAATTGACATAAGTTCTCTCGCAATCATTCCGTAAAAAATGATGATAGCGATAGTGTCACTCTGGTGGCAGGCTGACAAATAAATACCGGGTATCATCCCTATAGATAATACCCGGCCAAGGCTTCGCTGCTACAAAATCGTTTTCATGTTTTAGTGCGTAACACGCACCGGAGTACCTACACGTACATGGCGATAAAACTTTCTAGCCATGTGCGGAGGCATACGCACACAACCATGCGAGGCAGGGTGTCTGGGCACATGGCCAGAAGCATGCAGACCGATCCCGCCGTTGAAGCGAATATAGTTATTCATTTTTGCACCACGATACACAGTACCGGCGGGGCGACGATGTTTACGAGTATTTACATTGGACCTCACCACCCGTCCTGTGCGCCTATCTACATAACTACCGTAGATCGAAGAGCGATGATGCGGGTGCTTGGACAATACACGGAAGTGTCCTGGCCGCGTACTATAACCCCGCTTACCGGAGGAAATTCTGGATACCCCGACCAACTTACCGCCTTTGTAGAGGTAAGCGCGCTGTTCACTCAAGTCAATCCTGATTGAGGCGCCTCCTCCCCTAGCCGCAGCGCGATCATCAAACCAGTTACCACCGCGGGGCTTTGCCATTGCAGGGGGAACGGCGATTAGTGCCAAGAGACACAACATCAGAAAAATATGCAATATTGGGATCTGTAACTGTCTGCTCGTATGCATAGCTCACCTCAACAACTTTCTCTGCTCTGCCAAAGTGGGCGGAAAGGAAAACAGCCCAACCGATACCACTCAAACTTCTACACCGGAGGATTTACCCCTGCAGGTGAATCAGCACCAAAGCAAATTGCGCTCTGTTTTCTATCTACGCGCTGCCTCAGGACTCTTCCGATTTTATTGAGGCTGGTGGTAAGCCTTAGAATGAATTCTTATCTCTGAAAGCAAGCCATAGAGTTTTGAATTTTTTCGGTAGCGTGTGATCTGTAAATCTCACACAGAAATAGCAGGATAAATTCCGAAGTTATCGAGAGAAGCGGCAACAGAAGTCTAATTTTTGGGCAAACACGCAATGAATTAGGAAAAAAAAACCACAGTCGCTGGAGGGGCGCTTAGATAGGAAAAGCGGCCCAAAAGGGCCGCTTAGAAAGGAAATTAGGCTTCTTCGTTAGCTAGGAATAGCCAGGTATCTACAGCGGTATCCGGGTTCAGGGAAACACTGTCGATTCCCTCATCCATCAACCAGCGGGCGAAGTCTTTGTGGTCAGAAGGTCCCTGACCGCAGATGCCTACATATTTACCAGCTTTTTTGCAGGCCTGGATGGCGCGGGACAGCAGAGCCTTCACTGCCGGGTTACGCTCGTCGAACAGGTCGGCCACCAGACCGGAATCCCGATCAAGACCCAGGGTAAGCTGGGTCAAGTCATTAGAACCGATTGAGAAGCCATCAAAATGCTGCAGGAACTCTTCTGCCAGCAGGGCATTGGATGGCAGTTCGCACATCATAATGACCTTGAGACCAGCCTCGCCGCGGCGCAGACCGTTCTCGGCGAGCAGACCGACAACCTCTTCTGCCTCTTCCGGAGTTCGCACGAAGGGTACCATGATCTCCACATTGGTCAGCCCCATCTCGTCACGTACTTTCTTCAGTGCACGACATTCCAGGGCGAAACACTGGCGGAAATCTTCAGAGCGGTAGCGAGCCGCACCACGGAAGCCGAGCATCGGGTTCTCTTCGCTGGGTTCGTATAGTTGGCCACCAACCAGGTGTGCGTATTCGTTGGACTTAAAGTCTGATAGACGCACGATTACACGATTAGGTGCAAAGGCCGCGGCCAGGGTAGCGATACCTTCTACCAGTTTCTCAACAATAAAGTCTTCCGGGGAGGCGTAACCGCCTATGCGCTCGCGGATATTCTGTTGCAAGTCATCCGGGAGGCTATCCAGCTCAAGCAGGGCTTTCGGGTGAATCCCAATCATGCGATTCAGGATAAATTCCAAGCGCGCCAGGCCAACCCCCTGATTGGGCAAGTGGCTAAAGGCAAAAGCGCGATCTGGATTGCCCACATTGAGCATGATTTTGAAAGGCAGATCCGGCATTTCGGAAACTTCAGTTTCTTCACGCTGGAAGTCCAACTCGCCGGACATTACGAAGCCGGTATCGCCTTCGGCACAAGAGACGGTGACGGGAGTACCGTCTTCCAATAACTCGGTGGCGTTTCCACAGCCAACCACTGCGGGAATCCCCAATTCACGGGCAATAATCGCCGCGTGACAAGTACGGCCGCCGCGGTTGGTAACAATTGCGCTCGCCTTTTTCAACACCGGTTCCCAATCCGGGTCGGTCATATCGGTCACCAGGACCTCACCGTCATGCATAGCCGCCATATCTTCGACGGACTTCAGCTTGCGAACGCGGCCGGCACCGATACGCTGACCAATCGCGCGCCCCTCACACAGTACTTCACCGCGCTCCTGCAGGCTGTAACGCTCAATGCTGGTACCTTGATCGCGGGAGCGCACGGTCTCCGGACGCGCTTGTACGATAAATAGCTTGCCAGTATCACCGTCTTTGGCCCACTCGATATCCATCGGACGACCGTAGTGCTCCTCAATTTTACGGGCCTGAATTGCCAGGCTGGTCAGCTCTTCATCATTGAGAGCAAAACGCTGGCGATCTTCTTCTGCAACCTCAACGGTTTTTACTGAGCGCCCGCAATCGCCGCTTTCGTCGTAAACCATTTTGATGGCTTTACTACCGCGATTGCGACGCAGGATAGCTGGGCGCCCGGCATCCAAAGCCGGCTTGTAGAGATAGAACTCGTCAGGATTCACAGCACCCTGTACAACAGTCTCACCCAGACCGAAGGCCGCAGTGATAAAGATCACATCACGGAATCCACTCTCAGTATCCAAGGTGAACATTACACCGGCAGCGCCAGTCTCACTGCGCACCATGTGCTGAATACCAGCCGACAGAGCAACACCTACATCCGCATAACCTGTATGTACGCGGTAGGCGATGGCGCGGTCGTTATAGAGAGAGGCAAATACTTCTTTAACTGCAATCAGAACCGCATCAATACCGCGGATATTCAGGAAGGTCTCCTGCTGGCCTGCGAAAGAAGCATCCGGTAAATCTTCAGCAGTCGCGGAGGAACGCACAGCAACAGCTGTTTCACCACCACCCAAAGCTTCATAACCATCGCGGATCTCTTTTTCCAGCTGTGCAGGAAATGGGGTCTGTATGATCCAATTGCGAATTTCATCGCCGGCTTTGGCTAACTCAGTAACATCACCGACATCGAGCCCTTTCAGCCGCTCAGCGATACGCTGCTCTAACTGTTCATGGGCTAGGAAAGCCCGAAAAGCCTCCGCTGTGGTCGCAAAGCCGCCCGGTACACTCACACCAGCGCCGGCCAGAGATGAAATCATCTCGCCGAGTGATGCGTTTTTACCGCCGACTTTGTCGACATCATCCATTCCCAGTTTTGCAAAGTCGATGGTGAAATTCGTCAAGTGAAGGCCCTCTGAAATCAGGTTTGTTGGGCGCTGATTATAAGGATGAGTCTTGTAAAAAATAGCCCAGGAAAAACGGCCAATATGTTGTAAATTTTCTACAAGCTTACTTAGCTCTCAGAAGATAAGACCTTTAACCCCACCACCCCTATACTAGCGGCCACTAAAAAGTCCCGCCAACAGACAGAGACGCAGCATGGCAAAAGACAAACGCACCGCTTTTTTTATTTCCGACGGAACCGGCCTCACTGTAGAGGGCATTGGCCACAGCCTATTGGCACAGTTTCAAGACCAGCATGTCGAACAGGTGACTCTGCCTTATATTGACTCCACCGAAAAGGTCCAGCAGGCTCTCCAGCGTATAGAGAGCGCTGCCCAGGAATCCGGTCTGCAGCCCATCATTATTACCAGCATCGTTTCTGACCAGATTCGCGATCAATTGCACCAAAGCCCCGCTTTAATGCTGGATATCTTCGAAAATTACCTGACACCTCTGGCCAATTTATTTGGGCGCGATCCTGCACAGACCGTTAATGTCTCCCACGGCATTGCCGATAATCGCCGCTATAGCGAACGCATTGATGCGGTGCACTTTGCTATCGATAACGACGACGGGCGCCGCATCAGTGAATTTGAGCAAGCGGATGTCATATTGCTCGGCGTCTCCCGCTCCGGCAAAACCCCCACCTGCCTATATTTGGCCTTGCAATTTGGACTGCGCGCGGCCAACTACCCCATCACCGAAGAGGATATGGACTCCACCACCCTGCCCAAGATTCTGCGCCCCTTCCAGCGCAAACTCTTCGGCCTCACCATAGATCCCAAACGCTTGATGCAGATTCGACAGGAAAGGCGCGCCAATAGCCGCTACGCTTCTATAGGACAGTGCGAATTTGAGGTGCGCCAAGTCGAACAGATGCTAAGGCGGGCGCAAGTGCCCTTCCTCAATGCCACCCAGCTATCCGTGGAGGAGCTCGCTACGCGCCTGATGTCCCAGGCCGGCATCGAGCGAAGAATTGACTAAGGGATGACCAAAAAGCCAGGCGCCCTTTTCACGCCGCGACAAAGTGTGTAGTGTGCGCCGTCTTCCAGACTGCCGTGTTTTGATATGCAAATAGTCTCCCTGCCCTATTCACTCAATTCTGCCGCGGCCTTCCAGGCAATTGCGGATCTACCTGTGCCGGTATGGCTCGATAGCGGCCGACCTCTCAGCAGCGGAGGTCGCTACGATATTATCAGTGCCGACCCTCTTAACGCACTGGAACTGGCAGCAGATAGCAGCGAGCCTTTCACCCGGGTAGATGACCTAAGTCGTGAGCTGTGCCCACAGGAACGGGACTCACAACTGCCATTTTGCGGTGGAATCATCGGTTTTGCCGGTTATGAACTGGGCACCGGCGGTAACTTTTTGCCGGCGGATACCCGACCTACGGACCTACCGGCAGGTTTTTTTGGGCTCTATAGCTGGGCTTTTATTGCGGATCACCAGCTGGGCTCCAGCCATCTGGTTTTTCACCCTGCCTGCCCAGCCCGACAGGTACAAGAGCTAATCGATCGTTTTAAATCGGTGCACTGGGAGCGAGAGCAGGATCCCGAGGAGTTTCGCCTTTTAGCACCATTTGCCCACGAACTCAGTGTTGCTGACTATGAGGAGCGCATTGCGCGAATCCTCGAATATATCGCAGCGGGAGATGTCTACCAGGCAAACTTTACCCAACGCTTCAGCGCCCCCTACGAGGGCGATCTCTTTGGTGCCTACCTGGCATTGCGTCGACGCGTGGCAGGGCCATTTTCAGCATTTATGGAAATGCCCCAGGGCAGTTTGCTGAGCCTATCGCCAGAGCGCTTTATTCGTGCCGATGGCAGTAGCTTGCGCACCGAGCCCATCAAGGGCACCGCCGCCAGAGTAGCTGATCCGGTAGAGGACCAGCGTGCGGCATTTACCCTGCAGAGAAGCCCTAAAGATCGCGCAGAAAACCTAATGATCGTGGATTTGCTGCGCAACGATTTCAGCAAGTTGTGCCGCAGTGGCAGCGTGAGGGTGCCGGAGCTATTCCAGTTGGCTAGCTTTGCCAATGTTCACCACTTGGTCAGCGTAGTGACAGGAGAAATGCATGAGGACTCAGCTTACAGCGACCTGTTAGCGGCCTGCTTTCCCGGTGGCTCCATCACCGGTGCGCCCAAACGCCGCTCTATGGAGGTCATTCGCGAGCTGGAAGGCAGTCCCAGGGGCATCTATTGCGGTAGCATCGGCTATATCAGTAGCTGCGGCCGCGCTGATACCAACATCGCCATTCGTACCTTTAGCGCCAGCAATGGGCGCATTACCTGTGCTGCCGGTGGAGGCATAGTCGCCGACTCTGACCCGACTGCAGAGTACCAGGAGTGCCTGGCCAAAGTGCGCTTACTTCTTGAAACCGCAGAGCAATTCCTGAATTGATCACCCAGCCCGTCAAAAATCGCTGCCTACTGGGCTTTCTGTAGTCTTACTACAGCATTTTGGTTATAGAACTATCTAGGATTGATATTTCAAAGTTATTAGGCCATCTGATAGATTCAATGCCAGTAGTGCCAATTTCAGCGCTTAACTGGATCAAGGAATTTATTGTGAAGATCACACTAGTCAAAAAAGTACTCGCCGATGGCTCACCCTGCGCCAAATGCCGGGATGTGCAGGAAAAACTGGAAGTGAACGAGCAACTCAAATTTATCGATCAAACCTTGGTAGCTGACGTGCGCGACCCGCAAAGTGCCGGGATGCTAATTGCACAGCAATTTAATGTGGATCGAGCGCCATTCTTTGTGGTCGAGCGTGAAGGGCAAGAAGCAGAGATCTATACCGTCTACTTCAAATTTGCCAAGGAAGTTTTACAACCCCTGATCCAACAGGCAGAGGCCTCTTAGCCTCTGCCAGCCAGCTACACCGCAATACTAATAAACCGGCAGCTCTGTATCGGCAAATAGTGCATCTACCTCAGCTCTGGAAGTAGCATGCGCAGCTTGATCCACCAATTCCCGGGTGAGATGCGGAGCAAACTGTTGAATGAAATCATACATAAAGCCTCGCAGGAATATTCCCTTGCGAAAGCCGATCTTGGTAATACTGGACTCGAACAAATCACTGGCATCCAGGGCAACTAAATCTTCATCCTCACCATCCACCGCCATATCCGCCACTATGCCAATACCGAGACCCAGGCGCACATAGGTTTTAATAACATCCGCATCCGCGGCGGTAAACACGACCTTAGGCGAAAGCCCTTTCTCCAGGAATGCTTCATCCAATTTTGAGCGGCCGGTAAAGCCAAACACGTAAGTGACGATCGAATACTTTGCAACCTCTTCAAGATTCAGCTTGCTGATATGGCAGAGAGGATGATCTTTAGGCACCAAAATACAACGATTCCAGCGATAAACCGGCATCATCACCAAATCACTGAAAAGCTCTAGTGCCTCGGTAGCAATGGCGAAATCCGCAGTACCATCGGCTGCCATTTCCGAGATTTGCATGGGGGTTCCCTGGTGCATATGCAGCGATACATCAGGGTAACGGGAAATAAACAGCTTGATAACCGGGGGCAGCGCATACCGCGCCTGGGTATGGGTAGTGGCAACCGCCAAGCTGCCCTTCTTGTCATTGCTGAACTCCTGGGCAACCTGCTTGATATTTTCCACTTTGCGCATAATTTCGCCAGCGGTCTTGAGGATCGCCTCCCCCGCTGGCGTCACCCTGGTGAGGTGCTTGCCGCTCCGGGCAAAGATTTCCACCCCCAGCTCATCTTCCAGTAGGCGAATCTGCTTGCTGATGCCCGGCTGGGAAGTATAGAGGCTCTGCGCAGTAGCAGAAACGTTGAGATCGTGATGCGCCACTTCCCAGATATATCGCAACTGCTGCAGCTTCATAAGTCCTCCCTTTAATATCAATCACCCCGCCCCAGGACGAGTGCAACTCTGACATATAAATTGTTAGTTATAAAAAACATCTTGAGTTATGCGAGAAAAGAATAGCAGCCAATCGAAGCCGGGGCCAACGGACAGATGAATATCCGGTGAAGAGCGGCGGGTGTCAATCGACTTTCCAACATTTACAGGCCCGAAAGAGCTCAAATACTCAGGCATCACTATTTGCGATATTGGCAATACCGTGCGGCACATGACCTGTAGCCACATGCTCAGCTGCGGAGGCACAGTGCGCCGGCTGGTCATCAAAGAACACATCAGCACCGAATGCCCGCAGAAACTCCCCCTTTGGAAGCCCCCCCAAAAATACCGATTCATCTACACGGATATCCCAGGCACGCAACGTACGGATTACCCGCTCATGGGCTGGCGCAGACCTTGCCGTCACCAGGGCGGTGCGTATTGGACAACTCTCTAAACCAAATTCCGCTTGTAATGTTTGCAGAGCCTCAAGAAATCCCTTGAAAGGCCCTCCACCCAGCGGCATCTGTGCAGAGGCACGCTCTGCACGGGTAAAGGCATCCAGCCCATCCCGCTTGAAAATCTGCTCAGCCTCGTCAGAAAAGATTACCGCATCACCATCAAAGGCAAAGCGCAAGACATCGTCGCGCTGCTTGCGGTTACCCCCAGCCACCAGAGTTGCCGCAGCAACCCCTTGATCCAAGGCGCGACGAACATCCAAGCCATCAGTCGAGAGAAACAAATTACAGCCAAATGGACCGATATAGCGATAGGGGCTTTCACCATTGCAAAAGGCAGCCCGGGTAATATCCAGACCATAGTGCTCAATTGAGTTAAACACCCGAAGTCCTGTATCAGCACTATTGCGGGAAAGCAGGATGACCTCGACCCTGGGCTCCCCCTCCAGCTGTTCGTTGATTTTTAGAAATTTCTCTACCAGGTGGAAGGCATCTCCTTTCTGCAATACATCGTTCTCTCGCTCTACTTGATAGCGCGAGAAAGCTTGCAGGCCCAGCTCCTCGAAAACCTTATGGCTATCATTCAAGTCGAACAGTGCCCGAGAAGAAATCGCGATTACCAGTTTGTCCGGACGCATGGCCATCAGGGCGCCTCCACATCACTGAGCCCCTCGGGACTATTATCGCTTCCCCTGAGGTTCAACAGAGTGAAAAGCATTTGCTGTAAATCTTCACGGGTACGGTAAGCACGCACCTCTGCTTGGTTAACCATCACCAGCAATAGCGCATGGCAGCTTTCCAGTGTGAGCCGACCCAAGCGATTCATTTCATTGGGCGGGCAGGTAAAGCCCAAGCGATGGAACATATCCACCAGGTGCCCGATCACCAGCTCGTCATGGCTCTTATCCAGCTCGTGCAACTCGGGAATTCCCCACATAGCCTGGGCCAATGGCAGCAGTCCTCGCTGCTCACGGTACACAGCTAGAAGGCACCCAACAAACTCATCAATAAAACTCCCAAGTGTCATATGCTCGAGATCGAGCTCTGCCAGCTCAGCCATGGCCTCACTGATACTAGCGAGCCACTGCTCGCCCATAGCATAGAGAATCGCATGTTTATTGGGGAAATAATGGTAGAGGGAGCCCACTGAAATATCGAGCTTCCGCGCAATTAGGATAGTAGTGAGATCATCGAGCCCGACCTCTTCCAGGAGCCTCCCGGTGACATCGAGTATCTGCCGGGCTCGAGCCCGTGCACGGGCTTGGACCGGCTCGCGGCGAGGGGTTAATTGGCTTTTGCGCTTATGCTGTTCGGTACTGGACAAGATCGGTTTCCTAATGGCAACTCACAGCATCTTAACACCAAAGGAGTCGACAATTTCACCAGCAACAGTCCAGCCACCTCACCTCTTTCAATGCCCAAACCTATCAAGCAAACTGTGGTAAAGCATTCCCAACACCAGGCCCGGCCAACGCAAAAGGGTTCCACCAGGAAAAGTCTCTGTTGGGATCTTCGTCATGATGTCAAAGCGCTCCTCAGTGCCAGCAATTGCTTCAGCGAGGAGTTTTCCCGCAAAGGTTGCAGTAGGCACCCCGTGGCCCGAGTAACCTTGACTGTAATAGATATTGGGCTCCAGGCGCCCCATATGCGGCATGCGATTCATAGTGATCGCCAGAGTGCCACCCCAGCCATAATCAATTCGGGTCTGCTTTAGCTGCGGATACACCTGCAGCATTTTTTTCCGTACAAACTTGCGTATATCTGCAGGAAAGCTGGCCGTATAATTCTCACCGCCACCAAAAATCAGGCGGTTATCTCCCGATAACTTCCAGTAGTTGATAACAAACAGTGTGTCCTGCACTGCATAATCATTGGCGATCAATTTTTGAGCAGCAGGCTCAGACAGAGGTTCAGTGGCCAGAACAAAATTATTGATTGGCATAATTTTGCCAGCCAGCCGCGGCTCCAAGTTTCCGAGATAGCCATTGCAGGCCAATATAACCTTAGCCGCCTTTACCTGCCCTTTGGCTGTTTCGACGGTACAGGAATTCCCTCCCCGATAGCTAGTCACTCTGCTGTGCTCATAGAGCTCGACCCCAGCTCTGACACAAGCCGCCGCTAACCCAAGTCCATAGTTCAATGGGTGAAGGTGCATGGAACCACTGTCAATTTGCGCGCCTAAATAACGCCTTGTTCCCACAAGGCCACCCACCTCCTGCTCATCGGCATAGCGCACACCCGAGTAACCATAACGCTCCTGAAGAAGCTCGGCTTCCTTGCGCAGGTAGTTGTCATGGCTGGGTTTAGCTGCGAGATGCATAATCCCTCGCTTCAGGTCGCAATTAATTTGATGCTTATCAATCAACTGCTCTACCAGCCGCACCGCCTCAAGGCTAAATTGCCAAAACCGCTTGGCAATCTCCACACCGAACATTTCTTCCAAGTCACTTTGGCAGCGCCGTTGCCCAACCCCCACATGTCCACCATTGCGACCAGATGCGCCCCATGCCACACGCTGCGCTTCCAAGACAGACACTTTGTAGCCCCGTTCCGCTAAATGCAACGCTGTGGAGAGCCCGGTATAGCCGGCCCCAATCACACAAACATCCACCTCCCGGACACCATCCAGCTGGGGATAGGAGGTAAGCGGATTGGCACTTGCTGAGTAGTAAGAATCTGTATAACCAGAGGTGGTTTTCATCAATGCAGCCCTTCAAGGCGTTGAGTATGCGGGAGGCTCTGAAATAGTTCGGCCCCGAGAATAGCAAAATGGTAATTCCCTTTTGCCTGCCGTGCCAGGCTTCCCATAACCCCCCACATATATCCGGCAAGTCATTATTTTTGCCTGCACTGGCGGCTACCGCCTATATAAGGGTCAGGCATATACTGGTCAGACATGTAGATGGAAACACACTGGGTCTCTAACAAATGGACAAGATTACAAGCTGGCTCGCCGAACACGATATTGCCGAGGTGGAGTGCCTGGTGCCGGATATGTCGGGTAATGCCAGAGGCAAATTTACGCCTACAGATAAGTTCCTGACCCAGGACAGCCGACTTCCTGAAAGCATCCTTGTGCAAACCGTTACCGGCGACTATGTCGATGAGCACAATGAACTCGTGGACCCAGCAGATACGGATATGTTGCTGGTGCCAGATCCCGATTCCGTTCGACTTAACCCCTGGGCCAATGATCCCACTGCTCAAATTATTCACGATTGTTATACCCGGGATGGTCAACCACATCCGATTAGTACGCGGAACATCCTCAAATTCGTTTTGGAAAAATATAAAGAGAAAGGCTGGAAACCAATCGTTGCTCCGGAAGTAGAGTTTTACCTCATAAAGCGCAATCTTGATCCAGATGAAAAACTCTCAGCACCCGTTGGCAGATCTGGCCGCACGGAAAAAACCAGACAGTCTTATAGCATCGACGCTGCCAACGAATACGAACCCATTATTGAGGATATGTATAATTTCTGTGAGGCGCAGGGGCTCGATGTAGATACCTTGATTCACGAATCAGGAACCGCGCAGATGGAAATCAATTTCCTTCATGGAGACCCACTTCAACTCGCCGACCAAGTTTTCACCTTTAAACGCACCGTCAGAGAAACTGCTCTGCGCCACGGAATTTATGCCACCTTTATGGCCAAACCCATGGAGGACGAACCCGGCAGTGCATTACATCTTCACCAAAGTGTTGTCGACTTAAAAACAGAGAAGAACATATTTGTAGACGACCATGGAAATGAAAACGATAGCTTCATGTATTTTATTGGCGGTATGCAGGAGTACACTCCAGGATTCATTAGTTTTCTAGCCCCAAATGTCAATTCTTATCGACGCTTCACTCCCGAAATGGCCGCCCCGACAAGCCTGCATTGGGGCTATGACAATCGCACTACCGGCCTTAGAGTTCCCGACAGTTCACCTCAAGGAAAAAGATTGGAAAATCGTTTTCCTGGTGCCGACTGCAACCCTTATCTCGCCATTGCGGCTTCTCTCGCTTGCGGTTATCTCGGTATGATCAATAAGGTAGCACCTAGCGCACCGTATCAGGGCGACTGCTCCAAAGAGACCATTACCTTACCCCGCACTCAAGAGCACGCCCTCAATCTTTTAACGGAATGTGAAGCCGCCGCTGAAATGTTTGGCAAAAAATTCGTAAAAGCATGGAGCGCAATAAAGCGCGATGAATACGAGGAATTTAACCGAGTTATCAGTTCTTGGGAGCGGGAATATCTACTTCTCAACGTATAGATAATCCCAAAAAATATTTTTGAGACTTTTCTGAAATTTTATTCTCGGCTGGCGCACCACCCTTTTATCGGGTTTATTTAGGCGCATCAATTTGGATTCCTCGGCAGGATATTATTTGCTGATTTGTGACTAAATAAGCAAAAATATCGAAAACAATTCAAATATATGAGTTTGTCATCACCTTTTTGTTGCCACTAAGCACATGCAAGGTAATCTCAGGTTGCCCGGAATATTTGGGCAACCGGTTTGAGAAAGCGGACGTCATTGCCAATTTTTGGCCCCACCCCAGATGCCCGGCCTTCTTCTGCTGTCTTACCAACCATAAAGACCGTTTGCATCAAGTTACTGAAGCAATCAGTAATTCCTTACTGGATTGTTTTCCAGCTGCTGATGCTCGGTCGCTAATAAAAAAGTTAAATAAGGGAAAGCTAGCAATGAAGCATTTGATAGGACTTACCTGCACTTTAGCTATGGCTATTAGTGCGCAGGCTGCCGACCGTGTTCCAGCCACTCCGGATATGCTCTCGCCACAGACATTAAATACCGTTGCCGGATCTGACATGGCATTGGTAAAAATTCGTGAGCGTACTCTGGGAAATGGCAAAACCGTCGCCCGCTACCAACAAACCCACAAAGGCATACCCGTGTGGGGACAGACCGTAACCAGTTCTGGACAGGGACTCATTACCGAGATGCACGGTAATATCCTTACCGGACTCGAACTTGAAGTACCCACCGTGCGTGCGGCAATTGACGCAGGCAATGCCCTTGATCGCGCCATGAACCATCAGGTTTCACTGCGCGCACAACAGGGAGTGATGTCGGGTGCTTTATCACTGCCAGTGCTTAAACTGGAGGCCAAAAACCAGAAAAAAGAACTCTATGTTTACATCAATGAACAAGATGAGGCTCGCCTGGCCTACCTGGTGAACTGGGTCGAGTATGGAGACGACCCCAAGCGCCCCTTCTACTTTATTGATGCCATGACCGGTGAAGTGATTAAGCATTGGGATGGCCTCACCTTCCAAGATGCACAAGGTCCTGGCGGCAATGTAAAAACGGGCCGCTATGAATATGGTACCGATTTCCCCTCCATGCAGGTTGATGCCAACTGCCGTATGGATACTACCAACGTTGAAACTGTGAACTTGAATCATGGAACTAGTGGCGGTAGCGTCCATCAATTCAACTGCCCCTATAATGATCACAAAGAAATCAATGGTGCTTATTCACCGCTAAATGACGCGCACTATTTTGGTGGCGTGGTCTTCGCAATGTTCAGTGACTGGTACAACACTTCACCGCTGACTCAAAAGCTGCGCCTTCGCGTGCATTACGGTAATAACTACGAAAATGCTTTCTGGGATGGCAGCCAGATGACCTTTGGCGATGGTCAAAACACCTTCCACCCCCTAGTCAGCCTGGATGTTACGGCTCATGAAGTCAGCCACGGCTTTACCGAGCAGAACTCTGGCCTAGTTTACAGTCAACAACCAGGGGGAATTAATGAAGCCTTCTCCGATATCTCTGGTGAAGCCGCTGAATACTTTATGACTGGCAGTAACGACTGGTTGGTTGGAGCCCAGATTTTCAAAGCCAATGGCGCCTTGCGTTATTTTGAAGACCCAACACAGGATGGACGCTCCATTGGCCATGCCGATGATTATTACAGCGGTATGGACGTACACTATAGCTCCGGTGTCTACAATCGAGCTTTCTATCTGATCGCCAATACCAACGGCTGGGATACTCGCAAGGCATTTGATATTTTTGTCCTCGCTAATCAGATGTACTGGGGCTCAAACTCTGACTACGATGAGGCTGCCTGCGGTGTTGAGCAAGCTGCTGTAGACCTAGGGTACAGTAAAGCGGATGTTACAACTGCCTTCAGTACCGTAGGAGTTACCTGTGATAACACTCCACCACCTCCTCCTGGAGAGCTTGAAAATGGAGTTTCCGTTGACAACCTTGGTGGTGGCTCTGGCGATGAACTCCATTACACATTAGATGTTCCTGCTGGCGCTACCGGCCTAAGCTTTAATATGTCTGGTGGCACCGGTGATGCGGACCTCTATGTACGCTTTGGCTCAGCACCAACCACCAGCACATACGACTGCCGTCCCTACACTACCGGCAACAATGAAACCTGTGAGATCTCCAACTTACAAGCAGGCACCTACTATGTGATGGTGCGTGGTTATAGTTCCTTCTCCGGTGTCAGTCTGGTAGGTAGCTTCACCGACGGTGGCGGTGGCAACCCCGGCGGCTGGGAAAAAACCAATCTGTCTGGCTCCGCTAATGCCTGGCAGCACTTTACCCTGGATGTGGACAGCGGTATGTCATCCCTGAAAGCGGTGATGTCTGGTGGCAGTGGGGACGGTGACCTCTATGTTCGCTTTGGCTCAGCACCAACTCGAAACACCTGGGATTGTCGTCCATATAAGTGGGGTAATGATGAAAACTGCAACATCAGCAACCCACAAGCAGGTACTTGGTACATTAGTATTCGCGGTTACCAGACATACTCCGGTGTAGCACTCAGCGCCCAAGCAGAATAAGCTTATCTGCTGAACAATCTGGCCCCGTTGCCATACCAACAGGGCCAGACACTAAAAAAGGCAGCCACTAGGCTGCCTTTTTTATTCTAGGAGTAACCCTTGCAAGCCAAGTTACTTATGGCTGGGGTCCTTCCAATAATCCTTCACCGTTGACTTCATCTCCTTCGCCAATATCGTAATACCAAACAGGTTCGGTAAGGTCATAATGACGATAGCTACCGCAGACAGGTTCCAAATAACGGTGGTGTCCTCAATCGCCGCCCAGAAGAAAGCTATCACATACACAATTCGGTAAGGCATTACCGCCTTGGGACCAAACAGGTAGATCATAGAGCGATCACCATAGTAGGACCAAGCGATAGCGGTCGAGAAAGCAAACATGAGAATACCCAGAGTTACAATCAAGCCACCGTATTCTCCGAAGAAACCGCGCTGGAAAGCTTTACTGGTCAATGCAACGGAATGAACCAGGGATTTACCCCAAATATCCACATCCTCATTAGCAAACTTACCATCAACAACATTAAGCACACCGCTAAACTGATCTTCACCAACACGGAAATCCAGATCTTCTGCAATTGAGCGTGCATGAATCAGGGTGAAATCCTGCAGGTTTAGAGGCTGCCCATCAGTGACAACCACTGATCCGTTATAGGGCTTCACATCACTGGGTTGACCACTTAAGTAATTAAACAGCTGTTTAACCTGCTGGGGGTCACTCTCTTCGTAGCGACCTTCGACAACATATGTGTCAGCCCCCTCAAACAGGTTTTCGTGTTTTTCAGTCCATACACCGGAAGATAAGATTACCAAGCCAGTCAGAGTACAGATAATGATGGTGTCGATAAACGGTTCCAGTAGTGAAACCATGCCTTCGGAAACAGGCTCATCGGCACGTGCGGCGGCGTGAGCAATCGGTGCAGAGCCCTGCCCCGCCTCGTTGGAGAAGAGGCCACGATTCACACCACGGTTAAAGGCATAGGCAAAACTGGCTCCGAGGAAACCACCTACAGCAGCACTTCCAGTGAAGGCATCACGGAAAACGGCCACAAATGAAGGGACGATATTTTCTATATTGTAGAAAATCACACCCAACGCACCAATTACATAGATCAGTGCCATTGCCGGAACGATAGTGGAGGTAACCTTGGCAATTCGGGTAATGCCACCGATGATCACCATCCCCAGCAGGATAGCAAGCACACCACCAGTGAGCGCTTTCTCAATACCGAAAGAATCGTGCATCGCCTGGGCAATATTATTCACCTGGGGCAAGCTTCCGGTACCGAAGGAACAAATTACTGTGGCGATGGCAAATAACACTGCCAGCCACTTCATATTGAGACGGCGCTCCATATAGAACATAGGACCACCTGCGTAGTAGCCATCTGCCGCTTTAATACGATATTTATGTGACAGTGTGACTTCGACAAACTTGGTTGTCATCCCCAGGAAGGCAGTCATCCACATCCAAAACAAAGCGGCCGGACCACCCAGGAAAATAGCCAGGCCAACACCACCGATATTACCGGTACCTACAGTTCCTGAAAGAGCGGTAGCCAGTGCTTGGAAGTGAGAGGTATCTCCTGGGTCACCGGGTTTATCATATTTCCCCTGGACAATCTTAATCGCATGTCCAAAGTAACGAAATTGCGGAAACCCAAGATAGATAGTAAAAAAGAAACCTACCCCGAGCAGCACCCACGGGAACCAAGGTGCCGATCCGAGCATACCGTCCAACGACAGTAGCAGCTGATTAAAGGAATCCAAACTAACCCCCCACTTCTCTGAACCAATTCTGATTGTTTTATATACAGCTACAGCTGTAATTTGTTGCGCAGGTTAGCAGCTTCCGAAGCACTAGAACAGTAAAGGGGCCTAAACCCTATTAAAAGAGAAGTTATGACGATAGGGGAACAAGGCAAACTGCCCCCCTGAATGCAGAAATACCAGGTTACTAGATCCTTTATAATGGCCTTTTCTCAATTCTTGCATCAGCCCATAAAAAGCTTTACCGGTATATATAGGGTCCAACAAGATTCCCTCTAGAGCAGCAATCTCTTCAATCATTTCGTAGATTGGAGGTTCAGCCTTGGCATACCCCGGCCCAATATAGTCGGCGTTCACATGCACTTGCAGAGATTGCAAATCCACAGGGTTTCCCGATAGCCTGCTCCAATGGCGGATATCCTCTCTCACTTTGGTTTGAAAATAAGTGGCATTATCGCAGACAGCATAACCTGTGACCTGAACACCAAGCCCCAGCAGATAGCACCCCATCGTTAAACCCGCCTGGGTACCTCCACTGCCAGTGGCACACACAATATGATCCGGCCGGAATCCTCTCATTCGACAATCTGTAATAAGTTCTTGCGAAGCCGAGAGATACCCCCACAATCCCAGACCATCGCTGGCACCAATAGGAATACGGAAGGGAATGTGCCCGCGCTTCGAATATTGATCGGACCAAAAATTGAACAACCTCTTGAGATCTTTGGCAAACTCTTCAGGCGAATGGATGCTCACTTCTGCCCCCGCCAACTGATCCAGCAGTAGGTTTCCATCTGCTTGGGCTAAGGGCTCACCACGCAATAACAGGTGCACTTTGAGTCCTAAGCGAGCACCGACAAGTGCAGTGGTGCGGCAATGATTGGACTGAATACCCCCAGCGGTGATCAAGGTATCGCTGCCCTGCTTTAAGGCCTCAGCAACAACAAACTCAAGTTTTCGCAATTTATTACCTGACATCCCAGATTCAGTCAGGTCATCCCTTTTTATCCAAATTCTAGGGCCACCAAAAGGAAAGGAATATTGTTTACTAATCCTATCCAGCGGCTGTATTGGCGTGGGAAGATGGGCTAAACGTATCCGCCTAGGTAAAGAAATCGGCAAACTGCCAGGCATAGCAAGCTCCATTGCAAATACCAAAAAGGCTTATCGGTAAAGGCATAAAGCCTTGCCTATGCTAAATCTATCGTGAAGGTATCAACTCTAGGGCTCGTTAAAAACCAATGTAATCTTGGCAGGAACAGCATTTACTACAGTCTGTAAACCCATGCAGGCAGCGCGGCAAACTCCCACCATTCTCTCAATCGCTTCCCTCGACTCTGCAGATTTAACAAAAACAACAGTTTCTACTCCTTCACAGACCCCCTTAGGTGGAGTATCGGTACATTCCTGCATTTTGTACACCTCAGCCTTAAAACGCATCTGTTGCTCAATCTTGACACTTTCAACATCCAGTTTGTTCTGATTAATGTAGATGCTGATATGACTGAGAAAACAAAAAGCAATACCTGCTGATAGGTAATCAAGTGGTGCCGGTGCGCTATCCGCACCTCCAATAATGGTGCCTTCGTCGCAGAGTAATTCAAAAGCACTACATCCCGGTACGTTCGCTTGTACAGTGGCAGTCTTCAGGTATCCCTCTTCCAAAGCTGCTTTAGCCGATAGGTTAACTTGAAAGTGAAAACTTCCCCGCTCTTTAACTGGTGTATCCACTTGAATTTTGGATAACTTAGGAAGTGCCGTAACTTTTCTAACAATGGCTGCTTTCAAAGCATTTTGGCTATCGCTTTGCATATGGGACCTCCTGAAAATTTCTAAATCAATTAACCAGAAGTATCGCCCGAGAAAATCTCACTTGCCGAAAAACGAGAAAGCCCGGCATATGCCGGGCTTTCCAATCTGAATCACTAAAAAATCTAGTAAAAAGCTATCAGATCTTCTTTATCGTGCCCTTGGGCAAAACAGCATGAACTGCTACTTTCTGGAACTTCAAAGACATATTGTCTGCAACTTCCAGCACGATGTAATCTTCGTCCACCTTGTCTACACGACCCAGCATACCGCTGCTCATCACGACTTCGTCACCCTTTTTCAGTGCACCAACCAACTCTTGATGCTCCTTCTGGCGCTTGCGCTGAGGACGGATGATAAAAAACCACATGAAAGCGAACAGGCCCGCAAACATCAACAGGGTGATCATGGGGTTACCCTGTGGCGCCGGTGCCGCTTGCTGTGCCATGGCGGAGGGGATAAAAAAGCTCATGCAAAACCTCAAAGAGTCAGCCTATAAAATTGCCGCCAACTCTAACGGGTTTCCCCTGTTGAGGCAACGGATTGGGCCGATCAACAGGAGACCGGCCTAACCAATTCGCACTCACTTAAAAGCGTTGACGCACCTGACGGCGATAACCAGTTGGCGACATACCGGTCCAGCGCTTGAAGGCACTGGTAAAGCTGGTCCGATCAGAAAAATCTAAAATCCTTGAAATTCCGTCAACACTCAGGGCGGTATCTTTGAGGAAGTGCACCGCGTGGCGGAAGCGCACGTGGTCACGCAGTGAGGCAAAGCTCAAGTTATGCTCCTGCAAACGACGCTGCAAAGTCCGGGTGGACATGCTTAAGTCGGAAGCAACGGGACGAATAGCGAGAGAAGCCTTACCAATGCGCTGTTCGAGCACATCGATGACTCTGGCAGCAATGCCAAAGCTGGTAGCTTCCGGTGGGGCCAGCAGCTGGTCGAGAATATTCGGGTCGCCGGATATTCTGGCCTGCTGCAGGGATTTATCTTCAGAGAGCGAAGTCTGGTCGGGCTGAGTATGGTTCATCGAGCTGCTCCTTTTGAGTTCCGTGAGCCGCAGTTATTTTTCTATGTCCGCATCCAGCGAATCCCGGTTGCTCCTGCCCACACCAACACACCTACAACTTCGGCGGACTACTACTCGATGCGGGATGCACCAAAAACAGACATCGAATCCTTCACAGAGATGTACAATTTTTAAACTAACCGCTCCGGCAATACCCAAAGAGAAACACTCTCTCGCCGGCGCACCTTTCCTTTACATCTGCCAGTATAGACCAAGAATTGAGAATGCAAGGGACGACAGTGGTTTTTTTCATCTTATTGTGCCGCAGAAGACAAAATTGAATGGTCCCGGTACGCAATTTCAATGAAAACTCAAGGAAATTCGGGGGCCAGAGGCTACCCTACCCCCTTAGAAAGAGTTTGCAGAAGCTGTGTAACAGATAATCAATCCAGATTTTCAGCCACCCAGCCAAGCACATCATCACTGTGGGTCTTGGTTTTCACTTTGTCGATAACATGGCGTAAGCGTCCACTTTTGTCGATGATAAAAGTTGTCCGGATTAGCCCCATATACTCTTTGCCCATAAACTTCTTCAGCCCCCAGCAACCGTACTTGTCCGCAATCTTGTGATCCTCATCGGACAGGAGGTCGAAGTTCAGCTCATGTTTATCAATAAATCGCTGCAACTTAGCTTCTGGGTCTGGGCTCACACCGAGAACAACAGTGTCTAGCTCCTTGAACGCATCGGCACTATCCCGGATACCACAAGCCTGTGTTGTACAACCTGGGGTCAGTGCCTTTGGGTAGAAATAAAGCACAACATTGCTTTTTTCGCGGAAATCTTTCAGTGAAACCTTCTCTCCGCTTTGGTTTGTCAGTGTGAATGCCGGTGCCAAATTGCCAATTTTGGGAAAAGACATAAGAAATCCCCTGAAGTGTTGGTTTAAGTTTTGAGGGGATTATATCGAAAAGTACTAACTGAAATGCCAAGAACTCCATCATTCAAAACTGGTGCAGGCGAAACTCCTTCTCCCTGCGCGCAAAAATGCCTATTTTCCTCAGCTTTTGCACTAACTCTGCCTTCTCTGCATCGGTCAAAAACTCACCTACCTCCAGGCATCCTTCTGGACCGCTAAAGGTCACCGAGGCAGGCTCAGCCGGACTGTTACCCATCCTCACCAGCAAGGCAAGATTTCCCCGTGAGAACTCCCGATGATAGACAGATTGCTGGCGGAACCCTTTACAACAATCGAACACAACCCGCTCATCGCTAATGCGGATTACTTCGCGACGGGTCCCTTCTAGGTAGACATAGGTGAATAAAACTGCAAGTAGTAAAATTTCCAACCCTGCAAATGGCAGGATCATCCAAGCCCCAGCAAAGGCAAAAGCCAAACTAATACCAAGGGAAACACCAACCAGGGAAAAGAACACCCAAAGATTTCCCGTTGCCGACAGGGATTGATTAGGCTGAAGAAGAATACAGGCGCATCGAGGGGCTTGGCGGCCGACTTCTGTGACCATGGCAAATACTTCCAGACAATACTTACCTAATCAGTGTAGTGCCGCCGCCATCAGCCCACACTCGTATAACGACCCGCCAGTATTCAGGCTACCCCATTCTATTTTAAATACCATTAGCAAAAGTCACTTTATTAAGCTGCGGCTAAAGGAACCCTAATCTAGCCTTTCTGAATAAGCACTGTTGGCGGGATTGAAAAAATAAGAGGAAATGCCCTCACTTGGTATCGCTTACTTCTTACTTGAAATACGCAAACTTTTTTATCTGGACTAGCTGGCGATTTTATAGCTACAGCGAAGTCAATAAATCAGCGCCGAAGAGCCAAATAAAAAAGCCCGCACACTGGTGCGGGCTTTTTAGACGAACCAGCCATCAAGGCCGATCAATCGACAGGGTTAGGGCAGCAGGTGAGCGACTGCATCACGCTCTTCCGCCAACTCCTGCTCGGTTGCAGTCATCTTCTCGCGGGAGAAGTCGTTGATGTCAACGCCTTGAACAATTTCCCAGTCGCCGTTTTTGCAAGTGCAAGGGAAAGAGTAAATCAGGCCTTCCTGAATACCGTAAGAACCATCGCTGAATACAGCCATGCTGGTCCAGTCACCTTCAGCGGTGCCCAGAGCCCAATCGCGCATATGGTCGATGGCAGCGTTGGCAGCGGAAGCCGCAGAGGAAGCGCCGCGCGCCTTGATAATAGCTGCACCACGCTGTTGAACCGTCGGGATGAAGTCGTTTTCGTACCACTCCTGCTC
Organism: Microbulbifer mixtoriginis (SeqCode); assembly: GCF_052467235.1. NCBI lineage: Bacteria > Pseudomonadati > Pseudomonadota > Gammaproteobacteria > Cellvibrionales > Microbulbiferaceae > Microbulbifer > Microbulbifer mixtoriginis (SeqCode). Next base: position 4,336,053 of record NZ_CP174305.1, on the reverse strand, counting down.
CACTTTATCCATCGCCGCAGCACCGGCAACCTTCACTTGGTGCAGGTCTGGGTACTGAGTGGAAGAGTGGTTGCCCCAAATAGTCATATGGGTGATGTCGTTAACGCTGGAATCAGTTTTATTCGCCAGCTGGGACAGAGCGCGATTGTGATCCAGACGGGTCATCGCGGTGAAGTTACGCGGGTCCAGGTCTGGCGCATTGCGCTGAGCAATCAGGGCATTGGTGTTAGCCGGGTTGCCAACAACCAGTACTTTTACGTTACGAGAAGCAACGTCGTTCAGGGCTTTACCCTGTGCAGAGAAGATAGCAGCGTTAGCTTCCAGCAGGTCTTTGCGCTCCATACCCGGTCCACGGGGACGCGCGCCGACCAGCAAAGCGTAATCTGCGTCTTTGAACGCAATAGTAGCGTCATCGGACTGAACGATACCCGCGAGCAGCGGGAAGGCGCAGTCTTCAAGCTCCATAGCAACGCCTTTCAGCGCTTCTAGTGCCGGGGTAATTTCCAGCAGCTGCAAAATAACTGGTTGATCTTTACCCAGCATCTCGCCGGAAGCGATGCGGAACAGCAGCGAATAGCTGATCTGACCGGCAGCGCCGGTAACAGCAACACGAACAGGTGCTTTCACGATAGTTCTCCTCGTTTGTAAGCGGCCGCATTATAGGGCCTCTTGAGCAAATTTCACCTCAAGCGGAGCAATTCTCAACTCAATTTGCCTAACAAAACTTTAATTTTTTATAAGAGACGCCAAAAAAAGGCTCAAGCCGAGGCAGCTTCCCGGTAACGTTGCTGCAAAATACGATAAACCTGCTCGCTGTAATCTACTGCCGAAGCATCAAGCTCAGCGGCGATTTCCGCTAAGTGCTCATTGTCTTCACGTCCGCCCCAGTTCTTCACATAAGTTCCTTCTTTGTACCCGTTATCCTGGCGGAATCGATTGAGTACGTTCTTTCCTACATAACGTTGATACAGTTCAGTAAAAGGCATCTCTGTGTCGGCAAGAAGCTGCGCAAACCCTGGCAGATCGAATTGTTTACTTGCCAAGGTGCTCAAAGTAAAGGCCTCCAGATCTTCACGAAATTCACCGGGCCCTCGCTGGCCAGCCGCTAATTCCTTAAGCATCTTTTCAGCAACTTGGGCCGGAGAGCCCTGTTGCAGCTCAAGACTCAGGCCAAAATGCCAGATATCCACCAGCTCCAACTTTACCTGATCGATATCCGGTTGCTGCTTTTTCCACCACTTCCAGCCGTAATGATCCAAGAGTTCCGCGCTTTCTACCCAGATCGCGCGATACCAGGCAAAATTTTGTGCACGCCAGTTTTTGTTAACAACGGTATTAATTTCGTCCTGCAGGGTCAGCATGACCTGCAATTGTTGCTTCATCATATAGGGAACTTCTAACTAGCCGGGCTTAGGCAGCCCGAGGAAATAATCGGAGAAAGTTTTCTGTAGTGATTTCAGCCAGCTGCTCGTATGAAATTCCGCGCAACTCAGCAATAAATTCGGCTACTTCTCGCACATAAGCCGGGATATTGGGCTTGCCACGATAAGGAATCGGTGCAAGGTAGGGAGAATCTGTTTCCACCAACAGGCGATCGAGCGGCAGTTTGCGCGCAACATCGCGCAGATCCTCAGCATTTTTAAATGTCACAATACCGGAGAGGGAAATGTAATAGTTGAGATCTAATGCGGCCTTGGCCATCTCCCAGCTCTCAGTGAAGCAATGCAATACACCGGCTGTTTGTGGGTTTCCGTACTCTTGAATCAACTGAATTGTATCTTCACGAGCATCGCGTGTGTGCACAATAACCGGCAATCCCACCTGACCTGCGGCCTGCAAGTGAGCAATAAAGCTCTGCTGTTGGGTCTCTTTGGTGTCCGTACTGTAATAATAATCAAGACCAGTCTCCCCAAGTGCCACTACCTTGGGACGCTCAGCCATCGCGATCAGTTCGTCCACCCCAGCGAGACCGGATTCAACATCCAGCGGATGTATTCCAACAGAGCAAACAACATCCTCATATTTTGAGGCGATTTCTACGACGGCATCTGCATTTTCCAGACTGATACCAACACATAGGAATTTCCCAACTCCTCGGCTGCGTGCGAACTCCAAGACTGCATCCAGATCGCCATCAAATTTATCGAGTTTCAGTCTATCCAGGTGACAATGAGAATCTACGAGCATGTGAAAATTACAACGTGTGAGTAGGTCGACTGGATTCAAGGGTGCCAGCCAGGTAAGTTTCTATCTTGTTTTGTGCAATGTTGTCCTTGTCACCAAACTGAACGCCAATACCCGGCGTACGGTTTCCCTGGGCTCCATTAGGGGTTATCCAGATAACCTTGCCTGCCACCGGAATTTTTTCCGGCTCATCCATCAAGCTTAACAACAGGAATACTTCATCGCCGAGGCTGTAGGATTTATCCGTGCTGATAAACAAGCCACCATTTTTTACAAAGGGCATATAAGCGGCATAGAGAACCGACTTATCCTGGATTTTCAGCGATAGGATGCCGTTTCGGGCACCGCCTCCCATGGCTTTCATGCTCAACCTCAATGTTTTAAATGTTGCGCTAACTTATCTGAGCGTACTGTTTCTGTCCAGAACACTACACGTTCCCGGTAGAAAGAAGCTTAATGCCCCCGCGTGTGGTTACGGCTTTACATTTCTCATTAAGCAAAAAGCCTAGACCACCGTATCATCAACTCCTCCAGCAACAAGCGACGATTGGGATTCGCTCCACTCGCAAGCCCCTTACGCGCCTGAACGAGGTGATCGTAAAAACCAAACAGTGGGCGCAAACTGCCTTGCCCTATTCCTGGGAACCTCTGAAGAAGGGTCATAACCTGAGTATCGCCAGTGGAATCACAACTGCGCACCCTAGCCATTTGGGCAACCCACTGCTGCCAAAATTGAATAAGCTGGGCCAGATCTGCAGGCTCGGGCGGAGTCTCCCAGCGACCTGCAGCTGCCACAGCCCTTGCACTACCCTGAGCGAGGGCAATTAGCTCCCCCAGAAAGCGCTCCCGAATTTCCTCGCATTTTGGCTCGGCCAATTGCGCAGCCAATAATGGCGCCCCACCGGCCAACGCCAGGGCCTTGGTTGCCGCACCTTCCTTCAAACCATATCCATGCAGCCACTGCAATGCCATTTCTGCAGAAGGGGATGGAAAAGCAACAGCTTGGCAACGACTGCGAATTGTTGGCAGTAAACCTGCGGGAGAGTCACTGACCAGAAGGAAAATCACTGATGCCGCAGGCTCCTCCAGGTTTTTTAATAGCGCATTGGCCGCATTGATGTTCATAGCTTCCGCTGGCGCCAGCCATACCAAGCGCGCCCCCCCGCGCCCACTGGTGCGGGAGACAAAATCCCCCAGCTGGCGAATCTGTTCAACCTTAAGCAGACCGCCTACCTTTTCAGGCTCTACCCGAAGAAAATCCGGGTGCGACCCCGCCTGCCAAAGGTGGCAATCCTTGCAACTTCCACAGGCCTGCCCTTCTCTGGGCTGCTCGCACAATACCAGCGCAGAAAAAGCCTCAGCAAAAGCGCGTTTGCCAAGACCAGGCTGGCCACTCAGTAATAGGGCATGAGGGCATCGGCCAGCGCGCCACTGGGTACCAAGCCGTTGCCACTGTTCCGTTTGCCAGGGTAGTAAAGAAGGAATAGGGGTATGTTCAGGTACTTCAGACACTGCCAATTGCCAAATTTGTAACTGGAAACTTCACCACACTAGTGGTGACCATATTTTAAAGCGTACATCAAAGAAGCCGCTGTAACTCCTGCCCCAGCTGTTGCTGGACCTGCACTAAAGGTTGACTAGCATCGACAACGGCATAGCGCGAAGGGGCTGCCTTAGCACGTTCACGATAAGCTTCACGCACCCGGTGGAAGAAAGCCAGCTGCTCACTTTCAAACCGGTCGGCAGCTCCAGTACTGGCAGCGCGCTGTAAACCTATTTGCGGGTCCAAATCTAAAAGAAGCACCTTATCAGGCCGCAAATCTCCCTGCACATCATTTTCTAAGCGCTCGATTAGAGCCCTGTCAAGCGCTCGCCCCCCACCTTGGTAGGCATAAGTGGCATCAGTAAAGCGGTCACAAATCACCCAGTCACCCCGCCCCAAGGCCGGGATAATCACTTTCGCCAGATGTTGTGCTCGAGCGGCAAAAACCATAAGCAGCTCCGCCGTGGGATCAACAGCCTCGTCACGCTTAGCTAGTAGCAACTCCCGCAGCTGCTCAGCCAGGGGAGTGCCACCCGGCTCGCGGGTTTGAATAAATGGAATATTACGATCAGCTAACCACTGGGTAATAAACTGCAGGTTGGTAGACTTGCCAACCCCCTCCCCGCCTTCCAGGGTTATAAATTTTCCGCGCGACACTATTTCTAATTTCCTTTTGCCGGACTGGAGCGGTAATCCGCTCGCCTTTTCAACTGATACTCCCGCACCGCACGGTTGTGCTCTGTCAGAGTGGCTGAGAAATGATGGGAACCATCCCCCTTACCTACAAAATACAGGCTTTTGCCGGGCTTTGGGTTCAGTGCGGCGCGGATAGCCGCGCGTCCCGGCAGTGCAATTGGTGTAGGGGGGAGCCCATTGATTACATAAGTATTATACGGGGTTGGCTGGCGAAGGTGTGCTCGGGTGAGGTTACCATCATAGTCTTCCCCCAGCCCATAAATTACGGTGGGATCGGTTTGCAAGCGCATGCCCATATTTAGGCGCCGCACAAAAACTCCGGCAATTTGACTTCGCTCGGAAGGCTGACCAGTTTCCTTTTCAATCAACGAAGCCATAATCAAGGCCTCATAGGGTGTTGCGTAAGGGAGGCCATCCTCTTTTGCCTGCCACTCTTCATCCAGCACGCGCTGCATACGTTCATACGCTTCGCGTAAAAGCTCAATATCTGTAGTCCCAGAGCGATATACATAGGTATCTGGGAAAATCCAACCTTCCTCAGCACCCTCTTTCAGGCCAAGAGCCCTGGCCGCGGCACTGACACTACTGCCAGCCTCAGATCTAACAATCCTCTGTCCCGAGCGAATCTTTTGCAGCGCCTGCCGGAAAGTCCATCCCTCAACTAAAGTGAGTCGATAAATGGTGACGTCACCCCGGTTTAACCGGGTAATTAAATCCACTGCCGTACTTCCGCTGGGTATCAGATACTCACCAGAGTGGATATCGGTTTTGCCCTCCCAATAGGCATAGGCAAGAATCAATCGCGGCCAGCTAATCACCCCGTCACTTTTCAGTTTCCGCAAGGTTCCAGATAAGCTGCTGCCTTTTTGCACTTGGAACTGCAGGCCCTTTTCTCCCACAGCCAGTGGAGACGCTAGGGCCATCTGTAACATCCACAGAGAGGCTCCGCCCAATAAGGCAACGAGGAGAAAACCACTAAACAGGATTTTCCAAAACTTGAAAGGAGAGCTTGTCCGCTTTTTCTTTACCACAATGTTTCCATGATCAAATGCTGCAACCCTCGAACACCAGCCCCGATCGACCAACGTTGATGACCGATAATCTCGACAACCGGCAATACCCCGCGCACGCTGTTACACAATGCTACTTCATCAGCCCCGCTCAGATCCCGAATTTCTAAATCTCGCTCCTGCCACTGAATCTCACTGGATAACCAGTCCCGCATGACGCCCCGGACACCACAGCGATGCAAATCAGGCGTTATCCAGGTATTACCAAAGCGAGCCAGTAAATTACAACGCAAGCTCTCGATAACCCTGCCCTCACTATCTAACATCAGGCCATCGATACGCTCCCCTTCAGGAAGCTCAGATTTCGCCTTATTATATCGATTGCGACATAGAAGTTTGCTGCCTAAGTTCCTACTTTTTGAAAGCGATAGATAGGTCTTACAGGGGTAAAGTCGAACTCCAAGTTCAGTCTCGGCAGTCAACTTTAGGGGCAACAAGGACAGATCCCAGCACCACTCACCACCAACCGAACCCAGCCGCAATCGGGCGATCGCCATTTTCTGGTTAAGCTGCTCAACCAACCGGGGTATGCACTGATCAATCTCTTTAAGGAGCATCTCATCCAAACCAGCATTCCGGGCCAGGCGCTCTCGGTGTAGCGGCCACAGCGGCAACCTTCCGTTGTGACAGCGCATGGTTTCGAGGATTCCATCTTCGTAACTCTCATCAGCAGGCAAGCTCTGTACAGGTCGGCTTCTGAGAAAAAATTGTGGCAATTTGCACATATCAGGATGGGAGTTGCCCGCCCAGAGGCGGGCAGACAGATCAGGTTCGCTTGAAGATTAATGAACCATTGGTGCCACCAAACCCAAAAGAGTTAGATAGTACCGAATTAATTACTCTAGGCTGGGCCTCCTGAGGCACTAGGTTGATATTTTCACAAGCCTCGTCTGGGTCATACAAATTGATTGTTGGCGGCGCCATTTGATCGCGCAGAGCGAGGACAGAGAAAACTGCTTCAAGAGCTCCTGCAGCACCGAGAAGGTGGCCAGTCATAGACTTTGTAGAACTTACCGCCAGCTCTTCTAAAGAATCTGCAAAAACCTCACGAACAGCCTGAATTTCAGCCGTATCTCCCAATGGCGTAGAGGTGCCATGTGCATTGATATACTGGATATCAGCAGCATTCATACCGGCGTCATTAAGCGCATTCTGCATGGAGAGCGCAGCTCCAGCACCATCTTCTGGAGGCGAAGTCATGTGATGGGCATCGCCACTCATACCAAAGCCTGCAAGCTCTGCGTAAATCTTTGCGCCGCGGGCTTTCGCGTGTTCGTACTCCTCCAGGACAAGTACCGCAGCTCCCTCTCCCAGCACAAAACCATCTCGACTTTTATCCCACGGGCGACTGGCCGTCTTGGGGTCATCATTGCGCGTAGAGAGCGCCCTGGCCGCACAGAAACCACCGAGCCCAACAGGCGTAGTGACCATTTCGGCCCCGCCACATACCATAACATCCGCATCGCCATACTGAATGGTCCGCATGCCCAATCCCAGAGCATGGGTGCCAGTAGTACAGGCTGTTGTGACGGCGAGATTTGGGCCCCGAAGACCAAATTTTATCGACAAATTGCCAGCGACCATATTGATAATGGCACCCGGCACAAAAAATGGTGACACTCGTCGGGGGCCCTTATCGGCAATTAACAGGGCATTATCTTCAATAGCCAAAATGCCTCCCATACCGGAACCGATACAGGTCCCCATACGTGACGCATTCTCTTCATTAATTTCCAGACCGCTATCTTCCATCGCCTGGTTACCCGCAACCAGGCCATATTGCAAGAAAGTGTCCATCTTGCGCGCATCTTTTGCGGCTACATAAGGAGTCGGATCAAAATCTTTCACCATAGCGGCGAAGCGGGTTGAGAACGCCGAAACATCGAATGACTCTATTGGAGCAGCTCCACTGACGCCCTTTAGGATGCCAGACCAAGTCTCCTCTACGGTGTTACCCAGCGGGCTCACTGCGCCCATTCCGGTTACAACAACTCTTCTGTGCGACACTGCGGTCCCCCCGAAACTCTTACTGCCACTGCTCTCCCTTCAATCTACATACGAAGGAATCAACACTAGAACAGCAGTCACAATTCCATAGTGCAAATATAAAGAGAGCCGCGCTATGTAACATAGAACGGCTCTCAGAAACGCTTGGCTACGCACAGTAATAAAACTGTTCGCGCCTAAACCACCCAGCAGGAATTAACCAAGGTTGTCCTTGATGTAATCAATTGCCAGCTGAACAGTTGTGATTTTCTCAGCTTCTTCGTCGGGGATTTCGGTTTCGAATTCCTCTTCCAAAGCCATTACCAACTCAACTGTGTCGAGTGAGTCCGCGCCCAGATCTTCAACAAAAGAGGCTTCAGGCTTAACGTCTTCTTCCTTCACGCCCAGTTGTTCAGCAACGATCTTTTTAACGCGCTCTTCAATGCTGCTCATGATTCAATTTAACTCCTAGTGGGTAAAAATCTGTTTTAGTCGCTATTGTTATTTCGCCAATCCAATTAACAGCGATAACGACCGGCTCACACAGCTTTTGGATAATTCAGAGGCCATTGTACCCCAAGTTTTTAGGGTTGTAATGCACGGCTCTGCGGCACCATCAGCAAATACAAAAAACTTTTAAAAATCAATAGGTTATTGAAATATTTTCAACGTACCTCAGGCCATATACATGCCGCCATTGACATGTATCGTCTCCCCCGTGACATAAGCTCCGGCATCACTCGCCAGGAAGGCCACAACAGAGGCAATCTCTTCAGGCTGCCCCAAACGACCCAGAGGGATCTTACCAAGAAGCGCCTCGCGCTGCGCCTCAGGCAGCACTTTGGTCATATCGGTATCAATAAAACCCGGGGCGACCGTATTCACAGTAATGCCGCGAGAGCCGATCTCTGCAGCCAGGGACCGAGCAAAACCCGCTACTCCAGCCTTGGTGGCCGCGTAATTGCTCTGACCCGCGTTGCCCATGCTACCCACCACGGAGCTGATATTGATGATACGCCCCCAGCGCGCCCGAGTCATATCTCTGAGGCAAGCTTTTGTCATACGGTAGACAGCGGATAAGTTTGTCTCGATCACCGAGTCCCACTCATCATCTTTCATGCGCATGAGCAAATTGTCTTTTGTGATTCCCGCGTTATTAACCAAAATGGTCGGCGCCGCAAAATCATTTTTTACTACTTCTAGCAGCCCAGCGATACTATCCGCACTGGTGACATCAAGTACCATACCTGCGCCATTGAAGCCCTGCTCGGCGAAACGCGCACTAATTTTTTCGGCACCACCAGTACTAGTGGCAGTACCGATGACCACTGCGCCTTGGCTGCCCAACATATCCGCAATTGCTGCACCTATGCCGCGACTGGCACCAGTGACCAGGGCAACTTTGCCCTCAAGGGAGGTCTTCAGACTCATACTTGCTTTATCCTTATTTGACCATTGCCATCGTGCCTGAGCAACTCAGGCGGCTGTAGATCTCAGCGCTTCATTAAAGCTGCTGGGAGTGTCTATACCGTGACAAACGGCACTGCGATCAATACGCTTGATGAGACCAGCCAGCACCTTACCCGGACCACACTCGACCAGCTGGGAAGCACCATCGTTTATCAGCTTTTGCGCACAGGCAGTCCAGCGAACCGGACTATATATCTGCTCAATCATCAAAGCCTTGATCTTCGCAGGATCAGATTCAGTTTCGGCATGCACGTTGTGTACAACAGGGATTTGCGGGGCACTGAATTCCGCCGCCTCGATCTGAGGGGCGAGCTTCTCCGCTGCCGGACGCATTAACTCAGTATGAAATGGCGCACTCACTGGCAAAGGCATGGCACGCTTTGCACCGGCCGCCTTACAGGCATCTATCGCCCTTTCCACAGCAGCACTATTGCCTGCAATTACGATCTGGCCCGGAGAGTTGTAGTTCACCGCAGCCACCACTTCACCTTGAGCGGCTTTAACACAGAGCTCTCCCACCACATCATCATCAAGCCCAATCACTGCGGCCATAGCCCCTGTACCCACGGGCACAGCTTCCTGCATCAGGCGGCCACGTTCACGAACCAGGTGGACAGCATCTTTAAAAGCCAGGACACCGGAACACACCAATGCCGACCACTCCCCAAGACTATGCCCTGCCATGCGAGCAGGCACCGCACCACCACGAGCGCGCCAATGGCGATAGAGAGCAACACTGGAGGCTAAAAGAAGAGGTTGTGTACGCTGGGTAAGATTGATTGCTTCCTGCTCACCATTTTGACAGAGATCCCAGAGGTCATATCCCAGAACTTCTGAGGCTTCAGCAAAGGTGGATTGGATTTCAGGGGCCTCCTGAGCAATTTCGGAGAGCATGCCGATCTTTTGAGATCCCTGCCCCGGAAAGACGAATGCAAGCGCGGCATTGGTCATAAGATATCCTTAAACCTGTTTGGCAAATTTCAGTAGGAGGGAGGTGTAGCATCTACCCCATTTCCTTTGAGTTTCGCTCGCCAGCTTGTACCAAGGCGGCGCCAACTCTGGCAGCCAAATCGGCATCGGCACATTCTTTTGCCGTCACCATAGCCCGGTAAAAAGCTTCGCTGCTGGCACCCCCGTGACTTTTGATCACGTTGCCCTTCACCCCTACAAAGCTGGCGCCATTATAGCGAGCGGGTTCCACCTGTGTGCGCCATTTTCGCAACAGCTTTATGGCTAATTGGCCAAAAAAACGTTTGAAACACCCCTTTTTCTCAATGGTGAACGCTTTTTGACCCATCAGTCTAATCACGCCTTCGGCGGATTTCATGGCAACATTTCCCATCAAACCGTCGCACACAACTACATCGACAGCCCCGGTAAAGATGTCGTGCCCCTCCACAAAACCCACATAGTTAACCTGCGGATCCCCCTCGAGGAGCTCGGCCGCCCTGCGTATTTCAGCAGTACCTTTGTGCGCCTCGGCACCAATATTCAGCAGTGCAACCTCAATGTCCTCACGCGGAACGCCAGTGTGGAGATGCTGAGCCTCAATACCCATACGCGCAAACTGCAGTAGATCTTCCGCGCTGCACCCCACATTTGCGCCGAGATCCAAAAGGTAGCAGGAACCGTGCCCTGAGGGTACAGACTTGCCCAGTGCCGGCTTGCGAACGCCCTCAATATTACCCAGAACACTGCGACTTAAGGCCAAAAGGGCGCCGGTATTTCCAGAGGTAACCATTGCCTGGGCACTACCTTCCGCCACAGCTTTTAGAGCTTGGGCCATGGTGGAGTTGCGCTTATGGCGAACCGCCTGCAAAGGGTTGCACTCTTGGGTAACAACCTGCTCACAAGGGATGATTTCAAGGCGATCGGGAATTTGGGCGTGGCGCTGCTCGAGGAGCAGAGCTTCTAATTGTGCGCGCGGGCCGAAAAGTTTCAACTGCGCATCAGGGAAATTTTGAAGAAATCTAATACAGGCCGGAACGACAGAGCGGGGACCTAAGTCCCCGCCCATTGCATCCACGGCCAATCGCAATTGGCTGGACAAAGCTTACTCTTCTTCGGAGCCGCCGCCGATGTCGATCACCTTGCGACCACGGTAGAAACCATCTTTGGTCACGTGGTGGCGACGGTGCTTTTCACCAGTAGTCGGGTCTACGGAGAGAGTTGCACCGGCGCCTAGCGCGTCGTGTGAACGGCGCATACCGCGACGGGAACGAGTCTTCTTGTTTTGTTGAACAGCCATTGCTAGCTCCTAAAATAAACAAATTTCGCTGGAACCGGGGCGCCTACCGGCGAGCCCAAACTCTAAGAGAAAATCTAGGATTTTCCCGAAGAACCCTTCAACTGCTCCAGCACTTTAAAGGGGTTTTCCCGTTGCTCACCCGCTTCAGATGCCTTCTCACCAATATGGAAAGTCTCCTTGGAGACACACTCCTCATCGTGATAAGCCACCATCGGCAGATTGAGCAAAATTTCATCTTCGAGGATCTGGTGCAAGTCCAGCTCATCACCATCCTGAATCACCGGATCCAAGTCTTTGGGAAGAGCCTTGCCCTGCTCTTCAGACCAAACGATGCCCCAGCAAAACTGCGCCTCGAGCTGCTCGCCCACAGGATGCAGGCAACGCTGGCATAACAAATCCACCGTGCAGTGCACCTTACCGCTAACAGTGAGGTGATTTTGCAGGTCGCGGCCAAATTGGATTTCAGCCTCGACCTCCCCTTTCACAGACTCAACGGCTTCACGTAGTCGCTGCAGTGACTCCAGAGGCAAAATACCTTCCAGATACTGCTCGCGCTGCACCAATTTCCGAGCATCAACGCTCTTAGGCAATACTGATTTAGAGGGGGCTATCGACATAAGCGCGCAATTCTATGGACTCACCCTACCCTTGTCAAAACAATTCAGTCACTGCAGTATCGCTCGGTCACAAACTTTGACCTAACAATCATGGAACCGCCCAAATAATGGCCTCCACACTGATACTAGCTTCCAGCTCCCCCTACCGCAGGGCGCTACTGAAGCAACTCCACCTCCCCTTTCAGACCGCATCTCCCCACATAAATGAAGATGCCAAGCCAGGGGAGGCCGCTGGCGCCCTTGCCTTAAGGCTCGCACAGGAAAAAACTCGCGCTTTAATGCGAGACAACCCCCAATCCCTGATCATCGGCTCCGACCAGGTTGCAGAATGCCGGGGACAAATTCTGGGCAAGCCCGGTAATCGCGACAAAGCCATTGCTCAACTACAGAACTGCTCCGGCAACAAAGTTACCTTCCATACAGGGCTGTCTTTGCTGGAAAGCGCAAGCAACCGCCAAGTGAGCACCGTGGAAACCTTTACAGTGTATTTCCGGCCACTCAGCCTTCCGCAAATTGAAAAATATATTGAGCTGGAAGAGCCCTACGATTGTGCAGGCTCATTTAAGGTGGAGGGCCTCGGTATAGCATTATTTGAAAAGCTCGACGGCACCGACATCAACACTCTTATAGGTTTACCCCTAATTCGCCTGGTAGATCTGCTCGGCGAATTTGGTATAGATCCACTGAAATCAACCGCTAAGAGCTAAGCGGCGGCCAACCCAGCAACCCGGAAAACTCATCGATAATCGCCTGGGGATTACACTCCCGCAGGCGACTTGGGCAATGAGCGCCATAGCTAACCCCCACGGCGGGCATACCAATCGCTGCCGCCATTGCCAAGTCATAAGTGGTGTCACCAACCATCACCGCATCATCAACACCGCAATCAACTTCAGCTAGCAGCTCACTCAGCATCAATGGGTCTGGCTTGGAAGCAGTTTCATCTGCACAGCGGCTCGCTATAAATAAGTACTCCATGCCATGCTCTTCAAACTCCCGACTGAGGCCTCGACGACTCTTCCCCGTGGCGACCGCCAACTGATGCCCCTGGCAAAGCAACGCATCCAAAGTATCTAAAACCCCATCAAATAAAGGTAGGGGTTCCACTCGCGCCGCCATCCACTCCTCTGAATAGAATTGCTTCAAGGCTTGCCGATCTTTATCAACAGCCTCAGGAAAAAGAGTGGCCACCGCCTCCGGCAAACCCAACCCAATAATATTGCTCACCGCTCCAGGAGAAAGTGCCGGCAAACCAACTCGCGCCGCCGCGCGCAACATGCAGTCAACAATCCGCGTCTCGGAATTACAAACAGTGCCATCCCAATCGAGAATAACCAGCATCGCCGCGCCCCTTTACTCGTCTCGCAACTTCTTTAATAGCGCTTGCATTTCAGTGGGTAGCGGCGCTTCAACATGCACATCGGTGCCGTCTGGAAGCGTGCAGCGCACAGAAGCCGAGTGGAGGAAAAGACGCTTAAGGCCTCGCTCACGAAACGCACGGTTATCCTCATCACCGGTGTACTTACTATCACCCGCCAGGGGACAACCAACAAACTGGGCGTGCACGCGAATCTGGTGGGTGCGCCCGGTTACCGGCTCTGCGCCCAACAGTGTTGCCGCTTTAAAACGCTCCAACACCTGGAAGCGCGTCTCGGAAGCCTTTCCATCCTGATGCACCGAGACCATCCGCTCACCACTCTTGAGGGTATTTTTACGCAACGGGGCTTCAACAACCCTCCTACCTCGAGGCCATTTACCTACCGACAGCGCCAGATAAGACTTCCCAATCCGTCCGCCCCTCAGTTCCGCCTGCACATGCTGTAAAACATTACGCTTGCGCGCCACCATGATCGCACCGCTAGTATCCCGGTCGAGGCGATGCACAAGCTCAATAAATGGGCTCTGCGGATACATCTGCCGGAGCACTTCAATCAAGCCAAGCCGGACGCCACTACCGCCATGAACGGCAAGGCCGGCAGGCTTATTGATCACAAGCAGGCCCTTGTCATCATAAAGTATGGAGTCGTGCACCAACTGGCGCAGCTGCTCTCCAGCATGGGGGGCAGGAGCCTGCCCTGCCGCACGAATTGGCGGCACACGCACCACATCGCCCGCCGCGAGCTTGTATTCTGCCTTTACCCGTCCTTTATTTACCCTTACCTCACCCTTGCGCAGGATTCGGTAAACGCGTGAACGGGGCACACCTTTTAGGCGTGCCTGAAGGAAATTGTCAATCCTCTGCCCAGCCAGCTCTTCAGGCACAGTCAAAAACTGCACGCCGCCAGAGGGGTTCCAGGTATCAGAGGGAGTGTCGGCCGCAGCCGTTTTCAGGGGAGGTGTACTTCGCATGACGCGCATCATAGCGCCGCTGCAAGGACAATTGAAGCACCTCCCTGCCCGTGCTATATTCGGCCGGCCTGAATTCGGCTGGTTTTCGGTCATCGGCGGCTTCCCACATGAAGAAATAGCCATGGCTTCGGAGAAAATACTGCTGTTCGGCCAGTGCGCGGGCATACCCGTGTTATTGATAAAAACTTAGCTGATGAGCACTCCCCAAAACGAGAATCTCAAGGGGGCCTCACCAGCACAACAGCCCACAGTTAAGTGGGTAACAATCGCGAAGGTAAGACGGGCCGCGACCCGCAGCGCTTGAAAGGACGACTCAAAACTTGCGTCCCGCTCTGTAGATAATGCCAGCGACCGAACTGGCAACCAGGAGACAACTGCTTACTTTAACCTGGTCAACAAAATATAGAAGAAGAGTAGCGGCCAAAAGCCGAGCTACAGAGCTAGAAACGATGACGCAAACCTTGCCACCCAGCTTGAAACTGACCCAAGGGTGGCGCCCAACCCGGCCATGGAAACCCACGGCCCCGGTACAGGGCAGTACTAAACGTAAGGTACTAAAGGAAGAAAGGTACTGGTAAGTGCCAACGGATAGCAGCACAGCATCGCATATCCGGAGTTTTTGCAGTGGAATGTTGGGCGAACGCTCGTCTCGAAAGGCCGCGTAGACTGAATTTGCGGAACAGACAGCCTCTCTAACTTCCCTGCCCCGCCACCAGGTCATCTCCTCTTGGCGGCCCATAAGCAAGCCTGCAATGAGCGGTGTCTCACCTTTGCGCAACGCAAGGAAATCGACACGCATGAAGAGAATGTTGATCAACGCAACCCAGCCTGAGGAGTTGCGTGTAGCACTGGTGGACGGCCAGTGGCTCTATGACCTGGATATTGAAAATCGCACCCGTCAACAGAAAAAAGCCAACATCTACAAAGGTAAAATCACCCGTGTAGAACCCTCGCTTGAAGCCGCATTCGTCGACTACGGTGAAGAGCGCCACGGCTTCCTTCCCTTGAAAGAAATTTCCCGAGAATACTTCCTCAAGCAACCCAAGGACATCGAAGGCCGCATCAAGATTAAAGATGTCGTCAAAGAGGGGATGGAGGTTGTTGTACAGGTAGATAAGGAAGAGCGCGGCAACAAAGGCGCCGCCCTCACCACATTTATCAGTCTCGCCGGGCGCTATCTGGTACTAATGCCGAACAACCCCCGTGCCGGCGGCATCTCCCGTCGCATTGAGGGCGATGAACGCTCTGAGCTACGTGACGCCCTAGCCAGCGTGGATGTCCCCTCTGGCATGGGCATGATTGTACGCACCGCCGGTGTGGGCCGCAGTGGCGAAGAGCTGCAATGGGATCTCAACTACCTCCTGCAACTGTGGAGCTTAATCAAAGAATCAGCGGACAAAAATAACGCGCCCGAATTCCTCTTCCAGGAAAGCAATGTAATCATCCGGGCGATTCGCGATTACATGCGCGATGATATTGGTGAAGTTATTGTTGATGATGCGGATGCCTTTAAACTAGTAAAGGGCTTTGCTGAACAAGTAATGCCCCACTACGCCCACAAGGTAAAGTTCTACGAAGATAGCATTCCGCTCTTCAACCGATACCAAATCGAAAGCCAGATTGAGACCGCCTTTGAACGCGAAGTAAAACTTCCCTCCGGTGGCTCAATCGTTATTGATGTGACTGAAGCACTGGTCTCCATTGATATCAACTCCTCCCGCGCCACCAAAGGCGGAGACATTGAGGAGACCGCGCGCAACATCAACCTGGAAGCCGCCGATGAGATTGCCCGCCAGCTGCGCCTGCGCGATATGGGCGGTCTGGTCGTGATCGACTTTATCGACATGCAAAGCAAATCCAATCAGCGCGAAGTTGAAAAGCGCATGGAGAAAGCTCTCAGCATGGACCGCGCCCGTGTACAAGTTGGCCGCATCTCCCGCTTCGGCTTGCTGGAAATGTCACGCCAGCGCCTGCGCCCATCTCTTGGTGAAACCACCTTCCGCGTTTGCCCCCGCTGTAGCGGCCAAGGCACTATTCGCGGCACCAAATCTCTGGCCCTCTCTATCTTGCGCCTAGTAGAAGAAGAGGCCAAGAAGGAGCGCAGCGCAGAGATTCGCGCAATTACCCCGGTAAACGTTGCCACCTACCTCCTCAACGAGAAGCGCAAGGCGATCTCCCAAATTGAGTCACGCAATAAAACCCGCGTAGTGGTCGTACCTAATGCGGAAATTGAAACGCCGCACTTTGAGGTTCAGCGCCTACGCGATGACGACACATCTACCCTCGAAACCTCCTATAAAATATCTGGAAGCGTAGAGGAAACTGTCACCAAGAAAGAAGAGCAGCCAAAGCGCCCGCAAGCACAACCTGTTGTACAGCCGCTCGCGCACACCGCACCGGCCCCGACTCCGGAGAAAAAACCGGAGCCAGGTCTGTTTAGCCGCCTGATAAGCGCTATTGCTGAGCTTTTCACCAGTAAAGAAGAAGAGCCCAAGAAACATCAGAAGTCCCAAAACCGCGGTAAAGATTACCAGCGCAACCGTAATCGCAATCGCAATCAGCGCGGTGGTAACCGGGGTAATCGCAATGAGCGCCAGGCTCGCCGCAAAGACGATCGCCGCGAAGATAGCAAGAGCGATGACCTGCGCGAAGCCAGGCAGACCGCAAAGTCGTTCGATGAGCGTGATAGCGGAGCCGACCGCGGTGAAGGACAGCGCCGTCGCCGCCGCCGCCGCAGTGGAGACAATCGCCGTAAAGATGAAAATCGCGACAACGTCTCCGAGGGTAACACTAACGAAAACATCGCACAGGTAGATGAAAGCGCCGATCAGGATCGCCCGGCACGTCGCCCCAGCAATGTTCGCGGCCGTCCACAAGCTCGTCGTCGTGGCCGCCGTACAGAAAACACTGCCGCCACAGCCGTAGCTCAGAGCCAGGAAGAGCTAAATCGCGAAGTCAATGAAGCGATTGACGAAGCGGAAAGTGAAGCCAGGAAATCCAGGGATACCGCAACCAAAAACTTAAGCGAAGCTCCTGTGAGTGAGGCGGCGAAGCCCAAGCACAAAGAGCAAAAAGCTCCCGAGCCCACCCAGGTAACCGAGCCCAAGCCTGTAGTGAAGGCTCCTGAGCAAAAGCCTTTTGCGCCTAAGGTTTCTGAAAGCCAAGCGGAAGTAAAGCCAGTTGCAGAGGCCTCTCCAAAGGCACAGCCAGCAATCCCAAACGAGGCACCCGCTCAGCAATCAGTAACACCTGAAAAGGCTACTGCAACCAGAGAAGAGCAACCCTCTCCTACCCTGGTAACCCCCAAAGCCTCTCAAGAAGTACAAGCCACAAAAGTGTCGGCACCTGCTACTAACCTGGAGGCTACCGCAGCAACTGAAGATGCTGAAGAAACTGCCCTAAAAGAAGCCAGTGAAGCCGCAAAAGCATCGGTAAAGCAAGGCGACGCTATCGCCAGAGAGGAAATGATGGCTGCAGAAGCTAAAGCTTCTGAGGAAATCGCTACGCCGGCAACTCAGGGACGCGCCGGCAACGACCCGCGCATCAACCCCAAGCCATTGCTGGAGTTGGCAATCGTGACAGAGCATCGTGACATAGGCTCCCAGCAGCCGCTAGACACCGCTCAACCAGCGGCCATCCAGCACAGTCCTCGTGCACTTGCACGCCCAGCCAATGACCCGCGTGTGGCACGTCAAGTAACACAGGCTAATACTGACCACAATTCTGCAGAAGCAGGCTAAGCAACCATCAAAGCCGCCAGCAGTTGTACTGCTGGCGGCTTTTTACATCTGAAGAATTGCCCTTGACTGGTTAATAAATCACCTAACCCATTGAACTAATTGAAAAAATTTAAAACGGCACTTGTATGTAGCACGAAGCTATGTATAATGCACAGCACAATTTGGTGGGGTGGCTGAGTGGTCGAAAGCGGCGGTCTTGAAAACCGTTGACTGTAACAGGTCCCAGGGTTCGAATCCCTGCCCCACCGCCATTATTCATGCAGAAAGCCCTGATTTTTCAGGGCTTTTTTGTTTGTGCCCTTTGTGTTCCCCCACTTAACTTTTGTAAGATCTTCACAGCAAAAGTCGCTCCGCCCCTGCCGAATCGAATTGGCACCGTGGCAGTCCTTCCGCAATCAGTTCATACCTATCCCGGATAGGAACTGGCGGATATTTTCATTGACTGCCAGTAATTACTCTCGCCCCCCCATCAATAACTTTAACAAGTCAGCTGACCGTCCAGCGCCATAACTACCAATACAAAAAAGAAGGGGAGCTTCATAAGGGCAGCGCATACTGCTCATGAGCGCAGCATGTAAAAATAAAGACCTACCGAGCAGGATATGCCCTTGAGCAAGCGGCTTCCATTGCTCATACCATCCTGTGGTGACGATAAGCTACCGGCTCACGATGCCCAGCCAAGAAATTTTGCCAACCCTCAGCTGATTTAGATTCAGCATTTAACCAAGTCAACATATGATCCGCCCCTAGAAAAACTGGACTACGGTCATGGCCAACCGCCTCAACTTCTGGAGCTGGATCATCGGTAATCAAGGTGCATGAGAAGTTACCAACCTCTCCTCCCAATGATTCCCAGTAGTCCCAAAGGATTGGTGCCCACATCAAATCTTTACCCTTTGGGGTAAACTGGACCTGAGCTTTCTTACCCTTGTGTTCAACCCACTCAAAGAAGCTCGTGAATGGTAATATCCCATGCTGGTGGCCAATCAGGGGTCGCCAGGTTTTTGCTTCAAGTAATCTATCTAGCCGAGCGTTGTATAGACTGTATTTTGTCGCTAGATCCCAAGCCGAGTTAGATGGGCGTATCGAGTAACGTAGCGGGCGCAACCAATTCTTACCTCCATCACATACTATACCCGGAGCAAAATAGCGGGGGTATACTCTTTCGCCTGGCCCTGCAAGGCGGAATTGACTGACACGAGGTAACCCCTTCAAACCGAGAGTGTGGCGAACCTCTGCTTTAGTAGAGCAGCTCTCCCACTTCTGGTTGAAGCGGAATTGGTTCCAGGCATTCACATCCGCTCTAAACCCTACAGGTAGTGATGACAGCGTCTTGTCACTAGGGACCGTAAAGGAGTAGCACATGGAAATTCACCGTAAAGTGTGGCCTGAACCACACTAATAAGATGGTTAAAAGAAGAAGGAAAATTTAAGAGGGGTGTATCAGCTGCCTTCACCCTTCAGATAATCCACTATTTTATCAATCTCCTCTTCATTTTCGTCAATAAGCCTATCTGAAAGAATCTTAAGCTTGTCAATTGATTTGTAATCAAAAGGACCCACAAAGGGGTCAATAAGCTCAACATTAAGATAATCATAATTCACCCGCGAGGGCGCCAAAGACTCGGCAATTTCCAGAGAAAATATCTGCTGATAATCCATTGATCGTGTCATGCTAAATATTGCATCATGAAACCAGCGTAATTTCCCCCAACTCTTTAGACTTCTATAATCAAAACCCATAGTATGAACTGGGTGTATTCCGGAACCAAGAATCAGCAAGTAGTAGTTTTTGCCTGGAAAATTTTTTATTACATCATGCAAGATGACGTTAGCCGGATCATTAGCCGTGATTGCAGCATCTGCAAAGTAACGATGGGTAATCTTCTTGTCTGGCCCCACAAAATCAACAGGGGTAAAAAAAGCCTCCGCACTAGATGCAGCAGCAACAAGCTGATAAAGCGTATTAGTAGGCAGATCTAAAGCTTTTATCCCTCTATTCTTAAATAGATGCAACCTTCCATTATGTACATCCAGCGACGGGATAATCACATAGTTATTTAAGCTGGTGAAATTCATCGCCGGAGAATAATTTCTCTCCAAGACTTCTGAAAGATGGGCACCCATAAATTGCGGCGAGAGGTATCCATTTAATGTCAAGGCATTATGATACCAGGGCACTGAAAACAAAAACTCACTTTCTTTTTCATATACCTTTATTAACCTTTCACTTCTTGAGGAAATGTTGTCATGATCAAAATCAAGCCGACCCAATTGAGAAAGGGGAATATTCAAGCTGGTGGCAATAATCGCACCTGTTGAAACTCCACTAAAGACGTCGAACACTTCCTCTACAGGCTTCCCCAATTGTTTCTCAATATGCTGTATCACATAGAGAGGAATAAGCCCCCTGACACCACCCCCTTCAATGATCAGAATATTAATTGTTTCCTTTTTCTCTAACGCCTCATTGCTTTTTATTAACTCCTCTGTAATTGGCTGGGAATCAAACTTGATACCGCGAACAAAAACATAATTGTAAGAAAAAACCAGCAAACCTAGAGCCACTACTAACAAAAAGAAAATGACTACAGAATGCTTGATTTTCATTTCAGCACCTCTACCCTACATACAAAGTATAAGCACAAACCTTAAGTTTGACTCTACCATCATAAGCTAGCTGCAAATTCTATTTAGAGAGACTTGTGTCTTATCAAAAATAACATACCACAAACAAATTCCCCCAAGTAAAGTATTAAACCTATATAAAATTTCACCCCCCAAGACACTTATCCGAACAGACACAAAAAGAGCAAGATAATCCTTCTTTTCGAAAAAAATGAGAACGGATTGCTAGTGGCTTTCCTTTCCTTTAGGCAAATACAGATATTGACTGCTCATGTCCTACTGCCATTATCCTATTCATAGCCTTACAAATACCCTTAACGAACGTTACGCCTAACCTCTCTAAGCTTGCTCATACTATATGTTCTAACAGGCTTAACTGATTCATTAGCATCCTGGTCTTTCAAATCTTATGCAAAACTTTATCGCTGGCATTTGTCAAAAAAAATGCATCAATCCCTACAATTAGCGTCAAATATGAGATACTCCCCCCATAAAAGAACCCGAATAAACTGGGAAAAGATCTATGACTAAGTTCACCACCTACCTGTCAGCTGTCTTACTAGCTGGATGTAGCGCCACCACAAGCATCACACAAAAAAGTGCTAGTGAAGTTCGTCAGGCGGTAACGATACATAATAGTTCCGAAAATAACGCAACTGAATATAGCGGCCCTCCAATGCAGGCAACCACCGATGGCTCGGATCACAACCTGTATTACTATATGCTACGTGCTCTTGCCCCCAAGAATGGCGGAAGCCCCCAATACCAACTGCGTATTGATATCACATACCGGGAAAACTGGCGCAACTATGACACAGCCACATTTAGTGGTGGAAACGAAGTTGAGCTATCCCAACTCGATCGAAAAGTCCTCAACTGTGCATCAGCATTTAAATGCATGCTTGAAGAAACTCTGGAAGTCACATTGAGTGAAAATCAGATCACCAATGCTCTCAAGAAGCGAGAAAGCCTTAGAGTGAAGCTTTATGCAAAGTCAGGTCATCGCTCGGTTATCGAAGTGCCCAGCTCTTATCTGATGGGTTTTTACTCCAGTATTGTCAATAGACGGGGCTAAAAACTGGAAGGCCATCACAATTACTTATTGTGTGACCTTTAAATTGTGGGATCTCTGAGTAGCTCCGGAATACCTATACAGACTTCAGCGCCTGGCTTGCTTAACGAGGCAAAGTCTTCATAACAGGTTTGTGAATAGTCTGAACACTCCCAAAAAAATAGAGCCGAAAGCCTGGCGGGATCATTCAGATACTCCCAGGCTTCTATAATCTATAAACTAAGATTTCTGCAGGCTTTCAGCAGTCTTAGCAAGCCCCTCTTCTACCGATACCGGTGGCTGCCAATCAAGCAGGTTCATAGTTTTTCCAATATCCACTTGCAAAGAACCACATAGACGATCGGCAACAGCCCTTTTCCCCAGTAGGGAGAGAGTAAAGATCAGAACAGATGCTGGCACAGGTATCAATAGAGCCCGGCATCTTAGGCTCCTTGAAAGCCGCCGCAATAAATCCGTGATAGACATATCAAGACCATCAGATACAAGGAAGACTTGATTTCTTGCGTTCGGGTGTTCAATACAAACTGTGATCAAGTCGATCAAGTTATAGACAGAAACCAGGCTGCGCCGATTGTTAATTGAACCTAACGGCAGTGGAATACCTTTCTGCAGCCAACGCATCATGGATTGAAAGTTAGCTTTTACTCCAGGTCCATAGACTAGTGGTGGACGAATAACAACCACTTCCAGGCCAGTTTCCTCTGCCAGAGCGATCAAGGCATCCTCAGCTTCTTTTTTTGAAATCCCATAGGGGTCTACAGGATTTGAGGGCTCCTCTGCGGTAAATGGGCCTCTGCCAGTAGTGGATTCCCCATTCACCTTAATAGAGCTTAAGAAAATAAACCTTTTTACTCCTGAAGATGCAGCTTGGCGGGCCAGTTGTAAGGTACCTTCCAAGTTCACTTTGCGAAACTCTGCCAAGGGGTCGACAGCACTTTCTTGCATCACATGAACTCTCGCGGCAGTATGGATCACCACATCAATGTTGTTCAGTGTGGTACCCCAGTCAGTTTCCGCATCTATGCGAGGTACATAAAGCCCCCCTTCTACCTCATGGCGATACACGGGCAGTACCTTAACCCTTTTAGATCGCAGGGCTGATAAAAGAGCACTTCCAATAAAGCCACTGGCACCGGTCAACAATACTCGCTCTTCCACAAGCCCCGCCCATATCAATTAATTTCATCAGGAAGTAGTTTACAGATGGGGAAGCATTGAGTCACTGGTGGAAGGGTTGACGATAAAGAGCTCTTAGCGGGCAGCCTGAAAATAAAAGTATCTTGACTAAGAAATGATTAGACAACTCAAAAGTAATCAGCAGAGGGGTTCGAATACTCTCTTATCTATTATTCGAGCTTTAGTTTTGATCTCTAAGGCTGCAAAACCGAAGCTGAGCTTTACCAGCATTTTTCACTCTGGCTCTGACATTCTCTAGAGCCCGCGCATGGGGTTCTGTAGTTTCTGCGGTTCCCCATTTAATCTCCCACTTTTCTCGGGCTGCCAAGCAAGCCTTGGCTTGCCGATAATGCCAGCGAGCCTCAGCACAGGGGTTAAGATCTCTGGGAACCTTACGGTCACAGATGCGATGGTATCTTTTGCGGGCCAAATTTGCTTTAAAGTCTTTATCTATTACCGCATCAAAGTGGCGAATAGGCAAAGCTATAATCCTTTGCGATGTCGCGCCCCCTCTAGCAATGGCCCTAGAAGGGATAGCCCAGCGTAACGTGGTTAACGCGGGCTGATCTGAGAAAAAACCAATGGGTGAAACGGCTAACAGTTTCCTCTTAGACAAACATATTACTGGAACCGGGCTAGTGCCACCCAAAGGAAGCTTCTTTAGATAGTAACTAGTCGTTAACCTATTAGGCGTTGGCCATGTCGTTAACCTATGAGACGTTGACCATTTAGAGGCACTAAAACCATTTAAAGGGGCGGTATCAAACGCCATAGTGCCGGCTGAGAATGTGGAAATGACAACTATCAATAGACCGCTTAAACCAATTAGTGACTCTCCAATCCGTTTATTACCATTTGTAGGCATAAGCAGATCCTAATAAATTTAGATGCCCGGACAGTCCGAAGCGAGAGACTTAAACTGTAAACAAACTAAAACGCTAGTCTAGTGTCGCGAAGCTTAAGCCCCAACTACGCTCTTTCGGAGAAATCAAACTTGCCTACGTCAAGACTTAAAGGTGTTTTTGTAGTTCTTTTTGATTTAGCACTGGGGTAATCCAAATTTCCGCACCCAGAGCTGAAAAAAACTTTTCGTTATAAGCCATCAGATGATCCTGCCGCTTCTCCTCAAGAATAAAAATAGCCGCGCGCTTACCATCCTCTAAAAAGAAATAGGAGGATTCAGGCTCAGCCGAAGCGATAAAATCATTGAAGGCTCTCGGCATGGACTTGTCTGCGATAGCATTATTGCCACTCTTAACGGGGATCAGGATTTTCATTAACAGGCGCATCGGGCTTCCTCTGTTGGGGAATTAAGGTTTAGGCTCCAACCATAGTCAATACCAGACCAATTAAGCGATATGAGGTGACTAATCCCGCTGAAGGACACTGGTGGCTAAGTAGAGTTCTTATGCTTCTACCATGTTTCTACTGCCGTCTTCCGCGCCTGAACCCCTCTCGTGCCAGTGAATCCACTTTAAATCCACCACCATCACGGTATAAAGCACCGGCACCAGTAGCAAAGTACCGCAGGTTGCCAATATCAAGCCTCCTATCTGGGCAAAACATAAAGGCTGCCAAAGAGGACCACCATGGAAAGCGAGAGGCACCAGGGCGCAGGTAGTAGCCGCTATTGTGATCAGGATTGGTCTTAGTCGTAGGATCCCCGCGTCCAACAATGCCTCTCTGAAAGGATCGCCTGCGGCATGACGCACTTCTATAAAATCAAACAAGACAATAATATGGCTGACAATTACCCCTACCAAGCTTACTATCCCCAGAAAAGCCATAAACCCGAATGGCTGGCCAGTAACATAAAGCGCGGCAAGGGCACCCACCATACCCAGTGGTACGGTGGCAAATACCACCAAGGGCTTCAATAAGTTACTAAACTGGAAAACCAGAGCCAAAAAAATGGCCCCCGAGGAAACACCAAGTATCATGAGTAGCTGTGCAAACCCATGTGTTGAGTTAGCCGCATCTCCAGAAGCTTGTATTTGATAACCACTGGGCAGCGTCTTTTGCAAGGCATCTAATTCATCTTTTACATCTCCCATAATATCGGAGGCAATAAATCCTGCATAAGGGTACGCAAAAACAGAAATCGTGCGAAATTTTTCCAAACGACGAATTCGCTCAGTTCTAAAGTCAATTCTTGTTGTAGCCACCTGCTCTAGGGGAACTCTTACTTCCGTATCTGATGAAAACACATAAAGGTTGTTAATATCCTGCAATTGCCCACGCTGATCCAGTCGGAGGCGAATAACGATTGGTATTTCTTTGTCCCCCTCCCGTAATGTGGATACCTCACTACCATTAATTGCCGTTGATGAAGCCTGGGCAATATCCGCATTAGTGACTCTAGACATCGCTGCCCGGTCTTCAAGAACATTCATATAAACCGCAAGACTCCTCTCTCCCCAGTTCTGGCGAACCGTGCGAGCATATGCCGATTTCTGTACAATATTTTTCACTCTCTCGGCAACATCTCGCAAGATAATAATATCCTTACGCTCTTCCTCAGAACCGGTTGTCACACGCCCCGACACCCTTATTTCAAAGGGATAATCTACCGGGGTAGTTTGCAGTTGGCGCACATCCAGATCGGCTCCGGGGATATTCTTACTGAGTGCTTCCTGAATAAACGGCACCAACTTTGGAGTCAGATTTTTATCATTGATACGGATAATAATTTGACCATAATTAGCTTGCTGTGGCCGAGGGTTCACTGTATACCAAAAACGCGGTGCCCCTCCACCAACGGTAGTACTCAGTGCCTGTAGAATTGGTTCATCAGAATTCCCACCATTTTCTTTTTGATACTTTTCTATTGTTTGTCTAATCACCTGCTCCGCTTGTTTGGCAACATTATCTGTTGCATCAATGCTTGCATCATTCTGCAACCAGACATCCACATAGGACAAATATTGAATGTCATCTGGAAAAAAGGCATTTTTCAACTGCGTTTTCAATACCACTCCCGCAATCAGAAAAAGTAGAAATCCCAGTAGTACAAGTTTCCTGTGATCTATAGCCCAGCTGGCGGTTCGATAGTACACACCTGTAAGCCCATGTTTCCGTCTCTCCTCCAGTGTTGGCTCTGTACGCTTCGGTGGACGCAAGAGAAGATTTCCTATGAAAGGCAGAAAAGTCATAGAAACTATCCGGGAGGCGATCAATGCGCAGGCCATAACAATTGGCAAACTGTGCAAAAAATCACCTTGATTTCCGGTTAGTAGTAAGAAAGGTAAATACGCAACCACATTGGTGAGCGTCGCAAAGAAAATGGCTTTCGCGAGTAGGGTTGGACCAAGCCAGGCAGCAATAAACGATGGTTTACCCGCGGCCATCTGTCGCTTGATGGCATCCCCGGCAACAACAGGATCATCCACTAAAAGCCCAAGGGCAATAATCAATGCTGCAATAGAGACTTGCTGAATATCCACCCCCATAAACTGGATAAAGCCGAAGGTCATTGCCAAGGTAATCGGGATTGAGATCATCAGTAGGACGGCGGAACGCCAATCAGAAAACCCGATAAAAGCGACAATAACCACAAGGATAATGGCTTCAACCAGCGCCTCAATAAAAAGCCCCACACTTTCCTTTACTTGTCTGGGCTGATCAGATACTTTTTCAATAATTAAATCTGGCGGCAAGTCGGCTCTAACCTGTTCCAGTAACTTTGTGAGTACCTTGCCTAGCTCGCCGATTTGCTCACCATCACGCATCTGTACCGATAAGTTGACGCTGCGATGCCGTTGCCATGTTCCATCGTGTTTAGATTTGCTGACATAGTAATTTAATAGCTCTGGTGGCGACTCATACCCCATTGAAACATCCAGTACACCCCGTAGGTACACCGGAGTACCATCATCACTCAAAGCGATAGGTACATCCCCAATTTCTTCATAATTGCTAAAGTCCCCACTGGGAAATATTGCGACATCCATATCCTCAACAGTCAGATTGCCGCCAGGAATGGTTGTATTGCGGGCATTGAGTATTGGGCCAATCATATCCGGGCGCAGGCCGTAAGAAGCAAGCCGCTCCTGGGAATAAACCAAATCGACTTGCTGTTGCAGCACCCCGGAACGCAGTACCCGCTTTACCTGCGGGAGAGTGCGAATATTCGCAGCGATGAGATCGGAGAAATCATCCAGCTGCCGATAGCTGTATTTTGCCCCAGCCACTTCGGCAAGACGCTCACGAGTTTTAGCAATATCTCGCACAAGAAAAGGCTGCCAGGAGTCGGGAAAAAATTTCTGTGCACTAAGTCGCTCATTTAAAAAACGATATCCCGCGCGCATCAACTCTTCATCGCTTTTATCAGAGGTAAAATCTA
Organism: Microbulbifer mixtoriginis (SeqCode); assembly: GCF_052467235.1. Classification (NCBI taxonomy): domain Bacteria; kingdom Pseudomonadati; phylum Pseudomonadota; class Gammaproteobacteria; order Cellvibrionales; family Microbulbiferaceae; genus Microbulbifer; species Microbulbifer mixtoriginis (SeqCode). The sequence goes on along the minus strand of NZ_CP174305.1, from coordinate 4,308,932 downwards.
CGCCGATATAACCGGGGCCCGACAGAATTTTAAATGCAGTGCCATAACCCTGTTTCTCCATCCAGCGGGAAAAGACCTTGAAGGCAGCCAAGCTATTCACCCCGTGCACTGAAAGCGGCAGGGCCACCATAATACTGACCCTCTGTTCTACTCCCTGGTTTTTATACTTGGCGCGAACCTCAGATAATGCTTCTCGAATGTTTTCTGCCCGGAGGCTAATTTCAGTAGCTCCGGCCCTTGGGCTGGCTACGGCCAAAAGCACGGCAGCCGTATCCCCAAATTCATCATTGAATTGAGTAGCCTGTGTCCCTGAAGGCAGTTGACTCTGCGCGTCAATAAGTTTCAGGTTTATATCATTAAATGCCTTGGTGACATCGGTGTGGGGGGCAAGCTGAGTTTGCACTACGGACACACCGTTAAGGGTCAGGGATTTTATTGCAAAGGAGCGCGCATCTGGCTGGTAGAGATATTCACTCTGGGCGATGGCATCTTCTATTCGTCGTGTTACCAGCTCCTCAACTTTGATGGCACTTTGCCCTGGCCATTTGGTTGTTGCTGTAGCTATACGGACGGGAATATCTGGATCCTTACTTTTGGGCATCGCGATATAAGAGATAAGCCCCCAAAACATAACCCCAACCAATAGCGCCCATGAAATGGAGGAGTTATCGACAAAAAAGCGAGCGGTATTAAAGCGGTGCTCACTTTCAGCTTCCAGAATTTCTTCTCTGGTTTTTTCGTCTTTAACCACCATTGATATTCCCTTGAGGCACTAGGGCACTATCCTTACCGTCTGACCATCCTGTAACTGTGACGCGCCATTAGACACAACCCGCTCCCCCTCCTTGAGGCCGTGTAAAATAACAATGTTGTTACCCACTACCGGCCCTGGAACCACTCTGCGCAGCTTTGCCTGTAAAACATTGTTGTCAATTTCCAATACAAAAACGGCAAAGCCTTCCGACTCATTTGACTGCGGGACCAAACATGAAAGGGGCACCACAACCCGGTTTGGCTGAGGCCGCATTTTGTCCAGTAAAAGACTCATAATCATGCCCGGTTTTAATATTGCATTGGGGTTAGGCACGGTTACGGTAATGGCAAAAACTCTGGTGCGTTCCTCTGCTTTCGGGGAAACTTCTGTGACCTGGCCAGTAAAAGTCTTGCCTGGTTGGGACTCTGTCATCATAGAGATAACACTACCCAGTTTGGCAAAGCTCAACACCACATCGGGCACATTAAAAACCACTTTGACACGAGAGATATCGGCAACCACAAAACCAACCGTATCCCTTTGCACCAGAGTGCCGACCTCTATATTGCGTTGAAGAATAATTCCGGTAAGGGGTGAACGTAATACCGTGTCATTGAGATTCTCTTTAGCGTTATCCAGGCGTGCCTTAGAACCTACAACAGAGGCCTGTGATATCTCATACTCCTCCCGGGCGGCGTCGTAATCCGGCGCCGTGATACTTGCGGTGGCAAAAAGAGCCGAAGCTCTTTTGTAGTCCAGATCTGCTTTCCTCCGGGCAGCCTCTGCTTTACTGACATTCGCTGCCGCCTCAACCACCTTGTCTCTGTATTGCTCGTCGTTGACGATAGCCAGGGGCTCTCCCTGAATCACTCGGTCCCCGCCCTGCAATATTCTTATTTTTCCAAGAACCCGGCGAGTTGGAATTTCATCGATATACCCCTCTGTTCGAAATGCTACATCTACCTGCGTATAGGGGTGGACCACAGCAGAGTATGGATAACCTTCAATACCACTTTCTGTACGAGCCACTGTAGCTTGCACAGGCACCGGACTTTTCCCCGGCGGCTCACTTTGGCAGGCCGATAGTAAGAGCAGAAACATCAGTAAAAGGGGTAAACGCAACATCGTTACACCTCCCCCACCGCTCTTTCGTATTCGGCTAACGCCCTCCAGACAGAAAGTACCGCTTTGTTGTAATCGCTGTTGGCGCGATCGAGCTGGGTTTCCGTTTCCAGTACGTTGGTTAATAGCGTCGTTTGCTCACGATAGCGGTTGATCATTACCCGTAACTTTTCCCGATATGCCGCTTGTAATTCTCGGGCTACAGCTACCGATTCCTGCGCAGTCCGTAACTTGCGCAAGCTGTCGCGCACTTCTACTTCAATTTGACCGCGCAACTCCCCCACTCTAACTTCGGCCCCAGCAATTTTACTCGCGCGGCTGGCCAGCTCATCCCGCTTGCGTCCCCAGTCAAAAATCTCCCAGCGTAAATCTAAAGCAACGATTGCCTCGGCATCGGGCACTAGGCTTACGTTAAAGAGCTTGAGATAGCTGAAGTGAAAGTCTATATCGGGAATATATTCAGATTTCTTAACATCGTAGCTGTATTCAGCCTTCTCAATGGCCAACAGTGATTCAATAAAATCAGGGCGTTGATCAAAGGCCAACACCAGGGATGCATCGGTGTCATACACGACTTGATGAGGTACAGGGAGGTGCTCGACGCTAAATGGCGTTTCTACATCGCGCCCCAATAGCGCATTGAGTCGCTCCTTGGCCGTAATCATCTCATCAATCCTGCGCTGACGCTCCAGTTGGCGCTGGGCCAAGCGGGCACGTACATCCAGCAACTCGTATTCCAGAGCCACCTGTTGGTCGACATAATTGCGCACAAGGTCACTCAGGGAACTCAAGAACAAAATAGATTCATCAATTGCCTGGAGGTCACCGATAATCCTACCCACCTCGAAATACTGCAGCTTTACCAAAAAAGCGACATCCTGCTGCGTCCAGCGCACTTTTTGCACCGCCATCGCAGTGGTGACATAGCCCTCACAGATTTCCAAGGCAATAGTGTAGAGACGGGTAAGAGGCTGGCGCGCACTGAAGGAGACGATCTCAGTAGTTCCCTGCTCGGTGGTGATCTCCACATTGTTTGGTGGGATTGGTCCTATTTCAGAATCGGGAACAAGGCTACCCTCAGGGAAGGTATAGCTCTGGGTGGTGAGGTTGTGATTGATGGCGGCATTCAGTTCCAATCGCGGGTAACGGCGTGTCTTTAGCGCCTCAACCATGTCACCCGCCTCATCAACTTCTAGAGCCGCGCCCTGCACCCGCAGGTTGGTACGAATGGCCGTTTGTACTGCATCATTGAGCGGAAGCACAGGCTCAGGGGCAGAGCTCCAGGCAGCGCCGATAAAGATCCATATTGCGAACCCGCCCTTGAACAACGATCACCCCTTCCTGGCAGCAGCACACACCCGCACAATATGCAATTATTCCAGTAAGTATATGTGCTTCATGCTCACCGCTTAGTCAGCACGCCTATCCCCACGCCAACCAGTGTATTTCCCCGATATATTTCTTTTTTTTATATCTGCCTGAGCCATTTCCCCGCCAATGAATCCTTCTCTAGGTGCTAGCGCCCGATAAAATCCGGATGCGCCACAATGAAGTTTCACCTGCCCTTTTCCATTGGCTAGGCTAATAACTGGCGGCGATCAAAACCGCTTGTTGTTGGCTCCCGAGCAGTTCTATGGCGGTGAAATTCCTACCGGTAATTGTGATTCTGATTTGCCTGATCGCCGTGGCCGGTGCACTCAGCCTGATGATGTATTTCAACCTGGATGAGCGACTGATCGAACTGTTCCAGTGGCTCAATGAGCAGGGCTGGCAAACCAGCCTGCTGTTCGTGTTAATCGTTGCCCTAGCGATCGTATTGTTGTTGCCTGGTGTTATTTTCACCATGGGCGCAGGATTTGTATTTGGAGTAATCAAAGGCACTTTGTTGGTACTGGTGGGAACCGTCCTAGGCGCAACCCTGGCCTTTCTGATTGCCCGCTACTTGCTCGGAGAGAGGCCATCACGCTGGATTATGTCCCACATAAAGCCCGCCACGGTGGGCGAAGTGATTCGTCGTGAGGGCTGGCAGATGATCATGTTAACCCGCCTGGTACCACTGTTCCCTTTCAAGCTCTCCAACTATTTCTTTGGGCTGACACCGGTTCGCTTGCGGGATTTCATACTGGGCAACGCGTTGGGGGTAATTCCCCTTACCCTGAACAATGTGTATGTAGGCTCCATCGCCGCGGATCTAACGTCCCTGGGTGAGGTGGAGGAGCGCACTACGGTGCAATGGGCGCTTTACATCATGGGCTTTGTACTGGCTGTACTGGCCTTGATCGGCCTCACACGCATGGCGCGACGCGCCCTGAAGAAGATCGTGAAAGAAGAGGATCTCTGATGCCCTGGATGAAATGGCTACCGTGGCGCTTCTTCGTACGCCGATTTGCCACCGCCCACGGTTTTCTTGATCCGCTGACATTGATGGCTCGCTTGCAGCGCTTCGCCGAACCCTCAGAAGTCAGCGAGCCCATTGAGCTACTGCGTGCGGGTGCGGTATTTCACGCCCGTGCACTGATCAATAGCAAGGTAATCCAGCACAACCTGGACTGGGTCTGGCCCTATTGGATACAACGCCAGTTTGACCCACGAGATAATTCGTTTATCCCCCGGGCTTTTTCTATTACCCACTGTAACCTCAGCCACCGCAATTGGACCGCTGTGGGGTTGCCAGACTGTGAGGCTTTGCCGGTGGTCGATCCCCGTGGCCTGGTCACACCTTATTACGATGGGTGGTCTATTGATGCCTGGGTAATCGGCGACGGTGGCGAGGAATTAACTCCCGCCTCACTCACCTACTGTGAGCAACACCAAGAACTGGATGATCACCTCTCTGTGGTCACGGAATCCGCTCGCCACGGACTCAAACTGCGCAACACTGTAGCCGTAGAAGCCATTGATGGAGCCCCCCACTGCAACATCAAACTTACCGCCAGTTGCCGGAACAGCGGCTGGCTACTGGTAGTCCTGCGCCCATGTAATCCAGAGGGGGTCAGTTTTGTACACAAGGTGCGCCTCAATGACCAAGGCCGAGGGTGGCTCATTGAAGACAAGCAAGCGGTTTTATTCAGTCAACCCATCGACAAGCACTTGGCCTCAGATTATCGCGGTGGGGATATTTACCTGCACTTGAAAGACGAAACTGGGCGTATGCAGGGTGAATGTGATGTGGGCATGGCCTCCGCTGCAGCCATGTTTCGATTAGAGCGTCACAAACCCCTGAAGCTGGAAGTTTCAATTCCCCTCGACAGCGAAACCCCTAAAGACACAGAGACGAAAAGCTGGGCGGAAAGCTTGGCAGGCCACTGCGCGCTCAAGATTCCAGACCGGGACTTCCAGTTCCTCTACGACTCAGCCATTCGCACCCTGATTCTGCACTCCCCCAAAGATGTGTACCCAGGCCCCTACACCTACAAGCGATTCTGGTTCCGGGATGCCGCCTTTATGATCCAGTCACTGCTTTACGCAGGCTTGATAGATCGCGCAGAACGGGCTTTGGATCAGTTTCCCCACCGACAAAAACGCGATGGTTTTTTTCACTCCCAGGATGGTGAGTGGGATTCCAACGGCGAAGCTCTTTGGATATTCAACTTATTTTGCCAGCTGGCAAATAAGCCGCTTAAGCAATTCTGGTGCGAGCCCATCCTCAAGGGAGCCAGATGGATTATCAACAAGCGCCTGCCCCAGGATGGCAGCCTCTGTGCGGGCCTGTTACCAGCGGGCTTCAGTGCAGAGCACCTGGGTCCCAACGACTGTTACTACTGGGATGACTTTTGGGGAGTAGCCGGATTACACGCCGCTGCCGCCATCTGCACCAGAGAAGGCATCGACGACAATGCACACCGATTCAGCACCGCCGCCAATGATTTTCAGCGCACCATTGACGAAAGCCTCAGCAGTGCTCAAGAACGGCTAGGAAGATCCGCCATGCCGGCCTCTCCCAACCGGCGCCTGGATGCCGGAGCTATCGGGTCCGTGGTGGCAGGCTATCCACTACAGCTCTACCCCCCGGATGATCCCCGCTTGATCGACCTGGCTGACTTTTTGATCGACAAATGCTTTGTCAGCGGCGGTTTCTTTCAAGATATGATCCACTCGGGTATCAATGCCTACCTCACACTACATATTGCCCAGGTCTTACTGCGCGCCGGGGATCGGCGATGCCTGGAGTTAATGCGCAGTGTCGCCAAACTGGCCTCCCCCACCGGCCAGTGGCCTGAAGCCATCCACCCCCATTCCCTGGGCGGTTGCATGGGCGACGGGCAGCATGCCTGGGCCGCTGCAGAGTGGGTCGCCATGCAGCGCAATTGCTTTGTGCGAGAGGAACAGGACGCCCTGATACTGGTCTCAGGATTACCGCCGGAATGGCTCAAGGATACGTCTGCCAAGGTCCCCATTCGCTTCGGCCCAGCGCCGACGCGCTTTGGAGTGATTTCCCTAGAGATCACTCCCGGAGTCCGCCCAAAGGTCTCCTGGACCGCAGACTGGTACGGAAAACCACCGGCCATTGCTGTTAACCCCATTGGCTTTCCACCCACACTGGTTGGCGAGGGGCTGCAATCTGTGGAGTTAAAATCCCAGTGAATATCGTCATGCTGACCAACACCTACTTACCCCATGTCGGTGGAGTGGCGCACTCGGTCGCTGCTTTCAGCGAAGAATATCGCAAGCGAGGGCACAGGGTTTTGATCGTGGCCCCGGAATTTCCAGAGAAAATCTCCGGGGAAAAGCACGTTGTACGCATCCACGCCATCCAAAATTTCAATGGCAGCGACTTCTCAGTAGCACTGCCTTTTTCACCAGATTTGAGTGATCGACTGGATCAATTCAAGCCCGATATCGTTCACGCCCACCACCCTTTTCTTCTAGGTATGACTGCCCTTCGGGTAGCCCGGCAGCGGGAGCTACCGCTGGTTTTCACCCACCACACGCTCTATGAGCACTATACCCACTATGTACCCGCTGACTCTCAAGTGCTGAAACGCTTCGTGATTGAGCTAGCCACACGCTATGCCAACCTGTCCAGCCTGGTACTGGCACCCAGCCACAGCATTGTTAAATTATTGCGCGAGCGCGGCGTTCAAACCCCCATCGCCGAGGTGCCCACGGGCGTTCAACTGGAGGACTATAACAACGGCGACGGCAGCAAAGTGCGTCGGCGCCTGGGTATTCCCAAGTCCGCATTTGTGGTGGGCCATCTGGGCCGCTTTGGTCAGGAAAAAAATCTGCGTTTCCTCTGCAATGCAGTGACGAGATTTATGCGGGATGAAGGCAACACTCACTTCCTGTTTGCCGGCAGCGGACCTCTTGAGGATGAGCTGCAGGCAATTTTTGCCAGCCGGGGGCTTTCCCAGCGTCTGCATATGCCCGGTGCAGTGCTCGGCGAGGCGCGCCGGGACATGTACAACGCCATGGACACTTTTGTTTTCGCCTCTACTAGTGAAACTCAGGGGCTAGTGCTCTCTGAGGCCATGGCTGGAGGGGTACCGGTTATTGCCCTGGATGCCAACGGCTCCCGGGAAATGGTACGCAATGGTAAAAATGGGCGACTGGTGACGGAAATAAACCTGGAAAGCTTTATTGAGGCAATCCGCTGGCTTTACCAGCTACCCCCGGAACAACGCCAGGCTCTCAACCGAGAAGCCTTAAACACCGCACGGGATTTCTCTATGCACAGCTGTGCACAGAGAGCGCTGGATCTCTATCAACCTCTGCTCAAATACGGATGGGCTCTGGATGACTCCCTCTTCGCCCAGTGGATGCGCATGCGCAATCTTATTGGTGCCCAGTGGGAGATTATCGAAGGTCTGACCGGAGCCGCCGGTGCGGCATTTGGCCAGGCACCGGAGCCATAGCCGCCCATTATGTTAAGCAGAGTTGGACTTTCCATTAGGCGCTGGCGCCGCCGCTTCAGCCGCAGCGAGTGGATCGCCAAACTGTTAGGACTCTCCACCAGCGGCCGTCAACCCCACGCACCGGGTTTGATCCTGATCCAGATTGATGGTTTGGCACATCCGGAACTCTTAAAGGCCCTTTCCGGGGGCCGAATGCCTTTCTTGAAGGGCCTGATCCGCAAAGAACACTACCGCCTGGAACACATGTTTTCCGGGATTCCCTCCACCACCCCCGCTGTACAGGCAGAGCTGTTCTACGGAGTGCGCCAGGCTGTACCGGCCTTTGGCTTTCTTATCCATGAAACCCAAAAACTCGGCCGTATGTACGATCCGGAAGTGGCCGCGCTGGTGGAAAGCAGGGATATGTTCAAACAGCGTGACCCCCTTCTGCGCGATGGCAGTTGCTACCTGAGCCTGTTTCGCGCCGGTACCAAGACCGGCGAGGCACACTTTTGCCCAGCCGATCAGGGCTGGGGCCCAGCCCTGCGCAGTGCCAGCCCCTGGACCATTGCCGTTCTCATCCTGACCAACTTATGGAGTCTGATACGCACTGCCGCACTGATTGTGGTGGAGTTGCTGCTATCCCTTGTAGACTGCATACGCGGCGTGATGCAGGGGCAAAACTTGCTCAAGGAATTGATGTTTGTCCCCACCCGGGTCGGTATCACCATTCTCTCAAGAGAATTTTGCACCATGGGGGTCAAGGTGGACATCAGCCGCGGCCTACCCATTATTTATGTCAATTTGCTCGGTTATGACGAGCAGTCCCACCGACGCGGCCCGCGCTCGGCGTTCGCCCACTGGGTATTGAAGGGTATCGACGATGCCATAGCCCGCATTTGGCGTGCCGCCCATGCCTCCGATCGACGCCACTACGATGTGTGGATTTTTTCCGATCACGGCCAGGAACAAACCAAGCCCTACGAAGAGGTCTTTGGCCGCAGCCTTGGCGATGCCCTGTCAGAAACATTGTCAGATCTTGCAAAACCGCCAGAAATTGAGCCAGGCCAAAGCAGGCACGGCGTGCAGCTGGAGCGGGCGCGCTTGTTTGGCAGCGAGTGGATGGATAAAAAAGACATAGAAAAGCAGGAGGAGTCTATTGATTGCAGCGCCAGTAAAACCCCTTTGGCACTCACTGCCCTTGGCCCTCTGGCCATGCTCTACAACCTGGAATTGGATAATATCAGCCGCGAAGAGGTCGCTCGCAAAATAGTTGAACAGGCCCATGTGCCTCTAGTGCTCTATCGGGTGGACCCCACTTCGGCAAAGTCCCCGGTGCACGGATGGTGGAAACACGGCCCGGTGAGGTTGCCCGAAGACGGCCGCAAGTTGATGGGGGACGAACACCCCTACCCCGAGCAATCCATTGCCGACATGATCAGCTTGTGCAGCCACCCCGACTCCGGCGACTTTATGATGTACGGCTGGTGCTCCAGCGAGGAACAGCCTCTGACTTTCGCCATGGAAAACGGCAGCCACGGTGCCGCCGGTCCCAGGGAAACCCACGCCTTTGCCCTAATGCCTAAAGATATACAGCCGCCAGATCCGCGGCTGGGCTACTGGCGCCCCCAGGATCTACGCACTGCTGCGAGGGCCTACCTGCGCGGCGCCCACCCGATGAAATTGGATGAGCACCAGCTGCCACAAAAAACTCTGCGAGTCATGACTTACAATGTGCATAGCTGTAAAGGAACCGACGGTACTCTGTCACCGCAGCGTATTGCCAGGGTAATCGCCCGCTACCGCCCCGATATTGTCGCCTTGCAGGAACTGGATGTGAAACGCAAACGCACCGGGGGGCTTGATCAGGCTGAGCGGCTGGCACGGTTGCTCTCAATGGATGTGCATTTTCAGCCAGCCATTAACCTCAATGAAGAGCGCTACGGCGACGCCATTCTCACTCACCTGCCGGCAAAGCTGATCAAAAAAGGAATTTTACCGGGGCCACCCAAGGGTAAGGGGCGCTTGTTCAATCCCGCTGCAGATGAACCTCGCGGCGCCATTTGGGTAGAGGTTGAGCATAATGGCAGCAAAATTCAGGTGATCAATACGCATCTCGGACTCTCGCGCGCAGAGCGGTTACTGCAGGTGGATGCCCTGCTGGGACCAGAATGGCTGAGCAACCCTCGCTGTAAAGGCGAGCGGATTTTACTCGGTGACTTCAATGCACTGCCCACTTCCGCCGAGTGTAAACGCCTCTGCGGCTACCTGCGCGATGCCCAGGAGCAAGCACCCAGGCATAGCCCTAAAGGCACTTTTCTCAAGGTGCGAATCGATCATATTTTCTTGAGCGCCGGCATTGTGATAAAAAAAGTGCGAGTGCCACGTACCGTGCTGACCCGGCAAGCTTCGGATCACCTGCCTTTGATTGTCGATATCGAGGTGCCTTTTAGGCCCGAAGCAAGCAAAACCCCTTGAAAAATCTCCAGCGGTCCCTATTAATAGCAGGAGAAGATTCGACTAAAACCCTGAAAAAACTGCGGTTTTTCGAACTCAACTCAATTTATAGCCAGCGCCTAAAAGGGATTTCCCGACTTGATGGTCCCCACCGCGAGCTATATGATTCCGGTATCGATTAAATAGCAGGAGTCGCTAAATGCAACCGCAAGCTTATACAAATACCCGTGCACTGGACCGCTCGGAATCGGCGAAGGTGTTGCGCAATACCTATGCCCTCTTGGCCATGACTGTACTTTTTAGTGCTGTCACAGCCGGTATCTCTATGGCCGTCGGCATGGGCCGCGGCATGAGCCTGATCTGCTCTCTGGGAGCCCTGGCCCTGATTTGGTTCGTTCTGCCACGCACTGCCAATTCCAGCGCCGGCATCGGTGTTGTTTTCGCATTCACCGGCCTATTGGGCGCATCTATCGGCCCATTGCTTAACCATTACCTGGGCCTCGCTGGCGGTGGCCAGATCGTAATGCAAGCTTTAGGTACCACAGCCCTGATTTTCTTTGCCCTGTCTGCTTACGTACTGACTACCCGCAAAGACTTCAGCTTTATGGGTGGTTTCCTGGCTGTTGGCCTGATCGCTGTACTGGTCTGCTTCCTGGCAGTCATCATCGCAGGCTTCTTCGGCATTCACATGCCTCTGGTCAGCGTTGCCCTGAGTGGTGTTGTTGCCCTTCTGATGTCAGGTTTCATCCTGTATGACACCAGCCGTATCATCAACGGCGGTGAGACCAACTACCTGATGGCAACGGCTTCCCTGTACCTGAATATCTTCAACCTGTTCACCAGCCTGCTGCACATTCTTGGGTTCGCTTCCTCTGACGACTAAGCATAAGTGCTGCTGAGCTAGACCCAATGCCCCGCTCTGCGGGGCATTTTACTATTTGGCCCCCTATGAAGTTTTCCCTGGCAATTTACTCCGCTCCACACGCCTCGCAATCGGCAGCCAGCGCATTGCGCTTTGCCAAAGCACTACTGGCCGAGGGTCATGAAATCTACCGGATTTTTTTCTACTGTGATGGCATACAAAACGGCAACAATATTGCCGCGCCTCCCCAGGACGAAGCCAACCTGATCAATGAGTGGCAATCACTGCAACAGAAACACAACCTGGATTTGGTCGTCTGTATCGCCGCAGCGCAGAGACGCGGTGTCTTAAGCCAGCGGGAAGCAAACCGCCTGGAAAAGCCCGCAGCCAATCTTGCAGAAGGCTTCGAACTGGCCGGCCTCGGCCAGCTCACCGATGCCGTTGCCAACTCTGAGCGCCTGATCACTTTTGGAGGTTAACAATGGGTAACCAGACCCTGGCCCTATGCAGGGCTGCACCCTATGGGAGCGCCCTGGCCCGAGAGGGGATTGAAGCTGTGCTCGCCTCAGCGGCTATGGAACAGGACGTTGATTTGTTATTCCTTGGCGATGGCGTATTCCAACTACTGGACAACCAAGCTCCAGAAGCCATAGAACAAAAAAACCTGTACCGGAACCTTATGGCACTCCCTATGTTTGGGGTCGAACAGCTCTATGTGTGCCAGCACAGCCTGGAGCAAAGAGGTATTCACCCTGACCAAATACAGATTCCCGGAGCGGAAATCTCCCTGGTTACTAAGCCAGGGAAGCTAATCGCTGCTTACCAGTGCGTGTTGAGTTTTTAAGATGACCTTACATATTGTCAGTAAATCGCCTTTTAGCAGCCAGGCCCTATACGATTGCCTACAGAGTCTCACCGAAGGCGATGCCCTACTCTTACTTGAAGACGGGGTCTACGCCCTGAAGCACCAAGCCTTGCACGACCTACAAGAAACAAAGGTCTACTGCCTGATAGCCGATAGCGAAGCCCGCGGCATACAGGCCAGCTCGACACTCGCCTCAGTAGAGATGATCAACGATGCTCGCTGGGTGCAATTATGTACCGAGCATAACCCCATCGTCAGTTGGTTCCGGTGATCAATTCAATGAGCAACCTAACTGTAAATGGCCGGGAAATCCCTCTGGATAAAGAGGGTTACCTACGAGACCTCAATGATTGGAGCCGCGATGTGGCCGAAGAACTAGCTCACGCCGAGAATATCGAGCTGACCAACGCCCATTGGGAGGTCATTGGGCTGCTGCAGGAATTTTATCGCCAGTTTGAACTGTCTCCCGCTATGCGTCCGCTAGTAAAGTTTATTGGCCAGCACCTGGGCTCGGAAAAAGGTCGCAGCATCTACCTCATGCAGCTGTTCCCCCCAAGCCCAGCCAAGATTGCCAGCAAAATTGCCGGGCTCCCCAAGCCCACCAACTGCCTCTAGGCCGAACATTTAGATATGGAGAATGACTCTGCGCTCACCGTGGTGGTGTCGGTGCTCCCACAAATAAATACCCTGCCATGTACCTAACATTAGCCGCCCATTTTGCACAGGGATCGAGATGCTAGTGGCAGTCAGGGCCGCTTTGATATGGGCCGGCATATCGTCTGGCCCCTCAAGAGTATGGGTATAGAGGCGGTCATCCTCTGGCACCAGCCGATTGAGCCACTGCTCAAGATCCCTGCGCGCGCTAGGGTCGGCATTCTCTTGAATCAGCAGGCTCGCCGAAGTATGTTGTATAAATAGCGTACAAAGTCCCTCCCCCACATTGAGCCTCGACACCCAATCGGCCACTTGGCTGGTAAACTCCTGAAGCCCCTGCCCAGACACTCTTATTGCAATCTCACCTATTGCCATACGGATTCCTATATAATTCGCGCCCGCTCTACCATTGAGACTACCGTATTTTAATATGGCACTGCACCGCGTTAACACCGACGACTATCAAGACCAGCTCCATGCAAAGGCCAAGCGCCTGGCCGAGGCCTATCGTGAATTTACCGATCTGGAGCCTGAGCTATTTCCATCTCCGCCCATTCACTACCGGCTTCGCGCCGAGTTCAAGGTTTGGCATGAAGGCGGCGTAGCTCATTACGCCATGTATCGCCAGGGTGAGTATAAAAAGCCTTTTATCATCGATACATTTACCGTGGGCTCGGAACTAATGAATCAGCTAATGCCCAAGGTCTTGGAGGCCGTTAACAGCAGCGAGATACTGCGCAAGCGCCTGTTCTCCGCCGAATTCCTTACCACTTTGAGTGGTGATGCGCTCATCACACTCATCTATCACAAAAAGCTGGAAGAGAGCTGGGAGCGGGAAGCAAGAGCCTTACAAGAAAAACTGGGCTTCCCTATCCTTGGGCGCTCGCGCAAGCAGAAAATGGTGTTAGAGCGAGATTTCGTCACCGAAAAATTGGATATCGATGGCAAGAGCTATCAGTACAAACAAGTAGAAGGCAGCTTTACCCAACCCAATGGGCACATTTGCCGTTCCATGATCCAGTGGGCCAAGAATGCCTGCGGCCAGAACTCCAGCGACCTGCTTGAGCTCTATTGCGGCAATGGCAACTTTACCATTCCACTCAGTGAAAATTTTGAGAAAGTACTAGCCACTGAAATCTCCAAGGTTTCGGTCAACTCTGCCCAGGAGAATATTCAGGTAAACGGCATCAATAATCTGGATATCGTGCGCTTATCCAGTGAGGAGTTTACCCAGGCTATCGACAAGGTTCGCCCATTTCGTCGCCTCGCTCATATAGATCTTGATAGTTACAGTTTTGACACTGTGCTGGTAGATCCCCCCCGCGCCGGTCTGGATGAAGATACCTGTGCAATGGTTGCGCGCTTCCCTCGCATTCTGTATATCTCCTGTAATCCGGGGACCCAGCTGGAAAACCTCAAACTATTGAGCAGGACCCACCGCATCGAGCGCTTTGCCTTATTTGATCAATTCCCCTACACAGACCACACCGAAACCGGCTTGTTACTGGTGCGGAAATAACGACCAATGAAGGTATTACTCGGGGGCAACTTCTTACTGCCCCCGAAACAGCCTTACATCGCTCTAATCATCACTGTAAATCAATTGAAGACCTGACAGTCCCAAATCAAGAGGAAACCTTGAAAGGGAACTTTTGAGGAGAGGGGCATTACTTCCTACCAGTTATTGCAGCAAAGCGAAACCAACACCCGAAGGAACAATTGTAGTACTTACATTTGAACAAAATGAGCACTTCTCGAAGAGATCCTCTCAATTCGGATCAAAACTGATATAAATAAGGAGCAGCACAAAAAGTAATACTCCTTATCACTTTCGTTCTGTGCCTAGCTATCCATCAAGCAATTCTCGACCAAAATGTCATATCAACAGATTCCGAGTCAAGAAGCTGCAAATACTTTCTTGTAAATTCATTATCCAGCCACAACTGACATATCTGTTCAGCCCTTTCCTGGGTTGAGGCTAAAGCGACATCAGCGTAGATGCCATTTTTACCTCGCAGAAGGAAATGAGATAACAAGCCTTCTTGCTTAGATAAAAACGCATCATCCACCTCTTTTGAGAATGCTATCAAGTCTTTCTCCGAAACACCTTCCCGGAGACGAAATGTAGCAAATTCAAAACCTATAAAATCAGCCGTTCGATTGTGATATAACATGATTCACTCCTTCTGTGGAGGTCACATTATCGGGTTAGACTCCTGACAGCATTGTGTCAGTAGTGTTTTGCAAAGATGAGCTTTTCTGCACTTCAATATAATCTGACAAGCTAACATTAGTGGGAAGTTCAAGCTGGGGCACTTCCAGGTCAAGGCTTTCAATACGATCAATTCTAAAGTCACGATAATCTTGCTTTAAACCACACCATCCACCAAGGGTCCATTTGCCACCCCAATAGAAGAGACCCAAGGGATAAACGATTCTCTTTGACCTACTGCCTACCAGGGAAGTATATGAAAGATAAATCCATTGCTTTAGACTAATCGCTTTATGAAGCTGGTCCCACAAACTGAAGTCCACTGATCTTAAATGCTTACCTGGTACCCTAACTGTTTTATGGAGGTCATACTTCCCAAGATCAGGTAAACCAGCTTCAATTTTACTTAACAGTGAAAGTGAAGATTGCTTTAACTCAGCCCCAGTCCATGAAGACAGTAAATTTAAACTAATAATAAGCGCTTCAAATTCTTCTTGTGTTAATTGCAATGGGGGAAGCTCAAACCCATTTGAAAGGCGATACCCTACACCTGCTTCACCATAAACAGGAATCCCCGATACAGAGAGATCATCCATATACCTATATATTGTCCGTTCAGAAACAGATAATTTTTCGGCAAGTTCTTTTGCAGTTATAGGCTGGTGAGCTCTTAAAATGTTCACAAGCTGAAAAAGCCTATCTGATTTCCTCATTTTGGTTACTTCTCTCTATCCATAACTAAGGAAACATTAATCAAAATAACAAACACTTTAACAGCTCAGGAAAATCTAGTCACCTCACCCAAGTTCCGCTACGCCGCTATGACAAAGCGGAAAGATTGCGCATAAGGAGCAAGACGCAGAGTGTAATCATTAATCATACCATTGAATCAGCAAATACACTCTCCGCCCCGATAAATCCTTATTATTCGCCTGCCACTTTTGAAAGATAAAATTGATAGGCACGGCTCGCAATTTCACGGCCTATCTTTTGGCCCGCTGGTACTGAAGGTTCAAAATGCACACCAGCCCAAACACGGCTGTTTCCGCAGTCTTCCTCAAACGATGTCCAAGTCGGGAAATGCAAATACATATCAGCTTGCGGTGTTATACCAGGTTCGATCTGTGAGCTTCCCGCAGGAGCTGGTACGCTATACCCTAACGTATCTCCTTGAGGTAAAAATAGGCGGCTTGTTTCTGCATGAGCTGCACAAAAACTGGCAGATGCAGAGGGATATTCCGGATGATCTGCTACAGGTAAATAGCTTGTCCATTGGCTAGCTGGCAAGTCGTTCACTGTTCCTTTGCCTACGCCACCCCAAGCAGTAACTAGCTCGTCCTTATAAATATAACGAACGGCAGAAAAAGGCCGTACTGAATTATGGCGACGCTTTTCTTTCCAAATTGCAATAGCTGTATCAAAAGCGGCCATATTGGTGAGGAAGTCATAATGAATGAAGTCCATCAACGAAAGACCTTGAGATTCAGATGCAAATACAGCAGCAAAGCCCAAGCTGAATATCTTCATATCAAACAGCTCGGCTTTCATCTTCTGCTCATCCGTCAAGCTCGCTGACGTATTCAGTACATCATTAACTTGCGCAACATAACTTGGATAGTTCCAGATTTTTGACTTCAGAGGTATTGGAGAGGTGAATTCATCCGGAGACTCATAGCTATAGGGTGTTGTCAGTGCAATTTGAGGGGTTACGAATTGCTGAACCCGGAATACGCCAGGGCGCTCCATTAAAACAGCTGGTTGCCACTTAGAAGGGAAGCGTAATTTGTATGCCGTATTAGCTGGCTTGAAATCGGTATAGTCGGCATAGGGTAAACGATGATATAGCTGATCTCCCTCATTACCCAACTGATTCATACCGTCATTGGCGCGCCCTTCCAATACCTTTCGGCCGGCATAGTTACCAATACCAATCGGCGTAGTAGTATCTTCAGAAAGGTTGTAGGGATCCAAACCTAATTCAACCAGCATGTTATCCCATTCCGGTACCAAATGTGGAAACAACCCACTTAGCACTTTATGAGATGCGTAAGAAAGTGCAATATTTAATTCACTGTTATCCGATGGCTGAGGCATCCTTGCAATGTCAGAATAAACACCTTTTGCAGTAGGGTGATAAGGTGCTGTTGCATCAAACCAGGAGTTGGTTATTAATGTCGTAAAACGTAGCACTAAAGTTGCATCATTAGCAGCGGGCGAAACCTCAAAAATTGCGCAGGCCGCAGCAGGAATTATATTCTGTACTGCAGCATTGCAACTCTCTAAGTCTACAGAGCTACACTTTGGTGGCAATGTAACATCGGCCAATTGTGGGCAAGTGAAGGCTTGAGCCTGCCAGCTAGCTGAAACAACTAGAAAACCCAAAACTCCTTTTAGAGCCTGCTTATAAAATTTATTGCTTCGCATTAAACTTCCCTTTTCATTTGATTAACATTAATAACAGAACTTTCGTCCCATAAGACATTTCCGCCGTCAGCAAAAGCCACGTAGACTATTTCAAAATTTTGACACTACTACCCCCCATTACCATTTATAGTGATCATAACGCCCGCATTACTGCAATATTGTGATACAACGCAAGCATCCTAAATATGTAGTGTCAAGCCAAGAGGAGACCAATTACCATTAGAGTTCTTCTCTTATTAAGTACTTAGATACTGCTGGCAGTTAAGCAAACGATACATATAAAGTTCTTATTAGATCGCACCTACTATTTACCAAACAGCCTAACCGATGAAAGGGACACAGCCAAATACCCCAAAATACAAGAACTTACACCCTAAAAAAGACACAAGAATGGAGTAAGAAAAGTGTTCCAAACAGTGAATTTAAAACCTACCCTAGCGCCATCTTCATATAAATAAATAACTCGAAGGAAAGTATATTCTTCAACTTAACTTTGTTGTTTTAGTCGACATGAATTTCAATTAAAGATGAGACGATCAGATTGCCTAGCGTGTCAGAATAAACCTAGGGAGGTGATAGAAAAACATAGATAAATTTTGAGAATTTCACCACAAGCAAGGATGCGACATCGATTAATTAGCGCCTTCAGGCACTTAGAGTGAAAAGCTACTACCCACTTAACTGGAGGAGGTTTCAGGCGCGAAGTTAATTGGCTTGTTATACCCGCTCACTAAACGCCAGCCTGATGCCGAGTGCTGCAAAGCTAGTTGCAAAGAGCTTCTGAATTGCAATGCTTGCTTTCTCTGATTTAATAATGAATGCGCTAAAACTACCTGATAGAAAACCATACACAATAAAAACGCCAAACGTCATTATCATGAACACAACGCCAAGTGTAAGCATGCTATCCAATGCACCTTCTGTTGTAGCTGGAATAAACTGAGGAAGAAACGCTAGAAAGAAAATAGATAATTTTGGGTTTAGTATATTTAGCAAAAAGCCTTTTACTATGATGCCTGAGTATTTGCTGTCTGACTGCTGGTTAGAAACTGATAAAGGAGATGAGGAACGCCACATTTGATATGCCAAATAAAGCAAGTAGACAGCTCCAATGTATTTAACGATTTGAAACGCTATTACACTAGTTTGAAAAATTGCAGCCAAACCAAAAGCGCTTGCTAAGAGTGCTGGAATGATGCCTAAAGTGCATCCTAGGGCAGCAAATAAACTTGCTTTTCTACCAATAAACAATCCGGTAGCCACAGTATACAACACTCCGGTCCCGGGAATTAAAACTACAACTAACGAAGTAAGTAAAAACTCTAAAGATATCATCCGGTGTATCCTTCTCCTGCAAGGGTATAACGTTCAGCTTACATATTTTGCGGGCAATCGTGCTGCTGCTTGTATGGTCGTTCTTGTCCGATTCTGATGTTGAAAATCCTTTTCGCTAACGGGTAAATTGAGACCCACCTTCAGCGGCCACCGAAGGCCTTGTTTATCACAGTTCGCTGCCCGGCCGGTTCGTAAAAGACCGATAACAAGTATGAACGTGATAAGTACTCACTAGGCATAACTCGAATAGTCATGTGGGCCTCGAGCCCGAATAGCAAGGCGGAGATAGCTTATCTTATGGAACCTCAAGAGATCAATGTCGGTATCGATACCAGCAGTAAACAACTCGATATTTATGTGAGACCTAATAGCCAATTCTTTAGTGTTACCAATGATAAAAATGGTATTAAGGATGCCATTAAACAACTACAACCTCTTAAACCTGAAAGAGTATTGATCGAGTCCACAGGAAGGCTAGAATTAGAATTTGTCTGTGCTGCTCATAAAGCGGGACTGCCGATAGTTGCTTGCAATCCTTCACAAGTAAGAAACTTTGCAAAGTCAGCGGGGCGGCTCGCAAAAACAGATAAGCTGGATGCAATTGATATCGCACATTTTGGTGAAGCAATGAAGCCAAGATTGTCATCGATCAAACCAGAAAAACTAAGAAATATCAGTGAGTTGCTGACGGTCAGGAACCAGTGCTTAGAAATGAGCACAATGCAAAAGAATCGCCTCAAGAGAATGCCTAAGTCTGTTCACAAGCCCATTCAGGCTATCCATTCTAAATACGATGGTAAAAAACAACACTTACTGGGATGAGAAAATGGCTTAAATACTTGACAAAGGACCATAGTCACTTGTTAAGCCCTTACTCCCATAGCTCCAGGTACTTGCTATGGAGCTCTTTCCGCTCTTGATCTGACATATTTGAAATTGCCAAACCCTTAGCGCACCTATTTTCGATCACATACTCCTGCCAGCTTGGAGGGAAATCTGAAAGCCTTACTTCTGGCTCAGGCCGCTTAAAGTGAACTAGTTTGAGAGTAAAGTAACTAAACTCTTCTGCTCCACGCATAACTTGGAAAGATTGCCAGAAATGCATATGCCCAAAGAGAACAGAAAGCATCAAAACGAGCGAAAAAAATGGAATAAATCGCTGGGCTTTTGCAACTATGCCAAGTCCCAACTCCAAAAGTGACCAGATAGCAAGCAACAGGAATACTACCGTATACATCCAAAAAGGATTCAATGAATCCGGATGGTAATCCCACACGTCCTCAAAACTCCAGCATTCGAATGGAGTTGCCGTCATAAAAATATGGAATCGGAAGAAAATCAGAACTGCCGTAATCGACAGCACCAGCACCGTTAATCTCCAATAATTTGATTCCACGTATCTCATTTTTACTTTGGCTTAACGCCCGTAGCAGGCGCGCGCATTTTGCGTCGCCTACCTGCGTTTGTTAGTAGCCTTAGCCTTTATTTGATACGAGGTAAGCTCTAGCTCTTTCAAAACGGCCACCCTCTCCGCATATAGACACAAAAAAGTAGCCTTCATATTTTTCTAATAGGACTGATATTTCAAAGCCCTCTTCTTTTAGAATATAGCGCGCTTCATTCTTCCCAGAATTTACAAATTGATCTTCAAATCTGGAGAAATTACCCTTTACATAAGGCACTTTTGTCAATTCAGATAGACCAATTAAAACTGACTCTGTGTCTGCAACACACTCTGTATAGTTCATGTTCAATCTATTAGCTACTAACGACTACAACAGGGGAGGCTGGAGCGTAGCGTAGGCCGTCCCGCGAAGGGCCAAAGGCCCGTAGCAACCTACTTGTACTTGTTATACTTTTCTTGCGTCAAGTTAATCACCGACCGTACCAATTGAAAAAATGAAAAATAATATTGCTAGAGAGCCGACAAGAAACCATTGCCCATGCACAGCAAACACAATCATACCAAGCAACAAGAAAATAATTATTAGAGTTGACCCTAGATCGTTAAGAATTTTCTTGCGCTTCAGTTTTTTAACCTTTGATTTTAATGTCTTTCCTGACAATGACTCTACGTTATTTTTCAAATATTAATCTCTCTAAATGTATAACACCCGCAGCAGGGGCAACCAATATTGAGCACCCATTGTGCTAAAAAGGAGCGCAGCGACAAGCACAATAGGTGCACAGCGTTGGGCGTCCCGCGCAGGCTCGAAGGGCCGGAGCTATACTGCCTGCGTTTGTTAAAGGGACTTGCCACACCACTGTGTTACTGCCACTTTAGGATCAACCTCAGGCTCATTAACCTTTTCACCAGAGCTAGCCGCGCACTCGTTACTACCACACGTATATCCAACAGCACGATCTACTTCTCCGTACTCTTGAATTAAGCCAACAGCTGCATTGTTACGAAGATAGAAGCGATTCTTATACGTTCCAGTTGGTACTGCGAGCGGAACTGGTACTACGCCAACAAATGCTCCAGCACCAGCCCACGACGTTCCGTCTTTATATATAAGTACTTTGCAATACTCAAATTGATCTACAGAATCAGGTTTTCCCCAACGTTCGATAATTTCAAGTTCTGAGTAAGGCGAATCTCTCTTTTCGAATGAGAATTGATTTCTCTCATTCCCTAGACTGAATTCTGTTCTAGCCCATTCTTTTTTCCCGTAAGTTCCAACAGCAAAACCAACACAACCCGACATTATGCTTAGGGAGACTATTACGAGAACTGCTCTAATCATTGACGTACCTTTAACGCTCAAAGCAGCGGTGCGTTTACGCATCCGCTGCCTTTGCTTGTTATGTTTTTACAACCGCTTGCGCTGCAGAACTGAAGCTGGTTGTCGTTTAATACAAGACCTTTTCCGTACCCTTGGTTTGGTTGCCTGAAGTCGGAAGCCAGAACATTGCCAACTGTAACAGGCAGCTCTCCATTTATTGCCTCGATAGCTTCAGGCCCGACTTTGCTTGAGTGAATGACCACTTGGATAGTACCGTCCCACATTTCTTGCGTGTAGTAAGTGGCAAATCCACCGCAGTACCTTTCTACTTGCTGGCGCATAGCATGATCGTCATTTTTCCAAGGATTAAACGCATACCCAAATATGAGCACAACTCCTATTGCTAGAACCAAAACCAAAGCGCTAACGATTTTAAGAAATTTGGCAATGATCTTCGATTACTCCTGAAACATAACGCCTTTAGCATGTGCGGCTGCGCAGCAGACGTCGCATGCCTAAATTTGTTATGTGCATTTGCCAACTGCCTTAATTGAATAGTGTACTGTACCTGCATGGCTTGTCTTTTTATATAGGCAAAGTTCTGAGCCTATTTTTACTTGACCAGGAGAGCTTACCGCCACATGAACTAAGCTGCCGTTAGCTAATTTGACCGAGAGCTTAGGCTCATTTCCAGTTTGGCTGCCATCATAGACCTGAGCTTGCGCGACACCCGAAACAAGCTCAGTGCTTTTAGGCAGGCCGACATATAGGAAGAGTACTCCAATGCCTAGCGTAACCAAGATTGCGAAAAAAATGCCTTTGCGCTCGGAACACCAGAGTTCAACTGTCGCAAATATGGCTCGTTTATCTCTCATATTCTGGGTACATAACGTCGCAAACACGCGCTTGTCGCGTGTTTTGCCTTGTTAACCCCACTCAAGAAAACTCTCCCCTTGCTCATTTATTTCAACGAAAATATCTGAGTAAGGCGAAATTTCAGGAAACTCGACACCAGGGTCACAGCGAACAGTAACCCCAAGAACCTCCACTAGCCTTCTAGCAAATTCAACGTCAGAACTCCATTTTTCTGCACCCTTGATACTAACTGATATATAACCATCTTGAATGCCAGTATTAATTAGAACCGCAATCTTATTACACGTGAATAAAGTATGTCCCTCATCGATTTCGCAATCGTAGGACAATGCACCAATCTCTTCATTAAGGAATGAAACCACTTGCGTTGTTTCATTTCCCTTCACATAAACTTCTATATCTTCCATTTTGCTCATATGGGTTAACGCCGCATTCACCGGCTTGTGATCTTGCCCCGATAAAACGGACACACTACTTTTCATACTGCTATTCGCTCATATTCCATTGGTGATCGGTAGCCTAGAGCTGAATGCAGCCGCCTACGGTTGTAAAAATCATTAATATATCGAGCCAAAGCATACTTTAGATGGCTCATTGTCTGGAATCTAGTTTCTCTAATCAGTTCAGCTTTTAAGCTATGGAAGAACGACTCCATATGGGCATTATCCGTACATTTACCCGCTCTACTCAAGCTATGCTGGATTCCATATTTTCTCAACTCTTTTTGATACTCGGACCCTCTGTACTCTACACCTCTGTCCGTGTGTAATATTAATCCCGGTTTGGATCCTCTTTTCCTTACAGCATTCATCAGGGTTCTTCGGGTTAATTCTGTTGTTCTTTTCGTATCTAAACTCCAACCGATTACTCGGCGAGAATACAAATCCATCACCACTGACAAGTACTGCCATTGACCCTTAACCTTAAGGTAGGTTATGTCAGCAACCCAAACTTGATTCTTGCTTTTAGGCACAGCTCCATCCGGTCTAAGATTCTCCCCAGAGGCTAGGAAACGCTTTATGCCTGGTGCCCTACGTGTCACTCTCGTAACTCTGGCTACGACTCCTAATTCCTGCATCAGCCGGGCTACGCGCTTACGGCTAACTTCATATCCCTTGGTCAGCAGGGCTTTCCAAATTCTTGGACTACCATAGCGCCCTGCAGAGTCATCCGAAATCTTTTGAATCTGAACCTTTAGATCATCATCTTGGTGTTTTCGGTGCGATCGCTGCCTCTTCAGCCAATCATAATAGCCACTGCGCGATACTCCCAGCCACTGACAAGTTCTTTTGATACCTAGTTCTGATCCGAACCTCTGGATGAATCGATATCTTGCTGATGTTCCTCCGCAAGAAACCGTTGCCACTTTTTTAACAAATCAAGCTCCTGCTTTAATTTACGATTCTCCGCCTCTAAACGCTTTACTCTAGAAAGTTCTTTCTCTGCTTTAGAGACTACACCAGTAAGCTTTCTTCGTTTATCTGCCACAATCTTCCCCTCCTGAAACTCTTTTCGCCATCGTGACAGCATGAAAGGGTGAATGTCGAGAGTTTCGGCCACTTCCTTAACTTGAACACCCTCTATCAAGCTAAGCATTACCGCTTTCACTTTGAATTCGTTTGAATACTGCCAAGTCTTTCTAGGTTTGTTGTATTTCGGCATAAGACACCTCGTCTGTTTGACTTTGGTGTCCGTTAAAACGGGGCAAGATCATTGTCCGGTGCAATGCTTTGTTAGGGCCGTGCCGCCATACCAACCAAAAAGCCAAGGCCCCAGCCATTCCAAGGGCACCGAAATAGGAAAAGCCCCAAACATACTGAAACCAACCATCTAAAGTGCGTACACCGTCAACAACTGTTTGAACTCCATTAACTGATGCGGATGTGGCATATGTAGGTAGTGTAAAGACTGCAACTGGAGCAGCGCCTAAAATAAAGCCAGTGCCAATTGTGGACCACCATTTTATAAAATTGAACTTCTTAAGAAGAAAAAACGCAGGTCCTCCAAGTGAAAAGACAAATGCGCCAGACACAAGAACCGTCATGTACAGCCACATACTAGTTCTTACCCAGATATACGGATCATCAGCTTCGAATATCATAAATTGACCGTATAAATAGTAACTAGTCACTATAAACGCTGGTGCAAAGATCGCTGCTATAAAAGATAAGAATGTGTTCATATAGCCCTAACGCCCACAGCAGGGGCGGCCGAAGCGTAGCGTAGGCCGTCCCGCACAGGCCCGAAGGGGCGGAGCAATCTGCCTGTGTTTGTTAAGCATTTTTCCCCTCCGACAGCTTAAATACAACGCTTGTCACCAAAGCCATTAACGATGTTAACAGAGTAAAAGACAAGAGCACTATTGGTACCACGATAACATGCATTTGTGCGGCTGATGTGCCTGAGTTTTCAGCGCGACCGTTCAAGGCGTAGTAAGCATATGCAACCAGGCTTAAGACCACAGAAAGGACGGCCGAAAATTTGAATGGTAGATCGGGCAAGCCTGATAATTTAGAAACACCTTGCAGGATCAGAGTAGCCAATATTGGCGTAGCTACAGCGCCAAGGTTTGCTACGCAAAAGCCCAAAAAACTGAAATAACCTTCTTCGTACCAGTTGTAAGCCGACAGCAAAAAAGTAAATGCTATGAGAATCCAAAGATATTTAATCATGCTTATGCTTAACGCCCCGCACAGGGGCAGACAAATGAGCGCAGCGTTTTGGCTGTCCCAGCGACCAACGGGAGCGATTGCTGCGGCTTGTTATACATATTTTGCCCACTCCAGCTGTTTACCAATTCTCTGCTTGTGCTCAGGGTTTTGCTCTATAAATGCCGAGATTCCGGATTTACTTTTTGGCAGTAGAGGATCACTGTGATAACCACTACCCACAAAACGAAAGCCAGCCTCCCAAAGGCGCTTTGCTGCTTCCCAAGCAGAAGCGTCTGCTTTTGATGGCGCTGCAAAATTGCGTCCCATGAATGCCATGCGATGACCGCAATTTGGGCAGACATGAATCATTTCTGAATCCGGCTGGTGAGCCGATCCAGACGACGTATCTTCTATTGCCCTACGCTTAAATGCGACTTGGCAATCAAAGCATGCAAACTTATGTAGGAACTCAGTCATAATGCATAACGCCGGCCACACAGGCGAGCGAAACGCAGTGTAGTGAGTCCAGCCAAATTCGTTTTTTGTATTTGGCGATTGTGCTGGCCTTTGTTAGTTTCGTTTTCCAAATACAAAGTGTTTTCCCTCAAGTGTACCTAATGTTGGGAGCATATTATCCATGCCTCCTTTTATGGTTTTTCCGCTTAGGTCCCATTCAACCTGGGGAAGCCAATAGTCAA
This sequence comes from Microbulbifer mixtoriginis (SeqCode), assembly GCF_052467235.1. Classification (NCBI taxonomy): domain Bacteria; kingdom Pseudomonadati; phylum Pseudomonadota; class Gammaproteobacteria; order Cellvibrionales; family Microbulbiferaceae; genus Microbulbifer; species Microbulbifer mixtoriginis (SeqCode). Next base: position 4,283,462 of record NZ_CP174305.1, on the reverse strand, counting down.
GCTCCTCTCTGTTGTCGTGGCACTTAATGGGCATGCTTTCATCAACCTTGCTTCCTGAAAAGGTTGGCCCAAAATTAAAGCATGGCCAAGCAGGCCTCCACCAGTACATATCGGGAAGCCCTGTTGCTTTGCCTTTGCGGGGAATATCAAAAGCAGTAATGGAGCCACTATGGCTTTTGTAGATCATTACGCTCCATTTATAGCCTCTGATTGAATCACCGTAGTTTGGGTGATCAAAAATTATAAATTCTCCATTATTAATCTTTGATATATCTAGCCTAAACAGAGCTGCTTCAGCTTTAGAATTAGGCTGAAGCGATGAAAAAAAAGGCACCATAGAGAAAACAACCCCTATTAATAGAGTTGTTAAAACTAGAATCGATAACGATTTCTTTCGGTTCATATTTAAACTAACGTCTCAAACACTGACCGAGGCCGCCAGGCCGAAGGTCCGTGTGCTTTGACTTGTTAACTTTGTCTTCTGATAAACCTAAGTTCATCGTTATTTTCTGTATCGGTGAACAGTAATCTATCATCGATGTCTTCTAGTTCTTGAGAGTAATTCCAGCAGATAGCAATCGAATCCTCTGCCCACTCAGGTGTTTCATCTAAAAGCCACTGGCATTCTTTAGCTGCTTTCTTTGTATCAGCAATAAAAACGACTGTAGCTTGAACCCAAGTTCCACCCTCATTGCTTTCGACAATGTCGTATAGCTCTACTGATTCGCCAGATATATATTTCATCGTATTTCGAAGTTAACGCTTCAAACACCGACACGCTTTAGCGTGTCGGTGTGCTTTGACTTGTATGGTTGTTCTTGTCCGATTCTGATGTTGAAAATCCTTTTCGCTAACGGGTAAATTGAGACCCACCTTCGGCGGCCACCGAAGGCCTTGTTTGTCACAGTTCGCTGCTGCGCTGGTTCATAAAGACCGATAACAAGTATGAACGTGACAGACACTCACTAGGCATAACTCGAATAGTCATGTGGGCCTCGAGCCCGAATAGCAAGGCGGAGATAGCTTATCTTATGGAACCTCAAGAGATCAATGTCGGTATCGATACCAGCAGTAAACAACTCGATATTTATGTGAGACCTACTGGCCAATTCTTTAGTGTTACCAATGATAAAAATGGTATTAAGGATGCCATTAAACAACTACAACCTCTTAAACCTGAAAGAGTATTGATCGAGTCCACAGGAAGGCTAGAATTAGAATTTGTCTGTGCTGCTCATAAAGCGGGACTGCCGATAGTTGTTTGCAATCCTTCACAAGTAAGAAACTTTGCAAAGTCAGCGGGGCGGCTCGCAAAAACAGATAAGCTGGATGCAATTGATATCGCACATTTTGGTGAAGCAATGAAGCCAAGATTGTCATCGATCAAACCAAAAAAACTAAGAAATATCAGTGATTTGCTGACGGTCAGGAACCAGTGCTTAGAAATGAGCACAATGCAAAAGAATCGCCTCAAGAGAATGCCTAAGTCTGTTCACAAGCCCATTCAGGCTATCTTAAAGGCCATCAAAAAAGAGCTAGAAGGAGTCGATAAGCAACTTGATAAACTTGTTAACAGCGTTGCCCAGTGGCGACAAAAACGCGATCTCTTATTAAGCGCTAAAGGAGTCGGCAATGTACTGGCTTACACGCTAATGAGCGAACTTCCTGAGCTGGGCAAGCTGAACCGCAAAGAGATTGCGGCACTTGTGGGTATCGCCCCGATGAATCGTGATAGCGGCAGCTTCCAGGGTAAGCGCTATATTCGAGGTGGGCGACATCGTGTACGCACGGTTTTGTTTGTTTCTATGATGTCGGCAATACAATGCCACCCTAAATTAAAGCCAATGTATGAGCGCCTGGTCGCTGCTGGTAAACCAAAGAAAGTAGCCCTTATCGCATGTATGAGGAAGCAACTTACCATCCTAAATACAATGGTAAAAAACGGCACTTACTGGGATGAGAAAATGGCTTAAATACTTGACAAAGGACCATAGTCACTTGTTAGGCGATTCAAACGGCACATCAACTTTGTGTGTAAACCCACCCATTTGAAATATGAAACTCTCCAAATCGAATTCATCTTCCGATCCACCATCCTTACTTAGCTCCTCGTATAGAGCCTTATACTCAGAAGTACTCTTGAACACTTTAAATTGACGTGTTTTAAAATCCAGGTATTCATCAGAATTCATTTGAGCTGACTCGACTATTCGCCCACTTTTTATGCGAATTACAAGATAGTTTTCATAGCGAGACGCATATGAAAGATGAACATAGCCTGTTCTTTTACCAAGAGGAACGACAAGCAAGCCTGAAAACCAATCCATTTTCCTGGCAGATTGATTTGGAAATACCTTTTTAAGCACTGACTCCGTCAAATAGTTATGCTCTTTATCTTTATCTGGATCACGTTTTTCGATAGTGATATCACTAACAGTTAAAAATCCTTGCTTGATTTCAAATGTTGCGACGTATCCTCGCCAATTGCCCGTGGACATTACCCCACCTTTAGGCCTCAACTCTTTTTTCATTAGAAACAGCTCTTCAAGTGGATTTACATGCAAACGATGCCGCTCTTCTTTGTAAATCAGATAGTCCGGTGCCTGCGCCGTGGCGAATACGCTGATAGGAAGCAATACAGATGAGAGTAATATTATTATCCGAAGCACTTCGATTTCTCCTTCGCCTAACGCCGCCAGCAGGGGACGAAAAACCAGAGCGAAGCGGCGGTTTTTTGTTCCCTCTGGCTGGCTTTGTTATGCATCGTTCTTCGCACGCCTCTCAGCCGCTTCCCTTTGCCACTCATAGCGCTTTTCCTCAAGCTCCTCTTCAAATTTTTCTACGGCCTCTCTAGCATCGATAATTTTTTGAATAATTTGATTGAGAGAATCTACTGAGAATTGTAAAAATTCGTGCTCAAGGCCTTCCTTTCCCATCTTGAAGCGAACATGGGTATAGCCTTCTTCGTTGGTATGCTGCCAGTTAGCGTGTACTACTCGATTCCTAAGAGTGCCACACTCCCTCAAATTTGATATTAAATTCTTAAAGGAATGTAAATCCCAGCCGCACATTCGTAGCTCTTCACTCTTAAAGCGCTCGTACAAATCAACCTTTGTCCCATACATCATATTATGTAGAACCAACAAACCTTTATGGTCGGTTCGGTCGGAGATATCTCCACAAATCAGTTGATCGATGTCTGATTCTAGTGAGTTAAAAAATAGAACGACCTCGCCGATCAATGGCAGTAGATCTTCAATATATTCATAGGCGTCATCATTATCGCCTATACCTTCAATTATGTATTGCCCGACAGGGGATTTTCTATTCTTCAAAATTTGGCTCCATGCCTACTAGAGATGCATAACGCCCGCAGTAACTGCCGGCTAAAATGGCGCGGCTTTTGGCACAAAAGGCGTGACATTTTTGACGGTCAGATTGCCTGCGCTTGTTACACGTACTACATGGTTGGCCAGAATATCTCTTCATATTTTTCCCCGCCTTCATTTTCCCAGGTTAACTTAGCCTGATACTTTCTGGGACTATTCATATGAATTGCAGCCATGAGTTTAATTCTTGAGTTCGGCTTCATTTCTTGATGAGGGAACATATCCTGCAATTCACGAGTTGATAATGGGGTGTCACTACAATCGATTAGGTCAAAATCAACATTGTAGGCACTGCCTTGGCCAGTATTGGATATATAAAAATTGTATGATTTGCCCAACTTGGTGAGAGTTACATTAAACTTTGGCTTGGTCTTATTTGATTTTTCTTCGGCAATACTTTCAATTTGAAGCCTAGATAGCTCAGCGGTAACCTTCTCAAGTTCGATTTGTTCCTTAGCAAGTTTTCTTGTCCTTACTAAAGAGACGCATGAAATCACAGCAGCTAAAGTAGAAATTAGTAAGCTCAAAATCTCAAATTTACTCATTTAAAGCGACCTTTAAATGCCTTCTTTAGCATTTTTTCAATTTCCGCCTTTGCTTCAGGTATAACCACCTCTCTAGCTTGCTCGATGCCAACTTCCTTTAGATCAGATAGCATGATTTCAAAATGACAGCTATTGCACTTTACAAAGTCATCATCCTTTACATTCTCCGGCTGCTCAAATTCAGTATGACCACATTGAGGACACTGAATTGATATATGGTCAGTTTTAATCACGATATCTCCTTGTACGTGTAACGCCTTGGTCACATGCTAAATTGGAGCGTAGGCTTTTGCCATAGAATGGCGTAGCCATGGCAAAAGTTGTAGCGGAAATTTAGTCCTGTGCACCAACTTGTTAGCTTCAACATTTGCTACGATAGTCCCCAGAACTCCCATTCATGCATATTTTTTCTTTCAAAATACGCACCGCCTTCTCCATTCACTGATATACCAACAAATCTCAGTTCGGTGCCTTCGCTTGTTACGTCAATAGTAGACAATGCTTCTTTTTTAAGGTCTAGCAGCTCTTTTTCTTCAAGAAGCTTTAGCCAGCCAGGCAGCAATTCTAATGCCATTTTCCCTGCGTATTTGATATCTTCAGACACAAGGCTTTTCGTGGTTTCTAGATTTAATGTGAAGCTATATTGACCATCCACAACTGTAAGCTGGCCTTTTTCAATCTCTGCATAGTCAAGTCGACCGTCTTCATTTTCTACCCAGTCTTTGCACAGATTTATCTCAATTAGCTCGTCATCAAACTGTTTCAAGTAATAATCGTTCAAACTAATCACCATACTCAAAGGAAGCTAACGCCCGCAATAACCGGCCGGAGCGAAGCGGAGGTCCGGCGGAAGCCACAAAGTGGCTGGAGCGAAGTTAATTGCCTTGTTATGTGCATACACCGCAGGTCATCTACGGCCTTTTTTTTGAGTAAAAATACCAGCCCATTTTCTTAGTCCATGCTCCCCAACTATCAATAACAAAATGATTGCGACAACCAGCACCCACTTGGGCATTGATAAGGCCTCAACAATAATTCCTGCGATAAACGTCGGCAGTATTATGAACAGTACCCAGTAACATGGTGTGATGTACTTTTCATTCATTGGCTACGTATTCTAATTTCAATTTAAGCACGGAACGTATAGCACCTGACACATAACGTTGCCAGCAAGGGCAGCCGAAGCGAAGCGTAGGCTGTCCAGCCCAGCCTCCGGCTGGGCGATCTTGCCTGGCCTGGTTATAGCTGGCGCGCACTGAACGACCTACTTGCTCTCTGCCAGCCAACTTTGGCTAGCCACTGCCCGATAAATTTACAGGGGAAAATACCATACTTTCCCCAACGGTTAACTAACTGACTGGCACTCCACGATGCGGCAGCTAACTTGCAGAACTTGTTGGCTTAAAACGAAGGCACTTGAACGAAACTGCGGTACCAGTTTGCAGGAGAACTCTCTGCTGAAGTGTGTTCAGGTAGAGATTGTTACTTGCAGCAACTACAAACTATCTAAAAATTGACCGCCACAATAACGCCTAAAGCAGCGGCGCATTTATGCGTCCGCTGCCTTTACTTGTTAGGCAAATCCGAGGCTGAGAGGTAAGCCCTAAAATGCTGATAACCAGCCTCATTAATATCATCTATTTCTGCCATTTTTATAGGCAAAGGTGTGCCACCAAAATGTTTTGGGGTTAATTTGTAATCTATACAATGCTCAAAGAAATCAAGAAAAGAGTCATAGTCCATATGAATCTCATCATCTTCTTGGATAAATTTATTTGTAATGATTCCAACCCAGTTATCGCTTTCATCGAAAGCCAACATTACATTGGGGCGACTCTCAGTGAATCCTCTCGATATATATAAAGTGTCCCCCGGTTTAATATTTGAAAGATCACCTTTGAATGAGTCGTCTTTTTCCCAGAATCCCCTCAGCTCAATTCTTCCGGTATTTTCAATCTCACTTCTCAATAAGGATTCCGCCAGCTCGTATTGATAAGAATCATCCTCGTCGTCTTCTACCTTTAATGATGCTGGCAACTCCGCTTTTAATTCGCTGATTTCTTTGAGTATCTCTTCATCGCTTTTGTTTCTTACTCTCAGATTATCAAGATATTCACGCTCGAATTTATCCGCAGACTTCCTCAATCCTTTTAGTCGGTCAATTTCTTTTGTTAAATGTATTTCATCTCCAATTATGTCACCCCAATCAGCAACTGATGAGTTTACAGCATCCTGTGCACTTAAAAGACTCATCATGACAGCATTGTGATTACTCTCCTGCTTCCCGTCGCTAATGCTTTTTTCACTAGTCAATAAATGTTGTGCGCGACCAATGGATCTTTCAATCTCTTTGATGCGACGAAAGGCGCCGATGGCAAATTTCTTTTGAGACTCTAAAAATGATAGTTCACTAAAATAACTAGATATAATCCAAGAAAACCCAACCGAGAATATGAACTGTAGGATATTAAATAATGCAGACTCTGTTTTAGTTGTCGTATCAGCATTTAATATCTGGAGAATTGTTAGCGCAATGACACCAATTAACAGTCCAATCGCAATATAATTTTTAGAAGTGCTTTTATCCATACATGATGTTCTCGTGTTGCTTCTGCCTAACGTTGCCAGCAAGGGCAGCCGAAGCGAAGCGTAGGCTGTCCAGCCCAGCCTCCGGCTGGGCGATCTTGCCTGGCCTGGTTATAGCTGGCGCGCACTGAACGACCTACTTGCTCTCTGCCAGCCAACTTTGGCTAGCCACTGCCCGATAAATTTACAGGGGAAAATACCATACTTTCCCCAACGGTTAACTAACTGACTGGCACTCCACGATGCGGCAGCTAACTTGCAGAACTTGTTGGCTTAAAACGAAGGCACTTGAACGAAACTGCGGTACCAGTTTGCAGGAGAACTCTCTGCTGAAGTGTGTTCAGGTAGAGATTGTTACTTGCAGCAACTACAAACTATCTAAAAATTGACCGCCACAATAACGCCTGCAACAAGGGCGCGCTTGTAAAGCGCGTCCCAGGCCGTAGGCCGTTTGGTTGTACTTGTTAGAAGTCATTTTGTACTTCGAGCAAATCGGACTGCACCTACTACCAAAAATACTGAACAAAAGAATAAGCAAACGAAGATGAGTCGAATAGCTTCATATGTTTGTTCAAAGATTTTATTAGATTCAACCGCATAACTGTGGAGTACCACTATGAGCCCGAATTTCTTCTTCGGATCTTCATAAGGGTCTTTTGATAGACTTGCATCTTGAACTACACGCTCCAATTGGTTAAGTGCGATAACTTGCTCTCGGCTGGCATCCGATGGGGCAAACATGAATAGGAGAGCTCCAACTAGAAAAGTAGTAAGCAAAAGTACGCAGTAACCACTGACAAGATAGGCATCTTTCCTCATTTGGATTAACTTCTAACGTTTGCCAAAGGGGCCGGAGCGGCTACGCCGCGCAGGTCCCAGCCCGCGTTCGTCGCGGGCGAATTTGTGGCGCTTGTTAGAGTTGTTAGTCACTTCCACCAGTAAACCCGCCTCCATCGCCCCAACCCGAGTGCCCATGTGGCGGGCCGCATTTTCCAGCATCATTAAACTGCCCGCCATTTGTAGAATATTTATTAGAAGAATTATTTTTGGGACTAGATATAGAGCCTATGACAAAAAATAAGATGCCAACCGCCCAAATGTAAGGAAAGACTATTGACTCGAGGTGCGGATAGTTGTTGAAAACGTTGTTGTGTTTCGAAATAGATAGAACAATTAAGGTGACACTCACCACGTAAAAGAAACATCGCCACTTCGTCGTAAGTACAAGCATAGAGAAAACTCTAACGCCCGCAACAGGGGCGACCAATGCTATGCACGTTCTGTGCGAAACTGGGAGCGTAGCGATCCGCACAAAACGTGCATAGCGTTGGGCGTCCCGCGGAGGCCCGAAGGGCCGCAGCATCCTGCTTGCGTTTGTTATGTGTTTTCACGAGCCAATGCCATTTTCCAGCCTTTATAGCACGCTATAGATAAGCCAATGCTACCGACTGCTGCCCCAAAGTGTCCTAAGTATGTAGCAAGCAAGACAGTTGCAACAGAAGTTACTCCGAGAAAAATGCACCAAAATTTTAGACCTCCTATAGAGAAGAGCCCACCATTTTTCTGTGGTCTGTTGAACAGCAGGCGAATAGATATTGCCCCAAACCAATATGTACAGAGAACTAATGCTGCTGCACCAAGTAAAGTTGGGTACGAGAATGATGCATTTACAACCAGTATTGTGAGTAACCCGAAAAAGATTAGCGATATTGTTAGCGTAATCAAGCCAACAATTACTTCAAGAAATCGACCGGGTGAATGTTGATATTGGTTCATGCAGATTTACACATAACGTTGCCAGCAAGGGCAGCCGAAGCGAAGCGTAGGCTGTCCAGCCCAGTCTCCGGCTGGGCGATCTTGCCTGGCCTGGTTATGCGTGACCTCGCACTGTGAATAAAACTATTTCTTTCTAGGGCCGCCTGCAAAGTAGCCAGCCAAAATTAGTATGACGGCAATACCAAGCGTGTACCACTTGCTAACACTAGGGCTATCTGAGGGAACAACCTTGTAATAGCCATTTTCCGGTGTAGATTGCACCCAACTCAGCGGAACAAAATCCACTAACTCAGGAATTCCTGTAGCTATTGCTATCAGTGTGTAAACAAAGATCGAAATCCCTAAGTAAAAAATTATCTTAGCCATTCTCAACCGGCCGCATAACGCCTCAAACACCGGCGGAGCGTAGCGACGTCCGCGTGCTTTGACTTGTTCTACATTTCTTGGATTTCAAAGTCGGCAGCATTTAAGCCAGTCTCTCTGAAAGTGATAATGAATTGCATCGGATTGCTTTCTGGGCTGACGATCCACATTTCACGCCAAGCTCTTTGTCCAACGCTACCCACAGGCTGTTGAATTACAAATTTTATAATTTTGGCATCTGCCCGAATATTTGCGGACTCGATAAGGCCTGCTGTGGCATCGGCGATAAGCTTCTCATTTGCCAAAGATCCTTCTTCGGCTACGGATGGTTTGATTTGTGAAATTGGTGGTAGCTCGTTTGAGGTAGCACAGCCAAATAGCACTATGCTCGTCATAATCATGATTACAGTAGATTTCATCGTTTCTCCTTTGATGTAGAACGCCCCAATAACCGGCAGCCGGAGCATAGCGTAGGCTGTCCGGCGGAAGCCCGAAGGGCTGGAGTGAAGTTCATTGGCTGGTTATGAGTGTACTGACTAGCAACAACATTGCAAATATTAAAACACATAAAAGAGATGCCTTATATTTCTTAGCTACGCTAGTCCGCAACCGCAGAATTTCATCAGAGAAATTCTCTCGACCAAACTCTGTCTTACTTAAAATTAGGATCCAATAGTAATACGAACCATTTAATGCTGAGAAATATTTCTCATGCACTTTCGGCCGCTCTTTTTTAATCAAAGCAATAAGTGCTTTACCGGAAGCTGTTGCCCATAGGAAAAGCACCACACCCAATAGGAAAAACAGCAATGCAAAGATTAACATCGACTTATTCAACACTCATAACGCCTACGATAACGGGCCGCAGTGCAGGCGCGAAGCGCCGGAACGGAGGTCCGAGCCAGCTTGCTGGCGGGCGTTGATTGTATTGTTATGTTTTAGTCGAACTCCCATAGCTCCTGCTCTGTAAGATCTACAATAGAGCCTTCTTTTAGTTTAAAGCCCTGAGAATATGACGTAGATGTTCCGAAAAAGTGGTACTTAGTAATCTCGGCTATCACACTTAAAGCACCGTCTGGGTCTACTTCGCTAAATATTACTAAAGGGTACTTCTTACCGAACACGTCGTACTCCTTTTTTATAGGAGTACGTTCGTAGCCTTCTAGCTCTGACTTAGACTTTGTTTTCAACGATTCTCGTAGCCGAATAAGCTCTGAGTTAATTAGATCTATAGTTTCCATACGTTTTAAACATAACGCCTCAATAACCCGCAGCTGAAACGCAGCGAAGCGGAGTGTAAGCTGTCGGGCGCCGAAGGCGCGTAGTTAATTGATTTGTTAAATGTAAGACCACACTGCGCCTATGATAAGTAGAACTATTATTGCCACTTGGATTTTATTGGCTTTACTTTGTTCAGCTTTGGCTTCAGGTGTATCAGTCACTCCTACTTGATGATCGAACCCTCCTTCATCAAGATCTTCGTTGAAGATGATGAGGCCATTAATCAAAACAGCGATCATTACCAGTAACATTGCTGTTAGCCAGTAGAATCCAGTGAAGTACTGGATGCCCAATCCAAATAGAAGACAAAAAGTAATCATTATTGCTGCGGGCTTTAGGTCAATGCCATTCATCTTCGAGTACATTTAACGCCGCGTTCAGCTGCGGCCAAAGTTGGGCGGTTTTTGTGGTATAAGCGCAGCGACCGCAAAAGCCGCACAGCTTTTGGCGTCGTGCTGCAACGCTTTGTTATGCGTATACTACACACTAAGCTTCAACAACAACATGCTAAAGAAAAATACGACTGTTGCACCCACCAAAAAAGATAAAAACTTTAAAAAAATATTGTTCTTCTCGAATTCCTTTAAAGAGTAATGATAAGTGACGCCACCAAATTTCTTAGTCATGTAATACACACCATAACTTAACAAAGCAATAAAGGCTCCCATCTGGAGAAGCAACACCCAATCAAAAAGCGCAAAGAATATGAAAGGAGTACTGGCCACTGCCATGACAGCACCATATAAAAAACCTTCAGGAACTTCTTCATATTTTAGTTTGGTTCCGCAGTCTTCGCAGACACCAAACATTGTTCGAGACTCACCCAAGGAAACGCCTGGGTTAAATTTTTTCTTACATTTCTCGCAAATCATAATTTACGCATAACGTTGCCAGCAAGGGCAGCCTAAGCGAAGCGTAGGCTGTCCAGCCCAGCCTCTGGCTGGGCGATCTTGCCTGGCCTAGTTATAGCTGGCGCGTACTGAACGACCTACTTGCTCTCTGCCAGACACCTTTGGCTGGCCACTACCCGATTAATTTACAGGGAAAAATACCATACTTTCCCCACCAGTTAACTAACTGACTGGCACTCCATAATGCCGCAGCTAGCTTGCAGAGCTTATTGACTTAAAACGAAGGCACTTGAACGAAACTACGGTGCCAGCTTGCAGGAAAACTCTCTGGAGAAGAGTGCTCAGGAAAAGATTGGTGCTTGCAGCAACTTTGAACTACCTAAAAAATGACCGCCACAATAACGCCGCCAGCACGGGCCGGAGCACGCAGTGCGTAGGTCCAGCCCGGAAGGGGCGAGTGTGCCTGGCCTTGTTATAAGTTTGCATTGATTCGGAAGAACTTATAGATGTTACGTGACAACTGGCTTAACTGCCCCGACTCAATACATATGTTTGCAATAGCACGCCACTCATAGTTATATAAGTTGAGTTGAAAGCTTAGATTGACGTGACCTGTGTTCGATATTGTGGCTTCTAGCCTAAACTCATCCTCCAGTGCTCGCCAAGATTTCTCACCCTCCCAGCCTGACCAGTTGTCATCGAGGTCTTTAAAGAACTCCCAAATTGCGACTGTACACGGCAAGTTCTCTACTTTGACGGTTGCATTCATTGCGTCCGACTTTAGATGCAGATCATAGTACTCTACCCACCCCTCATCATTGAGTCGTGGGTTATCGAGAACTACGCAATAATCTGATTCGTTTCCTATCTGAAGCTGATCCATGGTTTTACTTATAACGCCTGCAATAACCGGCAGGCGACGCGCAGCGGCGACTGTCCGGCGAAGGCCACAACGTGGCCGTAGCGAAGTTGATTGCCTTGTTATGTGTAACCTCACACACCCGATCTTGATCCATTTTTTAGCGCCCACAAAATAAGTGATGGGAGCAGAGAAAAATCGATTATAAGTGCAAGCCATAGATAACTTAAATATGGTTTGCCGGGCATCCACATTACGCCCAGCAGCATGAATATTCCACCAACCATCGGTATATTAGTGGCCCCCGATTTCTTAATCATACGGCGTATTGATATCGGCCAATTTAGCAGACCTATAAAAACACCAATGCTTAGTAGAGCTATTCCGAAATATTCCAACTACCGAATCCCTTTGAGATGCACATAACGCCTAGCTCAACGGGGAGTTAAAGTGGCGCGACTTTTGGAACAAAAGGCGTGACACTTTGACGAGTCCGATGCAGCTACTGGTTAGGCGCATTGTAGCTAAGCCAATTTAAAAATTCAGTTTTCAATACAGGGGAATAACTTCCATTGTTGTACCATTCAAACTCTGAAAAATCTTCCTCTGCCCATTCTTCTTCACCAATTGCATAATCAATAGCAGGCTTGTAAGGCAAGGCATATAGAATTACAAGATAAAGGAAATCCCAGCCTAGTACTCTATTTTTTTGTTCATGGAACAGTTCGACAAAGAAAGATACTTTGCAAGGATCTTTAATGAGTATCTCTTCCAAAACCGACAGACTAGACTCGTCAAATGACTTGTCTTTCCAAATGTCTTCTACAGATTCCAACCGCAAGATCCTTTACCGCCTAACGCCCGGCTCACCGAGCAAATTTTTGTTGGCGACTTTTGTGCGCATTTTGCACAAAAGGTGGCAGCGGAAAATTGTCCGGTGCAGCCGCTTGTTATGAGTTTGTCGGTTCCCAGTTATTTATTGAAGACCACTCAAACTCCGACTCAACAACCTTCCCTTTGGCAAGAAATTCTTTGCGATAAGAGAAGACTCCATTTTTTAATTTAAAGCTTGTAACGAAACCCTTATCTACGGTTTTGAGCCTACTGACCAGACCATTTTCTAAGTCAAATATTGCGACTCGAGTAATTGGGCCTTTCTGATAATTCGTTGTAAGCCACTCTTCGATTGCTAAATAACGGCCACCTTCGAGTTCAGCTCGATTAAAGCCATAGTAGTATTTAGAGACTTTAACTCCCTGAATTTCTAACTTGAAATACTGTGGGCCAAATCTAATTTCGCCTGCAATATCTAAGTGGTACTTTCTATCCATGATTACTCATAACATTTATATAGTGATCATCATGACCACTATTATCCTGATTACTATTTCAGAAGCAATCCCACGACAGCCCCCTTTGAATCACTTTAAAATCATATAGTTATACAAAAATGATACGAAGGTGCAATGTGGAAATATGGTCACTGCGACCACTATCCCTAAATATACCACTTTACGTAACTCATTGTATTTAATGATTTTTTGAGCATATTTGCTAAACCTATCAAAATAACGGTCACGATGACCGAAATTCCAGCTCGCATATGGTCATATTTTTTGCAAGACTGTATATATAACCAGAGTTGGGTGTGTTTAAATGGATGACATTCCTATACCGATCCCCAAAAGCTCCTCTCGATTTATGGATCGATTACGAACTTTCATGCGATCAAAGTATTTGGCATACAAAACCGAGCAAACCTATTGCTATTGGATTAAAGACTTCATTCGCTTTAATCAGATGCGCCACCCAGAAGCACTAGGCAAGGCTGAAGTGAATAACTGGCTCAGTCATTTGGCAACCAATCGATCCGTATCAATCAATACCCAGAAAACGGCTTTAAATGCAGTCGTATTTTTATACAAGCAGTTTATGGGCCTTGAACTAGGTGAGCTCAAATTTCACAGCAGTCATCGTCCCAGGCGGTTGCCAGTGGTTTTCAGCCATGTGGAGGCCACAGATATTTTGGGGCAGCTTACTGGCCCGGCAAAGCTTGCTGCATCTTTGATGTACGGTTCCGGTCTTAGGGTCATGGAAGCCGTGCGGCTTCGGGTGAAAGACGTTGATTTTACAGAGCAGTGTATATTCGTACGTGAAGCCAAGGGTGAAAAGTGGAGAAGGACCCTACTACCTAAATCTCTTATTGAACCATTAAGGGCCCAAATTCACTATGCTCTCTCGCTCCATCAGCAGGATCTCGTTGAAGGATATGGCGAGGTCTATCTCCCATTTGCGCTAGCCAGAAAGTTCCCAAAGGCTGCCACCAACCCCGCTTGGCAATATATATTTCCTGCTAGAGAGCGCTCGCTCGATCCTCGTAGCAATATCATACGAAGGCATCATATTGGAGAACAACAGATAAGGCGTGCAGTTGCCAAGGCTATTTCGAGCTTAGGTATACGAAAAAAAGCCAGCTGCCACACCTTCAGGCATTCATTCGCTACCAACCTATTACGATCAGGTGCAGACATTCGCAATATTCAAGAACTTCTTGGTCACAATGATATAAGTACTACGATGATCTACACACACGTGATTGGTGTTCATGAACGTGGGATTAGCAGCCCATTAGATTAGATTGAGCCCCGGGCATGACCTCTAAAAACGGTTGAGCTTTAAGTCCTTCTCTCACTCTTTGCTAAAAGACCCGTTGCTTTTTAACAGGGTACTCTGTAGTAAATATTTTCACAGTCAATCTCAAAACCTAAAGACTGATATAACTGACGTGCGCGATTGTTTCTTTTCTCTGTTTTAAGTTCAATACGAATGGCCTGAGTTTCCTTGACAAAATCTATCGCAACCTGGATCAGCTTTTTAGAAACGCCCCTCCCCCTATAGCGACTTGAAACACCTAAGTCATTTAAAATCCACAGGCGTGTAAGAGCAAGGGAAGAAAAGCTGGGATAAAGATTCACAAAACCCATTACCTCAGAACACTCGGAATCTATTGCTATAAAAAGTGTGGAAGCCTGACTGTCGATCAAGTTGCCCAGAAAAGACTCAGTTCCAATTAAGTCCGATTTATAGCCACAAAACACCCTGTATTCATCAAATAATTGAGCCACCTCAGGTACATGATGGCTTTCACATCGTAATATTTTCACAATGTCCCCTCGCAATTTACAAAAGCATTTCAGCTTACCAAATTAGCTGCAAGTCAGTTCTTGCAACTAATCCAAGGGGGCATCAGTAGAGAAATGTGGCAGTCCCAGTAGCAATTAATTCTTCCCGGTCATTACTCAACTCCATACGCGCAACCACGAGTTTATTGCCTGTGCGTAGAATTGAGCCTTCACAGAGAAAGTGCTCCCCCCTTCCGGGCTTTAAATAATCCACGCGCATATCTACCGTACCCAGCTTAGAAAGGCGATCGGCTTTTTCTTTCCAGTGCAGATCCCCCATGCGCTGATATGCAGCAACCATTGCGGTAAGGCCACCGACGGTATCCAGAGCGGTGGCAATTACGCCGCCGTGCAAAATATTCGTCCAGACGTTACCTATCAACTCCGGACGTTGTTGAAAACCGGCGGAAAGAGTAAGGGCCTCTAGGTCTAGGGAGCGCATTTCAAGGCCAATCTGCTGATTAAAAGGGATCTTTTCAAAAAATCCCTTTACCAACTCCTGAAATTCATGGGGAGAGGGCTCTGTCATAATCTTGCAACCCGGTTGAGACCATCCAGTGCGGCACTACGGTAGGCCTCTGCCATGGTGGGGTAATTAAATGTGGTGTTAACGAAATAATCGATGGTGTTATTTGGCGAGGGCTGCTTCATGATGGCCTGACCAATATGCACAATCTCTGCCGCTTCGGCACCAAAACAGTGAATGCCGAGAATTTCACGGGTTTCAATATGGAACAGGATCTTGAGCATGCCCACGCGCTCACCAGAGATCTGTGCGCGTGCAGTGTGTTTAAAGAGCGCACGCCCCACCTCATAGGGTACCTTGGCGGCTGTCAGTTCGGATTCTGTTTTTCCTACTGAGGAAATTTCCGGCAGGGTATAAATACCAGTGGGCGCATCCTCGATTACACGGTGCCCGCGGCCGGCAATAGCTGCTGCTACCGCCCTACCCTGGTCATAGGAGGCACTGGCAAGGCTGGGCCAACCAATAACATCGCCCACCGCAAAGATATTATCCACTTCCGTGCAGTAATGATCATCTACGCTTAACTGGCCGCGGTGATTCGCTTCGAGGCCGATATTTTCCAGGCCCAGGGAGCTGGTATTACCTGTACGACCATTACACCAGAGCAGTGCGTCTGCATGGATACGCTTACCTGATTGCATTTCCATAATCACGCCCTGATCATTGGGGAGCACACGCGCATACTCCTCCTGGTGACGAACGGTAACGCCCATATCGCGCAAGTGGTAACTCAAGGCATCAGAGATCTCATCATCCAGAAATTCCAACAGGCTGCTGCGGGTATTGATCAAATCTACCTTGATACCAAGACCAGCGAAAATAGAAGCGTATTCACAGCCAATCACGCCGGCGCCGTAGATCATGATGGAATGCGGCGTATGCTGCATATCCAGAATCATATCGCTGTCGTAGACACGCTCGTGATCAAAGTCCACATCTGCGGGACGATATGGACGGGAACCCGTGGCAATAATAAATTTTTTCGCGGTGACAATTTCTGTGGCGCCATCGGGCAGCTGTACTTCTACACTATTCGCATCGCGGAAATTTGCCGCCCCAACGATTAGCTCAACCCGATTACGCGCATAAAAAGAGGTGTGCATTTCCACTTGATAGGAAATCACTTTATTGACCGTTTGCATCACCTGAGGAAAGGTTAGGCGGCGCGGTTCACCCAAAGCACGAAAAACACTCTGAGTGTTATAACGCATTAATTGTTTGACAGAGTGGCGCAGAGCTTTGGAGGGAATGGTGCCCTTATGGGTACAGTTACCGCCCACTACTTGGCGTTTTTCAATCACTGCGACACGCATGCCTTTTTTCGCGGCGCTCATTGCGGCGGCCTCACCAGCGGGACCAGAACCAATTACAACCAAGTCAAACTTTTGCTCTGCCATCTATAGCTCTAATTCTATTTTTCCAAAACGGAGTATGAGATTTAAGAATGCCTCACACTCAATACTAAAATCAGCACAGAAGGTGCCAATGATATAAAACAACAAGCCCGTTAATTACGGGCTTGGGAGAGATTGCTTACTTACGCTTAGTCGCGTCGTAAGCGAGGTCTTCAGCGGCAACCTTTTGCTGACGCTTACGCTCTTGCTCTTTTTCGCATTCGTCGTCGTTGCCACCACAAATGGTGCAGTCCTGCTTCATGCCGATATTATTCAGGCCGCCACAGGAGCCTTTTAGTGGCTTATTTTGCACCATGGCGCCGAGTGCCATTCCGGCAACTACTAACAGCATGGCAATAAAAGCAAAGATAAATATTGTCATTACTCAGACCTCTCTAAGTAGGGTACAAAGGCGCGACTATAGCGTTCCTCGAAACCCTTATCAGTTTTTACCAGCATGAAAACAGCCAGATTTTCACGTTCGGCCAAAGCCAACCCTTCTTCAGCCCCAAGTACATTGAGAGCGGTAGCAAGGCCATCCGCTTCAGCACAGGTATCTGCCAGCACTGTTACCGAGGCCAGCTTGTGCTGTAACGGTCGACCAGTGCGGGGGTCGATACTGTGCGCATAGCGTACTCCGTCGCGTTCATAGTAATTCCGGTAATCACCACTGGTAGCCACCGCCTTACCACTAACACCAATAGGCTGTTGAACCATCTGGCCAAATGAGTCAGGTGCTTCAATACCAATTATCCAAGTCTTACCTTTTGGATTCACACCCAGGGTACGCAGTTCACCGCCGATTTCGACCAAGTAGTTGCGAATTCCCTGCTGCTCCAGCAACAGTGCAACCCGGTCGACGCCGTGCCCCTTGGCGATAGCCGAAAGGTCAATTTCTACCGGTCTCTGACGAGTGATCGTATCCGGTTTACGGGTCACTTTAAGTGCATCGGAGCCGACTACCTTTTGCAGGCCGGCTATCTCCGCATCGGAGGGAATTTTCTCAGGCTCTGGTTGGGGACCAAATCCCCACAAGTTAACCAATGGGCCAACGGTAACCTCGAAGGCACCCTGACTGCGTCGATAAATATCCAGAGACAGCGCCACAATATCTACCAGCGGCTCACTGACCGGGATGGCCTCACCTACAGGACCGCGGTTGAAACGCATCAACTCCGAGTCCTCGATATAGGTGGACATCTCCTGGTTGACCTGCTGCAGCTCGTCGTCAATTAACGCTTGCAGCTCGCTACGCTTTACGCTTTGCGGTACATCGACAACCGTGATGTGATAAGTGGTCCCCATGGTGCGGCCACTAAGCTGCCAGCTTTCCGCTGCCGGAGTACAGGCAGTGAAAATTACAGTCGCCCAAAGCAAAAACAGGGCCGGAAGAACGGGCCCTGTTTTTGCTTTTATCGGGGCTTTGATTGCGTTTAGCAAACTAAGCTCTCCGTTTAACCACCGAAGTCATCAAGGAGGATATTTTCATCCTCTACGCCCAAGTCTTTGAGCATGCTGATTACTGCGGCGTTCATCATGGGTGGCCCACACATGTAGTACTCACAGTCTTCCGGAGCCGGGTGGTCCTTCAGGTAGTTTTCATACACCACGTTGTGAATGAAACCGGTGTAACCCGTCCAGTTGTCCTCCGGTTGCGGATCAGACAAGGCCACATGCCACTTGAAGTTATCAAACTCAGCAGCCAGACCGTTGTAGTCATCTTCGTAGAACATCTCGCGCAGAGAACGCGCGCCGTACCAGAAGCTGATCTTGCGCTTGGAATTCAGACGCTTGAGCTGGTCGAAGATGTGTGAACGCATCGGCGCCATACCGGCACCACCACCGATAAACACCATCTCGTTGTCGGTTTCCTTGGCGAAGAACTCACCGAAGGGTCCGTACACCTTGATCTTGTCACCCGGCTTCAGGCTGAACACGTAGGAAGACATCTGACCCGGCGGGATACCCTCGGTACGGGGTGGCGGAGTCGCGATACGGATGTTGAACTTAACAACACCTTTTTCTTCCGGGTAGTTAGCCATAGAGTAGGCGCGAACCACAGGCTCGGTCACCTTGGACTCCAGCTTGAAGAAGCCAAAGTGCTCCCAGTCACCGCGGTACTGGTCTTCTACTTCGAAGTCGGCAAATTTAACGTGGTGAGCTGGGGCTTCCAGCTGTACGTAACCGCCAGCACGGAAGTCAACGTTTTCGCCTTCGGGCAGACGCAAGGTCAGCTCCTTAATGAAGGTGGCAACGTTGGGGTTGGATTCCACAGTGCACTCCCACTGCTTCACTCCGAACACCTCTTCCGGCACTTCGATTTCCATATCTTGCTTAACCGCAACCTGACAGGAAAGACGCTTGCCTTCTTTCGCATCGCGCGGGGTAAAGTGAGCCGCTTCAGTCGGCAACATATCGCCACCGCCCGCAGTCACTTTACACACACACTGCGCACAGCTACCACCGCCACCACAGGCGGAGGCCAGGAACAGGTTATTGGCAGCCAGGGTTTGCAGCAGCTTGCCGCCGGCTGGCACGGTGAGAGTCTTCTCACCGTTAACCAAAATGTTGACGTTGCCGGTGTTTACCAGGCGCGAGCGGGCCGCAAGGATCACCGCCACCAGCGCCAGTACGATGACAGTAAACATCGCTACGCCGAGGATAATTTCAATACTCATTCTATTGTTTTCCCCGCTTAGATATCGATGCCGCCGAAGGACATGAAGCCCAGGGACATCAGACCAACGGTTACGAAGGTGATGCCCAGACCTTTCAGGCCATCCGGAACGTCACTGTACTTCAGCTTTTCACGAATACCGGCCAGAGCGGTAATCGCCAGTGCCCAACCGAGGCCGGCACCGAAACCGTAGGCAACACTCTCACCGAACGCGTATTCGCGCTCAACCATGAACAGGGAGGCACCCATGATGGCGCAGTTCACGGTGATCAGCGGCAGGAATACACCCAGGGCGTTGTAGAGCGCTGGTACATATTTATCCAGGAACATCTCCAGGATCTGTACCAGTGCCGCAATTACGCCGATGTAAGACAGCAGGCCGAGGAAGCTCAGGTCCACGTCGGGGTAACCGGCCCAGGCCAGTGCGCCGTCTTTCAGCAGGTAGGTGTAAATCAGGTTGTTCACCGGTACTGTCAGAGTCAGTACCACGATAACCGCAATACCCAGGCCAATCGCAGCTTCAATCTTCTTCGATACGGCCAGGAAGGTACACATACCGAGGAAGAAGGCCAACGCCATGTTTTCAACGAAAACGGCGCGGATAATCAAAGAAATATAATGTTCCATGGATTAGGCCTCCTGCGCTTGGGAATTAGGCGCAATCTTGAACTCGTCTTGCTCAACCTGAGCAGGCTTCCAGGCGCGGATTGCCCAGATGAACAGGCCGATCAGGAAGAATGCACTGGGCGGCAATAACAGCAGGCCGTTGGGGATATACCAGCCACCGTTGCTCACGGTGGTCAGGATATCTACACCGAACAGTTTGCCAGCGCCGAACAGTTCACGGATTACCGCGAGACCAATCAGGATAACGCTGTAGCCCAGACCGTTACCGAGACCATCGAAGAAGCTGGGCAGCGGCGGGTTCTTCATAGCGAAGGCTTCCGCACGACCCATTACGATACAGTTGGTAATGATCAGGCCAACGAATACGGACAACTGCTTGGAGATGTCGTATGCCAATGCCTTGATCAACTGATCCACCAGAATTACCAATGAGGCAATCACGGTCATCTGAACGATGATGCGGATACTGTTCGGGATCTGGTTGCGGATCAGAGATACCGCAACGTTGGAACAGGCCACAACCGAGGTCAGAGCGATACACATTACCAGGGTTACCTGCAGCGAGCTGGTTACAGCCAGTGCAGAACAGATGCCCAGGATCTGCAGTGCGATCGGGTTGTTGTTAAAAATCGGCTCTAGCAGAGTCTCTTTGATTTTCATGCTTATGCCTCCCCTGCTTTCAGGTTTTTCAGGAAGGGACCATAACCTTGGTTACCCAGCCAGAAGTTCACCAGGTTGCTAACGCCCTTACTGGTCAGAGTTGCACCGGACAGGCCGTCTACTTCGTGAATCGCATTCGGGCTGTTGGGGTTAACCTGGCCTTTGATCACAGCGATATCTACGTCGCCTTGCTTATTGAAGACTTGCTTACCAACCCACTGGGCTTTCCAGTTAGGGTTGTCCACTTCGCCACCCAGTCCGGGAGTTTCCTTGTGCTCGTAGAAGCCGAGGCCCGCTACGGTGTCTAGGTTGCTCTCCAGCGCGAGGAAGCCGTACAAGGTACCCCAAAGTCCGTAGCCACGAACAGGCAGAATGATCTTGTCCAGTTGGCCATCTTTCTCTACCAGGTAAACCTCTTTAATGTTTTCCCGACGGATAATCTTGGCGGTATCCTCGTCTGCCGGCAGTCTCTCACTGGCAGAGGGAATCTTGGAAGCAGCGCGACCGCTGCCGCCAGCCGGCGCTTCATCGGTGAACTTACCGGTGTTCAGATCAACGTATTTGATCTTCACATCGGCGAAGGCTTTCTCTACTTCCGCTTTGTTAGCGCGAGAGTCCTTCAGCAGGCCACCAGCCATCAGTACGTTGCGCTTCATGTCCAGCTCGGCATTCGCCTGCTGGGCAGGCTTCAGCATTACCGCCGCAGTGGAAACCACCACAGAGCACACCAGGCACATTACCAGCGCGACAATCAGAGTACCGGTTACGGAATCTTTATTAGCCACGTGCCAACCTCCGTTTGATATTGGACTGCACCACAAAGTGGTCAAACAGCGGAGCGAACAGGTTAGCGAACAAGATCGCCAGCATCATGCCTTCCGGGAAGGCCGGGTTCACTACACGAATCAGGACAACCATCACCCCGATCAGGATGCCGTACCACCAGCGACCAGTGTTGGTCATGGCAGCGGAAACCGGGTCAGTGGTCATAAAGATCAGGCCGAAAGCAAAACCGCCCACTACCAGGTGCCAGTACCAGGGTACCTGGAACATCGGGTTGGTTTCGGAACCGATCATGTTGAACATAAATGCGGTGGCCATCATACCCAGCAGAGTGCCGGCTACGATGCGCCAGCTGGCGATCTTCATGCCCATCAGAATTACACCGGCAATCAGGATAGCCAGGGTAGAAGTTTCACCGATGGAACCATGTATCTTGCCGAAGAAAGCGTCGAACCAGGTTACCTGGCCAACCGCAGCATTCACGATACTGTTCTGGATACCTTCGCTGGCCATGACAGACAGCGCGGTAGCGCCGGTGTAACCGTCAACCGCAGTCCATACTGCATCGCCAGACATCGCTGCCGGATAGGCGAAGAATACGAACGCACGACCGGTAAGTGCCGGGTTGAGGAAGTTTTTGCCGGTACCACCGAACACTTCCTTACCGATCACCACACCGAAGCTGATGCCCATAGCCACCATCCACAGAGGCAGATCCGGCGGACAGGTTAAGGCAAACAGGATGGAGGTTACGAAGAAACCTTCGTTCACTTCATGACCGCGCACAGCGGCGAACAGCACTTCCCAGATACCACCCACAATAAAGGTGACCGCATAAATCGGCAGGAAGTACATGGCTCCGTAGACAAAGTTGTCCCACAGGCTCGCAGGGTTATAGGAGGTCAGAGCACCAATAATGGCGTGACGCCAGCCGGACAGATCCGGATTGGTCATACCTTCCAGAATAGTGTTGGCCTGGAAACCGATATTCCACATACCGTAGAACGCCGGGATCATCGCACAAGCCCACACGGTGATCATAATACGCTTCAGGTCGATACCATCGCGCACATGAGAGGTGGTCTTGGTTTTATCAGCCGGCTGGAACAAGCCAGTATCAATGGCCTCAAAGAGGGCATAGAACTTTTCGAACTTGCCACCTTTGTGGAATTTCGGTTCGATGGAATCGAGGAATTTACGCAACATACTTACCCCTCCTTCTCAATACGGGTCAGGTTGTCCCGCAAAATGGGGCCGTATTCGTACTTGCCCGGACACACAAAGGTGCACAGTGCCAGATCTTCCTCATCCAACTCCAGAGCACCCAGTTTCTGGGCCATAGCGGTATCACCCACGATCAGGGAGCGCAGTAGCTGGGTCGGCAGTACGTCCAGCGGCATAACCTTCTCATAAGTGCCGACCGGTACCATGGCACGCTCGGAACCGTTAGTACTGGTGGTGAAGTTGAACAGTCTGTTCTTGAACAGGCGCGAAAGATAAATCGGGAAAACGGAGAAGCGCTTGTTACCGGCACGCAGATAGTGCAGGAAAGGACGCTCACCACCCTCTTCCAGCACAGATACCTGATTATGGTAACGACCCAGGTAACCCAAAGGACCTTCAGCAGTGCTGCCGCCAAATACGGAGCCGGAAATAACGCGGTCGTTATCACCTTTCAACTCACCGGAAGTCAAAGTTTCCAGGCTGGCGCCGAGACGAGTGCGCACAAGTCGGGGCTGTTTAACTTGAGGGCCGGCCAGGGAAACAACGCGATCGGTGAAAAGTTTACCGGTGGTAAACAGTTTGCCTACGGCGATCACATCCTGGTAATTAATGGTAAATACACTGCGAGAACCGGAAACCGGGTTCAAGTAGTGGATATGGGTACCGGACAGGCCAGCCGGGTGGGGGCCGGCAAAAGCTTCGCGGCGAATATTCGCAGCGCTCGGTACGGGGATATCTGCATCAGGAGCGGTACAGACGTAAGTGGTTTCCGCCAGCTTGGAAAGAATCTCAACGCCCTGAGAGAAGGCTTTGGGGTTCTCGGCAATGACCACTTCTGGGTTGGCAGCCAGAGGATTGGTGTCCATCGCATTAATAAACACCGCTTCCGGCTTGGCATCCAAAGCGGGAACGCGGCTGAACGGGCGGGTACGCAGTGCGGTCCACATACCGGATTCAACCAGGTTCTCAACGACCTGTTCGCGCGTCAGACCAGATAGCTTATCTACGCTATAGCTCTGGAACTGTTCTGCTGCATCGCCGTCTATGCCAATCACAACGGATTGCAGAACACGGCGAGCACCGCGATTGATAGCAACAACACGACCGGCGGCCGGCGCGGTGTAGCGCACGCCTTCGGTTTTTTTGTCACTGAACAGTAGCTGACCAAGATTGACGCGATCCCCTACAGCCACTGCCATTGTCGGCTTCATCCCGTGATAATCGGGGCCGAGAACAGCAACGGTCTTGATCGCAGGTCCTTTGTGGATGACCTGCTCGGGCGCGCCGGATATGGGTAAGTCCAATCCCCGACGGATCTTTCTCATACGCCTATGCCTAAGTTTCTAGTTTATAAAATTGCAATAAAGCCCACCCGCCCAGGTTCAAACTGAAAAACAGTCAATCCCGGACTGGCGAGCCATACTGTGGAATTCTGTGCTGCGAGGGCTTATGCCGTTTCACCCGTAGACCGGGCGGAAGGAAGCTAACTAAAGGTTGTGCGCGCTAACTTCTCGGCGCACGGCCGCCCCGCAAAATCGCGCGCATTATAAAGATGGGGCAAAAGCTTTACCAGTCTGGAAGCGTCCAAAGTGGCACTAAGATGGGAAATTTCTACTGAAAAAACAGGGATTTGGAAAGATGTGGGCGGACGGCTGTGACTGCCGCCCCACCCTCATGGCCGGCCCAAAGAGCCGACCTGCAGACCTCAAGCTGACGCCTTAGTCTTTCTTGGGGAACAACTCGTAACGAACGCCAGCCATATCTTCCAAGCAGCGAACCACTTGACAGCTATAACCGAACTCGTTGTCGTACCAGCAGTAGAGCACTGCGTTCTTACCATCCACGATAGTCGCAGTGGAATCGAATACGCAGGCAACGCGGGAGCCAACAAAATCGCTGGATACCACTTCCGGGGAGTTGGTGAAATCGATCTGCTGACGCAGTGGCGAGTGCAGCGCCACGTCGCGCATATATTCGTTCAGCTCTTCCTTGGTGGTTTCTTTACCCAGGTTCAGGTTCAGGATCGCCATGGAAACATTGGGGGTCGGAACGCGAATTGCGTTACCGGTAAGCTTACCTTTCAGCTCGGGCAGCGCTTTGGCAACCGCCTTGGCAGCACCGGTTTCAGTCAGAACCATATTCAGCGCTGCTGCGCGACCGCGACGCTCACCTTTGTGATAGTTGTCGATCAGGTTCTGGTCATTGGTGTAGGCGTGTACAGTTTCTACGTGGCCGTGCTCAACGCCGTAACCGTCCATCATCGCCTTCAGCACAGGCACGATGGCGTTAGTGGTACAGGAAGCGGCAGACAGCACCTTATCTTCCGGCTTGATGTCGCTACTGTTGATACCGTAAACGATATTCTTGATATCGCCCTTGCCCGGTGCAGTCAGAAGCACTTTGGAGGCGCCGGGGCTCTGCAGGTGCTGGCTCAGGCCTTCTTCATCGCGCCATACACCGGTACTGTCAACGATAATCGCATCGTTGATACCGTGCTGGGTGTAATCCACTTCCTGCGGGGAGTTGGCGTAGATAATCTTGATTTCGTTACCGTTACAGATCAGGGAGTTGGTCTCCTCGTCTACACGGATAGTGCCCTGGAAGGCGCCATGTACGGAGTCGCGACGCAGCAGAGAAGCGCGCTTCACCAGATCGTTGGGGGCCTTACCCTTGCGCAGTACGATAGCGCGCAGACGCAGAACGTCACCACTGCCGGCCTTGTCGATCAGCAGGCGGGCAACCAGACGGCCGATACGGCCAAAACCGTAGATCACAACGTCTTTGGATTCGGGCAGAGGCTTGCCGGCACCCGCTGCGTCGGACAGCTCTTCACGTACAAACTCATCCACAGACAAGCCGCGATCGTCGCGCATGTACTTGTTGGTCATGGTTCCCAGGTCGATATGTACGGGACCCAGCTCCATCTTGCAGATGGCTTCCAATACAGGGAAGGTTTCAAACTCGGAGAGTTCATTTTCCTCAACCTGACGCACGAAACGGTGCGCTTTCATAATGCTCAGCACTGAGCGATTAACCAGGTTGCGGCCGTACATATAAATACCGACGTTGCTCTCACGGTTGAGCTTTCCAATCATCGGGATCATGGATTCAGCCAGTGCTTCACGCTGTTTCCAGTCCTTGAAAAAGTCCGCGGGCTTCGGTCGCTTCTGAGTCACTATCGGACACCTCTGCAATGTGTTTAATAGGCAGGAAATCACGGCCCACAAACCACTCGGGGCCGTATGGCTGCGCATTATCAGTATTCACCCGCTGCTACGCAACTGCGCAAAAAAAAACCAAAAAAATGTAGTAAAACTACCTTTTTGTTGTCACAAGCCCTCGCGATACGCAATCCCCCAAAAATTGCAGCCGTTTGAGATCGAAACCACAGGCACAGATATCATAGACTGCAGCCCGATCCGATCGCGGCTACAATAGCCGCCCCTGGCACTACAGCAAATGAAAGCGCGGATATTTAAGGAACGATGACCGATATACAGCCCCTGACTCCCCCCAAATTTCACAGCACCACCGACCGGCAATTCTGGGGACAACTTCACGGCGCAGCGGCCGCACTCGCCATTCTGAATGCTGCTCGCAACAGTCAATCCCCCACACTGCTGATCACTCGTGACAGCCTCGAGGCGCACCGCTTAGAGGTACAGCTGAAATTTTTTAACAAAGCGCGGAGAGATGCAGCCTCAGAGGGCGACTTTGAGATCTTTCATTTTCCAGACTGGGAAATTCTCCCCTACGATACCTTCTCCCCACACCAGGATATTATCTCGGACCGCCTGGCAACCCTCTACCGCCTGCCGCAAATGGGGAGCGGTATTGTCATAGTGCCCGTGAGCACCTTAATGCATCGCCTGCCGCCAAGTGATTACGTAGCCGGCAATGCGCTGATCCTCAATGAGGGGCAACAATTTGATATTGATATCCAGCGTCGCCTGTTAGAGCAGGCAGGCTATCACTGTGTAGATACCGTCTATGAACACGGTGAGTTTGCCGTGCGCGGCTCACTCATGGATATTTTCCCTATGGGCAGTCCACTGCCCTATCGCATCGATCTATTCGACGATGAAATTGAATCCCTGCGCACCTTTGACCCAGAAACCCAACGCACAGTGGATAAGGTGGAAACTATTCACCTGCTGCCCGCGAGAGAGTTCCCAATGCACAAGGCCGGTCTTTCCGGCTTTCTGCAGAACTGGCATGAACAATTCCAGGTGGACCCCAGTCTTGTGCCCATCTACCAGGATATCAGTGCAGGAATTGCCCCAGCGGGTATCGAATACTATCTGCCGCTATTTTTTGATAACAATTGCGCGAGCCTGTTCGACTACCTACCCGAGAACAGCCAAGCTTTTATCCAAGGAAATGTGCAAGCACCTGTTGATAGCTTTTGGCGCGAGGTCAGCAACCGCTATGAGAGCCGCCGCGGCGATCTGACCCGCCCAATTCTTCAACCACGCCAGATTCTGCTGGATATCGATGAATTCAATGGCGCGCTCAAATCGATGCCAAGGGCCATCTTCTCTGCAGAGACGCTGCCCGATGCCCAGGGCAATTACAACTTTGCCACCCAAGTACCTCCAACCCTACCGGTAGACGGCAAGGCCGAGCAACCAATGGCCGCCCTGGAAAGTTACCTGATGGAGTACTCCGGGCGAGTGCTCTTCTGTGCCGAAAGCGGCGGGCGCCGCGAGGCATTGCTGGAGCTTTTAAAAGGTATTCGCCTGACTCCCCCAACCTATGCCAGCTGGGAAGAATTCCTCCAAAGCAATGAATCCATCGGGATCACCGTAGCGCCCCTGGATCAGGGCCTGTTACTGACCGATCCTGCCGTCAACCTGATCGCTGAGCCGCAGTTATTTGGCGAGCGGGTGCTACAACAGCGCCGCCGCAAAAAAGCCAAAGATGATGCAGACAATGCAGTCAAAAACCTGGCCGAATTGCGTATCGGCGCCCCGGTAGTGCATATCGATCAAGGAGTGGGACGCTACCGCGGCCTGCAACACCTGGAAATCGATGGACAGCCTGCCGAGTTCTTGACTCTGGAATACGCCAATGAAGCCAAGCTCTATGTTCCCGTAGCCAGCCTGCACCTGATCAGCCGTTACTCCGGTGCCGACGAGGCCCTGGCTCCACTGCATAAAATGGGCAGCGAACAGTGGCAGAAAGCCAAGCGCAAAGCCGCCGAAAAAGTTCGTGATGCCGCTGCCGAACTCCTGGATATCTATGCGCGTCGTGAAGCCCGTGTAGGTCACGCTTTTGCCGACCCCAAGCTGGCTTATAGAGAATTTTCAGCCGGCTTCCCCTTCGAGGAAACGCCAGACCAGCAGCAGGCCATTGAAGCCGTGATTGGCGACATGCAGTCGAAAAAGCCCATGGACCGACTGGTGTGTGGCGATGTGGGCTTTGGTAAAACCGAAGTCGCTATGCGTGCGGCCTTTGTCGCCGCCCATGCCGGCAAGCAAGTGGCCATGCTGGTACCCACCACCCTATTAGCGCAACAACATTTTCAGTCTTTCCAAGATCGCTTCGCCGACTGGCCCATCAATATTGAAGTGATCTCCCGCTTCCGTTCAGGCAAAGAAGTGGACAGCGTGAAAGAGAAGATAGCCAGTGGCAAAGTGGATATCCTTGTCGGTACCCATAAGCTTCTACAGAGCGACCTGGATTTTAAGAATCTCGGACTGCTGATTATCGACGAAGAACACCGCTTTGGGGTACGCCAGAAAGAGCGCCTCAAGAGCCTGCGCGCCGAAGTGGATATCCTCAACCTAACCGCCACACCGATCCCGCGCACTTTAAATATGGCAATGGCCGGCATTCGTGATCTATCAGTCATCGCCACGCCGCCGGCGCGACGCCTCTCTGTAAAAACTTTCGTGCGCGAGCGCGACGATGCACTGGTGAAGGAGGCCATACTGCGGGAGATCCTCCGCGGCGGCCAGGTGTATTTCCTGCACAATGAAGTGAAAAGCATTGAGCGTATCGCCCGAGAATTACAGGAGCTGATTCCCGAGGCCCGCATCGGTATCGGTCACGGTCAGATGCGTGAGCGCGAACTGGAGCAGGTCATGAGTGACTTTTACCACAAGCGCTTTAACGTACTGGTGTGTACCACCATTATCGAAACCGGTATCGACGTCCCAACTGCCAACACAATACTGATCGAACGCGCAGACAAATTTGGCCTGGCCCAGCTGCACCAGCTGCGTGGTCGTGTGGGGCGATCCCACCACCAAGCCTATGCCTACTTGCTGACCCCCAACAAACGCTCAATGACTGGCGACGCGGTCAAGCGACTGGAAGCCATCAGTGAAGCCCAGGATCTTGGGGCTGGATTCACTCTAGCGACCCACGATCTGGAAATCCGTGGCGCCGGCGAGTTACTTGGTGAGGAACAGAGCGGTCAAATCCAGAGTGTCGGCTTCAACCTGTATATGGAGATGCTCGACCGCGCGGTAAAAGCCATTCGCGAGGGGCGCACTCCCAATATCGACGACCCCCTGGAGTCCCCGGCTGTAGACGTCAATCTGCGGGTACCGGCGCTGATTCCAGAGGACTACTTGCCGGATGTCCATGGCCGTCTAATGATGTACAAACGTATCGCCAACGCAGTTGATCGCCAACAACTGAAGGAGTTACAGGTGGAGATGATCGACCGCTTTGGTCTACTGCCAGAACCGGTCAAACACCTGTTCCGCACCACCGAAATAAAACTGAAGGCCGATAAAATGGGCATTCGCAAATTGGAAGCCTCCGCCGCTCGAGGCCGCATCGAGTTTGCCGAAAATACCCAAGTAGACCCCCTCACCCTGGTGAAATTGGTGCAAACACAGCCGGGACGCTACCAGCTGGCTGGCGCCAACCAGCTGAACTTCAGCCTTGATGAAGAGGGCGCCGACCGCAAGCTACAGGAAATAAGCGAAGTGCTGGAGTGCTTAGCCCAGTGATAGTATCCGGTAGCTAGTGACCTGATCGATCGACAGGGGGGCCACCCCCTGCCACAATCCCGGCCTATATAGCTGGCCGCGAAATACTCACCCTGCTCTGACGATAGACAGGACAGATGGAAGAAAGTGGTAACCCAATGACCATAAAAAAGATAGTGCACCTCTGCTCTACACTTGCCCTGGCACTCTCCGCCACGACCTCACAGGCGGCGAACTACGCCGGCAATACTTTCGAAATCGAGATGATCGTGTTCGAACGCCCCCAAGGTATGGCACAAACCAATGAAACCTGGCCTGCGGAGCCGAGCCTCACCTACCCTGCTCGCTGGGTGGACTTCGACACCCCTGCACCCCGGGAGGAAAAAGCAGAATCCCCTATCGCAACCGCATTCCCTGAATCCACAGAGCTCCCCCAAGAAGATACAGCATTGGACGAGGAGCCTGTCAGCTTTGCAGTCAGCGAGTTCGGCGATCACAATACTGACCAAGCCCCCCCCCTCCGCTTACTCCTCTCCCCCGTAGACACCAAGCTGGATACTAAGGCGGCAGCTCTAGTGAGAGGCGGGGATCGCATTTTATTCCACAAAGCTTGGCACCAAGTTTTGGAGCAAAAACATAAGTCACCAGCAATCCTGATTGATGGTGGCGAAACCTTTTCAGGACACAGCCAACTGGAAGGGTCTATTACCTTGAGCGTCTCACGCTATTTACACCTGAGTACAAACCTTTGGCTCAATGATTTCTCTGCTCCCGCATCTGTGGAGGGTATCCGCCTGCCTCATCGACCCAAGGCTGCTCCAACACCCTCCGAGGAGACAATTTCTTTCACTACCACAAATGAAGGGTTTATTGCTTCCAATCCGGATAGGCATAACTTCTCAAACGCAGCAGGAGACCGGGAGCCAATAACCCTAGATGCCCCGACTGAGCAACCGGTATATGTGATGCGGGCCGCTCATTTACAGCATGAGCGCCGTATGCGAAGCGGCCAACTGCACTATATTGACCACCCGGCTTTTGGTATTTTGATTGAAATTCGCACTGTGGCTGAAAGCAACGAAGAAGTCACAGAAGAAACCACCCCAGTTACCTTATAAACAGCCAATTAATACTCTTTTAAATACCCCCCTTCAAAGGGGGTATTCCATATACAACAGTATATATAACCAAACAAATTACACTTTCCTAAATCTATAAAAGCCGAATCGAATCCGGCATAACAGATAACACAACCAAACCAATTTGACTGCAATTTATAAAATAAAATTTTACAAAGGCAGCAACTTAACGATATCCGGCAAAAAACAAGTACAAAGACACGGAAGGCGAAGAGAAAAACTCACCCCATTATTACAACACCCTCGCTCAAGTGAAAATCACTAGAGAAGAAAAATAGCCAAATAAAATAAAAAAGCTTAATAAAGAAGCAGCAATAAAGATTTTTAAATTTATTCCGCCAGACAGAACTGAAACCCTGACTCCTAACATTAAATTGGTTTCAAGATTATTAAAGCTTCACAAATAGCCTGGAGCGCTTTCAGAAATTAAAGGCGCAGGCAATTAATACATTTCAAAATATAACGAAACTCGTGGGACTGGTCATATATGTATGCAAACCGCCATAAGACACATATTGAACCAAGCGAATGGAGAAATAGAAAAGCGAGCTGAAAAGCCCGCTTTGGAGGCGCTGGCAGAGCTAGCGGCTGGCACCGCAAACTCTACGCGACAACAGTTCTTTCAACGAGTGATCCTAAAATCACTCACAGGGAACAACATCTTCCGCCAGCAGTCCTTTGTCACCTTGTTGCATTTCGAACTCAACCGCCTGCCCCTCGTTAAGGGTTTTATAACCCTCTCCGCGAATGCTGCGATAGTGAACAAAAATATCTTCAGTTCCTTCTCCACAGGTGATGAAGCCATAACCCCGTGCGTTATTAAACCACTTCACTGTACCTGTAACGCGATCACTCATTGAGAAAACCTCATTATTGTTATTGCGCCTACCTCTATTACCTCACTGCTCAATTCGGCAAGAGGGGCAAACGCCACCCCATTGTTAACAAACTGCTCCATGCAGAATGCTATCTTGCTTCACCCTATTGAGAGTAACCCAAAGGGCGTAACCTGATTCTTAGATAAAACAGCGCCAGTGTCTAGGTTTCTATGTGAAATAAATACTACGTTTTTACCAATAGGCGTAATTAACCGTCAAAACCCCAATTAGGCGCGATATTTAAACTAAACATTTGTACCTTATCGCACTCCCAATACTCAACTGTCTAACGCGGCTTCTCGCGCTAATGAAGGAATATCGGCAATATGTACCGTCGAGGTCGGAAATGCACAAGACGCACCATGGCGCTCAATTATATTGAGTACATTCAACAAAACATCCTGTTTGATTTCATGGTATCTCACCCACTCTGTCGTTCTGGTAAAGGTGTATATAAAGAAATCAAGGGATGAGGCTGCAAAACTATTAAAATTAACAATAAGAGTTCGGTTGGCATCTATTTCCGGGTGATGCTGTAACATTTTCTTAACATCTGCCACTATCTGCGCCATTAAATGGCCATCTTCATAACGAACCCCAATAGTTTCAAAGATCCTGCGATTGAGCATTCGCGAAGGGTTCTCGACAGAAATCTGCGTGAAGACACTATTAGGCACATAAACTGGGCGCATATCAAAGGTGCGTATGCGAGTCAGGCGCCAGCCAATATCCTCTACAGTCCCCTCAATCTCCTTGTCCGGGGAGCGTATCCAATCGCCAACCGCAAAGGGGCGATCTAA
This sequence comes from Microbulbifer mixtoriginis (SeqCode), assembly GCF_052467235.1. Taxonomy (NCBI): domain Bacteria; kingdom Pseudomonadati; phylum Pseudomonadota; class Gammaproteobacteria; order Cellvibrionales; family Microbulbiferaceae; genus Microbulbifer; species Microbulbifer mixtoriginis (SeqCode). Next base: position 4,250,978 of record NZ_CP174305.1, on the reverse strand, counting down.
GTAAATCATCAGCCCACCAAAGAAATTCGCCAGCAAATCCTTAGCGGCAAAGCCAACCGCCAAACCCCCAATGCCACCAAAGGCCAAAACGCCACTGACGCTATAGCCTAGGAACTGCATAATCACTATACCCGCAGTGATAGCGATCGAAGCCCGCACCAGCTTGCCGATGGCTCTAACCGTGGTGGCATCCATCGGCTTGCCAATATAGCGGGGATTGCAAAGGTTACGCTCCGCGCTGTGCGAGAAGCGCCAAGCGAACCAGGAGAGGACCAAAATAAGGCCTATCTCGCGGGCAGGCTCTGCCAGGGAGAAAATCTCTGCACCCGTCGCCTGACCCGCACGCTGGGCGGCCACCGTGAGCCCCAACAGCCAGATTAATACTTGTCCAGGAGGGGAGAGAGCCCCTACCAGCGCATCATCCCAGGGATTGACGGTCTTCTCAGCCCTGGCAGCCAGTTTTTGCACAAAGCGGCCGAAAACCCAGGCCGCCAGTGCGGAAGCTAATACAATAAGAAAAACAGAGATTATCCAAACCCGGTTATCACCCAACCAGGACAACAGCACACTCTCTACGGACTCCACAATTCCCCCTCCGCTTATAAAACCGGCTCCAGCCGCCCATAGGTTCTTGGAGCAAGCTGCGGAAACCGGTATTTCTCAACTACTGCATTATTGAAGCTAACCAGCTGCGAGTTCTATGCCAGCGCTCACTTTTTTCGAGTTCCGCCCAGGAGGTGATTAAGGGTCTACCCCGCATAGCTTTCAGACGCTCACTCGATTCCGCTGCGGGAATAAAGTTCTGCAGCCCAGCGAGAGACTCCAAAGCCCCTGCGCGGTTATTGCAGACTACGCCCATATCACAACCCGCTTCCAGAGCAGCGCGGATTCTCTCCCCATAACCACCGGCAGCTCCCGCCCCCTCCATGGACAGATCATCACTGAAGATAACCCCATTAAAACCCAGCCGTCCTCGCAAAATATCCTGTAGCCAGTAACGGGAGAAACCCACCGGCTGACTGTCTATATTGACGAAGCGAATGTGAGCGGGCATCACCGCATCCAGTTCATCGGCCCCTATGCAGTCAATAAAAGGCAAGGCATCGCTGGCCAGCACCTGCTCCAGGGAGCGCTCGTCTTGAGGAAGCTCCACATGGCTATCTTCAAGCACGTGCCCGTGTCCTGGAAAGTGCTTGCCGGTTGTAGCCATACCGGCCTCACGCATCCCTTGAATAAATGGCCTTGCAATAGCCGTCAGGTGATGGGGGGCGGGACAAAAACTGCGATCTCCAATAACTCGGCTGTGGCTGTCATCGGCATCCAATACAGGGGCGAAACTGAAATCCATCCCTACAGCCAATAACTCAGAGGCGAGCAACCAACCCACATCCTGCAACTGTACTGCTGAAGCCTCGGCGGACAGCTTTTGCATGGAAGGCAAACGCGTGAACCCCTCTCGAAAACGCTGTACTCGCCCACCCTCCTGATCAACAGCCAGCAGTATCTCTGGGCGCACAGATCGAATATCGGCAATCAGAGCTTGAATCTGATCGCGATCGCGATAATTGCGCGCAAAGAAAATCAAACCACCCACGAGCGGGTGGCGCAAAAGCTCACAATCCTCATCAGTGAGCTTCTGCCCTTCGATATCGATCATCACCGGTCCAAGTGATGCAGGCATATTCAGTTCCTCTAAGATTCACCAGCTGCGCAGTTTAACCGGACTCCACCTTTAGCATTGCCGAAGCGGCCGGCACAAGGCGCTCCAAAGTTTCCGGCAGGCTGCTCTGAGCACCAAAATCCTCTCTCAGGATAGCCTCTATGGCATCGTAGCTCGACAAGGTGAAAATAGTGGCCCCTAACATAAAATACAGGCGCCAGTAGAAAGTCACGGGATCAACCCCCGGTAAGGCCTCGGCCAGTAGGCCTGCGAAGCGTCGGTAACTATCACCGTAACGAGACACTATAAAGCGGCGTAAGTGCCCCTGAAACTGCGTATAAGCTAGTCCCAGCAGGCGCATAAAGCGCTGAGCATCCAGCCCAAGTTGGCTCAGACTGCCCAACCCAACTCGGTATAGGCTCTCCAACAACCCTTCAACCTTAAGTGGCTGGCCAGAAGCTATGCGTCGATCCAACTCTGCTTCCAGGGCATCGGTAAATGGTGTTAGGAAACGCTCAAAAACCGCCTGGATCAACTCTTTCTTAGAACCAAAGTGGTAGTTGACGGCTGCCAGATTGACTCCGGCAGTACTCGTAATAGTCCTAAGGGATGTCTCAGTAAAGCCGCGCTCGGCAAAGAGCGCTTCGGCAGCATCCAAGATGCGGTTAACGGTATCCATCTGACTCATAGATATCAAACCACCATTTAAAACAGCTGTTTAATTTCGGCCAGAGTAGCACACTCCCCAGCTCGCTGGCGGCTTATTACACATACAGAAAGAACGGTTGTAGGGGGAAGTCCGACCTGGCGAATCCCCATAGGCGAAATTGGTTTGGTAAGTTGGCAGGATAAGATGTAATTACCGAAGCGACTGACCACTACCTCTTCCCATAGGCCTTAGTGCATTCCACTGCGCGGGAAGAAAGATAGAGGCGCTAACTACTATTTAGGGACGAGGCACAGCTGTAGGCTCTGTATTTGGCCTCTACCTCCTGTATTCCTGTTTTTCCTGCCTCCCCTACTCCTCGCCCTATCCGATTGTTAATTAATAAAGAAAGTAACCTAGACATCTCGAAAACTATTTAATCCCTGGCTCGCATATATTTCATAATTAAATCTGCAGCCTCTTCCACTGCATCCACCACATGAAACAGATCTAGATCAGCAGAGTCGATACAATTTCGTTCCAATACCGTATCTACCAGCCAATCGTACAGCCCTCCCCAATAACGCTTGCCCACCAAAACGATTGGGAATCGCCGTACTTTTTGGGTTTGTACTAATGTCAGCGCCTCAAATAATTCGTCCAGCGTGCCGTAGCCCCCGGGTAAACCCACAAAACCCACGGCATGCTTCACAAACATAAATTTACGCACAAAGAAATAGCGAAAATTCAAGCTGATATCTTGGTAAGGATTGGCTGCCTGCTCAAAAGGCAGCTCGATATTTAATCCGATTGAAGTACCAGGCTGCTCAAAAGCCCCACGATTACACGCTTCCATCAGACCCGGCCCGCCACCGGTCATCACAGGTATCCCCTCTGCTGCTAAAAGCTCCCCAAGCTTCACCCCTTGCTGATATTCCTGGCTATCTTCAGTGAAACGCGCACCGCCAAAAACTGTTACCGCCCCGTTAAGCGCAACCAAACGCTCAATTCCATCAACCAACTCAGATTGAATGCGCAGAACTCTCCAGGCTTCAGCCATTTTCGCATCAAGCATTATTGTTCTCCCTTGCTGTCAGTTCTTTCAACTATTCTTTTCATTCCCTGTTTTCTTAAACAATGTAGCAGCTGGACTGCAGGCAGGTGCTCAGTTTGCGAGATCCTTAAATCTGTATATAATCCCAGCAACTGTATAAAAATACAGAAACGCTAGGTAAATCTATGACCAATCTCACCGCACGCCAGACTCAAGTATTAGAGCTGATAAAAGCCTACCTGGACGACACAGGTTACCCTCCCACCCGCGCAGAAATCGCCCAAGAGCTGGGTTTTCGCTCGCCCAACGCTGCAGAGGAACACCTCAAAGCACTGGCACGGAAAGGAGCCATTGAGATGGTTGCCGGTGCCTCCCGAGGTATTCGAATTCCCGACCACCAATCGGGACTTCCCATCGTGGGGCGTGTCGCCGCAGGCAATCCTATTCTGGCAGCCGAGCATATTGAGGATTATTGCGACCTGCCCGCCAGTTTCTTCCACCCACCGGCAGATTATTTATTGCGGGTACACGGCATGAGTATGCGAAATGCCGGTATTCTCGATGGGGACCTTCTGGCAGTGCAGAAGACCGAACAAATCAGAAACGGGCAGATTGTAGTTGCGCGGATTGATGATGAAGTAACCGTAAAGCGCTTCCGCCGTAAAGGTAATCAGGCAACAGTACAACTCCTGCCTGAAAACGAAGACTTTGATACCATCCAAGTAGATATGCGGGATAAGAACTTTGTGATTGAAGGATTAGCGGTGGGCGTTATTCGCCAAACTCCGTGAGACTAAAAGATTTACCGCCAATCAAATACAATAACAGCGGCTTCTAGCCGCTGTTGTTTCACTTAATTTTTCGCCTTTACCATAGATTAGTGAATCGTATGGTTAACCGGCATCGACTCTTCCTCTTCAAAGTAACCTGGCTCCAGGTCATCGAGATTTTGCACGGCTTCTATACCCGCCTCTAACATGGCCCGGGCTACTGCTACCTTGTGCTTTCGCAAAAATTGGAGACTCTCGGCTGAGAAACGAATACTCACCAGAGGGTCCTCCTCATGGCCGGCACGGCGCAGAGCCACATCGCCATTGGCCAACTCGATAATCTCAAAAGTTTCGGAGGACATTTGCTTTCCCTTCACTGCACATCAGTTTGCGCCCAGTGTACCACAGGCAATTTAGAAGTTTCAGTGGGCGCAAAAAGATGAATAGAAAGGAAGCGGAGCCCTCTTAGCACTCCTCGAGATTGGCACGCTGTCTAAGTATCAGCTCACTGAGAGCTTTGTGCCATTTAAGCAGCACTTCGAAAGAAAGCTCAATTGGTACTGGTCCGGCGATATTGTGGGTCGGAATAAGGTTGCCAGCTTGCCCCTTTTCCTCCGCTAATGTAGGCAGCCTTAAGAGCAGGTTCCACGCGCGTAATAATTCGCTAAGCCAACTCCCTGGCTCTGAGAGCAATGACTGCAGTTCACTTACTTCAAGGCTCGCTCTCCCCTGGCTGTGCAGGCTATCTAAAATAACCTGTACAGACTCCGGCTCAAAACCCAATTGCAGCTGGTGTGACAGTTCAGCCAGGAAAGCCTGATAGGCTTTCCATAGCTGCAACAAAGCACCTTCTTCCAGGGCCATTCGCCGAATAGTAGAGTCATAACTACTTGTGGCCAGCAGCTGGCTCTTACGCAATGCCGAAGTGACTAGGCCGGTATAGGGGTTACTCATTTACTTTTTTGCCGCCGCTTTCTTAGCTGCCGGCTTTTTCTTGGCCGCCGCTTCGACTTTCCAGGAGCCATCCCGGTAAAAAGCCTTCCAACCCGTGGCCTTTCCATCCTCCTCGGACTGAACATACTGCTCTTGGGTCTTACGGCTGAAGCGAACTACGGTATCGCGCCCCTGATCATCCTGTGAGGGAGCCGAGAACAAGAAACTGTACTTAGGGTCAATCTCACTTTGGTGAGGCAGTAGCTCTTTTATCAGCGGGGCACGGGTCTCACGGTTTTTCGGAAACTGGCTGGCAGCCAGGAATAATCCGGAGGCACCATCGCGGAGAATGTAATGATCCTCAACCTTCAGGCAAGCCAACTCCGGCATAGGAACCGGATCCATTTTGGGTGGCGCCGGCTGGCCATTTTTCAACAGCTTGCGGGTATTCTTACAGGCTTCGTTAGTACAGCCGAAGTATTTACCAAAACGACCTGACTTCAGCTGCATGTCGCTACCGCACTTATCACACTCAATAATCGGACCGTCGTAGCCCTTAATTTTGAACGTGCCCTGCTCTACCTCGTAACCATTACAGTCTGGGTTATTACCGCAGATATGTAGCTTTCTCTGCTCATCAAGCAGATAACTATCCATCGCCGTGCCGCACTTGGGACAGCGGCGCTTCTCCCGCAGCTGGCGGGTTTCGGCATCTTCGTCCTTATCCGCGTCCACGGCCTCATCGCCTGAGACCAGATTCATCGTGTTGGTGCAGCGCTCCTTAGGAGGAAGCGCGTAACCGGAGCAGCCAAGGAATACACCGGTAGAGCCTGTGCGGATCTGCATATGGCGACCACACTTACTGCACTCGATATCGGTATCTGTCGGCGTGTTGCGCCGCATACCCGCATCGCTGGACTGAGCTTTTTCCAGCCGCGAGGAGAAGTCTTGATAAAACTCGTCGAGTAACTGCTTCCAACCTTTATCGCCATCGGCAACCGCATCCAGAGACTCCTCCAGGCTTGCGGTAAAACCGTAGTCCATCAGATTTTTAAAACTTTCGCTGAGGCGGTCGGTGACAATATCACCCATTTTTTCCGCGTAGAAACGGCGGTTCTCAAGCCGCACATAGCCCCGATCCTGAATTGTGGAAATAATAGAGGCATAAGTTGAGGGCCGGCCAATACCACGCTTTTCCAGCTCTTTCACCAGAGCGGCTTCGCTAAAACGAGCCGGAGGCTTGGTGAAATGTTGTTTCGGGTCCAGCTGCTGCAGAGACAGCTTATCGCCAACCTGAACATCAGGCAGCAGCAGATCTTCATCTTTCTTGCCCGCAGGAGGGGCAACTTTGAGAAAGCCATCAAAACGAATCACTCGGCCGCGAGCACGCAACTCAAAGTCACCGGCACTCACCACAATTGAGGTGGAAGTGTATTTTGCCGGGGTCATCTGACAGGCGACGAACTGCTGCCAAATCAGATTGTAGAGCCGCTCCGCATCCCGCTCTGCACCTGAGAGCATATTCGGGGCAACACGCACATCGGAGGGACGAATTGCCTCGTGAGCTTCTTGCGCTCCCTCCTTGCTGCTATAACTAACGGGCTTTTCTGGCAGATACTTATCGCCAAAATTCTCACCGATATACTGCCGGGCCGACTCAACCGCCTCTTTACTTAGGTTGGTCGAATCGGTACGCATGTATGTAATATGACCAGCTTCGTAAAGACGCTGTGCAAGGGTCATGGTTTTCTTGACACTGAAACCGAGACGATTACTAGCCGCCTGCTGCAGTGTCGAAGTAATAAAGGGAGCACTAGGCTTGGAACTGGTAGGCTTATCGTCACGACCGCTAACAACAAACTCACTACCCTGAAGCAATTTCACCGCGCTATTCGCATCGGCTTCATTGGTGGGGCGGAAAGTTTCACCAGCTTGTTTTTTAACCTCTAGCCGCAGCTTGTTCGCTTTGCTGGTAGCGGTATCAGCGAAAAGCGTCCAGTACTCCTCAGGAATGAAAGCGCGGATCTCACGTTCGCGCTCTACCACGAGACGAACTGCCACTGACTGCACCCGGCCAGCAGAGAGTCCTCGGGCAACTTTCTCCCACAATAGTGGGGAGACCATATAGCCAACAATGCGATCGAGGAATCGGCGAGCCTGCTGGGCATGAACCCGATTGATATTCAGGCGGCCGGGATCTTTGAACGCCTCCTGGATCGCGGACTTAGTGATTTCATTAAAAACCACTCGGCGATAGCGTTCGTCATTACCGCCAATTGCTTCCCGCAAGTGCCAGGCGATCGCCTCTCCCTCGCGGTCCAAATCCGTTGCCAGATAAATGTGATCGGCATTCTCAGCCAGCTTTTGCAATTCGCTGACTACTTTTTCCTTGCCTGGCAAAATTTCGTAGTGAGCCTGCCAGCTATTATCCGGGTCGATCCCCATGCGCTTGATCAGCTGCGCACGATTTTTCTTGCGCTTGTAAGCTTCTTTCGCCTCAGGAGAAAGCTTACGAGTCTCTGCCGCACGCCTTGCCCGTTCTTTTGCGTCAACGGGCTGTTTGTTGCCACCACCGGTTGGCAAATCGCGAATATGACCGACGCTGGACTTAACAACAAAGTCCTTGCCGAGATATTTATTGATGGTTTTCGCTTTGGCCGGTGATTCGACGATGACCAGTGATTTACCCATAAGCCTTTGATTTCAAATGAAAAATTTACTGCTATCCGAAGCATTTCAGGCCCATCAATCGGGCCTGCGCTGCGCGAATATATAAGCCTCAGTCAAGGCGCGGTCAAGCAAAGCTGACAACTTTTAGTGCTTATTCGCCAAATTTCACCCCCAGAAAAGGGTAAAATTGTGACAATTTTCCCTATTTGAGCAGCCCGCTAAAATGCCTGTCGCCCTAGTCTTCTGGGAGCTTAATGGGACTGATCTTGCGTACAGATTCTTCTATAAGAGGGGTGTACTCCGCCAAACTCTCAGACAGCTGCGAAAAAGCTTTGACCCCACCGTTTTCCTGCCATTGCACGCCCAATCCGACATCGGTTGCGATAATCGCATAGCAATCCGCCGGCAAGCTATCCAGCAACTGGTGCAATTGCTGCCATGCTGCCTGGGGGGCTCTCACACTGTTGCCCCAGTCCCAACTACCGGCAAAATTCATTTCGTGCGTAATCCGCTGGCGCTGTAGCTTCCAACCAATCTGTAGACGCTTTCTATCCTTCCACCGATAGTAATAAACCGCTGCGGTCCCCTCCCCCAAAGCTTCAGGTAAGGCTTGAATTTGCACGGTAATACCTGCCCTGGCGGCACGGCCACGCAAATCAGCCAGACGGCTGTCGCGCTGATTGGGCTTCAGCCACATCACTGGCCCCAGCACCAGGGCAATAGCAAAGCCAATTATGATTACCGGTAGCCATTCGGACATAAAAGTTCCTTATGATGGTTTTAAAAACGGCCTATTCTGCGGCGCCATATATGATCCATGTCAAACAGTTTTTTTTGCGATAGACTGAAAATAGCTGTCGTATGAGGCCCCACTGGGCAAATAGAAAAGACAGGAGCTAATGGAAAATGGCGAAATATGAACGAATATTGGTGGGCCTGGACCTCTCGGAAGAATCCTCACAAGTGCTGGAAAAAGCGGCCTCCCTCGCTGAAGCTTTCAATGCCGAAATCAGCTTGATGCATGCCATTGAGCCGCTGACATTTGCCTACGGTGGGGATATCCCCATGGATTTATCGGAGGTACAGGATCAGCTACAGAGACAGGCCAAGGAACAGCTCCACAAAGCCGCTCTACCGCTGAATATCCCCGCTGAACGACAGCATGTAATTTTGGGCCAACCATCCACCGAGATACATCGCCTAGCCAAAGATTTAGAGGTCGATCTTATTGTTATCGGTAGCCATGGACGCCATGGCCTGGCTCTTCTGCTGGGCTCAACCTCTAACGGGGTTCTTCACGGCGCCAAGTGCGATGTTTTAGCTGTCAGGGTATATGTGGACGAAGAATAAGCCCCCTCTTTCGGCGAGAGAAGTGGTGCCATGCACCCCTTCTCTCCAATACTCAAACCTTACTCTTCGCCCCCCTCCAACTCCGACCATCGATCAAAAGCGGTCTCTAATTGAGTTTGCTTCTCCGCCAGTAAATTGAGCCGGTTTTGCACCTGGGCTTGCTCCTGTTGATAAAAAGTAGGGTCTGCTACCTCAGCCTCTATAGCGCCAATTTCAACTTCAAGCTGTTCGATCAAGGCTGGTAAGCCATCCAGTTCACGTTGCAGCTTATAGCTGAGCTTCTTTTTCTTAACCTGAGGCTTGTCCGCTTCGACCGGCTTTGCTTTCACCTTGCCTTCGGGGACTTTTTCCTCTTTTGACTCCTGTTCAAAGCTACCTCCCTGGCGAATGAAGTCCGCATAACCACCCACATACTCTCGGATACGACCATCTCCCTCGAAGGCCAGACAGGAATCCACAACATTATCGAGAAATGCACGGTCGTGACTGACTAATAACACTGTGCCTGTGAATTCCAGAAGTAACTTTTCAAGCAGCTCCAGGGTTTCTACATCCAAGTCATTTGTCGGCTCATCGAGCACCAGAATATTGGCTGGCTGACTGAATAATTTCGCCAGAAGAGCCCTATTGCGCTCACCACCACTCAACGCACCTACCTTGGTCCGCGCTTTCAAACCGCTAAAGAGGAAATCGGATAAATAGGACATGATATGGCGGCTTTTACCGCCAATGGTGACAGAGTCGCGCCCTCCACCAACATTATCCAACACGGTAAGTTCTGGATTTAATTGGTCCCTGCGCTGGTCAAAATAGGCTACCTGCTGCTTTGTACCCAAACGCACCTGACCGGACTGAGGCTGAAGGTCCCCGAGCAACACTCGAATTAAGGTGCTTTTACCAACCCCATTAGGACCAATCAATCCCACCTTATCACCGCGCATTAAGGTAAATGAAAGGTCGCGAATCAGGGGGGACTCATTGGGGTAGGCAAAGGTAACGTTGCTAAGCTCAGCCACCAGTTTACCGGATATTTCTCCACTATCGAGAGACATCCTTGCAATGCCCTGTTGAGTTCGACGCGCCTCTCTCTGGCGCCTTAGTCCCTGCAAGGCCCGCACCCGCCCTTCATTACGGGTGCGTCGCGCCTTGATACCCTGGCGAATCCAGGCTTCCTCCTGGGCTAGCTTTTTGTCGAATAGCGCTTCGTTCCTGGCCTCTTCTTCTAAAAGTTTCTCTTTTTCTTCCTGGTAACGCCCAAACTTACAACGAAAAACTCGTAGGTATCCACGATCCAAATCCCAGACTGTACTGGCCAGCCGCTGCGCCAAAGCACGATCGTGGCTGACGAACAATAACGCGCCTCTAAAAGTATCGAGGAACCCTTCCAACCACTCCACAGCGGCAATATCCAAATGGTTGGTGGGCTCATCGAGAATGAGCAAATCGGGCTCTGTAACCAGTGCGCGCGCGAGAGCTGCACGGCGCTGCCAACCTCCAGAGAGATCAGCCACGGATTCATCGGGACTCAAGCCGAGGCGGTCGAGCACACTATCGACTCTAGGCAGGAGATCCCAGCCGTGCTCCGCTTCAATTTTGGCCTGTAGCTCGGCCGATGGGTCCTCCCGATAACCAGCCAATACCCCCCCTATAGGGCCCAGACCCTCGGCAACATATCGGTAGACAGAGTCGAGACAGCCTGCGGGCAACTCCTGCTCAAGGGTTGCCATAACCATCCCACTCGCGCGCACAATCTCCCCAGCATCTGGGTCCACCTGCCCCGCAATTAAACGCAACAGGCTGGACTTACCCTCTCCATTGCGGCCAACAAGGCAAATACGATCGCCCCGCTCAATTTTTGCACTGACGTTTTCAGCAAGCACCTGGGTCCCGTAACGCAGACTGACCCCATCCAATAGAAGCAACATAATTAGGCACTACAATTAACAGACCCGGTTAACATTCTCGCTAGTTAGTTGAATGAAACGAAAATTGATACTTCGGGTCCTGTGAAAAATTCGCTATTTTACGCTTTTTTGCCAAGCCGTCTCATAAACTTGCGCGACCAGACTCAACTTTGGGGTTACTGTCATGTCAGTTAGCACAAGTCGACTCTTCCAGTTTATTGCCCCTTTAATGGTCTGGATCTGCCTCAGCGCCCAGGCAGAGTCACAAGCATCATCGAAGGAGTTGTCTCAGCAAGACAAGCCAGCCACAGGTATATCCAACCAGCGCCAGCTATTACAACAAGCCAGGATAGCGATCAAATACGGCAATAAAAAACAGTTAAAGCAATTGAAAGCCAAGTTGGCGAATTACCCTCTAGTGCCCTATCTCGACTACTGGGCGATCGGAAGAAAATTACACCAATTGCCCCTAAAAGATATTGATCGCTTTCTCGCTGAGAATCAGGGAACAGCGGTGGGTGACTGGATGCGTATTAGGTTACTTAGAGAGCTGGGGCAACAGAGACAATTTCAGACCTACCTAAAATACTTTCAACCTGAGAAACACAAGCGCGCGGCACTGCGTTGCTATTATGCCGACGCATTGTTTCGCCATGGCAACAAAGACAATGCCGATCAAGTAACCACCGAGCTCTGGCTGGTTGGGCACTCACAAGTAGAGGAGTGTGACCCTGTTTTTGCCCGTTGGAAGCGCAATGGTGGCCTAACCCAGGAAAAGATTTGGTCCCGCCATTTACTCACCCTAGAAGAGGATAACCTAGAACTCGCTTCCTATATCGCCAGGAAAATGGACAAACCCTTCCAACAGAGAGCAGCCCTGCTAAGGGAGGTGCACAAATCACCCAAGCTTCTTCTCAATTACCCCCGCTTCTTACAGTCACCAGAGCATCATAGGGAAATTATTCTGCATGGATTGCATCGATTAGCTAGGGAAGATGCAGCCGTCGCTGAACAGGCATGGCAGCGCTATAGTGCCAGCCTCCTGTTTAACGATAAGGAGCAAGCCAATATGCTCCGCCATCTGGCTCGACAATTTGCGCGTCAAGACGATACCCAGGGACTGCTACAACTGACCAAGAATCACACAATGGATGATGGATATTCCATTGAATGGCTGGCGCGGCAATCCCTGCGAGAGCTCGACTGGGAGCAGGTTGCCTTTTGGATTGATCGCCTGCCACTCGATCGGCAACAGCGCGATCGCTGGCTCTACTGGAAAGCCCGCTCACTGGAAGAACTTTATGGTAAAGCGCAGTCTGGAGCAGCCTCCCTGCTCTATCGAAAAGCTGCACGGGAACGCAGTTACTACGGCTTCCTTGCTGCCGATACCCTCGGACAAAATTACAGCTTTGTAGATCGTCCCGCGCCAATCACGCCAATTCAAGTGCAGCAGATGGCCCAGCACACCGGCTTACAAAGGGCACGTGAATTGCAGGCTATTGGTGAACTATTCCATGCTCGGCGTGAGTGGAGCTACGCTACTCGGGAAATGGATCACGAGGAGCTATTAGCCGCGGGCAAAGTGGCAAGCGCATGGGGTTGGTATCACAAATCCATTCAATCTGTTCTTGCGGCAGACTACCTGGATGATCTGGAACTCCGCTTCCCCCTGGCCTTTGCCGATATTGTAGAAAGTGTAAGTGAGCAGGTTGGACGGCAGAGCACGCCTCTAGAGCCCTATATGATTTATGCAGTTGCCCGCCAGGAAAGCCACTTCAGCCACGACGCCAAATCACGGTCTGGCGCATTGGGCCTAATGCAATTGCTACCCTCTACCGCACGCGCAACGGCAAAGCGCGCCGGTGTACGCTATCGACGCAGCTGGGATCTACTAAGCCCCAAAACTAATATTGCCCTTGGCAGCTTTTACCTGAGCACCCTGTTAAATCGATTCGATAACAATCGCTTCCTCGCCGCTGCCGCTTACAACGCGGGGCCAACGCGGGTTGCCAAGTGGTTAAAGGAGACTCGTCAGCGTCTGCCACACGATGTCTGGATCGAGACGATTCCCTATAGTGAAACAAGGAATTATGTACAGAATGTACTCGCTTATACGGTAATTTATGCCTATCGAAGCGGCACCAAGCTACAACTTCTCAAGGCGCATGAGGCAGGGAATAAACTTTAAGGTGTCTCAGAATAACCTTACAAACCTCTGCCCTAACTTTGATACCGTTTGATAGGAATAGAGCCCCCCTTGGGAACCCGAGTCATTGGGGCTTAAGGTGGGAGTTATCTCCCAATAAATGACGGGCGCCTAACCAATTCGTTTGGCTAACCAGGCTTGCAGCTGCGATTGCTGAAAGGGCCATGCATAAGTGTCTTCAGGATCACCGAGCCCCACCACGGGTATCAAAAGACTAAAGCGCTCGAATAAATTGTCATCATCGGCAATATCTACCTCCCTTAAACGCAACCCAAACTGCTCGAGCAGGGGCCATATTTCCAGCTTGGCCTTTTCGCACAGGCTGCATCCAAGGGTGGTATAGAGCAGCAATTCACGGGGCGAACTCATGAGAACACTCCCAGGTTATTAACCCAAAAATATCCGGCAGCACCGGAAACCAATAACAGAGTCAAGCCCAAGGCTTTTATAGGGATACGTGGCTGAAGTTTTTCCTCCTGGGGCTCAGCCATACTTGGGCTCTCTTCCCGCAGCCCGGCGATAGAAGCCGAGAAGGATCTCTGAGTGACATCTTCAGCTGTCACTTCACCTGAGCCAATTTTTGGAGACTTCATAAGATGTGAAGAGATTGCAGGGCGCACTGCGGTGCGATCAAGATCATCCGCAGGGCCCACAACAGAAAAACTCAACGAATCAAACCGCAGTTCATCGCCTCTTCGCACACGGCTTTCCGTGATCCGTCGACCATTGACGAATGTCCCGTTGGCCGAGCCGAGATCAATTGCGAACAGCAACCCTTCACGCACCTCCAACCTTGCATGGCGACGTGAAAGGTGTGACAAGGAAAAAGTGATATCGCACTCCTCAGAGCGCCCCACCACCGCGCCACCCTTCACAGGAAACACTTTCCCCGCTATCGCCTTGTGATTTGCCCGTAGCGCCCAGGCGGTATTTTTCGACTTGCTCGAATTAAGCTTTGTTACTTTGGGGTCAATAATTTGTAGTGTTCGAGTACCGATTGTTATCTGATCGTTCAGCTTGATTCGACAGGCTGATGCCATCGGCTTCCCATTAACCAGTACATGGGAGTCTCCAGAAACATTCCCCAGGGTAAGCTGCCCCCCCTTAATCGCGATCTTTAGATGTAACTTCGCAATCGAGTCATCCGGTATACACAGATCACAACCCTGATCTCGCCCCACCGTTACACCGGGGGCCACCAACCAAACACTCTGGCCAGAATCGTTTACATCACAAAGTTTTAGCATTGATCACGCTCCTCAGCCCTAAGGAGACTGAATATAGGGCAGCCTAAATAAAGGGACTGTCCCAATTAACAGTAAAACCTGAAAAAAATTTGCAGATTGAAGATAAAACCGAGTTTAACACGGGCAATATCATTAGCGTGTGATTGGGTTTGCAGCTTACAATGGCGCAAAGGTCTAATATCCGGCTCAGGCAGGGATGACCAATTCAGCTGCCATTGGTGTCGTTGGGTAAAGTACACTTGCAGCACCACAAGGAAAAGACGGATCTTTGCCGAATCGGCTATCACCGTCAGTAACGATGAGAAACCATAACAGGTAGTTGCACGCCAGTGAGTGAAGCCAAAGTTCGCGAGGTATCGCGGCACAGCGAAGTAGTTCAACACACCCCAAGTGCTACACGTAGCGCTGGCGCCACTCATCCCGGCTACCGGCGAGAGCAGAATGAAGATGCCTATTGGGCAGATGAAGAAAAAGGCATTTGGGTCGTCGCCGATGGCTTGGGCGGACACCACGCCGGCGAGATTGCCAGCCAGACCGTAGTAGAAGAAATCCAACAGTGCGCGTCAACTGACCGCCACTATGAACGCGCCCTACAAAGGGCCCACGCCCTACTGCTTGGTGATGAGCACAGCACTGCTAATATGGGCTCAACCGCAGTAGTGCTCGCCGAGGAAGGCGATTACTATCACATCTATTGGGTTGGAGATAGCCGAGCTTACCTCTGGACACCGGGCGACAAAAACGGCGAACTCAGCCAACTGACAAGTGATCACTCCTATGTTCAGATGCTGATGGATTCTGGTGCCATCAACTCAGAGGAAGCCGCAACCCATCCAAATCGCCACGTTATTACCCGATGTATCGGCGGTAGTACCAACCCCAAGCTCGAAGTTGACCGGGTATCTCATCGCTGGAGTTCAGGACAAAAACTTCTACTTTGCAGCGATGGACTCAGTTCCGAAGTACCCAATGAAAAAATAAACCGAATCATTGCTGAATACCCCAATAACCACCAAATAGTTGAGTTTCTCATAAACGCAGCCCTTGATGCCGGTGGCAAGGACAATATCACCGTTCAAATTATCGAAGCACCAGCTATCGCCCCTCCCCCAAGCTTTTCGCAAGAATCTCACAGCAGCACTGCACAAAACAAAACTAATGGTGACAGCCAAAGCAATAGAAGCTGGCGACCACTTCTGGTCTTGCTTGCTGCTTGCGGAGCAATTGCCGCACTGGCAGGCGGAATATTCCAGCTATTTTAACGAGGCCATAGCACACCATGGAGCTCGTAAAGAGTGGCAATTCTTCGCTACAAATCCCCGGCTATCGCATCCTCCGCAAAATTAACCAGGGTGGCATGTCCACGGTATACCTAGCCATTCAGCGCAGTGTCGGCCGCCAAGTGGCCCTCAAGGTTATGTCGCCGGTTCTCAATGCCGACCCGATTTTCAGTGAGCGATTTCAACGGGAAGCCAACATTGTCGGACAGCTCTCCCATCCAAATATCGTTGGTATCCATGATATTGGACGCTACCGCAGCCTTAACTATATCGCCATGGACTATATGGCTGGGGGCTCTGTTTCTGAAAGACTCGCCAAAGGGCCATTGGAGCCACTGGAAGCCCTCAATGTTGTACGCCAAATCGCCATGGCCTTGGACCACTCCCACAGCAAGGGGTATGTGCACAGGGACCTAAAACCAGAAAATATACTGTTTCGGGAGGATGGCTCTGCCGTATTGAGTGATTTTGGCGTGGCGCGCGCTGTTGCACATACTACAAGAATGACCAATAGCGGCATGGTCGTAGGCACGCCCCACTATATGAGCCCCGAGCAGGCCAGAGGTAATGCTATTGACGGTCGGGCCGATCTCTACAGCCTAGGTGTTGTCTTTTATGAAATGCTCACTGGTGCTGTTCCCTACCAAGCAGAGGAAGCGGTGGCTATTGCCATCAAGCACCTGACCGACCCCATCCCCAAGTTACCTGCTCGGCACGCGCTATACCAGCCGATCATTGATCGCGCCCTGGCCAAAGAGCCGGCCAAACGATTTCAACGGGGCCTGGATGTCGCAGATGCAACCGATCAGTTAGTTGCAACCCTAGCCGGCAAGCCCAGCCAGCAAATCAGCCAGTTAAACAACGCCTCTGTCGGTGTTTCCAGTCTAGCCCGTGCACTTTTTCTCACTCTTTTAAGCAGCCTCCGGGATCGCTTTATTAAAGGCTGGCAGGTGAGACTGGAGAACCCCCAGCAAGTGGACTCCGTACGTAAAGATCAGGATACCCTGGTGCGTTTACGACAGCTGGTCAGTGAACCAACAAAGCACAGGCGCCCATGGGCACTAACCGCCATCACCGCCATTACGCTACTCTTTGGCTGGAGCGTTCATAGCACTTTCAGTGGTAAGGAAACTTGGCTTAGCCAGATCACTTTATCCGACAGCGCAAGACGCCATACCTCCGACACTGCGCCCAGCGCCGATCGTTCTGAAGAAGTACAAGTCAGAGATGTAGAGAAGCCTCCAGTTAAAGATCTGGTACAGACACAAGGGCAGGAGATCTCTCAAGGTCATTCCATAAACAACCAATCCCCGGAAAATTCACTATCGGGCAATCTACACACCCAAAACTCGGTTGTGCTTTCACAGGAGCAGCCAAACTCAGTACCAAAGTTTGCATTTACGGTCAAAACTGAGCCTGAAGATGCCCGCGTACGTATTATGAATATAAGTCCGCGCTATACACCGGGTATTCAACTAGAGCCCGGGCGATACGATGTAGAGGTCAGCAAACCCGGCTATGACCGCTTTCGTAATTGGATCATTATTGAGGATCAGAACCACCAGCTTTCGGTAAAGCTACAAAAAGCCTATTTTGCCGGAAAGAAAATACGCTCCAAGCTCTCCTCCGGCGGTCAGGGCCCTCAGATGATCGTAGTAGGCTCGGGAGAATTTATGATGGGCAGCAATAAACGCAGTAATAGCCGCCCCGAGCACCAAGTAAAAATTCCCAAACCCTTTGCCATTTCAACTCAAGAAATCACTTTTGAGGATTATGACCGCTTTGCTCTCGCCACAGGCATTAATCAACCCAGTGACTCAGGCTGGGGCCGAGGGAGGCGACCGGTCACCAATATTACCTGGCGGGACGCACAAAAATATGTTGAGTGGCTTTCAGAGCAAACGGGACAAAAATATCGTTTGCCCAGCGAGGCCGAGTGGGAATATGCAGCCCGCGCGGGCACTGACCAACCTTTCTGGTGGAAAAGCAGCGATGCAAGGGGAAAAGCCAATTGCAGGCGCGGATGTGACAGTGAATTTAACAGTCTCTTTATCACGAAAACCGGGCCGGTAGCGAATTACCAAGCCAACCCTTTTGGACTATACGATACGGCCGGCAATGCGGCAGAGTGGGTGCAAGACTGTTATCAACCCGGTTATGATAAAAACCACAACACATCTGCACCACTGAAAATCAAAAACTGTCAGTTACGCAGCGTTCGCGGTGGCTCAATGCGGGACTCGTCTAGCAGAATTGGGGCAGATTATCGCAAGGGCCTCAATGAAAATAGTCGTGCAAAGGATGTAGGAATGCGGATTGTTATGGAACTTGATTAATAACTCCAACTCAAACTAGCGTAACCAGAAAGGATTAAGCAATGATAAGGATCTTTGTTCTACTGTCAGCACTCACAGTTTCAGCTTGTAGCAACCTAAAATTCAACACCAATGCAGGACCATACTTGTCAAATAAAATTACCTCAACTTTTGTTAAGGAGTACTCTCCAGCAGAAATACGCCGATATAATGGAATCATCTTGGGAGTAGTAACGTCTTCAGAATGCCAAGCCTCCCCCAAAGAGGATAAGCCCTCAAAAAAAGCTCTGAACTGGGCACTAAAAAAACAGGTTCATGATATGGGCGGGAATGCAATTGTGATTGAAAACTGCGCAGTACAGCAATCTGCCGGTTGTATTTCTTTTCTTGAATGCCAAGGTGTCGCCTATACAATCCCTAATCCAAATTCACAAGCAAGCAAGACTAGCCATAGAGAGAGTTATAGCTTCTAAAGCTGATTTCTAAATCAAAAACCTCAAAACCCCATGTTAAAAATTGGTTAATTAGCGGCCTGAGGAAATACCCTCAAAGCCGCTGCAAAGAAAGTTTAAGTTATCCCCACTTACACCTTCACTCTCACTTCCCAAACGTTGTGGATTTTAGGGTTGCGTTGAAAATCCTTATCCAACAACTGTAAAGGCTGCACGGCAAAGGCATCAGTAATCGCCACATCCATTTTAAAACTGCGCAAATTATTGGAAAAAATCAGAGTGCCCCCCGGAGCCAATAATGCCATGCATTGGCTGATCAGCTTGGCGTGGTCGCGCTGAATATCCAGCACTCCGCGCATTTTGGCCGAATTGGAAAAGCTCGGGGGATCGAGGAAGATCAGGTCGTAATGGCCTTTGCGATTTTGTTGGGCCGATGCCAACCACTGCAGGCAATCAGCTTCCACCAGCTGGTGCTTATAGGGATCCATACCATTTGCACGGAAGTTTCGCGCAGCCCAGGATTGATAGGTTTTGGACATATCCACACTGGTACTTTGTATGCTGCCACCCAAAGCAGCTTGCACAGTGGCTGTTGCGGTATAGCAAAACAGGTTGAGAAATTTCTTCCCAGAGGATATCTCGCGCAGGTGCTTTCTCACCGGGCGATGGTCTAGGAACAGCCCTGTATCCAAGTAGCGCCATAAATCCACTTCCAGCTCAGCGCCGTACTCCTGCACCTGCAAGCTAGCCCTTTCCTCAACCTGCTTTTGATACTGGCCAGCGCCCTTTTGGCCACCTTTATGGCTGTGGCGGCGACGCTCCTTGATGCTAATTTTCCCTCTAGGCAGCTCCAAAACGGATTGCACGGCTCTCAACAGATCCCTTAACCGGTTGCGCGCCTTACCCTCATCAATACTGGCCGGCGCGCGGTACTCCTGGAGGTGAGCGTAGAGCTCCCCCTCTAAAGTGCGATATAAATCTACTGCGGCGGCGTACTCCGGTAAATCAGCATCGTAGAGCCTATAACAGTCAATACCGTTTCTGGATGCCCACTTGCCTGTTGTGCGTAAATTCTTGCGCAGGCGATTGGCCACCATTTCAGCTTCCGGGGAAAGCTTGCGTTCCTTAGGTGCGCTCTCGGCCTGCCCCCCCTGTTCGCGCACCTGAAACAACAACAGCTGACTGGGGATTGAGCCGTTATATAACTGGTAGTGCTTGTGAGAGCGTAGCCCGGTGGAATACCCCAACTCAGGGTTGCCGGTAAAAATTCCCACCTGCCAACCGGGAAACTCCGCCTTTAACTGCTTACCCAACTCCGCGTAGGTTTCTCGCAGAGCCTCCTGCTCACCAAGGCGTTCACCATAGGGGGGGTTGGTCAATACCAAACCAGTATTGATCTCCCGATGACTCGGAACCTTGAATGCGGCGACCGGCCGGCAACTCACCCGCACCTGGCGCTCCAATCCCGCCCTATCAATATTGGCTTCGGCAGCAAATAGCACCCTAGCATCGGCATCATAACCGCGAATTTCCGGCAAAGGCTTCTCCAAACCGGCAACGCGACGCTGCAGAGCCTCTTCACGAAGCTCATTCCAAATATCGCTCTGGTGGTTGAGCCAGCGCTCAAAACCAAAACTCTCACGGAAGAGACCCGGAGCAATATCAGCAGCCATCATGGCCGCTTCAATCAAAATAGTGCCCGAACCACACATTGGATCCAGCAGAGCCCCACCCTCAGCCGCAATCTGCGGCCAACGAGCGCGCAATAACAGGGCTGCAGCCAGGTTTTCCTTGAGGGGGGCAGCACCGATATGCGTTCGGTAGCCCCTTTTATGCAAGCTATCCCCACTGAGATCTATGGCAATATCCAGCCTGTCCCGCTGCAGTCGCAAAGCCACAGTCAGGTCGGGATTGTGCTTATCGATACTCGGTCTCGCCCCGGTTTTATCACGCAAGCGATCAACGATGGCATCTTTTGTTTTTTGGGCTCCGAACTGACTATTACGGATTTCCCGATTTGTCCCCGAAAACTGCAACCACAGTTTGCCCGAAGGGCCAATATGCTCCTCCCAAGGCTGTGCAGCCACCGCCCGGTAGAGGTCTTCAGCATCACCGATGCGAACCTGATCGAGTTGCAGCAAAATCCGGTTTGCCAGGCGACTCCACAGACAGCAACGATAAGCAAGCTTCAAGGAGCCTGCAAAATGTATGGCCGCAGGCTGCTCCCGAAGGACCTTAGCCCCCAGAGACCCAAGCTCTACAGCAAGTAAGCTTTCCAATCCTTTCGGACATGTCGCAGTAAACTTAAATTCTTCTATACGTGAGTCGATCAAAACTTTTACTCGATAACCCCTAGCATCAGGGGGATAAATATGGCGCCCCTTGGCGCAAATTAGATTTTCAAGAGCCTGGTAGACATACCCGGAGGTCAGTATTCCCCTCAACAGGCCAGATTTTCTGGCGCGATTATCCCACTTTGTAGCGGCGGAGCCTATGTAGTCGGGATATCTTGCTAGTGTCTACACAGTCACCCCGACTTTTAAATGCCTCTCTGTAGATGTCTTGAGAGCGATGCCCAGCCATTTTCCGATTTTGCTCTCTCCACCATATTCTTGCTATGTGGGAAGCGATAGGAGTCACACAACTGCCCACGCAAAAGTTTCGCTAAGCTTTAATTGTCGATGCAACAAAACCGTAATAAGCATCCAACGGACTGCGCCGCAGTTCGTAAATCTACAAGCAGAGGTGCCGTATAGATGAAACGCCAAAAACGCAATCACGCCGACAGGGCTTTCTACAAAGGGTATTTGGCAGCCCTGAACAATAAGTCTATAGATAGCTGTCCCTTTGTCGAAAATGACCCACACCAGGAATGGGTTAACGGCTGGCGTGAAGGGCGGGAAGATTACTGGAATGGCTTTGACAGGACTACCAAGGCGCAAAAACTGGAAATCTATGGCGCCATTTCCACCGATATCCAATATCCAGACGGCTGGAGTACTATTTAGCCTGCGGGAAAGGTGCAGGTTCACCTGCACCTTTTACAAGACCACCACCAGGCTACACCTGCATCCCTCTGAACCCGTTCAACGATAAAGATGAATTCAACATCTCAATCTAGGTTAATAGGACCAGGCGTTACTCGCCTATTCACCAGCTGAGCGACGACGCTCCATAGCTATAGACTCCACCGCTTCGCGGACAAGCTGCGGTCCCCGGTATATAAACCCGGTATAAACCTGTACGGCAGTTGCCCCTGCGCGAATTTTTTCTGCTGCACTGTCACCGTCGAAGATACCCCCAACACCAATAATAGGGATCTGCTTGTCCAGAGCCTTGGACAGCTGCGCAATAACCTCCGTGGAGCGGTGCTGCAGAGGCTTACCGCTCAGCCCACCCTGCTCATTACCATGGGGCAGATTAGCCACAGATGACTTATCAATGGTGGTATTAGTGGCAATTACGCCATCAATACCGTATTCGCACAGAGCCTCGGCGATCTGCTCTATGGCATCCCCTTCGATATCTGGCGCGATTTTTACCGCAACGGGCACGTAGCGATCGCTCTTTTGAGCCAGTTCCGCCTGCTTCTCCTTGATACTTCCCAGTAGCCTGTTGAGGCTCTCACCAAACTGCAGGTCCCGCAGCCCCTTGGTGTTCGGCGAAGAAACATTGGCGGTGATGTAATCCGCATAGGGATACACCTTTTCCATACAGAGCCGGTAATCATCCGCCGCCTTTTCTACCGGAGTGTCGAAGTTTTTACCAACATTGATTCCCAATACACCCCTGTAACGGCGGTGCTTCACTCTGTCGATTAAGTAGTCAACTCCCAGGTTGTTAAACCCCATACGGTTGATAATGGCACCCGCCTCTTCCACACGGAACAGTCGTGGCAACGGGTTGCCCGGCTGTGGGCGTGGGGTCACGGTGCCAACTTCCACAAAACCGAAACCCAAAGCACCCAAACCGTTAAAAGCCTGGGCATTCTTATCCAGTCCTGCAGCCAGACCAACAGGGTTAGGGAGGGTCAACCCCATCAGCTCTACCGGGTCGTGAGCGACTGCCTGTTTGAAAAAAGACATCAGGCCAAGGCGCTCAACGGCACCAATTGCATCCAGAGAGAGGTGGTGGGCCCGCTCGGGATCGAGCGCAAACAGAGCTTTACGCAGAGTTGAATACATACCTTTCCTTACGTGGGGACTGAACCCGTCCGCCAGGAGTCAACGAACGGAGATAGAATTTCATTGCCACCCGTGAAATAGCGCCAAGGAGAACTAACCCCCTAGCGCTATTTCCCGAACTCACTTCGGCCTACTCAGCCAGGGTTTCGCGGTCTGCAGTTGCGTGGGCAAGGTACATCAACTCGCGCAGCGCTACTGTAAACATCGCAAAATCACCGACGGCAGCTGCCTTCAGCTCGGCAATCATGTTGTGCCAACGCTGAATAGCCGGCGCCATAATAGCGCCCCAGCGCAACATTGCACTATCTACGTCCAATTTCTCCACAGTGGCAAGGCGCAGGATATTCACTGCCAGGGTGGCGAGCTGGCTGTCTAAGTCATCCATACTCGTTTCGCGTGCCTGGGCTTGCCAGAAGCTGTCCACCGGTAGATCGACAATCAAATTGCCAAACCAGTGTAGATTCAACTCGTCAGAGAGGCTGAAATAGACTTTGGCCACCTCTTCTACAGGGCGGTCACTGGCATAAGCAGATTCGGAAATGCCCAGTGCCGAATAAAGGTAGGTCGGGGATGCTGATAGCAGGGCAATCTCCTCTGGCAGCCCCGCCTCCAATAATTTTTGGTAGCGCTGTTCCCACTCACCCAGCGGACCACCACTCAGGACTTTCGGCAGGGCCTTGATCACCCTCTGCACCTGAGACTGGAACAGTGCGCAGTTTTGCCCAGGCTCCAGATCACTGCGACGATTGCGCAGGAACCAGCGGGTGGCACGGCGGACCCGACCGATCATGGAGTTGAGCAACTCGGTCTGCAGCTCGGCCGGTACTTTGTAGTCCAATTCAGCCAGTTGCTGCTGGAATTCCACCATCTTATAAACATCGCGGGCACTGATATAAGCCGCAGCGACATCATTGACGTCCGCGCCTGTTGCTGTGCTGATGCGGTTGTAGAAGGTGATTCCCATGCTGTTCACCATTTCGTTGGCCACCTGGGTGGAAACGATCTGGCGCAGAAGGGGGTGCTCGTAAACCTGGCCCTTGTAGCGCTCAACCAATGCCGAAGGAAAAGCGGATTCCGCGGCTTCACGCACCCGGGGGTTATCCGTGATTTCCGCCTCTTGAAGCTCCTCTTTTAACTTCACCTTCACATAAGAAATCAAAACGGAAAGTTCCGGCCGGGTCAGGGTCTGCCCCTTATGTACCCGATCGGAGATCTGCTCGTTATCGGGGATAAACTCCAGAGCCCGATTCAGTCGACCGTCATCTTCCAGGGTATTAATAGTGCGGCGGTATTCGTCAAGGCGTTTGGAAACCTGGTATTCCGCCACACTCAATGCACGAGTTTGATCATAGTTATTGTGCAGCACCAGATCACTCACGGAGTCTGTCATACCATGCAGCAGCTCATTGCGCTGCTTCTCGGTCAAGTCACCGTTGGCAACCACTTTATCGAGGAGAATCTTGATATTCACCTCATGGTCGGAACAGTCCACTCCTGCGGCGTTATCGATAAAGTCGGTGTTACAGCGGCCGCCATTGAGGGCAAATTCGATACGTCCTTGCTGGGTCATCCCAAGGTTGCCACCCTCACCAAAAACTTTGGCACGCAACTCAGCACCATTAACCCGCAGGTGGTCGTTGGATTTGTCACCCACCTCACTGTCGGATTCAGTCCCGGCTTTCACATAAGTACCGATGCCACCATTCCAGATTAAATCAACCGGCGCACGTAGTAATGCACTGATTAATTCGTTTGGCGTGAGTCGGTCTTCTTTGATATCGAAGGCTTCTTTCATCTCAGGTGTGATGCTAATTGCCTTCACCCGGCGCTCAAAAACACCCCCCCCCTTGGAAATGAGAGTGCGATCGTAATCCCTCCAGCTGGAGCGAGGCAGCTCAAACAGGCGCTTGCGTTCTTCAAAGCTAGCCGCTGCATCAGGGCTTGGGTCGATAAAAATATGCATGTGGTTGAAGGCGGCCTTCAACTGAATATGCTCAGATAGCAACATACCGTTGCCAAAGACATCCCCACCCATGTCGCCAATACCGATGACAGAGAAGTCCTCTTTCTGAACATCCACCCCCATCTCGCGGAAGTGCCTCTGTACAGATACCCAGGCACCGCGCGCGGTGATTCCCATCTTCTTGTGGTCGTAACCCTGACTACCACCTGAGGCAAAGGCATCCCCCAGCCAAAAACCATAGTCCTCAGCAATACCATTGGCGATATCGGAAAAAGTCGCGGTTCCTTTATCTGCGGCCACTACCAGATAGGGGTCATCCTCATCCCTGCGCACCACTTGCTTAGGCGCTACTATCTCACCATTTTTCAGGTTGTCGGTGATATCTAGTAAACCGCGAATAAAGGTTTTGTAACAGGAAATGCCCTCTTCCAGCATGGCTTCGCGACTGCCATCCGCCGGAGGACGCCGCACAACGAAACCGCCCTTGGCTCCACTGGGGACAATCACGGCATTTTTTACAGCCTGGGCCTTCACCAACCCCAACACCTCGGTGCGGAAATCTTCTAAACGATCGGACCAACGCAAGCCGCCACGGGCTACCTTACTACCGCGCAGGTGAACACCTTCCACTCTGGGGGAGTAAACGAAGATTTCAAATTCCGGGCGAGGTTCGGGAATACCGGGAATATCCCGCGGGCTGAATTTAATAGAGATGTAGTCTTTAGGCTGGCCGTCAGCACCCGCCTGGAAGAAGTTGGTCCGCAAAGTAGCCAGGATCAATTCGAGATAACGACGCAGCACCAAGTCTTCGTTGAGATTTTCAACAGCATCCAAACCGTCATGGATCTTAGCGATTAATCGCTCAACTCGTGTTTGCTCCTGCTTGCCACTGCTAAGACGCGGGTCAAACAATGCGCGGAACAAAGCCACCAGATTGCGGGTAATTTCAACTTGATTGGCCAAAGTCGCAGCAATAAAGCTCTGGCTAGCGCTAGATTTTGTTTGTTTCAAATAGCGGGCGTAGGCACGCAACATAGAAACCTCTCGCCAATTCAGGCGAGCCGCCAGCACCAGACGGTTAAAAGCATCACTTTCCGCAGTGTGATTCCAAATAGCAGCGAATGCATCCTGGAACAGCCCGCGCGATGCTTGGGCATCAACTTTTGTTGGAAGGCCAAACTCCAGATGGAACTCATGCATCCATACATCACTACTGCCACAAGGGCGAATGGTATATGGGAACTCGCCCATAACTCTAAGACCGAGATTTTCCAATACTGGGATCACATCGGAGAGGGTTAAGCCGCTACCCCAGTTAAACACCTTAAAGCGCAAGCTACCCTGGGCCGCACCTACCGGCTGGTAGAAACTCATGGCCACCCGGTTGTTTTCGTTGAGATTCTGGATTGCTGCCACATCCTGTACAGCGATACGCGGCTCAAAATCCTCACGGTAACCAGCGGGAAAGGCTCGACCAAAGATACGGAAAAGTCGGTTACCCTCTTCCTCTCCACTGCTTTCAACTAAGGATCTTTGAAAAACGTCTTCCCAGGAACGGGTAATATCCACAATCTGCGCCTCCAACAGCGCTACATCTATATCGACAGGTTCATCGGGCGAGATGCGGAATACAAAATGCACACGCGCGAGAATGGATTCAGAAAAATAAGTCGTAAAGTCCGATTCTTTGGCTTTAATTGCCTTGGAAATATGGGAGCAGATCAACTCACGTACGTTACTGTTGAATTGATCTCTCGGCACATACACGGTGGCCGTAACAAATTTTCCAAAAAGGTCTCTACGCATAAACAGGCGAACATGAGCGCGCTCATTCAAACTGAGCACACCCATCACCACTTTAAACAGGTCCTGACTACTACTTTGGAACAACTCATCGCGGGGGAAGGTATCCAAAATACGGCGCAACGCCTTGCCATCGTGGCCATAACCGGAAAGGCCACTGGACTCAATAATGGAGGCCATCTTACGTCGGATAATTGGAATTTTGGCTGGGCTTTCCGTATACACAGGGGAAGTGTATAGCCCCATAAATGCCGACTCTCCAATTACCTCACCCTCGGCGTTGTAGCGTTTGATCATCACATAATCTGAGTAGGCGCTGCGATGCACACGGGATTTCACTGAGGATTTGGCAAAAGTCAGATAGTTGGGGCCCTGGTAAAAGCGCTGCTTACCCTCGCTAAAGGCGGCTTCGAGCATTGGTGCTGCAGACTCTTCCAGTTTTTTGAAAATACCCAGGCGGCGATCTTCCACCTCACTGAGAATTTTCTTGTCATCAACCTGACTGAACTCGTATTCCCGGTAGCCAAGGAAGGTAAAGTTACCATCGCGCATCCACTGCAGAAACGCACAGGCCTCGAGAAGATTGGTGTCGTCCTCAGAAACCCCGGCTTTCAGCTGCCCTTCCATACCCCCACAGGTCTCGAGCATCGGCGCATAATCATCCACTACCAGCTCTACATCGCCTAGAACATCTTTCAGCGCCGCACTGAGTTCCGAGGCAAACTTGGCGGAAGTGTCATGGTTGACCTCAATATAAATGAGGGCCTCACTGACCAGCTTTGATCCCTTGGCAGGCTTATGATCCTTGGCCGTAACATGGTCGAAGGATAGATTTGGAATTTCATCCCGCGGAGGCAGTAGGTGCTTTAATTTGCCACTGGCACTGCGCTCTAGTTTTAACACCGTACTCTTAATGGAATGAATAACCGTGTTTCTCTGGTTGACCTCCATACGCACCGAGTCCACCAGGAAAGGCATATCTCGCACCAACAGCCCAATTACAGTGTGCGAGCATTCCCAGCCATCGTCTTCCAGACGTGGATTGAAGATGCGCACCTTCGGCAGGCCGTCAGAACGTTGTTGGATAAAGTTCCACCAGGTGTAGATACAACCGTAGATATCTACCAGGCGTCGGCCCTGCAGGTCTTCCAGCGGGTACTGGTGCAGGAACTGCTGCGCAAAAGCCACTACTGGTTCTGCATCAGATGCCAACTTGTCACGAATCAGCTCACAAATCTGTGCTACCAATTCTTCACGGCTTTCGGTAATCACCGTCGCCATATTCACGGGGAACCTCCCAATCTCATTTTTGTCACATCGAATCCAATGACTGTAGATCCGAAAAGATCGTCATCTCATCCCTGAAGTGCTGCAGGGACGAGTCCTAAAAATTAAACTTTCACGTAACCTTGTAAGTGGCACTGGTGCCACCGAAAAAATGTCGCCTAAAAAGTGGGCTTGGGCGCGGTGGTTGCCTCTTCCTCTGGTGCCGTTAAAATCAACAGGCCCCACCGCTTTGGCGGCGACTATATATAAAAGATGGTAGATAGCCACCCGAATGAATAGGGCGGGTACATTTGTAGAAGAAGAGACGCTATGGAAGCAAACCGGAATAACAGAGATCACATCATCGCACTGGGCGACTGGCTTAAAGAGCAGATCATAGGCCAGGAAACGCTGGTTAATCGCATTCTTATCGCTCTGCTTGCCGATGGACACCTGCTTGTCGAGGGGGCGCCAGGCCTGGCCAAAACCAAGGCGATTAAAACACTGGGCGAAGCTATTGAGGGTGACTTCCATCGAGTTCAATTCACGCCAGACTTACTGCCGGCTGATATTACCGGTACCGACATTTACCGGCCGGAAACCGGAGAGTTCCATTTTCAACCGGGACCAGTATTTCACAACTTGATCCTGGCGGATGAGATAAACCGCGCGCCGGCCAAAGTACAGTCGGCACTGCTTGAGGCTATGGCTGAGCGACAAATTAGTGTGGGTCGAAAAACCTATCCGCTGCCGCAATTATTTTTAGTGATGGCCACTCAAAACCCCATTGAACAAGAGGGGACTTATCCTCTGCCCGAGGCTCAACTGGATAGGTTCCTCATGCAAGTGAATCTTGCCTATCCCGATGCCGAGGCGGAAGCAAAAATCCTGCGCCTGGCCAGATCCGAGGCCACCCTTGGCGAAAATCGCCCTACCGAAATCATTAGTCAGGAGACCATTTTTCAGGCTCGCAACCAGATTCTGGAAATGCAGATGGTCGAAGCCGTGGAAACCTATACTGTCCAACTTGTCATTGCTACGCGCGAGCCGGCGAAGTATGACAGCGAGCTGGCATCATGGCTAGATTTTGGTGCAAGCCCAAGGGCAACAATTGCACTCGACCGCTGCGCCCGTGCACGCGCATGGTTAGATGGCCGCGATTTTGTAACGCCCGATGATGTCATGGATGTAGCCCCGGATATTTTACGCCATCGCTTGCTACTCAGCTTTGAAGCCGAAGCCGCAGGTATCACTACCGACCAGGTTATTCAGCGCCTGCTGCAACAGGTGCCGGCTATCTGATGCACACAGCAACACCTCCATCAGATTTGGACCTGCGCGGCGCCTATCCGGAAGTCAACTCACTCGTACAAATGCGCTATGTCGCACGCCAGCTACAACTCTTTAAACCGCGCCTGGTACGTAGCGACCAGGCTGGTGGCCTTCTTACCCGCTACCGTGGGCGAGGTATGAATTTCGAAGAGGTACGAGATTACCAGGCCGGCGATGATGTGCGCTCAATTGATTGGCGTGTTACCGCCCGCACCGGCACTACCCACACCAAGTTGTATCAAGAGGAGCGGGAGAGACCCATTGTTATCCTGCTCGATTTGCGTTCACCGATGTTTTTTGGCAGCCATCGCGCTTTCAAATCTGTAGCAGCGAGCGGCATTGCCGCCGCGCTGGGCTGGGCTGGACTGCAACATAGCGATCGCATTGGTGCCCTGCTCTTCTCGGATAACGACATCGATACAGTGCGCCCGAAACGCAGCCACCATGCCGTATTAGCGATGATTCACAGCGCGGTGGACAGAGCATCTAAATTACAGAGCCCTATCGCCGAGAATGGCAGCCAATCCATGCAGACTCTGCTGGAGGAAGCCCGCCGTATCGCTCGCCCCGGCAGTGCACTTTTTCTTATAAGTGATTGCCATGACCTCAATCAGGATTGCTCACAATCATTATATTTGCTGTCGAGACATGCGGATTTACAGGTACTGCGAATCACCGATCCGCTGGAACAGCATTTACCCGATCAGTCCCTGACAATTTCTGATGGCCGCCAGCGCACATTTTTGTACGCAGGCAACCGCCCCCTGCGTGAACATTTTGCAGAGAAGCAGGCCCAGGCCCGCGCCGATGTTGAACAATTATGCCGGAGGCACCGACTTCCGCTTTTGGATTTTGACAATACAAAACCCATTGTTGGGGAATTAATGTCTTTTTACGGTTCACGCCAGCAAAACGGCTGGCATAAAAATAAAAGGCAGTAGCCGTGAGCGATAGACAGCACTCTATATTTTCGCCAAGCAGGCTTTATGTAATTGGAGCGATTAGCGCTACCAACAAAGTCATTCCAACGGGGGGGCAACTATGCTGAGAAAGCAGCAACAACTACAGCCCCCCTCGCCTGAGGCCCAGGAATTACTGGCACAACTATACGATATCCAGGAACCAGCACCAGTAAGCTGGTGGCCACCTGCCCCCGGCTGGTGGCTACTAGCCCTATTAATCATGTTATCTCTGCTGGGAATTGCCCTATGGATCAGATATCAGCGCAAACAAACTGAGCGCAACCGCTACAAGGTTAAAGCGGTTAATTTATTGAATACGGTAGATATAAGCCGACCTGAGGCCACCGGGGAGATCAACGAAATTCTTAAGCGTGTTGCTGTGACCACTTATGGCAGAACCCGCTGTGGCAACCTCACCGGTACTGCATGGTTAAGTTTTTTAGAACAGAGCGCTTCTCTGAAGTGCCCTGATGAGGCACGGACAGCATTGCTCGAGCAACTTTATCGCGGCACTTCCAAGCCAGAAAGCAGCCAGGCTTTTCAACAATACGCTATTCAGTGGGTCCTGCAGCATCAACTGTCGATGCAGGAACCTGAAAAACAAGTTAGTGAGGAACATGCCGGTGTTTGAGTTTGCCTGGCCCTGGGTTTTCCTGCTCACCCCACTGCCACTACTCGCGCGGTGGCTAATGCCCCGCTCAAAGCCATTGAGCAGTGCCTTAAAAGTACCCTTTTACTCTGAACTCTCCCAACGCAGTGGTGGGGAGCAAAGCAACTATCTCAATTTATTATTACTCACACTGATTTGGTTACTGCTGATCAGCGCTGCCGCGCGGCCTCGCTGGTATGGGGAGCCGATTTCCCAAGCCAGCAGCGCAAGGGATCTATTGGTTGCCGTAGACATATCCGGCAGTATGGAGACTCCCGATATGCTCCTTGGCGGGCGCCCGGCAATGCGTATTAATGCGGTCAAACAGGTAGTGGGAGACTTTGTCGAGCGACGCCAAGGCGACCGACTGGGCCTAGTGCTATTCGGCACCCGCGCCTACCTTCAAGCACCACTAACCTACGATCGGGAAACTGTAGGGACCCTATTGCGCGAGGCGCAAATCGGATTCGCCGGCCAGGGTACCGCTATAGGGGATGCTATAGGCCTCTCTGTTAAGCGCCTAACCCAGCGCCCAGCCGAGCAGCGCGTGCTAATCCTGCTCACCGACGGCGCCAATACTGCCGGCGAAGTCTCCCCACTGAAAGCCGCCGAACTTGCACAGCAAGCGGGCATTACGGTTTACACCATCGGTGTGGGTGCCGAGGAAATGGTTCAACCGGGCTTATTGGGCAGCCGCTATGGCAGCCGTAGAATTAACCCCTCCAGGGATCTCGACAGCAAGACCCTGCAGGCGATTGCCGATACAACGGGGGGGCGCTATTTCCGCGCTCATAACCCCCAGGAACTGGCAGAAATCTATTCGGAATTGGATGAACTGGAACCTGTGGAGCAGGAAGCAGAAAGCTACCGCCCACTGAAGTCCCTATTTGTATGGCCGCTTGGAGTAGCCCTACTCCTATCTTCTATTTGGGCATTGGCTCCTCTCACCACTAATTTCAGATATTCCGGCAACGGCAATAAACAAACCACTACCAACGGAGGCCAGGCATAGTGAACATACCTGAGCTACTCCAATCGTTTCATTTTCTCCGCCCCTACTGGCTTTGGCTATTAATCCCCGCAGCACTCATTTGCTGGGGCTTGGGCAAAATCGTTCTAAACAATGCCCAGCTGCAAAAGGTGATTGATGCAGATTTGTTACCGCACCTTCTGATGCGCGGCGGTGCCAAGCGCCCCTGGTTGTTCGGGTTAATCTTTGCATTACTCGCCGCCATGATTATCGCTATGTCGGGGCCCACCTGGAGAAAATTGCCGACACCGGTTTACAGCAATCAAGATGCCCTGGTGATTTTATTGGATCTGTCTCCCTCTATGATGGCGACAGATCTCGCCCCCAACCGTCTCACCCGTGCAAGATTGAAAATTCTGGACATTCTTCGTGAGCGCAAAGATGGCCTGACCGCCCTGGTAGCCTATGCCGGCGAAGCCCATGTGGTCACACCACTGACGGAAGATACCGCCACCATCGCCAACCTGGTTCCCGCATTATCCCCTGCCATTATGCCGGTACCAGGCAGCAACATTGAGATGGCTGTGCAGACCGGTATTCGCCTACTCAAGGATGGCTCTGCGGGACGCGGACAACTCCTCGCAGTCACTGACGGCATTGAGCCAACGGCTGCGGATATTGTCGCCAAATCCCTGACGGAAGCTGGAGTTGAACTCAATATCCTCGCTGTCGGCAGTGGCGAGGGCAGCCCAATCCCCCGCGGCAATAGTGGCGGCTTCGTCACAGATAGTAATGGCGCAATTGTGATTGCCAATTTTGATCCACGGGAGCTGCGCAAACTCGCTAGAGGCAGCGGCGGCCGTTACGCCAAGATCACCGTCAACGACGCCGACATAGAACACCTGTTGCCGCAAAGCGAAACCCCCGAGCAGGCCGAATTGACCGAGCGAGAATTCGACCAATGGCGCGATGAAGGCCCCTTGTTGATTTTACTCCTCCTGCCCTTTGCTGCCCTACTGTTTCGCCGTGGCACTCTCGCCTGCACCCTGCCCCTCGCCCTTTACTTGGGCCTACCGAGTGAAGGTCAGGCTTTTGAATGGAAAGACCTCTGGCAACGCAAAGATCAGCAGGGACAGGAATTACTCAACAAAGGGGAGTCTGCCGAAGCCGCCGAAACTTTCCGCAACCCAGAATGGCGGGGCACGGCAAATTATCGCGCCGGTGATTATGCCGCTGCTCAGCAGGACTTTGCCCAATTAAATGATGCGCAAGGCCTATACAACCTGGGCAATAGCCTAGTGCAACAGGGCGACTATGAGCGCGCCATTGAAGCCTATGACCAGGCTCTGGCCCAAGCCCCGCAATTCTCCGATGCGCAACACAATCGGGAAATTGCCGAGAAACTCAAGGAGCTTCAAGAGCGCCAACAACAACAAAACCAACAGCAATCCGGTGATCAACAAGAACAACAAGATAAGCAGGACCAAGAACAGGAGCAGCAGGCCGGCAACCAACAGCAAAACCAACAAAGTCAACAACAGGAGAGCCAACAGCAGCCCTCCTCTGGCGAACCTCAGCCCTCCGAGCAGCAATCCGGTCAAGAGCAGGAGCAATCAGACCAACAGCAATCTGAAAATGCTGAGCAACAGAAAAATGAACAGGAACAGCAGTCTCAGCAAGGCCAACAGGGCGAAGAAGAGCAAAAAGAACAGCAAGGAAAGCCCCAACCCGCCGGCAACGAAGAGCGACAATTAGACCCAGAAACCCAGCAGGCTCTTGACCAATGGCTGCGCCAAATTCCCGATGACCCCGCCGGCTTGATGCGAGAAAAATTTAAATACGAAAGTCTGCAAAGACGGCGTGCCTATCGCAGTGGCGAGTGGGAGCCTCCTGAAAACGGCGCTACCCAGAGGTGGTAGAAAGATGCCCACAATGCACAACATTATTTTCGGCTTTAGATGTGACCAAACCCCAGGAAGGCTTATGGATAGCTTTTTTTTAAAACATAAACTTACTCGGCCACTAAACCTTACAGGGCTTCATTGCCTGCTATTATTTCTTGCTCTCTTTTGCCTGCCCGCAAGCAGTTGGGGCAGCGACCTCAATGCCAGCGTGGACCGCAATAAAATTGGTATTGATGAGACCCTGAATCTGCGCGTGCGCTACTCCGGTGATGAGAATGGCGGCCAACCCGATTTCGAATTACTTGAGCAGGATTTCGATATTCTATCCCGTCAGCAGTCCAACCAATATCGGGTAATTAATGGTCGTGCGGAAAGCTTCGTCGAATGGACGCTCACACTGGCACCAAAGCGGGAAGGAGAGCTGTTTATTCCCTCTCTTCACTATAAGGGACAAGTTTCTGATGCAATCCCTATAAAAGTCAGCGAAGCCGGTAGTGCGCCCGACGGTGCCGATCGCAAAGCCTTTCTGGAGATCGAATTAGATAAAGATAAAGTCTACGTACAAGAACAGCTACTTGTTAAGGTGCGCCTATATACAACAATCGGCCTGCACGATATCGCCACCGAACCTTTACAAGTAGCAGGCGCCCATGTAGAAAAAGTCGATGAACAGCGCTATGAGCGCAAGCTCGGAGGTATCAGCCATGCGGTATATGAACTCACTTATGCCGTTTTTCCCGATAGCTCTGGCCAGCTCGCTATCCCGGCAATGACTTATGTTGCGGTTGCCGGTCGCCGAGATCCTTTCTCACTGTTCAATCGCAACAGCCAGAGATTGCGATTGCGTTCCCAGGCAAAAACTATTGAGGTCCTTCCCAAGCCTGACAGCTACAGCGGTGCCCACTGGCTGCCCGCTGCAAGTCTCGGAATCGTACAAAGTTGGAGCCAAAACCCGGATACCTTTACTGTCGGCGAGCCCATAACCCGTATTCTCACCATACGGGCAGAAGGTCTGCGTGCAGCCCAACTACCACCTCTCCCCAAGTTGGATATTGAAGGCCTTAAAACCTACCCAGATCAGCCACAACAAGAAGATCAGATAGGCCCAAATGGGGTAACAGGTAGCCGCATAGAAACTACCGCAATCGTCGCCACTCAGCCCGGCAATTATCAGCTACCCGCCGTCACACTCACCTGGTGGGATACCAAGAGCCAAAAACAGCGCGCCACCCAGCTCCCCGCCTTCCGCTTTGAAGTCAGCGGTACTGCTGCAGCCACACCCCAAACTCAAGAGCCGGGAAATCTCCCCACATTGGTACCTGGAACCACCACTTTGGAGGAGCAAGATCATTTCTGGCGCAACCTGGCCATAGCCGCCCTTGCCTCTCACCTTCTGTGGATTTTTTACCTTTATCGATATCGTCCCCAACGGCTGGAACAGCCCACAGCGAGCGCCAAGCCAGCAAGAAAAATGCACCACGAAGCCAAGCTAAAGAAGGCTCTTGAAAGTGAAGATCCTAGACACATTCAACAAGCCCTACTCGACTGGCTTCAGCAACGCTGGCCACAAGTTGAGGGTAATAATTTAAGTGAGGTTTCGCACCAGTTAGGCTTTGAGGAGCTTCATGAGATCCAATCGCTGCTCAGCGCAGCCATCTATCAAGAACCTGTTAAACCGCTAAATATAGTGAAGATAAAAGTTCTGGTTGATAGGTTGATGAGTCGAGAGGGTGGTATGGATAAAATTTTGGAAGATGGGGAGTTACCGAAGCTATTTACTTGACACTGCCTCCACAAAAACCAACGTTTTTGGCTCGTAAGAATTAGGTAGGACCACCCTCAAAGAAATAACTTGAAAACTACCCCAAGGGCTCAAATAGGCTAACCAATATTGAGAAAGTCGCAATAGATATTAGCACTCATATGTAGTAATTCAGACTTGATCTGATAGTTACCAGTTTTTCAGGGGGCGGCCCTGTCAAGTCAAATTCAGCTTACGAGCTTTTCCTTCCAGATACTTTTTCCATCTTCAAGGGTTGCTATCGGTGTTCGACCGCAGCACTCCTTACCTTGATGGGCTCTCTCGTTATGGTAATATGTGAGCCATTCATCCAAATTCTTTTGAGGCTCTCCCATAGATTTGTAGGCCTTGCGACGCAATAAAGATTGGTAGAGCTCTTGTAAAATAGTTTTATGGAAGCGTTAGCAGATACAGTTCGCCTGCGGATACCTCACTTTTGTCTTGGCATACTCATTCACATTCAAGTGTAACTAATTATGATACTGCTCTGACTAGTCACAATACTCTGTACTGCGGTCAGTAGCACTGGCAGATCATGCATAGCGTATAGTGGTAATACACTATTATCGCTCGAAAGGCCTATCCTAGTGACCGGGGCTCTAGTGGTGTACAGCTTGTAATAGGCCAGCTTTGCATAGTGATTAACACAGGTTTACTGATAGACTAGCCAACACCTAAAATGCTCCTAGGTAAAAGGTATCTTGCAAGAGCAAATATCCTAAGTGATGGGCATTAATTTCACCGCAGACTTCTTGACCGTGTTGCTTTCGCCCCAAAGCCTGAACTTGAGATTCAGTGAGCATCAGCTCCTTTTCAGTTACTTTGGCCTTAGCGCTTTTAAAAGTAATTTGACGTTAACCAAGTCACACCTTAACCAGATGCCCTGAACGCCAATGGGGGCCACAAATACACCCCACCTACGCAATTCATTAGATATTCAAAACCGCCCATGGGCAGGCGCCTGGAGGGCATATATCGACACTAGCTGCTCAATCACAGCGTAAACACGGTTTTATGTCGATTCTTCTCGTTAAGGGCTTCCACGCCGCCGCTTGAAACGGCTTCCTTGCAGCGATAAAAAGGGGCTTTCTACACACCGCGCATCCCACAAGCCATGGAGAGATTACCAAATTTCTCTGCCCGGTTTAGCAGTCCAGTCATTTTTTTAATGTGCCATCATTAGGATCAGCTTTGATTTTAGGTTTGGGTTTAGGTTAGGTTTAGGTACCTTAATAAAACTGATAAATCGCTCTTTTTCAAGAGAGTGTCAGATTGGACCTGAACTATTTCACCTCATAGAACCTAAATCATTCAACATAAGCCACCTACAAGCGACTCAGCTACCTCATTAAAAAATATCCCCACAAACAAATCTGCCTCTTCTCTTCCTATTGCCAAAAGCTATTTCATGACCTTTTAACAATTAAGATACGTACAATAATGAAAGTGGGGACTTTTTCCGACACCACTCCCACATTAGAAAAAAGGTAAACAAAGGTAGGGCTTGCAACTATTCTATATAGGATACTCGCTCAAGTATCTCTAGAGTATCTTTAGCTGCTTGATCCCAGCAAAACCGCCTCCTCCTCTGCTTAGCCTGCTGCTGAAGATTACGAACAAGCATCAAATTACGATGCAATTGCACCAAGCCAGCCGCCATATCCTGGATACAAAAAGGATCCACCAACACCCCCCCCGCACCCGCAACCTCTCGCATCGCTCCAGTATTCGACGTCAATACAGGCGTGTTTTGCGAAAACGCCTCAACAATAGGAAGGCCAAACCCTTCATAAATCGATGGCATCAGCAATGCCCTAGAGTTCAAATACAGAGCACTTAATTCAGTATCTGGTACATACCCCAGCACCCTTACATTCTTCTCCAAACCCAACTCCCGAATAATCTCACTTATCTGCGGCAAGCCCCAACCAGCTCCACCACAAATATAAAGCGGCAACGATTCAACCGAGACTATATCCAAATATGCACGATAGGCTTTGAGCAAACGAGCTAGATTTTTTCGAGGTTCCAAGGTGCCAACAAATAAGAAGTATTTACCATCTTTCAAAGTTGACGTACCCTCCAGGAAGGGAGCTTCAGGAATTACAGTGATTTTCCCTATAGATTCCGGTATCAACTTCTCTAGCTCATTTTTAGTAAACTGTGACACAGCTATAACTGCATGAGCCAAACGAACAGAAGAAGGCATTAAGGCCCTCTCAAGATATCTACCAAAAACTGACATAGTCTCAGGAAACCTGGCCCAGACAACATCATGGACTGTCACCACCTTTTTGATGGGTGGCGGCATTAGTAATGGCAAATGATGCCTAGGAGACCAAAATACATCTATAGAGTCACACTTTGCCCAGCATGGAAAAAACGTCTGTGCAAATACGCTACCCAAGGCTTTGTGACCTCTCGCCCCCGCCCTGACCACTACGTTGGAGATGCCATAATATGATTTTGGAAGAGGGGCATCACTATAAAGAAACCATTTATGACCACTCTTAAGTAAACGACCAATAATCGCCTCTGTATAGCGCCCAATTCCCGTTGTAGCAACTGATAGCGGCCTAGCATCCACGCCAATTTTAAGTATACCCCTCCCGGCCTGACTCAAACCACCTCACCCTCATCACAACCAAGCACCTCCCTATAAAGCTTCTGATATGAAGCCCTCATCACCTTACCTGTAAATAATTCCTCGTAACGCTTCCGGGCAGCCAAGCCCATATCCCTCGCTTTCCCTTGATTATCAATAAGATCTAGCATGGCACATCGGAGAGCATTAACATCTGCTGGCTGCACAACGTGACCAGTAACTCCGCTCTGATTAACGAAGCTCGTGCCAGTACCAATCTCGCAACTTATTAGCGGCTTGCCTGCCATAAGCCCTTCAATCAACGTGACCCCAAAGGCTTCCGACCGTAGATGAGATGGGAAAACTACAGCCCCACACAATTGATATAACGCAGACTTTTCCTTTTCAGATACAAAACCTAAGAACTCCACATTAGTTAGGCCCAGATCCCGAACAAGAGAGCGCATCCGCCTTTCCTCGGGCCCTACCCCAGCAATTAATATACGACTACCCAAACCTTCAGCGGCCCGGATTAAATACTCAAGCCCCTTATAATATCGAAGGACCCCAACAAAAAGCATATAACCGCGCCCGTAAGCTCGCTCAAACCTCTCAAGATCACTTTCAGTTGCTAAAGGCAAAGCGTCTTCATCAATACCCAAAGGGATAACAGAAACCTTGTGTTTCCAACGCTTTAAAAACTCGCTTGTCTTCACATATTGCTCGGAAGTGGCCACGATTCGATCCGCTTTTGCAAAAAACCGATTCATGAAAGGGGTATAAAGCCTTAATAGCCATTTTTGCCTCACCACATCTGAATGGTAGGTCACGATTAGAGGGCGCCGCCTTCCAGCCAACAAATAAACAATATCACCAAATGGCCAAGGAAAATGCAGATGCAATACTCTCGCTTTGCTTCGCCACATATCCAAAATCAAACCAGGACCAAAGCACATTGACTTAATGGAGAACCATCGACGGCTTACCCGAACATGCAAACCCCGATCAAGCTCAAACGAGCCAGGTCGGGATGAAAGCGACAAGACTTCACCACCCCCTCGGGCCATTTGGAATATAGCTTGTTCTACCCCTCCCTGTGTTTCAGGAAGAAACGTTCTATAACAATGAGTTGCGGTTACTTTTTGTACCAAAACCTAAAGCCCATTCAAACTTTGTGCGACAGTTTACAACATGTAAGCTGTTGTTTCTAAAGCTTTTACTGTATATTTTCGGCTGTTTTGTCATTATAATCCGGCCTCTGTACTAGTAACCGTAACACCTGGATGCTTAAGAATTACTTCAATATTGTCTGGCTTAGAGGCCTTAACGCTCTCAAAGCCGACATGGAAAACACCTACCTTGGGACCATCTGGTGGGTAATGGAACCTCTTCTTCTCACGGCACTTCTATATTTCGCATTCTCGTCAGGATTCCGCGATAACCAGACTGGCTCAGGTTTTCTGATATTTCTACTTTGCGGGATGCTGCCGTTCAAATGGTTTGCATCCTGTATCAGCAATAGTGCCGAATCAATAATTAACAACAAGGGAATTCTTGGGCAGTTTTATTTGCCTAAGTGGATTTTTCCTTGCTCAATTAATTTATCTATATTCTTAAGATTTATATGCATCTTACCAATTCTCCTTGGGGCGGTATGGTTGTCGGGCTTCCCCCCGAAATCAGCATGGCTCGTACTTATTCCTGTAATTTTTTCTCAGCTTATAGTTAATCTAGGCTTGAGTTTGCTAGCCGCTGCCACTGTCCCCCTTATTCCGGATCTGAGGCATTTAATCCCTTTGTGTGTAACAGGGGTTCTTTTTACATCTGGAATTTTTTTTGATATCAGCAGCCGCCCGCAGGAGACTCAAGACCTCTTGCTGTTAAACCCTTATGCTGAAATATTTAATAGCTACAGAACGATTTTATTAGAGGGCCAAGTACCAGCAATCAAAGAGCTCTTATATCCTTTCACTGTCGGCATTTCATCCCTTTGCTTTTCACTCGTATTGATCAAAGTCTTAGATAGGACTTACCCAAGAGTTTTACTATGAAATCGCCGATATTGAGATTCTCTAACGTAGGCCTTGCCTACCGCAAAAGATTGAGCCTATTCGCAAAACCAGATTGGGTCTTGAAGGATATTTCTTTTGACCTATTTGCTGGAGAAACACTTGGAGTAATTGGGAGAAATGGCGCTGGAAAATCAAGTCTACTTAAGCTGCTGGCAGGAATTATATTACCAAATACTGGCAAAATTCATCGCCCTGCCAACACCCAATCACAACTGCTCTCTTTAGGCTTGGGCTTTAATCAGAATCTCAGCGGAATTGATAATGCACTTATGGCTTTGGTTACTCAGGGAAGTGGTATTCGACAAGCAAAAGAGCTAATCCCTACTATTGCGGAATTCTCAGGCCTAGGAGATAAGATTAAGGAGCCCGTAGGCACTTTTTCTTCAGGGCAAAAAGCACGTCTCGGATTTGCAGCAGCAATTCACTCCACTCCAGACATACTTTTGCTTGATGAAATCCTAGGTGTAGGTGATAAAGAGTTCAAGAAAAAGTCGGGAGAAGCTTTAAGAAAGAGAGTACAGTCGAATCAAACAGTGGTTTTAGTTTCACACTCTCTTCAAACATTACGAGACCTCTGTGACAGGATTCTATGGATTGAAAATGGAGTGGTTAAGGAGATCGGAGATGCGCAGATAGTTTTGAACTCATACGAGGCTGAGGCTGAGGCTGAGGCTGAGGCTGAGGCTGCACCAGCGTGAAAGTATATTTGCATATTGGCTCAGATAAAACTGGATCCACCGCTATACAGTCAGCATTAAGTCGATACAGAACCCTATTAAAATCTAAAGGAATAATATACCCGGAGCTAGTCCAAAACCAGGATCATCACGAATCATTAGTGTTAGAACTCCAATCAGGAGTGAAAGGAAATAGCTGGCAAAAGCTAGAAGAAATAATTGCAACCAATCCCCCACACATTTTATTGAGCTCAGAAGCTTTTTGCGCTTTAAAAACCATTGAAATTAAAAGGCTCAAGAATTGGCTAAACCAGCCAACCATAAAAGTCATTGCGTACTTGCGTAGAGCGGATGAATATTTGGAATCGGGAATGCTGCAGCGCCTAAAAAGTACCAGCTCTTTGAAGGCATTCAAAAGGCAGTATCTTATAGCCAAACACGTACCCACAATATTAGACCCCTATGTATTTAATGCCGCCTTTAAAGCATTTTTTTTAGTAAAATGGCAAAGGGTTTACCCAGAACAAGTCATAATTCGCCCCTATGACAAAAACCAATGGGTCGAACAAAATATTGTTCACGATTTGTTAAATAGACTTGGTCTTAACAAAAACCTTGATGACTTAAAACCAGCAAGTATCCATCGAAATGTAACCCTTGATATTACCGCAATTTATGCCATATCAATTTTATCTCGCAACAAACTTTATGGCTTACGCAACACATTTTCTGAAACTTTAGCTAGAGGCTCCAAGCACAAAAAGAGCGGTCCACTCCTCAGCTGGAGTAAACGCACAACTGCAAGAGCGATGTCATCACTATTTAATTCCTTAGCACTACGCTCCAACAATATTACATTCCCCTCTCACAAAACAGAAAAATCTCATGGTCTACCAAAATTAAGCAAACTAATAAATACAGCAGAAAATATTGTCGCAGGCTACTTGGCCGAAACAAATAGAATTAAAAACAAGCTTCAAGGCCAATTAAACGAGACTTCGCGGTCTTCCCACAAATAACATTTATCAACCAGGGTTGTAGCAGCTTGCCTCTAGAATTTGAAAAGAAACTATCAACTATTCCAGAAGTAGAGATTGTAGTTGTAACATACAATCGAAGCGTTGACTTGCTAAAACAACTAAAACTTTTGCAAGGGCTGGATTACTCAAAAGACCACTACCATGTAACAATCGTCAACAACAATAGCGATGATGATACTAAGCAAGTCGTACAAGATTTCATTAAAGAGAATAGGTTGTCAACCAAAACATATAACCTTATAAATCTATCGAAAAATATTGGCGGCTCTGGCGGCTTCAGCAATGGGATAAAGCAGGCATTACTAAAGGGCACAGCTAAATATATTTGGCTGCTAGATGATGATGCCACACCACAAAAACAAACACTTAAAAAATTGGTACATGCTGCCGAACTTAAATCTGGAAATAGCATTATTGGGGGCGTCATTCTTGACAAAGACAATACTCACATCGTCACCGAAGCTGGGGCTAGGATTAACTGGTGGCAAGCGAGGCAGCAACTACTTTACAACGGCCAGAATATTGAAAATCTTCCAAATAAGCCTTTTGAAAGCGATTACTCGTCAGCAGCCTGTATGCTTATGCCGTTAACATTGGCAAAGGAGCTCCAAAATTTTTCAGATTTTTTCTTACATTTTGACGATGTTGAGTGGTGCCTGAGGGCGCGCAAGGCTGGCTACAAGACCTTTATTGAACCGTCCGCTCGTGTAACCCACCCAAACAAAAAAAATGCTTTTAGACCAGGAATTAAATATTACGATGTTAGAAATTTTCTTTACGTATCTTCCTGGCACTATAAAGCGGCAATGCCTTATCTTTTTATTAGATTTATGGCTAAAGGCATACTCTCCAGCCTTAAAATTTCAACAAGGCCTCAGGGCATGGAAATTTTTAAAGCGCTAATAGATTTCACAAAAAATGTTAGAGGAAAAATGAAATGAACGCAAAGAAAAATACCGTTGCAATAGTTGGTGCAGGGTTTTCTGGGGCGGTAATAGGAAGGCAGCTTGCAGAAGCAGGATTTGATATTGAAATATTTGAAGCGAGAAATCATATCGCTGGTAATTGCTACACAGAACGCGACAAGGAAACAGGCGTCATGGTCCATACGTATGGACCTCATATTTTCCACACCGCAGATGAAGAAGTCTGGAAATATATTAACAAGTATGCAGAAATAGTTCCGTATAAGAACCGCGTCAAAGCAATTTACAACGACAGCGTTTTTAGCCTACCAATTAATTTACATACAATAAACCAATTTTTCGGGAAAACCTTTTCGCCGAAAGAAGCTGCAGCATGGATTGAATCTAAAGCAGACTTATCTATTGAAGATCCAAAAACCTTTGAGGAACAAGCACTCCGCTTTGTAGGTAAGGATTTATATGAGGCATTTTTCAAAGGCTACACTCAAAAACAGTGGGGGCTTCACCCTTCTGAGCTACCAGCTTCAATTTTAAAGCGCCTCCCCGTGCGCTTTAACTATGATGACAACTATTTTAATCACCCCTTCCAAGGGATGCCTAAAAATGGTTACACGGAAATAGTAGCTAAAATATTAGACCATCAAAATATTAAAGTATATTTGAATAGTACATTTGACCCAGAAGCAAGAAGTAATTACGGGCACACCTTCTGGTCAGGCCCTTTGGACGCCTTCTTTGGCTATCAGCACGGCCGCCTTGGATATAGAACCCTGGACTTTAAACGAAGCATTCAAGAAG
Organism: Microbulbifer mixtoriginis (SeqCode); assembly: GCF_052467235.1. Lineage (NCBI taxonomy): Bacteria > Pseudomonadati > Pseudomonadota > Gammaproteobacteria > Cellvibrionales > Microbulbiferaceae > Microbulbifer > Microbulbifer mixtoriginis (SeqCode). Next base: position 4,207,560 of record NZ_CP174305.1, on the reverse strand, counting down.
GTGACGCTCAAGGAAATGCTGTTATCAATTATACAGAAGAGAAAGTGCCATTTACACGCATTACAGAACATAAACATTTTGCGCCCTGGGAAGATCATGAAAAGACCGTGCTTTACCATGAATATTCCAGATCTTGTGAGGAGGGTGATATTCCTTACTACCCCATCCGATTAGCAGGCGAAATCAAAATGCTCGAAACCTATGAAAAATGCGCTAAAGCCATCCCAAATGTAACTTTTGTCGGCAGACTGGGCACATACCGCTATCTCGATATGGATATCACAATCAAAGAAGCCTTAGTTGCAGCAAAAACCTTCTTGGACAACTCAAAAAAATAAATAATATTTAAAAGAGGTTCGGTAGCAGCATCTCCCATGAGCATCAACATTCACACAATTATTCCTCCAAACGACAGCGTATCTGAAGAGCTTTCGCTATACCAGCGATGCTCAGGAGATGTACGCTATCAATCGAACCCTTCATTTTGGCGGCTAAGTGAATTCTCAACACTATCCTTTGACACTTACTTTAATGTTTTCAATTATGGGAAGTGGAAGAAGTATTGTAATCTAAATTCATTGAGCCTAAAAATTACCGCTTCAGGCTCTTTTAAGTGCAATGTAATGTTTGCCTCAAGGAAACGAGGCGTTATCACTCTCAACCAAACAGAGATTGACTTTAAGGATAAGTCAAGCTTCACAATCAGTATTGATTTAGGAAATGCCTTAGGGTCAGGGCTAATCTATGTTGAGCTTAAAACTAACAAAAGTATTGCAAAAGTTTACAATCTAGCTTTTTCCACCAAAAGCAAACCTAAGAGAAACGCCTCTCTCGCTTTGATTATGCCCACATATAAGCGAGAAAAGTTTGTGGAAAAAAACATCAATACAATTAAAGAACTTAAAAAAAGCCTTTCCTCCGAAGTCACCATAGACCTTGTCGTTATAGATAATGGAAAGACTCTAAGCAACCTTGAAAATTCATCTGCCAAGGTGATTTTCAACAAAAACTATGGTGGATCAGGCGGCTTCGCTAGAGGGTTAATAGAGGTTTTGTCGTCAAAATCTACATATAGCCACATCATTTTATGTGATGACGATATCGTAATAGAACCTTCAATATTTACACGCCTGCAATCATTTTACTCTCACTGTATAAGTGACCAAATAGCAGTAAGCGGGAGCATGTTGCGGCTCGATAATAAAACCATTCAACATGAAAATGGGGCCACTCTGAATAAAGACGCCCACTTCATCCCGATTAAAAGCAAAATTAATCTGAACAATCTTAGTGCACTCTTGGAAAACGACCAAGAGGTTACAAAAGCTTATGCGGGATGGTGGTTCTTCTCAGCCTCTACCGAAGTATTCAAAGAGCTCGGCTTGCCAATACCTGTTTTTTTAAAGTGGGATGATGTAGAGTTTTCATTAAGAGCAACAAAAAGAAAGGTCAAGATAATTGACTTAAATGGTATCGGAGTGTGGCATGAACCATTTGAAAATAAATACTCGTCATCAACATTCTTTTACGAGGAAAGAAATTCATTTATTGCTAGAAGCATCCATGATGCTGACTTTAATTACTTTTCGATGTGTCGACGACTTATCAAGACAGTCCTAGTTTTGTCGCTTGGCTATAGATATGACTCAGCACAAAAAGTGATCGATGGAACTAAAGCCGCATTAAGGGGCTATTTGCATCTTCACGATACATTACCAGATGAGCTGCACAGTCAGCTTATAAGCTCACAGAAAGATGTAGCAAAGACAATTACTACTCCCAAAGTACCTAAGCATAAACTAGATGATACTATAGTTATGCCGCACCTTAAGATCCTGTCCAAACTAACTTTAAATGGGCACCTCCTGCCCAAATTCTGCCTTCGTCCTGAAGAATCATCCGAGCATGAAAAAATCAGAATTCTGGAGATTTATGATTTAGACTATACAAAATGCTTTCGTTCTCGTTACGTGCAATATACTCAACCCTCCTTGACTTCTGGTTTTATAGCTCAACGTAACACCGCTCGCTTTTTTGGAATCCTAATTCAATTAACTGTGACATGCATAACATCTTACAAAAAATTTCCAGAGGCAAAAAAAAGTTACCTCGATAACTTTAACAAAATGACATCCATAATTTTCTGGAAAAAATTTCTAAAACTAAAGTAAACAACAACCCTGTCGACCATTTTTTATGGAATCTAAAGCCACAAAAATTTGATTGTGTTTTTTATCAAGAGTTAAAGTGACACCTAAATCCCAATGCTCTGCACTGAAAAACCTCCAATCTCAAAATACATTATAAGTATAGCAACATAAAAATATGGAACTCGATATTCAGTTAAAGGGGGTATAGGTGATTCTTCAGACTGAAACTTTATCAGCGATTACACAATAAAAATCAGGGAGCGTAAAACTAACCAGCCACTTATGTTAGCACCCACATTTAAATATGTGGGCAAGTGTCAAAAAGAAGATTCAAGTTGGCATTACTACTAAGGGAGGTATTAATTTAAGATATAAAATATTCTTATAATTTTGGCCAGATTACGTTTGCAAGCTTTTCTTTTTAGATATTTTATCCTCTTCAAGGGCCGCCATCGGCATGTGGTCACAACACTTTTACCCCGATGAGTGCGATTATGATTTTAATCTACAAATCATTCGTCCAGATCCTCTACAGGTCTTCTATTGCCCCATAGATCATTGCAGCATAATAGATGCCCTTACAAGTACCTTTCTCTTACTTCTTGATATGCTCTATTTCATTTGTTCTAAGGTACAACTGATAATCATGCTGATCCAGTCTGCCACAATATCTAGTAACGCGATCAGTTATAAATCATGAATCACATAAAACAATGGTACACAGCCATAAAGAATAATCTGCCGCAGTGACTCATGCTTGGTGATATACAGCTTGCTTGTAATGATCCACCTTTACATAGATATCTGTCCAACTTCCTTAAATGTCCCACGTAAAAGGTATCCTGCAATTCTAGGCAGCCGAGATCTTGAGTATCAATTTGACCATAGACTACATCAACATGCCGCTTTCTTTCCAAAGACTAAACCTCGACTCAGCTAGGATCAGCCCTCTCTCAGCCACCTTGGCCTCAAGCGCCTCTAATCGTAAATTGAGGTTGACTAGGTCATGCTGCTCCGAGCACTATCGAGGGAAAAAATACATCGCATCTACAAAGCTTATTGGGGCTCAAACCTGTCTATGGGTAGTGCCTTAAAGGGCATAGGCCAACACAGCCTGTTCAATGGCAGTATCAACACGGTTCTTGTGGTTGGGCGCTCTTCGATTCTTTTCAAGAAGGTCACCCACATAGCCACCTGAAATGAATTTCTTGTAGCGATAGAAAGTGTCTCAATGTATGGAGTATCTTACATGCTTTGGAAATATTGCCGAGCTCTTCTGCCGAATTAATCAATCCGACCTTGTGTTTGATAGTGGGATCGTTAGTATAGATTATGGGGTTTATCCTTGGTTTTACTTTTTTAGGCTTCATCAAAACCGGTAAACCCCTCTTTTTAAGAGGATGTGTCAGATTTCCTCTAAACTAATCCAAATTAAAAATGACGCCTTTCGTTTGTAGTAACTGACACTTAAAAATAAAAAATTTTAATAAACTCTGGCGCCGCCCTTATCTCGCAACCAGTTATATAAAATCTACAGCTACTTCACTTAGGCTTAGAAAGTTCTTGAATATCAGCAAGTACAGATTTAATTTCAGCAAGCTCTTTCCTGACATCCTTTTCGAATTCATCATTTAATGCCAGCAGATATCCCTGCAGGGTCATCTTATTTTCAATAGATCTCAGTTTATTCATTACTTGATCATTTGAGCGGACATTAAGTGTAGTTACTGCTCGCCCCTTATCAATGACAACTTTTACGGCCGGTGGAGATTTATGGTAAAAAAATCTAGCGGCCTGCTTAGCAGTTGAAAAGAAACCCTCTTTTCTAAAATAAGCTATCGCACGCGTGAGCACCCCTCTTTCGCTCTTAATTTTTTTAGCTAATTTTTTATTGCCGGTTATTTCTAATGCATCGCGCACTAGATTCCGCCCGCCCCCCCCCATATAGTCAGACATTGTTACTCTTACCACAGTATCTACATCATGGCGCAGTAATGCCCCCGCCAATGACTCGAGTACTTTTGGCTTCAACTCATCCTTAATCGCTTCATAAATCCAACAGCTATTATTGATCACCCATAAGATAAGTTCATTTTTGTACTTGGCATATTCACCCGCTCTATGTAACCATTCAAATATAGTATTGTGATGCTCATACATTGCTAACAGGCGCCCATCACCTGCAGACATTGTCTGCCCCACACGATTCATGCGGTGATGACAAATATAATCGTCGATTAAAGTAAAATTTCTTGCTGAAATCACACAATACCAATGGAAAGGGTTATCTTCATAAAAGTAGTCTCCTTCGGGAAAAAATATATCATTTTCCACCAGAAAACTGCGAAGATATAATTTTCTCCACGGAACTGGGTTTAACTTCAAAACTTTTTTGCGGACATCCAGCCCAGATATCGCAGTATTTAGAGGTAATGACTCAGAGCCCCAATACTTCTCATCACTCGCATCATAAAATAAATTCGCTTCTTCATCGAAGTTCTTGAATTTTCCGATTGTGACTTCTGCACCACTATTTTGAGCCGCAGTAACAAGTCGCTCAAACATAAATGGCTCACACCAATCATCACCATCCACAAACCCAACGAACTCTCGAGAAGCTTTGCGAAGCCCAATATTTGCAGCAACTGCCACCCCGCCAGGTGTGTTTTCGGGTAATAGTACTGGAATTATCCTTTCATCCTTAAGGGCATATTTTTGTATTAATTCTGGTGTCGAATCAGTAGACCCATCGTCTACTACGATAACCTCGATATCTGTTAAGGTCTGATTTAGAACGCTTTGCAAACAGTCATCAATGTATTTTTCGATGTTATACGCTGTAACAATCACTGAAATCATAGCAACAACTCTTATTTTAACCCCAATTTAAACCGCATAATCTCACTAGCAGTTTCTGGCATTCTTTCTGCAATATTTAAGATATCCAACCTATTCATTCTTGAAAATGTTTTAGAAAACTCAACTTTAAACATGTTGCGATACTCTTCATCTAGGCGATTAGATGCCCAGGAATAAAGTTTCAGCTTAAAGTACATGAAAAAATGATAGAACTTTCTCTTCAACTCAGGGTGGCATGAAAAGTACCGCTCTAATTCTTGGAAAACATCCAACATAGCCAATCTTCTGGAGTCAGAAATATTCGTCACTTGATTGGCCTTGGGGCAAACACGGTGACCGCAAAAAGACTCGGAAAGAAAAGAAATATTTTTTGAGTTCATTAATAACATCCAATGCCCCATTACATCATTATGCACTGGTGTATTCGAGAACCTCAATCCAATTTCTTTTGCGTAACGAGTTGATACCAATTTGTTCCATGGATAATTGACTAGATTCAAAAGATAACCATTATCATCAATTGAAAGACAATCGCTAACATTCTGAGCGATGCGATCAAATATTTTTCTATCGCCTTCTATCATCCCTAACTTTTGATCATTTCTGCCTTGAACTAAGTCATACTCCATTAGTAGGACATCACACTCTTTATCGTTAGCTTTTTCGACTGCTTTATCTAACATTCCAGGATAAACAAAATCATCCGCATCAAAGAATAATACATACGGCTCTTCTACAAACTTGAGCGCTTGATTTCTTCTATAACCGGCCCCTTTATTACTTTTAGCAACTAGTATCTGGTGGGCTATACTATTCTCTTCAAGGTATTCAGCGGCTCTACAAACAGTATCATCTGTTGAAAGATCATCAGCGATATAAAATTTAACCGGTATCTCATTTTTTTCTACAATCGAGCGTATTGCTGAGATGATACGATCCTGTTCATTAAAAACTGGAATAACAATACCCACTTGAATAGTCGTCATTTATCCTCCAGAAAAACCTAAGCAAACTATAAGAACCTAGAAATAGCTTTTCTTTTTCACTATGTAAGAGCACTTGAAAAGTCTAATCCTATTAACTGTTGAATATTTCTTAGCCGTCTCTATACCACCCTAACTTTGATCGGCAGGTTTCGTAAAAATTGTGATTAATAGGATGTATAAGGGTAAGCCGGTGTGGCTTTTTGTGAATTCGAATTACATCGCCAGGTTCAGTAATAACGTGATTATGCCCATCGCATGTCACATGCGGGTGGGCATTATTTTTTTCACCCACAATAATTTTAAATTCACTACTACCTTCGACAACAATTGGGCGACTACTCAATGTATGAGGATTGAGGGGGACAACAACAATAGCATCTAATTTGGGGTGCATTATCGGTCCCCCCCCAGAAAGAGCATAAGCAGTAGAGCCTGTTGGAGTTGATATAATTAAACCATCAGATCGTTGTGTGTAAACAAATTGGCCATCAATATATAAATCAAATTCAATCATCCGAATATATTCACCGGGATGAAGTACTACATCGTTCAAAGCTGTGCCTCTTCCTTTCGGCCTGCCCTCACGAGATACAGACAGATCAAGCAAGAAGCGGCTTTCAGCCATATACTTACCAGCCAATACCTCACCAACTTTTTGTTCAATCTCGTCAGGGGTAATATCGGTGAGAAAGCCAAGTCGGCCGCGATTAATACCAAGTAGAGGTACACTAAATTTGGCCAGGGCGCGGGCGGCAGCTAAAAGGCTACCATCACCACCTACAACAATGACAAGATCACAAAGTTCTCCCAACTTTTCTTTTGGAGAAACTCTCGCATTATGGCTAGCGACCGCAGTCGCAGTACCCATCTCAAGTACAACAGAATAACCTTCCCTCTCAAGAAACCGCATAAGGCGATTGAGTGAAAGGGCAGCACTATCACTCTCAGTACGGCCGATCAGGCCAATAATTTGAAATTCCGACACCGCTCCCTCTCAAGTGCCCAAACCAGGGCCTTGCGATTGATGCTTTACCTATCTTACATACGCTTGATTACGTTCACCACGCCGACAGGAAATGCTTTCCAAAATGTGACAGGCAATTATGCCTTAGCTTGGAATTGGAGTCGAATTAGAACGGCTGGTCAAGGGAAGTTGTTAGACCAAAAAGGGGAGACCCTAGCGCTCTCGTGGAAGCCCACGCCGACCCTGTAGTCCGCCGGAATGGAGCGCTAAGATCCTGGTTCCGCAGCCGAAATGACCAGCGTTAGCTTTATGCGAAATTGCATATAACAGCTTCACAGTATAAACAGGGTCTAGCGAAATACCCGTTTGATACTCAAAGGTTCGCTGGAATTCCTGAAGCTGCTTGGGGTACTTACCATAACCCCCACAATGGTATTTCTCAGTAATCTCTCCCACACCACCTATTGTCTCAATACTATATGCTTCATTTTTCGATAGTGCCGAGAACCATCGCCAGGCATTTTGACGGACAACCCCCCCTGCTTTTAACACCTCAACTCCACACACGAGAATCCCACTCAAGGAAGAACTTAATCCACCCAGCGTCAAACCTGTACCGCAGGCAATCCAAAGCTGATCAAAATCAACTGGAGCTGTCTCCGCGATAACCCTCCCTAATAAATGGACTCCTCTCACCCCTGCAAAATTTGCCCCACCTTCCGGTAAATAGGCACCACTAGCAGAACCAACGCCAACGCGATTGAGAAAGTCTGATTTGCTGCGTTGCCTATATAATTCACGGGACACGAATATAAATTTCATACCGAGGCGCTCGGCATCTTGCAGCATGGCACTGAGCACCGGTGGGCGCTCACCTCGAACAATACCAATTGTGCGAAAGCCAAACCGTGCTCCAGCAGCAGCAGTGGCATGCAAATGATTTGACCATGCTCCTCCACAAGTGATTAGCGTCTCGACACCCAGCTCCCTTGCTTTAATCAAGTTAAAAATGAGCTTATACGCTTTATTACCTGAAATAAGTGGGTCCAGCAGGTCATCACGACGAATCCAGACCTCAACTCCCGGAAAAAGATTGCTTCGGACTTTTTGGTAAGGAATCGCGCGCGCAGCTTCAGTGAAGGCATTCAGATCAAGAGTGGTCAGGTAGGAAACTGTCACGTATCTCCAATCCCTTTAAAAAGAGGCTGTCTGACAGGGTTCGCTCCATAAAAGCAGCCCTTTACCGATAAGAACACACCCCCCTCTCAAAAAAGTTGACGAGCAAAGTGTGGGTCCCGACCCATCCAGAGCCAGCAATACGATAGAGTCTAACGCCCTCCGTATTAGGTTAGTGCTCGGCACTTAGCCAGAGATCATATGGACAAGGTGAAGAGCACCCCAGTGCAGAAGGCTGAAGGTTTCAAATCTACTGCAAGCCCTATCTTCCCGCCAAATACCACAAGCTTGGCTACAAGGAACAAGAGCAGTGCCACTCCGCCCCCATACAAATAAAAAGGCCCGTACCTATGTACGGGCCTTTTATCGTATCTGGCGGACCGGACGGGACTCGAACCCGCGACCTCCGGCGTGACAGGCCGGCATTCTAACCAACTGAACTACCGGTCCTCGGTAGTAAACTTCCATTTAGGAAGTTGGTGGGTGGTACAGGGGTCGAACCTGTGACCTACGGCTTGTAAGGCCGTCGCTCTCCCAACTGAGCTAACCACCCGCTGCTCATCTTCTTTCAGGGCCTTGCCCCCTGAGCGAGGCGCATATTACTGGAATAAAATTTCCTGTCAATAATTTTCGCGCCAAGTCCCACTATTATTCATCGGGCATGCTTTCCGGTGGTACAGACACCGGTTGCATCTCCTCTTCCCCGAGACTTGCCTCCTGCAATACCTTACCCTGTCGATAGTCTGGGTCAATTAAATGACCCGCGATTCGCACTGGGACCTCTTTAGGAATCAACTGCTCTCTTGGGCGGGCCAAATCCTGTTCATTGTAGTTGCATACCCCTGTTGGAAAGATACGGCGTAAGTCATCGAGACGACCTGATATCTCTTCCGTATGAGAGCCATAGACGCCTTTTGCAAGAGCCCTCTCCACCGGCTGAAGCGCGCACTTAAAGATGTCATCAGTCACTGGTGCTCCGGCTACCTGCCTTGAGGTGCTGTGGGCAGGGTATTCCCGCATACATTTCCCTTCCGACTGGCGGTTCCAGTCTCCACTCCAAACATCAGATCCTGATGCTAGTACATTACCTTCGCTATCAAAGCATTGGTCACTGGCATCCTCAGGTCGATTACCAACTACACCTTTAGCAGGGTCATTAATGATGTTTTGCATCCACCGGTCGACCAGATCAAGTGCATCATCCAATGGGTTGTAGTCTTTGTGACTCATCCAGATCAGTTGATTGTCAGCGTGGCCACGGGCCCTCCGGATACGCTCTCGAGTCGAAAAAGAAGCCGAGCTGTGATGCATATCTGGTTCTTCGTCCAGATAGTGGCGCATATCAATTATCGGAATTTCTACATCCCCAAGGAAAACATGACCAGACCTATAAATCCCCTTGATTGCCTCCATATCCGCGCGGCTACGCTTAGCTGGACTCGCCAGAGTCCCCATGTTTAAATTTTGCTCACTCCATACTGAAAGGCGCACAGGAAAAAGCCCACCATTGAGAAACCAAAGCTTTTCTTGCGACTGATTCTGCGGGGCTTTCCACCCACCTATTGCAGCATTGATTTTTAAGAAATTATCGATGCTTATTTCTCCATCAACCAACGCTTTCAACCCATACTGAACCCCTTCATTATCCCAGGTTGTATTCGCATAGCCATTTTCAGCAGCACCATAGAACTGTCGAAGATTTTCCCAATGTGTCCAATGCACTCTATCCGGCAAATCACCGGAAAAACTTTTAAAGAAGTGTACAAAGTTTGGGTTATTTACCAGTGGCACCAAACCACGCCAACCTTCTACGCATTCAGTTGCACCGCTAGGTCGTCCCCTATAACGGCCATCAAACAAACCAGCGGCTAAAGTAATCAGCTTAAAGCGGCTATCCGCTTCAGGGTTCGCAGCCAACCCCTGTATCCGTTGACGTTCCTCAACATCCTGCCAGCGGGGGTTGTTAGCATCCAGGACATCGAAGAAATACTCTAAAGGCTCACAGTCAAAGGCATAGATAGTCTGGGTTACCATATCTGGATAGGAGTAAAGTGGTATCGCCGCATCCAGTAGCCCCGGTGCATTTTGCGCCAAGATGTACTGCTGAATAGCACCTCCCGAGCCACCGATACCAACCGTATACATGGGCTCACCATAGAGTGCTAGGAACTGTTTTTTTAGGCGCCGTGCCGTATCCTCTGCCAACCATAAGTTATAGTGATTTCTGGTTTGATTCGCCGTCGAGTAAACGATGGCATATCCTCGAGCCAACTGGTCCATTCGCCGAGTTGTCACATCTCCTTTGCTCAAATTACCTTGGCGCCAACCTATACCTACTCCCCCACGAAACTGATAGATCAAACGCCGGTTCCAATTGCTGGCATTTGGTTTTTCGGCAGTTTCGCCGTCTCCTCGCAGAGCTGCAATAGCATAATGATGCCGGTTAATCGTGCCTGTTTCGACACGGACAATAAAATCTACTTGGCGGCCATTTACTGTTACCTTATCAATATCGTTACGTGCTTCATGTAGGTAATAAAAGCTTCCATCCGTTGTGCTCCTATAGAAGTACGTTACCTCCGTTGCATGGCTACAGTCTCGGCTATAACCAATCACCTCTTTGGTTTTCTTCCCATCTGAACCTAAAGCAAAAACTGGGACTCCCTCCTTAGCTTGGTTATCAACCAATGGCTGCTTATCGGTGATCGCATTACGACCACAAAAGAAGGGGTACTTTGAGGGGCCAGTAAATAACGTTTCTACTGGTCCAACCTCACCAATTGAGATAGGGAATGGGAAATACTCAGGCGGGCGTGACATCATTCTAGGGTGAGGCCCCGCATAAGCCGGTGTAGAAGCATAATCAAGAGCTCCAGCCGGCACCCCTATTACTGGAGCATCTGCTTTACCATGTACTTTTGGCAATTTCGCATATGCGATCCAAGCGACTACCCCCAGCACTCCGAGCAGCGCCAAGAAAAATACAGAGAGAAACCAAGCTCCCCTTGTCGACATAAACGCCTCCACAGCTGTCAACTTCACCAAGTGATACAGCTTGAGTATATGAAGGGATAAAGAGGTCAACCGACAGTTGGCGCCGGGGAGGACTTATAGGAAGGATGTATCAGAAATATCGAACCAAGTAGCCCAACAAATCAGGCAATCACAAAAAAGGAAGCCCGCCAGGCTTCCCTTATAGTATGCCTCAAAAAAGTCAGCTTAATCCTTGGCAATAAGACCTTTCTCTTGCAGGGTAGAAATAATCACTTCCACCTCTTGCTCTATGGTCATTTCTGCCGTATTGAGACGCAACTCAGGGGAAATAGGCGCTTCATAAGGGTCATCAATTCCAGTAAAACCCTTAATTTCACCCGCACGAGCCTTTTTATAAAGGCCTTTAGGGTCACGAGATTCTGCCTCCTCCAGTGGACAGTCTACAAACACCTCCAAATAAGGCAGATTGCCATCCTCATGCATCTTTCTAACCATATCGCGATCTTCTCGATATGGACTAATAAAGCTACTGAGAACCACAATCCCAGTGTCCGCAAACAGTTTAGAAATCTCACCTACACGACGGATATTTTCTTGGCGATCTTCAGCAGAAAAGCCTAAATTGGAGTTGATACCCAAACGTATATTGTCACCATCCAAGCGATAGCTCAGGACACCACGCGCAGCCAAAGCCTTCTCAACTGCTACTGCTACCGTGCTCTTGCCGGAACCCGACAGGCCGGTGAACCATAGGGTCACGCCTTTGTGACCAAGAATACTGGCCCTGTTGTCACGAGTTACATCGCCATCATGCCAATGTACATTGGTCGCCTTGCGTTCAACTGTTGTCGTCACCGATCACTCCAAGATTTTGATTCAATTCCTATTCCCTCTTCGGTGAGAGGTTCGCAGGAAACCACTCCCCCAGAGGCTAGACGGCCAATTATCAGGCATTTGAAGCATTAGCGTAAAGGCTTTACTTATAGCATATTCAACCACATATAGTGGTGGATGTGCATAAGTAGCTCTGGCCACTTAATTCTAAATTTTGACCTCAAGCAAGAACAGCGGCACCCAAAAGAGAAAAATTTGAGGTATTAAGCTCTAAGGAAAAGCGCCTTTTTCCCTGGTCGAGAAGTAGAGACTATTTTTCCATTGACTTTTGTGGGCCAGCAAATAGATTTAACCTAAATTTGATAATGAACATAATTCTATTGAGAGCATCATAAATTCAATGCCTCAATACTGTGCACTTTCAAATAAGCTTCATTAAACAACAATCAGTATTAACCAAATAGCAATTAAGCATATCACGCAGCATTATCTCACTGCGCTCTATATTGCAGTTATAACACATATAAACAATTGAATATTACGTTATGATTCTAGCTTTGCTTCATCTAATGACATTATGCAAGCATACACAACTATACCTTTAAATATAATCCGCATATAGAAGTGCCACGTAAAGACTATAGCGCAATCTAACAGAGAGTTAACAAACAAGAAACCCTAAAAAGTTATAAGGTGGGATAAACCCTTTAATAATTAACTGATATTCAAAAGTGAGATTATCTTTTAGTATGTGCCATGCTTCACTCTCCAATTACATATGTAAGCAATATCATACATATAAATTTGTGCTTACTTAGTGCCTACTCGCAAACAAGATATGCCTATCTCTCCCCCTATTTTCAAAGCTAAACCCAGTTACACCCTGCTCAATAAAACACGTCAAATATAGAAAATGACACTATGACCATGATAACCTCTGGTTTGAATAGGCATGAAATAGCCCTGCATTTAGTGGGGCTTAGCTTTATAAAAGGAGGCAATTAGCCGATGGCAAAAAGTGTTCTGGATAGATTCAAAATTCGTAAAGGAAAAGTCTTTGAGGCACCGCTAGAGGAGGCCTTTGGCCGCCTGGTTACACCTTTTGAAGAATTTATCCATCGCCAAAGCAGCAGTGGTATCTTACTGATGCTCTCTGCAATGGTTGCACTGATTGTTGCCAACTCCCCCCTACAGGATGCTTACAAGCACCTGCTGCACATGCCAGTCAGCATTGGCACTGGTGACTGGGAGCTTTCTCTATCATTACACCATTGGATTAATGATGGCCTAATGGCCATCTTCTTTTTCTTGGTAGGGTTAGAGCTTAAGCGTGAATTTTTAGTTGGGGAACTTTCAGATCTACGCCAAGCAGTCCTTCCCGTAATGGCAGCGGTTGGCGGCATGGTAGTTCCAGCCTTGATTTATAGCTCCCTAAACAGTGGCGACATCGCAGAACGCGGTTGGGGCATCCCTATGGCTACTGATATCGCTTTTGCCGTGGGCTGTATAGCATTACTAGGAAACAGAGTACCAAGGGCTGTAGTAACTTTTCTGGTAGCCCTAGCCATTGTAGATGACCTAGGAGCAATTCTTGTAATTGCTATTTGGTATACAGAGCAAGTGAACACTACCGCTTTAATGGCCTCAGGATTTCTAATTGCAATCATGGGCTTACTCAATGCCGCCGGGGTTCGCCGCTCTTCTGCCTACGTCTTTACCGGTATTTTGCTCTGGTACGGACTTTACAAGGCAGGCGTTCATGCCACTCTAGCAGGCGTAATTACGGCAATGGCACTACCTGCTAAGCCAAAGTATGATCCCGTAGCGTTCAGCACCTTTGTTAAAGATATTATCCGCAGCTTCGATCGATACTTTCGCCCCGGTGATAAGATCATTGCAAACGATGCCCTCCATGCACGTGTAATGGCCTTGGGTAACGGTGTAAATCTAGCCCAGTCCCCCCTACAGCGTATGGAAACCCGTTTACATATCCCTGTGGGCTTTATAGTAATTCCAATTTTCGCACTGGCTAATGCGGGCATCCCTTTCGATAGCTTTAGTAGTTCAGCAGCGGTTCTCAACCCAGTAACACTTGGTGTCATTAGCGGCTTGGTTGTTGGCAAGCTAATTGGCATTGTAGGCGCAACTTGGATTGGCTGGAAACTTGGCTGGGGCAAGCTACCCAAGGATGCAAGCTTTCATCATATCGTAGGTGTCGCATTACTCGCCGGCATTGGCTTTACTATGTCTATCTTTATAGCCGAGCTGGCATTTAGCTCCCAATACGAACTTCTGGTGCAGGCGAAAGCCGGTATCCTACTAGCTTCTGTAATCGCAGGAGTTGCCGGCTTCCTAATTCTACGCAATGCACCTATCTCTGCAGAGCAAGAGGATGAATTCAAGGAAGCTGAGAACTCAAATTCTGGACTGCCGCCTCATTCCGTCTCGTAGAAGGGCAGATTTGTGGTAGGCCTAAAATTTCCGCTTTAAATCGCACAAACGGAGCCGAGTAACTATAATCAATAGTTACTCGGCTAAGATTTACTCACGTAACAATTACTTAGATAACAGCACCGGCTAGGTTTGGTATCGAATAACTCAACTAACAACAAAAAATAAGTTCAGCATCAATTAAATCCGCACCAAAGTTACATCACAATGAGCATAATTTACGATACTATTTGCCGTAGAGCCTATTAGAGAGCTTATACCTTTCTTAGAGTGAGTCCCGAGCACGATTAAATCTACACTTCTTTTTTCAGCTTCCTTGCAAATCACCTCGTAGGGCTTCCCTACTTTCAGGAGTCTATTTTTCTTAGAGATACCGAAATCTGAAACTATCTCCTCAAACTTCGGAATAGCATCCTCTTTAAGCTCTCGCTGATAATCCTTAGGCAAAAAACTGTAGGGAAGCACATTTAATACGATTAACTTACTTTCATGCTGCCTTGAAAGCTCTACAGCTCTAGAAAGCACCAAGCGCCCTTCTTTGGAAGCCTCTATAGCGCAAAGAATTGTTTTATACATCTAACCCCCTCCCCTTATTATGATAACTAAACACTACTAGAAACAGCCGATCAACACAAAACGCCAACTACTAGATTCATTATCACACAGAAATCCTCTCCCATGCGTCCACCTAAAACACAAATACACCAGTTTACAAAACATCCTTTTCAGCATAAGTCTCGAATTATCACTCCGCTCTCGCCTCAATACTCCCAATAATACCATCAGGCACAAATACCTTCAGCGAACCTGGCACTACCAATCTCCTGCCTGACCTCCTCTAGAGAGCTTACCGGCTCATGGGGGGTATGTTTTTCGCCTGTCCGCCGGAACGGCATAGTCCTGCCAAATCTCATAGCTAGAAGCAGTGGCTTACCTATATATTAATTAATAGCTCACTTACAGCCGACTAACTCCTATTACACTTGCCAAGCGTATCAACTGTCATAGGAGAAAGGATTTACTTGATCTTTTCAACGGACACCTCTAATACGCAGTTTATCGCTTAAGAGAATACCCGTCGTTAGTGGGTTGGACCACTGCACAGCCGGCCGGCCTCTTCGTACAGTTTCACATCAGCGACTCAAAGACCACCTCACTGAGATGGTCTTTGAGTCGCACCCTTCAATGGAAATGGCACTGTTCAACCCCTTTAACTTATCTGCCTCCCCCCTCAACGAGTTCGAGTGAAATCGACTTCAAGAGTAAATATGCGAAAATATTTGACGCTATCAAAGGCAATTTATTCAATTACCTCCCTACGAGAAAAATAACTCAACAATTTTCTTTTGATAAGTGAAAACTTTCTATTTTTCTGTAGTTCACTTTCAAGCTCCTTGATCTTCAAGCCTCGCTCTGCTTTTTCTTTGTAGGTTTGTTGAAGCTTTGCGTTTATTTCTGATTTTTCTTTGTAGGTTTGCTGAAGCTTTGCGTTTATTTTCTGCTCACCTCTCTTGCTTTTACTTGCCTCTCTAGACATGCTTTGGGTGTGAAAAAGTGATATTTGCTCAATCAAATTTCTGTTAAAGGGAGTAGATTTACTTTTTGGGGTAACTTCATTCTGCAAGTTGTTAAACAACATCTCCCATTCAGATAGCAAATTTAGCTTTTCGTATTTGGAAAAACTATCTTTCAACAAAGCGCTATTTTTGTTCCAATGCTCTTCGTCACTTAGTAGTTTGCAAATTTTTTCGGCAGCCCCCTTTGCATCCAACTGGGGAACTCGCTCCCATCCCTTTAGTATTTTGTAATACTCGAGCCATGGGAGGTCATACATTACAGTGGGCAGTCCAAGACTGGCACTCTCAAACAAGGTTAATGGAAAACCCTCATAAATAGACGTCATTAAGAAAACAGATGAACTTGAATAGTACATGCCAACATCTTTGCTATAGCCAACTATGTTTATATTTCTATCCAAGTTTTTTTGAGATATTAAGTCTCTTAAATTTTTGATAGCACTTTCTTCACCATCGCCAACAATATTACAAATGGCGTCCGGGTGAACTTTCACCACGTGCTCCATTATAGATACTGCCTCTAAGGGCTTTTTTTCGTCCGAAATTCTAGCAAGCCAAAGGATTCTCTTCCTGTCTGAAACAAATTTTGCGCTTGTTTCATTAAGCTTGTGGATGGGGTTAAAAATAAGGTAAGTATTTTTATTGAAGTTGGACCAAATAATTTCATCATATTCTGTTAATGCAACCACACCATCTGAAATAGAGTAGGAGTTAAATATCTCGCTAACTTTGTTGTTCACCCTAAATATCATAGCGAAAAAATTATGAGTATGATTTATGTAGGCCGGCCGCTTTGGGTGGGACTTAATTGTTAACATATCCCAAAGATTTGCGGAGCTCACCCAAGCAGAGTTAAGTACAATGTCAACGTTATATTTATCGATAATACTTACCCAAGCTTCAGCTCGCTTTGCATAACTTTCTTTTTTGGGGAATAAGTTTACATCTGGAATTACTTCTCTATTCACTCGCGGAGAGATATAGAATTCATCGCTGGCTTGAGGCTGATCAGTGACTAAAACCACATTATACTTATAATCCTGATTTATTTTTGCATCCGCAAACAAATTGCACAAATGCGCCACCACTCTTTGAGCCCCCCCTCCCCGCACGGAATGATAGTAAAGTACAATAGTTTCTGTTTTTCTCGGTATATGTTCAAGTTCCGCAAAGCCCTTAAAATATGAGGATATTTCACCTCTATTAAACCACTTATTTCTCGCCAAAGCTGCTATTATGAAGTGATATCCCTTATCCCAAACTGCATTCATCTCAAGAAGACCGGAATGCTTTTCATCTGGCGATAGATTAGTAAACCATCTTTCGACTTGCTCATTAATAAAGTTGTTTTCAATTTTATTGAAAACAGATTCGTATTCTTCAGTAATGCCACTGTTTTCAGGATTAATACTCTTCCTGATCTCGTTTAGTACCAATACAGATTGACAGTGCAGTTTAAAGTTATCTATATTCATGGTCGGTTTGCCTGTCATTCCCAGACCAAACCGATAATGATATAGCTTATCATCCACCCCGGAGTAGCTACTAGCGTGCTTCAAAATAAAGAAAAATGCGTATAGATCGTTTGCTTTGGGAAAATAGCCATCTGAAACTTCTGAGAAGGCTTTGCGACAAATGGCTCCATTATAAATTTTATTCCATAAATTAATGCTGAATTTCTTTTCCAAAAAACATTCTTGCATCAAGTTGCTTGAAATAAACTCTTCAGTGAATGGTCGTACCATTCTCTGATTTGAATCTATTCTAGATTGAGGTAAATTGCCGCAATTCTCAATAAAGGTCCCAAATTGCAGAATATCAGTACCATTTTCCGTTATTGTATTGTAAGCGATTTCGCATGCCGTTGGTTCGATATAATCATCTGCATCAACAAACATTATATATTCACCAGAAGATGAGAGAACGCCATCCTTTCTACATTGAGAAGCAGAAAGATTTTTATCGTGTTTAATGGCTGTGATGATGTCTGGGTACTTTCTTACATATTCATCCAAAATTTCAACACTGTTGTCTTCGGACTTGTCATCAACACATATTATCTCGATATCTGATATTGTCTGATTCAGTATGCTATCAAGGCAGTGTTGGAGATGTTCTGAGTTATTGTAGATAGGAATAACTATTGAAACTTTTCTAGGCACTATTCTCTCGCTATGTACGTACACTATATCTTTTATAAACTTGGCCGGCATCTCAAGGATTAAGGAGTGAGTGCCGGCGACCCTTCCCAGCTCATCTTTGACTATGGAGTTCACCCGAGTGCCGAGCTGTATCTTTATGTCTCCAAAGTCAGCTTGAGGCGCCTATTTTCGCCCATTCTAATACCCCAAAGCAACTTTGGGCCTGGGCGACAAAATTATCACGAGCCTTCAGGGGCTGGAGAGGCCTATGTGCGATTTCTTGAGAGATAGCTCATCGCAGTTAGGTACTTGATACAGGCTTTATCATAAAACCCATCAAAAGGTTCACGTCATGTAGAAGTCAAATAAGAGCTTCCCCTAACAATCGGGAGTAAACGGCTTGACATTTGGCATGTGGTTGAATAGCGCTTAAAGCTTGTCAGGGCACTTACTGCCATGAGAATGGCTTGCTATATGGCAAAAGATTAGGCGTGCCAGAGAACCCCCTATCAGCCCAAGGTGGCAGGGGTTGCTGGATGGTGAGTTTTTACATTGAGGTATCAAAACTTTGACCAATCTTAAAGATATGGTAAAATTTATAACCGGCAATTGTAATGGTTATTTCTAAAAGCTTAGCCGGGATTATCTCTGTGAGGCCTTTGATGATGCGGCTCCCCGGATTATGTTGTTGTTTTACCTAGTGAGACTCACTACTCTGCGCCCTGCTTTTTCTTCGGTTAGCATGGTATTGCAGTGGAACTGGTGATGAGGACAGCCGTACCCATATGACTATCAATAATGAAACTCCAATCTGAGCCTTAGATCGTGCAAGTTAATAAGGCATCACACCTCTAACGTTATTCACGTTGTGTTGAAAACCAAGTCAGCATGTGAAGCCGCCCTTGGGTAAGTCGGGAGATAATCCGTCTAGATTGTCAAAGACTGTAGATAATGCTTTTGATTATCTTGTTGACATTGACCTCTATAACCACGAAGCAGAACGAAGCATGAATGGTAGAAGCCTGAACACGCAAAGAATCGTACCAGACAACATAGACTATCCAGTACTGGCAGTCCCCCGGTGAAACTTTGCGGCGGTAATGAGGCTGTAGCTTCCTCCTTGGTCTCCTCGCCTTATGCTGATAAAATGGGGCATAGCTAGGAGCCCGACGAAAATTTGAGTGCTCTTCAAGATTGAAGAGATCATAGATTTGCCTAATGGCTTTGATTCGTTGGTCAAACGATCTTACTCTGATACGCCGGTAACTCGTTGAGGATTACCATGATTCCCGGCAATAGTGGAGGAGCGAGCTGGATTCCGATACTTCAAAGGTAGGTCTCTTTAGTGCCCTAGAATAACCTAGGTTGCGATGAGGTCCTTATAGATTACTCCTGCAGTAAAGATCTGTGTACTTCACGCCCCGCACGAAGCTTCCACTTAGAGCAATTTACAGATAAGTGAACATTCGCATATCCGAGTGATAATCTTGCCGCTATTTTATCGGCAAGCATAGATTGATTAGTCTACTAGCACATACGCATAGGGTGATAGCTAAGCAGCTCCACTCACTGTTGATGTAACTCTGGTCTCCACCCTCATTGGTATTCTCATGAAAAGCCATCCCACTGCGTACTATGCCAATCAGCAAAGTCGAATGGGGGGTAGCTTTCCGAAGAGAGCAGTCTTCCACTGCTGAGGCGGGTATTCAGTGTTCGGTTGTACTTGAAAAGGGTCTGACAGGGGCTTCTTCGGCGTACTCTGTGATTATCGTAGTTGAGGTCATTTAACGACCTTGGACTCCAGCTGTACGACGCGTTGTATGTCCGAAAAGCTTGCCCTGCTTGTTGGACAATCAAGGGAGCTGACTTTAACAGGCAGTGAGCGTCAAGCCAGACAAATACACAGAGGCATATCAGGCTTCATCAGGTGCCAAGCTTCATGAGCAGAGAGAGGCCGTGAAATAGATCGCTAAATAGCTATGATGAATGCCGATACGCCGATACAATTAAAGGTGTGGCGCCTTGAAGGATAGTATGCGAGCTCAGAGGAGCTTAACGCTGACAGCAAGTTGGCATTGCTTTGCAGATGCGTAAAATGTGCAGCAATTGGTAATTTGAGGATGCTTCGTTCGAACATCTGATAATTGTGATGTTACTTTAGTAGTGGTCGATTAATACATGAACAATATGAACCCACCAATTCACAACTATTTCAATGATAGCCCGTTTTTAAACTTTGTAGCTAAAAATTTCCATGGAAACTGGACACACTCAGATATTCCTCTTTACGCTGCCAAAGTGAGAAGTGCTGGGTTAGTGTCAGAATCTGGTTTTTGTGTCCCTAGACGTTTAGCGACCTTCGAATCGATCGAAGATTTACGGAATGCTGAAAGTAGCCTTCCTGAAAGTTTTGTACTGAAATATAGTGATGCGCACTCAGGTATAGGAATAGACATTCTGAAGTCTATAGACCAAGGGAATACCAAATGTCGTATGTACAGGGATATCCTAAAGAAAAAAAATGTTAGCTGGAATGAGATTTGCAATAATCAAGAGGTCGTTTCAGAAAGGATAAGTAGAGATGGTTCCGTATGGTACATAGAAGAGAAGATTGAGAGTGGAAGCATCGATGTAGATATACCTTTCGATTACAAGTTTTATTGCTTTAACGGGCAGGTAGGCGCTATTGTTCAAATAGATAGAAATGTAAATCCACCACGGGTTGTTATATTTGATGGCAATTTTTTCCCCTATAACTATCAAGTAGATTACAGGCTCGATGAGGTTAGATGGAGGCAGGGGAAACCACTGATACCCTTTAGGGCGGGCGAGCTGATTGAATGTGCCGAGAAGTTATCCAAAATCCCTAACACTCCGTTTGTGAGTGTAGACCTTTATGACGGTAAAAAAGGTCCTGTTTTTGGTGAGTTTACGTTTTCTCCAGGTGCTACGCAGACGAAAATGGTAGTTTTCTCCGGAGAAAGGCTTAATAACTTTGACAGAATGTTTAATGGTGAAATGCTATCAAAGAATGTTAATAATGTAGGAGTCTTGAACGTTGACAAATTAAGGGCTTTACAATCTGATGTGGGCTCTTTAAGGGCGGATGATTATAGGGCTTTGGCAACAGCATACTATTTAGGGGACAAAAGGTCAGCTCTACCTATATCTAAGTTACTTGAGAGTACAAATAGTGACTTATTAAATTATGTGTCGCTAATTTGGAGTTTTCTTGCATCTCAAGATGGTGATGGGGAGGTTAACGAGCGAATCGCGCGTCAGATTTTTGAGAGCCCTGTGTTTGAAAATGATTCTATACAACACTATTTGGACAAAGCAGAGGCTTTTTACAAACCTTACGTGGGGAAACATAATTGGTTCACTTTGCGTTTAGGGCGCCTACTTCGAAAGAAGAGTGATCATAATCAGAAGGTTATCGGTGAAGCACTCATTAGAGGGCTCGTTGAACTTGAATATGGGCCCGCCGTGAGAGAGCTAGCAAATATAGATAATGAAGACCCTGAAAATTTGGCAAAAAAATAGTTGATTGATTTCAATGATGTTCAGATCACGTTATTGCGCTGTGAGCTTCTATAAACGGCTGAGAAAATACGGTGGCCTGGGTGTATCGACTCTTTCTCAGGTGGAGCCTACGGAAAATGAGTTTCTCACCAGCTAAAAAAATGTATGCCGAGCTGTCGCTGCGAAATGAGTTTTTGAAAGAAGCGCCTGTTAAAAGAGAGCAAGCTATCTGAGCGTAATGAGGTAGCTGTTTTTACCGTCGAAATAAACGTGGTTTTATTCGTAGTTAATGTGAGTTGTGCAACCCGGATGGACGCAAATAATCCTAGCTAAAATCCGGGGGAGACAATCCGGGCTACGGATGATTTGCAGTAGTTCAGGCTTAAATCTGACAATCAGCAACCACCCGCATAACGGGTGGTATGGTGAAAGGCCCCGAGCTAGTTACAACCCCGCTAGTTGAATCTGCTCTTGCCGGCGTTCTTCGACCTCTTGATTCTTGATGTACTCTCGAATCATCTCCTCATCAAGCCCCACTGTACTCACGCAGTAACCCTGAGCCCAAAAGTGTCTTCCTGTGAAATTTCTCTGTACATGCTTGTACTTCCGAAATATCTAAATCGCAGGCTTCCCTTTCAGAAACCCAACCGTATTGGAAACACTAAACTTCGGAGGAATCATTAACAGCATATGAATGTGATCCCTCATTGCGTACCCCTCGACTAACTCAATGCCCTTTTGACGACATAAGTCTCGGAATATTGCTCCAATCTCCCGCCTCAATGTCCCAAATAACGCTTTCTTTCGATACTTGGGCACAAATACCACGTGGTACCTGCAATAATGTTCACGTGAGCTTGGCACTGCCAATCTCGCATATGGCCTCCTTCTAGAACTTGCCCGTTCATGGAGGCCATATTTTTACTCTGCACGCCGGAAGGGCTGAGCCTTGTCAAGTCTCACCGCCAGAGGCAGTGGTTTACCTGTGTGTTAATTACCGGCTTTCTTAAAAGGCCCTTTTTTACCCATCGCCAAGTACTTGCTGGAGAAGGTTTCAGTTTTGGCAAGAGCAAGGCGCTTGGCTGGGGGCTTGGCGAAAATTTCTCGGACAGTTCGATCGAAGATCCAAGCTTAACTGGGTAAGAAGTTTTTCGGATGGCAGCTTTGCCCCTGCAAGAAAAGGGGAGCAGAACCAAGCGGGGCAAGGGTACAAAGTGGATGGTGGTGGTCGATGTCGAGGATATTCCATTGGGAAGCACCGTTACTTCGACGTCACCAGAAGAAGTAAATTTATTACATTCACTTCTCGATGCTACCTATAAAAATACAAAAATTCAGAACCTAGTATACGACAAAGCTGTAAATTCTGCCCCCTTATGCTATGGCTTAGCCCGCCGTAAAATTGACCTGATTTGCCCTCACCGTAAGAATAGAAAATAACCTTTTAAACAAGATGATAGAAAACTTAGAAGGTATGTACGACGCTTGAAAGTTGAGAGAATTTTTACATGGCCAGGAAACTACCGTCGCTTGGCCATCAAGTGGGATCATTACTTATCCCTAGATTCCCATAACAACCGACACACTTGGCAATAGCGAGAGAGGCCAGCTGGCTGTAGGCTAGTAAGCTTCCACACAAACAAGCCAGGAACCTCATGGGAACCCTTACCAACCAGCTGACCTTAAAAGAACGATATCAGATTGAGGCCCTTAATGGGCAGAGCTATTCAGCTCGAGCCATTGCACAACGCCTCCATAGATCCAATAAGAGCATCTCTCGCGAGCTTGGTCGTTACAGCCCCTACTGTGCCGAGAGTGCCCATCGTCAGGTACTGCAACGGCGGCACGGAGCTCTTAAGAACACCAAGCTCGACTTTGCCATGCAGGTACAAATCGACCTCCAACTAAAAAATGCAAGCCCTGAACAAATCGCTGGGCGAATGCGGCTTGAACGGTGTACGAAAGCGGTTAGCTGTTCAACAATTTACCGCTGGATCCGTCGACTTAACTGAGGGTCACGTCTGCCAAGGAAAGCCAAACCTTATCGTAAACGGGCAAGTTCTGAGGCAGGCGTAAAGCTTATTCCAGAGCGCATAGATATTGATGAAAGGCCTGCGATTGTCGATGAAAACTCTGAGATTGGTCACTGGGAAGGCGATACAGTTTATCGTCAAGATGGCTATCTGGTGACACTGGTTGAGCGAGTCTCCAAATTATTGCTCACTCGCAGAGTCCCAAATAAGAGCAAGAAAATAGTGGGGCGGGCAATAAAGCAGATGCTGAAGCCATATCAGGCCATCTGCAAAACCATCACCTTCGATAATGGCGGGGAATTCGCAGGTCATCAATCGATTGCGCAGAAGCTAGGGTGCAGAATATATTTTGCAAAACCTTACCACTCCCGGGAGCGTGGGCTGAACGAAAACACTAATGGTCTCTTGAGGCGCTTCTTCCCGAAAGGAGTGGAAATTGGCAAGATACCAAAAAGCCGTATTGATGATGCAGTGTTTCGAATCAATATTCGCCCCAGGAAGGTGTTAAATTATTTGAGCCCACTGGAATTGTTGGTGGGTAAACGTGTGTCACTTATGTTGGCAATCTAGGACCTAGTGCAGTTCCTCACTCTCGCATTCATAGAAACGGCTGCTACATGTGGTTAAGGGAGAAATTCGACACACTTACCATGCAGCCTGAGGAGCTAAATCCAGAGGGTGTAGAGAATCTCCTAAGAGGTATCGAATATGACCTCAAATTCTCATCATTTCCGCACTATGTTATGTTACCGGCCGACGAACTTAGACGCATAGGAAAAGCATGAGTATCTATAAAGTATCTGAAAACGACAGCGACTTTATGAAACCCTACTTCGAGCCTACTGCGGTACTTAAAAGTGAGTGGGTATGAAGTTCCTTTTCAATACAGTTCCTAAGTCCTACAGTGAAGAGTAGGAACCATTAGAGCTGAGTATCAAGGCTTGCGATTCTGCCCCGGTCATTCCAATGATTTCTCGCTAGTAAAACTATCTTGTATTGCATGAAGCTGCTTACAACGCTCTCGAAGGTACACTAGGTTCTTTCAGCGAGTTTCTTCCTTGCACCTACAAGGGGCCAATTTTTACCTATTTAATCCACTAACTATTGCCGAAAATCTTAATGCAGTAGTGCCCGGATCGGTTATTCGAGATAACCATCTAATCTCAGCTATTGAGTTCGATGAAGTAAAGCTGAAAGGGGTTCCGATATTCAGGGTGAAAGAGTCCAATGTAAGTATCTATTGCACCGAAGTCTTCAAAGAAATGGTCGAAGCGTCATCGCTTGATGGTTTGCTCTTCAGTAAGAATCTAACTCAGTATTAATTGAATAGCCCCTGCCATATGGATGGGCCCTCTTTCCTACAAGTATAATACAGTTAAAATCCGATCATGTAACCTCGACACTTTAAATTATTATCCTAGCACGTAGGCACTGAGTACCTCCTTTAGAAGCTGCGCTGAGCCCAACACCCCCGACTACTTCAAAGTATTGCAATTAGGCTGCTCAATAGAGAGCAGCCCAGAAATATTGTTAGAGCAAGGAATACCATATGCTTTCAGAAAGAAATTCCTATTGGGGCACATTAAGAAATGTCGGATATGTCTGGAAATTTACCAGCAAGCACGAAGAGGAATAAATAATGGATATATGGGAATTTGTTCAGGATACTCACTCTACAGAGCGTACAAGAAGGCAGATATTGAACGATATTATCTTATCTTCAGGAAAGGTTTACAAAACTCCATTTGCCATTTGTTCTGTACTGTTTGGTGTAAGCTTGACCCGTTATTTCATAACGATACCTATGAGCTCCGCACCTATAAAAAAAGCTTTAAATATAAATGGGCTCTGGGTATTTTTAACTTTGCTTTCCGAATTTTTATCAACAATCGTTCTTCTGCTTGCAAGAAAAAAGTATTTAGCGAGGATACAATCAGACTTTGGGTATAGTGAAAAGTCTCTGAAAAAGTTTGATAACGGGAAACTTCGATATCTAAAATTCAAATCAAAACTAAGGACACAAAAAGTTGGCAAGGAAGATATTGAGAATATAAAGGATACCCTAGAAGCATGTGAAAATTTAGCTGAGTTGCCAGGAACATATGCTAAAATTCTAGCTAAATATATAGCTGCATTAATGATTGCCTTACTTGTAACTATCGCAAAGACCATGCCAGCTGGCTCAGCACTTTTTACAGTGATTTGTCTCGGTACTTTTAGTTACCTCATTTATCAAATAGCAGCTATAGTGCCAGCCCTCTTTGAGCGAGTGAAAGAGTTAAGATACACCTTAACAGAGTATCAGGCTGAACTGACCCCCAGTCCAATCTCCTCCACTCCCACTAGAAAGGAGCTATTTCCTAAGAGCAAAGAAGAGTTAGAGTGAACTACTAATGCCTATATCCAAGAGGGTAACTTAGCCCTCCAATAAAGCTAGAATCTGGGCTGACTCCTTAAGTAAGAAGTTCAGCCCATACTTCTCCACTATTGCCATAAAGCTCTGCACATAGATAGCCTGTACTGGCTCATGGGGTGGCATCCATTCGTCTGGGCCTTTGTCGCCCTTGCTCCGGTTCCGGCTGTCATCAACTAGCCAAAGGTTCTCTAGGTCTTCAGCAAACTGCCTCTTCAGCTCTACAGTCCAATTGGCATCGCCGTACTCTTCTCAGGCTTCGACTTCGAGCCAGCCAGCCAGCCAAGGCAGCAGATAGTAGAATAGGCAGCAAAAGGCGCATGACGACCCCTCCTTGTTGTTTTGACGGATCGTTCAGGAGGTGTTTTTGGGGGCAAATACAGGCTGTTACTCTCAATGAACTATTGAAGGGGCTATTTAAACCGGTTAAGCCAAATAGCCCCAAGCCATAGAATTGAGCAGTTAAAAAAGAAGGAGCCTGATTTAATCCAAAGTATTGGCTATCGCACCATAAACTTGAGCTTTTGTAGCAGCATTGGGGTATAGGTTTGAATCAAAGCTGCTCCAAATCCGATATATACTTTTTAACTCCGCATCGTATTTAGATAATTTAACCCAAGCTCCTTGATTCCTACCTACAATTATATTGCCCACTGCGCTACCATCAACATTATCATTAAAGACATGCCCAAGCACCTCATTACGAGTTTCCCCGTTCCATATATTATATTTGACAGCGTTAGCCAGCCTAGACAAATCTTGTAGCTCAAAAACAAAATTCTGCTGGTAGCTTGCTATAATAAAATTGACTGTATCACCAGCATGACTTACATCAATAGTGCCGTCCACGGGTAATTTTTCTGAGCTACAGTCAGCTATAGGGTTCATATAACAGCGTATATCATATGCATTGCCGTGCAACTCTAACGAATCCTTTAACTGTCTACCTTTTACCTCAATGAAGTTTTTATATTCCTTTTTCCGAGATTCACTGAGTGATGCTTGATATAAAGAAAGTGCTATCATACCCACACGCCCTACAAAGTGAGTAACTCTAATATTACTCAGTCTCCCTTTGTATTTTTCGCTTTTCTCCCATTTATCCCAGACATGAGTCTCAACAAAATTGACCAAATTTTCAGCATCTGATTTCATCAGCGGATCACTAGATAAAGCAGGATCGGTTAATACCCTAGCTGCAACAATGGCAATCCCCATAGCCGCTCGCCATTCATAGTGACCATGGCTGTAACCTTGTGGAATAAGATCACTACTCCAATCAAAATAACCATCACCATCGAAATCGTACCCATTATTCTGGTATGCTAAGCTTATATCTAGTGCATGTCGTATTAATTTTTTATCTCCTGTGGCCTGGTACATTTCAACTAAACCGTCTATTGCAGGCATATTGGAATACATAGGAATTACACTATTAGTAATAGTGTCTTTAAAAGACTCTGGCTTAAGCTTTAATAGCTGATCATAGTAGTAGTCTTTACTCAGTAGATCTACCACATTATAAAGTGCAGTTTGAGTCACACTTCCACTTGGTCCAGTACAGATAATAGTAGAGCTTCCTAAGCCAACCCTCTTTGGTATGTTTTCCCATGAACCACTCAAATCTAAATTTGTTCCAGATGAATTGTGGCATTCTGATGCATAATTAGAGGACCAAGTTCCTAAAGTATATTCACCGATAAAAATTTCTCTGGGAGTATAAGAAAAGTTTAGAGTCGGCTCAGGATAGGGTAATACTGTATAAAGAGCAGTTTTGGTGACACTCCCTCCCGGACCAGTACATGTAATTGTCGATGATCTAAGACCAACTGAAATAGGTGTATTTGTCCAAGAACCGACTAGAGAGAGCTTAGTGCCAGATGAATTATGGCACTCTGTAGCATTAGATGAGCTCCAGCGCCCTACCGTAGATTCTCCAATAATAAACTCACTCGGAAAGTAATTAAAATCGAGGCCCGGGGGAGCAACCTGCTCTCCCGCAAAGCCCAGCTCGTGCTTAGCTCCATCTTCCAACCTGCTAGGAAAGGGCCCACCTAGATCAATTTTTGTATTTATGGTTTCTGCCTGAACCAATGTCGATGCACAGATTAATGTGATACTACCGATAGAATTTTTTAACACAGCTCTGTACTGAGGATACTTATTAGCCAGTTTTTTCAAAATCACATTCCATTAAATACAATATGAGACACAACAACATTTCGGACAGTTTTTTATAACTCAGCCCTTATAAAGCAAGGCCTTTGGGTTGATAAAGGGATGGCTAGGACACAAGGGCACCCCAGCCTGCCGATAGTTTAAAACTTAGCCCACACTTTTAGTGAAATACAGACTGTCTTTCACCCGAACGCCGGTACTTGGATCCGTGACATACCAGGTTAACTCGCAATCTCCGGCCTCAAACCACTCTAGTATCGTTAGATAGTTTCGAGTGTAGTCCTTCGCCTCAGAATAATTTAACACAACATCCCGTGATTTATGAGTGGGATAATTATCCCCGTTGGGAAGAGTGAGTACACTCCACTGCTCAAATGTAACCAATGATTTCGAAGAGTCTAAATTACGAATACTCGCATCATAATTGACTCTTCCTCCGTAGAAAGAACTGAAAATTCAGCAGATTCATCAAGCACGATCACCAACTGAGTGTCAGAGGTATTACCTTCAATAACCAACTCAAAGTCCCAAAAATCTACATAACCACCGGACACATTAAATGTAAACTTACCTTCTCCATCGAGAAAATTTTTCGCTAATATGCTATTTTCACCTTCACATATACTGATATTTCCCATCTGTGGCACTAGATTTGGATTTTCCGGAGTTGGGTCATCAGTGGAATAAACAATGCCTATCCCAAACCTTATACCCATAGATACAAAGCCGGGCACAGGCTCACCTTTTACACCCAAAATTGACGAGGAGGCATATCCTTCTTTAGCTTCAGTTTTAATACAAACTTCTTCAATGCTATCGAATCGATAGCCAACATCTAAATCCACCTCGTACTCAATTCCATCTTCCATCCTGAAAGGGAACGGCTCACCCAGATCTATTTTTCTTACTGATTGTGCCTGCCTGAGCCAATGCCGATGTGCAGATTAAAGTGATACCACCAATAGATTTTTTCAACACAGCCTTATGCAGAGGGGAATTTGCAGTCAGTTTTTTCAAAATTAAAATCCATTACATACATTATGAAACACAACTTACTTCGAACAGTTTTCTTGAGTCAAATCCTGATAAGATAAGGTCTATATCTTTGTAAATCTACAGACCCCAGAATTACCGACCTAAAACTGTTCGAAGCATTGTATTTCACCCTTTCCTGCCCCACCAAAATTTTTTCCCCTTTAGACGTACCAACTAAATACAAAAACTAAATTACCTGGCTATCCCAGTAAATATTATTTAACGCCCCCAACATCTGCGTAAGCACCCCAGCCAAATCGTTGCTTGTACTGCCCGTAATCACCGGCAAGGTCGCGGGGCGGTTACCAATTTGCCAGCCGCTTTATTCAGGGCCACTTTTGCGGGGAAAAATTGCCAGTAGCCTGGGTCTGCGACATAGAGGGCGAGCTGGCCGTCTTTGCCGGCCCAAACGCCAGTGCCGGTAGCGACTAGGTAGCGATCACCATCGCTGGCAGAGCCCGGTGGATCGTTCTGTATGGCCAGCATTTCCAGCTGTAGCAGTGTGTCTGCGGTATCCAGTGCTTGGTTTAGGCTGACGGCGGGGTCTAGGGTGCCTTCCTGGGCGTAGGGGATACCGTTGTTAGGTGTGTTGCTCATGGGGTTTGGTTCCTGCTTATACGCTGATCTGTGCGGCCGGGCCTGGGCCGGTGATGCTGTTTAGCGGGCTGACCTGAATAGTTACTGGGTCTGCAATGGTGATTGTGGTGGCGGTGGTGTCTGTGCTTTGGGCATTCACCGTTACCCTTTAGCTAGTGAAGTATTGCGATTGGTCGTAAGTAGCGCGGCCACCGAGGCGCCTACTCCGAGCCATTGAATTACCAGCTGGCCATTTGCGCGGTGCGCATTGAGATTGGCCGGTGCTGGCTCGGCATGGCTGGCCCCATTGAAAGTGCCGCTGGTGGTTGTCTCTTTGCCGCTGCCAACACTGGTGGCGCGGAAGGTGAGTGTCTGGCCGAGGTTGTAGCGCTCGGTGGGAATGTAATTCAGGGTGTTGCGCTCGAGTAAAACAAAGCACGTGCCCGCCGGGTGATTGGCTGACGTGGTGCCAAGGCGCCCACGCAAGAAGTAACCGATCTCCCACAAGCCGGGGCTGATTTCTTCGGCCTCGCCAAAGCTGGCGATTTCATCGCCGATCAGTGCCCTATTCTGGCGGTTGAGCAGATCCGAGAAGGTGCAGTTTTCCAGCGCGTCGCTGGTATCGTACAGGCGCTGTTGCTGCCGGCAATCAGGACGTAATAGCCCAGCTGGCTGTCGTCACCGCTGGTCAGTATGGGCGCGTCGAAAATTCGATAGTGGTAAAGCCCAGCACCAGTGGCACCGGGGCCGGCGGTGCCATAGGAGCTACGCCGAAGGCCTGAGATTGATAGGCGCTTTTGCGGTCGTGGATCAGTTTGTACTTCTGCTCTCCGTTATCCAGGGATACGGCAGCGATCCCCACTGAACAGCACCACATCGCCGGGGTGAGCTTAATTATCCGGCAGGGTAATTTCAAACTCGCCGCGCTGCTCTTCGATCATCACCTTATACGTAATCACGGTGATCTGTGCGGCCTGGTCGGCCTCCAGTACCAGCTGGGTCTCTATATTTTTCTCGCCCTCGCCGCGAGTATCGATGCTACGATCACAGGTCTGCTTACAAGTATCGATACCACCATCAGCGTCGTAATAGTTTAGGTTGAGCACCCGCACAATCTCCTCGGGGGAGCGGCGGGTTTTCTCGTCGTCGCTATCGCCGATCAAATCTTTTTCATCGATGGTCATCACCGGTTCGGCGCCGCGCGGGGTAAATACCAATGAATCACCGCAATTGACCGGGTCAAAAAAGAACGCCTTGGCCAACTCCTGAATATGCTCGAACTTGGGGGCTTCGTTGCTGACCTGCATCCCCCGAGACATACCCCTCCAGCAGGGTGGTATCGAATTTGCCAAACGGCAGGCCGGCGCGCTCGCAGATCTTTGCAACCACGGCATCGAGGGGATAAGGCATAGGATTTTATTCGGGGTTTTATTCAGGGCTTTTGAGTAAAAACTGCAAGCGGAATTGCCGATTCATACCAATTTTTACCAGGCAGGGGCTATTCACATTGCTAGCCGGTAAATACTCATTGCTATAGCGGTCGCGCTGTTGGCAGTAATCCAGGTTGCCACTTTTTAAATAGGCAAAAATCACATCGCTAGCGCCGGTCTGGGGGCAGTGCTTATCGTCCAGGGAGACTCTCAGGGTAACAAAGCCCGCAACGGTTATTGTTGCCTGGGTGCCCAGGCTGCTGTCATACCAGTACAGTTTGGCCGTGCCGGCTTCCACATAGGCAATCACCGGGCGCATATTCTGGTCAAACGCCAGTCTGACCTCGGTGATATTGGCTCCGGTGATCACCGTGCTGGCCCGCACCTGCAGGGAATCCAATACGATGGCTTTGCCATCCTCCATGACCCGCGCCCAGCTGTGGGTTAGGGTAAGGTTGAGCATAATGGTTACCCGGCCGTTCACCGGCTTCGCTATTTTCCGCTGATAGGAAAAAGCACCGAATACATATTTTTTACCAGCTGGTAGCTCTCGCTATTGCCGCTGCCAAAGCCAATCACTTCCCGCTCCGCTTCAAGATCGCTGGCGTCTTTAAAACGAAAACCAATCAGGGCACCCATGCAGGCATGATGAGCAGCGGCCACGATTTGATGATCCGCATAATCCAGATTTTTAAACAGCACCGAGTAACGGCCCAGCGGGCGCTCCCATTCGGCATTGCGGCGCTCTACTCCGCTGCGTAATTCTTTAATATCGGTTTTATAGCGGTGGTCGTATCCGGAGCCGTAGGCCACTTTTTCCAGCAGGCGACTTTCATTAAACATTAAGATCCCAGCCTCCTGCGGTTAATCCGTTGTTTGCGTTCGCTCTCGCGGGCAAGCTGCGTGGAAGTCGATTATTTACCTTGCCATCAACACGAATATTCTGCGTCATGAAAACCGGGCGGCGGTAATCATCCCAGGCGCTGCCACATTCCGGGCACGTATACACTGCGGTTTCTGGTTGGTGCAGGCCGAACACCGGATGCGGTGTACCGCCTTCTTTTTCCAGCCAGCTGACGTTTTCTCAATCCAGTACATGAGACTCACCGCAGTCGTGACAGGTCACCGGCAGCACGCGCATGGTGTCAAGTTTGGTGTAGTGCTCCACCTGGGAAAGGTCTGCAACGGCCGGTGTGCCAATTTCTTATTGCGCATGCGCTTGAGGCGTTCCCGCAGGTGGCGAATGAAATCGCCCTGATCGCCAACGTCTTTGTTGGTATCGTCCGGCTCCTCCACATAGCCCCGACGGGCTGTGGTGGATTTCACATTGGAGATGGAGTTGGAGCCAATGGTGCGCACCTCACCACCGGGGAATTTCTTCCGCGTTGAGCGGCTACCGCCTTTGCGACTGGTGGTGACATCGATCACCCGATTAACAGCTGGTGACCCCTCGATAATCGGCACCAGCTTTTCATCCATAAACAGCCGGCCTTTTTCATCCTTGGGAAACAGCATCAGGATGTGGGCCAGGTCGGTGACGGCGACCTTGCAGATATCCGTGGCCAGCAATACCGTCCAGCCGATCTGCGCGGCCTTCTGCATCACCACCATCCACGACAGTGGATTATCCAGTGCGTGCATGACACCCCAGAAAATCATTGCGGTAATAACCAGCGTTATCGCTATTTTCCGACGGCAGTTTGATATTGTCCGGCAACCACTCGATCAGCGGGATTTTAGGCTGCGGTATCCAGGCCTGGCGTACTTCCTCCACCAGCCTCTTCAGATTCAATCTCGTAACTGCCAATAGCTTTGAGGGCAGCGTCAATGTTTGGCTGTAGGGGTTCGCGATCGATGGTAATGGCATGCTGGCTCTCGATAGCAATAACGATGCTTTCCACCGCTCCTAAAAATTCATTCTTGCCAATGGTGGACCACTCCACCATCGCTTTACGTACGGACTCAATATCGACAATCAGCTGATCCTGCTTGTACAGCTCGCGCATCTTCAGCTGTGCATTCGCCTCAGATTCAACTGCCTGCGCCATATCGCGGCGGTTGCGGGCCTCATTCGCCTGGCGGCCAGCGGCCTCGGTTCGCAGACGCTCGCAATATTCATGAAGCCAAACTCTGAAGCTGGCACCTACAGTAAAAAGCCCTGCTTTGTAGTGTTTGGCAATAGCCGGTTGAGTAGCGCCAACCAAGCGAGCAAAGCCCAATTGAGTGGCCTGATCATCAAGAGAGATATCACCAGCCAAGGTATAACCCCCTAGGAAATTTCAGATATCTGTTAAAAAAGCGGGGTCCGAATCACCCGTGTGTTGGCCCCTTCAGGAAGACCCGTTCAACGTCTTTTTGCGGTCGCAATTGCATGGTCCATGGCCTTATCCAGTTCAATCGGCAGATGACGCCGCGCTATGCCTTCAGCAATACGGAGAAAAGGGAATCGCTTGCGGTAGTCAGGTTTTCCCTTGAGGAAAATCAGGGTGGGCTTAACCGTTGGCCGGCGTTTGCCGCCTGCCCTCTTCCAAACGCCTAAGACACCATCCAACTTTGCCAACGAAATATTTACCGTTTTTACCCTGCGCACTACCTGCCCCACTTGTAGAGCCAGGGTTACCCCGCAATTCAGCCAGGATTTTTTTATAGGTTCCGACCGAGATATTTCCATGCTTGTTTAATCTCGCCGCCTTGCCATGCACCACATACATACCAGCAGTGAACACCCATATGCCAAAGGGCTCGCTCAAAGCACTTGTCGTTCCGGTTCACATCCATGACCGACGGGGCCAGGTATTTCCGGGTGCAGTACCGTTGGAAACCTGATCACGGATAAAGACTTTGGCAATACCTGAACGCTTCGTGGCTTTCTTTACCAATACGGAGTTCAGCGTTAACTTTACTGGGTTTGTAAATACACGCCCTATAGCTGCACCCTCTTCTCCCCGGATTCGTAACGCCACAGTATTGAGTACCACAGAACTAGCATAAGGTAATTGCTTTTTTAATTCAGCAGATGCTTGATCAAACTTTGAAGTATCCAGCTTTACACTAACGCCCATCGTCCCCGCCCTGCAGCTTCTAGCGCTTGTGGTTGTGGTTGTGGTTGTGGTTGTGGTTGTAATACCAATTAATCATTAAACCTGCTGCAGCTATCAGCACACCAGCAAAGCCAAGCCAGTTGTTTGCGAGCCAACCCGCGAAAGCTCCAGCACCAATAGCAGTCGTATAGCCAGCCTTATCCGCTATTTCTCTCAGAGCATCCTGAAGTGTTATGACTGCTTCCAGGCAATAGTTGCCTTCTCAACGCTGCGCCCCACTACATAACCACCGAGGCCGATTTTTACTATTTCCAGAAGGGCGAGAGTCTGGTTCTCGCTGAGGTTTAGCGCTGTCCACCCCAACCAATGAAAGACGGTCAGCCCCACGAACGTAAGCATTGTTACTGGCCGCCAGTTTCTTTGTAGCCATGACTCTCTTCCAGCTTCTGCAGTGATTACCTGGGTAGCCACTCTCAACTCCTTCAGGTCCATTGAGATTAACTTTGAATCCACCTGCGCCTTTAAGCGGTTGGCTTCTGTCTTACCTGGGAATGCCTTACGTAAAAAAACCGGCTCAGTGGCCGGTTTATATGGTTAGGTACCTGCTAGAGACAACAATCGTAAGGTAGCTTATTTATACTCCCAAAACGCAGAAGTACCAAAAAGGTGTCAGCCCAAAATAATAAAGAAGTGGTCGGTTGTGCTTAGTCTTATTAGCTGCTGATGCTTTGCAGATTTGATAAAAAGTCATTTTCCTGGTCTGTGTTTTCAAATGATGATTTAGGAATAATGTTAAAAATCAAATCTGACTGATAAAGCATGATAATCCGCTTGCTTTCTCGCCACTTGACATAGTCTGACCATTTGATTTTTACTATCCCTCTTTCGTTAATTGCGTTAATGCCCTCACGATCCCATTCGAATTGAGCTGGAAGATTTAAGCTCTTTTGCTGCCGATAAATTTTATTACACTTGTAGCGCAGATAGACCAAATAATAGCCAAAATACCAAAGTAGCCAGCCAGAGGCACAACCAACGGCGATTGATAATTCAACGTTTAAAGCACTATATAAAAAATAGGCAAGCCATACTGTTAAAAGCGTAATGATAAAAAATTTGCTTACACTAAGCTTCTGATGAACCCATTGGGAATGATAGTAATCATCGGGTGTTATCTTAACTTCGATTTTATTCATACTTATTGCTAACATTTATATACTGATGATCTTGACCACTATTATCCTGATCACTGCCTCGGAAGCAATTCCGCGTCAGTTTTCCAAAGTAATCTTTCAAATCAGACTGCCGGACAAATTTTATACACTTCAGCGGGACGGCTAGTAACTTAAGACTGTAGGGCGGGTACGCTCGCCCGGCATTGATTCAAGGTCATCCAGGTGAAGGAATCACCTTTTGAATGCCCCCTTTTGCCATACCCCTATAACGGTGAAACCTTCCTCCTGGGTGATTTTAATTAACCGGTAGGCCCTGCCTGACGCCACCTGAACATCAATAGCCTGCCCGGTGGTATGGGTCATGGTGGCGTTTAATCGAGCGTTATGAACTGGGCAGCGGTAACCGGAGTTAATAATCATCGGCTTGCCAAAGCGCTCTCTAACTTGGATCAGGCGCCTGAGCGTTTCATCTTTGAAATAATTTTTGCCACAACAACGACAGGCCAATTCCAACTCTGTGAAATAGTCATTATCAAACATGGAAGCACCAGAAATAAAAAAACCCGCACTGGGCGGGTTAATTTTTATAAAATAAGTGTCGCTACAGAACGATTTTACTAATACTTTTTAACTGATTTAAATAAACAGCGTATCTTAAAGCTTAAATCAAAAATAAGGATGCGATTAAAGCTCGTAAGCTTCCCTCAGCATATCTTTAAGATAAATATGATGTGTTTCAAACTCCATACCTTGCGCGTCTTTAGCTTTAATACTGACAGCTGTTTCATCACCATCAGGCCCAGGCATTGTTGAGACTTCTAGCTTGTATGCCTCAAAAAACTTTGACTCATCGCCGTAGGGTGCGTGAAAATGAAAAACTTCTTTCCCTTCTCCAAGCCACAGCAATTCGATAACAAATGCCATATCACCATTGCTTGAATTTGGATCAACAGCTGGATTATCTTTAAGCGACAACTCAACCTGACTGCCATCAACTGTAAACGATTTGACATCAACAACTTTGCTTGGAGTCGCATCAACTAATTGTCCATGAACAGAAAATAGTCTTTGCTCAAAATTTAGTGAACGCTCTTTCCCAATAAAATTTTCAACTTCAGAGACAAAGCCTTCAATGTGAACCATTGCATTATTTGGATTTCCAGCATTGAAACCATCTACTGCAATATCAAGCTGACGATACACCCAAACATCATCGACGGTAGAATAAAATCTCCAACCTTGATCATCTGCCTTGAAATTACCTATTAACAAACCGGGCGCATGAGGAAAATTAATTTCTAACGAAGTAAGCATTGCGGGTACTGAATGACTCGCTTGATCAACGGTCAAAATCACAGAACTAGCGCCATTCAAATTTAGGCCAGGATACTGTATTTCACCGTTAGATGAATGTAGATCTTGAAGTTCATACTTGAAAGTTTTTGCTTGCGCACCGAAGGCTAATAGAGCCACAGAGACAGCTACTATTTTAATGGTATTTCTAAAAAACATAAAAATTCACTGAAAAATAAATTGAATTAACCGCTCGAGAAGAAAGTTAACCTTATAACACACATCAAAACCCAGCACCTGATCACACTTTTCGAAAAATCTAATCAAAGAATATATAAAGTATGAGTTAAAACCTACAGAAGCTTACCAACGACAGCATAGCTTATTAAATAATAAACACAAAAAACCGGCTTAGGGGCCGGTTTAAGAAAGGATGATCGGTCGCTATACATACAATTCGACAGCTTGCCCAAGATTATTCTTTTGATGGCTAGCTGTCAATAAATACAGTTTTATATATGCACAGAGTAGAAATTAGCGTGCCAGTAAATCCTAAAAGCCTCTAATAGCATCTAGATCACCAGCTCATTCGCAGATATTCGCTTTTTCCGAAATGCCATGTTTCCTAAGAAGCTTTGCATATTCACCTGTAGAACAAAGACGGGCCAGCCCTTTATTGAACTCATCTCTGGTCTTTTCATCCTTAAACGCCATTTTAAATTTCGAAACCGGTAAAAAGACTTTATGAGTATCCACCTCATCCATTGAGTGCCCCTGCTTCATGGAGAAGTGAGCAAAAATACTCTTATCGATAATGGCAATAGAATCTTCGTTCTGCCAGAAATCCCGGACCTGATCTCGTGAATCCTGTATCTCGACATAATTTTTGCTACCTGCCCCTCCAGGTGAGAAAAGGCGCTCAAATTCTGGCCCTAGATCTAGGTGAGCCCCCTTCCAGGCAATGACATGGTGCCCTACAAGGTCGTTCACATTATCTATTTTAATATCTTCACTCTTGCGGCTAATTGCGTAATTAACAAATCCAACATATTTATTTGAGAAAAAATGGCCACCCGTCTCGCCATGCTCATACACATTTGTCTCAGCATCTGCTATGCCATTTTTAATAGCATTTTGAATATCCCCCCAACCCATCTGCAAGAATTTTATTGAATACCCAGGTAATGCCTGCTGGATTATTTCGACTTCGAGCCCGCTCTTCGCGTTATCAGCAACATAAGGAGGTGCATCATTAGCTATAGCGACCTTTAACTCCGACGTATTAGCGAATAAAGGTAACCCAAGCAATAATGGGAACAAGACTAGCAGCTTTAAGGTCTTGTTTCGCATAGTAAAACTCCTTAATAGCAGGGAATTCTTAATACTTAAATAGCAGGTTAGGCCAAAACATAGATACTATGTAAAAATACGATATCGAATACAATCGACTTTAACTGTTAATAAGGTTTAATAATTAAGGCGCCAATGGTCAGAGCAAATTGGTATAATAAAAAATTGTACTTAATTAACTGGAAGGGAAAGGGCCTTTCCTCATCCCTGCTAAAGCCTCTCTCGCATCTTGTAGCCTACTTCTATGCTGGACTCAATGATTTGGCATAGAATCTTAATGCTAGCTACCGATTTTTTTGCCACCTTTGCCACCTCCTGCAACTCCCATCTTCGGAAGTAACGGAGCCAAAATACTGTTAACTCAATTCTGGCATTATCTTGGTTATTGCGCCCCTTTACCGCTCGTAGTTACATACCAACAACTTGATCAGTTTCCTCCGACCCTCCTTCGTTCACGGGTTCTGGATCTCTCGATAATTTGACTTCATATTCCTAGCAAAGGAGGACATACGGGGCCAGGATACTGAATCTCCTGCTCTCTCCGGGAATGATAAGAATGTCCCGGTCGAAGATTCCCACCCCTTGCATAGAGTCGCCATTGGCACGAGCCATGAACGTCGTCGGGCCGCTGGTTATTAAATGATCATCTAGACTGAGGGCTTCTTCTTTGTAGTCGCCTGCCGGTGAGGGGAAGCCGCAGCTGAAGCCGCTGCCGTATAGAGGGGTAAGTTTCACCGTAATGCTAGATACTGCTTATACATGCAGTGTCGAGAGGCTGGGAGCGGTCAGGCAAGGGAGCGCATGACCACAGCGCCACCTCTTGACCTTGCCTGACTACTTTAATAATTCTCTAAGCTGTTCTTGCTTCTCATTAAGAGTGTTTAGCTCATCAACCAGGGTGTTGGTTGCTGCATCTAGGTTGTTTATCTGCACCTTTAGCATATCCCTTATTTTCGGGTCGGTAGTGTCTGCGGTCATCTCAATAGTGTTCAAGCAAGCGCGTATCTCGGCTTCAACATCTATAAATGTCATGGTCCAACTCCTTCTTTCCGGCGACACAGGAGCAATTTACCAAAATACTGTGTAAACATACAGAATAAAAAAAGAATGAATTCGGCGCCTATTCCGTTCCGCACTGGAAGTAAGGGTATGCATGAAACATGGGAGCTGAATGAGAAACTGGAGGATACTCCCGGGAGAGTGCTTGAAGGTGTACCTCACTCACCCAAAAAGACTGGTTGCTAGGCTGACTCGTTCTCACAAAAGGTCAACCCAGCACACAACACTCTTTTGACTAGAGTGAAATTTTCATAGCCTTGTGTAATCTAGTTCTTATTGCAGCGTTCACATGGCCGATTAGAATCGCCCTGAGTTCTAATATAGCCCAGGTTTACCGCCGCAGTATAAGTACCATCTGATAGGACGGCATCAATTTCATAGAGATCATCGCCACCAGGGACTGATATATTCCCGGTGACAGTACCACTTAAGCCATTGATAGTGACTCCTCCAGCGCTACCAGTTGTCCCATAGAAATCAGACCTCCAGCGGAATACGATTGCCATAGACTTGTTTTCTTTGGCAAACTTGGAATACTCATCTACGGTATAACTTATTTTTGCTGTTCTATTAGATGAACTAAAAGAAAGCAAACTCATTTTAGGTTTATTTTGAACCGAAACGTCATTACAAATTGTTTTGGCTGACAAAGGATCTTTAACTGTCACCCAGTGTGGTCCTCTGGTCGTAAATGTAATGGACTCTTTGGCTCTCCATTTAAAATCCTGATAATTATACTCATCCCACCCCATAAATCCGGTAGAGGTTGAGAAGGTTGCCTTTTTCCCGCTGTAATCAACATGGCGGGTATCGTGATAAAAAGTTGTCGGTACACCCACAGCTGGATATTCGCTTCCCTTAGGATAGCTGCTTGGATCATACCCACTTGTAGAACACGTTGCAGAAAATACAGCCGAGGAAATTGTTAACCCTAATACCGCAGAGGTTATTTTAATTATTTTATTCATCAATAAATCCATTTAACACTTTAAAACAGAGTGCGAAGAATACACAGACAAACAAAAAAGTAAAACTTTTTTTAGACCAAAGAAACCCTTCCTTTCAAAAGGTTTTTCAGCCTTTTGTACACTAGTACAAAAACATCAATAAGATCACTACAACGAAAAGCAACTCGAAAAACTTTAGCAACTCATGAAGTGACAGATAAGCCCGCCGATGATTCAACGCAAAAACAAAACGCACCAAACCAAGAAGCTTAACCAAAATAAATCCAGTTTTTATGATTTAAATTTCCGCTGTATATTTACGATCAAATTTCACTAGGATGTAAAGTGTTACAAGGATTTTGGCATGTCCGTAGAATATCTTTTTGAGTACCATCCATATCGCGGGGGCAATAACCCTAAGCATCTAGTTTTAACACTAGCTCTCTGCAAAACTGCTTCTTAATGGAAATAGTTGAGATTCAACGCGGCAATCCAGAGTATCCAGTCGGCCTGGAAGATACTCCCAATCCGTCGGCAACACTGTTTGCCCGCGGCAATGTCAGCCTACTAAATCGGCCAGGCGTTGCGATTGTTGGATCTCGAGACGCTTCTCCAAACGGCCTGGAGATTGCTCGAAGAATCGCAGGTTACATCACCACTAAGGGCAATGTTGTCATAAGCGGACTAGCCCTGGGGATTGATGCCGTAGCCCATGAGGGCGCCCTGGCAGCCGGGGGAGACACTATCCCTGTGCTTGCCCATGGCCTGCACACTGCAAACCCTCGGGCAAACTATAAGCTAGCAATGCGAATACTCGATACTGGAGGCCTCTGGGTATCCGAACACCCTGAAGACGTATCACCCCAAAGACACTTCTTTGTAGCAAGAAACAGGATTCAAGTTGGCCTGTCTCAATCTTCTGTCATCGTGGAGTCTGCGGCATCAAGCGGGACTATGAAACATGTAGATTTCTACCTGCAGGCCCCCCCCTCTTTGCTGTTGCCCCTCATAACCCTGAGGATTCACTAGGCTAAACTGTCAGGGCCCAATGAAACTCAACAATGAAGGGAAGGCGACAGCCCTAAGAACTAAGTCAGATTACGATCTCCTAGAGCTGTAACTACCCTACTCTTCTAAGAGAGCCAGTTATTGGGCTGATTCCTGCTCCGAGAACTCCAGCCCATACTCCTCCACTATCGCCATAAAGCGCTGCCTATAAATTGTTCTAGCTATCTCTATCTACGAATCTACTCACTATCACATCCAATTGGCACCATTGTGCCCATATATTACCGGTAGTACAGCACAAACTATATCTTCATAACTTGAACTCAACACCTCCCGCAAAGGAAAATACTTAATGTTGTTTTAAATAAAAAACAAGACTTGATACAAGCTTTTAATCAAAAAAGGATTTATTGATGTTAAAAATAAAATTATTGGCAGCCGTAGTTTTATCTTCTGTCACTACAATGGCCAACAGCGCTACCTGCCCATCCCAACAACTGTCACACCACTTTGTTTTTCAGGGAGAGCTATATCAATGCACTGGGGTCATAAAGGAAACAACTTCAGGATTTAGATCCAGCACCTATAAAGTTGAGATTGATACCACCAACAGAACCGGAAAAGATTGTTGGCTTGGAGATGTTGAAGCAGCACATCATGAAGGTACAATAATTAATATAAGCAGAGGTTCGATTTGTAAGAACTATTGCGACGTTAACGCCTACTGTAATGACAATGGCGAGTGGATAGACTTCAAATACTCTTGGTAAAAGCTATCAATAACCACAAACAACTTCACGATACCACTAATAATGAGGACTATTTCAACAGGTTGAATGTTCCCACTTGATGAGCTTATTTTAAGAGAAGCAGCCTACACAATAAGGGGAGGCCGCTTCTCTAATAAATAGAGCAGATTATGAACTCCGAGATCTGACAATCGCCTACTCTCCCAAGAATGCCAACATTTGGGCTAACTCTTTCCGTTAGAACTTTAGCCCATACATCTCAACTATCGCCATAAAGCGCTTAACATAGATGGCCTAGACTGGCTCATAGGGCGGCATCCATTCGTCCGAGCCTTTGTCGCCCTTGCTCTGGTTCCAGCCGTCATCGACTAACCAGAGGTTCTCAGGGTCTTCGGCAAACTGCCTCTTCAGCTCTACAGTTCAGTTGGCACCACCGTGCTCGTGCGCCCTGGAAAGTGGGACGATGTATTCAACATCCAGATCAGAGGCCAGAATATAGAAGTTACCGGTGTATGGGTCCAACCACAGGCCAGTATCTACCGTGCAACCTTTCTCGTTGGTAAAACTGACCGGAGCCAGGGAGTATTGCACCAGAGGCTCATGACGGGTGCTCTGGCAGTCGCCGTCAGTGTCGGACCACTTCGGTAGCCACTCGTGACGGCCATAGCCCCGCTCTTCTTAGGCTTCGACTTCGAGGCAGCCGGCCAAGGCGGCAGATAGGATAATAGGTAGTAACAGGCGCATGACGTCCCCCCTTTGTTTTTAAGGGATCGTACTGAGTGTAGGCCGCTAACTCAAAGACAAAATATTAAACAGCAAGAGAGTTAAGCCGCTAAAGAAAAACGCTAGAACTTAGTGTAATATTCGATCAGAATATGTAAAACATACCCGGTGACACAGCATAGATCACATGAACTTCCCTAAAAATAAGTATTTCCTTCATCCGTTCAGAAACTTGACAATGATAATTTGTCTTTCGGTTATCGCTTCATGTGACACTAAACTACCAAAAACTATCGATTTGGATTTAAGTACAAAAGAAAAACAAATTGCGAACGTCAACATTCTAACCACAAATTACCTCTGTGGATTTTATAAGGAAAAAACTGGGGGCTTTGGATCT
Source organism: Microbulbifer mixtoriginis (SeqCode) (assembly GCF_052467235.1). Taxonomy (NCBI): domain Bacteria; kingdom Pseudomonadati; phylum Pseudomonadota; class Gammaproteobacteria; order Cellvibrionales; family Microbulbiferaceae; genus Microbulbifer; species Microbulbifer mixtoriginis (SeqCode). The sequence goes on along the minus strand of NZ_CP174305.1, from coordinate 4,164,496 downwards.
CAAGTTAGCAGAGATGAGCATTACAACGTAGCAAGGTTATTTGCTCGCTCCATCTACGCAAAACTCAATAAAAAAGAATCACCTCAAGAATTTGAGGTGCAGACCTTAGTAGGTATAAATCAAAGACTTATCAAACACGGTCCGGATAAGTTACGGAAAGAAATTGAAGATACTCTGTCCGGCGATTATGCTAAAGACATACCGCGATGGGTAAATAATTGCTCCAGCTTATACACTTATTCAATTGCGCTGATTGAAGACGCCAGCAACGCCCAAGATTGAACCGTGGCCCCTCAGGCGCGGACCGAAAGCCAAGACCTCCCCACTCTGCTTCATAAGCTTCCGGTCAAGAATAATCCGAGAGAGGCGGGTCAGCAGCTCCTGGCGAGTGTTCTAGCAATCACCGTCCGCATCGGCCCAACGGGGAAGCCACTGCTGGCGGCCGTAAGCCCTAGTCTCGGCTTCATAACAGCCTGTTAGGGCCGATGCTAAGACGAGCAAAGTAAGTAAACGCATAATTACAAAAACACTATGAATTTAACCTAAACATAATTATCTTTAAGTTCTTAAAGGTATCCCAGAGAAGCTAATTCTACCTTCTAAATCATTAAGCCCCCCATCTCTTAGCTCTCTAGAGAGGGCCTGATGAATAACCCCAGGGTACTGTGTGGGCCCGATTAATATACTATCTAGCATATCGGAAAGACTTAACCCTATTATTCCCATTTGTTCATTATTGGCAAAGGGGAGCTTATATACAATTTGAGGGATACCATTAATTGTTTCGACACTATCAATCAAGAACTTGTCTTCTGTGTCCAGTTCCGGAAGATATATCACCCTCCATTCCTGCTCCTCCTTGAATCCGGGATGTTTTAAGCAGAGTGTTAAAACAATCAGCGTCATTGCCAAAGATGACCAAACAATGTCTTCAGGCAAACTTCTCAGATAATCAACATTAGCCTCTATATTATTCAATATTTTTTCTAGCTCTGCCCCCAGGCGCTCGTCCGAATAATATAGAGCGGGACTAAAAATGACTCTCAAATTTGGAATCAGTGGTGGGTTATTAAAAACCAATGCCGCCTTGCCAGCGTCACCACCATAAGCCCGCCACATAGAGAGCCTGCCATGCTGGCTTTCATCTGCCATATGAACTGATATTGAAGCAAGATAAGTATCGAACCTTAAATTCCTCCACCAATCATCAAATTCTTTTGCGACCTTTTCCCAAGTATTGTCACCAACCTGGTTCAAAACATCTTTAAACCTACTGCCATTCGCAGGCTGTTTAAGATATTTCATCAACATGTCAAAACCCTGTGAAACCTCCATATAATCATTCATACATGAGGGGTTCCTTAGCCAGAGCTCCTTGTTTCGAATAATGTTTTTAGCATTATCTGCAGAAGTATAATGAACAAATTTATGTGAATTATCTAGAACTTCAGCTCGCCCCTCTACGGTATAGGGAGCTAAGATTTGATCCAATTGTTCATACATTTCTTGTTCTTCAGGACTCATCCAACACGCTCCAAGGATCTGCTATTCAGACATTGATACTTCCTGAAAGCAACATCTGTCTGCTTTAGGGTATATTTACCCATCTCTATAATATTATGCAGCTGTTCAATTCACCTGGCTATCCCAACAAGTCCTAATCAAAAGAAGGTGAAGGAATTATTTAAAAGCCAGCACACCCTGATTACGAGGCTTGTCGTCTTCGCTCAACAACAACGCTGGTGATGCACCAGAGTGCGCTGGGGCACCACCTAGCAAAGCGCCAAGTAAAGTAGCGGTGTCACTGGAAACGGCAAAGTCACCTTCGGCCAGACCGTTTTTCCTCAGGTCGCGCCAACGGCGGCTCTTACTCACACTTTCAGCCCCCTCGCGCATAAAAGGCAGCCACTGAGCGATAATGCCAACCTTGTCTACCAGCGCGCTCATCGGCCCGGCCAGATGGTATGCAGAGCCGGAGAAATTTTTCTTGCGCACATCTTCCTGAAGTTTCCGCAGCTCACTCGCAAATTTATTCCAGCGGTTCACTTCGGACTCATCGAACAAGGCCCGCAGATTGCTCTCATTGTTCTTGAGCTGGTCGGAGAGTCGATTGATATAGCTGCCCCTGGATAGCTGCAGGCTGCCATCCTCGGCCACCTTAAAAGCGGGGCCGAAAATATTCATAAAAGCGGACTGCCGCAGGGCTCCGAATTCCGGAGAGTCTTCACCGAATAGCCGCTTGAAGTCCTCAACGATGGCCGCTCCCTGCTTCTTGCCGGTGCCACCGATTATCTTGTTGACCACTTCCTCTGGAGTGCTTCGCCCGTTCACAACATCATTGATAATGCCAGTGCGAGCTGTGGGCTTACCATCCTTGTGAGTGCCTTTGACTATCTGCATGTACTCGCGATTAAGGCGGCGAGCTTCTTTAAGGGCGTCCAGCTGCTCGGGCGAGCCGAAAAACTTCCCATTCTCCACGGCCTCATCAAGCCAGCTGTCATATTGCCGACGCACTTGCCCAAGTAGTGCTTGGTCGGCAGAGCCGGGGGCGGAGGCCCGCTCAGCAGCAGAAATTCGACGGCGCAGGCTTTCGAAGTTATCCAAACTTTCCATCTTGTTGGTCGCGACTGTAAGGGCGCCCGGTAAACCGGAAGACTTTTCACCTCGCAGCGCTGCATGAAACTCCTCATACAACCCATATGCGTTGGGCGTCTCGGTCTTGCTGGCAAGTTTGATATCGCCATCAAATCCGCGATAGGCCGCTCCCAGCCCCTCTTGCATAACCGAGCCCTCGGCCATCATAGGACCACGTTCTTTGGCAATATCGTCCACTCTGGTGTAAGCGTCGGTTTTAGCCTGCTTGGCATTCTCTACCTTTGACAAAAGGCCGTCATAGAGCATCCCCGCATTACTTGCGAGTGAGCTAGCCCCTTCAGTCAGCCCCAGGTCATCCATCTGATTCTGCACCACCTTGCCCAGCTGGCGCTCGCGGAAATCAGTGAAACGATTAACTGCCTGCTCTGCATGGCTTCCGTAAACGCCGGCCGCAGCCTCATTCTGTTTGCGCCATAGGTCAAAGTTGCCAGTTTCAATCCCCTGCTGCTCGGCGCGGGTTTTTGGTACCCAATCCTCTGGCATATCGACATTTTCAAGGACTCCCACCAGAGCATCACTGGAGAAGTCAGCACCCTCATTCAGTTCGTCAACTACCCTTAAGACTGCCTCCTCCGACATCTGATGCGAGTCCACACCAAGTCTCGTCAGTTCCGTTTTTACATTCTCTGGCGTGGCCCTTTTTGCTTGGGTAGCGCCTTTACCGAGGCCAACGCCCAGCAGCTCCAAAATTGCCGTTGGTACAGAGGCGGCACCGGCAGCCAATGCTGGACTTCCTGTAGCGTTATAGGTCGCATCACCCAGGCTCTTTTCGGCATATTCCATAGCCCGGCCGGCAGGTTCGATAAAGTCAGAAAGCGTATTTAGCTTGTCCCTACCTTCATCGGTGCACGGCTCATAGGTGAGGAAGTTGCGAGCCGCCCCCACTGCTCGGTAACCAGCTCCCGGCTCGGCCCAGGGATTTAGCGATTGAGCAATGCCCGCGAGTCCAGAAACCGGCTCAGCCAAAATCGACGAACCTACCGCGCCCACCACCTCAAGCTCACCGATGGAATTGTCCGCAAACTGCTCGAAAGCGCCGGGTTGATTAATACCTGCAGGGTCTGGCAGTGTGTAGCCAATTTTGCCGGCGAACTCGCCAAACTCCATATCTCTGTAATACGACTGGTGCAGGCTGCGCGCCAAAGCTTCATCGCTCATATCTGAATATTCAGGATATTGCTTACGTATTTCCGCGATAGTTAAAGCCATTCATCGAATCCCCTATGGGTCTTTATTTGTGTTGGCGGCGTCAGCTACCGCCTCAGGACCATCACGCTCAATATCTTCGAAATCGATACCAAGTTTCGCCCGAACAATTCGGTCAACCATTTCGAGTTTTGCCTTGCGGGCTTCCGGGTGGTCCTTCCGGGTTGGAATCATCTTTAACAGCAGTTCTTGATCTTTATCAGTAAAGACACCCTCGCCGGCCTCACGAAAAAGGGATTTAAGGATTGGGGCCATGGCAGACACTGCCCCATCAGCCGTCTGCGCCCCAGAGGTCAACGCCGGGAATGAACCTGTAAACGGATTAGTGGTAGTTCCCTCCATCCCTTTAGATAAGCCTTCCATTCCAGCCTGATACGCCTTGTAAGTTTTGGCGTTAAGCGCGGCCGCCTTTTCGGCCTCAGAATTATTTTTTAAATCGATCTCGCCTTTCTTGTTCTTTATGCGCTGGTCATAAATCTTCTGAAGCTGCTCATCCGATAAGAGCTCTACTGGAGTGTTGCCGCCAGTGGTTGTCAAAAGCTGGTCACCGACCTTATGTACTTTGGGGTCAAACCGAACACCGAGGTCACGCACCTCGGTAGAGCCGTCAGGATTCTTAACCGCAATCCCATAATTACCATTAGCGAGTGTTAGCGGAGAACCTACTGTGTCTGCCGAGCCCGCACCTTGCTGCTCCAACATTGCCCGCTTTAGATTCATTTCATCAATCCCAGAATTGAGCTTGGTGCCATGATTTTACAGCGCTGTTAGTTGATTGTTGTAACCGCGATAAGCCTGCGACGGGTCGCCACCGTTAAGGCCAACACCGGCAGCGGTTAGCATGCGCCCAATCCGGGCCCATTTATTGCCCTTCAGTTTTTCAACTTCACTCTGGTTTTCTATTAGCTGCAGTTCGTAACGGTCGATGGTGCGGGCAAAAGGGTTTGAGGAGTCGAAGGTGGGGGATTGTTGGGGTTCTATGAAATTCTGGTCGAGCGCCCCGATAGGCTCGCCGATGCTGAGTATTGGCATTTCTCTATCCTGTTGAGTTTCAGTTGTGGGCCTTACCCCATGCCCTGCATGATTCCCCCGGCTCCGTTGCTGCCTCCCGCCTGAGTGGATTCATTGAGCACAATTGGAGAGCCAATCGAGCCCTGGTACAGCTGCAGTTTTTGCCAAGGTGCCATGGCTACCTGCTGCATATAGTTCTGCATCGCGTTTCCGCCCTGCCCCATCATGCTCACACCGCCCGCGCCCATGTTGTAGGCGTTGCCGAATCCGGTATTGAAGAGATTGCCAGCGGTACCGAAGTTATTGCTGGCCAGGGATGTGTTGAGGTTATTGGTTGCCAGCTGAGCGCCCTGATTCGCGCTGGATTGGCCGGCCGCAACCTGCACGGCTTGGTTATAGGCGTTGGAGCGTATACCCGCAGCTACATCTGCGGCCCTGTCGTCTGCACCGCTCATGGCGATACCCTCTCGAGCCAGCATTGCCGGTAGAAACCGCCCCAGAGGCGATGCCCGGCAACTGACTCTCATTAAGGTTGCGGTATATGTCTCGAGTGTTGGCCGTAATTTGAGAATCCAGCAGGTCGTTATCTATTAAGGAATTCACAGTGTTCATATCAACACCGTTTTGCATTGGGGCCTGAAAGCCTCCGCCGCTCATTACCTGGGTCAAATAATCCTGCATCACATTGGCGGTATTTCCGAATCCACTGGCCGCGCCAGATACTTGGTTGGCATTGCCATTGGCGGTGTTGCCAAACCCCATTGCAGCCTGGATATATTGCTGCATTTCCGGGCTGAGGTCGGCGACCGGAGATTGCCCGGAGTTATAGAGCCTTTGCCCCTCCCCCCAGATATCATTCAGGTAGCCTTTCTGGTCCTCATCCAGATAACTCTGGCTTTTGGACTCGCCACCACCACCCATAAGACCGTCTAAAAATCCCATGTTTCACCTGTTAGAAGAGGCTGAGAATGCCTTTAATTAGTGGGTCTTCTTTCAATCCATCTTCAAACGCTTTGCCAGCGTTGGAGAAATCCAGAGAACCGAGGTTTGCCATTGATTCGACCATGCTGCCAGAGCCTGGCGCTGCATCGTTGAGGTCATCTTTCCAGCGGTAGGTTGCGTCTTGCTCGAATACCTTGCCGCCGAGTAAGTCCAGGGCGTAGTCCTTGTCATCCTCATCGCGATAGCCACCTTCGCGGGCTTCGTTTTCATTTACCCCAATGAGTACAGCCAACGCCGCCCAGGGACCTAGAGAAGCGATCCAGCTGGAACCGCCTGCCGCACCACTGCCCGCGCCAGTGCTGGCGGTACCGCCTGCCGTGCTACCTGCACCAGATGCGCCAACGCCTGCGAATTTGTTGTACCAGCTCATTGCCTGCATTGGGTTAATGCTGGATTGTTGCTGAGCTTGTGGTTGTTGAATTAGAGAGGGTGCCGGGTTGTACTGGGTTTCCCAGTCGGGCATGTAGGGGTTGTGTCCGTAGTTAGAGTTCATAAATTTAGCTCATTTTCTTGACGCTTAATTCGTTTACACACAATAGCTGTGGCGTGATAATGGAAGCTTCGGCACGAAAATTATGGACGGACATATGCAACGCTTTCTCTCATGGCTCTCCTGGAAAAAGCTTCTATTTTGTTATGTAGCGGCAATACTTTTTTTTGCAATTATCTATTATTTCCTCCGAGATTCTTTTTCCTTTAATGAAGAGGAGATGGGCTTAATTCAAACCATCTACTTCAGCATTGTGACAATCACAACTCTGGGGTATGGAGAAGTCCACCCAAAAAATGAGATTGGTTACTTTTGGACAGCTCTCGAAGCTTTAGTAGGTATTTTTGCTTTCGGATTACTTTTAAATGAACTAGCCAAACATCAAGCAGACCAGCAAGAGAGAAAAAGGCAGGCTTTAATCGCCGAACAGCTAATCCAAACATATGATCATTTTCTTTACATAACCACTTACCTTGTTATCCAAACAGTCAACAGCAGAGAAAGTGGAACTTGGAAATTGTGGAATACGCCTAAAGTAACGAAAACACGTGAATATCTCTTCAAAGATAAGGGGAAGAATTTTCAATTATTTAAGGATAAGCTAGAAAAATCTCAAGATTTACAACTAGACATCATGTCCGAATATCTTATATTTTCAAAACAGGTGGAATTTTCACTGCTACATATAACACCTAAAGATCAGAAATTATTCGACTTCTTAGCAAGAATAATTAAAAGGTCTACTCACTTTGAGCACTCTCCAAACAGATGCTATTTATTAGAGCTAATGATAAAAGATATTATAACCGGCAACCCTAATACAGGAGGGCTTTCTGTTCTGACAGAACCCAGAGACCATGACCTGTATAGGGAAAAGCTTGAAGAGCTAAAAGCTCAAGTTAGCTGAAAGTAAAAACTACATATTCAGTCTCACTTTAGCCAAGGGAATCGCCATAGCCACAATGGAGTTTTGAACGGCTAGGCGATTCGATGGAAAAAGCCCCTCTACACCTCTGGCAAGTCCCACTTAACAGATTTGGTCGCACCAATAACTTCTATGCCTTTTTCACCCATATAGTTTTTAAGGTCTAAATCGAGTGGGAATCTTTTCACCTTTTTAGGGCGAGGACTACTCAAGCGTTTTCCTAATACTTCTATCTCATAATAATCCGGATTCGATGGGTTATATCTTGGATTAAGTGAAGGCTCTATATCAGGGTCATTTTTTCCCCATACAGTTAGCACGTATTCCCCTGTAATACCTTTAACCACCTTGATTTTAGTGAAATCAATTATTTCCTGCTCCTCAGATTTATGTTCTGATTGAGCGATAGACTGACCAGCTTTACCAAATTTTTTAGGCGAAATATCCTCGCCACTTCTAGCCCTCGCCATAAACACCTCACGAATATAAAGGATTCCAGATCAATCTTATGGGGCCAAGTCCTAGCAAGGTTCTAATGACCCCAAATATATGTCACGATTTCAGGCTAGACCAATTTAGCAGCGGCCTCCTCACAAGGGATAAATTTGCGCCAATGCTCTAATGGTGCGTCTATAATTAACCCCCACCTATTTAAGGCGATACTCAGGCAGTCTCTGAGGAGCTACTTATTCCCAAGTCACCACACGCGGATTTAGCGTGCACTCAATGCACTCCATACGCCAGGCTCCCTTATTGCCTCCGCGTTCTCAACACTCTTGGGCAACAGGTTTGATTCTCTCTAACCTCACAGCGCATGCACCTGCACCCAGGCAGTGCCTACCCAGATATACAAACCCTTCCCCTGTCCAGGGTCCCAGTCCGTGCCGTCGGCAGTCACCAACAGGCCCAGCGGCGGGCGTCGTGGCGGCTCACGGTAAAGCGGTGCCAGCGCCTCCAGGTCGGTAAAGGCGCGCTGTATCTTGCTCAGCTCCGCCTGTAAATACCGCCACAGCTCCTCAAGGTTTCTCGGCTGCGCCGGTCCCGGTGTGTAACTCATCGGCCATCCACCGGAATCAGGTCCAGGTCCCAGCCGGTCAGCCGCCAGAAGCCGGCGTCTACGGATTGGATTTTGATGGCTAGATAGCGAGCCTTAAGCCGTACATCCACCTTGAGCCCTTCGGCCACGTCGAACTCCCGCGGCTGGCGCCAGTGCACATCACCCATAGCCGTTGAGGCCCCGCCTACGGTGATGCGAACTTTGCCTGCACCATGAATTTGCGGAACAATTTGTCGAATCAATTTCCACTGTTTCGTAGGCGCTTTCAGTAATTGGTCTAGGTCAATGCCAGTGCGCTCCAAGTATACCGACTGAGTTGTGCTCGCTGTGCTGAGGAAGTCGGCTTCCTGCAGGGTGTGGGCAGCTCTGTCGCTGCTGAAGTAATACATCACCGGGTAGAAAGCGGTATCAGCAAACTCACCCCAGCTCTGGGTGAGGTCCACCCAGCTCTGCGTCAGCTCCTCCCAGGTCACAATTTCACCCTGCTTGGGTGCAAAGACTGCACAAGCGACGCCCGGTACATCTACAAACGTGAAGGTATTATCCAGCCAGTTGTAAACCATGGCCCGGTTAGCATTACCCGCGCCTGTAGTGTAATAGGTCCATACTTCTTTGGTTTTATGGTTGGCTACGCAACGCACCTTGGTGCGGTCACCCACCTCATTGTAAAAAGTTTTATTCGCTCTCCGATGCGCTACCGGTCGAGTACTGGAACCATCATGTACAAAAATTTCAGTAGAACCAATTACAAAGTGAAACTTGTCGAACGCGGCAACAGCACCCCGGCAAAGAATACCTTGGTCGAGTAGTTTGTCGAAGGCGAATACATATTGCCCGCCGACAAACTGCATCAGATAGGTGGCTTCCTGAGAGTAGATAATATTGGCCCCACCCAGAGGCAGACAATCAACTAGCTCACTTGCCCCAGAGTCCACCGGGTTAGCACCAGCAAGGCCGGACAGGTCCACCACATCCCAAGTCCAGGGTACTTGGCCTGGCTCAGCCTCAGTAGACCAGCGCACAGTGTTCGGATAACTGACCCCACCCTCAGTAATACCCAAGGCCACCATGAAATTTTTGTAACCGCGCAGCAATTTAGCTCGTAGATTGGATGGTCAGTTAGGCAGCGCTTTAAATTCCGTGTCCGTCGGCTCACGAATCTGCGGGACATCTACGCCATTATTGAATATCACGCTTTCGCCCCACACCAGCGACTGCCAGTTTTCCGAAGGAGAATACCCGGTGGAAAAATCTGTGCTGTTGGTGCGTTTAACAAAGGTTTCATTCTCGCGTATATACAGCTCTGTTTGCGAGGCATAGGCCAGCTGCGGCACACCATCGGAAACCCAGCCGGCACCTCATACGGGAGCCTCTGCCAGGACCTCTAGTGTTTTCGGGGATGGCATAGTCTGTGCCGCGCCGTTGGCAAATCGGGCGTTTTTGCCCGCCGAGAATTCATTGACGGGCAGCTCGAATGGAGGCGTATCAACATTAATGCCGCGCTCACCTAACTGTCGGATAGGATAGAAAGCCATTAGGTATCCTCATCGCCGCTCAACTCAGCCAGTAAGTCAGCAATATTCTCACTGGTGATTTCAGAAGTTTTTATTATCCAAGCAAGTGCATAGTATGGCGGGCGCACGTCAACAGAATGCGTATGAGAGCCGCTATTGCCAATACCGTGGCTATGGGCCTGACCGCCCCCCTGAGACTTAATGGATGCTGGCCGTCCATCTTTATCGCTGGGGAAAGGCCCGTGGATTCGTATCGATCGGCGACCCAACTAAGGCGATGAAACCTCTCAAGGAAAAACAGGGTGGGCGTTATGTCGAAGATTCCGAATATTTAGCCTTTTACACCTGGCTTGAATCCAGGGGCCACACCGCACACGCTGCTGCCATAGAAATTTCATACCTCTACGACGCACGGCAACAAGATGTTCTTGCATTAAAGCGGCAGGATATCACCGACGAGGATTAGTTGATTTGCCAGCAAAAAACCGGCAAGAAGCAGCTGAAGCTCTGGACAGATCGATTACACGACGCAGTTAAACTGGCGCTTAAAAGCAACACCAGCTCCAGGTCACAAAGTATGTATCTGATTCGTGGCCGAATTGGGCAGCGCTACACCCGAGATGGATTTAATAGCACCTGGAGCCCCGAACAGAAAGCTGCCTATGAGGCCGGCGCCCTACCCGCTCGCTCCCGTTTCATGATTTAAAGATTAAAGGCATCTCAGATTTCGAAGGCAACAAGCAGGAATTCAGCGGGCACAAGACCCGCAGCATGATGGAGCGCTACAACCACACCGCCGATAAAGTTGTTTCTCTTAACAAGGCGAGGATTAAAGGAAAGCGAGGCGTGCCCAAGGGCGACGGGTGAAGTTTCTGCTGAAAAGGGCCTAAAATCTTCCGAGCAGAAAGCACTAAACTGAAGATTTCAATAGCTACTCCTGATGAATCCTTGAGGATTGATTGAGCCTTTTTGCATACTTTGAAAAAGTTACGTCACCATTTTCCAGCTCTTCACAATAATTAAACTCAAGTTCAAATTTTTTAGCGTGAGGAATCGCAATGAAATGTGCAACATTCCAATCCCCCATATTTTTTTCCACATAATACGCTTTTAGTTCGCCCACTAGGTCTGAGACTCTAGTACCAGCCTCATAAGATAAAGCAAACCCGCCAGCTGTTGACCTTAGCTCACCCACCCATACAGAAATCGTGGAAGATTCCTTAAAATATCTCACAAGAGCGTGCACCTCACTCGAAACATCTGGAGCTTCGAGGTACAGCAGCTTTGCAACCTCCTGATAAATAGTTTGATCTTTCATTTAAAACTCCTGTGTAGGGCTTTTAGATTGGTAGACTTAGCGACACTCAGAGCAGCGGCGGCATTCTTCACTTCTGAGGTACCCATTACAATCCAAAGTGATGGTATATAAGGGAACGCTTTAGGCGCAGTGGACACTGGATAAATGTCCAATCGGAGGGACTGAAAAAATCGATTATGGTAAAAATTACCCCCTCGAATTACCCCTCAAAGGCCCAAAACGAAAAAACCCCGCACTAGGCGAGGTTTTAAGTCCTTGATAGACAAGGAAGAATCTGGGGTGGCCGACGGGGATCGAACCCGCGACCTCAGGAGCCACAATCAAACCTAAATCTCTATAACTACCATACAGTTACAGACCTTTGTGTGTAAATATCAAGGTGGTTCAGCATCGCAATAAACCCCATGATTACTTAGCTGGTCAATTTTTGACACACTTAAAAGCTGTACACTTACACAGCAACTAGACTGCAATCACCGGCAGTTGATCTCACTGAAAGATATAGGCAAGCAATGTAAACGCCTGCCTATGCCAATTTCCTGTACTCTTTCAGCACCCAGACATAGTGATCCTTAACCAAGCGTTTTGTTGAAGCCGTCCTGCGCTTGTATTGTTCCCCCAGCTATTTCTGGAACAGTGATATGTTCTACCGCTATTAATACTTTACAATCCCCTTCAGAGGCTAAGCCGGCTCAGAGGTTATGGAATGAAACACTGGTCGGTGCATGACTTGCACAAAACGGCATGGCAATTTTTCCTAACTGACCGAGCCCCATATCGCTGAAAAAATGCTGGGGCACAAACTGCCAGGTAAAATTAGATCTGCTGCTTATAAATAGGATATAAGGGATGTTGAATGAATAAAGTACACGTTACATTTTTAATTGGTCTTGTCACTTCAGGTGTAGCCGTTGCGGAAAGTTTTTATGAAGATGTTGGCATTGGAGTTACAAGTCCTCAAGCCACTTTGCACATCAAAGACTCAGGATCAAAAAAACCCGCGATACTAATATCTGGTGCCAGCTCTACTGAAGGCGATATTGCGGTCTTGAATGATGATACATTCCAGCTTGGAAATTGGATAGATTCTACCGAAAGCTATATTAACTGGCTGGAGATTGACACTGAAAATGTTAAGGAATCCGAGAACGATATAAAGGAATCCGGCCACAGTGAATTTGTGCCCGGCAACACTAAAACTAGATTGAAATTAATTGGCGACAATAGCCATTCAACTATATTCCATTATTCAGGTTTCATTCGACCCGAGGACCATAATGTAAATCTGGATAAGGAGTGCAAAGATACTGAATTGAATGAATGCCTACCGTATAGGGAAGAGCTTGCACTGAGAGCCGTCTCTGACGGTGTTAACCCAAACAACAATGGAGCCGGTGCTCACTTCTACGGTAACCAGGATAGCCAGCATGGCGGCTGGATTGGTTTTTTTACGGATGGCAAAGCAAGGATGTCTATAAACAAACAGGGGCGAGTTGGTGTAGGCTCTAAAAATGTACTTGACGATTACAAAAATTATTTTAAGGGTCGCTTCAATATTATAAATCCCGAAAATGAGCCTGGACTCTATATCGAAGGTGCAGGGCCCGATGAAGGAGATATCGCGTGGAAAGATGGTGAATACCTTCAAATGGGAACATGGGAAGCCTCAATGGAGGATAATTTTGACGACAAAAACATCGGAGGCGAATTCCATGAAGTGGTGAGGATTACGCATGCAGGTAATTTCTCTGTCAAAAATCCGATCGAGAACGACGATTCTCCAGGGTATATACAGTTAGATACTTCTGCAGGAACTCCTCCTGATTCTGATTGTAATAGCTCATCAGATGTAGGCCGCATGACCATACATCAATCTGAATCGCTACTATATGTTTGCGCATCATCAGGCTGGAAAAGCTTGACTCTTTAAGAAGCCAGTAATTAAATATTAATAGTTTTATCTTTTAAATCAGGTGAGCCATAAATCTCACCTGATTTAAAGGTTATTTCCTAAAAGTAAAATTTCCGCAATCGCTTCAGGTCACCACCCTAGGCAAATCCCCCCACCGGGTGGTATAGGCAGGCGATGTAAATGCCTGCCGCATCTTCCACTTTTTCTGGATGCCTTCAGCCCCCAGGAACAAAGTGCCCCGGCCGAATTTTTTGTTAATTCGGTCCATCGCCTGCATGGTCTGCCCTGCCCTAAGTGATTGCCCTGGGGTGAACAAATCCCCCTGGCCCAGGGCGCGGGGGATTATCTCGATGAGCCCTACGCCTGCTTTCATAAAGCGACAGCCGGGGCGGTACAAGTCCGCAATGGCTTCTCTCACCAGCCGCACGATTACCCGCGTGTCGTCGGTGGGGTATGGGGTCTGCACTACGGCGCTGCGGCTGTAGTAGTTGGGCTCATGGGGTGAGGTGTGCAGGAATAAATGGATCGACTTAACCAGCGACTTCTGCGCGCGCAGTTTCTCCGCTGCCCTGCTGGCGTAGAGGGTGGCGGCCTGCAGTATCGGCGCTAGCTCGGTGAGCTTTTCACCGAAGGAGCGGGTGCAATAGATCTGCTTCTTCGCTGGGGGCTCTTCCTCCAGGCCCAGGCAGGGAATCCCGTTCAACTCCTCAATAGTGCGCTCAATATTCACATTGATACGGCGGCGCAAAATTTTCGGGTTGGCCTGCGCCAGGTCATAGGCGGTCTCTATGCCGAAATCCGCTAGGCGCTTGGTGAGGCGCCGGCCTATGCCCCACACATCATTCACAGCGGTACGGCGCTGCATCCACTGCCACTTCTCCGGGGTATCCAATGCACAGACGCCATCGCACTTTGGGGTTTTCTTGGCCGCGCGGTTGGCGAGCTTGGCCAAGGTTTTACTGGGGGCGATCCCCACACCCACAGGCATTCGAATATTGCGCCAGAGGGTATTGCGGATCTTGCGGCCGTAGTCCTGCCAATTCTCCTGCAGCCCGTGCAGGTCCAAAAACATCTCGTCAATGCTGTAGACCTCCACGCTGGGGCCGAACTCGCGCAGGGTGGTCATCACCCGGTGAGAGATATCACCATACAGGGGATAATTACTGGAGAAGATCGCTACCCGGTGGGCGCCCAGTAGCGGCTGAACCTTGAAGAAGGGCTCCAGGTCGCCAATGCCTAATAGCTTCGCCTCCTTGGAGCGCGCCACCACAAAGCCATCGTTATTGGAGAGCACCACCACCGGACGCCCACGCAAATCCGGCCGGAATATCTGCTCACAGCTAGCGTAGCAGCTGTTGCAATCCACCAGTACCAGCATTCAGCTCGGCCGGTGGTAGCGCACCGAAGCCTTTACCACCCCCTCCACAATCAATTCCTGCCCCTCCCAAATAGGGATCGGGGCGTAATCATCATTAGCAGAGAGCAGCCGCCCCTGCTGCTGGTCCAGCACCTTGCAGGTCAGCTGGCCATCCAGGGCCACCACGACCACATCGCCATGGGTGGGCTTTAACGAACGATCGACAATCAATAGATCCTTGTCGAAGATGCCGATCCCCATCATGGAATCCCCGTTCGCCCGCGCCATAAAGGTCGCCGCTGGCTTGCTGACCAGATGCTCATCCAGGCTAAGGGCCGCCTCCTTGTGGTCATCGGCAGGAGAGGGAAAGCCACAGGCAATGCCGTGGCCATAGAGTTGGGAAAGCTTCATTCTGGGATACCCAAATACTGTATATACATACAGTTTATTGCCAGAAGGTAGCAATCGGCAAGAGCAATGGATGACTATGAGGCCGGTACCACTCTCAGCAGCGGCTTCAATAGCCGGCTAGGCCGCCTCTTCTATCGGTAGGCTTGTGCCTGCGGCCTTTGCCTCAACGCCGAAAATAACGCCCTGCAGGGTTTCCCCCATTTCCTCACCAATCAGCTACAGCAAGGCAGTGCGCGCATTCTGATTGGGGCAGCCAACCACCCATTCCAGGCCGGCACATAGATTATTAACGTGGTGAAGTTGTTGAACGTGAGCGGTCAAAGGCATGGTCTACCTCCTTGTAGGAACGACAAACCCTAACCACCAAAGGCACTGGCCCCAGTGGCTTACCCCCGCCAAGGCCCGCTACTGATTTATCGGGGCTTTTGGCGATAAACACCGATCAAAAGCCTTGTCCCGTCGAACGACATGACGAAAAACGAGGTACGCGATAGCATAGAACACTGCGATACACAAGCCAGTATCGCTGGCCACCATATCCCAAAGCTTTGAACGCGAACCCGGTTCCGTTAAAAGCAATACAGGAGCCGCGAACTGGAAGAAGAAATTGTGAGCGGCGTGGGCGATGGTGGCAACCCAGACTGATCCAGAGCGCATTCTGAGCTCGCTGAATACAAAGCTCATGGCGATAATACCGAGGCCATAAATCAACGCCATGAGCAACGTATAATCTGTCTGATAGAAACCTCCGTAAGCAATGAGTGGAAGATGCCAGAACGCCCATACAAGTCCGCTGACGAGATAGGGGTTCTTAACACCACCACTTACCAACTTTGGCAATAGGAATCCGCGCCATCCGAGTTCTTCCCCAAATGCGCCGATCAGGCCTAGCACTAAGACGGACAGGAGAACAGGGCTAAGTTGGATCAGTTGCTCCAATGACACCAGCGAAAATTGCCGGATATCGATTGCAGCAGATACCAGACCCGTTAGCAATACCAATAGGAATGGAATTGCTACAGCATAGACGTAGTAGCGTCCCTTTCCGATCCGAAATCTGACATCTTCATATCCCGATTTCAGGATGAGTCTCAGCACTATTGAAAGAGAGCCAGGGATGCACATCAGGGCGACTATCCAAAGCGGGCCGAAATTTCTGACACCCCCGCTGGTGATGATGAACGCCTCCAAGCTCCAACTAATTGCAAGCACCAAGACGATAAAGACTAATGCTTGATCTCTATCCCTCATCATACCTCCGTGTGTTCAACAGCTTACGCCCGTATAACCGGTGAGTAGTACTGGGGAGATTTTGCCCCGAAGGGAATAGCAAAAAGCGTCACAGTAGTACGAATCCGTGTTTATACGTTTATTAGGCATCGTTTTTTTCAATTATTATAAATGGTTTTTCATCCCTAGCTGGACCATTAGGAGCTACTACAGGCCGATAACTAGTAAACTCTGATAACTTATACAAAATATCAACTTCTGAATTATCACTTAGTTTCAAGTTTACTTTGAGAGATTTTATGCTCTTTTGATTTATAGTGAGCATACAGGTATATTTTTCTCCGATATCATCCTCCGAACTCTTGGAAAATTCACAGCCTTCCCCTGCCGCACTGACAGCAATAAGTTTTAATGGTATAACATTAAAATCATCAGTCTCAGAGTATGTTCTAAACCTAAAGTACAACTTTCGCTCCGATGATTCCAATCCGTTGTTACCACCCAAAGGAATTACCGGTAGTCCTAATGGGCCAGCAGCGATCTCCCTATGACTTACAAGAAGTGGATAGATAACAAGGTATCCTTTATCTACTGGGTAAGAGTAAAGAGGGGGATTATAAATTCCAAAACAGTGATCTCCAAATAAACCCAAAGTAGCTTGGTTTTCTTCACACCAATCAAAAACGTAAGTTCTTTTAAGTAAAGAAGTTGGTTCTATTTCGTAATTAATAGTTTTGCTAAGTGTCGAGCATCCAGAAAAAATTAAAACTGTCAAAAATTTTACCAATAACTTCAATATCAAAGCCTCCTCTAGATGCCCAACACTGCTAGCAAGGGTAGCCGAAGCGAAGCGTTGGCTATCCACTGTCCGATAAATTTACAGGGAAAATACCATACTTTCCCCACCAATTAACTATCTGATTGGCTTTCCACTATGGTGCTGCTGGCTTACAGGGCTTGCCGACTTAAAACGAAGGCACTTGTATGAAACTGTGGTACCAGCTGGAAAAAAAACTCTCTGGAGAAGTGTGTCCAGTTAGAGATTGATACTTGCAGCAACTACAAAATATCTAAAAAATGACCACCACAATAACGTCACGATAACCGGCATTCAAAAACATGCTGCAGCGCAGCTGAAGTATGCTTTATAATGTGATCTTACCCCGATAAAACAGACACACTACATTTCATTTTGCTATTCGCTCATATTCCATTGGTGATTGGTAGTCTAGCGCTGAACTGACAAGTACTGCCACTGCCCCTTAGCCATAAGGTATGGTTACGTCAGCACCCAAACTTGATTCCCGCTTTTAGGCACAGCTCCATCCGGTCTAAGATTCTCCCCAGAGGCTAGGAAACGTATTATGCCTGGTGCCCTACATGTCACTCTCATAACTCTGGCTACGACCCCTAATTCCTGCATCAGCCGGGCTACGCGCTTACGGCTAACTTCATAGCCCTTGGTCAGCAAGGCTTTCCAAATCCTTGGACTACCATAGCGCCCTGCAGAGTCATCCGAAATCTTTTGAATCTGAACCTTGAGATCATCATCTTGGTATTTTCGTTCTGATCGCGGCCTCTTCAGCCAATCATAATAGCCACTGCGCGATACTCCCAGCCACTGACAAGTTCTTTTGATTCCTAGTTCTGATCCGAACCTCTGGCTGAGCTAAATATGATTAGAACGAGACAGCTGGGACACAAGGGCACCCCAGCCTGCCGAAAGCTTAACGTTTAGTCTGCACTTTTAGTGAAATACAGACTGTCTTTCACCCGAACGCCGGTACTTGGGTCAGTGACATACCAGGTTAGCTCATAATCTCCGGCCTCAAACCAAGCAGGAATATTTAGATAATTTCTAGTGTAGTCCTTCGCCTCAGAATAATTTAGCACCACATCCCGTGACTTATGGATGGGATAATTATCCCCGTTGGGAAATTTAAGTACACTCCACTGTTCGAGTGTCACCAAAGATTGCGTAGAATCTAAATTACGAATACTTGCATCATAATTGACTCTCCCTCCGTAAGAAGGAACTGAAAACTCGGCAGGTTCGTCAAGTGCAATTGTTAACTGAGTATCAGAGATATCACCTTCAACTTGCAATCTAAGGCCCGATAACTCTACATAGCCACCGGACACAGTGAAATTAATCTCACCTTTTCTGTCAAGAAGATTCTTTGGTAATATATTATTGCCATCCATACAATAATTGAAATCTTGCAACTGCCTAATGGGATTAGGATTTTCTGGAGTTGGGAGAATAATGGGATAAAATAAAGGTACCGAAATCCATTGACTAACTACAGGCGGGTAACCTGGGGATTCATTTTCTACTATGAAACCTGCATAGTCCGCATCTCCACCATTAACTTCAGCTTGGATACAAAGCCTTTCAATACTATTGAATTGAAAGCCAATGTCTAACTTCACCTCATGAGTAATTCCATCCTCCATCATGAAAGGATACGGTTCACTCAGGTGTACTGGGGCACTGATCATGTCTGCCTGTACGGATGCCGATGCGCAGATTAAAGTAAAGCCAGCGATGGATTTTCTCAACACAGTATTGTGCAGAGGTTGATTTATACTCAGCTTTTTCAAAATAACAACTCACTCAATATATTATGAAGTATAACAATTCTTCCAAATAGAGTAGCTGGGACACAAGAGCGTCCCAGCCTGCCAGGAGCTTAAAGCTTAGTCAGCACTTTTAGTGAAATACAGGCTGTCCTCTACCAGATTCCCGGTGCTTGGATTAACCACATACCAAGTCAACTCGTAGTCTCCAGCCTCAAACCAAGCAGGTATATTGAGGTAATTTCGCGTGTAATCCTTTGCTTCAGAATAATTCAATACGACATCCCGTGATTTATGAATGGGATAATTAGTCCCATTGGGAAGTTTGAGCACACTCCATTGTTCGAATGTAACCAATGATTGCGTATAGTCTAAATTACGAATACTTGCATCATAATTAACTCTTCCCCCATAAGAAGGAACTGAAAACTCAGCAGGTTCATCAATTTCGATCGCCAACTGGATGTCAGAGGATTCACCTTCGACAACTAGCTCAACGTCCCAGAACTCTACGTAACCATCAACCGCTTCGATTGAAAACTTAACTTCCCCATCGAGAAGGTGTTTCGCCAAGAGAGAATTTTGATCTAAACAGAGACTAACATCCTGTAGCTCTGAGACAGGGTTGGGATTTTCCGGAGTTGGATCATCGGCGGTGTAAACCATAGACATAGGATACAATATCTCATAGGACATATGGCAGGGTTTAACATATTCCGGTCCTACAATAACAGCCATCCTGTCAGCATTTCCGCCTTTAACTTTAGTTTTGAAACAAACTTTTTCAATGGTATCAAACTGATGGGCAATATCTAAATCCACCTCATGCTCAACTCTATCTTCGAAGCTGAAGGGATACGGCTCACCTAGATCTATTGTTGTACTGATCGTATCTGCCTGAACTAATGTCGACGCGCAAATTAAAGAGAAACCAGCGATAGAATTTTTCACTACAGCCTTGTATCGAGGGGATCTATTTGTCAATTTTTTCAAAACTACATTCCATTACATACATTTTGAGACACAAAAATACTTCGAACATTTTTTATAACCCAATCCTGATTAAGTGCGACCCATGCTTTGGTAATCGGTATTTATCGCACGTCTTAGATAGCTCCAAACTACGAAAAATAGATTTACAGAGCACAAACCTCAAAATCAGTAGGCTAAAAATGTTCGAATTATTCTATTCGATCATTTCCTTATACCTCAAAATTTTTACCTTAGTATCCGTACCATCTAAGCCAACAACTAAAACAACACGACTAACTAATCTGATTATCCCAATAAATCCCATTCAACGCGCTTAACATCTGCGTAACCACCCCAGCCAAATCGCTGCTTGTGTCGCCAGTAATCTGCGGCAAGGTCGCGGGGCGGTTGGCGATCTGCCAGCCGCTGTTGCCTTTTACATACAGAAGACCATCCGCCTTATTCAGGGCCACTTTTGCGGGGAAAAATTGCCAGTAGCCCGGGTCTGCCACATAGCGCGCGAGCTGGCCGTCTTTTCCGGACCAGGCGCCAGTGCCTGCGGCAACTAGATAGCGATCGCCATCGCTTGCAGAGCCCGGTGGATCATTCTGTATGGCCTGCACTTCCAGCTGTAGCAGTGTGTCGGTGGTATCCAGCGCTTGGTTAAGGCTGGCGGCGGGGTCTAGGGTGCCTTCCTGGGCGTAGGGAATACCGTTATTGGGTGTGTTGCTCATGGGGTTTGGTTCCTGCTTATATGCCGATTTGTGTCATCAGGCCTGGGCCGGTGATACTGTTTAGCTGGCTGACTTTAATCGTGGCGGTGCCTGGGTCTGCAATGGATAAAGTGGTTGCTGTGGTGTCTGTGCTTTGGCCGTTGACCGTTACCCGGTAGCCGGCAAAAAACTGGCTTTGATCGTAGGCGGCGCGGCCACCCAGGCGCCCTACTCCGAGCCATTGAATTACCAGCTGGCCATTTGCGCGGTGCGCATTGAGATTGGCCGGGGCGGGTTCGGTATGGCTGGCACCGATGAAGGTGCCGCTGGTGGTTGTCTCTTTGCCACTGCCAATACTGGTGGCGCGGAAGGTGAGTGTCTGGCCGAGGTTGTAGCGCTCGGCGGGAATAAAATTCAGCGTGTTGGCTCCAGTAATATAAAGCGCGTGCCCGCCGGGTGGTTGGCTGGTGCGGTGCCGAGGCGCCCGCGCAGGAAATAACCGATTTCCCACACGCCGGGGCTGATTTCTTCGGCCTCGCCAAAGCTGACGATTTCATTGCCGATCAGCGCCCTATTCTGGCGGTTTAACAACTCGGCCAAGGTGCGGTTTTCCAGCGCGTCGCCACTATCATAGAGGCGTAGCTGTACGCGGTTGTGCGTATCGGGGATTTCCCGCTTGTGGCTGGCGAGGCTGGTAGTGAGCTCGCCCATCACCGCTTCAATATCAGTATTATCCGATTCTATATAGTTCTGCCCCCCGTCGAGGGACAGAGCCACTGTGGCACCGGCCCAGGCGCTGTTGCTGCCGGCAATGGCCACGTAATAGCCCAGCTGTAAATCATCACCGCTGGCCAGTATGGGCGCGTCGATAAATTCGATATACGTAGAGCCCGGCACCAGCTGCACCGGGGCCGGTGGGGCCATAGGAGCTACGCCGAAGGCCTGTGATTGATAGGCGCTTTTGCGGTCGTGGATCAGTTTGTATTTTTGCTCGCCGTTATCCAGGGAAACTTCATCAATTCGGCAACGATCCCCACGGAACAGCACCACGTCACCGGGGGTCAGTTTTAAGTAGTTATCCGGCAGGGTGATTTCAAAATCGCCGCGCTGCTCTTCGATCATCACCTTGTGCATAATCACGGCGATCTGCGCGGCCTGGTCGGTCTCTAGTACCAGCGGGGTTTCAATATTCTTTTCCCCCTCGCCACGTGTATCGATGCTGCGATCACTGGTCTGCTTACAGGTATCGATACCGCCTTCAGCATCGTAATAGTTCAGGTTTAAAACCCGCACAATTTCCTCGGGGGAGCGTCGGGTTTTCTCGTCGTCGCTATCGCCGATCAAATCGTTTTCGTCGATGGTCATTACCAGCTCGGCACCGCGCGGGGTAAATACCAGGGAATCGCCGCGATTGACCGGATCAAAAAAGAACGCCTTGGCCAGCTCCTGAATATGCTCGAACGCGGGGGCCTCGTTGCTGATCTGTATCCCCGAGACATAACCCTCCAGCAGGGTGGTATCGAATTTGCCAAACGGCAGGCCGGCGCGCTCGCAGATCTCTGCAACCACGGCATAGAGGGGATAAGGCATAAATCGCTCTGAGTGATTTGAGGTTTTCTATTCAGGACTTTTCAGCAAAAACTGGAAACGGAAATTGCGGCTCATACCGATTTTCACCAGGCCGGGGCTGTTCACATTGCTGGCCAGCAGATACTCAGTGCCGTAGCGGTCGCGCTGCTGGCGATAGTAGAGATTGCCGTTTTTTAAGTAGGCAAAAATGACATCACTATTGCCGGTCTGGGTGCTGCGCTTATCGTCCAGGGAAACCCGTGGGGTAACAAAGCCCGCGAAGGTTGTTGTTGCCTGGGCGCCCTGGCTGGAGTCATACCAGTACAGCTTGGCCGTGCCGGCCTCTACGTAAGCAATCACTGGGCGCATATTCTGGTCGAAGGCCAGACTGACCTCGGTGATATTGTTACCAGTGATCACCGTGCTGGCCCGCACCTGCTGGGCATCCAATACGATGGCTTTGCCATCCTCCAATACCCGCGCGCGCCAGGTTTGGAAATTCAGCCCTCGGCTGGGATCTTGCAGGGCAATACCGCCGCGCTGGTAA
Organism: Microbulbifer mixtoriginis (SeqCode); assembly: GCF_052467235.1. Classification (NCBI taxonomy): domain Bacteria; kingdom Pseudomonadati; phylum Pseudomonadota; class Gammaproteobacteria; order Cellvibrionales; family Microbulbiferaceae; genus Microbulbifer; species Microbulbifer mixtoriginis (SeqCode). The sequence goes on along the minus strand of NZ_CP174305.1, from coordinate 4,142,027 downwards.
TCGGTAATATTTCGCACCGGTAGGGCGGCGCCGCCGATAAAGGGGCTGGCTACCGGCTGGCTCGATAAGGTGTTTTCAGGCAGCGCCATTTCAGCCTCGCGCCCAGCTGTGGGTAAAGGTCAGGGTCAGGACTTTGTTGCTATCTTTGGGTATGGCGGCACCATCACTCACGCGGTCAAACTGGACTTGCCAACAAGTCCAACCGATATAAGTGACAAGCGAGCGGATACCGCCGATATTACCGTTGCTTAAGCCCCAAGAATTTTGCACAGAGGCCTGCAGGCTGCTGTCCGCATAGACCAGAGGTTGGGCGACCCCAGCACCTGTAATGCCATCGGGAAACCCCGTTACATCGCCCAGCTGACCAGTTTTCGCGAATGGCGCCTGAGCATAGGAGTTAGCCCGCCCCAAAGCCCACCCGCCATTGTTGATGGTGCTAAAACCCGCTGGGCGGGCTGTGTAGTTGTAGCTCTCACCATCGAGAGTAATCTGCCCGCCGGTATCAGAAAAGTCTGGATAGACGCGCAGCTCATAGGTCACATCCAAATATTCATCTGAACGCACGGTAAGGCTCGCGGGGTTACCATCGGCATCTTGTATCAGTGCACGGGAGAAGACATAGGGGTTACTGTTACCACTCCAACCTACACCCACTTCCGACAAGTTGCCCGCGGCGTCCCCCGGGGAAAAGCGCAGCGTATTGGAAAAATAAGCAAAATAAGGCTGCTGGGTAGTCTGTACCCCACCGCTTTGGCTCTGGCCATCCCCAGTAACACCGACAATCTGATTCATTCCACTATCGCTGGTCTGTGGGGTCGCGCTACCGCTACCCACATAGCAATAGCTCATAACCTCACTGATGGAATCTATACCCAGCCGATTTAAGCCGATATCGGTGATCAGATTTTCAAACTCGGCACACCGTTGGCGGCTGCCGGGAATTTCTTTCAAGCCCGTTGGCGTTTCCACAGCCTTGAAGATTTCCAGTTTGTAAAAACCGCGCACGCGGTTATGGGTGTGAATCATTGAAGGTCTCCCGATACGCCAGCAAATGTTGCAGTAATGGATTCTGTACTGGCATCGCCATAGGTAATTAATGCGCGGCGCAGCTCGCCGGATACCCCAACCAGTGACGCCGCTATTTTTTCTGGTGAGGCGTGGTCATAGCCACGTAAAGTGGAGCGCAGCTCACCGGCGACGCCGACAAATGCTGCCCCGATTTTTTCGTCCGGGTAGTGGTCATAGCTACGCAAAGTGGGACGCAGCTCACCAGAGACCTGTACCAGGCTGCTTGTGAGGTTGTCACGGACTGCAGCACCGGGTGCGGGCCGCACCTCGGCAAACTCCGCACCCAGTGCATCCACAGACTCCAGCGGGTAAGGCTTGCTAGTAAGGGTAAAACCCTCAGAGCGCTCCACTTCAAACGCATACTGCGGAATGGCACCGCCGGTACTGGTGAGGTTTTCGTTATCGATCACCAGGTAACAGGTGCCGCGATGCGCGGGTACGTTACTGATACCAAAGGCGGCCTGCAGTACTGCCGAGGGCATCTGTTTAAAGCCACCGAGGAAAAACTCGGCTAGCTGTAAAAACGCCTGGTTATTATCGATCTGCGTGGGGTCAGCGCTGTCGCGGTCATAAACTAATTCGTTGTTGCGCCAGACTTTGCAGATACCGGTAATAGGGCCTTCGCAAATGCGAATGGCGTAGGTTCTATAAACCTCTTCATTAACGACTTCGGTCTTACCGCCGCCTTTACCGCTTTTTTGCTTTTGTTTTTTCTTAACAATTTTTGGCGGCGTGGTGGCGATAATATTGCCGATCACCGGCTTTACCCGCCCAAAAATAATCTGACGCGGCACCCCAGCCTTGCTGGTCTGCAGTTGGATCTTGTCGAACTTGCGCCCTTGAATCGTAGTGGTGCCGAATATTAAAGCGCCCATGGCGAGTACACCTCCACCAGTAGCCGGCGCCAGCGCGCATCCAATACATGCTCTCTGCAATCCTGATCGGCGTGGGCATGGATTAAGGAGAAATCAGCGGAGCTTCCAAGCGGGTAATCGCCAAGAAAACCCACATGGCTGGGATCGCTGCGCTGCGGACTTTTAAAAACGGCGATATCACCAGGCTGCCATAAATCCTCGGCAATAGGATCACCGAAACGCGCGCGCATTTTGCGGCGCACGCCATCTTTCCAGGGCTCGCGGCCGTAGTGTTTTTCATCTTCGATTTCCAGGCCGGCGGCGCGCAAGCTGAGCACAATTAAACCCACGCAATCCACCGCCCAGGCGGTGCGGCCCCGGTGGCGCCAGCGCACACCAGCAGCCACCAGACCGCGGGCAAAGGCCAGTGTGTCGATTCTTTGTTGTTGCATTAGCGTTGCTGCTGGCTGGTATTTCTGGAATTGTAAGAGGAGCCACCACCGGTACTGCCGGGCACACCGGCGCCGGGGGTATCACTGGCCTGGCCGATGGGAATTAGGTTTTCACCCTTAAAATCCAGGTGATTGCCGTACACATCGCGGCAGACAGAAAAGGTCTTGTCGCAGTCCGGGCGGATCTCTAATTGATCACCCACGGCTACCGCAAACGGCAATGGTTCTATCTGGGTGATCTGCCCACTGGCAGTATCGACTGCTTCCACCTGATACAGGCGCGAGGAGATGTTATTGCCGCTTTTCCAACGCACTCGCCAGCGCTTGGCGGCGGTGGACAGGCTGGCAATATTGCCCACCACATAGGTGACTTTTGGCTCATCAGCATTAACAGCAGTGACGGTGGCGGACTGCCACAGGGCTTCCGCATTCACACCGCAACCGGTCTGGGAATTGGCCGGGGTGCCAAAAATCGCGCGGCAGGTGACGGAATCCACATGGCCGATCGACTGGCGCAGGCGCATGGCGTAGCTGAGTAATTCCGGCATAAAGACCGTATTGCGCGCGGTGCGCACCTCGCCCACATCACCGCCATCCAATAACAGCGCACCCATTGACAGATCGCGGTAATTCACCAGAACCATGGCCCACTCCGCCCCGTCCAATTCGCCGCGCTCTGCCATGGCTACGGTGATACCGGGCACGTCGGTGCTATACAGCGAATAGCCCTCGGCGTTGTCCACATCGAAACTGGTATCGCTGGCAATAATGCTGGAATCAAAACCGTTCTGCGCGTAATAGGTGAGCCCTTCAAACTCGATATCGCGGTCCAGAGTAGTGGCGCCAAACTGGCGGCCATCGGTGAGGGTGATTTTTAATAAGCGGCACAGCGTGGTGACGCCGCTGTCCAGGTGGGCCTGGAGTGCTGGGGGAATCTGTCTCACAGGCGAATCTCCAGCAGTTCCACATTGCCATTCAGTACCGGCATTGCCTGGTGGCGATTGTCGATACTGAAACCGATCTCATCATCCTCAAAGCGCACCGGCACATCGAATTCCCCGCTCCAGGTAATTTCCGCATCGTTATCGGCGCTGAGCTGCACTTGGCCCGTGGTGTAGTCGATACTGGCGGCCACCGGATTGCCATCGGCAAAAATGGTTACCCGGCCGATCACCGGCTTCGCTATTTTTCGTTGATAGGAAAAAGCACCGAATATATATTTTTTTACCAGCTGGTAGCTCTCACTGCTGCCAGTACCGAAACCAATCACTTCCCGCTCCGCTTCAAAATCGCTGGCGTCTTTAAAACGAAAACCAATCAGGGCACCCATGCAGGCGTGATGGGCGGCGACCACGATTTGATGGTCGGCATAATCCAGGTTTTTAAACAGCACCGAGTAACGGCCCAGCGGGCGCTCCCACTCCGCATTGCGGCGCTCTACCCCGCTGCGTAATTCTTTGATATCGGTTTTATAGCGGTGGCCGTATTCGGAACCGTAGGCCACTTTTTCCAGCAGGCGACTTTCATTAAACATTAAGAGCCGAGCCTCCTGCGGTTTATCCGTTGTTTACGCTCGCTCTCGCGGGCGAGCTGTGTGGCAGTGCGATTATTTACCGTGCCATCGACGCGAATATTCTGCGTCATGGAAACCGGGCGGCTGTAATCCCCTGCACCACCACCGCTGTGCATACCCGCTTGAATCATGGTCAGGGTGCGGTCCAGTTTTGCGCTGGTTTCCGAGGTGGTTACCCGCTCGCCTTTTTGCAACAGCCAGGTGCCGTCTTCCGGCACGGCATCGATACCGTCGTGGGCCATACCGGTAATTTTTGCCGCAGCTAAACCGCCGGTGACATAGACCGCACCGGCTGCCGCTGCACCCAATACCGGGCCGATATAGGGAATAGAGGCCATCGCGTTATAAGCACCCATGGCGGCATCCTGGGTATTAGCGATTACGCTCTGCAGGGCATTGCGTTTTTTCTCATCCAGCAAGGCCCCGCCGATAGAAAGAGCCGCGCGCATATAGGCCGCCTCTTCGCCCTCCATGCCTGAGTAATAATCCGAGGCCACTTGCATCAATACGCTGTAACCATCCAGCTGCTGCTGGCGACGTAGCTCTTCATTAGCCTGGGTGATTTCGGTAAGGCGTTCTTCGTACTGCTGCCGCAGGGATAATTCCTCTTCATCCCAGGTGGCATTGAGGTCGGCGCGCTCACTGCGGAATTGCTCCTGCATTTGCAGTTGAGTGGAATACCAGTCTTCCAGCTCGGTGCGCGCGGCTTCAACATCCTCACCACTGCCGAAACCGCCCAGGGTTGGGCCGTCTTCGGTGGCCGCGTCGGCGATACGGCCGAGGGTGCTAGCTCGCTGCTCTTCGGTCAGGCCGGCCATGGCATCGACGATGGCCAGGCGCTCGCGCATCTGATCGGTGAGCACTTCTTCGTCGGTGCGCAGATCCCGCAGCAGGCCGGCATAGGCTTCCTGATTGCGCTGCAGGGCCTCGGCTTCTTCCTTGGTGGCTTTAAATTCAGTGCCGAGTTCTTCGATCATCTCATTAAAAATCAGCCAGTGATCTACTGGCGGAAGTAGCTCGCCCTCCGGGTTCGCATCAGTAACCAGGCTGGTATTTTCCACTAGCCCGGCGGGAGCCGGTGATGAGTTTCCGGTAATTTTTGAGCGCGGTTTGTAATAGGTATCAATCGCGGATTCCAGCCGCGCCAGCTCCGCTTTTAATTCCTCATCATTCCAATATTCCACCACGCCTTTAGGGCCGAAGAAGCGCAGGCGCTGGCCGAGGTCATTGCTATCCAGCACGTCGCGAATGCGTTGAGCGTCCCGCTCCAGGCGTACAATATCGTCGGCATGGATGCCCACAGTAATTGCGGCGAATTCGTCGGCCAGATGTTGAACCGTGTTCACCGTATCGGTGACCACTTTGGAAACTGCGGTAAAGCCTTTAATCAGACCATTGGTAAGCGCAGCAGCCGCCTTCTTGGTAGCCGGATCTTGCAATAGTGCAGTCAGCTCCTGCAGGGCCGCTTTCCCCTCATTGAGCCCGCCCTCGGATTCGAGCAGATCGCCAAAGGCGTTCTGGGCCTGCTTTAATGCCCCACCAAAAGTATCGGCAGCCGCCTCGGCAGCGCCACCAAATTGCTTTTCCAGCTCTTCAAGGATCAGCCCCTGCGCCTCAGCAATGCGACCGGATTCCACCAGGGCTTCAATAGTGCTTTTCTGCGCGTCGGTAAACTGAATACCGGTACGGCTCAGGGCTGAAATACCCTTAATTGGATCATTTAGCGCTTTGCCCAGCTGTACTGCCGAGGAACGCAGATCCGTACCCATGGCCACGGACATATCCAGAATCGCCGGGGTAGCCCTTTTAAATACCTCGCCATGGATATTGGTAAAGGTCAGCAGCAACGCTTCCATTTCCATCACAGCTTCATCGCCAAAGGTAGTGAGCTGCTGCATGGTGCCGGCGAGGTTTTGCAATTCCTCCGAGGAGAGGCCGGCCGCACCCTCGGTGGATTTAAGGCGCGCTTCCAGCTGACGTATGGCGTTTTCCTGGCGGATAGTGGCCTCAATAATCTCCTTGGCGCCCACTGCCGCACCAATCGCGGCAAAGGCAGCCCCGATAGCCCGTGCGGCGGTTTGGCTGCTCTTTTTAATTTCCCGCATACGTTTATTCGTATGGCGGGTGGCCTTATCCAGTCCCCTTTCAAAGCCGCCCACTTTGGCGATTAAATCCAGCGTTAATGTGCCCAGGCTTTTTAGACATAGCTATCCACTGGCCCCTAGGACCAGCTTTTCATCGCCTCTTGCAGCGACAGCTCTGGCTCTTCCTCGTGGGGCATAAAGTCGGTAATTTTTACGGGGGTGCCTTTACCGCGATGGGTATTGGCATAGAGTGTGGCGAGTAGTGCCGATGACCTTTCGATTCGCATCCCCGGATGTAGGGAGCCGCGTTTTTTGCGGTAGAGTGCCCAGCGTTGCACCTCTTCATAGCTGAGTCGCTGCTGGGCCTCGGCGATGGTGCAACCGCCGATACCATTCAGCACCAACTCATGCCAGAGTTCGTCTAGCTCGCTGAGCTGGGCGTCTTTCCCAGATTATTGACCGCGCCGATTTCCAATAGCAGGGCCTGGGTCAGATTCGCACTGAGCGGGCCGCGCTGCGGGTCTGCCTCACCGGTAATATCCGCCGGGGTAAACACCGGCTTGCCCTCGGCATCGACAATACAGGCAGCGATCCGCCCGGCAATCACATCCCCCTCACCACGCAGCGCCGCCACATCACTGACGGCGCTGTGATAAGAGAGTCGGCGGACATAAACGGTTGCCGACAACTCCTGTTCACCCTGCTTCCAGGTAATGGAACGCTTCACAGGCGCACCGGAAAAAGCCCCCTGCTGCTGCAGGGATTCGATGGATAATTCCATAGTTACGCCCTTAAGTTGAAGACTTAACCGTCCAGGCGGAACCGCCGCTGCGCTGGATCGACATTTCACCAGTGACCAGACTGTTCTGCTGGAAATCAAAGGGGAAGTCGGCCACATAGCCCTCAAAGGTGAACCAGGTGCGCGTAGTTGGTAAGGTCCACTCGCCGGTTGTCACCGTGGGCGCCTCGGTGCCATCACTCCAACCCACCGCCCATTTCATATTTTCCACGGTGTCATCCTGGGACAACTCATGCAGGCGTTTATGGACCGCATTTCTCGGATCAATTTTGAGGCCCACCGACGCCTGCCCCGGTGTACGCAGGCCCCGTTTGAATTTTTTATCCAAGTCCTCCAGAGAGGTATCGTCGAGCTGATCCGCCGGATTGCCGCCGGGGTTAAAAGAGTTCAGCCCGGTCACTTTCTTCACAGAGTCATCTGCCGGGTCGATAAAATAGATATTGGTGCCCTGAGCCAATTGAGACATAGGGGTTCTCCCGTTGCTTTAATAGAAATGAAAGTCCGACGCAGGGGTGCGTCATTCAGTGGAATATTGGGCGGTATAGGTCAGGCGCACCTCGCCCAGCGGGTGATCCTGATCTAAGGCGAAACCGGTTTGTGAGAGCGCAAAAATTTCACAGGTACCCCCCAGGGTTCGATCCTGCAGGACGCCCTCTACATCCTCAGAAGCCTGATCCAACAGTTCATAGATATCTCCCCGGCTGTGCACCACCACCGAAACGACAAGATCCAGCTGGCGGGTAGTACCCGAGAGTTCCTGTTCTGCTTGTTCTGTGGCAAAGCCCACAAAAATGGCCGGCAGTTTTTCCCGCTCGATGCCTTCCGTGGTGCCCGCTGAGGGGAAGTTGTAGCCGGATAGGATTTTCAGGTTATTTAGAACGTCATCGCGGATGGTGATGCGTTGGGTCATTGGGATTACTCCAGGAATTTTGGGCATAAAAAAACCCGCTGGTGCGGGTTTGGGGCATCAATAATTCGACAGTATCTTTACACTGCCCACCTATTCATGAGTTTAGTTATTAGCTTGTCGCAGGCCTATAAATGCTTTATTCAATTCAGTTTCAATAACCTCCTGGTAAAATGAAAGGAATTGATCAATTCCACTTTCATCTGTTGGATTTTCATAAGGAAAGGGGACTCCCTTTACTCTATGAAAATAAACCCCAACACCTTTGCTTTCGTACTGACCCCTCTTAAAAATCCACATAATGGGTGGTGAGTAAGCCATATCATTGGAGTCAGGTGTTAAGGCATATGACCCATATTGATTATAAAACTCGCGTGGCTTGATACTAATTGCTCCGAAGCAATCGCCCTGCAGCCAATTCCCCGTGATCGAACCATGCTCCATAACTAGGAGAAGGTCAAAATCATTCATGATTTTTCCAAATGCGACACGATTGATATCTAAAACTTCCGCAGTATTCGACCGCTTATGTCGTACAGTCAAAACTTCGGAATTGGCCCCATAATCTCGAATATCTACTTCCGTCGCATCCAACCCCAAAGTCTGTAAGTAAGGAATACTTGTACCCACAACAACTTCTCTATGATTAAAAATGTCTGAGTATTTTTTACCAAATAAACACACATCGTCACTGGAATTAAATACAATTCCAACCTTGCTTAGAGGTCGATATTCACCAGAAATTCTATGAGTAATGCTCGCAGATTCACAACCGATCACAAATAACATTACAACTAAAATAGGAATAAACTTCATTACATCTCCTTGACTTCAACAACCGACATCAACCACTGGAGGTCAGGTCCACACCCATATCATGACTTATTTCATCATACATCACCCAAACCTTACCATGTCAATTTTAAAGTTTTATCAAGCCACCCAGGGGACTGCAACTGGTCTTATCCGCCAGAAATTAATCCTACTCCCTCAATCTCTGCCGCAGCCTGATCCAGTAAGTCATAGATATCCCCCGGCTGTGTACCACTATCGCTACCATAAGATCCTGCTGGCGGGTAGTGCCTGAGAACTCCTGTTCTGCTTGTTCCGAAGTAAAACCCACAAAGATTGCCGGCAGCTTTTCCCGCTCGATGCCTTCAGTGCTTCCAGCTGAGGGAAAGTTGTAGCCGGATAGGGTTTTTAGATTGCTTAAAACGGCATCGCGGATTGTTATGCGTTGGGTCATTGGGACGCACTCCAGGAATTTTGGGCACAAAAAAAACCCGCTGGAGCGGGTTTTGGTATTTGTATTACTACAAACAGATTCTTCAAAATCTAAAAGCGGATTGAGTCTATCCAGGGTCTATTTGTTTCATCACAGGTATACTCCATTTTCACTCCCTGCCCAGAAGTCTTAGCAGTAACTAACAATGAAAATTTTTGATCAAACTCAATAGCCTTTTCTCGACTCATCAAATATCTTGTGGGATATGTCTGATCTGGACATACATGCTCCCCACCATTTTTTTCGAGCCAAACATGAACCTCACCATTCTTCCAAGAATATACATGCTCAACTTTATAATAATTATCATTGCCAAGTGACAAAGCATCAATTGAAACTAGGCAAGCCACAGCTGTAAATATAACTTTCTTCATATCAACCTCATTCAACCATCCAACATTATCAATACTAAAACCAATCAATTCAACTATGACAACAAGAAACCACAACCAGCAACATGATATACCCCCTATACTCTAGCCTCATTGGATCGAAAGCTTACTTCTAGCATTTCTATTTATACCCACCAATAAAAAGCTAGGGCCAGTAAAACTCAGCATATATTAACTTATGATCCGGAAAACATTCCCCATCAATACATAAAGCATCTTTCGCCCCTGCAGACATAACAGGAATCGGATGCTTATTTAAGGCTCCAGCAGGCAATACTTTTTGTTTGATTTGACCACCTGGCGAATAGTAAAAAATATAGTCTATCTTATGACTATCCTTCAAAGTATTTCCGCCACCAACGGAATCTTTTATCTTGTAATGGTATGTCTTGTTTATTGGTTGTGTGGCCTCGATCGTTCCCTCGAAGTGCTTTTCAAACAAATCTATCAATTGATCATAGTATTCCGTGCCAAATTTAATATTAAAATCTCCAGCAAATATTATTGGCCTAGGCGTCTCCTCATATACAACCTTCATTTCAGTCAACATTTTCCGTGCATCGTCAACTGCCAGATTCTTATCGGTATCATGATGAGTAGCATGAATATTTACAAACCAAAGCTGCTTTCCTGGCTCAATTTCCAATAGAGTTGCGATGTATCCTCGCAAAAATTTGCTCCCATCCACTCTTTCCACTTCTCTAACCGTCTTATACTTAGTATCAAGAACATTAGGGCTTGTTACAATTGCATTTCCATTATAAACCCCTGCAGCTGCACCGTGAGATTGAGAGTTATCATAACCCTTCCCACCATCCATTGGCACCAACCCTAAAAAACGATTTTCGACTCCCGGTGAAAAATACTCATCAATCTCCTGAGTCAATGAAAATTTATCACCGCATGCCCTCTTAGTTTTGTTGTCCATTTCCTGAAAAGCAATAATAAAATCTTCATCCTTTACCACTTCTTCACTCAAATAATTTAAATATGCTTCAAACCTCCCTCTATACTTATAGTAATCATCCGCACAACTTAACTTAAAGGGATTTTCCGGCTTCTCATCTACATTTAAGTCGTAAAATGAAGTAAACCCAGACCATACATTATGGCTCACCACTTTAAAACTTGCCGCCTGGAGACTAACTGCGGATAAAGACAGGGTAATAAGCACAAACGGAAACAATAGACTTTGTATTTTTCTCACTATAAGCACTCAACAAATAAATCCATAACCAACATATAAGCCATTAAGCCTTAACCTGCCATTCAAATATCTCACTCCTAGAACACCAACAATAAACAGACATTCAACCACTATAAAGTCTACTTGCTAGGTTCGCCGCGCGATACGGGTGACAATTTAATTAACAGCATTACTCCCAAATACTAACCCACTCAATTTCATGAGCATCAGAGGCGATACCGCTAGACTCTTTTACATTTACACTTACCTTCTTTCCTGAAGCCTGCGCAGTTAGCAGAGTAGACAAAATACTTGCGTAAGATGACTCTGAGTTTTTAAGATATGCATATTTAACACCAACGCAATCTCCTTGGTAATTTACGTGAATACGCATTGTGTTCGCGTAAGCACTACCATTATCACGATTCGCTTGCACAGTGATGCCTTTAACATCAATATATCCACACTCTAAATATGCATACGATTGCATAGGGAAAGTAGAAAGAGCTACCAAACCGGAAATAACAAATAAAATTTTATTTAGCATAAACAGAGCACCTCATCTCATAAACTCTTGAAAGATATATTCTTTCACACTACCAAAAAAATGCACACAACTACATACATTAAGCTGTCGCGATCTACAGCATTACGACTTTACAATTATTCCCGTAACTACAGGGAACTCACCCTCAAAACAACCATTTACATTCAAATCTATTTCCTTATTTGCCATCATTGCCGCCAATGCCATACTAATTATTTTTTCATGCCCATGATTTGACTCATCTAGCCTTTTGTACTTTGTTGGCTGCGCTCCAGGACACTGAGATGCATCATCATTCTCAACGGTTATATAGCCATAATCTGTATACCAGCGAACATCGACAATTTTAGTGTTGTATATCCAAGCGGCAGATGCCTGAGCATGAAAGATTAGAAGAATAAAAAATAATACGTATTTCATAACTTATACTCAAAAGAAAATAACGATATGCTCCAAGAAACCTCTTCACATCTATCAACCTTATATCTCGCCCCTTCCCCTTAGATAAACTAAAAAAAACGGTCGATACATTCTGATAGACAGAAAGAAAATTGAATGTAAATCGGTTTCAGTACAGCTCTGCCATTCTCTCAGCTTCTCCTCTAATTATAAAGTCGCCACAAAATGCACCTCATAACTCAGCTACCAACACCCGCCAAACAACCCCATCATCCAACAACCGCTTGCGCACTGCATACTCCACACCGCCAAGCGTAACCACCGCCTCGGAGTTGTAAGCCCCTACCTCACTCACCAGCAGGCTTAACTCAATACGCGGCACCCGCACACGCTCATCCTCATCGAAGTCGTCAATCTCTTGATCCTTGATCACGCGGCAATCAATTGGCTCAGCACCGCTACCGTCTGTATAGGTAGCGGGCTTGCCCCACTTGCGAAACGCACGTTCTGCGGTTCGTTGGTCCAGGTCCATAAATCACCTAGACCTTCACGGTGCCCGGTACGCCGGTAAATTTGACCGCTAGGCTGGTAACGCCATCGCCGGCAGCTTCGGCGGCAAAGGCGGTGGGGCCAGTGATATCGCCGGTTGCGGCTGTTGCAGTACTATCGTCAAAGGCAGCTGCGGATACATCCCAGGTGAGCAACTCGCCCTGGCCAATCACTGCACCGGATACCTTGGGCACAGTGAATACGCCTTCAATAGCAATCACACCGGACTCACCCACGGCAATATCATCCATCGCCACGCCCAGCACTGCGCCTACTGCTAGCACCTGGCCTGAGGCAATCAATGCACTCGTGTTGTTGGTGAAATCCAGCATGCGCCCGTCTTGCACAAAATTAGTAGCCATTCTCTTTCTCTCAATTGAGTAAATTACTGTAAGCAAAAAGGCCGCGATGTGCGGCCCTTTTCGGATTCTTTAAGGTTTGATTCGGTTTGAGCTGGGTATTAGGTCTTAGGTGTTTTCACCATGCCTTTTGCATCCCAGGCTTTCGCAGCGGCATCCAGGCGCACTTTGAATTCTACCCCGTCGATATTCCAGCCGTTTTGCTGCTCCAGTACTGGGGTTTGCTGGCCATCCAGGTAAAGCACTTCGATAGTGTCGTGCGCTACTGGGTCGGCATTGAGGTACCAGCCATTGTGTCCGCTAAGGCGACCATCGGAGATCACGCTGGCAATATTGCGCACGCTGTTGGGTACAGTGTTGGATTTCTCAGCAGCTCCAACTTCAAATTCTGACTCCAGCGCAACCTTTGCGGCACCCTCGTCGGCAATATCACACAGCAGGAATTTGGGACGGATATTTAGGAAAGCGGTACCGTCCTTCTGTTTACCCATCAATACCCGCGCGGCATCGATGCTGGCTGTATTGATACCTGCCTTAGTAGCTAGGTTGCCATGATCGGTATGGAATAAGGCCTTGCCATCGGCCATTTGTGGATTATTGATCAGGATACTGAACACCAGGTCTCCCACTGTGCGAATAGCAGCAAGGCCCATCTTTTGCGGGATGCGGGTAAAGGCTCCCAGATCGTCATTGATAATCGCCTGGCGAGTAATGGAGAAGAGTTCACCGTAAGTAGCCAGCGCGGCAGTTTCGGCGCGCTCTCCGATACTTACATATTTAAATTCTGCTCCGGGTGCTACTTGGCGCAATGAGGGGAAGGTGCCAAGATCCGTACGAGTAGCTATCTTGAAATCGCTTAAATTTCCAGTGGCGGTAAACTGCGGGAATACTTCCTGGGCTTCCGAGTAGCCCTTCAGCATCGATTTATTAGCAATATTGCCCAGGACGGTAGCGAAGTCACCAGAGCTATGGATAAACGCTGCGGCAACCACGCCCATTTTATCCAGGCCCGCTAAATTCTGTCCGTGGGCGTGCATAAACATACGGGCAATTTCCAGCATGGTATAGCCGGCCAGACTGTTGCCTTCGGTGCGTTTCTCATCAAAGGCACGCATGGCAATGGCATTCTCAGCATCCGCCTTAATACGCTTGATACCCTCACCTTCCTGCACCACTACGCTGTAGCTTTGCACTGGGGTTGGGGTTTGGTTACCCAGGGCTGTGAGCAGTTTATCCTTGGCCTTTTCAGCGGTGCAGTCCATATCATTGAGACATTCCTGCATAACAACACTGTGCGCCTCGAATCCCTTAAAAACGGCTTTGATAGTGTCTTTGCGTTTTTCCTCATCCACTGCAAATTGTGCTCTGGCATCGGCAGCAATCTGCGCTTTCATTTCTGGGGTAACCTCGGGTGCAGCGGTTGCAGCTGGCATGGTGGAGGTGGTTGTAGTCATGGCTTGCGCCTCCTTGGTTTTGGGGGGATTGTCTGCAACCGCAGACGGGAATTTAAATTCAGTGGGCCCCTGCATAACCAAAGCACTAATAGCTTGCGGGGTATTTTTGAACTGGTTTAAGTGATCGGCATTAAAGCTGGCAGCCATTTCCATTGCTGCGGTGGTGTCGGTAGCAAAACCCGCTTCCACGGCTTCGGCGCCGGTATACCAAGTTTCGTCATCCATCACTTGGCTGATTTCCTCATCCGACATACCGGTGCGTGAGGAATACAGGCTTTTCATGGTGGTTTTGACTTTGGCCAGCAGGCTCTTGGTTTTTTCCAGGGCGCGCTCATCGCCTCGCACACCGGCGCTGGGGTTGTGCACCATGTAATAGGCATTCTCAGCGATATGAACCGTGTCCCCGGCTAAGGCGATCACACTGCCCATACTGGCTGCGATGCCTTCAATCCAGGTTTCCACCTCGGCTTTGTGATCTTTGAGCAGGTTGTAAATGGCGGTGCCATCGAACACATCCCCACCGGGGCAGTTGATATGCAGATTGATCTTGCTGACATCGCCTAGCGCTTTGAGATCTCGGGCAAAGTCTTTTGCCGTTACCCCCCAATAACCGATGGTATCGTACAGATAGATATCGGCTTCAGTCGCATTTGCAGCAGCGGTAATGCTGTACCAAGATTTTTTGGGCATAGCAGTTTCCTACTCGGATTCAGTATTTCCTGCGGGGACCGCAGCGCGTTTGCTTGGGGTGGTGATTCCGTTCTCTTCCAACTTCCTCTGCCAAGCAGCGGTTTGTTTAACAACGTCATCAGGTTTTTTGCCTCGGCGGCGAATGGTCTGCTGCGGGCTGACCAGAACATTTTCCAGCAGGGTTTCATCGGCGCTGGCTTCGTGGGCTGGATTAATCCAGGGCATGACCGGAGTAATAAAATCGACGTGCATCAGGGTGGCCGGGTCGACATCAGCGGGTACTTGAAAAGTGTCTGCTAATAAACCCATTTGCACCCAGCGCCGGGTGACCGGTTCCACGATCTCCTCGCAGAACTCCAGACTGAGGGTTTCGTAATTGGTCCACTGCTCCACCAGTTCCTGGCGCTGCGCACTATAAGTACCGTTGTAGTTTTTGCTGATACCGCTAAAGCTGGCCATGGTGCCGGCAGCAGCCATGCGGTGCATGGTTTCTAAAAATGGCGTTAGCAGACCGCTTGGGCGATTACTTTGAATGGTGCCGACAGATTCCCCGGGGCGGAGATCGTCATAGATGGCGCCGGCACGGATATCGAGAATGCGCTTTCCTTCACTATCCCAAGCATCATCATGCTCATAAGTATCAGGGCTGCCCTTTTGTATAAAACCCACCATGGCCGAGGCAATCTTGGCGGCAACGCGCTCGTTTTCTTCATAGTCTTTAATATCGTTGAGGCGATTCATTACCGCTGCAAAGATGGAAACCCCTCGGCTCTGGTGCAGCCGGCGCACAAATTTCAGGTGTTCGATATTTTCCGCACTGTGGCGCCTGCGTTTCATACGCCAGTTCAGTGAGGCACCGGGGTGCTCGTCGTAGAGCCAAAATGCCTTGGCTTCGCCCCAGGCGGATTTCTCAATGCCCTGCACTATGCGTTTGCTGGGATCGTTGTAATCCACCGGCAGAAAATCCGGTTCCAGGCATTCGATGGTGTAAGGCACATTGGTACGGTGCTTTAAACCGGGCACTGTGCCCTGCAGGTGCCGCAGTAGGGTTTCGCCATCGCGCAGCCAGGTATTGCACAAAAGCCGCTGGGATTTGCCCCAGCTGAACTGCCGGGTACATTCCAGGCGACGCGCCCATTCCTTGTGAGCCTCATTCATTTGGCTGGCGAGACCTTCGTGAATATCGCCATCCCAGGTTTTAGGTTGGAACTCCACATCGATACCGCGCGGGCCGACGATGTTGTTGGTCAGGGTAGTGAGAATGCCAAAGGCAAAATCGTGGTTTTGCTCCAGGTGCCGGGCCTGGCCGCGCAGGGTTTCCACGCTGCCTTCAATGACTAAATCCCCACTGCGGTTATCACCGGGGTTTTTCCGCAGGCGACTGGGTCGCGCGGCTTCATAGGCGGCGGCGATCTCCAGGGCGCGGCGAGCTTGCACGCGACGTAAAGCGGCCTCGGGTGCAAAGAACCCGATAACAGAATCCAGTTTGTTCATGAGTAAAAGTTCGCGTAGGCGGGTCCGCGGCGTTTGCCGGTAGCCTTGAGTTGTTCTTGCTGTGCGCGGCGTTCCCACTCCTGCCGACCTGAACGGATTTCCTGCAGGTTCTCCGCGGTAAATTGGCGGCCGTTAATCACCGTGGTTTTACCGGCGAGCACGTCTATTTCGGCCTCAATATAGAGGTCGACCATCTCTTGCGGGGTTTTAGACATTTAACTATCCAGTAAGGAGCCAACAGGCTGTGCTGGCCGGGGTGGTTTTCTAGTAGATTGATTGGATTATGGGGATTGATCAGGTTCACTAAACAACGTGCGCTGGCCTAGACGCGCCTCAAGAATTGACCATTTTTTCTCAGTCTTTTTTTGTACTTCCATGGAATAGGCCGCGTGTAGGGCATAGACCTCGGTATCTAGCCCTTCATTACTCTTTCCAGGTCTTTTCTGCCAAATTTCCCTTCCTGAATATTTTTTGCTTGGAGCTTTTACTTCAGCGGTGACCTGCTCCCAGTAATCCTGACGCACATGCTTGCAGCTGTGCATATAAGCGCTGGTGCCTAACAATCGCCTGGCAATAAGATCCTTAGCCTTGTGGGTGCCCACCATGTACAACTTCACTTGATGGCGATCGGCTTTAGTAGTGCGCGTTGGGTTACTAACCTCTGCTTTCCTTGGATGTGAAAATATTTCTTTGCTGCCAAAGTCTCTACTATCGCCCTTAATTGCCATCACTAGGACGCGGCGATATTTTTTTCTCTAGTTCTTACCCATTCATACACCGCGCCGCTGGTAGTACCATCAGAGGAATCGATACTGACTGCAGATGCGTAAATCTCACCAAAGCGCTCATGCTTGAAGCCTTGGAAAACTAACTTGTCCAAGGCATCCCAGCAGCTATCGCGCTTATCTACCGTGTCGCCATCGATTTCGCCCCAGTACATTTGCCAGCTTTCTTCATTGCGACTAAAGGCGCGGATGGTGATGGCAAGCCGGTCATGCTGAACATCAATACCGACAGTAACCAGCAACCCACCAGCCGGACAAAATAATTCTGGATAATCCTCGGCAGTTTCTTGCAGTTTTTCATGATCCAGCAACCGGTTGGCCGCATATTTATAGGGCCTGCCTAACTTGTTGTTTTGGAATACGATGCGTGCAGATTCATCGCCGCTTTTGGCTTCGTGTTCGGCTTCCAAGAAATCCCTGACGACCTCCGCCAAGCCAGTGCCAGGAATACACACATAAAGCTCCGATAGCTCCATAAAGGTTTCTATCGGCTCGATTTCATCCTCTGTAAAGTCCTCGCCGCATTGGGTTTTGACCCAGCCGGCAAAGTCATCGCCGTTTTCCCGCGCGGTTTTACAGGTCTGCAGGATATTGGCCTGGCGGCGGTAGTCATCCCAGGCACTACCACATTTAGGACAGGTATAAACGGCGGTTTCTGGCTGATTCAGGCCGAATACCGGGTGCGGTGTGCCGCCCTCTTTCTCCAACCAACTGACGTTTTCCCAGTCCAGTACATGGGACTCACCACAGTCGTGACAGGTAACCGGTAGCACGCGCATTGTGCCGAGCTTGGTGTAGTGCTCCACTTGGGAAAGATCAGCAATCGCCGGCGTGCCGCCAATAATCAATTTCTTATTGCGCATGCGCTTGAGGCGTTCGCGCAAGTGGCGAATGGAGTCACCCTGATCGCCAACGTCTTTATTAGTATCGTCCGGCTCCTCCACATAGCCCCGGCGGGCCGTGGTGGATTTCACATTGGATATCGAGTTGGAGCCAATGGTGCGCACCTCACCACCGGGGAATTTCTTGCGCGTCGAGCGGCTACCGCCTTTGCGACTGGTGGTGACATCGATCACCCGATTTACCGCTGGTGAGCCTTCGATAATCGGCACCAGCTTTTCATCCATAAACAGCCGGCCTTATGGCTTAGCTGTCGCAATGGCATGACTTAATGCTTTATCAAGCTCAATCGGTAGGTGCCGACGCGCTATACCTTCGGCGATCTGATAGAACGGGAAACGTTTTCGATAGTTGGGCCTGCCTTCTACAAAGATTAAGATCGGGCGTGCTGACCGACGGCGCTTGTATCCAACCCGTTGCCACACTCCCAAGGTGCCCTCAATCTTTCCAACAAAATAGCCCTTGGTTATTCCCCGTTTAGCTTTGCTGCGTTTACTATTGGTTGCGTTCTGCATAGGGTCAGGGTTAGCTCTAACTTGAGATAGAATCTTGCTATAAGTGGTAGCCGTAATATTTCCATGTTTGTTCAGTCTGGCAGCCTCCCCAGGTACCACATACCAACCTGAGGGCAATAAACCAGCAGCATGCAACGCACGCTCAAATCTTTTTTCATTACGAGCAGTACCGAAAACTGCCGGAGCTAGGTATTTCTCAGGTGCTGTTCCCTTAGTCGCTTCATCCCTGATATGAATTTTGGAAACACCCGAACGCTTCGTGGCCCTCTCAACCAAAACAGAATTAAGTGTAAATCGTGTCGGCTTAACAAAGACCCGCCTCATTGCTGAGCGCTCTTCCCCTCGAATCAGAACTGACACATTGTTCACCGCCACCGCACCGGCATACGGTAACTGTCGTTTCAATTTAGCCGAGCTATTTTTATAGATTGAGGTATCGACCTTGACACTAACGTCCATCGCCCCACTCCTCAGCAGAGCTATCCTCACCCCGCTTCATCTGCTCCCGCTTCAGCTTAATATCCTGATGTCGGTAATAAGCGAAAACAACGATGGAAAGCAGGCCGGTGGTGAATGCACCGTAGGTAATTACATATTGCTCAAACGCCGATGCAACCTGAGCTGAGCCGTCACGCTACCCACTCCCGCAATCCATATCATTAGCCGCTCCATTGCTGTATGTGCTGCATCAGTTGGACTCATTGCGCCACCCCTTTTGCCGCACGCTTCAGAGCTGCTAGCGGTTTCATGATGTGCCGGCCAATGCTATAGGAACCAAAGAAAAAGACAATCACCGCCGAAAACGCACCGAACATCAATGTCGATCCAGCCACAGCCCAAATAAACTTCGCGTACTCAGAGTTCCATGTCCACACCACTACAGAAGCAATAACCAAAAACATCTCAACACGAATAATTGCCAAGGCCGTAAAACGTCTGGTTAAGCTTCGCTGTGTGTTCTCACTCGCTGTGCTCTCTACATGAGCCACCACAGTATCGATACTCCTGTGCATGCAGAATGATTTCCTTTGCATCCTCTGCGCTCTCTTGATCGGTATAGGACAGGCCATCAATCCAACCTCCAGCCCGCACCAGTAACCCGTTATCCCTATCGAGAATATCGTCTACAGGTTTAGCGTTACTGCTGAATAGCGATTTCACTCCAGACCAAATACCCATCACGGATACTCCGGCACATAGTGCGTAATTGTCAGATCAAACTCAGGCGGGAGCAGCTCTCGCAGCTGCTGCATTGCCTTGTGGGATTGCATAACCCACCAGCCACCGGGAGCCAAGCCAGAACCAATACCAATACAACCCTGCACATCCGCCGAATAATTAGCGGTGTGGATTAATATTTTTGTACGGCCAGGGACTTCCTGAAGCTCCCACACATTGGGGAACCTTGGTGAGTTATAGGGATTACAGGAATACACCCCTTCAGGAATACAGCTCTCGAATGGACGATTCCCCAACCACGGACGCTCTACCGTATAAAACACACAGTCGTGCACTCTCAGCCGCCCCAATGTGGCATCAGGCCCATAGGCGAATCGCGTTAATTCAAACATGAGGTATTAGCTCCCGGATTTCGGGCACAAAAAAACCCGCTTAGAGCGGGCTTGGCATTCAGCAGAATGAGAATTTTTCAGGCGATGAATCTAGCTCACCCGAAACCTCATATCATTTAAATAAAAACTGTACTATTTAAGGACGAACATCAAGATAGTCTGGAGATGCTTGATTTGAATTTTTTTCATCACAGGTTGAAATGTTAGGCCACACAAATGCAACACTCTTATCAGCAACCGTAGCTGATAAAAGCATCGAGTACGCCCTATCAATTTGTTTGGGATCTTCGAAATCTATCTTGCACCACATATCCGCACAGGTCTTATCTGTGGAGAAGTATACACTTCCATTTTTATGGACAATGGTCCTGAGGACTTTTTCACTACACTGCACTGAAGCATATACGGCATTATTTAAAAGGATTACAGCAACCACTGAATAAATTAAAGACTTAATTAATTTCGCCATTTACTCTTAATTCCCTGAAAAAATGTTCAAAGATTACACAAAGAAAAGATGAGTATACTATATATTATGACACTCTATTTATCTCTACACCAAATACTCGAGTTCCAACCACATTACAGGCACAAAAAAACCGGCTCAGAGGCCGGCTTTATTCTGCAAAGCAGAAAAACTGCACACTAGGGAATTTATACCTACTCAGGACAAAGCTGTCAACAAGCGGCTTTAAGCCGCCCTCTGTACCCCTGTACAACTTCAGAAATAGGCCCTAAAGCTCTTGCGGGTAGAGAGTCCAAACGCCGCTGCAAACGTTTCCAAATTTTTACCCACTCCCTATCCCAACGCTTTTTGTCACACCCTAAAATTGTCCGCGCTTGGCCCAGGTCTATTAATCGGCCATTTACATCTCGCAGTGCACACGCATTAATACAAAATAGCGCTAGCTGGCTAACCTTTTCTCGTGGGTGCGGTTCATCCCATTTGTCGAACTCACTCATCAAGTATTTCAATAGTGTTGCTCGCTCTTTGACTCTTGAGGCTGGCGGGGCGTAGGCGGCCATGCCCCAGCAGTATGCCAACGGATCACTCACTCGCAGCTTTGCAACTGCATCTTGGATTAACCCCTTTTCACAGGCATCCATGATGCGATTGCCGCTGTCCTTAGTTCCCGGGGTTTCTTTCGCAATTACTGTTGGGGCTGCAACCCGGCAAATGACTTGGTTGGCCCTGCCCTGCACCTCTCCGCGAATTACAACCTTTCGCCCTCTCCCAGCTGAGGAAACCGTACTTCTGCCGCCCATGGCTTCATAATCAAATGCAGCTGTGGAGCTATCAAAGGCGTCGTGCCACGCTTGCCTAGCACTATCGAATCTCATGTCATGCCCCCCAAGCAATTTTCAAGCAACCAAGCACCCCATCAAGCAGCCTGCGGCATGCTCTCGAAATAATCCTGAAGTCGCCTTTCGGCTGCGTGCAAATTGTCTCGGTGATACGTGCCCAGGTAATTTATGTGGCCCTGGTTTATCCAGAATTGGGTAACCACCGTATTCGCGAACACAACCTCCACGAGGTGAGCGTACTTGGTGCGGAATACGGCCAGCGGGCTGCTGGGGTTGGTTGTGGAAATCCTTTCGATGGCTTCTGGGATGGTGACTGTGCACATGGTGAACTCTCCTTGGTGATTGGGTTTTACCAATTGGTATCCGTTGCGATTTCTACTGCGCTGAGATTTCGCGTTAGCCGCTGCCCTGACGCCTGAGGTTGAGGTGCGAAGTACTTCTCGCGTTTTAGCCAGTTACGCCAGGTGGCGAGCCAATCGAGTTTTACGCCCCGCTGGCCGGGTTGGGATATCCAGTAATCGCGGAAGCTTTCGGCAATGTCGTGGATTCGGTGGATCAGGTCTGGGCGGAGGCGTTGGGCTTCGGTGCGGAATTTGTCAGTGAGAATCCAGTTTCCAGGCAAGCGTGTGCCGCGTTTGGGGTTGGCGCGATTTGGAACTGTGCCTCTCTCTACTGGTTTCTTATTGGTTCTTACTGGTTCTATAGAGAAGGACGTGTTGTCATTTTCACCGGTTGGGTGCACAGATTTCACCGGTTCGTGTTTTATTTTCACCGGTGAAGATTTTTCACCGGTGAAATCATTGCACCGGTTTACGTGTAAAAAGAGGTCATAATTGGTCCTGCGCCCGTTGGATTTTTCGGCGCTCAGGTAGCCCAGTTCTTCCAACTCTTCGATGGCATTAATCACCGAACGCTTTGTACATTGCGCAACGTCGGCCAGGTAGGCATTGCCCAGGCATCACTGTTATGGCAATCGGCCAAAGCAATTAAAACCAGCTTTGCTGTTGGTGTTCTGGTCCTGCGTTTAATGGCCCATGCCGCAGCTTCAAAGCTCACCACCCACCTCCTGTATAAATTTCCATGTAGCGCAGTAGATCTATTAGAGCCCGGGGAAGCCGAAGCTTCGCTGCCCTGCCCCGGTACTCACTCAGGCCGCTCTTACGCATTACGAGTGAATGGTGATAGCATGACTAGCCTTTACCCAGGCCAGCGCTCTTATCCAGAAGGGACAATCATTTTTGTCGACCCCGACAAACCTCTGACCAATGGCTGCCGAGTTATCGCCAAAATAAATGGTGAGGTCATCTTCAAAAGCTATGCAGAAGACATGGGCCATATTTATCTACGCCCCATCAACCCAACCTACTCTCCGATGGAAGTTACAGGCAAAATTATATCCTTTTGTGGCGTAATTATTGGCTCCTACACCCCTAAGTAGGACAAAAAAAAAGCCCGCATTAGCGGGCCTTTCTGAATGCTGAGAGTCACAACAGAATTTTTTTGACCATCTCAACTTCAATAACACCCCGAGAAACACAGTTCAAAGTGAGATCTTGTGCCGGCTTCTCCGGTAAGTATTCGCCCTGAATGTTTGAACGAACAATCACATCCCTATCATCAACAACCACATTAAAGGCAACTTCTGTCTTGGTGTAATTATCCTCTAAATAATCTCTGCCCTCGTTAGCACCACAATTGGCCTGCTCAGGCGTAAGTTTCCAGTTTTTTAGGGTTGTAGAGATATAACCCGCCTCTAAATCAGAGGACAAAATCTGAAACCCATCCCTCAACAAAGCTTGCCTCGCCTTACTCAATACCTCTTGTTTTGTTGAAAGGTGCTCTAAAGCAAAGTACTCACTGATAAACACTGGCGTCTGGTTCGTTGCAGTACAGCCACCAAGGCCAGTCGCTAGCAGAACTCCTACTACTGCATGTCTTATTTTTTTCATTCTTATCCTCCGTGATAAGCGCTCCCTGAGCATATCAAGGTGAAAACCTTTTAAGAAATTAACTTACGACTATTGACCAGACAATTTACTTTCGGCTACTGCAATTATTAACCAAGGACAGGGCATCAAAATGTACACAGCCAGGAATCTAAGGCCATTGGCGCCACGCGAAGCTGAAGCGCTTACATATCGTTCCCGTGGCCTCACCAACAAAGAGACCGCCGAAGCTATGCGGTGCTCTGTAGCGAATGTCACCAACTTGCTGGCGGAATGCTTTTACAAGTTGCATGCCCGCAACAGTACTGAAGCCGTGGCCAAGGCGGTAAAGCACGGATTGATTCAATTCGCCCTGCTCGCCTGCGTACTCAGCGGTATGGGCGCTGATGCTCAAGACCAATTACGCACCCGCTTCCAGCGCCGCCCCACAGTTCGAACCATTCGCATCCGCAACAATCGGGAGGGACTCGCATGACCGCCACCGTGTTTGTACTTCCAACGGCTACGAGCAAAAGCGACGTAGATCGCCTCAAGCAGCGCACCGATATCGCCAACGCGGATCACAAAACGCACATCCGTTTAGTGCAGCCAAAACCCACTTTTGCACGGCCAGTGCACCAAAACGACTGGCCACCTTTTGGAGGTGATGCAGCATGAATACTTTCAGCCCAACCCAGAGTGTGGAAACGCTGCTCACTGTAGCCAACGGATACTCCGGTGCTAGCGCAATTGCCGCACAGGTGTTGCTTTCGGCTTGGAACAGCAACGATTTTACGGTTCCCGTTGCCGAGTTATCGCTACTTGATGGGGAGAACTATCAGCACGCTCTCAACGTGATGACACTTCGCTATCAAGGCAAGGAACCCCAAAACGTAATCGCACAGGGCGATAAAAAATTTCGCACCCTTTGTGTCGAGTGGTCTCACCTTGAAACTCAGAGAAAAGGTGCAGCATGAACCAGCCGCAACAGCTGCCGCGAATACAGTGCGCCCACTGCGGGAAACCCGCAGAGCCGGTATTCAACGGGAAGCTGTTATTGCGCGGCTGGAGTTGTCAGCTTTGCAAATATTGGGAGCCGGCAATTGGCAGGGAGCGGAAGTTCAAAAAAATAGTAGGGGCGAACCATGAATGAATTCTCCCAACTACTACAAATCACTCAAGACCTAATGGCCACGGTAGAAACCCAGCAGTTACAAATAAACGGCATGCAAGAGCAAATAGCCGCACTCTCCGAAGCCATCCAGGGCCAACCATCAGAACAAAACTTGAAGGACCAGGAGGCAGCGTGAAAAAGGAAAAACTCTTCACCATCACCCAGGCCGCCCGAACTTTAGAAATGGGCAGAAACAACCTGCTAAAGGTTCTACGAAATAGCGACCTTTTGCATAGCCGCGAACCTATGCGTAACTCACCGACAAAGTCCGCCGTACAGCAGGGGTTACTGGTTGCAGAGAATGCCGAATATAGCCGCGGCCCGGTGAAGGTGCCGTATATCAACACCAAAGTGACATCGAAAGGCATGGTGTGGATTCGGGATCTGATCGAAAAGAACTCCATCTCCCAAGCCAGCTAGAAATTTAACCGCGCCCCGGCGCATTCAGTCAGAGGTAACCATCCTTGGGCTGCCGGTATGGAGCCCATTTTTTAAAATGGGAAAATCCAATGGAAAGATACGCACTGCTTACTGGCACCTACAACCTATTGATGGGCGGCATTAAAGATTTCAAGCGCTCCTACGCCACTAAAGAAGAGGCCTTCGAAGAAGTGCAGCGCATCGCTCAAAATGACCTGTTTACCGACTGGGCACAGATATTCGATAAAAAAACCGACAAGGCAAAAATTTATCGCATAGTCGATAAAAAAATCATTGAAGAGAAACCCAAAGACTGCCCTCACCCAGAATCAAAACCCCAGGCAGAACCGGAATACGCTTAATCTTAATTAAAAATAGTTTTCTCAGCCCGCCAAGTGCGGGCTTTTTAGGTAGAAGATAACAACGCGAGGGATGTGCGGTGGGTAACCTACTAACCAAGCATGAGATAGCCCGCCTAACGGGCGCTGGCGCCGAGAACTCCGAGGAGCAAAAGCGTATTCTCGATGCCAATCGGATTCCCTATGTGCTGAAAAAGGACCGATCCCCTGCACTCACCTGGGAAATGGTTAATCAAGCCATTCTGGCCCGAGGGGCCTCAAAACCCGACTTAGCCGGTGTTAACCTACCCCCAGGCTTTAACCTTGGAGCAGCAAGCTGATGGGCAGAAGGCGTAACCCCGAAAATGCATGGATGCCACCACATGTAGCCAGGTATAAAAACGGTTACCGATTTCGCAAGCATGGTGAGCCAACCAAACATATTGCCGGCCCCGACGCCTCCAGGGCTGAGGTCTGGGTTGCCTATGAGAAATACCTAGCCGGTCTAGTGCAAAAGACCTTTACCTTCGCGGATTTAGTAGAACTCTACTTCGCCTCCCCTCAGTACACCAAACACATAAAACCGCAGACTCAAAAAGACTACCATCGCTAGAGCCAGCGTGTTCTCGCGGTATTCGGTGAAATGGAACCAGACAATATCACCTCCCCACTGGTACAGATGTTTATTGATGCACGCGGCGCTGAGTACCCCACCTCAGCCAATAGAGAGCGAACCTTTCTAGGCATCGTGATGAAATGGGGCAAAGCCAGGGGCTTCGTTAAGATTGAAGACCCCACAGCAGTAGTAAAAACAATTAAAGTAAAGCCCGGCGGACGCTACGTAGAAGACTGGGAATACCAAGCCTTTTGGCAATGGCTGGGTGATCACGGCCATGTGATGCACCAGTGCTCAATGGAAATCAGCTATTTGTGTGCAGCCAGGCAACAAGATGTACTCGCCCTCACCCGCGCAGAGATTCAAGAAGACGGTCTATTGATTGTGCAAGCCAAAACAGGCAAAGCCCAACTAAAGCTATGGAGCTCAGCCCTCAAAGAAGCCGTTGATCGCGCTGCAGCCACTAACACCGAAGCACAAATCCAAACCACCCATATCATTCGCAGCCGCGCAGGCCGCGCCTACACCCGCACCGGGTTCAATGCCGTTTGGCAAAGGGAACAACGAGCGGCACTAGCTGCCAGGGCAATTAAACAGCGCTTTCGATTTCATGATTTGAAAATCAAAGCGGCCAGTGACTTCGAGGGGGATGTTCAAAAGTTCACCGGGCATAAGACGCGATCTATGGCTGAGCGGTATAACCGTACTGCGGATCGGGTGGCTAGTTTAAATAGAGACAAGATCGAGCAAGCCAAAGGCCAACAAGATTAAACTTTTAATTCTTACAGTTTAGAATTAAGATACCCTCAGATTATCATATGACGACAGGAGCATGAAGGACTTTCCTGTGAGTAGCGGTCATTGTGAAACCTACACAAATGATCATAACTAAATACCCTCTCAAAACCCACCTTCGCTCTCTTTCCCTCATACCATAAAATTTAAAAATACAAGCTTGAAGCATGAAAATACAAGATATCGAAACAATCAAGAGAAAGCTTCGAGATGAAAGCCTTACTGAACATGAGTTTGAAAATGTTGAACTAAAAAGAGATTGGAGGAACACTCACGGCGAAAAAATTTCGATGCTATGCAATGGAAACCCAGAGCATAACTGCTTTCTTCTAATTGGAGTCGAAGACGACGGCTCCCTTTCTGGACACAATCAGAAATGGTTAAGTAAGAATTTAGAAATAATTTCCCAGCACCTCAACAAATACTTAGACCCCTCTATCTCTTTAATAGAAATAACAACTGAGGACATAAATGGAAGTAAAGTTGTAATATGCCAAGTCAAAAATCCTGGAATCATTGTTAAATGGGATCGCACTGCATACCGGGGCAAGGGTACAACGAAAGTACGAATGAGCCAAGAAGAGATAATGGAATTAAATTTATCACTTCCCGGCCTTACGGACATATCAAAAAAGAAGGCCAGCTTTACACCTAACGAAGCACTGGTCAAAGACTTCTGCAATATGGCAGGAATCGAATATGACAAATACATACTTGACAGGTATTCCTTGAGGAATACCAAGGCTGGAGAAATATTATTTGGCGAATCTAAATTTAGGTTTGTAGAATACAACGATAACAATGATATCCTGAGGAATGAGAGCCGCTCAGGGCTATTAAGTTTACTAACCCAAGAAACACAAAGTGAAATCAAATCTTTTTATGCCAAGCAAAATATAGACCCCAAGAGAATCACAAGTTCATTACTTAGAGAAGCTATCGGAAACTGCATTGGCCATGCAGCATATATAGAAAACGATGGCGAAATTATTGTAGAACTCCACCCAACTAGAATCATACTTAGTAATTTGGCCTATAGTGAATACTCATCCTTAGCTAACAAGTGGTTTTCCTCTGCTCATAAATCCCCAAATTCCTTTTTGATGGAATCCCTCCGAGTAGCAAAAAAAGTAGATGAACTAGGAAGAGGAAAGAAAACGCTACTATCTGAATGCCTGCTCAACGGCTTTATGCCACCTGCTATTACCATATCTGAAGCGGGAAGATTTAAGCGCTGGAGCTTACAAATAGACATTAAAGACAACGGTGATAGATTTAGAAAACTTAGAGAAACACTGACTGAACAATACCAAGAAACAAAGGAAATGCCTCTAATAGCATATGCCTTGGTTCTCTGGAGAAGGAAACCATTTTCTGAAATATTGAGATGTTTTGACAAGTACGAATCCGAAATTGTCGCAACTATTGTAACTGACATCAAAGGGCCCGTGTTCCTTTTTGAAGAGGAAGACAGAGTAGTTCCCCATCGATGGGTTAAAGTATTAATTGAAGAAGGTAAAGCATCAAAAGAATTCACACTAAATGAGGAACAAAATTTATTTAAGCACTGCCAAGAAATTCATATTAACTTCCACAGCGGTATTATCACTACAGCACAATTCAGAGAAATTGCTCATTTATCAACCTCAAACTCTGACAAATCTCTTTCCTCAAGATTATTAGGTAAATGGGTAAAAGAAGGTAGATTAACCAGAATTAAGCGAGGCACATATAAATTCACACCAAGAAAATACCACACAGGTGAGCCTTCAAAAGCAATGTTTGCCAAGATTCTTAATCTTTTCTCAGAAGTAACACACATAGAACCGGAAGCTGAAATTGATTAATTTCCGAGAAAAGATAGAAAACAATAGCAAAAATCCGCTAAAGAATGGCATTAGACCTAGCTTGAAAAATACAGCCACTGATAATATTCAGCACCCCACTCCTCCAGGGGTACCACCTTAAAGGACCTCTTCACCCATGTGAGTTTTTAGAAGAGAATTTAAGCGGATGGATACGAGGATCGATCGAGTCAGGAATGCATACTTCAGACAACCCCGTCATCAGGCTAGAATCACAAGCTCTTAAAGATGAGAGATTGCTGAGAAAACCAAGGCGCCCAAATACCCATTAAATTGAAACCTCAACATAGATTGAGGCAGAAATTCGTACACTGAGGCCCAAAACGAAAAAACCCCGCACTAGGCGAGGTTTTAAGTCCTTGAAAAACAAGGAAGAATCTGGGGTGGCCGACGGGGATCGAACCCGCGACCTCAGGAGCCACAATCCTGTGCTCTACCAACTGAGCTACGGCCACCATAAAAGTGATATACTTCAGCACCTTGTGGCAGTACTGATTGCCGGATATCTCTTGCAGCCAATCTGGCTTCAGACTAAGTCCTTTTTGCCAAACCAGCACCATCTTGTGAAGATGGCACGCCCGGCAGGACTCGAACCTGCGACCATCCGCTTAGAAGGCGGATGCTCTATCCAGCTGAGCTACGGGCGCAAGGTGAACCCGGAAAATTGGTCGGGGCAGAGGGATTCGAACCCCCGACATCCTGCTCCCAAAGCAGGCGCGCTACCAGACTGCGCTATGCCCCGTTTTTCCAATCATTCGCATCTCTTTGACCCTGTTAACCGCCCCGTAGGTGGTTGTGTAAGTCGCTGTAGCTGCGAAGTGCGTGCATAGTAATGATACCCCCGGCCCATGTCAACGCTTCTAAGCTATTATTTTTAAAGAAGTTTATCCTTTTGCCTATCTGGGCCCAGAAGTGGCGAAATTATTTCCAACCTGTGCGAAAATGGCGCACTTCGCAAATCCGACCGGATAAAAAGTAAGCGTTTTTAAAAATCGCCTGCTTCCGCCCTTCTATATACAGTAGGTGCTGAAGCAGACTCCGGTCTATTAGCCATCGATTTTTTATTGTTAGAGATAGCATCTATGTCTGCACTGGTTCTGGACGGCAAGGCCCTGGCACAGAAAACTGAAGAAGAACTCTCGGCTCGGGTAGCCCTACTAAAAGAGAAGAGCGGTGGGCAAACGCCAATCCTGGCGACCATCCTGGTGGGTGATGACCCCGCTTCAGCTACCTATGTAAAGATGAAGGGCAATGCTTGCCGCCGTATCGGCATGGATTCCATGCAGGTGGAACTGCCCTCCTCCACCACCACTGAAGAGTTACTCGCCAAGATTGAGGCGCTCAACGCCAACCCCAACGTCCACGGTATCCTACTTCAGCACCCGGTGCCGGCACAGATCGATGAGCGTGCCTGTTTCGACGCGATTAGCCTGGAGAAAGATGTAGATGGCGTGACCTGCCTGGGTTTTGGCCGTATGGCAATGGGTGAAGAAGCCTATGGCTGCGCAACCCCCAAAGGCATTATGCGTCTACTGGAGGCCTACAATATCGAAATGGAAGGCAAGCACGCCGTAGTTGTGGGCCGCAGCCCTATCCTGGGTAAGCCGATGGCTGCCATGTTGTTGAACGCCAACGCCACCGTAACTATCTGCCACTCCCGCACTCAAGATCTGGCCGAACATATCCGCCGCGCCGATATCGTAGTGGGCGCCGTGGGCAAACCTGAGTTTATTAAGGCCGAGTGGATTAAAGATGGCGCAGTGGTTGTCGATGCCGGCTACCACCCAGGCGGTGTGGGCGATATCGAACTGGGTCCGCTAACTGAGCGCGTTGCCGCCTACACCCCGGTGCCCGGCGGTGTTGGCCCAATGACCATCAATACCCTGATCTACCAATCTGTCGATTCCGGTGAACGCAAGATTGGCTAGTTTTATACGGTTGGATAAGGCGGTCAGCCAGGTGACTGACCTCTCCCGTTCCGATGTGAAGCGCGCCGCCAAGGCGGAGCGCATCAGCGTTAACGGCGAGGTCATCACCGATCCGGCCGCCAAGGTACAGGCCAGCGATGCACTGTACTTGGACGGCGAGCCCCTGCACGAGCCGGGGCCACGCTACATTATGTTGAACAAACCCCTGGGCTATGTAAGCGCGACCAAAGATGGCGAACACCCTACGGTGCTGGACCTGATTGACGAGCCCAACAAAGCCAAGCTGCATATTGCCGGGCGCCTGGATATCGATACCACCGGGCTGGTGCTACTCACCGATGATGGCCAGTGGTCACACAAAGTGACCTCGCCGAACCACCACTGTGAGAAAACCTATTACGCTCTGCTGGCAGAGAAAATTGAGGAAGATGCGGTGGCAAAGTTTGCCAAAGGCATCTGGCTCAACAATGAAAAGAAAAGAACCAAGCCGGCCAAGCTTGAGATTCTCTACGCTAACGAAGTGCGCATAACCATCGGTGAGGGCCGCTACCACCAGGTCAAGCGTATGTTTGCCGCCCTGGGCAACCGGGTAATCGAACTGCACCGGGAGAGAATCGGCAATATCTTCCTGGATGAAGAGCTCCAGGAAGGCGAATACCGGCTGTTAACTTCTGAAGAAATCGCTTCGGTACAATAAAGACTATGTCCTCGCTTCTCCTCCAAGAAATCTCACAGGTCCCGAGTGAAACCCTGTGGATCGCCGATGAAAACAGCAAGCCTTTACTACAGCCGGGCTTTCACTTCGAAGGTGACCTCCTTACCAACCGCTGGGATATTGCCGAGCTGGCCCAGGGTAAGGTTGGGCGCAGCTTCTATAACGACTTTCACCTTGAAGAGCTGGATCGCCGCTACCGCCGCATTGTTTATTCGGTCTCCAAGGAAAAAGCCGTCGTTCACCATATTATCAACCAGGCCCCACGGTTTCTCGGTGAGGGCGGTGAACTGGTGTTGTTAGGGGAAAAGCAGAGCGGCATTAAAAGCTATGCGGCTAAAGTTGCCGAGCGCCTGGATGGCAGTAAGCATCTGCAAAAGTACGGCAACGATTATTGCAGTGTTAACCTGGTGGAGCATCCCCAAGGTGGAACACCTATCGGTGAGGAGGATTACCCGCAGCTACGCAGCCTGCCGGAGCTTGGGGGTCTTTATAGCAAGCCCGGCCTGTTTGGCTGGAATAAGATTGATAAGGGCAGCGCCCTGCTGGCCCAACAGCTCACCACCGAGCTTCCCAAGGAGGGCGCTCAAGTCATCGATCTCGGCTGTGGCTACGGTTATCTCAGTGCCCGACTAGCGTCATTGGGGAGCTTCCACTTTACCGCTATCGACAATAATGCCGCTGCCCTACTCGCCTGTAAGAAAAATTTTCAAACTCAGGGTATCAAGGGCGTAGTGCTGCCCTCCGATGCCGGGGCAGAGCTGGAAAGCGGTGCTGCGGACCTGGTGCTGTGCAACCCGCCCTTCCATCAGGGGTTCCAGGTGGAGGGCGATCTCACCGATCGCTTTCTGCAACAAAGCGCACGGTTATTGAAAATAACCGGTACGGCACTCTTTGTGGTGAATGAGTTTATTCCGCTGCTCAAGAAGGGGCCGCGTTACTTTTCTGAGGTGCAGTTGATCAACAAAGAAAAAGGCTTCTGTGTATACCGGCTGCGCCCTTAGGGCGCAGTTTGCCGGCGTTTATCTAAATTAGGCGAGCAGTCGCCAGGAGACAAAAATCAAATTTGCGGACCAGCTGAGTCGTAAGGATTAGTAGTCGCGCAAATTAAACAGGTTCATCGAGAGGGTGTGCTCCTCCAGCTCTTCCAATTGTCGCAAGCGCTCGAAGGCTTCACGCGCCGAGGGAGTCTCCGCCCCCTGGGCCAGATCCCGGTATTGGTCAGCCAGATAAATCTCAATATCCATAGCCAGTTTGGCAATGTCATCTAGATTATCTATATCGATACTGCGCAGGCGCTGCAGAAACTCCTTCTCGCGCCCTTCCGGGGCAAATTGCACCCAGGTGTGCAAGGCACCTGGCGGCAAATCGGCGTGGAAGTTCTCCAGTGAATGCTTCATGGAGTCTTCCCGTCGTCGAAGCTGATCTAGGAGCAGCTCAACCCGCTTGTTGGTGGCAAGCTGCTCATACTCTTCGTATTGCAGCGCCAATTTGGCATGAAAATCCCTTCCTTCCTGAATAACTTCCTCAACTGTTTTGTACCGCATTAACGAGCCCTGGAGTAATAAGTCGCTAATGTCAGTATAGACAGGCAGTGAGAAAGGGCGCCAACAACACCCAACAAAAAAACGACAGTGGCAGTTTTCTCTTTGCCTATCGAGCCGCCAGGGCGCTCCAGACAGATAACTCAACGCAGAAGTCGATGATGAGCATACAGGCGACAACTGGGACTACCGGGATTGATTTTGGCTGGAACGCGCTTCTTCAGCTCCGCCAGTGAAAGCATGTTCCTGCTCACCGCCAGAATATGATTTTCGTATTGGGGCATGTAGGCCATCCAGGCGCCACGCAGACGGCTGCGCAAAGCCTTTTGACGCCAGGCACTGTCTCGGAGCTCCTGAAGATCGCCAAAGTTACTCACTAAAACCCCATCCCGATGCAATAGGCGCATTAAGTTGGCGCACCACTCTTGACTTGCGGGCACGGCGCGCTGTGCCACCCCCTGAAAATGACCAAATAAGTCATCGATTACCAGATCAAACGGCTCAGCAAAGGGGTTTTGCAGGTAATCTGCCACATACTCTTTGGCATCGGCATGTACCAGCTCTACATCCTTAACTCCGAAGAAGCGGCGGGCCACCTGTAGGTGAACCGGGTCCAGGTCCACCCCAACAATACGTTTCGCCGAGGTGTAAGCCTGTAACAAGCGGATCAAGGCACCGCCCCCAACACCTAATAACAATACAGAGTTCAGACGCTTCTCTGGCAGAAAGAAGGCCGGCAGCAGAAGCAGCTCCCACAGGGAGCCCTTAAGGGGATCGCGAGGATTCCACTGGGAATGGAAAACCCCGTTGCTGTACAAACGTACGCTGGCGCCGTGGTTGCGCACCTCATAACAGGTGTCTCCCACCTGCTTCTGCCACAGTAGTGCCATTAGCTTTGTGGCAGGTCTGAAGATTTCAGCAGTACTTGGGCAAAGCCCTGTAAGCCAGCCAGATCTTCTGCGGTGAAACGGGCAACGGTCGGGCTATCGATATCGAGCACCCCAAGGCAGCGGCCGTTATTATCGTAAAGTGGAATGACCACTTCAGAAGCAGAAACCGCATCGCAGGCGATATGGCCTGGAAACAGGTGCACATCCTCTACCAGTTGAGATTCTCCGCTGGATACCGCCGTACCGCAAACTCCGGCACCTACGGGAATACGTGTACAGGCGGGCTTGCCCTGAAAAGGCCCCAGACGCAGCTCATCATCATGCAAAAAGTAGAAGCCCGCCCAATTGATATCCTCCAACTCCATAAACAACAGAGCGCTGGCATTGGCAGTATTGGCCAGCCAATCCCTCTCGGCGGATAGCAGACCTTCGAGTTGACTATTGAGCGATAAGTAGAATTTATTTAACGACATGGCCGGATCGCCCCCTCACAATCAGTGGCTATAAAACGCGTTTGCCAGACACAGCAAACCCGCGAAATACCTGGCGCATTGTGTGCCAAGAGGCAGGTATTTTGCGGGCTTTACAGCAGGAATCAACCGGTGATTGAAAATTACTGGTAGGGGTCCAGCACCTCCTCTTTTGAGGACTCCCGTTGATATTGGTCTGCATCCATCGTGGGACGTGACCACTCATCACTCTCGCGGCCACCCTGCTCCTCCCCCGATTGGATAGCCGGGGGAGCCTTGGTGACATCGGAGGCAATTAAAGCGGAGCGTTTTTGCTCGAATCGCTTTTCCACGACGGGCTTGGGCGGCATGGAGGTGCTGGACTCTCGGCGGATACGGCTGGCCATAGTGCTTAGCGTTGGTCGTCGGCGCTCGGCCAGCTTAACCGCTTCCAACTCGCTGTTGAGCCGATTGACCTCTGCCTGCAAATCTCCCATCTGCGCCTGCAGTTCGGTAATCTGAGTCAGTACGCCTTTAACTTTACGGCTTTCCTTCTCATATAAAACAGCGGCGCCGCCGAAGGCCAAAGCAAAAATGACCAAAATGGAAAACTGACGCATAGAGATCTCCAGAAACTTCCCTTGTTATTTTTAAAGGGCATTTTTACCGTATATTTTCTGTATCTTCCGAGATCTCGCGCATAAAAAACAAGCTTTAAGGCTGACTGAAACGATTGCAACAGCCAGCACAGAGTTAAGAGGAAGAAGAATTTATCTGATAGCGACAAAAGGCCCAGCGTTAAGGAAGAGTCTCCAGCAAAGCCTCTGTTTTGACGGCCTCCTGATCCACAAAACAATTATTGGCCGAGATAGCTGGGATCAAATAATCATCCGCATATTGGCAGCCGATCATTTCGATGGGTTTTTGCCCGAGCTTTTCCGCCAAGTCGGGAGAATGGGCTTTGCCGGCGTGCAGAGAGTTGAGTAACAAATCATAACCGGGCCGCCAACACTGCAACTCAGGAAAACTTTTCTTCAGCGCGGCGGCTATACGCAGCCCTTCATAATCCAGATCCCCCCAAAAGAAAACGGGAAGTGAACCCAAATTATCGCCATACCACCACTGTGAAAATTGCTGCCGAGAAACTGTAGTGGCCGAATTAATCGTGCTAAAGCGAGTAATACCATAATTGCGAATCCGATCCGTACCCCCCTGATAGCCCTCGCTATACACCAGCGCCGTGGAGCTGGGCTGCAATTCCGCCAGGCTGATAAAAGTATCCTGGTTCTCTATAAAAATCACCTGCGTAAACTGTTCCGGCAGGTAGGCGTGAAGTAATAACTGGCGCTCGCGAATTTTTCGGCTCAGCTCCGGAAACAGGTTACGCACCAGGGACTGGCGACTAGGTAAATCAAGATATTTGGAATCCCCTTTAAAGCAGCGCGCGGCCAATTGCCGCCAGGTGATTTGCTCGGCAAAAATCAATTCCCGTCTTATCGCGGCCCAGCAGGAGACCATCTCCTCGGCAGAGTCGAAGCCCGCTTGAAGCTCCAAACCCTCTACGGGAAAAGCCGCGGGATTCTCAAAGCGATCGGCATAGGGCTCCAGCAGACTGGTCCAGGCAGACTTGCGCAAGTTGGGGGATGGACGATTGAGCCACAGGCGCAGCTGCTCTTCACTGGCGTCCCGAAAGATCAGCTGAGCACCCTGCCACTCTGCAACACCCGGTCGCCGTTTAGGGTTCGGTTTTACTGCAAAACATTGATACTCACTGGCAAAGTGCTGCAATTCATTCCACAGCTCCTGCTCGTCTTGGTCGGGGTCCCTGAGGGGCTCCAACACTTCCAACCAGCGCTTACTGCCAGCGCGCAAATCCAGCCTGAAACTAATGCGGGCTTCCTTGCCCCGTTCCAGCTGGCTATCCCGCCGATCCAGAATAAAATTCAGGATGCCGATTAACAGCGGGTTTTCCTCTACCCAATAGGGCAATGTCTTTTCCATCGGTTGCCTCCCTGCCAATGGAGGGGTTTCCCCCGAAAATACCTATCCCTCTACTTCTACCAGGTCCATAAAATCCAGCGACGCCTGCTGGCGAATCGTGCGGCGGTGATTGGCCCAGAGTTCGGCGATACGCTCCTGGTTGCACACCTTGCGATCGACATACACCCGGGTATTCAGCTGGCCGATGGGCTTTGCACTGGGGCACTTACTGAATACAAACTGATTCGAGATCAGGTCCATAAAAGGACCGGATTTACTGCTGGGCATAATAAACAGCAGTTGTAAGCCCAGGGTTTCGGTCAGGTAACGGATCACTTCCTTGGAGCGAGACTCATCCATTTTGGAGAAGGCCTCATCCACCAGCACCATTTGCAAATGGCTGCCGCTTTCACCAAAGCGGAAGGCCGAAGTGACCGCTGCGGAGCGGATAATATAAGCCGGCGTTTCCAGCTGACCGCCGGAACCGGTGCCGTACTGGCTGAGCGCAATCGGCTCCTTGCCCTCCGGTTCTTTATAGATCTCATAGCTGCGGTAGTTGCGATAGTCGCTGATTCGATCCAGCTCGCGCCGCGCTACCTGCTCGTCTTCACTCAGCAGCATACTCAACAGGCGATCCCGCACCTTGCGGTGCTTGGGCGCCAAGTCCGTGTCGAACAAGCTCTGCTCTTCACCCAGATTCGGCAGTTCAATTACCGCCTTAAAGAAGCTCCAGTATTCCTTGAATTCCGCCACCCACTGGTAGTCGAAACGGAAGCGCTCGCGGTCGGCGCCAAAGCGGTGGTGTTCCAGCTCTTTGTTCAGATCATCCAACACGCGCTTACCATCGTTAATGGACTGGTAAATAGCGTGGCACAAGTGGGTTACAAAAGTGGTGTTAAAGGATTTTTTCAATCCCAGCAGTTGATCATGGCGCTCCACCAGCAGGTTATTCTTCAGGCGGTTGCGCAGGGTCTCTACCTGATCGCCGAGACCGCTGATCAACTTGAACAAGCCATCTTTGTGGCCGCCACTCAAGTCCGGCTCAAACACCAGGGTATCGACGCTGGCACAGGTGGCGTTGTACTCCATCACCGCGCGATCCAACTGGCGACTGTATTTCTCCAGCTGTCCCTGCCAACTTTCGATATCCGCTGAGAAGTCGAAGTTGTCGGCGGCGCGCTCTACCTGCTCGTCGGCAGTAACCAGCACTTGCTCGGCATCGAAGGTGGGATCGATGGCGGTAATGCGCCTTACCATTTCCTCGCTGTCACTGGCA
This sequence comes from Microbulbifer mixtoriginis (SeqCode), assembly GCF_052467235.1. NCBI lineage: Bacteria > Pseudomonadati > Pseudomonadota > Gammaproteobacteria > Cellvibrionales > Microbulbiferaceae > Microbulbifer > Microbulbifer mixtoriginis (SeqCode). The sequence goes on along the minus strand of NZ_CP174305.1, from coordinate 4,104,947 downwards.
GCATCGTCCAGGGATTCCAGCTCGCCAGACAGCGCGTATAAGAGTTTTTCGTTGCTTCTTAGCTTGGTCTCCAGAGAGCCATGCTTGCGCTGGAGATCAGACAGCTGCTTCTGCTGATCTTTAAGCTGGGCCTTGAGTTCATCGACCTGCTGCTCGAACTGCTCGAAGTCCTTCAGGTCCAGGTTTTCCAGAGCCCGCTCGGCGCTGCGCCATTCGCGCTGGGCCGCCAGGGCAGAATCCACAATGGACAACAGCTTGATATTCGCCAGTCCGCGCACCGCGTTGGTAACTCGGCGGTAGAGCTGGTGGCGCTCATTGACGTGGGCGGCCTCTTCCAGCAACTGCTCCATAGCGCGCTGCTGCGCCGCCAGTGCGCGGGCGCGGGCGCCCTGGCCGAAGACCAGCTCGGCATCGTCCATATCGCAGCGCCACATGCTGTAGTTGCCACTGGCCATACCGTCGGCAGTCAGGCCCCGGCGGGTGCCGCGCAGCTCGTGTTCATCCTCCACCTGCACCACGGCACCGTAAGAGGCGCGCAAATAGTGCTCGGCAGTTTTATGGGTGAACTCCATCAGTTCGATAATGGAGCCCGACGGCGTATCCAGGCGCTCCGCATCGCGGCGGGCTTTATCCCCTTGGATCACCCGGGCGCGGTTATTGCGACCGGGCAGGCCGCGCACTAAGCGAATCGCGCGGGCCTCGTGTTCCGGCTCCACAATAATCGAGAAACGCGCGCCGCCCAGATAGCCTTCAATCGCCATCTGCCAGCGCTCATCCAGCACTTCCACATAATCACACAGGACACGGGGCTCTGCCTCCGGGCACTGCTCGCGAATTACGGCCAGGGCCGCTTCCACCGATTGGGGGTAGCGCACGCGGTTGGCCTGGAGATGCTGAATGCGGCTCTCCTGGGTGCGCAGCTGCTTTTGCAGCTGCTGTACTTTTTGCTCCCAGCGGGAGGCCTGCTGGGCAATCTGCTCTTTGGGGGAAACCTCATCACCGACGCCAGCTTTACCACTGCTATCCAGCAGGTCGTAGAGGCGGTTCTGTAGGGCCTCACTGCTGGCAGCGCGCTCGCGCAGTGGCTCCAATGCGGCCAGGTCAATCCAGTCCTTGCCCAGCAACTTGTGCAGATCCGGCAGGTCTTCCTCGCGGGCTACCTGCTTGATCGCCTGCACCAGTGCTTTATCGGAGAAGGCGGGAATTTCCAGCTCGGCGGAGGTGGAGTTGAGCAGATTTAATAATTCTTCGGCGGCCTCGCGGTTCTCACGCCAGCGGGCCTCTTCGGCAGACATGGGGGTGTGCTGCTGGGACAGAAGGCTCAAGGCATTGTTAATACGCTGTTCCAGTTCGTCCTTATTGCGCAGCGCATCGATACCCAGGCGCTGGGCTTGAAGCTCTACCAGCTGGCCATTGAGTTGCTCGACGCGCTCGGAAGCGACGCGCACTTCGCGCTCATTGTTGTCCAGATCGCTGCGCAGTTTTTTCTGGTCGTTCTTGCCGCTCAGATAACTCTTTTGCACCCGCTGCTGGCGGTGGCGTGCGCACAAATATTCCTGCACCCGCAACTGCAACCACTGCTCCCGGTAGAGCTCTACCGACTGGGCGATGGCCTCCAGGGAACTGACCCGCTCTACAATCTGGCGGGCTTCCTGCTCCATGCTGTGAATGGTTTTCATCAGCTCGGAGACGGAGCGGATGGCATCACCCAGATCGCGTTTTTCCAATACTTCCTGGGCGACAAAATCGTTGATGCTTTTTACTGGCTTGTAGGCCATAAAATTGGCAAAGGTGCGCGCGGCGTGCATGGCCTCGCGATCAGAGACCGCATCGCGGCGTCCACGCAGTGCGCCGTAAAGGCGGCGCAGGTAGGCCTTTTTCTTGTCGTACTGCTCTACTTTTTCGAACTGCTTGCTCAGGACCTGGTTGAATTTATCCAGCGGCAGCAGGTGTTTGCCATCGGTGTAATCCCGGACAAAATCGCCCATCACCAACTGTTCACCGGGGAATACAAAAAAGCGCAAATCACTCTGGCGAGCCTGGGCGGGCTTGCTGCTGTTATCCAGGTGTGCGCGAATACCCATCACTGCAGTAAAAGGCTCAGCATCGTCTTCACCGCTGGTGGGGTGAAAAATACCGGCAATGTAACAGTCGGTGGGCTCTACCCGAGCGTAACTGCCGTCGTCACAACCCAGTACATAAGAAGCTAGTGTCCGCACCTGCTTGCCACCACGGCCGCGCTGGGTGGTTTCATCCTGCCCCGGGTTAAAGGTAAACAGGGTGTCGTGGGCGGCGGTCATCAATGTTTGGATAGCATCGGCCGCCGTGGTTTTACCGGAGCCGTTGCCACCGGAAAACAGGTTGATCGGGCCGAAATCATATTCCAACTGCGGGATATTGCCCCAGTTAATCAGGATCAGTTTTTTTAGGAACATAGTCTTTTCAAAAAAACGGTCTTTTCAAAAGCAGGGTCTTTTTACTGGCGGGAAGCCGACACCCCTCTCCGAGGCTCCCGGGCATGATTTACGCAAACCCGGGCGGTCGAATGTTTTCGATTTTTTATAGCCGCTACTGCGGCCTCTATTTTCAACTAGGAAGCGGCTTCACTCTCAAACAGGCTGTTATCTTCGACTTCAGGAGTGATGCGTTCGAGCGCTTGCTCTTGTTCCGCCTCTTCAGCCTCATCAATTTCATCAGTTTGAGTGGCCTCGCTCTCCACTGCGGGCGGGGCTTCGCTGTCGATCAGCTGGTGCAATACTGACTCGCTGACAAAGTGGGCGATGGTCGGGCGCACGCGCAACCAAACTTCCGCACTGGTCTCCACTTCTTCGCTGCTGAACTGCACCAGACGCAGCTGGCGCAATTTCTTCAGCAGGTTTTTACGCTCGGCATGTTTATCAGGCAGGGACATTTTCAGCAGATTGCGCATGCCCAGTTCCAGGGCTTCCAGTGACAGCGCGGCGCAACCACTCTCATCCACCTGCCCTTCCCGCAGCGCTTTATCGTATTCCACTCGTAAGGCGAGAATCGCGGCTACTTCCTGCTGACTGAGACGGGCGCGGAAGCCGCCGTGGTGCGGCTCTTCCTGATCCGGCAGACCCGGCACTTCGGCGCCGGGCGGATACACGCGGATAAACTGGAAACGGCTGTCGTGCTGCAAACGCAATCCCAGCGGGGCCAACCACTCGCGCACCAGCTGCTCGCAGCGCTGGAAGCGATCGTAAAGCGTGGTTTCGATAACGCTTTCATCCCGGCAAATAACGCCGTAATCCAACAGGCGCACCAGCAGCTCGGAAAATTCGCTGCGGTTCAGGCGACACTGCGCCAGGGCCTCATCCAAAGCCTGTTCAATCACTGTTTTTCAGCTCCAGGATATATTCGTCAAATTCGGTGAAATAATCATTGCTGGCGATTTCACCGGTAAATTTCACCTGCAAGTCGGCGGCACCGCTCTGGTTCACCGCCGCCGCTTCGATCACATGGCTCATAGCGAGCAGATCACGCGCATCGCGCAATGGCAGGTTGCGACTGTTGATCTGGCGGCCGGTGCCGAGAGCATCACTCAGATAATCGCGCAGGTTACTGTTGTTGAAATTAAACGCCTGGTCGAGCAGTTGTTGCAGCTCGATCTCGCGACGGTTTTCTTCACCGATGGGGGGTTCATCTTCGACCCGGGTATTCACCGGCTGGCGGCGATTGCGCTGCCACAGCTGGGTTTGTTTGGGGTCAAACAGGCGCAGCTGGAAGCCACCTAACTGTTCGCCCAGCTGCTCGAGAATTTGTGTTTTTTGCTGGCTCTCACCGAGACGCTGGCACAAATCCGCAAACTCGCCCTCGGCCTGGCTGTGCAGGTAGCTGAGCTGGCGAATAATAATATCCGCGCGCTTGGTAAAACCCTGTAACGCGCGGCGCAACGCGGGCAACTTCACCTCGCAGGCGCGGCGCATACGGTCCTCGATGGTATCGAGCATCAGCCACAGCAGGGACTGGCCGGGCTGCATCAATTCTGGCAGCAGCTGGCGCAGGCGCTTCTCCCACTCCGCTTTCTGCATATCCTCCTTGCGGCGAATGCAGTCAATCACCCGGTTGATGGAATCGCGATGTTTTTCCACGCTGTCCGCAGACAGACGAATAGCCAGGTCCGGCTGGAAGCGGCTCTCCATAAAGGAGAAAAACTCATCGGTGGCCTGCTGCACCAGCAATTGGGCTTCCACCTCCCGCACCATTTCCCGCTTGCGCTCTTCCAGCTCGGCGATCATATCGGTGAAATCCGCCACGATACGCTCGGAGTATTCCCAGGCATCGATCAGATCGTGGATTTCACCTCGGCTGGCAAAGGCTTCCAGGGCATTTAAGGTGTTGCGGGTATTGCGGTGGCGGGTGCGCACGCGGGTGCCGTTCACTTCCACTAGCGGCTGAGTAAAAAGGCGGCCCCGGCGGCTAAACGGATAGGTGGCGGTGAGCGTGGCGCTGTCTACCTGCTTTTCCAGCCAACCGAATTCCACCAGGCTGTTCAGTACCCAGACGGCTTGATCGCGCAGGTTGCGGAAGCGGCCCTCGGGATCCTGCACTCCGTCCTCGCTATCGAGTTGGGGCGCGCGGGTCAGAGCCTCGGCAAAAATTTCCAGAATCTGTTCGCGCAGCAGAGACTCACCGTAGTCAGCCTTGGCGGTGTACAGACGCTCATACAAAAGACGCAAGCACTCAACCACCTGTTCGCGGTATTTACCGGTCAGCGGGCGGAAGAAGTGCTGGTAAGAATCGACGAAGAACAACGACTATAGGCCCGCTTATTCCTCTTCCGGCTTTTGGTTGAATACGCAGTACTTGGTGTAGTCGCGTCCATCATCCAGGGTCCATTGGCCCTTGGGCACTTTATCCATTTTTTCACACCAGGCATCGGAGCCGCGCTTGGGCTCACAGGCGGTCAGTGCGACAAGGGCTACAGCGGAGCAGATCAGAAAGAGTACTTTTTTCATGGTTCGCTTCTACAAATGAAATTCGAATGGCTTTTTCTCCCCAGCTGCGACCAGCCAGGGAGAAATCAGTGAGCTTAGTTTAAGGATGTTGTTTAGGGGATAGAGGCGCCCTACTCGCGGCGCCACTTAGTGCCCTCGCGGCTATCCTCAAGCACCACACCTTTTGATTTTAACTCTTCGCGAATCTCATCGGCGCGGGCAAAGTCACGGTTTTTCTTGCTCTGCACGCGCTCTTCAATCAGCGCTTCAATTTCCTCTGCGGAAATAGTTTCCTCGCCACCGCGGGCCTGCTTGAACCAGGTTTCCGGGTCTTGCTGCAAAATACCGAGCATTTCACCGGCCGCCAGCAACAAACCTTTCAGGCGCGCTTTATCGGCGTCTTCGGCCTTATTCAAATCGCGGGCGATCTGGTGCAGCTCGCTAATGGCGATGGGGGTATTTAGATCATCTTCCAATGCTTTAAGAAAAGCGGTGCCGGCCAAATCTGCCGCTTGCGCCTCAACCACTTCCGTTTCACGCAGTGCACCGTAGAGGGTATCCAGGGTGCGCCATGCCTGATCCAGCAAGTCAGCACTGAAATTCAGCTCAGAGCGGTAGTGGGCAGACAGCAGTGCGAAACGCAGCACTTCACCGGGGTATTGGCTCAGCAGGTCTTTGACCATGCGGAAGTTACCCAGGGACTTGGACATCTTCTCGCCGTCGATATTCACGTAGCCGTTGTGCATCCAGTAGCGCACAAAATCCACGCCATTGGCGCAGCAGCTTTGGGCCCGCTCATTCTCGTGGTGGGGGAAGGTCAGGTCGCGACCGCCGCCGTGAATATCGATGGTGTCACCCAGATGCTTCTTGATCATGGCCGAGCACTCCAGGTGCCAACCAGGACGACCGCGACCCCAGGGGCTGTCCCAACCGGGCTCTTCTTCTGAGGAGGGCTTCCACAATACGAAGTCACCGGCATATTTTTTGTAAGGCGCTACTTCCACCCGCGCACCGGCGAGCATATCGTCGAGGGAGCGCTTGGACAGCTGACCGTATTCCTGCATGGACTCCACCGCGAACAGCACATGGCCCTCGGCGGCGTAGGCGTGGCCCTTCTCCAGCAGGCTTTCGATCATCGCGATCATTTCCGGCAAGTGCTGGGTGGCGTAGGGAACGATATCCGGCTCCAGGTTATTGAGCGCGGCCATATCCTCGTAGTAAGCCTGGGCATAGCGCGCCGACAGCACGCCGATTTCCTCGCCGTTATCCCGCGCGGTCTTCATGATTTTGTCGTCAATATCGGTGATATTGCGCGCGTAAATCACATCGCTGAAGTTTCTTTTCAGTACCCGGTACAGGGTGTCAAACACCACCACAGGGCGGGCATTGCCAATATGCACGCGGTTGTACACGGTGGGGCCACACACATACATGCGCACCTGATCTTCCACCAATGGTACGAAGGGTTCTTTCTTCCCGGAAAACGTGTTGTAGACCTGTAGAGACATCTTTTCTCTCAAATTCTTTTTGCTGTCTGGCTGGGCCAGCCCCTGACCCAACCGCGAAAACTGCCGCTCGGGCAGCTCTTCGCCTTGCTATTTGTTTTGCTCTTTAGCCCAGCTATCGCGCAGACCAATGGTGCGGTTAAACACCGGCGCTTCTGCGCTGCCGTACTTGCTGTCGCGACAGAAATAGCCGTTGCGCTCGAACTGGTAGCCCTGCTCCGGCTCCGCTTTGGCCAGGCCGATTTCCGCCTTACAGCCTTTTAGGATTTGCAGGTTGTCCGGGTTTACGCAGTCGAGGAAGTTTTTACCGCCGGCATCCGGCGCCGCATCGTTGAACAGGCGATCGTAGAGACGCACTTCGCAATCGACATTGTTATCGGCAGATACCCAATGAATAACGCCCTTCGGCTTAACGCCGTCGGCCGGGTCCTTACCCAGGGTGTCCAGATCAACCGAGCAGATCACCTCAACAATTTCACCGGCATCGTTCTTCACGACTTCTTCCGCAAAGATCACATAGGCGTTGCGCAGGCGAACTTTTTTGCCCAGCACCAGACGCTTGTACTTCTTGTTGGCCTCTTCGCGGAAATCCTCTTTCTCAATATAGAGAGTGCGGCCAAACGGAAGTTCACGGGCCGGCAGATCGTCCCGCACTGGGTGGCCCGGTGCTGACAACAGTTCTTCCTGACCTTCCGGGTAATTTTTCAGGGTGATCTTCAAAGGCTCCATCACGCACATAGCGCGCGGTGCATTTTTATCCAGGTCGTCGCGAATGCTGTACTCCAGCATGCTCACATCGACGACGGAATCGGAGCGGGTTACACCAATCATCTCGCAGAAGTTGCGAATGGAGGCCGGAGTAAAGCCGCGACGGCGCATACCGGACAGGGTCGGCATGCGGGGGTCATCCCAGCCATCTACATGGCCTTCGTCTACCAGTTGCTTGAGCTTGCGCTTGGATACCACGGTGTAGTTGAGGTGCAGACGTGCAAATTCGTACTGACGCGGGCGCGAAGGCACCGGCAGGTTCTCGATCAGCCAGTCGTACAGGGGCTTGTGATCTTCAAACTCCAGAGTACATATGGAGTGGCTGATACCCTCAATCGCATCACACTGGCCGTGAGCGAAATCGTAGCTGGGGTAAATGCACCACTTATCACCGGTCTGGTGGTGAGCCATCTTTTTGATGCGGTAGATGATCGGGTCACGCAAGTTGATATTCGGTGCGGCCATATCGATCTTGGCGCGCAAACTGCACTGGCCTTCTTCCATTTCACCGTTGCGCATCTTTTCAAACAGCGCCAGGTTTTCCTCGACAGAGCGATCCCGGAAAGGGCTGTTTTTGCCCGGCTCTTTCAGCGTGCCACGGTAGTGACGAGCTTCTTCTGCGGACAGATCGCAGACGTAGGCCTTGCCATCTTTAATCAGGTGCAGTGCCCACTCGTACAATTGATCAAAATTATCCGAGGAATATTTGGCCTCGCCATTCCACTCAAAACCGAGCCAGGAGACATCGCGCTTAATCGCATCGACAAACTCTTCCTCTTCCTTAGCCGGGTTGGTGTCATCAAAACGTAAATTGCAGGTGCCGCCAAACTCCTGAGCCAAACCAAAGTTCAGGCAGATGGATTTGGCGTGTCCAATATGTAGATATCCATTCGGCTCCGGTGGAAAGCGGGTTGCCACCTGGGATACCCGGCCCTCTGCCAGGTCTTCGCGAATAAGGTTCTGTAAAAAGTGAGCGGGCTTGCTCTCGGATGTCATAGGATTCTCTTATTTACAGCTGTGCGAACATAAACGGCGAATTATACCCTATTTGAGCCACAGAATATCCTATTTAGCTGAGCGCCAGACGATGATTTTTGCTGTTGGCGCACACTTTTTAGGCAATCCATTATGATATCGCGACTCGGCGTTTTACAGCTCCTGACTAAAAGGTATCATGCCGGCCGAAATCAACCCTCATAGGACATTTTATGATCACCTTGCACACTACCCACGGAGATATTGCTATCGAACTGGATTTCGACAAGGCCCCAAAGACCGCAGCCAACTTCCTGCAGTACTGCCGTGACGATTTTTACACTGGGACCATTTTCCACCGGGTGATCGACAACTTCATGATTCAGGGTGGCGGCATGACCCCCGACATGGAGCAGAAAGAAACCCGCGAGTCCATTGAAAACGAAGCGGACAACGGCCTGAAGAATGACACCGGCACCCTGGCCATGGCCCGCACCATGGACCCCCACTCCGCCAGCTCCCAGTTCTTTATCAATGTAAAGGACAACGACTTCCTGAACTTCCGCAGCAAAGACACCCAGGGCTGGGGTTACTGCGTGTTCGGCAAAGTGGCCGACGGTATGGACGTGGTCAATAAGATCAAGAGCGTAAAAACCGGCAGCAAGGGCTTTCATCAGGACGTACCCATGGAAACCATCGAAATCACCGGTATCAGCATTTCTGACGACTACGCAGACAAGTAATTTTTCGAGCCCATTTAGGCTCTAAGGCGGGGACATTGTCTATTTATTTTATTTCCGATCTGCACCTCGATGAGAACCGACCGGAGATTACTCAGGCTTTTTTTGATTTTCTGCGCGGCCCCGCCGCCGGTGCCGAAGCACTGTATATTCTCGGCGACTTCTTCGAGGCCTGGATTGGCGATGACGACGATGCCCCCCTGATTGAAGAGGTGATGCGGGAGTTAAGCCACTACAGTGGCACCGGGGTGGAACTGTACCTAATGCATGGCAACCGCGATTTCCTGCTCGGTACCGATTTTGCCCAGCGCACAGGTGCGGTGCTACTGCAAGACCCAACTACCCTCACTCTGGCAAGCCGGAAGGTTCTATTAATGCATGGCGACAGCCTCTGCACTCGCGACGAGGAATATATGACTTTTCGGCGTCAGGCGCGGGACCCCAATTGGCAACAGGGGTTGCTGGCCAAGCCTTTGGGAGAACGCCGCGCTATCGCCGCACAGATTCGCGCCGCCTCCAAAGCCATGAATAGTCGCAAAGCGGAAGACATCATGGATGTTACCCCTGAGGAAGTGGAAAGAGTGATGCGTGAATACAACGTAAATACCCTGATCCACGGCCACACCCACAGGCCCGGTCGCCACCCCTTCTCACTTGATGACGCTGCAGCAGAGCGCATTGTACTGGGAGACTGGGATCGCAATGCCTGGTGCCTAAAAGCGAGTGGGGAAACATTGGAACTGATGCACTGGCCAATCGGCTGAAGCAGGGCTACCCACATCCAGCTTCCCAATAGTTAGTGACAGAGCTTTTGTTCGAGCTTCACAGCCTCCGCCAAGAGGCGCAGGCTGTGGCGCAGACGCTTCGCCCCACCAAAGCGGAACCCTTTGGCCTGTAAATAGGCGCAATCCATTATTGCTGGCCGCTCTCCCTGAGCTTCTGGGGGCAGAGGGCTACGCTTACCCAACATGGACTGCAAAATCTCCGCCACCTCTCGGTAACTCACCAGGCGATCACTGCAATTCACCGCCCTCCCCTTGGCATCCGCCTCCGATAGGACCAACTCCACCGCCCTGGCGACATCTTCCCCATGTACTTCTGTGGCAACTCTGGTTTGAGTGAAGGGCTCACCGCTCACCACTGCGCGAGCAATGTCATACCACTTACTGCGCTCGAGGGGATTCACCACACCATAGACTCCGGTAAGACGCAGGGAGACCGCGTGCCATTGGCGCTGCTGGGCCCAAGCGGAAACCATCGCTTCCACCGCCGATTTGTAAGCCCCATAAAATGTATCGGGCAAGGCCGCCTGATGCTCGTACAAGTTGCCTCGCAAACACCCCGTCGCGTACACCGCCCTGCTGGAAATAAAAACAAATTTATCCACGGAGGCTGCATGAGCCACTTGCATCAGTAGCAGCGTACTGTTCAGGTTAGATTGGAGATAACCGGAAAGATTCTCCCCTTCCCCACCACGATAACGCCCAGGCAAGTGATCATAGGCACAGTGCACTATCGCATTCAAACCACTAACAAACCTGGATAGAACTGCACGATCCGCCATATCGCCAGCAACCCACTCAAAGTTGCTACCTGTAGCAAAAGGAAATAACCCAGATTTATGACCTGTGCGGGATAGTGCTCGCACTTTATAACCATGATCGAGAAAGTAACGGACAATAAACTGCCCCACATAGCCACTGGCGCCAGTGATGCCGATATTCACTGGGCACTACTCACTGACTGACTCTGCTCATGGGTCAACTGCTCGATTCTCGCACCGATATCACGACCCTGATTGACTGCCCACCACAATTCGATCAAGGGTCTGAGCTGCTCCATTTTCGTATGGTCCTTTTGCCAGGGCTTTTCGTATTGATAGTGAATCACATGAATGCTACTCCACAACCATAATTGCGGTAGATTCAGATACAGATATTGCAAGGCATTGTAGATATAAGGCATACCGTGCCAGCGAGGGAAAAATGCCTGCAGAAAAGTCTGGTCCGTGCGCCGCCAAAATGCGCCCGGCCTATCCAATAATGCCAGCATTTTCCGGTAAGTTTCTACACTAGGTACGGCGGTAAATAGGCCAGAATTCATTCGGCCAAAGCCGTCCAAGTTTTCATAGAGATTGGGCGCGGCACAAAATTCAGGGTATCCCATCAGGTGGTCGATATTGCGCAGTACCAACATATCTGCATCGAGAAAAATTAGCTTGTCATATTCCTCCAGCTGCCAGAGGGACAGCTTGCAAAAATTATTCAGAGGAATATGAAACCGAGGTTTTTCCCCTTTATCGAAAGGCGCGCGCATGTGAAGTCCTGCGCGCTCGTGGCGCTGGATAAATGTCTCAGAAAAATCTGGTGGGCTGACCTCCCGCACCAGGCATCCAGATAATTCCAGCGGTTCCGTATCCACAGAATTGGCAACCACCATTGCTATCAAAGGGTGTGTAGCCCTCACCCTTTCCAGCGAACGTTTTAGCGCAACCGCACCAATCACATAATCCGGGCTGTTTACGAGGGTAATAAAGGCACAACGAGACATGATGGCTACTGCAATCTGTTTAACACTAGTTGGGTATACGCACTGCCTAGCACTCAGAAATGCCTATGGGAGACTCACAGGGGAGGCATTTTCTCATCCGCTCCATGGATTGAGCGAAGGCACCAGCGATCTGCAATGCTCTCCACCTGCTTAAGGCTGAAACAGTTCACATTATAGATAAAGCTCGCCCGTAACTGGCCGCCATAGACTGCCAGTGAGAGGTAAATTCCGTAAGGGGTGAGACGCGTTGGCAGCGGGGTCGTATGTATTTTCAAATTCTCACTAATTTCTACCCACTCTGAAGTTTCGCCGGTATACACAGCGGTAAACCCTTCATGATGCTCCTCCGCCTGAAGAAAGGTTATAAGAAAGCAGCTTGAGGCGTTAAGGTTGTGACCGATACTGCCGTGAGGGCCAATTGAGTCAGCAGCGTAGGCCGTGCGCATCGCATGCCGGATCTCTCGTGACAGACGCACGAGCTTTTCTGACCAGGATTCATTTCTGTAAACTGACAAATTGCCATAGCGAAACATGGGGCCCAGAATATAGCGGTGCTCTCGCTTTAAGCGCAGAGACAGGCTGGTATTTAGCCAAAAGTCATGATGAAGAAATTCACATAAAGTTTGCTGGTAGGCGGCGCATAAGAAGGCAAACAAACTAATTTCTGCATCACTGACATTGGCTCGAATCTGTGCAAAATCGGCCCCGTCAATGCTGAGAGTCACCTCGCTACAATTAATTGAGACAATCTCTTGGTGCGAAGCCTGCCATACAACGTCTCTCTGCAACTCTAACTTATTGCGCCAATAGTAACTGGCTTTTTGCCCGCGCTCCGTCCCAAGGTATGTCTCCTCAAAATTGATATAATCGGCAAAATCGGTGGATTCTTTGCGGGGCTTATAGGGTTTCCCAGCTCCCATTGCCAGGTAAGCAGCTAGGGATTCGGCCCACAACAGAGACAGGCTAATACCATCGGTAATAATGTGGTGGCACTTGGTCAAGAAAATATATTCATCCTCACCGGTGCGAAAAAGGCTGAGGCCTAGCAGCTGGTCCGAATTTAAATCCATGGGGGAACTGCTGAACTGGCGCAGGAAGCTGGTAATATGCGCCTCGCTCATATGGCGAATATCCATATAGTCCAGTTCGATATCATCAAAACTTCGGATAGCCGGCTCATCCCGGTAGCGACAGCGAAAAATAGGGTAAGCATTTATAACCGCGGGCACAGCCCGCTCAAACAGTTCGACATCTACATCCCCCTTAATACGCATCGCGCGGGTAATCAGGTCCGCCAGTACCTTGCGGTGATTCAGGTTGTAAATACTCTGCTCCGTAATCGACAGAGGCACATGCGCAGAGCAATCCCAGCCTGGCATAGGAGTTCCAGTCGTCGGCTAAGAGTTAGTGGGCCGAATCAAATTCTGGGCCCCCTCAAGTACTTTGTGCAGGTGTGGTGTCTCAACATCTGGAGTACTTTCCTGGACTTTGTGGTTGCGCCAGTAAGAGCGACACGGGATCAGCTCTGCATTGCAGCGATAGGCATATTTCCCCGCTACTTCAGAGATTTCCTCCAGTAATCCCTGGGCCAAAAATGTCGGTTTTAAACCCAGGTTGCAGAGGCTGGCATTCTCCACAAATAAATCATTTTCTGCAGCCTCATTGCGCGGATTGTCGACAAATGCCACCTTGGCTCCGCTCACATCGGCAATCATTTTGGCGAGATCACGCACCCGATGGGTTTCGGTCATTTGGTTCATGATACGCACCCGCTCTCCTGCGACGGGAGGAGAGTTAATCGCCAGCTGGATACAGCGCACAGTATCGGAGATATGAATAAATGCACGGGTTTGCCCGCCGGTACCGTGTACAGTCAATTCATGTCCGGTAGCGGCTTGCATCAGAAAGCGGTTCAGTACAGTGCCATAATCACCGTCATAGTCGAAGCGGTTGATTAGGCGCTCATCCAGGGAGGTTTCCACGGTTTGTGTCCCCCACACTATCCCCTGGTGTAAATCTGTAATTCGCACACCATCATTTTTGTTGTAGTAGGCAAAGAGCAGCTGATCCTGGGATTTCGTCAGATGGTAAATACTGCCAGGGTTAGTGGGATAGAGTATCTGCTGGGACACCCTCTGGCCGTTTGCCATCGGTATTTCCACATCCAGATAACCTTCTGGAATCTTCATGCCCGCAGAGCCATAACCGTAAACTCCCATAGTACCGAGATGAACGATATGGCTATCGACGCCGGCATCCACCACCGCGGCGAGAAGATTATTAGTGGCATTGATATTGTTGGAAACGGTGTAGCGTTTATGACGCGAGGATTTCATGGAATATGGCGCTGCGCGTTGCTCAGCAAAGTGCACAATAGCAGCGGGCTGGGTCTCGGCAATCAACTCCATTAGCGGCTCGTAGTCACAAGCCAAATCCAGCCTGTGCAGCCGGATATTTAGCCCGGTCGTCTCCCACCAGCACTGTAGGCGCTGTCCAATACTCTCAATCGGTGTCAGGGATTCCACCCCCAACTCCTCGTCGATACGACGCCTTGAGAAGTTATCCACGATAGTGACCGTGTATCCCTGCCGCGATAAAAACAAGGCCGTAGGCCAACCGCAAAAGCCATCTCCCCCCAACACCAGAATATGGGCATTACCGTTTTGCCGCATATTAACCTCCCCAGAGAAAAGTCCGCGCCAAACACCAAAATATATGAATAAATAATATACAAGACTGCCGATCAGGTTACCGTCAAGTAAGTGAATAGTGTCATCGATTAGCCCCTGTAAGACACAAACTAGATAAGGCTAAGGGATAGCGCCTGGTTTTCTTTAACAGCCGAAAAGGCGTGAATAACGAACCCTGTCGGGGGTAATCCGTTGACCCTTTTTACGTCATAGTTGTCCCCCTAAGATTACTATTTATTCGTCGGTACTCACCAAGCAAAGGCAAATCGTGATAAACCGCCAGCCAGTCATTTAATCAATAGTCACTAAGATTCTCTTGATTTACGTCACTGCCCCATTGCATGATCCACTCTAACTAACCTCAGGGGAGAGGAGTGCGATCCAGGTGATTAATAACCTGAACAAACGCGTATTAATACTCGGCGGCTACGGCAACTTTGGCGCGCGCATTGCGCAAATGCTGAGCTCCGAGCCCAATATTCAGCTGATTATTGCCGGCCGCAACAAGGCTCTGGCAGACCAGTGTGCCGAGGGACTCGGCGGGCTCGCCGAAGGTTTACGCCTGGAGAGAGATGCCGTCAACTTGGCTGCACAACTCAAAGCCCTCCACCTGGATCTTTTGATTCACTGCGCAGGCCCCTTCCAAAAAGAGAGTGATTATCGGGTTGCAAAAGCCTGCATTGAGTCACGCACACCTTACATTGATATTTCCGATGGTCGTCGCTTCGTGTGCGATTTTCACCGCCTGTCCCCCGCCGCAGAGGCCGCAGGCATTAGTATGGTATCGGGCGCCAGTAGCCTACCCGGGCTGAGCTCCGCCGCAATCGCCGAGATCCAGCTTGAACTGCCAGTGATTCACTCCGTAGACATTGCCATAGCACCTGCACACCGAATAGATCGTGGCTTGGCGACGGTACGCGCTGGCTTTGAATCCCTTGGCCACAGCTTTCCACAGCTGCAGAGCGGCTACTGGCGCGAATCCCACGCAGGGAAAAATCTACGCCCCATCAACCTGGCCCACCCAGTGGGCAAACGCTGGCTGTGCGACTTTGATGTGCCCGACCTAGAGCTCTGCCCGAAGTATTTTCCCAAGATGCACAGTGCTCGCTTCGCCACTGGCCTTGAGCCTCTAACCCTGCAAATCGGCCTATCCGCTTGCGCCCAATTGGCGCGCCTACAACTACCGGCAACCACTGCGCGCCTAGCCCAGCTTGGCCATAAGATCAGTGACCGCTGGCCGGGAGGCACACCACACGGCGGCATGATCGTGCGTGCTACAGGGGAAAATGCCCATGGAGAAAGCGCCTCGCGCAGCTGGCAGGTATTAGGCCTAAATGGCGATGGCCCCTGGATTCCTGCAGCCCCAGCGGCAGCACTAGCACGTAAGTTTCTACGCGGAGAAATGGAAGAGACAGGAGCAAGAGCCTGCTGGCAGTTACTGAGTCTGGATGAGATTCTGCTTGAACTGAATGATCACTCAATCGTTACGGCTATAGAGACCCACTCCCGCGAGCGAATGCCAGCACTTGCCGGCTAGGGCGGTAACCAGGCCAACGCTGGTGCAAAGTGAATGATTTGCGCCCATCCCCACTGAGAGTTTGCTGATATTTTTGGCGCAGTAATTCAAGCAAACTCGGCCTAACAGCCATTCTCTAAGATAAAACGCCACCGATCACTGAGTTTTTGCACGGTGTCACGGCTGAAACAGTTGGCGTTATAGACAAAGTTACTATGAAGGTGCCCACCGTAAGCCGCAAGAGAGAGATAGATTCCATAGGGTGTAATTCGGGTGGGCAAACTCATTGAGCACATTTTTACTCTCTCATTTAAATTGACCCAGTTCGAGGAAGCATCGTTATAAATCGCTTGCAGTCCCTCCTGCTGTACCTCTGTTTGCAGAAAGTTAATCAAATAGGTGCAGGGAGCAGGCAGGTTATTGCCAATAACACCATGGGGACCAATCGAATCAGCCACGTAAACCGTTCGTACGGCATACTGGATTTCTTTGGCCAGCCGCCGTAGTTTTCCCTTCCAGGTTTCCTCAGCTACCACTGCCAGATTTACCTGGCGAAACATTGGCCCCAAAACCTTCCGATGTTCTCTTTTTACCCGCAGTGACAAGCTGGTATTCATCCAAAAATCTTTTTGTAGGAGTTCGAACAAAGCCTGCTGAAATCCTGCACACAGATAGACAAAGTGACTGACCCCGGCAGCCCTTGCCCGCTCTTTAATATGGGAGAACTCTTTCTTATACAGGGTGCAAACCAAGTCTTCACAATATAGAGAGACTCCTTTCCCTGATGAGGCCACTTCAATCGCGCCTCTTTGTCGGGCCAGCTTATTTTGCCAATGTTGTAGAGCTTTTTGTCCCCGCTGGCTACGGATGTAGTTATTTTCAAAACCCACGTAATCGGCGTAATCAATGATTTCCGGCTGAGGACGGAAACCAGCCCCGCTCTCAAGATCCAGATAAGTGCTCAGTACCAATCCCCAAAGCAATGTCAAACTGATCCCATCGGTAATAATGTGATGACATTTCGTTAAGAAAATGTATTCATTCTCTCCGGTGCGAATAAGGCTTAAGCTCAGCAGCTGATCAGTATCCAGTGCTAATGGCGCATTACTGTATTGGGTTAAGAAGCTCTTTACATGAGAGTCACTCATGCCCCGGACATCCAATATATCCAATTCGACATCTGCAAAAATCCGCCGAACGGGTTCGCGGGTATAGCGACAACGAGCAATAGGATAAATATTGACAGTTCTTTGAACCGCCTCTTTGAACAGGTCGATCTGGAGGGTGCCCTTGATACTGATTGCACGGGCGATCATATCTGCCAAGGCTTTTCGGTAATGTAAGTTGTAGATACTCCTCTCGGTAATCGATAAAGGTACATCCGCAGCATGCTTCCATCCCGACATGCTTATCTCCCGTGAACGCTCAATCAATCTTATTTCTGCCAGAATTTTGTCAGGCAACTACTGGAATGCTCTGGCAAAGAACTCAGCCATTCGCAAAGGCCCACCCCATACCACTCGACCTTCAAGCCTCAATTGAAATTACTGAATTATTCAGAGGCCCGTTCCCTTATTAAGTATTGCAGGCCTCCCCGCATGGAAATAAACAGCTGCATACACTCAATGCCTAAAGCCAGTATTTACGCGCCTACAAACAGTAGATTGGCAAGATTCATACTGGGGGTGGTCAGTTTTGCGGCAGATCGTGGACCGATAGCGGCAAAGCCCCCTGTGATGATCTAGGTTCATTATCGGAACTCCCAGTAATGAGATTGAACCCACACACTATGATCATCTCCACAGCCTGGCGCGCCTATGCCAGTCGGAATGGAATCAAGCGCGCCATCATTCCAGTGACCGCCCTGGTTCTGACACCGATATTTTTAATACTCACCATTGCTGTCGATGCCTGGTGGGTGATCGCATTGCTACTCAGCCTGTTCTTAGTGCTACTGGGCATTTATGACATGCTCCAGCCCAACTGGAGTTTGACACGTAATTTCCCCGTTGCCGGGCGCATACGCTGGTTATTTATGAATCTGCGCCCCTACTTCCGCGCTTACATCGTGGAGGGTGATGAGGAGGGCAGACCATTTAGCTATGAGGCGCGCAGACTGGTCTACGCCCGCGCCGACGGTTTCTCGGATATGCACCCCTTTGGTACTGAGCTGGATGTACGCAGTGATGAATACATGTGGCTCACGCACTCCATTAACCCGGCCAAAGAGGCTGATATAAAGTCCCGCATCGAAGTGGGTTCTGGCCGCTGTGCAAAACCCTATTCGGCAACGCTATTAAATATTTCCGCCATGAGCTTCGGCGCCTTATCCGCCGCTGCGATTGAGGCACTGAATCAGGGCGCAGCTATCGGTGGCTTCTATCACGACACCGGAGAAGGTGGCATCAGCCCCTATCACCGCAAACACGGCGGGGACCTGGTGTGGGAGCTGGGTAGCGGCTATTTCGGTGCCCGTAAGGATGACGGCAGCTTCGATCCCGACCTTTTTCGCGAAGCCTGCGATGATCAGGTAAAGATGACGGAAATTAAGCTGAGCCAGGGCGCTAAACCTGGCCATGGCGGTGTATTACCCGGAGCAAAAGTTACCCAGGAAATTGCCTCAACCCGCAAAGTCCAGCCCGGCGTCGACTGTGTATCTCCACGCGCCCACTCGATGTTTTCCACCCCTATTGAAATGCTCGAATTTGCCGATCAGATGCGCAGCCTGTCCGGTGGCAAACCGGTGGGCGTCAAACTGTGCGTAGGGCAGGTTTTTGAAGTACTGGCCATTATGAAAGCCATGCTGGAAACAGAGAAATATCTCGACTTTATCGTGGTCGATGGCGCCGAAGGCGGGACGGGTGCCGCGCCTTTGGAATTATCCAACCATGTGGGTATGCCACTGCTGTCGGGGCTGATCGTAGTCCGCAATGCCTTAGTTGCTACCGGCTTGCGCGATAAAGTGCGCTTGGCGGCGAGCGGTAAAATCTACTCGGCTTCAGAGCTCGCAGCCTGTCTGGCGATAGGCGCCGATTGGTGCAATGCCGCGCGGCCTTTTATGTTTTCCATCGGCTGTATTCAGTCGCGACGCTGCCACACCGATACCTGTCCTACCGGTGTCACGACCCAGGACCCCAAGCGCCAGCGGGGCCTGGTGGTGGATGTGCAGAGCAAGCGCGCGGCGGCTTTCCAGGCCAAGACCCTGGAGGCCCTGGGGGAGATTGTCGCCGCCGCCGGTTTAACCGAACCGCGCGACCTTCAACCCTACCATCTCTATCACCGCATCAATGGTACTGAGTCATATCCTATTGATCGCATCTGGCACTTTCTCAATGAGAACGCCTTGATAGACGCCCCTGAGGAGACGCCTTACCGGCATTGGTGGCAGGCCGCCAGGGCTGATTCATTCCGGCCCGCAGTCAACCTGGCTCACCACGATGATCACTCCGCACTGCGGCGCTTGTAAGCCCTGCCCCTTACTCTGGAGATTTCCATGGAGACCGTTTCGGAAATTATTGTCGATGCCCTGGTAAAAGCCGGAGCAAAGCGCTGCTATGGCATCGTCGGCGATACCATCAATCATTTCACCTCCGCCGTGCGCCAGTCCAAGCTGGAGTGGGTCCACGTTCGTCACGAAGAGGTGGGTGCCCTGGCTGCGGGCGGTGAGTCTTACTTGAGCGGGGAGCTGAGTGTCTGTGCCGGTACCGCTGGCCCCGGCAGCCTGCATTTTCTCAACGGCATCTTTGAGAGCCACCGCAATGGCGCACCGGTATTGCTGATCGCCACCCGTATTGACCGAGCCGAGCAGGGGTTGGGATTCCCGCAGGATGTCGATCAGATCAAACTCTACGAGCAGTGCGCAGTATTCTGTGAAACCCTTTCCGACCCTGAGCAGGCACGCCGCATTGTGAGCCAAGCTGCTCAGGCAGCTCTCAACCACAGAGGCGTTGCGGTGGTTGAGGTCAGTGGCGATATCTTCAAGACCAAGATCAAAGACTCAATTCCCTGGGCTGTTCACCGCCCCCAGTGGTTAGCACGCCCCACTGATGAGGAGCTGGATGCGCTGGCAGAAAAGCTCAACCAAGCAGGGAAAATTGTTATCTATGGCGGTATCGGCTGCCGCTTCGCGCACGATGCAGTAGTTAAGCTGGGACAGCAGCTGGCAGCACCCATAGTGCATACCACCCGCTCCAAGGAATATCTGGAATACGACAATCCTTGCAACGTGGGCATGAATGGTATCCTCGGCAACCCTGCCGGTTATCGCGCAGTTCAAACCTGTGACCTGCTGTTGTGCCTGGGTAACGATTTCGCCTACACCCAGTTTTACCCGGAAAAAGCCACCATTATTCAGGTGGATATTGCGGCTTCTCACCTCGGGCGACGCACGCCCATTCATATGGGCCTGGTCGGCGATGTCGGCGCGACCATTGAAGCCCTATTGCCAAGATTAAAAGACCGCAGTGACAATGCATTTCTCCAGGACCTGCTCAGTCGTTATCAAAAAGACCTGGAGCAGTTGGAAGAGCGCGGCCACGAGCCAGACCCCAAACTGATTCACCCACAGTACGTTGCCCAAGCCCTGGACAAACTCGCCAGCGACGAAGCTGCATTTACCGCCGATGGCGGCTCTCCCATGGTTTGGCTGCTGCGCCACTTGCGCGCCAATGGCAAGCGCTCCTTCCTCACCAGCCTCTCCCACGGCACCATGGCCAATGCCTACCCCCAGGGGCTGGGTATGGCTAAGGCCGACCCCAACCGCCAGGTAATTGCCATGTGTGGCGATGGCGGAATGACCATGCTAATGGGCGATCTGTTGACCCTGGTGCAGGAAAAAATCCCACTCAAACTATTGGTCTTTAACAATCATTCCCTCGGCTTTGTGGAAATGGAACAGCGTATTGAGGGACTGCTGGATAGCTACACCGACCTGCAGAACCCCGACTTCAGCCGCATGGCGGAAGTGATTGGTATTCCTGGAGAAAAAGTCGAGAAAGCGGGTGATCTCGAAGACGCGATGAAACGCTGGCTGGCAGTCAAAGGACCTGCCTTACTGGACGTCACTGTAAACCGGCTGGAACTGGTGATGCCCCCAGAAGTGACAGCGCAGCAGGTGTCTTCCACCGCGCTATTTGGCCTCAAAGCCATACTCAACGGACGCGCTGATGAAGTGGTCGACCTGCTGAAAGACAACTTTCTGCGCTGACGGGGAGCCGGCCAACTCGACCCGAGACGCAACCCAGGCGGGAGGTTCATGCACCAGCTCGGAAAACAAATGCCCACCAATATGTTGGCCCTGCTCGCCAGTGGGGAGATCGCCAGCAACAGCGCTCCTGGCCGCGCCGCCACACGCCTGCAGGAGGAGCTGGCGCAGCGCCGCATCGACCTGATCACCACGGTTTCCAGTGACGATGCCAGTGCCATGTTGCGCGCCAACCCGGCAATACAATGTCTGCTACTGAACTGGGAACTGCCCGGCAGCGGTCACCCCCCTGCGCTGAATGTACTGGAGCAGTTGCGAGCACGTAATCTGCATCTGCCGGTATTTCTGCTCGCAGACCGCGAAACCGTCAGCAATATGCCACGCCGCGCCCTGGAGCTGGCCAATGACTTCATTTGGATTCTGGAGGACACCCCCACTTTTATCGGCGGGCGCATCCAGGGTGCAATAAGGCGCTACAGCCAGGCAGTGCTGCCGCCCATGTTTGCCGCCCTAACCCATTTTTCCCATGTGCATGAATACTCCTGGCACACGCCCGGCCACACTGGTGGCACCGCTTTTTTAAAGTCCCCTGCAGGGCGCGCCTTCTATGATTTTTTCGGCGAAAATATGCTGCGTTCAGATTTGTCCATCTCTGTGACAGAGCTGGGCTCCCTACTCGATCACACAGGCCCCATCGCCGCAGGGGAACGCTACGCAGCCAAGGTATTCGGCGCAGATCGCACTTACTATGTCACCAACGGCTCCTCCACCTCCAATCGCGTGATTGTGATGGCCTCTGTAACTCGCGGCCAGCTGGCCCTGTGCGACCGCAATTGTCACAAGTCTGTAGAACATGCCATCACCATGTCCGGCGCTGTTCCTACTTACCTGATACCTTTGCGCAATCACTACGGTTTGATTGGCCCAATTCCCCCGGATCAGTTGACGAAAGCAGCCATTTCACAAGCCATTGTTAACAATCCCCTGGCGGGCAGCGCCGATAGCCAGCGGGCGGTACATGCGGTGATCACCAACTCCACCTATGACGGCCTCTGCTATAACGTGCGCCGGGTGGAGGAACTGCTGGGTGAGTCCGTAGACCGGCTGCATTTTGATGAGGCCTGGTACGCCTATGCGCGCTTCAACCCGATCTACCGGGATCGCTTCGCGATGTACGACAGCGAGGACGACGAGCCTCACACAGGCCCGACAAAATTTGCCACCCAGTCCACACACAAACTGCTGGCGGCCCTATCGCAGGCCTCCATGATTCATATCCGCGATGGGCGCAGCCCCATCGAACACGGCCGCTTTAACGAGGCGTTTATGTTGCACGCCTCCACTTCACCCCTCTACTCCATCATGGCCTCGAATGATGTCAGTGCGGCGATGATGGACGGCCCTGGCGGCACTGCGCTCACGGGCGAATCTATCGCTGAGGCGGTGGCTTTTCGCCAAGTGTTGGCACGACTGAAACGAGAGTATGGGGAAAAGGGGGAGTGGTTTTTCGATGGCTGGCAGCCGGATCAGGTAACAGAACCTTCAAGCGGCCAGAAATACGCCTTTCACAGCGCTCCTACAGAGCTACTGTGCAGCGAAGCCAGCTGCTGGTTGTTGAATCCCGGAGACTCCTGGCACGGATTCGGCGAGCTAGAGAAAGGCTACTGCATGCTCGACCCCATTAAGGTCTCCATCACCACCCCGGGCATGCAGCGAAACAGTCAGCTGGCAGAATGGGGTATTCCAGCCGGCATTATCAGCAAGTATCTGGATAACCTCGGCATTATTGTCGAGAAGACCACTGATTTTACCATCTTGTTCCTGTTTTCCATCGGCATAACCAAGGGCAAATGGGGCACGCTGATCAACGCACTACTCGCCTTCAAACGGGACTACGATGCCAATCAGCCTCTCAGCCAGTGTCTGCCCAATCTGTTGGCCAAACACTCTGGTTATGCCGATATGGGCCTACGCGACCTGGCGCAAAAAATGTTTAACCGTATGAAGGAGTTGCGCAGCACAGCAAAAATGTCCGCTGGTTTTTCTGCTCTGCCACAGGCCGACTGCAGCCCCGTTCAGGCCTATGAAGCCCTGGTGCGCGGCGAAGTGGAATTGCTTCCCTTGAGCCAGTTGGCAGGGCGCAGCGCAGCAACCGGGGTTATTCCCTACCCACCGGGTATTCCGCTATTGATGCCGGGGGAAAATTTTGGCAGCGAGGGCAGTCCTGCCCTGGAATACTTACGCGTGCTGGAGTCCTTCGACCGGGAGTTTCCCGGCTTCGGCCATGACAACCACGGTGTCGAAGTACACAAGGGGCACTACCATGTCTACACCCTGAACCGGGGGACCGCGCCATAACCCCCCAGACGGCGGAGAGTAATAAAATCGGCCTGGTGCCAGCCACGCTGATGGTGGCCGGCAATATGATGGGCTCCGGCGTATTTATGCTGCCTGCTAACTTGGCAGTTATAGGCAGCATTTCTCTGATTGGCTGGTTGATCACCATCGTGGGCGCCGTATCACTAGCACTGGTTTTTGCCCGCCTTGCCGCCCTGGACCCGGCCGCCGGAGGCCCTTATGCCTACGCACGCAGGGCGTTTGGCGACTATATCGGCTACCAGACCAACCTCGTGTATTGGCTGGCCAATGTCATCGGTAATGTCGCACTGATCACCGCCGGGCTGGGCTATATCACCCATTTCTTCCCCCCGCTCCAGGACCCTATGACCTTTGCCCTGGCCCAGGTGGCCATGATCTGGCTACTCACCTACGCGAATATCCTCGGGCCGCGCATGGTTGGTCGTATCCAATCGCTCACCACCAGTTTGGTGTTTATTCCCATTCTCGGTACAGCACTCTTCGGTTGGTTCTGGTTTGATAGCCAGACATTCAACGCCAGCTGGAATGTCTCCGGCAAGAGCAATGCCAGTGCAATTATGGCCACGCTCACCTTTACCCTGTGGGCATTTATCGGCGTGGAAACCGCATCTGTATCCGCAGCAGTGGTGAGAAACCCCAGCCGCAATGTGCCGATCGCCACTGTTGGCGGGGTATTGCTGGCATCGGTAGCCTATGTCCTGAGTTCTTCGGTCATTATGGGCATGCTGCCTAACAAAGAACTCATCGCCTCTTCGGCACCTTTTGCCGACGCCGCACGTTTGGCGTTAGGCAATACCGCCGCGAATATTGTTGCAGTCTGTGCAGCAGTAGGCTGTATCGGCTCTCTCGGCGGCTGGATTCTTTTGGTGGGGCAATCTGCCAAGGCTGCAGCTGATGACGGTCTCTTCTCCAAAGCCTTTGCCAAAACCAATCCTAAAGGGGTGCCCTCTGTCGGCCTGACTTTGGTAGCCATTCTGATGTCCCTATTGGTACTCGCCACCATTTCTCCCAGCGCCAGCCAGCAATTTGGCAAGATCGCCTCGGTGGCGGTCATCATGACATTACTGCCCTATATCTACTCGGCAATTGCACTGCGGGTACTCGCTTACGGCAAAATACCGCAGCAACAATACACACTCTTTACTGTAATACTACTAATTGCCGCTATCTATTGCCTGGTAGCACTGGTGGGCTCCGATGGCCAGCAGACACGCTGGTCGCTGATATTTGTTATTGCCACCGTTATTTTCTACGCGCTGATATTAAATCGCCGCCGCAGCGTCGAAGAGAAACACTGGCTACCCGGGGGGCCGGAGCCAAAGTGGGTGCAATACTTTACCCTCGGCGCAACAATCACTGCGCTGTGCTTTTTTTTCTGGTTTTCCGTGGGCCAGCATGCAGACCTAGAGCTTCGCCTGCGCGCCCCTCAACCACAAGTCTCGAGCCAACAGTCTCAGCCACTTAACCACTAAATACCCGCTGTATGGTCTCGGCCGTGCGCCAGGTAATTCCCTGAGAATTTGATTCCCTATTCCCAGCCACATTTAAAATATAAGGTTTATTTTTACCGATAAAATCGCGGATTTGTTTGCAACAGTCATCCCAGGGATCAATCACCAGAAAGGGTTTACCCAGCTCCCGGCAAAACTTAATGGTATAAGAGGTACCATCACTGCCGGGATTGTCGGTAAAAATCAAAGTTGCATCAGAATTACGGATATTCTCCCGAGTGCGCTCTGCTAAATTCCCAGATGCCAGTTCAATCAGCCCGAAGCTTTTGAGAAAATCGGCGCGCTCTCCAACTTCGGTCCAATACCCCTGCGGGGCAGTACCACCGGTGGCAATACCCAATCGTTGCCCGGCGATCAAGCCACCAGTATCCGCACCGGTCTGCCCACCGCTGATAATTTTTTCTGGTTTGAAACTCATAGCCAAATCAAACCTATAGGATTGAAAGTTATGCGCTAAAACTCTACCTTATTGCCGGTTTATTTTGGTCTGCCGCTTTATGAATTACTACCTCGCACTCAAGACACTACATATTCTCTGCGCCATTATCGTACTCGGAACCGGCACCGGGATTGCCTGGTATACTTTGCGCGGCTGGCTGTCCGGTGATTCCCAGGTGATTCAGTGGGTAAGTAAGGAAACGGTGCGAGCAGACTGGATATTTACCGGCAGCGCAGTACTCGGTTTACTGGGAAGTGCCATGGGGATGTTGGTGATTAACCCGGCATGGATAGAACAAACCTGGCTACAATTGGCTGCCGGGCTAACCCTAGCGGTTTTCCTATTGTGGCTACCGGTTGTCTACCTGCAATATCAATTGCGCGCACATGCAAACCAAGAAAATAGCCACAGTCAAATCCGCTGGATCATGCGCACCTGGTGCCTGCTAGGTGCTCTGGCCTTTCCCTTAACGATTGCTATCGTTTACCTGATGGTTTCCAAGCCCTCCTTTTAAACAGCATCACGAAAATTTGATGATGACCAAATACACGTTTTCAGCCTTAACTCCCTCCCCGCAGTATTTTATAGCTCGCTCTCTCCCCCATATCTTTCCACTGCCGCTTAAAGTCCTCCAGCACAACCCCTGCGATAATATCGGCAAAACCGTCAGGGGTCTTACTCAAGCGCTCTAAGGCTTTCTTTTTACATAGTGGAATAATAACCGCAGATTTCTCGCGCCTATCACACCTCAGCAAGCGACTGCGAATTTGCTCAGCCTCGCCACCGGAACAACTTGCATCGGTAATGACAAAAACATTGGTATCACTATCGAGATCAGGGCAGATCAGGTCCCACCCAAGATCAAACTGCCGGAATACAACCCCGCGAAAGCGCCCCCTGCCCACCTCACTACCTGTGATAAAGGGCCAGGCATGGGCTAGGGTCCAAAGATAAGATTTACTGAGCACATATTGCAGGTGTTGGTTTCTCACCAAACCCAACTGACACTGCTTTTTGAAAGTTTCATCATCCAGTTTTGCCTTACTGCAGATTGCCTTGGGAATAAGCTCCCCTTTATAACTGGTGGTAGGAATTACCACGACAAAGTCATCGGCCTCTTTCTTTTTCTCTAAGGCTTTAACAATGGTGGCCTGTAAGTGCAGAATAAATTCTTCGGTAGAAATCACGTCATGGGGTAAAGACACCCTCTCTTCCCCCAGGTTCATATATCGCGTTTCATTTCGATACGCCGAAATAATTGGCTCTAGCTCCTCCTTGCTGAACAGCAGTTTTTTACCCAAAACCGCTTCTTCATTAATTTTTCTGGCATAGCAATCCAGAAGCATCTGGTCCGCCCGGTAAATTCCTTTATTTTTAGATGAGACACAGCGTAAATATTCAGTATCCTGAAACGCGAGAAAACGCTCAACTACCGGCCGGCTGATATCCCTGCCAAACAACTCATACAAAACCTCTTCATCTCTGGGTAAAAAGTAATTATTCGGGCGAAATAGATTTTGCAATTGCCTATGAGCCATTCATCCAACTCACTTTTAACCTTCTTCTTGAGATCCTGATGGCATTCACACAGTGCCCTCAAACAACTTGGCATATCTCATCGAATTCAAAGCGCGGATTGCGCGGATGTAACTTGGCATCCACACCGTATCCCAGATTACAGAGAAAGTTGGATTTAATATGGCCTGGACAGTGTTCCTGTACAAAGGCTGGGGTCGAGGACTGACCACTGAAAAATTCATGATCTACTAGGGCATTATCAAACCCAGACATAGGGCCGCAGTCCAGGCCCAAAGCCCTCGCCGCCAGAATAAAGTAGCCACCCTGTATTGAACCATTGCGAAATGCCGTGGTTTCTGCCAACTCTGGATTATCGGCAAACCACTCACGCGCCGGTGTGTGGGGAAACAACTTGGGAAGATATTCGTAAAAGCGCATATCAAATGCGATGATTGCTGTCACCGGTGCCGACATGGTTTTCTCAATATTGCCCGCATTCAAAGCCGGTTTAAGCCGGGCTTTTCCCTCCTTGCTCACAATAAAAACAACCCGCATCGGGCAACAGTTAGCGCTGGTGGGCGCCATCCTGACAAGATTGTGCAACTTTTTCAGCAACTCTTTCGGCACCGGTTTATCTTGCCAGTAACTGTGTGTTCTAGCTTCAAAAAATAATTGATCTAATGCTGGAGGGGCAATCGATTTCATACCTGGCATTCTCGTGTCGCTTTCTGGTGAAAGTCTAGCTTTCAGAACGACGGAGAAACGGTTACTCCAAGTGTTAACGCAGCAGTATCATGCCGATATGGCAAGCAATCACCAGATAGGTCACGATACTGCGAGTACGAAAATACTGCTCCCGACCAGGCAGATTGGGATTTAAGCGGGCCTCCATCCAGGCCACAAAGGCAAAACCTATTGCGAGAATGGGCAACCCCCAAGCACTTTGATAAAGCATTAATCCCACCCACCCGGCAAGCGCAACCACATTACTGAGCACGATCAACGCCAACCGGTGAGGATGGCCGGGCCGGTTCAGCGCGCCCCCCCACCAGATACCACACAAAAAGCTGAGAATCACTGCGCTATAAGCGGTAAAGAATAGGCTGGCATCAATACCCAGGAGGGAGACTTCAGTTAGCTGCAGCAATAGACCGACAACAAAAGGACAGAGCCCCAGGTAAGCCAGGGCATCAAATAAACGGGTATCCACCACCGGCTGCTGATAGCCGCTACTATCCATGCTGTCTAATCTTCCATACAGTAAGGGAGAACAGAAACAACAAGTTTAGTGGCACGGGGAAGCCAGTATGGAAGAGGAGAGCAAAATTGATGTCAAACAGGCCTTGCGGGTATTTGATCGTGTCACCCGGGAGGGACACAGGGAAACAGACGGCTGGCACTACAAAGGACTGACAGTGAGCACCGATTTTGATGGCTACACCGTATTTATCAACTCAGCAAAAGTGAAGCTCACCGTCTTTTTTCACAATAAGTTTTCTATCGATTATTCGAGCGACAGAGAACTGCAGGATTTTATACGCCTACTGGCTAGTCTTGATCAAAAATGAATACCTTAAGCGCCGTTGCTCCCCAGTGGACTAGCACCTTGGTAGCGCCTAAACCGCGGTAGTACCTAAACAGCATTTTGGTGTCCAATGTACTGCCTGCAACTGATGTAGAACAAATTCACAGCCCTCCTGTCTAGTCAGGCAAGAAAGTGATCTCCATCAGTGACAGTTCAATGATTTTTAACGGACCCTAGCCCTGCGACTTTCCCGGCACACCGCTATGGAAACGAAACTCACCATCGCCACTCAGCACGAGCTCTTTTTCCAGCGCTAACAACGCCTGCACTCGCGGCTCAATATCTTCGTCTGCGGCTTTTTGCGCGAGATGTAGATAGTCGCGGAAATGGCGAGCTTCAGATTTCAGCAGAGACAGGTAAAATTTTTGCAGCTCTTCATCCAAGTGTGGCGCTATACGGGCAAAGCGTTCACAGGAACGTGCCTCAATAATGGCTCCACAAATCAGAGTATCCACAAGGCGCCCTGGCTCTGCGCTGCGCACCTGAGCACGCAACCCAGCCGCGTAGCGGGAGGCGCTCACGTGGGGGTAGGCAATGCCGCGCTTTTCCATAATGGCCAGTACTTGCTCGAAGTGGCGCAACTCCTCACGAGCCAAACGCGACATCTTGTGCAGCAGCTCAAAATCCCCCAGATAGCGAAACATCAGGTTGAGCGCTGTACCGGCCGCCTTCTTTTCACAGTTGGCGTGGTCCACCAGCATCATTTCCGGCTCTGTCAGTGCTGCCTCAATCCAGGCATCCGGGGTGGCGCACAGCAGGAATTCGTGAATCGCGGACAAATCGGGAACTTGGGCACTCATGGGATCAGTATTTCATCTGGTATCAATCATTTGGCGCGGGATTATAGCGGCACAACAGCAGAAAGGCAGGCCCCAACAGAAATCAAGCGCTGCTCTCCAGGACAGCTTTTACTGTAAATGGCTATCTATCCTTTTCTCTGTGACGCACCCCCTTCAGTCAACCTCTAGCCAACTTCACACGCCAGGCACCCCCCAGTTTTAAACAGTCCAAATAGAAATTTGTTAACGGCTTATTAAGTGAATTAAAATATTGATCTTTTGGATAGTGGAACTCGGCGATGAAAGACCATCGGCAATTGGCACTCAGCATCCCCCCCTTACTGGAGCAGATCCACAGCAGCGCAGCAGAATTACGCGACTCTCTTGAACAACTTCAAACTGCCGGTAAGCCCTGGCAACACTATCTGCTGCAGCCGCCCTTTGCCCTGGAAGCAGCCCAATCCTTGCAAGAAAGCTTTGAGCGGCCCTTTTCTCTTGCTGGCGCCCTGTATAACCAGCTGGATTATGTCGAACCTCTAGGAACCGGAGGCGATGCCCGTGCAACCCTGCAAATCCCGGGTCTATTGGCGGTTCCAGACAAGACTCTGGCACTGGCAAAACAACTCAACAGCGACAAAGAGGCTTTTGCCAGCGCTATCGCCGAGTACCGATCAGCCTTAGCAGAGCGGCCCATGGCAGAGCGAGACCGCAACGTGCGCGAGGTACTGGCGCAAGCGGGCTACCCCCGCGCGCACCTGCGCCAGTGCTACCGCCTGGTTTTACTCTGCGAACAGCATCCGGATGCCATTACCCTCTCCTGGATAAAGGCGCGCAAGTCCATTCGCAAAGTCACAGTGCAGTGGTGTGAAAAAAAACTGGTCCAGATGGACCCAACCGGTGCAGATCCCGGCATCCAATACCAACGGCAACTGCTTGCCGGCCTGCACAAAAGCCAACAGGAGGACCTGCGCCAGGTACAGGTGCAGAGCCGCCCCAATATACAGGTCGCCGAAATTTTCTTCGCACAGGAAGCTGGAGAGGAAGACCAGTATCGACAAGTGGGTTACTCCTCCATGCCGATACTAGTGGCTGCGAATGAAGCCGGGGGATTGCCTGAATTTACTCGGGTCGATCATCAACCCAGTGTTAGCCGGCGCCGACAAAGAAGGGACCTGGCTATTTCCACAGAGCCATTCCTACCTGCCTTGCGTGTCTTCTTGCGACAGCAACGCTAGCGCCGGTTAACCGGAACGTCCAAAGGGCTACCGGAGCCTTTGAGCCAGCTCCGCCAATGTTTCTTCGAGTTGAGTCCGGCAGGCTTCTTTAAGCGCCTTGTGGGATTTATCAAGAGCACTCAACTCATCATCGTTAAGACGCGCAAGTAGCTCACGATCGGCGTCTTGGCGCTTTTTGAAAATCTCTTTGGTTTTGTCCTCAGCCAGTAGGGGCGCAAAGCTCTGCAGTAGCTGTTCACCAGCCTTGAGATCCCTATCCGGCTCAGAAGGCAAACTATCTTCGGCACGAATTGCCCGCTCTAACTTGTCCGCAAGCACCTGCCGGCGTTTGGTAATTGTGTTTAAGAAATTAGCTGCCGACTTTTCTTCAAGTTGCCCGGCCGCTGCCCGGTAATCCTCCTCGCTACGGCTAATAAGCATAAAAAGATCATTCAATGCTGCCTGGATTTCAGTGCGAATGAGTGTCATTGCCCTCTCTCTTTTCTACTGAGGAGTTCCTCTGAATTGCGTGGCACCAGAACCTCAAGCGCTCTGGGAATCACTGAAAAGGTTGCAGGGGTTTCAGCAACCGGCTCCCCATCCGCATGAATCTGCAGACGCGGCTTGGTTTCTACTTCTATTCGCTGGGCACTGGCATTAAAAATCCCCTCGGTTAGATGGTGCTTGCCACCGTAATAACGACCATTGCCCACGGCCAATTGGATTGACCGCATTTGGCAGCGCTCTTCATCTAGTGCCAGATTAACCCGGAATTTTTGTGTACGCCTCAGAGCAATAAAGAAGGCTCTCAGATAACTTAGAACCCCCCAGCGCTTTTTAATCTCGGAGTCTTGTGCTTCAGTCACTTTTACCCCAAGCCCCATATTGGCCACATTGAAAAAATAGTGACCATTGACAACGCCGAGGTCGATTAGCTGGCGATGGTTGCCGATAATGACATCAAAAGCCTGCTCCAAGTCGACAATGCCAAGGGAGCGTGCCAAGTCATTCGCGGTACCCAGCGGTAGAATTGCCAGGGCCAATTGGCACTCTTTCAATACCCGAGCGGTGGAGCTGATGGTGCCATCTCCGCCACCGACTATCACAAGGTCGAGGTTCTTGTGGCTCTGCCGGATCACAGCCTCGGTCTCCTCTGGACCCTCGGAGTGCAAGATTTCAACCTCTATTCCATCAGCGCGTAAGCGCGCTAGGCCGCTGTCGATATCCGCCTCGGCACCATTCCGGCTTTTTGGATTAACCACGAGAAGTACTCTACGCGGATTTTTGTGAGCTGAGCTGATAGCCGGTTCTCCATTACCGGAAAGATGTACATCAATTCTAAAGGGGGAAGCGGCCTCGGGAAATACAGTAGCCCAGGCACGTAAGAATGCGCTGAGGCTGTAAGTCAGTCTTGTATCAAGCCAGGGGCGATAAAGCGCTGATAGTAGGCCACAGACAACGCATAAAAATCTTCATCGATGCGCCGGCGAATTTCCACCAGGCTCACTCCCCTCGCCTGAGCCGTCGGGCGCAGGCCGTAAGCACCCAGATCGCCAATCTGGCTGGCACCGGCGCGCAGCAGCTCAAAAACCCAGCAGTAGGCACTTTGGCTTTCATCAAAGCGAATTTGTTGATGGCGCAACTGGGAAAGCAGCAACGACTCATCAATGATTTGCAGCTGGCTGCGTACAGCATTGGTTAGATAGCCCTCCCGCCTGGAGGCAATAATATGGCGCTGCTCTTCGGTATAAGCATTCCAGTCAATCACCTCGTGGGCAAAACGCTTGCACCCACGACAGACATCATCACCTATTCCCGTTGAACAGACACCAATGCAAGGTGTACGGACTTTTTTGTACATCAATTAACCAGATTTAGCCGATCAGGCAACGCGGGCCTGGATTAAAATTGCGCGTAGACTATTTTGTTTCGGCCACTAAGAAAAGAGGTGAGGCAGCTGTAGTGGGCACAGTAAAATTTGCCCTGCGAATAGTCGAAATTCACTTAAATTATTGATTTTTCGATAAACTTAACAGCCGTAGGGCTTTGCTGTAGTATTCGCCACCCCGCCTTCAGCGGCCTCGAAAAAAAAATCCCGACAACAGTACAAAGATCGGGAATTCCACCCGCTGTTGGTGCCACCCCACACACCAAGAGGGACTTATCCGTGCTTGAAGCCTATCGTAAACACGTCGCAGAACGCGCCGAACAAGGCATCCCACCGAAGCCACTCGACGCAGAGCAAGTCGCTGGCCTGGTTGAGCTGCTGAAAAATCCGCCAAAAGGCGAAGAGCAGGAATTAGTTGACCTGCTAACCCACCGTGTACCCCCCGGTGTTGACGAAGCCGCTTACGTTAAAGCCGGCTTCCTGTCCGCCATTATCAAGGGCGACGCGGAGTCCCCGCTGATCGACCGCAAACACGCTGTAGAACTGCTGGGCCAAATGCTGGGCGGCTACAACATCTCCACCCTGGTCGAGCTGCTGGACGACAAAGATCTGGCCGAACTGGCTGCCGAGCAGCTGAAAGGCACTCTGCTGATGTTTGACGCCTTCCACGATGTGGAAGAGAAAGCCAAAGCCGGCAACGAATTCGCCAAAGCGGTAATGCAATCCTGGGCAGACGCAGAGTGGTTCACCAAGCGCAACAAAGTGCCCGAAAGCATCAAAGTTGCCGTATTCAAGGTCACTGGCGAAACCAACACCGACGACCTGTCTCCGGCACCGGATGCCTGGTCTCGTCCGGACATCCCCCTGCACGCGCTGGCCATGTACAAAATGAAGCGCGACGGCCTGGAGCCAGAAGAAGCAGGTGTTACCGGTCCGCTGAAGCAGATCGAAGAAGTGAAAGCCAAGGGCCTGCCCGTTGCTTTCGTTGGTGACGTAGTCGGTACCGGTTCTTCCCGTAAGTCCGCCACCAACTCCGTGTTGTGGTACTTCGGTGAAGAAATGCCTGGCGTGCCCAATAAGAAGGGTGGCGGTATTTGTATCGGCGGTAAAGTTGCCCCGATCTTCTACAACACCATGGAAGATGCCGGCGCGCTGGTATTCGAAGCCCCCGTTGACGAACTGGGCATGGGCGACGTGATCGAGATCCGCCCTTACGACGGCAAGATCCTGGCCGAAGACGGCAAGGTGCTGTCTGAGTTTGCCCTCAAGTCCGACGTACTGCTGGACGAAGTTCAGGCCGGCGGTCGTATCAACCTGATCATCGGCCGCGGCCTGACCGGCAAAGCCCGTGAAGCCCTGGGCCTGGCGCCTTCCGAGCTGTTCCGCAAGCCTGAGCAACCTGCCGACACCGGCAAGGGTTACACTCTGGCGCAGAAGATGGTTGGTAAAGCCTGTGGCGTTGAAGGTATCCGCCCGGGTACCTACTGCGAGCCGAAAATGACCACTGTGGGCTCCCAGGACACCACTGGCCCCATGACCCGTGACGAACTGAAAGACCTGGCCTGCCTCGGCTTCTCCGCCGACCTGGTAATGCAGTCCTTCTGTCACACTGCGGCCTACCCCAAGCCCGTCGATATCGACACCCAGCACACCCTGCCGGACTTCATCATGAACCGTGGCGGTGTTTCCCTTCGCCCGGCTGACGGCATCATCCACAGCTGGCTGAACCGCATGCTGCTGCCAGACACCGTAGGTACCGGTGGTGACTCCCACACCCGTTTCCCCATGGGCATCTCCTTCCCGGCAGGTTCCGGCCTTGTAGCTTTCGCCGCCGCTACCGGCGTTATGCCGCTGGATATGCCTGAGTCCGTACTGGTGCGCTTCAAAGGCAAAATGCAGCCTGGCATCACCCTGCGCGACCTGGTTCACGCCATTCCTCTCTACGCCATCAAGCAGGGCCTGCTGACCGTTGAGAAGAAAGGCAAGAAGAACATCTTCTCCGGCCGCATCCTCGAGATCGAAGGCCTGGAAGACCTGACGGTAGAGCAGGCATTCGAGCTGTCCGACGCCTCCGCCGAACGCTCCGCTGCTGGCTGTACCATTAAGCTGTCCGAAGACACCATGGCCGAGTACCTCCGCTCCAACGTAACTCTGCTACGCTGGATGATCGCTGAAGGTTACGGCTCCAAGCGCACCTTGGAGCGCCGCGCGCGCGCCATGGAAGAGTGGCTGGCCAACCCGAAACTGATGGAAGCGGACGCGGACGCCGAGTACCTGGAAGTGATCGAGATCGACCTGGCCGAGATCAAAGAGCCGATCGTCTGTGCTCCTAACGATCCAGACGACGCTCGCCTGCTGTCCGACGTTGCTGGCGATAAGGTAGACGAAGTCTTTATCGGCTCCTGTATGACCAACATCGGTCACTTCCGCGCTGCCGGTAAACTGCTACAAGAACACAAAGGTGGCATCTCCACGCGCATGTGGATCTCCCCGCCCACCAAGATGGACGAGCACCAGTTGATGGAAGAGGGTTACTACAACATCTACGGCTCTGCCGGTGCCCGCACCGAGATGCCAGGATGTTCCCTGTGTATGGGTAACCAGGCACGTGTGGCACCGAACAGCACCGTACTGTCCACCTCTACCCGTAACTTCCCCAACCGTCTGGGCGATGGTGCCAACGTGTACCTGACCTCCGCTGAGCTGGCTTCTGTAGGCGCCATCCTGGGTAAACTGCCGACTCCGGCTGAGTACCAGGAATACGCACAGAACCTGGATTCCATGTCCAGCGAGATCTACCGCTACCTGAACTTCGATCAGATTGAAGACTTCCAGAAGTCTGCCGAAGAAGGCAAGCGCATCGCCGCGACTGAGATCCAGGAAGTAAGTGTATAACTAGCCACCCTATCTCACTAAAAAGCCCCGCCATTTGGCGGGGCTTTTTTATTGCCCGAATACTTTGCGCAGTCATAATCTAGTGCTATCTAAGAAGTAAAACTATAAAAATAAAGCGTAAAACTGAGTTAAAGTGAGCTTTGCCTTTGTTCAGAACGGGACACTTAACGCAGTAAACCCATTCAAATCAAGCCTTACCTCTTCCATTAATAAAAAACACACTCACCACCATACCTAACAAAGCCAAGTGTGCATTCATCAAAAAGGCCCTACTCATACCTGTTGCTAGATCTGGAGCCAGTGCAACGATTGTCGTATTCAAGCCCAGGCCAATAGCACCGCCAATAATCTGAAACATATAAATAATGGCTGCTGCGAGGCTTGCACGGTTGAAACGAAGGATCAATATCGCTGCCGTCGTCACAGTTGGATAGAACAAGCCCATACCAACCCCCATCAATATCAGACCCGGGACAAAAGTAGTTGGATCAATTTGAGCACTGAGCCTCGAAAGTACCAACATACCGGCCCACATAAATAAGGCCCCTAGACTGGAAAGGCGCTTGGCCCCATACCGCCCATAGAGATGTCCAGCCAGAAAAGAAGTAGCACCAAAAGCAAGCATCATGGGAAGCAATGCAATACCAGATTGGATCGCAGAAAAACTCCAAATCTTGCTTAGAAATTGGGGGATAAACATAAGTGCAGCAATAAATGCCACAGAGACCAGTAGGGTCGCCACTCCCTCCGCTAAGAACTTCTTATTCTTCACCACATCGATGGGAATTAGCGGCTCTTCTGAGGAGTGGTAATCCAAACAGATAAAAACTGTAAAGAAAATCGCAAACGCCAAAAATAAAAGTATGGTTCGATAGTTAGTAAATCCCATATCTACCGACAGGTCCAATCCAACCAATAGCGCAAGTAATGCCAATGAGAGGAAGAGTAGCCCCATTAAGTCCACACGCTCAGAGGGAGCCTCAGGCAAGTCACTACCAATCAGTCGCCAACAAACCAACATTGCTACCAAAGTTATCGGGAGATTAAGAAAGAGAATCCACCGCCAGCCTAAAGAATCAGTCACAATACCGCCAATAATTGGGCCAAGTGCGTTAGCGACAGCACAACCAAGCATTAATAACCCACCAGCCACTCCTGCGCGTTTACTATCCAACAGGTGGTATGTCATTCCAATCACGGCGGGCCACATCAAAGCACCACCAATACTTAACATTACGCGACACCCCATCAACATCCAGATGTTAATGGAAAAGCCCCCCAGTAATGAGAACATCGAAAAAAGTGAGGCGCCTATGAAGAAAGTGCGGCGCCTACCTAGCATATCGGCTAAACGCCCACACGATATTACAGAAACACCAAAAGCCAGGGCATAAGCATTAACCAGCCACATTGTTGTAGTAAGATCGATATTAAAGGTTTTTTGGATCTCAGGTAGAGCAACTGAAAAGGCCGTATAGTCATACCCAATAAGGAAAATAGAGAAAATTAACGCCGCCAGCCCCAAACTGCGGGCTTCGGAAACCGTTAACCCCTTTAAATTCATTATTTTTTACTCACCTAGCCATAAAACACGTTTTATCGACTACTCCATTTTCTGCCCCCCAACAAATACAGCAACTTTAAAACTCCGCCACTTTGCACTCCAAGCATTATTAAAGCCCTTTCTATAAGTCGTTAAATTTTACCTGTCAAGTCAAAAATCACACTGAAACAGCATCCCCATCTCACTATTTCATTAGAGCATTCATTAGAGACCATCGCTTAAAAATAATCCTTAGTCCCCTTCCACAACTGTAAATCATGAAGTGAATCATTCATTAGCCAAGCACAATAGAAAAATACTGAAAAAGAAGCTGATGTTTACCCAAACACAAAGCCTTCAATCTTCCATTCGGTAAAAAGAGTAAGATCTCACACCCTGCAAAGCACAGTTAAATTGAATTGCTCCACAAACAGATCATCAAAATTGATCTTAAAATTTTACCCAGCAGACAAGATATATAAAGCGTCAAAACAAACCTCAAGAAAAACGTGCATCAACACCCCTCAAAAAATAAAGTGGCAATAAAAAACCAAGAAGAGTTATAAAAGCATCCACCTCAAAAATCCTGTAGACACCTTCAGCAATATCATCATAATAGGCTAGGATTATTGCGTTGAACCCAAGAGCAAGCGCACCACCCAAAAAACGGAACATATAAACAATTCCCCCCGCGAGACTTGACTTACTGGGATCAACCAAAGCAACGGCAGCAGTAACCGCGGCTGGTGAATAGACTCCTAAACTTGCCCCGACCAATGCCAACCCAG
The DNA here is from genome assembly GCF_052467235.1 of Microbulbifer mixtoriginis (SeqCode). Classification (NCBI taxonomy): domain Bacteria; kingdom Pseudomonadati; phylum Pseudomonadota; class Gammaproteobacteria; order Cellvibrionales; family Microbulbiferaceae; genus Microbulbifer; species Microbulbifer mixtoriginis (SeqCode). The sequence continues at coordinate 4,067,503 of NZ_CP174305.1, read as the reverse complement.
GGATAAAAAAAACATAACTTGTGGATTCATTGAGCACTGACAGCCAATAGAGCCCGACACTCATACCAAGGGCTCCGCTACAAATTAACAACCTTGCACCACACTTTTCGTGTATCAATCCAGATATAAAAGAAAAAATACTGGAGCTTATCATCATTGGCAAAAGTGCAACCCCTGCCATAAGGGCACTATATTTATGAACCTTAATAAAAAGTAGAGGTATATAAACAAGGACAGCAAAGAAGGCTGTCGCAACCAACAAAACACTAAACACTATAGATAGAAAACTGGCATCTTTTATCAACTCAACGGGTATTAGTGCAGCAGATCCCTTACTGATCTCTCTACAACCAAACCCCACAAGAAATACCATTGAAGAACACAACAATAAAGTGGAAAATAATCCAAAAGCATGCTTTTGAGCCAGCACTTCCATAGCCAGCAAGAAACAAAATAGTGACACTGAAAGCAATAATGCACCCAGATAATCAACATCCTCCTCAATTCTCACTGCTTCATCAGCTGGGTACTTCCTACAACACAAAAAAATTATTATAAATGCCAATGGTATGTTGACAAAAAGGACCCATCTCCAGGTTAGGTACTCACTAAAAAAACCACCCAATATGGGCCCTAGGGATGTCGACAAACCAAGGGCAGCCAGTATTAACCCTCCCGCCAAACCGGCTCTCTCTGGAGGTAACAGGTTATAAGCCATCCCAAGAATCGCGGACCAGATCAACGCTCCAGCAAACCCCATTAATGCCCGACATAAGAGAAGCACCCATAGATCTTGTGCCAAACCACCCACAAGCGAGGACAACGCAAAGACAATAACGCCAAATATAAATAATCGCCTACGGCCGTAAACATCTGCCAGTCGACCACCAGTCACAATGATCACTCCATAAGTAAGAGAGTAAGCATTTATTACCCAGTGAACTGAAGTAAAATCTGAGGAAAAATTGGCAGCAATCGCCGGCAATGCAGGAGAGAAAGCTGTAAAGTCCCCTGCAACCAAGAAGACGGCAAGGGAGAGAACAGATAAGCCCCAATAGTGAAGTGATGTGAGCGTACTTTTATCTGCCATCATAAAAAACTATTGAGTGATAACATTCTATTATTTACCAGCCTAACAAGGCAGATTTGACGTGAAATAATGTGAGGAAACTGTAGACATTCTCATATAATTCGACCTGCTCCAAAATAGATATCCTTTACCACAATCACTAGCCTTAAAATATTTTTATGCTTACCTTTAAGAAATAAAAATCCCTATTGTAGGCACGAAAATACTCTGACACATGATCATTACCCTCCTTCTAATTCTCGGCCTGGTTACTGGCTACATTTCTATTATGGCTGCAGGTGGTGGCGCACTGCTGCTGGTCCCCCTAGTAGGATTTCTAGTTGGCCCCCATTTAGTCGCCCCAGTATTAACAACAGGAAATGCGATTGCATCTCCATTCGGCGTGTATTTATTTTGGAAGCACATAGATTGGAAGGTGGCATTATGGCTAATCCCAGGCATCATACCTGGAGCAATTATTGGCGCCTACGTTTATACCCAGATGCACCCGCTATTAATAGAGTTTACTGTCGGCTTATTCTTAGTTTCGACCATATTTCAGTTTGGCTTCGGGCATAAGAAACGTTCATTTGTTATGTACCTGCCGTACTTTCCCATGCTCGGCTTTGTCACCACACTCTTCTCTTCAATTATTGGCGCTGTAGGCCCCGTACAAAATCCTTTTTTCTTAAATTACGGACTTAACAAAGAGGAGCTAGTCGCAACCAGGGGGGTGAGCTCTTTAATGATGCACTCGACGAAACTTGTCGCTTACTTCCATTTTGGGGCTCTTAACACTGAATTGATCACTTACGGGTTGACCATTGGACTGGGAATTATGACAGGCATGTTTATAGCAAAACATTTCCTAAAGATAATAAGCATACAAAAATTTAACAGCTACGCACTTTCGATCATGTTTGTATCTGGGTTGATTTTAATTTTTCGAGTTAGCGTGCAGCTATGGGAGGCAGTTTCATGACCCCCAAATTACAATTAGAATTGGCAAGCAACAATTCAATTTTGAAGCCTTCAAAAACCTTAAGACCTTATGATTTCACCTGACACAAAAGAACACCCCCTTTCAACAAACCCAGCCATAACATCTTATAAGCCCCACACCGCCATAAAGACCAAGGGGTTATTATCTTTAACTCTTTCGATATACTCATAATTAGACACTAATCCTCATTTCATTTCCCTTTAAGATATTCTTCCTGAGATATTTCTTGTCCATGCCGGAGAGCATCATTAAAAAGTCGATTATTATTGGGAATTGGATTTTGACTTTCCTCTTCACCGTAAAATTTTCTGTATATATTTTTAGTCTGACGATCCCTCCTAAACATGACTAACTCAAAAGGATAGTCAATAAAAATATGCCTTAGATTTAAATATTCACCTGTTTTAATCGGCATCAGCTCAGACCTCAAAGACGTATAGTAATTTTTACTTTCAACTTCAATCTTCTTTCTTCGTGGATCATCTTCTTTCAAAGAGCGCCATTTCTCGTATAACTCATGCCCTTTTCCACCTTCAATTGTGGTTCTACTTGCAATAGATGAATATGTGTCCTTACCCAGTAGAGCTACTGCAGACTCAGGAGATTCTTTTGCATATATCATTTCAGGGGAGTTCACTTGTATTTCTGCAACCAAACCACTACTCGTTTTAATTTTAGAGTTTACTCCGCTATAACCTAACGGATCCACAGATCCATCGATAACTTTTACCATTGCTCCTTTTGCCCTAAGCATTTCAACCACTATAGGGATCTTATCCTGCGGTACAACAATGGTATTCCTTGCAAGATCCATGATTCGAGTTGGGTCACCGCCGTAATCATTAATAACTTTTTCCTTAGATCTCTCTAATGACTTTATCGGCACTTTAGCAACACTCCCCTCATTCATAGCCGCTATCTTATCAGCCAGGAGGTCAATTTCTTTCTTCGCTGCGGGAGCTTTTGCATATAACTCATCAAAGCCTTCGATCTTCTTTGAGTGGAACGATGACTGATCGCTTTTAGAAGCCTCATTTGATACATACTGATGGGACTCAATCCCAACAGGCAACAAATTTTTATTTTTCTTTGAGTTCCCAACAAATAAATTAATGACATAACATCTAGAATCAATAACGCAACTGCCTTTAATGGCACTAGATTCCTGCCAGAACGGATTAGGCTCTGAAAAACAGGACTGAGCCAGTGTCGCAGAATCAATCTTTAAAGGTACTAATAAGCCACATACTAAATAAATGACATTATAAAGAGTCAAATAACATAAAATTGAGCGACTACTCATGTATCGACCTTAATAGAAACGTTTACTCACAGTTTATATCTGGAGAGTAAAAAATGGATACCTTAAGGTAAACAGCGACAAGAGTCAGAATAAGATTACTCAGAATCACTATATCACTCAAATAACTTTGAAGGTGTAAATATGGATTTCACCCAACACCATTTAGACCATTATCAGGGAATGTCATCTTGCCTACCTGATTACCAATGGAAAACATTTGGCAAACTCCAGGATAACCGATTATTAATTTCTAAACATATTATCCTAGGAGATAAGTAGGGTTCCCTGGCAAATCATTCATAAATTCTTGCCGCATAAATAATTTCAGCAAAGACTTTCCACTGAACATTTTCAGGAATACCCTTTCCTTGATTTGCATAAAATCCATCCATATCTTCTGTCCATGCAGCCATTGCTTCGAGAAAATGGGCTAAATCAGTATTTTCCCAGGTTGATGCGTTATTTTTGAAATCCTCAAGTACATCCAAAATGAAACTGGAAAAATCAGCCCTTGTTTTAATTTGACCCAGCTTATTTGGCAGATCTAGTGATTTCATCGATCTTCACCTTCTTCACGGATACGAATAGATGTACCATCGTTACGACTGGTAAACTTAAATGATCTGGTAGATAACTCCTCTGATGTGGCGGGAATTATTCTTATCAGCTTATTCGCCTCTTGGAAAGCTTTGAGTCTTCTATTATCCAGGGAGTAAATCTTTCCGTCACGACCAAAGACCCGAATAGGAGGGACATCATACGCAGTTACTTTACCCTCTTTAAGGTTTTGAATTAAATCTTCAACTTTACGACCATTTGAAAACGTCGGCTTAATACTATCTTGGGTAAATCTAACTTCTTTGGGATTTATCAGACCCTTTCGGATCACAGCAACCCTTGGGGATGCTACCCACTCACTGTAGGACGTAAAACGACCTCCCGTAGCATAAGACCGAACTCGAAACTTGTAAGAACCACTATTTAATCGATTATTTTTTTCAATTGGGAGGGTTACTGAAACAATTTTTGCTCCCATATAGACTGAGGACCATGTTGCGCAATCATCTTTACACTGCTCAATTTCATACCCCGTTACTTTTGCTCCAGTATCTGGAGCCTCCCATTGAACTTTGACCGTTCCATGAGATTCTGGGTTGTCTGAAGCAGTAATCACTGATAAGGGGGCTGACTGTACAGGAGGCTGTACCTGCTGAACTCGCTCTCCCTCGCCACCAGAAACGGTAACATTTCTTGGCGAAGAAGGTGGGATAGCTACATCTACCCACTTTTCATTGGAATAAGCGCCACATCCACTTTTATTACAAGCCCGGACCTTAAATCCCCAAGATCCTGTAGATAGCTTTTTAACCCGATAAGAATACCCAGCAATTTTTATGGGCTTAGACCAAACTCCATCATTTTTTTGCTTTACAAGCTCATAGGTGTCTACCGTCTCTGGGGGAGGATGCCAAGTTAACGCTATATCCCCAGTTCGACTTTTCATTTCCGAGACAGCCATTTCAACTTCTGAGGGCGGTGCCACCCCAAAGGCTGACTGACTAGAAAAGTTATTAGCAAAGGTTATAAGAGAAAAAGAAAGTAAATATAAATATGTAATGATATGCAGTTTAAAGGCCACTACTATCACCCGAAAACTTATATTGGTGAGTGGAAACTTCCAATTGCCATATTTCGGCTAACAATTATAGGGTATAGCTTAGCCATAAAAGAAGATAGCTGCTGAATTACTGGTCAGCTTTTAGTGTGGAAAGTTGATGAACCACTACAGAAAAAATTTTAGGAAAACAATACAATGCATGAAGATATACGGAGTCCAAAAGTTTATTCTTAAAGGTAACCCCGTACACTAATGTTAGATTCTGGCGAAATTTTAATTGACTATAACCTAGCCCCTTAACCTTTACCTATAAAAAATCCAGTGAGCAAGTCACTCATCCCGCCTGAACTCTAAAATATCACCGGGCTGACACTCTAGTGCCTCACATATTGCCGATAGGGTGTCAAACCTAACTCCCTTCACTTTACCACGCTTCAGTAGGGACAGATTAGCCTCAGTAATTCCTATCTCTGCTGCCAACGACTTTGAACTGACTTTTCGCTTAGCCAGCATTACATCTAAATTGACAATGATAGCCATGCTAAACAAACTCTTTGTTTTCTTGGTCGATTTGTTTTGCTGCACGCAAAATATAGAGGACGCTCACTAGCACGAACAATGTAAATAGCCTGCCGATATCAAGTGCAAGGAATAGAGTAAGCTCATTATTATGCAAATACGATAAATAACTAAGCCACAAAGATTCTAACATGCGTACCAAAATCGCAGCGCCATAAAGCCAAACCAGCCATAGGTAGCATCGGTCACTCTCCTTACCAAAGTAATCCCCCTTGGCATACTGTCCAAAAAGTCGCCAAAGCCAATAAATAAACAACCCGGAAAGCACAAAAGTAGGCAACTGGCCGAGGAATAGCATCGGTCTGAACTGATCACCTAGCCCCCACAACTCTTGAAAAAGTGGGTTGCTGCTATTGAAGGCATTCATGTCATAGAAAAAATAATTGATCAGCAAGCTGCTAACAGCAATAAGGCTGATTACCACGATTGCCCAGCGCAGACGTGCACTTAATACCTGGATCTTATGATTCACAGATTAACTCCTATTGGATAGGCAGGCATTATACAACAATATTGTATTTCTGCAATTCAGCTATAAATTATTGCTTTACAATAATTTATAGCTGATCTACAGTATGCCTCATAGTCATTATTGATAAGGAGTAAAGCCCATGGAATTACAAAATAATCGTTGGTCAGTACGTAAGGCCATCTGCTGGCTAAGTCTTGCGGCCGCATTTAGTGGCTGCAGCATTAACCACCTCGTGGAGGATTCAGTATCGGCGGAAACTCAGCAGGAACTACTCTCTGTTGAGAGTTTCTTTAATGACTCTGCAATCAGCGGGGTTAAATTATCTTCAGATGGGCAGTGGCTAGCCTGGCTTCAGCTGCACAATGGAGCACCGAATATCTATGTAATGCCGAGTAATGGGAGTATTGAAGATGCCTTCCCGTTGACCGCTTTTGCCGACGGCGCAGATAGCTTTTCTTGGGATAAACATCAGCTCGGCATGTTTGTCTCTAAAGACTCGAAAGGGAATGAACTGCACCAGATCTATAGATTGGATCTGGAGGTAAAAGATAAAGATCTAAGTTTGCTCGACACCCAAAAATTAACCTCAAAAGACAGCGCGAGATACATAATTTTAGGGCAAGCTTCAGAAAAGCCCAACAGTCTAACTCTCTTTGCTAATCACGACGATCCGAATCTGTTAAGTTTTTATCAATTGAACACCCAAACTGGTAAGTTGACATCAATAATGTCTAATAATCAGCGCTTCCATGATGTGCTGATTGACAAAGAGGGAATTCCTGTCGCCGGTGTAAGGTCCAACCCAGGCACATCCATGGAATTGTTTATTCACAAGGATAAATCCTGGCAAGAGGCTCTGAAAACTGAACCTGGAGAAATCTTACACCTATCCAGTTATAACTCAGATCTCGGGAGAGTGTATTTCGAGTCTAGTTACGGTGAGGCAGACACATCGGGGTTGAAGCAATTGAACCTGGCTTCAGGAAAAATTACTGATGTGCATACAGATCCTAATAAACGTGCCGATGTTTACAAGACTCTTTTCAATAAAGATGGTGAGCTTCAGTTGGTTTCTTACTACTATGGGTACCGAGAAGATTATCCGATTAGTAAGGAATTCCAAAAGCACTGGCAATTTATCACTGATCAATTTACTCGCAGAGTAGAGATTGATGTTATCTCTATAAATGAAGAGTCTGGCATTTGGTTGCTGGACATTGCTAGCGATGTCGATCTGGGAGCTTTTTATACCTACAATCAAACAGACCAGTCGCTAACGCGATTGATTGATAAAGATACTAAATTAGACTCTGCATCTCTGGCAGAAAGACATTCTATCACCTATCAGGCCCGTGACGGTATCACTATCCAGGCCTATCTTACCCTGCCCAACGGCAAGAGTAGTCAGTTACCGCTAGTGGTATTGCCGCATGGTGGCCCATGGGCTAGAGACTATTGGAGACTAAGTGATAGCTTTTTCAACCGTGTGTCTCAACTGTTAGCAAATCGTGGTTATGCCGTGTTGCAACCCAACTTTCGTGCATCGACAGGCTTTGGGGAAACCTTTATTGCTTTGGGTAATCATCAGTGGGGAACCGGTGCGATGCAACATGACCTGACGGATGGTGTTGAGTATTTAGTAGAACAAGGTATTGCAGACAAAAATAGAGTGGCCATCATGGGTGGTTCTTATGGAGGCTATGCGGCACTTTCCGGGTTGACTTTCACCCCTGATATATATGCAGCCGCGATATCTCTCGTTGGTCCATCAAGTTTAATCACATTGATAGAATCATTCCCGGAGTATTATAGACCCTTTCTTTCCAACTGGTTCAAAGCCGTTGGTGACCCTTTGATTCAGGTTGATCGAGAGGATATGCAAACCAGATCACCTATAAACTTTACGGACCAAATTAAAGCACCCTTACTATTGGTGCAAGGTGCAAATGATCCTCGTGTTACTCAACTTGAGTCTGATCAAATTGCTATAGAAATGTATCAAAAAGACTTGGATATCGAGTACATCTTAGCTAAAGATGAGGGACATGGATTTAGCAAACACATTAATAAGATGGCTTATTTAATAAAGATGGAAGAGTTTCTTGCTGAGCACCTTGGTGGTGAATTGAATCCTGAAATCCCTGAGGAGCTTACTACTCACCTGGCAGGGCTTGAGGTCGATATATCAAAATTAGCCAAACAATAATCTCAAGTCGATTTCTTGCGATCTTAATTTGATTGCCAACGTAGCACGCCTGTCTTTGACCGATATTAGTCAATATCGGTTAAAGACAGGATACCTGTTGTCAGTCTTACCTAAGCAGTGAAGACCAAATGAATTTACTACTTCTCCACTACCTGACCTCAGCATTTCCAATCGAAGCAATGTCACTATATTGATTGGTTTCAACCCGCTTTAAACCTTAGAGCCCAGTCTTAGAAATTAAGAAAAAGCGTAGTAACCATATGGAGGAAGCCATGCATTCTCGTTTAATCACCATTCTCGGAACCCTTGAAGTTTCAACTAACACAAGTGCAGCCGAGTCCGACAACCAAAGCCACTAAGTTTCCATCCGTATATACCCTTGAACACAAGGTATAGAGAAATGGAACTTACTCGAAATTATCGAACAACTGAGAAAGGAAATACAAAGGAGTTTAGCTACTTAGAATTCACTGCTTCTGAGAGCGAGTCATGGAATAGTATTTCAATAGGGGCAGACTTTGACAACTATCCGCTGAAGTTGCGATTATGCTACTGTACCGTTTCTACTGATAAAATTGATGCATGGGATTTTGATGAGAACAACCCCATCTTTGCGCTGATTTTTGATGCCTGGCAAGAGTATGATTTAGAAGCATTCTCTCTGACTGATGTTTTGAGCTATCGAAATCCTGCCAAAGAGCCTGCCTGTAACTGCTAGGGGGTTATAGCTTTGCCGAACTAGATTGGTCTCTATCTATGGAAGGGGTAATTGAAGGTATCGATAGTCACGAGTCGAAATTATTCAACAAAAGCTTCGCCCACCTTGGAGATGGGTTCCGCTACAAGTTCACTGGCTCTTTGTGTATGAATACTGAATACATTCAACACAACATCGATTAGATCGGCAAATATAAAATAACTGAAACAAACGAATGGAATTCGATCTGGATAACCTTGGTGTATGGCAGGCAAGAGGTATCTTATATTTTCCAACTAGAGATGAGTACGCTACTAAATAACAACTAGAGGCCTCACCCCTATGGCCCTCAACAATAATGAGCTAATAAAGCTGACAGGCTAACTCCAATAAAATCAGGCCCAGCGAAATAGCAAAACACCGTCGGGCCTTTATTTATTTGGAAATTCTTATAGCAACTGAACTAACAATTTTCACTGTTTATTAAGGCAAGAGTAAGTCTTAATTCATCGACTGTTGCGCCCTATTGTTAAAATATTTTTCGTACTATTTAACTCCCTTTAAGGCGAAGATGATAAAATCCTTGCGACCAAATCTCCCCCCATGACTGTGAGCAGGAAGAAAATTTATCCTCATTAAACCACAAGGTTACACTCTTACCAGTTGCATGTGCAGTGGTTAGAAGAGAAAAAGCAGCCTTACAGGATTCTTGCTTGAACCCGCCCTCCAAATTCTCGGTGATCCGGCAAAGTGCGACACTATGAAAGTTAGTGCCACTTCCACTGTCTATTATACTGGCGTTAACATTTCCGTTTAACGCAATTTCTACCGTAGTTACTTTACCGGTACACTCAGTCCCAGAGTAAGCACTACCAGAGGCAAAAATCAGCCCCAACAGCATAGCTTTTCCTGACCTTACTGTAAGCTTCCCGAATTTACTATTCATATCTACTCGCAATCAATTCAAATTTGGTATTAAATAATTCTGGAGGAAATATACTATATTTACCCCTGTCATGAGAAGGTAAATAACATAAATTATACGCCCTTGCTGGATAATACCATACTTGTATTTTCAGTTTGGTAAGAGTCGGTAATTAGATGGAACCAAGTAAGAAAGTTGTTTTAGATAGCGGTAGAAGCTCATCAAGCCAGCTCCAAGAAATAACTATATAAGTGCTATATAGAGAATATTCGCTCTAGTGTAAAACGGAAGTATCAATTAGCAAAGTAGTTTTGATACACTGCGCAAAGTTAGCCTCATCATTAAATAGCCTATTTCGAACCCCTAAACCTAAACAACCTAAGCAGTACCAGAATTCAAGAGTACTTATTGACCAGTCAAATTATAATCCGCTAAGAAAAAAATTATCAATATTTAAAATTGCTTATTAAGGTTAAAAAAGTCCCTGCAACTCTTAAATTACACCAATTATTTACTGTATATCCGACGATGAATATTTGATAAAAACCCTATCCCACCAACCCCTAGAGATCAAAAAAAGTGTAATAAAGGATCAAAGTCGACTCTAGTTTATCGCATATTCATTTGATGGTGAGCTTTTAGGCTAATAATTGAAAGGCAAGCTATATCTTGTCACAGCTGGAAAAGTCGGCCGCTCAAACTTCTACTCTAGAGCCCGGCTTACACCGGGCTCCGCGCTACAACTTCCCAACAATATTTACAAACATCCCCTGGCTGTCGTAATCCAGCTGAGTAAGATCATCAGAGAAATCCGTAAAGTTGTAGCCCACCCCCAGCTTGAGGTGGTCACCAATGTGGCGATATAGGCCAATTAATGCACCGCTCTTGCTGTCCTGCGCGTCGGGTAAATCGAGTAGGCGCCCTTCGATGAGGAGATCCCAGCGTTTTACAAAATGCCAGTCTGCGCGCAGTACATAGAGGCTAGCACGGCTATCAAAGAATTCCGGGTCTTCTCTATCCAGGCTTAGCTGGCCAAGGCGGTAGGCGTATTTGCCTCCCAGGGTCCAGCGTTGGGTGAGATCGTAGCTGGCATCCACGGAGAAAATATGACTCTTCTGAATAAATTCAGCCGAGGTGTTTTCCACGGTTACCTGATCTTTGGTGGGCACGTTATAGAAATAGGTGTATTTCAAGAGCGTGTTGAGGCGATCGTGATTGACTGGGCGGTAGGCGTAGCCCATTACCGCTTCGGTAAATTTGCCATCATAAAACTCACCCTGGGAGCTTTTACTATCGGAGTAATTGAATTTGCCGACCAAGCGCCAGTCTGGATTGAGCTGGTAGCTCAGGGTGTTCTTCAACAGCCAGGTATCGCGATCGGATTCCAGCACGGTGTTTTCATCCACTGCGGTTTCCATGGCATCGGTACGGTATTCTACCGCCGAGGCCAAACGGATCGCATCCAGGCTATAGCCCATATTGAGCCCCAAAGCGTTGCGCTCGGTTTTAGCACCGGTACGTGGATCTTCCAGGGTGCCCGCCTCTACCGTGGTGCCGTATGTCCAGCGGTCGTTGGGTGCCAGGTCCATACCCAAGGCATGCGTCAGGCCGGTGGAGACATCGCCGTGGCTGTAGCGCTCCTCACCATACATGCTCAGGGTATCGGAATAACGGTTGCGGAAGCCGGTACTCATATTGCCTTTGCGGGCACGTACGCCGGTATCGCTGCGCTCGTTATCGAGGGTGTAATTCAGGTATACGCTGGTTCTGTCACTCACCAGGAAGTCAGTGCCCAATCGCGCGCCCATGCCGGTATCGCCGCTGGAGACTTCACTATCCATGGTGAGTCTGTCGCTCACCCGGTAGGCACCGCCGACACCAACACGATTGTTTTCCTCACGGGTGCCGGTCACCTCTACGGTACCCTGCACAAAGCCGAAAGCACTCCAATTTTCGCCAGAATCATAACTGGCCTCCACTGCCATATCGGTGCGGTCGCCCTGGGTCTGGGTGGCCGCCACAACTTGGGAGAAATCTTCGCGGCTATCGCTGCGCACACCGGAACTGAGATGCCAGTGATCGTTGAGGCGGTAGCCGAGCATGAAATCCGTTGCACTGGTGTGCAGGCCGAATTCCTCTTCTTTACTATCCGCTTTCAAGCCCACATCGAAACTTTCACCGAGAGGTAGGTTGATCCCCGCTCCAAACTGGGTGGTTTCACCGCGGGCAAATTGACCGGGGCCAGAAAAGCCCGCTTCCCGTTGCTGGTGGTAGAAATTACCGGAGCCGCGTAGGCTTTCGAAGAAATCACCCAGCTGCAGGCTAGCTTCAATTTTGTTGGCAGCAGCGCTAGCATCAGGATCAAAAGTTTGACCGCTATCAAAAGTAAAGCCACCATCCAGGGAATTGGTACTATCGAGATTACCGCCTTCACTGTTGGCCACTTCCACTTTCAACCAGCTGCCTGCCGTTTTACGTAACGTTAAGTCAAAGCCTTGCAGCGCAGTTTCGTTATCATCCTCATCCTGTTGGGTAGCACTGAGCCCCAGCTTTACGTGATCTCCAAACCAGTAATGGGCGCGGCCACCAAAGGCAAGGGTATCCATCTCTTCAAAGCCGGGGGTGTATTCGTAGCGGGCTACCAGATACTGGGGATTACCGTTATAGGAGCCATCCTGGATTAACAGATTATCGTTAGCCAGGGCAGACAAGGGCTTGTTCAGCAGTACGCGGCCTTGAATGTAATCGATATCGTAATCGATCACCGGGGAAAGGTTTTTTACGGCCAGTACCAAACCGGAGTCTTTATCCCGAACTTCAACCCGCAGGCGTTCGGAGCCGTTTAGAATATCCTGATGACGCATGAAATAGAGGGAGCCGCCGGTTCCACGATACTCATCGCGCCCGGCAATAGTGCCTGGCTCCGCACCAAAGGCATCCACCTGAAAGCGTTTTTCCCCGAAGCTGGTCATGGAATTACTTTCGAAGTGGCCGTTGGCACCATAGAGTGCACGGTCTATTTGCGCCAATTCGTTATCGGCATAGGTCGCTTTGAAATTACCCCACAAGCCGTAGTCGTCGTACTTGGACAACTTCACATAAAACTTGCCGGAGGTGGGTGCGTCTTCCACTACGGTGGAGTCGTCACCAAAGGTGGGATAATAAAGATCACTATCTAAACGGCGGAACAGGGCATCGGGCGTTTTTTCCATAAAGTTGGAAAATAAATCATCCACCGGCCCCTCTTCCGTATCCGCACTGGCAGAGAGGCGCCAGCCCTCACCGAAACCACCGCTGGTATAAAACGCCAGGCGGCCATCGTAGCTAACAGAATTGTCGTAGTGGGTTTCATCGCCGGTAACCAGCGCCGCTGGGCCGTTGGTTTTGTCATAGCCAATCGTGAGATCGGCAATACCCACGGTAAACCAGTCGTTTTTGGCAAATTCCAGATCGCGCAGGAACAATTCGCCATTGCCCTCTTCATCCAGAACCGCCACTTCCACGGTGTGCATACCGGGGTCGAAAATTTGTTCGGCGACAAACTGGCCCTGCTCGTTGACCGGTACCGGGTTGCCCGCCAGCCACACGGTGTGCCCTGGCGGTACCTCGGCACCGTTCATCAGCACACTGTTGCCATCCAGAGGAATATTTCTTCGCGCTAGGCGATTTTCACCGTAGCCAACCAATAATTCCTGAGAAACGTTTACCTCTTTCGTTGACTCTTCAACCTTATCCACCAACCACAGAGTCTGTTCGGCAGTTTCATCGAAGCGGCCTTTTTTATCGTACACTCGCAAGACATAGTGCAGTTTTTTTAGCGGTGCCTGGAAATGGGAAAATTCTGCAAACCACTCCCCTTCTCCGGCAGCCAGCGGGACTATGTCAAGCGGGGTGTCTCGCAGGGACTGCCCTTCTTCAAACAGGCGTACCTCTGCCCGCTCAATAAAACTGGGATAGTTGGTGTAGCTGCGGAAAACCACGCGGTTCTCGCTGTGCTCGGTATCCGGGTTATCCGCATAGCGAATGGTATTGGGCCAGGCTGAAATATTCAGACGCGGCTGCATTTTTTTGTTATCGAAGCGGAACTGGATATTCGCATTATCCAGCGCCACATCGGTACAGCGCTGCAGATCGGCAGAGTTTTTATAGGGATCGTATTCGGGACTGCCATCCACAGTAATACGCATTAAATTCAGTGAATAGGGGTTGTTAGCGATGGCTTCGCGGTTAATACGCTCGATCTCCAGGCGGTCGCTCTCCGCCAGAATCGCCAGCTCATCGTAGAGCACCTGCACTTCAACCCTCGCGCCTTCATCCAGGGTGAAACCGTTGGCCACTACATCGTCGGACTGCACATAACCGCGCCCTTCAAATTCCACTTGGGAGTCTTCGAGGCTGAGAAGCTCTTTTACCTGCTCCATCGCACGGCGCGCGCGTGCACCAGAGAGCCCAACATCATCGCCGTAAACCATGGCTTCCCGGCGGTCCATGCGCTTATTTTCGCTATAACCAATAAAACTCAAGCGCACATTGGCTTTGCTCGAAATTTCCCCCATAGCAGCGCGAATTTGAGCCAGCTGCGCCTGGGTAATAATCGGATCGCCATTATCGAAACGGATAGGCGCTATATCGCCACGCAGGGATTGGTGGGCAATGGTAATGGTTTCCGCGGCTGCCGCCTCTGGGCAGGCCTGTACGCCATCCACCGCCACTTCGAGGGGATCGTCGTACCAGAACTCCACTTCCACACGGCGGTTTAGGGTGCGCCCCTTGGGTGTGTCATTGGCGGCTATGGGCTGACTGGCGCCCTTGCCGCTACTGGAGATCATGGTGTCCGGTAGGCCCAGGGCATCGCGCACCGCCAGAGCAACACGTCGGGCTTCGCTATGGGACTTTTCCTGATAGGCACTCTGTTGCTGCTCAGAGCTTTCACCAATTTGCAGAGGCAGCGCATCGGTATGACCAACAAAATGAATCACCAGATTATTCTTATTGGACAGATTTGTACGCACTTCGCGGATACGCCGTAAGAACGCCTCAGGTAAATTCGCTTGCCCCGGCTGCCAGCGCAAAGGATTAACCAGGTTCTTCAAGCGCGCGCGCTGCTCAGTGCCAGCGGTATAATTCAATCTACAAACCGTTTCCTGGCGACACACTTTGACCCGGTTAAGTGCCAGGGCTTCAGCGCGGGCACGGGCTGCCATAGCCTCTGCATCCAGAGCATCGTAACTCACCTGCACTTGCACGCGACGGTTCAGTTCGCGTCCGGCAGTGGTGATATTGTCGGCAATGGGCTCTGCGTCACCGCGGCTTTCCACCGCGATCATCTCTTCCGGCAGTTCCAAAGCCTGCTGGAAAAAATCTGCCACGAATTGAGCGCGAGCAAGGGTAAATTCTTCCTTACTTGCGTAATCCGCAACGAATTCTTTTTGCATCGGGTCCGAATCGGTGTGACCAATAAAATGCAATTGGAAATTGGGCGTTTCTCCCAGCTCATCCAGCTTTTCACGCAATAATGTGATGGCCTCAGGAGAAACTTCATCACCTACAGCAAAAAACTGTAATGGCTCGATAAAGTCTTCCACCACAATCGGCTCGGGCGGGGCAATAAAAGTACCCGCATCCTGCAGCCATTGATTGGAAGGGGCGCGCAGCAACATCGTTTCCGTATTGCTGCCTATGGATTTTTCCTCAAACTCCGTCTGCGGCTCCTCTACCTCTGGCGCCAGTCCGGGAATTTTTTGCCACACCTGCCACCAGCTGGTTTCCAGGGGTTCGGCTACCTCGGTGTCAGTTTTCTGCTGCGCGTGTACAGGCATTGCCAAGGCCAAAGTAATCGCTGTGGCCAGGCAACGCTCACGCCGATGAAATGTGCGAGTGTTTTTTTTCGCAACAAGCGCTGTGCCAGGTGTGTGCGAACACTCCAGGTTACTGCGCTTTTTATTGCCATCTGCAAAGGACATTACTGCCACCCTCCTTTGCTGGGCGGCGCACCACGCCGCCAGAACACTTCCGTTTCAATCGTCAGTTCGTAGTCGCCATAACTACGCGCCCACTGCTCGGCAATATCCGCCTTGATCGTTTGCAAACGCTCTTCCACCAAATCCGGGTCTTCATTTTCCGCGAGGTAGGACAGGCGCAATACCGAGGGCGCTTCACTGAGTTTTTCCAGCAGCAGCTCAATTCGGGAGTGCCATTGGGGACGCATCTCGGTAGTTGTCGGTTCGAAGACCGCCTCGGCCATATCCAGGCGCACTACCCGATGCAGGCTAGCGCCGAAGTTAAACTTCACCATCTTGCCTCGGGTCGCACGCACCACGCGCGGGTTTTCTGTGGTGAGACGATAGCCGCTTGGCAAACTGCGGTCGTCGAGCTTGAGCACAAAATTGGAACCGCGATCGGGGTTTGGCACCACCGCACAAGTGATATGGAATCGACCGTGGGCATCGGCAGTGGCATTGAGACCCGTAGCGCTGACGACCCTCGCACCGGCCAGTCCACCTTCCCCGGCATCTTGGTAGCCGTTCATATTTTTATCGTCGAAGACCTTACCGATCACATCGGTACAGTCGAAAGTGGGGTCCGGTACCACACGCACGGTCGCCGAAGCTTCACCAGACGCCGTCTGTCCGGAGAGCTGGTTAAACATACGTGCACGGTTCACATACTTGCCCTCCCCTACACCGGAGCCTACAACGAGTAGCAGTTTCAACTCGCGGGTCTGATCCGCCTCTACACGTAGGTCCGACCAGATCAACTGTAACCCTTTCATCTCCGGTTCCACCGGTTCACCATCGAGACGCGCCGAGCCGGCCACGTATTTGAAGCCTGCGGGGAAAAAGTCCACCAGCTGCAAATCGGTGAGCGGTACCGGCAGGTTATTGCCGAAGGTAATGGTGTAAGGCACCAATTGGCTGCGGGTCACATTCAACATGGCCGCAGTTTTAGTAATAGAGAGCGCCCCCTCTAATTTCGGGTCCAGGGGGATATGGTTGTTGAACAACTGGCTATCCCCTGGAATTTGTTTGTTATCCAGAGTCAGGCGCAGGTAATAGTTGGTCAGGGTATCACGTGCTTCTATATCCAGTGGCGGATTAGCCGGGGACAGTTGCACCTCGCAGTGTTGCGCAGTACCCGGCACCATATCCGCATTACTGCCGAGGCAAGCGCCCACATCGAATCCGGCAGTCTCCTCATTGGTCTGCGCTGGAATAACCAGGGATTCACCACCGACATAATTGTCATCGGCCAGTTCTACTCGAATCAGGTAGTCCGCATTGGCCGGACAGGCGGCATCATCGAAATTAATATCGAACTTGTAGTAGCCACCGGCACGGGTTACCTGACCCTGCTGCTTTTCATCATCGAAGCAACGATTCGGCAGCTCCTGGCCTGAGCTGGCACGCAGCATACTCAGCGTAGCGCCGGTAATCGGAGCACGCAGGATGGAGTTGTAAATGACTCCGTTTGGCGTGAGCGGCAGGTTTAAGTCTTGCGGATTAGCACCAGACTCCACAAAGATCTCACTGATACGCTGGGGACCATTGGTGAAATCGGAAACCGGATTACCCAGAGATGCGGTACTTTCGCTGGCATCCGGCGCGGTGTAGCGCATCTCGTAACTAAGACCACCATAATTGTTGGGCACCAGTCCCTGGAAATTGAAATAGCCATTTTCATCAGTCTGGATAGTTTCCAGCAATGCACCGTTGAAATACAGATCCACTGCCCAGTTCAACAACAAGCGTTCATCGGCATCGGCCTGATTATTGAAGTTCACATCGTGCCACAGGTAACCGGCCAGATTAGCGATTCCCGGTGTGCCACCAACATCGATAGCAACACTGGCCTGATTGCTTGAAGGTGGATCATTCCAGTGCACTTCCGCGGTATTCACCACGGTGTAGCCAATTTCCAGGCTGTCGGAAAGTTTTGCCTGGAAGCGCAATGTCACACTTTCACCCGGCAGCAAATCTCCATAAGTTGTGGAGTAGTCAGCAGTAATTACCGTACCGGCAACGCTGACTCCATCTACTTGGCCATTTAGCATGGCAGAGTCTGCAACGTAGGTAAGGACACCATCGCCAGCAACCATTAGGTCATCAGTAATACTTACCATGGTCGCCGGCACACCACTGATATTTTCAATGGTCACCAAATATTCCAGCACTGCTCCGGCTTCGGCTGCGCCACCGCCGACAACGGCAACTTCTTTTACAATTGAAAGCAGCTGTGCATCACCCACCACCACTAGTGTCGGTTGGGCACCATTGGCCGGATTGCCATCTGCATCAGTGAGTACCAGTGGTAGTTCTTCTGCAGCAACACTGCCCTGGTTGCTGATTACCGTACCCCTGGCAGCATCCATATTCACCATTACATCAAAAGTTACGGTGGCAGTTTGTGCAGAAGTAATCACCCCCTCGTTGGCACCTGGCAAAGGTGGGGTTAGGTCATCAGAAGATACCGGCAATGCAGTATTCAGCAGTGACATACCACCGGCATTATCAGCAACCGCGATTCCATTTAAGGTGGTACTACCGGCAACATAATTGGTATTTGCGGGCACTTGGTCAGTGAGTGCCACCTGCAGCGCATCAACCCCCCCCATATTGGTAATCGCAATGGTGTAACGCAGCACATCACCGGGGTCGACAATACCCGTGGAAATATTATCCACCGCAATTACCACGGTCTTATGAGCAACCAGCAGGGGAACATCGCCAACAATATCTATTGTTGGATCGTTGGGGACATCTGTAGCGGGGTCATCCGATGGGACTTCATCGAAGGGGCCACTACCAGCACCTTCGCCATTAACAAAGCCTTGGTTTGAAATAATAGTGCCGTCATTGACATCATTAATGGTGACATCAAAGGTAACCATCACAGGCACAGCGCCAGTTGCCGCTGCAGCAATAAAACCATCGGCTTCGCCAGATGTATTAATGTTCATACCCGCTTCAAGCGGCGAAGCGTCACTTACATCTGTAAGCGCAGAACCATTCAAGGTGGTGGAGCCAGCAACATAAGTAGTGTTCGCTGGGATCTGATCACGCAACATCCCGTTAACGATATTTTCGTTACCGGTATTTTCCACGCGAATGGTATAGCGCAGGGTATCCGCCACCATCAGCAGGTCCGGGTCACCGGTCATATCTGCTGAGGTTTTATGAATTACCAGCAGTGGTTCAGATTCAATTAATACCTGAGTAGGATCTTCATCCCCCGCAGCGTCAGGATCATCAGTACCGTTAATATTGGGATCATCACTGTTTTTCAGTAATTGACCGGGCAACTGTACCTGAGCCTGATTCAACACAGTTGTACTGCTGTCAATTACAGAGGCGAGACTTACTTCATAGATCAACTGAATGGAATCACCCGCACTGCCACTTGCCGCCAGGTCAAGATTGGTCACCTTCAACAAGCCACTGCCGTGGGTACCAGCAGAAGCATCTGTCCCGCTACTATCGCTACTCGCCGGAGCAGTAACCAGTTGCAGGGAGCCCGACTGGAACAATGGCAAGCTGTTTAGGCGGCCCAAGTCATCAGTAATCTCAATACCACTGACATCCACACCGCTGATATTTTTCAAAGTGAGGGTGTAGCGCAGTACTTCTGCAGGGCTGGCCGTGGCAGCCGGATTTTGTCCGCGAGTAACATTCTCGACAGTCTTGTAGAAAGTTACCTTGGGAACTGAAGCACTCAGGGTATAGGCATCCTCATGATCGAGCACGCCAGGTGTACCATCGGTAGGCGCCGGACGAGTGTACTGACGCGCTTCAGGGGCACTGCTATCCCAACTGTGCCACAGCGTTACCCCGGCAATATTAGTGAGCGTATCGCCATCGCGGGTATCTGCATCCAGAGTAGCGTCGTAACTTAGCAGCAGATGGTGATCCGCAGCCAACATTGCCCCAGCGCCAATTGATGTGATGGTAAGAGTACAACTGGCTGCATCAAAGGCCGTATTAAAATCGGTACCTTCAGTCAGGGTGGCAATCGCTGTACCGGCCGCATCGGTGATTTGAGCCGCAAAATTATTTGGTGCGGTTTCACACATGCCACCGGGATTATTATCCGGCAGGATATCGGTCACGCTAATATCCCAGGCTGGGCCGGTACCAATATTGTGTAAGTCCAAAGTAAAGGTGCCGGGTAAACCGGACTGCACACTGGCCGGGCCGGTTTTTGTCAGGGTAATCGCCGTGGGTTCTACCACCTGCATATCCAAGGTGGAATTACCCGCACCAGCACCCTGCCCCATGGCCGGGTTGTCATTATCGTAGTTGTAGCTGTAACTGGCGCTGTTGCTAAACATGAAGCCATCCACATTGGGTGGATTGCTGTCGCGCAAGCGCAGCGTTACATCAATAACCACCTGCTCACCAGCGGGCACATCGATGCCGTTGGTAGTATCGGCAATCACCAGCGCAGAAGCGGAACCGGTATTTTGCGGAGTAAATGCATTTTTACCGGAAACCTTGGCCGCACCAATAAATTCCAAATCCGCCGCGGAAGCACTGAGGTCAATCAACACGCTAACATCGTGCAGGGCTGCTGGCTGCGGCGTTTGCGGAATAGTAATGCGGTAATTGAACGGCTCGCCAATAGAAGCCGTGGGCTGAGTATTTTCAATGAAAAGCGGCGCGGCATTGGGAGTATTAAACTGCACACTCACCGGGGCTGTGGGGCCGTAGTCTTCGCGCATATCCGCAATCACGGCCGTCGTACCGAGAGAAGGCAGATTGTCGCCATCCAGAGAGTAATAAGTCTCCACATAAGCGGCATTTTGCAGATTGAGGCCCGCGCCCAAATTAGCATCCGCCTGAACGCGGTACACCATTTGTAAAGTCTGGCCCGGGTTAATGGCGTAACCGGTACCCGCGGAGAAATCCCAAACCGCTGCGCCAGTGCTGCTGTCGAAAGTTGGAGCAACAGCCGTTGCAGTAGCGCCATTGATAGTTACTGACTGCACATTGATACCAGCCTGGCGCAGGCCGAGGGGAATCAAGTCTTTAAAGAGCGGATCATAGGCGGGCGCAGAACCATTATTGGTAATCGTAATGGTGTAGTCGACCCTATCACCGGCGGAGAGAGTGGTACCCCCAGCAGGATTCGCACTGATTGCTATTGCCAGGTCTGGCTGTAGCAGATCCAGAGTTTCACTGTCATTGCGTGTTTCATTACCGGTAGCGGCATCGAAGCTGAAAACAACATTATTAGTGAGTGCAGTATTGTTGGCGGGCCATGGGTGCACATCGCGGTTTAATACCCGCGCGCGATAGCGCAGCACAAATTCATCATTAGCTGCGTTGTTATCGCCTTGGTTGCGCAAATCAGCAATATTCCAACTCAGTGTGGTCGGGCCCGCGGCCGGGTCACCAGCCTGCACCGGCTCGGCGATAGCGTTGTGGAGGAAAGGTGCCACAGCCGCGAAAGGTGCATTGTTATCGCCATTGATCGACACAGTGCCGGCAAATACCATGCCCTGCGGCAAGGTATCGACAATCTGCGCCTTCGGTGCTGTACCTTCTGGCAGGGCCAGACGCAGCTCGTATTCCACCAGATCGCCGATACGCAACTGCACATCAGTGCTACCGTAGCTATCGTCAACACGGGTTTTGCTCAGTACGCTGTCATTGGCGGCGGTCAGCTGTGCGGCAATATTTTCCAGTACATAATCATTTAAACCGCCGACACCGTCAGCACCATTGCGCTCATGGGGACTGCTGTTATCTTCATCCAGACTGGTCCACTCGATGCGCGCAGTGGTGGAAAGTGTGGCAGCTGCCAGCACTTCATCCAGTACCAGAGCATCGAATACCAACAGGCTGTTATTACCGGCAGAGATATCCAGATCGCTGTTGGCACGGCTCCACTCGAGAGTTTGCGCAGCATTAACACCATCGCCGGTTACCGTGGGGTCGGCCTGGGCGGCACCTGCAAAGGTGACACTGCCCGGTACCAATTGCAGCCCCAGAGAGAGCTGCTCAAGGATAGCCAAATCGAAAGCGGCGGAATTCTCCGGGCTGCCCGCAGCGGCTAGGTCCAGGGTAAAGCGCAGAATATCGCCCGCATCGGGGTCATTACCGGGGCTGGTCTGGTTGGCCACCGTATTGGTTGCGGATAAATCCGGCTCCACAATAGTAAGCACCGGCGCAGTGCCGACACCGCCGGCCTGTGCAGCCCCACCTTTAGTGGCGGCAAAGGTATAACTGGCTTGATTGGCAAAGTTGTGCCCCGCTTGCGCGGTTGCATTATTGGCAACCCGTGCGCGCACTTCAAAAATTGCCACTTCGCCGGCCGGAAGCATGTCAACAGCCAGGGCAATATTGTTACTGCTGGTGTTATCGGTAAATGCGCGGCCATTAATTTCCTGCAGCTGCACCAGTGTCAGGCTGGGGTCGAGCACATCGGTAATCACCAAATCGTGAATCGCCGCAGTAGTGGCGCTACCCGGTACTTGAATGCGGTATATCACTTCCTCACCCACTGCCGCTGTGGGGGCAGTAAGCAGCGTTTTCTGCGGAGGCGTTACCGTAGTGGCAACAGTACCCATCGGGTAAGGCGTTGCCAGGGGAACTGCAGCATACTGTTCACCGCTCTTGCTGGGCAGTGACCAGAATTCATTTGCTGTAAAAGTGTTTACCCAGTTTTCACCGCCGCCGATATCAGTATAAAAGCCAATTTCATAATAAATATCCAAGCAGGTACCAGCGTCGATAGGCACCTGTAAAGTAAAGTGCATATCGTCACCGCGATTGACCGGTGCAGTGTAGCTATAATCAGTACCTTGAGTCAGTACTGAGCCATCCAGGGAGACCCGTAAATTGGCGATGGAACTTTGCTCCATCTGCGTCGCCAGATCATCGGTCAAAGACAGATCGTAAGCTGGAGCCAAGCCAGTGTTACAGGCTTGTAAAGTAAACTGCATCACATCATTGGCCGGATCCACATTCATATGGGAACTGGGCCAGTTGGCATCGGTTTTAGTCAGATTCGCAAGGCGCGGTTGCAGTACTGTAATACTGGCGCTGTCCTGCAATGTGCTGGCAGCACCGGTGTAATTCAGTTGCGCAGTATTGGTGAGGGTGGCTGTGGGCACCGCAATGCCCGCGCCGGTTTGTACCTTGGCGGTGTACTCAATAATAAATTGATTGGTATTACCGAAGTTACTGAGAATATCGCCCAGATTCCAGGTCACGGTACCAGTATCCCCGGCGCCAGGCACGGCAATCGCCGCATAGGTGTAATCATTCAAGTTGTCATCGTAGGGCGCGGTGGTATCACCGTTCACGCTGACAATGGAATCAAACTCCAATCCGCTCGGCAGCGTATCGGTAACGGTTACCGCCGGTGTGGTGCCCGCCTGCAGATTCAGAACTAGCTGATAGGTAACAGTGTCACCAACCCGTACCGTACCCACTGGAGTGGCGCTATCGGAATCCGCAATGACTGTCTTGGAAATAGTGGTGTTATCCACCGTGTCGATACTGGCGCTGGCCGGGCCCACACAGTAATCATCCGGTGCCGAAATACTTGGGCAGCCAGCACCATCGCGTTCATAGGCCTGATTATTTGTACTGCTGTTGTCGAGAGAGGTCCAATCCAACATCACACTATTGCTAATGGGAGAACCAAATACCCCATTCACCTGAGTGCGGTAGGTAATCACCAGAGTTTCCCCCAGTTGCAGGTCCAGACTGTTATCACCGTTCTCCCGTCCCCAAATCAAGGGGCCATTGGGCGCTGCCGCCGGTGTTGAGACAAAACCTGCCACAGCACCACCATTAATTAGTGCCGTTGGGGTGAAACTGCTATCCAGGCGCAATTCCGAAGGTAGTGTATCCACCAGGTTTAAGTCGTAAGCAGCTGCTGTGGAGCCACCATCGTGGGCCACGGTAATTTCGTACTCCAGTACATCACCACCCACAGGCAAATTGCCGGGGTTGGTCGCATTACTGACAGTTTTACTGACCGCTAGCAAAGGCTCTACCACGGTAACCGCAGCGGTGTTGTCATTGAGATTTTCCCCGGCTCCGGTTTCGCCATTGCGGTAAGACAGGGTGGCACCATTGCGACGGGAATCGCCATTATTTGTAGCCAAATCATTGGCGATACGGGCAAAGTAGGTAATACGAATCAGTGGTTCAATAGTACCGCCAACCGTGTCATTTTCACTGGCAGTATCCACGGTGCCAATATTCCAGGTGGCATTGCCGGCAGTATTATCTGTGGGGAAACTATTGAATGCTGTTTCAGATGGCACTGCGCCATTAATGGTTTCGATACCGACAAAATCATAAGTAATATCGAAATCGGCATTATGGCTAAGCACATAGCCTTCCGGGCTGCCGAGCTGATCGGTAACCGCTACATTTTGGCTGATACCTTCTGGCAAGCGGATTTCCAGCTGGAATTTTTTATGAGCACCAATGGTGGGAGCTAAAGCGGGCTGTAAATCGGTTTTGTTTATCTGTAACGGCAAGACTTCTGTCTGGGCACTGGCATTGGTTTCATAATCATTAATCGCGTCGCCACCATTGGGTAACACGCCGATACGCATACCGTCAGCAGCTCCATCATTGCCAATAGTCTTACTGCTATTCAATGAAATATCTTTGCCCGGCAGGGACTGCCAGCGGGCCTGAATGGTGTTATCCAGAATCTCATGGGGCTCTACACCCTGCTCTACCCGCACATCAAAGGTGAATGACTTGGTAGCGCCCACGGCGATGCTGTAATCCGCATTACTGCGATTCCAGCTAAAGATCGGTGCATTAGCACCCACGGAAGTGATATCGACATTTTGGGGTGGATCATTACCTCCAATATTGCCGATATAAACTAACTTGGAGCCTGTAAGGTCATCGAGTACTTGCAGGTTATAGGCGGCGGCGGTACCGATATTTTCTGCAGTGACAGTTACTGTGAGAATATCATCCGCATCGCTGTTAGTTACTGCGAACGATTTGTTCAGCTGTATCCTCGGACCCGTTACATTAATTGTATGTGGATCAAAAGTAGTGGCTACCGGGGTAGCTCCAACCGCAGGCCTATAAGTCATTTGCGCTACGCCACTAACATTAGGATTAACTAAAGTAGCGGCATGAGGTGTATATTTATTGTTCTCCACTCGCGCGATAAATGTTAGTTCGACAGGTACCAAACCGTCAGGATAGGCTCCACGGTCAAAAGACAATAGATGCTGATCGCCATAACGCCACTCAACAAAGTCATCGTTACAATCGATTTGAGGGGTTGTTGCTCCACCACCAGTAAACCATGTGGTACCCGGAATGGATGTTAAATCCAGCGATACCGCCTCAATACAACTTAACCCCTCGGGAAGATCATCACGGAAAGTAAAATCAATTAATCGGGAGGCAGGCACCTTACCCGTCAGCTGATATCGGATTTCTTCGCCAACAACCACGTTATTATTTTTTGGGTCGCTCAGGGAGAGTGAAATAATTTCTTTCGGTTCGGTTTTAACATCAATGATGGTCATAGTCGCATCATCAGAACCGCAATAGCCACTCCCATCAACACAATAAATACGAGCACCACCAAGCGCCGGAGTGGCTGTACGTGGTGGAACTTTTCCATCTGTGCCAGGGTGGTTATTATTATCAATAACTGGCTTACTCTGCGCCCCCGCCAACCCTTTTAGACTGTCGTAACGAAAAATAGAGGCCGTATTTTTAAACGACTGATTAGGAACCACTGTACGGTGTGGGCTCACACGATAGTAAAGATTAACACTATCTTTATCGTCAATTTGTTTTAATGCTGTTGAATGATCATAGGAAAAGGTTAAGAAAGCCTGGCTTCCATTTTCCAAACAGTGCGGGGAGGCCTCGGGATCATTAGGGTCGTAGTCATAATCATTTCGACCAACCAAAGTGCCCACAAGACCAAAGTCGCCCTCAGGAGTATTATTTAGACCATCCAATGCAAATGGCCAAACACACATTTGTGCACTCTCCAGCTCGTCGGTAATTACGACATCATATGCTGGGGCAGCACTTGGACCGCTGTCTTGATTATTTTCTACAGTTATTCGGTAGACAAAGTCATCAAACTTGCTACCAGACACCGAGTCCACCCAGTTACAGCTGTTAATATTTCCTCCAGCCTGACTAAAATTACAGACCTTTTTAGAGATATTAAGGTTTGGCTCAGTTACTGTAAGCTCTGCAGTCCAGTCTTGCCATTGTGGATAGCCTGGATATTCTGTATTACAACTATTTCCTTTTGTGCAGGAATAATTATCAATGGTTATTTGTTGAGTTGTTGGGGTGCCGGTGCCATCCACAGTAGTCTTAAAAAAAGCAGTGAAACGAGCCCGGCCATAGTCAATACTCGTATCACCATGAGTGGTAGGGCCTGAGACTTTATCCTCATCTTTATTGAGCAAGCGGGTAGTCATGTCCGCAAGGAACCACTGCCCACGTTTATCTACAGCATAAGTGCCACCATCACTCACATCCCAGTGTAAGCCTGCATCTGAAAGCAACGTGCCCGGCATACTGGTAAAATTAGTGATAGTAGTACTACAGTCTGTCCTGGATGGGTCAGGGAAGGTAGCATCCGCACAAGAAGCAAGCTGGCTATGGGAGATATACCCTTGATAACCATCGCGTCCGTTATGGACCCCGGGTGTATCATCTGCGATATCAATGCCACCAACAGCAATTAAGTTGTAGCCTGGTGTCTCAAATCCAAACCAACCACCAGCATATATCTCAAAGTCACACTCTTCCCCAATTAATATTTCCGGCTCACCAGAATCCCTGCTGGGCAATTCATTACAACTACCTGGCACATGACGTTTCAATAGATTGAAGCCAAGTACCTTTCCTCGCATAGCATCCAACGAATAATTATTGGCTTGCTGTTTCCCAGGATTGGTTTCGGAATTAGCAGCTTCCGGTGCAGGATAAATTAATGGTGTACCATCACTAAGAGTTATTTCCCCGATCAAATCCACTCGAAAAGTAAGATCATCAGCTTGCAAGCCTGTACTGCTTGTATCTTTCTCAACAACAAATGTTATATCCCCAGAACTGTCATTCTGGGCTTTTAAAATGTCTAGCCCATTGTCAATTGAGCAAAGGTAGACACTTGCATTATTAGGAATGGGTACAGTGTTGTTATCAGGCGGCGGCAGCTTCCAAATAGGCATCCTGACGTTGGCACCAGAAGGATGTGTGCTACTGGGGTGAACTGGAGGGTTCGCAACTGTAGCACTACTACAACCATTGGGAACACCCACAACATTCATCGTTGCCCCAAAAGAGACATAAGCAAAGAAGTTATCGGCTTGATCTCCACCTTCATTTGTAATTTCAAAAGTGAGATCGGTCGTGCCATTATCTCTTACAATATGTAAAGCCGCAGGGATATTAACATCCAGGTCTTCTGGCCAAGCATCGAAATTGGTAGTCTCTGTAATTTTTGCATTATTTAAAGAACAATAGTTATCAAACTCAACCTCTACTTTATGCTGTAGTGTCTTCCTATACCCGGTATCAGGCTCATTGATACCTTCATCAAGGTTGGTTTTAAGATCAAAAGCAGCGGGGTCTATTAGTACAACTCCAAACCTAACTTCAACCCAATCCCCATGTCGCAAAATGTCTACTTGAGACCCTTCATTGTTTGCGACACCATTTCCCTCTAATGAAAAATTAGGTTTTTTAAGTTCTGCTTTTGCTAAGTTAGACTGACTAGCATCAACTGTCACTGGGTTTTCCCAAGTAACCCCAGCCCCACCAAAGTTAATTCTGCCAGGATAGTTATTACCCCCACCTCCTCGTCGACCAACAACCTCTACAGGATGTGTTGGATCCATAATATACTGGGAAGGTAGAGTATTAAGCAGTCGTAGACCACTTACTGTATGACCAGTATTATTTTCTACACGAACGGTAATATTGGCACGAGAGCCTGCCCTGCCTGCTATCCCCTGTGCATTTCGTATAGTAGTGTTAACCTCTAAGTCTCCCTGGTTTTGGTTCCCAAACAGGTTAGCAACTTTAGATGATGGGGGCCCCTCTCCCCAAGCATGGGTAATTCCACCTAAGGGAGAGCTACAACCCCATTCGAGATTTCTAACTACATTGATTTGTCGAGCGCTATTACAAGAACTATCCATTTTCCCAGAAAAGTAGATAGAAACGGTCCCATTAATGGAGCCCAATGGGATTTGTAAGCCCCCAGCATTCCCCCCAATCAATTCATTATTCACACTAGCAATCGAGGCACAATTACCTTGACGGCTACCCGCAATGACAGAGTTAATAGCATCTGCTTGTGAAAAACATGCATACTCTAAATCCGTTGCACCATCTACAGGACTCAGCAAGTCCTCAAATTTCACATAACTTAATGCTCGAGCCCCACTATCAATAGTGACTTCCCACAGAACTCCATCTTCTATATGCCCATAGGCTGTGGAATCACCAAACCTTGGAATCAATGCACCCGTACCGGTATCAAATGTTCTTACCGATTTACTAAGAGTTGGGGTCGGCTGCTCAATATCTAGAGTGCGATTGTGACTCTGCTGCTGAATCGTTGTTCTACCACAAGCCGAATATTGAGCAAGAGCAGTTATGTCCAATCTTAAGTTTTGCTCTGCAAGGTTTTCTTCCTCCCCAGGGCGGCTACGTACATCAAAGCTCAGCTCTACAAACTCACAATCATTATCAAATACATTGGAATTATCGCATCGTCTGCCCAAAAAAATGGGATCTCGAGGTGAGGCTGGTAAATCAGAAAAAGAAAAGTAAGGGTTATTGTCACCATCACTTGGTATGGAGGTTAAGCTAGCACTACCGGATATACGTAAATTACCAGCATATTCGAGACGTGGGTTATTGAGATCTACATTCAAAGCAAGATCTCGTAACGGCTCATCAGTGGGGTTTCGAAGCCTTACACGAACTGTACCCGTTCCACATAATTCACAGTGACTGTCGTTGGCGATTTCTACAACATCCGGCAAGAAGTTTACGGGGCATTCTTCAGTAGCCGAGGCGTTGCTCGCTACAAACAGGAAGAACATACTGGCTAAAATAAAACCAGCTAAAGAGTACTTCCGAGAGGTTTGCCTAATTACTTCCGACATCATCGTCACTTATTAGCCGCCGCTTTTCTGTTTACAAAATCCTTGACAGCACCCTCAGGCACTGCCGCCGCACAGGGTCTGCCCGGTGCCCGAACTTTAATTGCAGAGGGGAAAAGTGGCCGTGAAGCAGGTCATAAATACCGCCCGGCAGGAGGACTTTTTTGAAGATTGCCAAGTGGTTCTCAGGCAAACCCAGGAGGGAAAAAGCTGTGAAAGCAGACAAAAACTGCCCGAAAAAAAGGGGCCCCTTCCCGCACAAGCGAGAAGGAGGCCCATTTGATTAACTCTGCGGTAGGAAGTCGATCGGGTAGAGAATGGTGATTGTTGGAACACCAGCCTTTTCACCGAAGTTAAACCGTTTGACCCTTGCAACAATTTTGGCATTAAGTGCCGGCGAATCCATATCGCTGGACTCCACTTGTGCCAGGGACACAGAGCCATCCGGTTCGATAGTGATCTTCAGCACCATCTTGCCCTGCAGAGCCGGGTTGTTGCGCAGCTCGCGGTTGTAGATGCGATAGAGCGCATTCTTATAGCGGTCGAAGACAATCTGGATTTCCTCGTCGGTACGAGACGGGCCAACACCATCGCTGAGCGGTCGGTCCTCACCGGCAAAGTCACCCTCATTGCCAATAGCACTTTCAACGCGTGCAAACTCGACACCACCCAGGGAAGAACCCGTTCCACCCACATTGCGACTCACATCTGAAGCGCTGATGCCACCACTGCCCTTGGCTGCGGCAGACGTAATCAGAGAGCGCTGGCTGCGATTCTCTTTCTTACCCGCCGTGCTCAGCTGGGTCTGCTGGCCGAGACGGTTATCCAGATCATCCTGGATCAGATCCTGGAAATTATCCTTAAAGGCCAGAACACCTGTGCGCTCAGCTTTCTTGCGCGCCTGCTTCTTCTCAGTTTTGGTTGGCTTGGGCTCTTGCTTGGCCACCTTCTGCTCAGGCTTGGGCTCGGGCTTCTTCTCCTCTTTCTTGGGTTTGGTTTTCTCCGGCTCCGGCGGTGGCTTGGGCTTGGTTTTCTTCTCGATTACCAGCTTGGCCAAACGCTCTGGAATCTCAACCACTTCGTTTTCCGGTTCCGGCAACGTATAGAGTGGCACCAGATAACCTAATAAAGTGGCAATAAACAGAGAGGCGAATACACAGAGACGGAAACGCTTTTCATCTTCACCCTGGGTATGCCAGGGCATAACCATTGGGCGAAAATCCGGTTGCTCGAACTCACGGGTGATTTCGAATTCGTACTTGGACTCTTCCTCTTCACGGCGCAGCTCATCTGCCTGCTCGTCCAGAGCAAAGATTTCCTCACTGCAGTATTCAATATTATCGAGAACTTGTCGGCGGGATTGATGCAGCTGCTCCAGCTGTTCGTTGAAATCGCGGGTGGACTCACCGATTCGAGCAATCAC
Organism: Microbulbifer mixtoriginis (SeqCode); assembly: GCF_052467235.1. Classification (NCBI taxonomy): domain Bacteria; kingdom Pseudomonadati; phylum Pseudomonadota; class Gammaproteobacteria; order Cellvibrionales; family Microbulbiferaceae; genus Microbulbifer; species Microbulbifer mixtoriginis (SeqCode). The sequence continues at coordinate 4,037,070 of NZ_CP174305.1, read as the reverse complement.
CCGCTCGGAGGCATCGACCCTGTAATCCTCGGCCCAGAACATTTCACCGGCGCCGGCCTCTTCGAGCTTGCGCAAGCGCTCGGAAATTTCATCAAGCAGCTGGAACTTGGTGCCATTGGCCTGCAACTCGGCCAGCTGTGCCTCTATCTGCTGCCGCTCATCCTCGAGCAGGAGCATGCGCTGGCGAACCGCATTGAGCGATTCGTTAAGTGCCTGCTGTTGTTGTAGAAAATTACTCACAAACTTCCATTAACCCTGAGATGCTTTCTGAATAACCGCCAGCGATACCTTGGTGTAACCAGCTTCCGTACAACTGGACATCACCTTCTTAAGCAAACTGAACGGAATGCCCCTGTCCGCGAGAATATTGACTTCCGGTGGCTCCGGCTGAACTTCTCCCTCGGTGCCGGCTTCTTCGGCCTCCGCCTCAGCTGAGGCCTGGGCCACACCGATAGCCTTACCCATCTCGGCGATCATCGCCTGCTTAATGGCCTCGATAATGATTTCTTCACTCTCAAGTACCTCGCTGGTAGCCACCACTGAATTGGATTCCACCAGAATTTCCTCATTGGTCACCATCAGGGTTACGGTTTCCCTTGGTTTGGTCTCCACCACCGAATCCGGCAGTGTGATCACCTTGGGTGGCTCCAACGCTTCATTACTGGAGGTGTTGGTCAAGAGGAAAAAAACCAAAATGGTGAACACGTCCATTAGCGAGGTAAGGTTCATACCCGTGGTTTTTTTACGCTTATGGCTGCGCGCCATGCGCTTCATACGTCGGCTTTCATGTCTCACGGCGCATCTCCTATGGAAATATCGGGAAACAGCACCACTTTCTCTACAGCACTTGGATCACTGGGATCGCTGCCTTCCACACGCACCTCGGCTCCGCGCACGGTATCCATTACACCCACCAAGTGCTCATAGGCAATATCCGCTTCCATCAACAAAATGGAGTCGGTTTTTTCTGGATAGCTGGCCTTTACCTGCAGTAAAAACTCGGTGAGTTTTTTCAGGTCGTAGACCTCCGCGGTTGGCAACAGAGCAAGCTGTTCACCCTCCCCGGCACCTTCCTCTGTAACCGCTTCCAGCGGTGCAGACTCACCCTCTTCGGGTTGCGTCAGGTTTGGAAAACGCGCAATGACTTTCTCACCATCACTAATCTCCAGCGCCTCTGTGCGAACGACGACTTCTACCGTGACCGTGGGATCATCCGGCGCTCCACCACCGGCTCCGCTCGGCATATTTAGCTCTAAAATTGTTACCCGTGAGAACACCGCCGATACCAACAGAAACGGCACCAGCACCACCATCAGGTTTAGGAAGGCGGTGATGTCCAGCTCCGGGGCCTCTTTATCTCTCCCGTGGCGCCGCCTTCTCATTACGCAGTTTCCGTTTGCTGTTCTTCGGTTTTGGCCTCGGCCACTGGTTGTGATTTGGTGTGCTTCTCAGACTTGCTAGCCGACTTGTTTTCACCTTTATTTTTTGAAGCAGGCGCATCGACTTCGAAGCGACGGCGGGTTGAACTGTCAATCAGATTGGAGGCTTTTACGGAAACCATTTCCAGGCTATCGATAATTTCTCCAGTGAGGGAATTGAGCAGTGCATGCACAATCAACAGGGGGATACCGGTCATCAGACCGAAAGCCGTTGTGTTCATCGCTACCGAGATACTGGCGGAAAGCAGGTCGGCTTTTTCTGCCGGGTTGGCATTGGCCACCGCGGTAAAGGCTTCAATCAGGCCCATAATAGTACCGAGCAGACCCAGCAGCGTGGCGATATTAGAAAACAGTGCTACGTAGGGCGTGCGCTTTTCCAGCTGCGGAGTGATTTCCATCATGCTCTCTTCCATCGCGATTTCGATATCTTCGCGGCGGCGCACTGCACCCTGACGGGCCAACCCCATGGAAAGTAGCTTTGCCACACTGGAGTTATCCTGCTTAACCAGATTGCGCGCACGATCGAAATCACCACTGGAGAGGATTGGCTGCAATTTATCCCACATAGTGCGGTTGGTACGACGCTCGTAATGCAGGCGAATAAATCGCTCAATTGCTACTGCGCCACCCAGGGCGGCCACCACAAGAATGGGGTACATAAAAGTACCGCCCGTCTGGAAAAACTCGATGACGCTGTTGAAAAAGTCCATTACAAACCCTCTTGAGAAATACTGCAGTAATTGGTTGCTGCTCTGGCTTTAGCCAGAGAAAGGACGGCGTTAATCGCCGGACAGGCTGAGCTGGTAGAACTCCAGCTCACGCATGAAAACTTCCTTGTCGAGCGGCTTGAGCTTGTCGTCCATCAAACTGGAGACAAGATCACTTTCGACACCCACCTCGGAACTTTTCCAGGGAACGATATACAGAGACTTGGGCGCTTCTTTATTACCAATAATGGAAATACCCGATAACTCTTTAACTTTGGTATCCACTTTCTTATCTGTGGCTTGGGTTTTTTCACCCTCTTGGGTCTGCGCACCGGCAAAAGGAAAAATGGCAAACCCCATCATAAACGGCAAAATCCATTTACACTGCGCTATCACTTGCCCGCCCTCCGTTTGAGATCCGCCAGCCAGATAGACACATCCTGGTCCTCGGGTTCCAGCTGTACATATTGCTGGAATTGTGCCAGAGCACACTGGAGATCTTGCAGATAGAGATCACACAATATGCCTAGATTTTTTATCAATGGCAGGTATTCGGGATTTTCTGCCAAGGCATTCACATAAATTTTGCGCGCATCGGCAAAACGGCCCTGCTTGCGGTAAAGCACTGCCAGTTCATTAGTGGCCACCGGGTGCTCGCCATCTATTTCCAGCGCTTTAAGAAAAGCCTCTTCCGCTTTTTTTTCTTCTGCCACCTGAATTTGGGCAATGCCGAGATTAATATAAGGCGCGGGCAAACGCTGCTCGCGCTCGACAACCGTCTCCAACAACTCAATCGCGCGCACAAATTCCTTATCCGCAAGGAATTCCAGGGATCGTTCAAAGTCCCGGCTCACACTGCCGGACACCCGCACAGAGGAATAATCAGAAACCTTGCCCGACTTGGTCTGAACTCCCGCACAGGCAGCCAAAAACAGCGTAACCACCCACAGGAAAACCACTCGCAGTTTTATTTGCATAGCCCTCTTCTCCATTCTCGCTATTACTGGCCGGAAACTACTTCCGCTGATTCCAAGGCCTCCGGCTCCGGTGGCAGAGGGACAATACTCTGCAGATAGTCACCAGCCTCTTCGACACGGGCATAACGGGCCGGCATCAGACCGGCAAGTTGGCCGATACTCTTATCGATCCAGGGGTTGTAGATACCCACCCCAAGTAACTCGACATTTTTTTCATGCACGGAAATCGCTTTTTCCTCGAACGGATAAATTTGATCTTCCAGAGCCAGCTCGTACTCTTCCAGCTCCAGCGCACTCAAATTCGTTGGGCGCTCGGACTCTTTCAGAGACACACTGAAGTGCAAATAAATTTCCGCGAGGTAATAAGTGGCTGCGGCGGTCACATCCGCTGCCTGGTAATCAATCAGGGCAGAGAAATCGCTAATCGCTTTTTTCATGCGCTTGCGTTTCAAATTGAGGTTCTGCTCGATTGGCTTAACCAGCGCCACTTGGGTAAAGGCCCGATAACTGGGCTCAGCCAGCTGTAACGCGGCACTACCAGCCAGGTAGCGGGTGCGATCACTGCGCTGGGAACCGCCCCGCTTCTCTATGCGCACCATCTCACGCAGTTCCTGCATATAGCGTTTTTGCTGCCCAGTAGTTTTGTAGATATCGGCGATTTTTTGCCGCGTCTCCAGCGCGGGCTCCATGGGGTTGGGGAACAGCTTCACGTAGCGCCTCAACACCGCCAACGCCCTGTCGCTGTCTTTAGCGGTACTGTAGAGATCCGCTGCCTGCGTCAGAGCCTCGCGGCGTATTTCCTCGTCCTCAGATTCTCGCTCAATACGCTCAAACTCCGCCGCTGCCAATAAGAGCTCGCCACTTTCCTGATAGACCACCGCCAGTTTCTTGGTGACATCTTTGGCCAGTTCATGCTCTGGGAAATTCCCACGGAAATTGTTCAGCACTGTGGCGGCCTGGGTCCAATCCTTGAGCACAATCAGGGAGGCAGCAGCATCGTATTCGGCGGTGGCCAGTAAAGTGGCCCCCGGAGCCGCAGCGCGAATGCGCAGGAAGTGGCCGGCAGCAGTAGCGTGGTCCTCCTGCTTGCGTGCCATATCACCCTGCTGGTAAATGGATGCCGCCAGATTGTCGACCAGGCCAGCACGATCCTTGGCATCGGTGGCGGTGAGATTTAGGGTTTCCCCATAGGCCACTTCCGCATCGGCATAGGCATGGGTATCAAAAGAGCCGTGGGCCACCACCATCCAGGCGGAGCGGCGAATCTCCTGCTCTGCCGCCGGGAATTTTTCCAATAGCTGGCGCCCGTTATCGATCGCCGGCGTATAGTCTTTAAGACCGTACAAATCTTCCACCGCACCCAGCATTACCTGCGACGCTTTGGCGTGCTGTGAGAAGGTATCGGCAAAGATTAACGATGAACGGATAATTTCACGCAACAATGGAGCGCGCTGATCTGCACTGGCTTCTTTCAGATTGTTGGCCAGATGTTCGCGATAAGCGTAAACCGCAGCGTAACCCGCCTCACTGGAATCCTTGTGGGCAGGGTATTCGTAGGCGGTGCGCTCATATTCCAGAGCGGCATTGTGGAAATCGCGATTTTCCAGCATCAAGCCGGCGAGCTGGTAGTTCATTTCCGGCGCACGCTCAGCTTCACGGAAGGACTGCAAGTAACGGCGATACCAGTGAATTGCCTCTAGGTAGTGCTCTCCTTTTTTATCCTTCAGTTTTTTGTTTTGGTAGGCGGCATGGTAATGACCGGCCAGGTCGATCAGGTTAGCCTGTAGAAATTCGACCACCTCGCCGAACTCATTAATATCGAATACTGTCCAGTAGTCGGCATTGAGGGCATAGGTATTTACAAAAGTCTTCTTCGCCTCAAGCACCAGCTTGGGGAAACCGCCCTTGCTATAAATCTCGATCACACGAATGGAAAAATCCGCAGAAACCTTGTGCAGTGGATTGCGCTCCACAAAGGCAATATAGGATTTGGCCGAATCCTGATAGCGCCGCTTATTCAGGTAATACTCACCGAGATGGCTGTACACCAAGTATTCATACTGGCGCGCGCCCTTGCGGGAGAAATAGTCGACAATAGAATCCGGGCCCTCCAAATATGAGAAGCTCAGACTCACCACGCGGAAAGTATCGTCCACATGCTTGCGTTCAACCGTATTGGTCTGCTGGTCAAAGTCGTAACCCTGGGAGACTTTGTAATCGAGCATGGCCACATAATCGTCCAGGGCCATCTCGTACATATCCTGCTTAAACAGGGACCAACCGCGTTTATACAGGGCCAGCTCGTAAAAACTGGAAATCTGCCCGATGGTGATTACCCGGCCATAGGCCTCTTCCGCATCCAGATACTTTTTGCGGGTAAAGTAATATTCCCCCAGGCGAAACCAGGCTTCATCGATATGACGGGAATCCGGGTATTTGGCCACCAACTGCCGCAATACATCTACTGCGGCATCAATTTGCCCGGCCTCTTCATAGGCGCGGGAGAGCTGGTACATCACCTGGTCGTTGCGGTCGTAAAGAGGGTATTTCTTCAGCAGGTTGAGATACAGCGCGATGGCCTCTCGGGCATTCGCCGACATCAGCGCTTCCGGGTCTTCTTCAGGAACCTGCAGTGGAGTGGTGTCTGCGGCGATATCCACACTGCCACTAGCGCGAGCTTCAAAGTCCGCATCAGACTCCGCATCTGCTACATGCTCAGTGGGGATGCGCTGCACCTTGGCAACAGGCGCGGTTACCTCAGCCGGGGCTTCCAGAGTATTTTCTGCAGTTGCCTCCGGAGCTTCGATGGCAATCACAGCACCACTGCCTGCTGTGGCAGGGGCAATACCGTCAATGGCAGCATCCTCGGCCCGGTGCGCCTGCTTAATTTTCAGGTCTGCAATCCGACGCATCGCTTCAGGGGTGAGACTCGATTCGGGCGTTTCCTGCAGGTAGCGCTGATAACTTGCCAGGGCCTTTTCCAGGCTGCCGTCGATATATTCCTCTTTAATCTCAATATCGACATTTTGCAGGCTGCCAATTGTTTTGCCGCTGTTCACCGCACAAGCGTTAAGTAACAGTAATGCCGCGGCGAATGCACCATAGCGCAGTGCATTTTTGGGCTTCCGCCCTGTAGTTATTGGCTCGATCGCAAAACTAGCAGAGAGGCTTACGCGATGATTTACAGGTTTCATGCCTTATCCCCCTCAGTTTCTGAAACTTGCCGTTCAGTGGATTTATTCTCAGGTAAAATTTCCGGCTGGCCTGTTTGGGGTTGCTCACCCTGCTCCAGTGGCCCATTTTCACTTTCTGGCACTTTCAATTCGACAGGATTGCTCTCAGGCAGAGTTTCCGGCTGAGCTTCTAGGCTCTGCTCCTGCAGCCCATTTTCGCTTTCCGGTGCTTCCAATTCGGGAGGATTTTGTTCTGGCAAAGTTTCAGGCTGAGCCTCGCGATGCTGTTCAATCTTGCGCTGATCCTCGCGCTGCTCTTGCAGTTCATTGGCGCGGTCGTAACTGTCGGCTAGGGCGAAGCGCGCTTTGATCTGGTAACTCTCCAGTTGGCTGCGGCGGCGCTCCAGCTCTTCAACAGCGAGTGCTTCCAGCATGCTGCCCTGGCGCGCCATCAACATCTCCAGACGCTGCTGGGCCGAGCGAATCTGCGCACGTGAACGCTGGATATCCTTGTTATAACCGGTGTAACTGTGGGTCGCCGCCTGGCGACTGCGCACATAGGAACGGTACACCGTTTGTAACTTTTCGATCTCAGCGTTGAGGGCCTGCAAATGCTTATAGGCCTCGGTGAGACGCTGGTGATATTCGGTAGAGAGACGCAAATCCAAAATACCCTGCAAGCGCTCAACACGGCTGCGGCTTTGCTCGGTAAAACCTTTAGGGTTGCGTGCGATCTGCTTATGCAACTGCAGTAGTTGCAGGCGCGCTTCCTGCTCTTCGGCGGTGGCGAGATACTCCGGGCGGCGAGAAACCAGCATTTGCTCTATGCGACTGGAAAATTGATCGCGCTGCTCCATACGCAGCTTGATACGTGCATCCAAGGTACGGAACTGCTCATCCAGCTGTGGTAACAGGGGCTCGTAGTAAGCCCGACGCGCGCTGATAATATCCTCGAAGGCAGTGAGACTTTTAAGCCACTCTTTATTGCGCTCGTAGAGATCATTCAAGTCGCGGTAGTTACGCAGGAATTCTTGGTAGTCATTGGAGGCCATGAGGTCGAGGAGATAGTGAGTCTCCGGTGCCTCCGGCAGGTTGCGCAGCGCCACCACCCAGTTTTGTACCTGGGTAGCTTCTTTGCGCCGCAGCGCTTCGAGAAATTTGCCCTGACGAATACTGTTGATGGAAGCCGTCAGTGTGTCGATCTCGCGACCAAAGGCATCCAGAGCGCGGCCGTAATGAATTGCCGCAGTACTGTGTACATCCAATTTTCCATAGGCGTAAGGTACAGCCAGCATCACTTCCTGCACCGATTCATTGGTGCCCTTACGGTTTTGCAATATCCGCCAGGGCACCAGGGCGCGATCGAAACGCCCCGCTCGAGCCTCCACCCAACCGGCACCGAGCAGCGCCCGATTGGAGAAAGGCCCTTCGAGATTCACCCGATCAAAATAGGGGCGCGCCAGCTGCAGTTCACCGGCCTCCATCAAATGGGAACCCAGTAATAAATTGGTCTTATCGTACAGGGCCTGATCGGCCGGGTCGCCACTGTGGCGCTTGCCCAGAGCGGTTAGCTCCAGCACCCCGCGCGCTTCCTCACCGGATTTCAACTGGGCAATGCCCAGGTTGAATTCCACAAAGCCTTCCAGGGATTCCTCACCTTTCAGGTCTTTCAGTAGCTCTACCGCTTCTTCGAGACGCCCCAACTCCATAAATACCCGTGCACGCAGGAATTGCTCATCGGCACGCACCCGCAAGGGCACCCTGCCCTCAATCATTTCCAGCGCATGCAAAGCGTTTAGAGGCTGCTGTTTGTGGTAGTGAATTTTGGCCAGACGATAGGCGGCTTCATTGCGCACTTCCTGCGAAACATTGCCCTTCAGCACCGCTTCAATTGCACGCCCCGCTTCCCGGTGCATACGGTAGGAAAGCTCCAGGTCACCCACAGAGAATTCAGCCTGCCCAAGATGATTACTAAAGGGGTCTAACTCGGGCTCATCCAGACGGTGATACTGGGCCAGCTCGTTATCCAGCGCTACAATCGCATCAAAGTAGTTTTCCTGGTGGGCGTAGTACATGGCCGCACCAAAGAACAGATCGCGCAACTCTTCTTTATCATCGTCTGCGCCAGCCACACTAGGGAGTAAAGACAAGCTACATAAAGTAATAAAGCTGAGAACACGCAGGCCAGCTCCAGCTGCGCCGGAAAATGCCGAAAGCAGGGGGATACGCATGGTTACCAGTCCTTGAAGTTAATCTCGGACTCGGTTCCGGAAATTCTGATCTCAACAAACTTTGGCCCTACCGCCTTGTCGATTTGATAAGAAGCATTGGCTCGATACTCTTTACCGGAAGGGGTCTTGCCAATAAAGCGTACTTGTAACGGGTGTCCACCAGCCTGCACATTACCGGTATAGATTTTTTGCACCCCCCCTTTTTGTAAGGACTCAATTTCCCGGTAGGTGTAGAGGTGGTGCGCCACGATTTCACCATTGAGAGTGACTTCTACGGATTCCAGTTCAAAAGGCTTTTCGTCTGCGACAGAAACAAACAAAGCCACCTGAGTATTGGAAGGAAACAACAGTTTCTCTTCCAACTGTGCCAAAGTTGCTGTCAGATCAATTACATCTTTCTTAACATCCTGGATTTGCTCGTCCAAGCCACGGATATCATCACGACTGACATTCTGCGCATTCACTGCGGCAGCCAGTAAAAGAAGGAGAGCTATCTGTAAAATTCTGAACATGTGGCCTACCTCTGACCCAATCCTTATCAATGAAAACCAGCGATGTGCAAACCCCTTGAGGGCCACATTGAAGTGCCTGTAAACAGGGACCTTTCAGCCAGCGGCATTGTAGTGAATACAGAAATAGGCAGATGTGAGGAAAGTCAAATCTAGGAAAACCGGCAATTGCTAATTTTTTGCACTGAGAAGTGATGCGACTGAGCAATTATGTGAGGTGGATCTCATTAATTCTAAATTCGCGCCGAAATGTTAATGGCTACTGTTTTATAGATTCATTGTGAAAGTCTTTCACAAGCAAAACTGCCAACCTATAAAATATTAAAAGTACCTGCTGTGCAATCGATAATCATTTATCATTTGCGACTAGCAATAAAATAAGCGTGGCTAGCCATTGGCAATCACCCAATAGATACAGGAATGACTACCAACTTGTAAAGAAGCCGCTCAAATAGTCCGGCGATTTAATCGCCGCTGTTCAATGAAATGATCACTTTACCCTTTGCTCGCTTGCTATTCAGGTAAGAGAAAGCCGCCAGACTCTGGCTGAATGGATAAACTTTATCAACGACGGGAGAAATGATTTTGTCCCTGTATAAGGCGCTTAGCTCACTGAGCTGATCCCCATTCGCCTGCATAATGACCATACGGTAAAACGCATTCTTGTCTTTCGCCTGTTTCAATACCGGGCGAGACTTAAGCCCGATTAGCTTACGGAAAAACCAGTTGATACCCAACTCCCTCGCCGTCAACGGGTCCAGCACCCCTGCAATAGATACTACTCTGCCGCCTCTTTTCAATACTTTAAAAGCATCCATTGTGTATTGTTGGCCTAGAGTGTCATACACCACATCAATATCAGACAATAAATCCAGATAGTTTTCTTTCTTATAATCGATCACTTGGTCCGCACCGAGTTTACGCACCCAGTCCACATTGGCACTACTGGTTGTAGTAATCACATAAGCGCCGTAGGCCTTGGCAAGCTGAATCGCCATAGAGCCGATGCCACCGGAACCCGCATGGATCAATACTTTCTCTCCCTTCTTCAAACCAGCAACCTGGATCAAAGCCTGGTAGGAGGTCAGCCCCACCAAAGGGATACTTGCAGCTTCTTCATGGGAGAGGTTTTCAGGTTTCTTCGCCAGATGCGTAGCATCCACCACCAGATACTGGGCAAGGGTGCCCACGTGATCCTCCCCCACCCTGGCGAACACTTCCTCTCCGGGCTGATATTGTGAGACTCCACTACCCACTGCGACCACCTCGCCACTCAGATCCCGGCCAATTCCCACCGGCAAGTTGAGCTTCTTTAGCGCTTTCATCTCGCCGCGCATCACCATTAGATCAATGGGGTTGATGCTGGCAGCATTGATCTTGATCAACACCTCGCTCGCACCTGGCTCGGGTACATTCGCTTCCTGGAAAGCCAGGCTGCTATCGATATCGCCATACTGGGTAATTTTGAGTGCTTTCATTAATCTCTCTAGTCATCAGTTCAAGAATGAGAGCGATAGTGCCCCCTGCCCCAACTGAGAAACAGAGAGCATTTAGTGGAAGTCTTTTGTCTTTCTGACAATAATGAATGCTAAGTTGCCGTGTAAACAAGCAAGAATAGGGGCTTTATGGACAAAATCCGGGCATTACGCTACTTCAAACGCGTGGCAGAACTCTGTAGTTTTACTGCAGTGGCTGAGGAATTCGATGTTCCCGCCTCTTCTATTTCACGGCGTGTGCGGGACCTTGAGCAGTCTCTGGGAGTAGAGCTATTGCAGCGCAGCACCCGCAAGGTGGAAGTTACCGAACTGGGTAAGCTCTATTACTCCATGATTAATGAAGCCATTCGCCAACTGGAGCAGGCAGATGAGCTGGTGAGCCAAACCTTCGAAGCCCCCAGCGGGTTGATCCGTATCAGCTGCCTACCTTCTTACGGCGAACAGCACTTAACCCCCCTACTGGAACAATTCGCCCAACGCTACCCAAACATTGTTTTTGACCTGCACTATAGCGACGATCTTACCCAGCTAGGTAAAGATCCTGTAGATATCGCCATTCGCGGAGGCTCCGCTCCCGATGAGCATGTCATCGCCAAGCGTTTATCCAAGAACGAATTCTCACTCACCGCCACACCCGAGTACCTAAACACCCTAGGGAAAGAGTTACCGCTAAATAAACAGGCTATTGAATCTGCCCACGCCCTCCAATACCGCGGCCCCAGAGGGCTGATTGACTGGCATTATTTCGATGATGATCGCTGGGTGCCACTAAAGCTATCCACCCACCTGATCAGCAATAATGGCAAAGCTCTACTGGCTGCAGCACTGAATCATCGCGGTATGTTCTGTGTACCCTCATGGAGTATTTGCGAACACCTGGAATCTGGAGAATTAGTACAGGTTCCCACCCAAGGTAAAGTCTCTGTCAGCCCTGGAGGTGATATTGGCATCTTTCTTCTTTACGAGCGCAGTAAATATCAAATACCAAAAATTAAACTATGTGTGGATTTTATTTGTGAGCATTTGCAGCATCACCTAGATAGAACCAACGAGCCAATATAAGTAACCTGAATACCAATAAATGAATTTTTGAGAAGTGCCATATAGCTGACTAAGCTACCATTTTTACTGAAAAATTTACCACTCCATAGTTAACCTTATTAATCACGACTTAAATTTTATGTTTTTGTCACTTTAAAGATTTACTCTCCAACGAATAACCAACTGAAATATAAATCGTTGTAAGTGCCTGGGAAGCACATACATCAAATGATATATTGTGACTTTAATAAATGATCAGTCAGCCGTACAAAAAGGTAGCGATGGATTCCTCACTCGAGAAAAGAGCAACACTTAAGCACAAGATATATGCATGTATAGCTTTTGGCATAGCCTGCCTACTCCCAATTGGAGCTTCGAGTGAACTTTTGATCAGTGATGAAAAAGCTAGGCTTCTTACTTTTACTAGTATCGCTCTCTCTATAGTTCTACTCACAATCTTATTCATTTCTCTCCCCAGAAGAAAATCGACAATAAGGGAAATTATCGAAGATCAGAAAAAAAGCCCTCTCTTGATGGGGATAGCTTTAACTATGGGGATCCCAATTACCATCTATCTTTCAATAGCAAGAGGATTACCAGCAACATTACATTTTTTCATATCAACTCACGGCAGCATGGATGTGACAGTTTCAGGAAAATCATCTAGATACCGAGAGAAGCATTGCAAAGGTAGAATCCTTCTGAGTGAGTACAACTCCTTAATGAGCAATCAGATATGCGGCGTGACAAAAAAGTCATGGGAGGATCTCAAACCTGGCGACAAACTACGTCTTTATGGTAGGAGGTCATTTTTTGGATTTAACCATATAAATTATACAAAGTTAACCGACACAGAAATATCTATTTAACAACCACACCTATACATTAAAACCTTAAAATAAGAAATTAGCATTAAACAATAGACAGAAACTAGCACACAATCCATCTAAGATTCTCTATTGATGTTCTTTCGCAGCAATCTATTTAAACCACCAAAACCTAAAGGATAATAGTGGATTTAGATTGTACATAGGGTTGTATCCCAGGCCTCATCAGCTCTTGGCTTAATCATGATTTTAATTACTTACATAACCAAACACTCGAAACTAAGAGCTTTCAATACAAGCCCTGTACTTACTCTAGGGTTTTACCATCTATCAGGTGGTTGATATCAGTGCTGTGGCGCAAAGTATGTGGGTTAGTCGCTATATGTAACGCGGGCTATACTCCTTTACCTACTACATTTATCCGGTGTCTTAATACGTAAGCACAACATAAACTACAGCCTGCTCCTCTACTGGTACCGCAAACTATCTGAATAAACTTTGGTGTCTGATACCCCTGACTTTGTTCTTGTGGATATCAGATTTCCTGTGGCCACTACGGGAAATCTGGGTGTATTGGAGTTCCCTAATGGTATAAAGCTGGTGATCAATATCCCGGTGTTGTTGGCGCAAATTCCTGGCCTTATGGACCTTTAAATACGATATGGTTACCGTTTAACAGCAAAGTCTGGTTTTTCCGTCAGCCCATCGATTTCAGAAAATAGATTAATGGCATTGTGCCGCTGGAGGCTGATACGCTACATAAAAACCCAGCATCTGATCAACTCTTTGGTGCCCAGATGGATTAGACCACTACAATGTGGTTTATATACCGCTTACGAAGGCCTGCAACGATTAGCAAGCAGAGGACCTGCTCGCCGACCAATTGCTAGTTATGGAGAAAGTACACGATGAGTAAGTTAGAAGTTATTCCGAGAACCATTTTTTTCGCCTGCTCGGTATTAGCGTCCACCGTTGCGATAAACTCTATAGCCCATGCGGAAGACAAATATGCAACAGCCAAAGAGCTGGGTATCATGGAAGGATTTCCGCCACCACCTGATAAGCAAGTCACCAAAAAGAATGCCCTAATGACTTCGCCGTTCATCCGCTGGTCCTATCAGCACATGCGGATGTTTTATCCTTCGGCGAACATACCCGCCGCTGCCAACCCGTCAACACTCCAAAAGGCTATCGATAATAGTTTTGCGTCCGGCGTCAAGATCACGGATCCAAAGGGTAATATCAAGTCGGTCGCTGATTTTCTGAAAGAGACCTGGACGGATTCCCTGGTCGTGATTAAAGGCGACGACATCGTCTACGAGGAATACCTCAATAGCATGACGCCAGACACGCCGCACCAGATGATGTCTGTGACCAAATCATTCTGCGGCTTGCTCGGCTTGATGGCGGTAGCAGAAGAAAAACTGAAGGAAACCGACCCGGTTACGAAATATGTTCCAGAACTCAACGTGAAGGACGGGGCTTTCGCCAACGCCACCTTTGGCCAAGTTCTGAATATGACCAACTCTATGGATTTCACCGAGGACTATGCGGATCCCAAATCCGGCATCCGCATGTATAGTGCCGTCCTGGGCTGGACGCCGAAATTGCCGGGGATCAAATACCCTGAGAGCCTGTACGATTACCTAGTGACTCTCAAAACCGACAAGAACTACAAGGACGGCCAAGTATTTCACTATCAGACCCCCAAGACCGACGTCGTTAACTGGGTTACCAATCGTGTGACCAGCGAATCGTTCCAAAAAGCTCTGCACGAAAAGGTCTGGTCGAAGATTGGCACCGAGGGTGAGACCTACGTGTTGGTTGACAACAACGCGACGCCGGTAGCCGGTGGTGGCCTGAATGCGACACCTTACAATCTCGCTCGCTTTGCGATCATGATGAAGGATAACGGTAAATTCAACGGCCAGCAGGTCGTGCCGAAAGAGGTAGTCGACAAGATCGCCAAGGGGGGCAGCATCGAGGCCTTCGATAAAGGTCCAGACTCCGACGATATTGTGTATAAAAAAGGCGAATGGAGCTACCGCGCCCAGTGGTGGGTCAAACATACGCCGGGCATGGAAGCCTTCATGGCCATTGGAGTTCACGGGCAGTGGATCTATATCGACAGGAACCATGACATCGCCATCATCAAACAATCCTCCATGCCGCCATCCAAGGACACCTACCTGGACGGGTACAACCTGCAGGGCTTCTATGGGATCATTAAATATCTGGCGGGAAGGTAAAGCTTCAAAATAGCTAAATGATTTGATATTTCCGGTAAGCAATCTTGTGGGCCAGATAGAAGACATAATGCGCTCGATAGACTTTGTTCGACATTGATCTGAATGACATACAAAATTCGACGAGCTGAGCAGCCCAGGTGTCGCGCGAAACTGTGCAATACCCCTCAGGGAGGTAGGCCTGTTTCGAATCTGGTATCTGTTTGGAATCAGCGCTTGGCCTCGTCCTTGCGCTCTCCAGTTATTCCGAGAAACCGTACTCCAACTCCTTGGTGACCAAGCAATCGGAAGCAGGCATTCCTGTGGCCGAAACCGCTGTCCCTGCCTTTATCAACGGCAATATCTACACCGCAGAAGATGATGGCGAAAGCCGTCGCGGTCCGCAGCAGTACCATTTCTATGAGAATTCAGCACCGAACTTCCAAAACATCCATTCCCAGTCTACGGTGTGATGCACACCTTTCCTCCATAATAGAGGTAACTAGAATGTCGGTTTTGTGGATGTTCCTAAGGCTCGACATTGAGTAGACGGTCACTCAGTATCATCAGGTCGATAGATCGATCAGTTTCACACTGTGTCTCAATTCAAAAACGTATCTGCCATCGCAGGGCCGCAACAGAAATCCTCTTGCGACTCAGTTCATGTGGCCTGACCCATTGCAGGTCGCCCGTGATGCGTAGCCAAGGCGCCAAGTGCATGTTGTAGAAAAGTTCTATGCCCTGTTCATCCCTGATAAAGAACTCGGGATTGAATGGCATGGTAGAACCGATCCTTGCCAGCCCCTTGATCAGTTGGTTACTTAATCCATATTTAAAATAACCGATCCCCCAACGATCTTGCTGCCGGCCAGGAAACAACCCCTGCCCACCGACGCCAGCTAAAAAATGCCATTTAAGGGGATTAGGGTTTCCATCGGAAATTGCGCCTTCCGCAAAGAGGCCCCATCCAATATCCGGGTTGCCTGGGTAATGATAAAGATATTGCTGCACACTGGTACTTAGATACCAATAACCTTTCCGCGTGAGGATGGATTCGGACGCTGCAGGAAGGTCGAGAAGCGAGGGAATAGTCGAAAGATTCAGCCCCTTTTTCGAACTGTACACGCCGCGCACAGTATAAAAACCTTTTTGATCGTTTATCTTTGTAGGGAAAGTTGCTGAAAGGCTTGTAGTTTTGCCTTCAGCAAAGGGACTCCTGATTACCTCCTTCATCTGCGCGTTGCGTGGGTCATAAACCATTAATGTAAAGGTTGCATAATCGGCCTTGACCTTCCCAATAGCGCCAAACAAGTATGGTGGGGTTACTCCACTAATTGGGGCCGCAAGTCCGATATTCATGAAAGTATCCAGGCCGCCACCGCCGATTAGAGGCTTCTTAGCAGCTACATCAAACATATAAAACTTGCCTAAGGTGAGCGAATAGCGATCTCCGATGGCTTGCGATAAAGTAATGGACGTTTCGCGATCACTGCCACCGAGTCGTGGAAAAGCGAGCGCTGTATTAAACGGCAATAACTCCCCATTCCCCAAGTCATTCACATCATCACCAAAAATCCATTCCTGGTGCACATTGACTGACAGGCCTCGCCACAGACCCAGCTTCGACATATCCAGATTTACGATTAGGTCTCCTTTACCACCGTACTGCCAAGTCTTGTCGCCATCTCCTGTGAGCACACCTTGGTAGAATTGTGCAAGCCAAGCATCGACTTTTATCCCACGCTCCCGAAAGGCGTGCTTCAAACCACCTGGCCAATCGAATAATGATGGACGTAAGCAATATGAGTACGAGGGCGCAGCTTCTTCGACATTTTGAGCGGAAGCACCCTGCAAAGATGTGGCACATACTAATACGATTACGGCAATCACCCATTCCAACTTATGCTGCATAGATTTCTCACATACACTCTAATTCATTATATTTTATGTAAGCGATCTCACTAGAACCAAGTGAGGACTCTATTCAAGGCATTCAAGTTGGGTCGTTGAATGGCCAGCCAGAAAATCCCAAGAGAGTGTTGTTAATCGATAAATATATAGGGATGCAGCCTGTGCCAACCTTTCTTACTAGCAACGTTCTTATATTACGCAACGCGACTATTGCCAGCCCAACCTTCTCAAGTTGAATATTTCTGGGACAGCAATGCCTCATAATCCTCAACGGATTAGCAGTGTGGATCAAACTGAAGTGCAGGCTTAATGCTTTAGAGTCACTGACCGAAGACACCAGCAGGAAGTTTTTACGAGCCATCACAAAGGGGCGAGGCTTCGATGCAGGCCCGATTAACCGCCACCTACAATTGCTATATCACGCATTTAATTTACACCCATTTTCTAACTGCGAAGGTATGGCCAATATTGTCAAAACTAAAAAAGTATTCTTGGAGGCTGCCCTGCTTTCGCAGGGCACTCCTGGTACTATTTACCTGTCCTGTAAAAACTTCAATAAGTCGTGATTGAGTTGCTCTTTATGAGTGTCGGCAAGGCCATGGGGCGCACCGGGATAAACAATCAACTTGGCATTACGGACAATTTTTGCTGCGGCACGGGCCGAATTGTCGATGGGTACAATCTGGTCGTCATCCCCATGAACTATCAGCGTAGGCACATCAAATTTCTTCAGGTCCCCACGGAAATCTGTAGCCGAAAAGGCAGCGATAGAATCGTAGGTATTCTTGTGTCCACCTCGCATTCCCTGCGCCCAGAATGACTGAATCAAACCTTGTGAGGGCTCTGCATCTGGACGGTTGAATCCGAAGAATGGTCCAGATGCGATATCCAGGTAAAGTTGAGAGCGGTTTTCCAGGGACCCTTTACGGATACCATCAAATACTTCCAGCGGCAAACCACCCGGGTTGGTGTTGGTCTTAAGCATAAGCGGTGTCACGGCTGAGATCAGCGCGGCTTTCTTAACGCGACCTGTACCATGTCGGCCGATATAGCGCGCGACTTCACCGCCACCGGTGGAAAAACCCACCAGAGTCACATCTTTCAGGTCCAGCGCTTTGATGACAGCTGCCAGATCATCTGCGTAATGATCCATATCATTACCGTCCCAGGGCTGGCTGGAGCGGCCGTGCCCTCGCCTGTCATGCGCCACAACGCGATAACCTTTGGATGCCAGGAATATCATCTGCGACTCCCAGCTGTCCGAGCTTAGTGGCCAACCATGGCTGAAGGTTACAACCGGCCCGTCCTTTGGCCCCCAATCCTTGTAGTAAAGCTGCACTCCATCACGGGTGGTGATGGTGCTGGATGTCTTAGAATAACTATTAGCAGACTCGGCAGCTTTACTAGATTTTGAGTCAGCTGAAGATTGTATTGCACTGAATGTAGTAAGGAGAGCTATTCCAAGAGCACCTATCTTACGAGTTAAGGGATTCATACTGGCTTCTCCTTCGAAGCATTTAAATCAGGTATTGGAAAATGCCAGCCACTTATTCAGCGGGCATAAGGTATACATCAATGTTTCCACGGGTTGCATTTGAATAGGGACATACGATATGGGCCCTGTTAATTAGCAGCTGCACCACAGTCTCCGTCAGTCCGGGCAAGCTGATACACAGCGCCACCTGAATGCCAAAACCTGTGGGTATCGGGCCTATGCCGACCTTGCTGGTAACCCGTGAACTATCTGGCAGAGTGATTTTTTCTTGAGCTGCGACATGCTTCAATGCACCCAGAAAACAGGCGGAATAGCCTGCCGCAAATAGCTGTTCAGGATTGGTGCCGTTACCACCTGCACCACCAAGTTCTCGTGGTGTTGAAAGTTGGACGTCGAGGGCACCAGCAGTTGATAGTGCTCGCCCCTCCCGACCACCTGTAGCGGTAGCCTCGGCTGTGTAGAGGACTTTTTCTAACTGCATGCTAATACTCCTTGGTTCTGTGAAGAGCCGGGGCTCATATCTGTCAACGGGTTTAAATTTACCCCCAGAAATGGGACGATATGTAACAATAAGTCTCTATAAGTTAACCAGGAGTATCGGAATGGGGGATCGGCTGGCTGCCCTGCTGGATAAGTTCTCAATCACAGCACGCGTATTCCACACAGGCACTTTATGCGGTATTAATGGGCTAAATGGCGACGGTGATATGGGGCAGCTCCATTTGATTCGCCAGGGCACTGTCGAAGTCAACCACAGCAGTGGTCCGACATTGCAGATTACAGAGCCCAGCCTGCTGTTCTACCCGCGACCGCTAGCACATCGCTTTATTACAGACTCCGAGAGTGGGGCAGATTTTGCCTGTGCCAACCTCAGCTTTGATGGCGGCCCTGGTAATCCTATAGCGGCAGCCCTGCCCGACTTTATCTGCCTTCCATTGTCAGCTATATCCGATTCAAAAAGTGTACTGGACCTGATTTTTGAAGAAGCTTTCGCCCAAAACTGTGGTCGCCAGGCAATACTGGATCGCCTATTCGAAGTCATAGTAATTCGGGTACTTCGGCACTTGATGGAGGAAGGGCTGACACAGGTTGGTATACTGGCTGGTATGGCACACCCACGCTTGCGCTTAGTGCTGATTGCCATACATGAACAGCCCGCACATGACTGGTCCTTAGAAGAGCTGGCCCAACAAGCTGGCATGTCGCGGAGTGTATTTGCCAGATCTTTTCGTGATCAAGTTGGCACCACTCCAGCTGCATACTTGCAACGTTGGCGGATATCGTTAGTACAGCGCGCTTTGAAACAGGGCTTGCCATTCAAACTGGTGGTAGAGGAAGTTGGTTATGGAAGCGAGGCCGCCTTGTCACGCGCCTTTAAAGCCTGCGTGGGATGCTCCCCTCGACAATGGCTTAAGCAACAAGCCTTGTGAAGACTCTATTAAGAAGACTTCATCATAATATCAAGAAATCCATGCCTAATACCTAAGTAAACAATTCATGCTTACTCCCACCATCCTACCAAGCGAACTTAATAAACTTCTGAATCCCCTTTATCACGGGTGCAGAGAAGCGAGAAGAGCTTAAATCAAAGAGTGGTGAGTGGTAGATTGCAGAGAAGCCAGGTGCCCGGAAGAATTAGACCACTACAATTAGATGGCGCTTGTGATGTTGAATTTCAAGCAAACTCCTCTGAAGAGATTGCAGATCTTAGTAAGAAACATGGTATAGAGATGTATCAGCAAAAAGAACCGAAGCATCTAGAGTCCATGCATAAAATGCAGGAACTTATAAGAAATTATGAATCCGTGAAAAAATGGATGGAATACAAAAAGGAGCTTTTCAGCTCCCTACCCTCTCAGTAGTAAATGTGAACCCAAAGATGACCAAAAATACTAGAGAGATAATATCGATGGCTACTTGGCATTTCTGGTAAAACCAAAAAATCTATTTTCCAGCCAAGTAAGCCACCTTATAGTGAAAGCAATTATTCAAGCAGTGTAAAAACTAAGCTTTCTAAGTTAAAATAAGTGCAGACCATTGAACATATGGAAATGTTATGCAATTCATAATAACTCTATCCATCGCACTTTTATCCAGTTCAAACTCCACTGCCCATGGTACGCCTGAGATCCTTAAGATGTATGAACACTTTACCTTGTCTAGTGCCGCTGCTGGTAAGTGTTACCAACCTAAAAAACCAGAGTTAGCTTCATTCCTGGCAAATTATGAGCTGGTAACACGTATGTCATCTCAATACATTAAAGAGAAAAGGCCCCAACTAACAGAAAAACAAACAGCTCAGATACTTCTAGACGCAGGTAAACGAGCAACTGACAGGGTATATCAAGAAATAGAATCCGCAAGCTGTATGAGCCCCAAGATTCAGGATCTTATTAAGCGATTTAAGGTGCAATCAGCTTGGAAGCCGAACATACCACCTTCAGGTGGGTGATCATGAAAGGATTAACTAGTACTAACGATCAAGGTAAGACGATCTTCCCTCCCTAAGAGATCGTTAACTTACGACAAAAGCCAGAATGGCTACTCCCCAAAGGATAGCTTTAACAATATAATTGTTACCTAGACCTTAAAGGGAAATAAATCTAACTTTCAGCAACAGGAAACATAGTCAAGTTTGTATTAATAAATCTATTAACATTCCACAAGCTTAGGCCTGTGTATGTTTCCCTATCTACTTCATCAATTTTATCGAAAAGGATTACCCGTGGGACGTAAATTAATGTGGTCAAGCATTTTGATTGCTTCACTAAGTGGTTGCACCTCCCTCATGGAGAAAACTGTCACAAAAAGAGCACCCTTTGACTTAAACTGTGATGCTAAATCAATGACGATCCATCAACTTGACCGGCGTACATACGGCGCTTCCGGCTGTAATAAGCGCGCCACATACATTTTGAAAGGTCCCTGCGCTGGGCCAGGGAGTGCATGTGTAGCCATAATGAATTCCACCATTGAAGAGCAAAAACTTTAATAACCTCTTAATCTTTAGATATCTGCGAAGTTGAATTTATTTCAAACTTACTTCGCAGATTCATTCCCACTCAAAGGTGTAGATCAACTTTTAAACAAACCTGAAATATCATCAAAATTAATGAACTAATGGAATCTTGAGCAGACAATGAAAGTCAGTACCCAGCGCTTAACCATGCCACTAATCACCGAGGGTGATTGGTCACTTTTTGTAAGTCTGCATACTAACCCTCAAGTAATCCAGTTATGTTTCGATACGCCAGATGAAACAGTATTAAAGTCTAAGTTTGAATCAAGACTTACCCCCTGGGAAGCAAACTCTAATACTTGGTTGTGTATGGTTATTATAGATAAGCTCTCCGGCCAGAAAATGGGTGTAACTGGGTTTCATTTGGAGGATGGCATAGCTGAAGTTGGCTATTTACTGTTACCAGAATTCCATGGAAAAAGTTATGGTACCGAATCGCTTAGCGGCTTAATGGAATGGGCATATTTAGAGCATGGTATTGCGCACTATAAGGCAGTGGTAACAGAAGGCAACATTGCTTCAGAGCGAGTGCTCGGAAAGTGCGGCTTTCATCTTGATATGATCATCCCAGAAGCTCATATGATTGGCGGAAAAACTTATAGCGACCATATTTATTTTCGAAAAATAGAAACTTAGAAATAATTCAACCCTGCTATTTTAGTAATTAAGAGCGGATAGAAGCTTGAAAACTATGATAGTTACTATAAAGTGCCCTCCGTCACCCCTAAAATCATCACTCTTTTGAAGAGCTATTTACTTATAGATATTCTCAAAAGGAATACTAACCAGATACCTCTTTCTTCTGGCTAGCACCAACAAAAAATAGACAAGCAACCAACCCTGCAAGTGCAAGATAAGCATTAACCGTAAACGCCCGGTCAATACCTGAAGAGATATCTGGTGAAAAAGCCACAATAGTCGCATTCATCCCAAGACCAATGGCACCTCCAGCAATTTTAAACATATATATTACGGCTCCGGCCAAACTGGCTCGACTTGGTGATACAGCAGTGATTGCAGCAGTGGTAACTGCAGGGTTAAAGAGGCCAATGCCTGTACCCAACATCATCATACCCGGCAAAAGGCTAATGAATCCGGTATTGTCGCTTAGATGAGACAACATAAACATTCCTACGCACATACAGAGTGTGCCTGCCCCAGCCAACCACCTTGGCCCAATCAGCTCATAAAAACGCCCTGATATATAAGCAAAGATTCCCGAAACAACCATCAATGGAATCAATGACATACCAGATTGCATCGCACTATACCCC
Source organism: Microbulbifer mixtoriginis (SeqCode) (assembly GCF_052467235.1). Classification (NCBI taxonomy): domain Bacteria; kingdom Pseudomonadati; phylum Pseudomonadota; class Gammaproteobacteria; order Cellvibrionales; family Microbulbiferaceae; genus Microbulbifer; species Microbulbifer mixtoriginis (SeqCode). The sequence goes on along the minus strand of NZ_CP174305.1, from coordinate 4,014,746 downwards.
TGTGTTTTTGTCAAAAACTGCGGAATATAAAGTAAGGCTGAAAAATATAAAACAGCGACTAACAGGGTAACAACACTTGCTGAAAGAAATTTTTTATTGCCGATAACATCACCTGGAACCAATGCAGTACGCCCTATGCGGCATTCAATAACGGAAAATAAACATATAAAAACTAAAAATATCGTCAACAAAACAATAACCAATGGATGCTTGAAGCCAATCTGCCCAGAAATATCCAACGCAAACAATAGTCCAAATAGTGAAATAGAAAGTGTTGCTACACCTGGATAATCAATTTTCTCTTCTGTCTGCTCTGGTGGTGTAAACGGAACTACTTTCCAGCAGACAAATAGTGCGATTGATGCTATAGGGATATTGATTAAAAAAATCCACCGCCAGCTTAAAAGGTCCGCCAGTATTCCTCCCAGTACTGGGCCTACGGCATTAGCAAAAGCGCAAACTGCCATAATCAGCCCGCCAGCCTGGCCAGAGCGGTCATCGGGCATCAAGTTATAGGTCATCCCCAGAATTGATGGCCACATCAACGCTGCCCCAACTGCCATCAAAGCTCGGGAAATCAACAGCATATTAGCATTAACTGCCAATCCGCCTAAAATGGAGAAAAATATAAAAATCAGGGTACCGCAAAAAAATACACCTCTTCTACCGTAGAGATCAGCAAGCCGGCCACCAGTAATGATCAGCACCCCAAAGACCAGCGCATAGCCATTAATAATCCACTGGGAAGTGGTAATGTCTACATTAAATTCACTTTCAATAGCAGGTAATGCAGGAGCAAAAGCCGTAAAGTCATTTGCCACAAGGAACACAGCCACTGACAAGGCCGCGAGCCCTAAATATTGCTCCTTTCCTAGAGTAGAATTTAGCGCGGGCATTAATTGAAACCTCCTGCGCACTAGATCTCAAATCGAACTCAACACATTATCAAACCATGCTCCTGAGCACATTTACAAACCCAACACAGGATCTTTTAAAACGATTAAGTTTCATTATTACTGCCGTCTCGAGAAGGCTTTTGGTAACTGCCCGGGAAGAAAGAAAACAGCAATCACAAACGCACTAAGAGCAAAATAAGCATTTACCGTATAGGCCCAACCAATACCACTCACCACATCTGGCGCAAAACCTACAATAGCCGCATTGATTCCCAAGCCCAAGGCACCTCCTGCAATCTTGAACATATAAAGAATCGCACTCGCCAAGCTTGAGCGCGCAGAATCTACAACTGATATCGCAGCGGTAGTCACTGCCGGATTGAACAAGCCAATACCAATCCCCAAAATAATCAATCCGGGTATAAGCTCAAGATATTCTGTTTCTTTGTTCAGATAAGATAGTGAAAATATTCCAGCGCCTTTGCAGACAAGTCCCCCACATATCAACAATTTAGCCCCCAGCTGTTTATGCAGAACACCCGATAGATAGGAGGTCAGTGCAAAGGTTGCCATAATGGGGATCATTCCCACACCAGACTGAACTGCCGTAAACCCCCGATATTCAATTAAAAACTGGGGCAAAAACAAAATAACGGCAAAAAACATCACTGCCGATAAAAGAGTAACCAAACTTACCAGGGAAAATGTTTTATTAGAGACAATATCAGCAGGAATTAATGCAATCTCTTGATTGCGCTTTTCCACAATAATAAACAAGCAGATGAACACTAAGAATAGCATTATCAGATAGATCACCAATAGATCCCTGAAACCAATTTCGGCAGCCAAATTCAAAGAAATCAAAAGGCTGAACAGAGAAATGCTCAACGTCAAAACTCCCAGGTAGTCTATCTTCTCTCGTGAAATTTTGGGAACATCATCTGGAACTGACTTCCAGCAAAAACAAATTATGGTAATCGCAAGAGGAATATTTATAAAAAAAATCCACCTCCAACTTAAATATTCAGCCAACACCCCTCCAGCCACAGGCCCAACAATATTTGCCACCCCCAATACTGCCATCAAGCCCCCACCAACCTGCCCAGCATACTCTTTGGGAACCAGGCTATAGGTCATACCTATAATAGAGGGCCACATTAACGCTGCACCTATCCCCATCAGACAGCGGACTACCAGTAACATGGCCATATCAATAGCGAGGCCACCAATTAATGAACAGAGAGCAAAAATGGCCGTTCCCACCATAAATGCACGTTTTCTGCCATAGATATCCGCTATGCGACCGCCAGTGACCACCAAAATACCAAAGACAAGTACATAACCATTAATCACCCATTGCGAAGTGGTGATATCAAATCCAAACTCACGCTGTATAGCTGGCAATGCAGGGGAGAAGGCGCTCATATCAATCGCGATCATAAATAAGGCCAGAGCGGCAGCAAATAAGCCATAAACCTGCCCTCTGGAAATCTGTAGCTGACTCACCCCTATAAATCCCTCAGCAATTCTGCAATCCATTCGGATAGATTCGCAGCTTCCTTCACTTTCATCACATGGTCTTGCACTTCAGTGACTACCCGCCTTCCCGCTCTGGAATTCTAGGAGCGCTCATAAACATGAAAGCAACAACAAAGCCCACAAAAGCAAAACAAGCGTTTACCTCAAATGCCAAGCTAATACCCGATGTGATATCTGGAGAGAAACCCAATATGGCCGCATTTACACCAAGCCCTACCGCTCCACCGGTAATTTTGAGCATATAAATAATAGCACTTGCTAAACTAGCGCGGTTGGGATTTACAACCGCAATAACCATTGTGGTTGTCGAGGGGTTAAACAGCCCCAGGCCAGCGCCTAATATAATCAGCCCTAAGATGTAGTTATACCCTTCTCCCAGCCTGGACAAGTAAAACATCCCCAGGCTCATGCCCAAAATTCCAACACATACCAATATTTTCCCTCCGGTACGCAAATATAATTTACCTGCAATAAAGGACATCATGCCAAAAGCGACCATCATGGGTACCAGGGACAAGCCGGACTGAATAGTAGAGAAACCCCGCACATTGGTTAAGTATTGTGGCAAATACAAGATCACGGAAAAAAAAGTTACGGAGGTAAAAAGGGTAACAGCTCCTGCGGCAAAGAATCGCTTATTCTTAATGATATCCTGAGGTATCAGGGCGAAATCTCGCTCTTTTGTTTCAATCAGTACAAAAGCAACCGTAAACAGAAGAAAGGAGGTTAATAACCCCACTACCAAGGGATTCATAAAGCCATTTTCAGAAGCGAAATTTAAGGCCAAGAGAAAACTTAACAAAGAACCCGTAAGGGTCAAAACCCCCAAATAGTCAATTTTTTCGTTTGGGTCATAAGGTATATCTATCGGGATATATTTCCAGCACATATAGACCGCCGCAGTAGCGATGGGCAAGTTGAAAAAGAATAGCCAGCGCCAACTCAGTAGATCTGCCAACACTCCCCCCACTACTGGCCCCAAAGTATTGGCAAGACCGCAGATGGCCATAATTAATCCGCCGGTTTCCCCTGCGCGTTCTTCTGGCATAAGGTTGTAAGCCATCCCCAGAATTGATGGCCACATTAAGGCGGCCCCAATACCCATTGCAGCCCTGGCAGCCAACAGCATTGGAACATTTACAGCTAGCCCTCCGAGTAGGGAAAAGATAAGGAATATACACGCACCAATGATGAAGGTACGGCGCCGCCCAATAATGTCGGCAATACGGCCACCGGTAACAACCATTACCCCAAAAACCAGCCCATAGCCATTAATTACCCACTGTGAAGTGGTAATATTCATATTCATCTCCCTTTCTATGGCGGGAATCGCCGGGGAGAATGCACTGATATCAATGGCAATGATAAATAGGGCAACATAAATGGCTAATAGGCCTAAACGGTTTGACTGCTGGGTAGGCTCCTGCATATGTGCCATAAATGGTACCAGCTTCAGAAACTCCAATTTGATTGTTAGGCCAGGGGAGTTCGACCACACCATGCAATACGCTAATCTATCGCAGATTCGATTTTTTATCCTAAAACCTGATTACAAAAACCGGTAAGCTTGAAAGGGTCACCCAAAACCGTTTCTTTTGGAGTGCCACAAAGGGTACTACTTAAGCTTAGTTGAGTTTACTCAGCTAAACTCCAATGTATTTAGCAATCTAAATAGCAGAGTTGTGATAATGCGTATACTATTTTTCTTGCTATTACTTATTCAATCCTTACAGCTTGCCGCTGAAGAAACAGCTATAAGTAACCTCAAAGATTTTCAATGGAAAAATCGTATTTTACTGCTAGCAAACCCACCAAAGCCCCCTGAAACCCTAGAGTCACTGCTCAAGCTGGGGCCACAATTTGCTGAGAGGCAACTTCTCTGGTTTTTATTTTCAGGTGACAAAATTGAAACGAATTATGCAGGAAAAATTACCGGGGATTTTGGTAAAAATATTCGCGATGAATATTTCAAGGGAAATAGTGAGCAAGTTGTGCTAATTGGCAAGGATGGCAGAGAAAAATATCGTACAGTTACCTTTTCCCCTGTAGAAATTTTTCAGCGCATAGACCGTATGCCTATGCGCAAGCAGGAGATGCAGGGCAGCCATCAGCCCAGTGAAGTACTTTTGGGTAAATGTACTGTATCTGTTGGTTCATTAAATATTGTACCAAGATTGACCAGAAAGTTTTGCCAGGAATGACTACACCCAATTTCTCCGTCGTGCACCTTGCTCTATATTTACTGCTTCAAACCTTGAGAGGACCTTTGAAGCCACTATAGAAACGGGCCCATCAAGATCCACACTATACCGATAACGATTATAACGGTAGACGCTTCATCCTCATTGGCATATGGGCTTTTCTAGCCCACCATAGGCATTTTATCAATTGAATCTGGCTCACTATTCCAAAGGGAGAGTAGCTTGCTACTTAAGCCCTATCCCTGGCTCTTTTCCCCACCATTTTAAACAAAATCGGGCGAACCTTGGCAAACAGCCACCCCAATGCCTTACCCCCGGCCGTCGTCTCACTTGCCTGGGCATATGTATCCAGCGCCAGTTGACTTTGTACCTGCTGACTTAACAGATCCACTTCTTGATCTAGCTCTATTCCTGTGGCGCTGGCAATACGATTCATACGCTGGAAACTGCCTATTAGCGCGGCCGTATCCACCAGTGCAGAATCACCATGCTCCTTGGATAACTTCTCCCTGGCGAGGACAAGTTGCTGATTATCATCCCCCATAGCAGCGTCCACAAAGCCAATAAGCTCCGCATACTCCCCGGAAATTCCCCCATTACCAGGTCCATTATTTTCACTAGCTGCCACTCTTTCCGAAGAGAGCAAGTCGGTGATATTTTGCTGCTTACCCTGCACCTCTCCGCTTACTTGTAACAACATTGCGTGAGACGCCGAACAATAGAAGCACTCGTTATTCATCGACACCCTGGTAGCGACTAACTCAATTTCTATACGAGATAGTGCACGATCGTGACTCTCACCTACCTGCATGACTTCAGAGGGTAAAAAGTAATAACGATTCTCCATATAGCGCTGACAACGCACCGCCTCTGGCACCAAACTCAAAGCTCTAAGCACATTAGTGGGCTTGGGGACATCCCTATATAAATCTTGCTCCTCCTCGGCACACTGGCTCTTACCGATCATTGGCACCCAGGCTGCACCCTCTTCCAGGCCTTCGGGAATATATTTCGATGGCGATTCATTCACTAAAGTTTGAATTTCTGGCAATGCCTCCAAAGGTAAACCCAGTGCCCGATGGAAGGTATCCACATTCATGACAAATACAACTACAGCGACCAACTCCACATACTGTCCCTTGGAGATTTCTGAGAGTATTAGTCTTTTAAACCACTCTTCACTTAAGCGGGATGAGTCTGTCACTATTCGGTGAACTGTATCGACAATAACTTCAGAAAGTTCCGAATTAGATTCATGCCGCCCCTCCACCTGATAAGGTGAAAGCGCTTTCTTCCGCTCTCGGCAAAATGCACATTCATGTGCTGCACGCACCTCTCTGGCAATGGCAAGGTGCTGCTGGGCAGACCACCAATTACCGGTCTCCCCAATAAACTGCCAGGCTTTTAAATTTGCCTCACGTAGACCTTCACGAATAGGCAACTTCTGTTTCGAGTAATCAAATAGCATTGTTCAATCCGACTCCCTAAAAGGGTTGATACCTTCACCAACAATTACGAAGGAGATTAATATGTAATAAGCAAACATTTCTACATTTATTTTTAGAATTAATTTTTTAAATAAATCGTCCATTTATTTAAAAAAAATAGTCGGAAAATTTACAGCGGGGAAAGGGACCAATACACTTGACAACACCACCCCTAAATAGTGGATCATCAGCTAATTGGCAAATGTATGAATCGGAAATTTTTATAATGAAGGCAATTATTATCGGTGCAACGGGACTGATTGGCAGTGAACTGGTTGAACTGTTGGCAAAGGAATCCGCTATCGATGAGATAATCACTCTTACCCGCCGAAATGTCCCTATTCGCCACCCCAAGGTACGCAATGAAATTGTGGACTTTGAACATCTGACGGACTATGCAGACTTATTCCATGGTGACTTGCTTTTTTCCTGCCTTGGCACTACCAAAAAACAAGCAGGCAGCCTGGAGCAACAACATAAGGTGGATGTGGAGTATCAATACCAGGCGGCAAAGCTCGCCGCGGATAATGGGGTGTCGCATTACCTGCTGGTATCCTCTAGCGGTGCCAATACCAAAAGTGGCAATGCCTACTTGCAAATGAAGGGGGAACTTGAACAGGAAATTTTATCTTTGCCCTTTACACGAACCAGTATCTTTCGCCCTTCCCTACTTTTAGGTGAGCGGGGCGATTCCCGCCCAGCAGAGAAAATTGGCGCCATATTATTACCCTGGATCTGCCGACTCCCCGGACTACAGCGTTATCGCCCAATTGAGGGGGCTCAGGTAGCGGCAAAGATGGTGAGAGAGAGCCTTAAAGAGGGCAAAGGCCAAGAAACCTTCACTCTGGATGAATTGTTTTCCAACTAGCGCCTTTTTGGGCTGGCGATTGAGGCTTTGGCGGCACAGACTATCTCTATAGGATTCCCTTTGCGGTGAACGCCATGTTGTTGTTTGTGCACTATTTATCTAGACTGCTCCTGTCTTTAGCCCCCTCCCTGTTGCTTATCTACGTAGCCTATCACCGGCATAAGCGCCAGTATGGAAGATCCCAGATGGATGATCCCGGATGGAAGATCCCGACTCACCGTTCTTGTCCGATCAATCAGTAATGGGCATTGAAGCCTAAGCCTATGCCCCAGGAATTTACCGGCCTATGCCAGCTGCTGGAACACATAGAAGCCAGCTGCGAGCATACTGAACGGGTCTCCCTAGAGTTGGTAATAGATGCTGTAGGGCTCGGTTCTTATGCGCCCTTTCTGCTGGTGGTGGGATTGATTCTATTTTCCCCCCTAAGCGGCGTGCCCGGCATATCTACCTCCATGGCAGCATTACTCCTACTAGTGGCCATTCAGTTGTTACTGGGGCGCAAACATGTATGGCTACCTCAGTGGCTATTAAACCGTTCGATTTCCAAGAAGAAGCTGACCCGAGCATTGCACTGGTTGAGGCGGCCGGCAGAGTTTGCCGATCGCTGGATGCAGCCACGCCTGCATTTTCTGGTAAAGCGCAGTGGCACCTATGCTATTGCCACTACTTGCTCGCTTATCGCCCTGACAATGCCGCTGATGGAACTGGTGCCCTTTTCGGCCACTACAGCGGGCTTCGCCCTCACTATTTTTGGGCTGGCCTTGGTGGCTCACGATGGCTTGCTAGCGCTGATCGGCTTTACCATGACCGCCCTACTAACCCTACTGCTAGCGCATACCCTGCTGTAAGGCTGACACATCCAACCACTGAAATGCGCCTGTTACTTGGCCAGCCACCGATCCGCACCCAATACTTTCGGGTAATAGGCAAGTGTGGCCAGGGCAAAAAAATCGTAGAGGGCATGCCAGACAACCACCCCCAATAGGCTGCCGCTGGCTTGGTAGACAAAACCAAGGATTAAGCCAAATGCGAAAATTAGCAGCACATAGATCAGCGAAGCCCAGTGAAGAAGGGCAAAAACGAAAGAAGCTCCGAGTAACCCCAGCAGCGGGGAGCTCAGTTGCGACAGCCAGGTTTGCAGAAAGCCACGAAATAACAACTCCTCACAAACACCTGCGGCAAGAGACAACAGTACCACCTGGGCCAAGGGCATTTTGCAGAAAATTGGCGCCAGCTGGGCACAGTACCAACGCAGAGTACGCCCCACGCGATGATGGGCGCGGGTCAATGCCACAACCACAGCAAAGCTAAACAGTGCGCCCAAGACTCCCCAGGCAACAGAACTCCACGGGTCGCCTCTTGCTGGTGATAGCGTCACACCGGAAAGCCAAAGTCCGATCACTGCCAACAACAGGCAAGCCCCCTGCACCCACATCATGGTGCTGAAGATATTTATCTGGCACTTTCTTCCCTGTGACATAGATTCTGACTCCATTCATTAGAGCTGTTTTTTTCCCTCGACGCTTGACCTAATACAGCCTCGCGTTACAACTCCAGAGCATAAAGTGAGTGACTCAGCCGCCCCCTATTACACTCTTGAGGCTCACCTGACCACTGGGCGCTACCATAAGCTCGGCAATCCCACCATCGCGTAATTCCCGCTCCAACTGCAGGGCTTTTTCTTTGGGGGCAAAGTAGGCCTCTATACCGTACTTGATGCGGTAAAATTGCTCTGCACTCCAGGGATTAGCACCGGCAATCCGCCCCTTAAGAAATATCCCCTCGACCGGTTTTTCCAGGCTCGCCGCAGAAAATTCATAAAGCCCTGAGGGGGATTTTTTCAAGGAGACATACACCACCTCTCCCTCTCGTATGCGGCGCTCTTCCGTTAAGGCTGACTTGGCAATACGGGAAAAGTCGTAATTCAAGCGCGCATAGTTGCCGCGAAACAGGGAGCGGGGGTCTACCGGTATCGTTTTTACCCGGATTGGCTCTCCAGTCCAAAGCGGCACCTGTGCCTTTACATACATGCCTACCAGAATCAAAAACTGTGCAGCTATCGCCATACCCAAGGTAAAAGTCAGTCCCTTTTTCATTGTGCTCCCTCCCTGCCCTGGTGGTACTTCCAGTACTTGGCGGCGCCCAATAACAGGCCCGCAAATAAAATAAAGATCAGCGAAGCCCCCAGGTAATCACCGATCAGATCGATATAACGCAGCAATGCAGTGATCAGTATCGACATCACCCCAAGGAAGAAATAATGGGAAATACCATCGTGAATACCCCGGTAAATTAACCAGCTACCACAGCCAATAAGGGCGAAATTGGTAGCCACTTGCAAATACATCGCCAAGTCTTGGTTATCACTGCTGCTGACAGTGATGAGGGCACCAATAAAGAACACATAGAGCAAACCACTCGATATCAAGCGCCTGGCCGGCAGTGCCAACAGCAGAGTAACATTGGCCATCGCGGCCACCACCAGCCACATAGACAACCGGTGTTGCCAATCGGCCTCGATCAACGCCTCCCAAGGCTGTGCGAAGCTGAATACCAACAGGCTGGCCAGGGCAAAACGCAGACACCACACCGAGATCACCGCAGCGTAGTCCTTGGCCACCGGCGAAGCCCTCAGCGCCAGCCAATGACTAAAGGTATACAGCAGAATAAACAGGGAGACCGCCACCGCCAGATTCTCTGAATAAAATTCCAGCCCCGCGCCCAGCTGCTCGCCACGCCAGAATTCCGATAGCGAGAATTCGATCCAGAAGCCGATGCTCACCACAAGCAGCAGCATAAGAATGGTGCTCGCTCGCCCGCGTAAAAGTACATAGAGAGATAGCGCTATAAAGAGCGGGAAGAGCGCCGGGTAATAGCCCATGCTCACCTGTAAAAAGAACCACAGCAGTGCCAGCACATTAGCCTGAATGGCCAGCCAAGGGCTGCGGGTAATCAAGGCAAATGGTAAACAACCCAGTGCCCACCAAAAGATTCCATCGGGCATATGCTCACCCAGATGGTAGATTTGTGCGATCAGGATTATCGCGGCACCAAAAAAGAAGTTCCCCAGCAGAAAGAGCCCTTCGCCGGCACGGCGGCCCCCTGTGCAATAAGCTCGCAAGGCAACACACTGAGTGACCAGCGTGAGCGCAATCAAACCGCCCATACGCGCAGCACGGGGAATTTCCTCCCAGTTGGCGCCAATCAGGGTGATCAGTGCGAGTGCGATAAATAGATAAGCGAGCCCCACTAACACGTTGTAGCCCAGTGAGCGCTGCCGGGCACTGCGATAATCCACCTGGTAGCGGGCGCAGATTAGCTCTGCCTGTGCCTCGCTAATCACCCCGTCATCGACCCAATCCTCGGCTTCACGCGCCAAGTCATATTTCAATAAGCGTATCAATCGCATACCACTGTCCTGCGGCCAAATATCCATTGCGGCGCTGTTCAGCGCCCGCTGTAAGTCTTTGGAGTATCTCTGATGTCGTCTCCATCCACAATCTAATAACCAAGCCGGTCAAGCCCCAGGACAGCAAAATAGCGACAAGCTATCTGACACATTTAAATTGTTAATTTTTATCAAAATGAAACCATCAATAGTATTAGTCCTATAGAAATTACTGACACAACGCGGTATTCACTTAAGGAGTTACCCATGTCCCGTTACATCGAATCTGAACTTAAACCTTTCAACGCCAAAGCCTACCAAAATGGCGAGTTTCACGACGTCAGCGATGCCGATGTCAAAGGCAAGTGGGCGGTATTCTTCTTTTACCCCGCCGACTTCACCTTTGTTTGCCCCACCGAGCTGGGCGATCTGGCCGACAACTATGAAGAGTTCAAGAAGTTGGGAGTGGAGATTTACTCCGTATCCACCGATACCCACTTCACCCATAAAGCGTGGCACGATTCCTCTGAAACCATCGGTAAGATCCAGTACCCGATGATTGGTGATCCCACCGGCACTATCACCCGCAACTTCGGCGTAATGATTGAGGAAGAAGGTATCGCAGACCGCGGCACCTTTGTGATCGACCCGGAAGGCCGTATTCAGATCGTTGAGATCACTGCAGGTGGTATTGGCCGCGACGCCAACGAACTGCTACGTAAAATCAAGGCCGCCCAGTACGTTGCCGAACACCCCGGTGAGGTATGCCCGGCCAAGTGGAAGGAAGGCGAGGAAACCTTAGCCCCGTCTCTCGACCTGGTAGGTAAGATTTAAGTTTTCCCAAGCCCTCACAGGATTGGAACTGGCTTTGCCCACTCTTTGGTGGGCATTGTCATTTATAAATTCTGACAAACTGATCCGAACAAATTCAATAGAGTAAGCATTACCACTGATTTCTTTTCAGAAAAAGCTCACCTGATCATCACAAATTTGAGTGCAGTAAGAATCTAGTTCTCCCTACTTTTGATGATACGATCGCACTCGGATAATAACTGAATAGCCAATAATGATTCATCCATAGGAGCCTGAGGGCATTCAGTGCGTCCTGCAGCAAGACACCGTTGTACAGCGGCAGCCTCATAAATGAGCCCCTCTGAACTTGGAAAGTTAAATTCCCCCTGAATACTAGGGAGATGGAAAACCTGTGTTTCAACAACATTTTTTGGATTACGGCGGCTTCCACCGTACTTAATTAATGAAAGACATGTTGGACTATGCGCGGGGGCTTGCACTCTAATCCGACCTTTCGACCCATATATATCCATCTCCTCCGCACCTTCATATAAAATGCTCCAGGTTGCTATTGCTGTTGATGACCCTTCAAAATGGATATGCATTGCGCCTGCGGCCACTTGCCCAAAACCATAGCCATCAATTACTCCAGCACAGTCAGCTTCTTTAATATTACTTCCACCAAATATTAAAGCTTGATGAATAGGGTAAACCCCAGCATCGAAGCTGCCTCCTGTTTTCCAGGTTGGCGAATTTAATCCTTCATCACGCTTTAGGTCAAAACTTAAATCTGCTCTAACTTGCTGGACCTCTCCGATATCACCACTTTCAACTATTTTTCGTGAGTATTCAATTGCTGGAAAGAAACGCATCCACATAGCCTCACTACAAAACAGGCCTTTTTCCCTGGACAGAACTTTTATTTTAACGATATCTTCTACAGAAAGAGCGACTGGCTTTTCAATAAAGACATGTTTTCCTGCATTTAGAGCCAAAATGGCATGTTCAGCATGAGACTCTGTTGTGGTTGCGATATAGACTATATCTACAAGAGGGTCACTCACCAAGTTTGCATAATTCCCATAATATCTTTTAGCCCCATGCAATATTGCAAATGCCTGCGCACGGCCAATATCCCTTGCCGCAACTGCATAGACTTGGGCTGACTCAAGAAAATTCAGCACCAAGGCAAAGTCGTTTGCAATTTTCCCACAACCAATAAAACCCCACCTATACACCCGCTCACTTTCCATAGGTAGATTATCCATAGGCGATACAACCATACCCGACGCGGATGTATATAGGCTCACTGGGTTTATCTCCAATAAAATTGTTAAACACCAGTGTAATGAAAAAGAGGGATGTACCGCCAAACAAACGTGGCAGAGCTCAAAGGTTGAAGCAATCCAAGACTGCGACCAATTAGTCACCGAGTTAAAATGACAGTTTTTAATGACCCTTGGCTGACTTTTAAATAACACCTTTTAGGAGATCTTAATTCTTATAAGGGTAGGTAGTAGCTATAGCAATATTTCATTAATCGAGATATTCAACCAACACAATATACTTACCTCCAGTACTACACCTTAATTAAATTAATCAAACCATCATGTACCAGCTATTTATTGCCAATAAAAACTACTCTTCATGGTCTTTAAGAGTTTGGCTCTTAATGAAGGAGATGTGTATACCGTTCGAGGAAAAAATGATCACTTTTGAGGGTGGGGATAGTTGGAAAAAATTTTCCAGTTTCTCACCTAGCGGAAAACTACCTTGCCTGAAAGATAACAATCTCTTAATCTGGGATTCTCTTTCAATTACAGAGTATCTAGCCGAAAAAATCTCTCTCATCTGGCCAATGAATAGGTCTGCCAGAGCTTGGGCGCGCAGTATTTCAGCAGAAATGCACTCAGACTTTGAATTCTTCAATAGCAAATCGCTAAGCTGCGCGACAGAAGTTAACACCCCAGTAATACCAGATAATCTTAGTAAAGCGGTCACCCGAATTGATGATCTGGTGCAGGAAGGACTTGGAAATTTTGGTGGCCCTTTCCTTGCCGGCGAAAAGTTTACCGCCGCAGATGCATTCTACTCTCCAACAATCATTAAAATAAATAACTACAATTTATCAGTTAGCACAGAGACAAACCAATATTTCAACAAGATATTGGCTTTACCAAATTTAAAGGAATGGATAGGTCAGGCCATACAGGAACCATGGAAAGTTTCAGAATATGAAGAAATGGAAAAGGATATTGGGAGGATAATAAGAGACAAGAGAGGACAAGGATAAACTATAGATATCCCACTTCCAGCTAAACCCAATTTAAACTAAGGCTTCATAGGGTTGAACAACAGATGTGTTGTAGATCTTACAGAGAGCTAACCAGGCTAAGCCCCCTGTACCCCCCGAAAGATTAGCCAATCCAAGACTTGGAATTATGGTGAAAACCCACCCCAAAGCCTCTCGATAATAGCAAATGTCCAGAGATTATTGATAAAAAATACAAAGTAACCTAGCTATTATCATGATCAACTATATAGATTGCCACCTGTGACACACTACCTACAAACACCCCTTACCTACCAAACGATAAAGATTCTTCAATCCAAATTGAGCTGACTATCTACACCTATAGCATTAATAAAACTCAGATCATGTGAGACCAATAAGACAGCACCAGAAAAATCCATAATGGCATTTACTAATAGCTGGCGGGAATCCAGATCCAAGTGATTATCTGGCTCGTCTAGCAGTATCAAGTCTGTGGCAATGGTGCCCCGTGTAACGGCAAGTAATGCCACTTTTAGTTGCTCCCCTCCACTTAGGAGCCTGAGAGGCAGCAGCGGCGTATCTCCCCTTAGCCGCAAACTACCTAGCATGGTACGCCATTCAGATTCTTTTCTACCGGGGTGAAGATAGAAAAGATTCTCTAAGGCGGATAACTCTTTATTGAGAAAACTGAAGCCCTGGTCTAAATAACACAAACTTCCACGAGTTTGGCAGACGCCACTTAGAGCTTTTAGCTGACCAGCTATGACCTTTAGCAGAGTGGATTTTCCACTACCATTGCCACCCGCTATCCTCCAACGTTCCCCCTTGCGGACTGTTAAAGATATAGGCTTATCATGAGAACCATATGGGAGCTGCAAATTTTCAAGATGTAATTGTATTGACTTGCGAGAATCACACTTAGTGAGGGATAGCTTTTGCGGTCTTAGTCTCTGTGACTCAATTACTGTTATTTTACTTATTTCCTCTCTTTTTTTCTCTAACTGTAACTGGCGCTGCTCTAACTTTCGCTTTAATTTTCCAAGACCTTTCCCTGCGCGATCTTTTTGTGAGTCCATAAGACTCTTACTTTGAGAGTTCCGCTTGCCTTTTCCCTGCCGTTGTCTAGTAGCGAAATTATGCAGACTTTTCTGCCTGACATTATTTAGTTGGTTGAACTCTTTTCGATTATCCTCTGCCCTTTGGAGCAGGGCTGCTTGCTCTGATTCTTTTTGTTGCATATACGCACTGTATGCGCCGCCATAGGTTTTCAATCCTCGCTGATAAATCTCTATTATTTGTCGGACATTTTCCAGCAGCTCTACATCATGACTGGCGACCAGTGCCCCTCCTGCATGATTTAAGATTTTCTCTTGCAGCCACTCCCGCCCACTCTGATCAAGATGATTGCTAGGCTCATCTAGCAGTAAGTAGTCACTTGAGAGAGAAAATGCATAGGCAAGGCTTAACTTGGCTCTCTGACCACCACTCAATCGTTCTATCGGCGTATCCAATGGCGCATTGATTTTTGCTTCCTCTAGCTGGCGCTGCCAAGTAAGAGGCAGATGCCAATAGTCCGCAACGGATATCAGGTCATCCTCTGATGCATGCCCTTGCTCTACCCGTAAAAAAACTTCATACAAATGGCCATCTGCAAGACAATCGACGATCCGCAAATCAAGTCGGGGATTAAGCTGTTTCACCAGATGATGGCGTCTTCTCCAAGAGACCTTACCACCAGTAACGGAAGCTTGACCGTGAAGAACACTTAGTAGTGTGGATTTCCCGCTGCCATTAGGTGCAACTAATCCAGTGATTCCAATAGGTAATTCCAAGCTTACTTTATGGAAAATCGGGGTGTCCCCAAATATCAGGGAGATGTTTTCAAGAGTACAAATAGCTGTCATATGCCCTCCGATCATAGGACCGTGCGGCGTATTTCTGCTATCAGCCAAGATAGGTGTTTGAGGAAGATACGCCACCTGCAAAGGATTGATTAGGTCCGCAGCGATAGAGTGCGAACTTAGTTCCAGTTATGCGCAGGGCTTAATTCATCGGCGTAAATGACTCCGGACAAGATATTAGATTAGTATTTCCCAAGGCGTGGGCATCTATTAAAGGCGCTTAGCGTAATTAATATGCCAATATATTTCAAGCACTATTTGCAAACCAATCAACTTAGATGATACCTACTATCCTAGCGGCTAGAGTAACCTAACATGCTTCTCCATCGAGACTTGGTACTGAACACTGCGCCACCAATCCGACCATCTAGTAGCTTTCTAAGTCTCAACTTGTAGGAAGGGGGTACCTTAACAACCCGCCAGTATTTTCGTTCAAACCACTCTCTTATAGTCAGACTGATTCATCTGTAAGTGAATGGTTAGGATTAAATAACCCTGCACATTAAGAATTTCAACGGGTTAACTTTCTTTCTGAGCCATAAAGGTAATATGGATTGTCAGGAACTTACCGAGACTTTACCAACCTCTCAATAAAGGCTACCAGTGTGCAGAAAACAATCCCCGCCAGAAGAAATACTGGAACTATATAGATAGCAGTTTGTATACCATAATTCTCATCCAGCCATCCTACTAAGGCATGGGCAAATATCAAAAACACGCCCCCCATTCCAAGAGAAAATGAAACAGTAAACGGTGGATTTCTTGAACTACGCGTCAACCACTCCATCGTATAGGGAAAAAGGTAAGATAGAGTTAGACCACATACAGGCAACCACAAAGGATTAACCCAATAACCAAGAAGAAATACAACTGTTGTTGATACAAAAGAAATTATCAACCAAATAAATGCACTACCCCTTAGAAGGATGAAGGTAAAAAATATCCTTCCAATACACAGCAGGCCAAAAAAAATTGAAAGTAAAACATCTGCCTCAACAGCCCATGGACCACCCCTTGCATCAAGAAATAACACCAATCGACTAGCAAGGATGTGTTCAGATCCATTATATGCAGAAACAATTAACCCACCCCCAATTGCAATCCACCATTCTTTTGGCTCTTTATCTCGTTTACTGTTTTCTCGATAAGCACTGGGATCAAAGTCCCCACGTCCTGTTTGATGCCTTCTTTTTCTTCTGAATAAGCCGACATAAATATATAGAAGAATGACAGCAGCAAGTACGCCAAATAAATAGAACCCCCCTTCCCAGTCAAAATGATACTTATAGGATAATGCAGGTATTAAGGGAGATAGTATCGATGCAACTCCATAGGTGCTATGCAACCCACAATATCCTTGACGCGCGAGATCTTGAGGAACAAAAAGAGGGATTGCTACATTAATCAGTACCATACAGCCCCCTGCTCCCATTCCAAAAATAAAACTTCCTAAAATAAGAGTGGGAAAGGAATGATAATAACCAGAAACTCCCGATAGTATTGAGCCAACCCCCATAAAAGCGACAAATAACCCCAAACCCGATATCACTCTAACTCTCTTTACCCATAAAGATCCTGATAGAGTCATTAATAAGGCAGAAAAAGTGGACAAAAAGAAAAAGGTAGCCCCCTTAGAAGGGGTTACAGAAAAGTAATCCAAGATTTGAGGATAAATTGGCGCCTTATAAACCTCTATAAAACCTAGAAGAAATAGCGCTCCATAACAGGATAACAATCCAAACCAATAGATCTTTCGCTTCACGCAGCTCTTCTTTTAATATAGTGATCACACTCTACAACCATCTGAATCGCTCGCACGGAGTCTGCTAGAGGAAGCTCCGGGCACTCAATTAAACCTTTCTCCAAACATTGCTGCACAATCCGAGCCTCGTAGTATAGCCCCTCAGAGTTGGGATAATTAAATTTACCCCTAATTCTCGGCAGCGGGAATTCATACATCTTAGAAACATTATTCGATCTTCTATCGCCTGAAATTCTAGTTGTTGAAATCTTTGTTGGACAATGCGCCGGCGTAAAAATTTTTATCCTGCCTTCAGTTCCATAGATCTCCAACTCTTCTGCTCCCTCCACCAGATGACTCCAAGAAACAACTGCAGTAGATCCAGAATTAAAGTGGGCATAAATCAGTCCGGCTCCATCTTCCTTAAATCCATGATCATCAAGTACCCCGGAGAACTCCAGATCTGATGTATCCCGACCCAGCATCATCAACGCTGCATGTATTGGGTATACCCCGGCATCCAAACCTGCCCCAACTTTCCATTTAGGAGATTGAAGCCCTTCGTCCATGAGTAAATCAAAACTCAAATCAGCCCGTAGCTGACAAACATCCCCAATGCCACCGGAAGTTATAATGCTTCTGCAGTGTTGTATAGCTGGAAAGAATCTCATCCACATACCTTCCATGCAAAAAAGCCGCTTTTTATTGGCAAGATCCTTAATCTTTTGGGCATCTTCGACGGTCAGCGCTATAGGTTTTTCAATCAGTACCGGCTTCCCTGCCCTTAAAGCCAATTCAGCATGCTGTCGATGCAACTCGGGAATAGTCGCAATATAGACAATATCGACCTCTGGGTCAGAAACTAATTCCTGGTAATCTCCATATGCTCGACAGACTCCATGCTTACCTGCAAAATCTTTAGCCCGCCCAAAGTCCCTAGAAGCCACAGCATGAATTTCTGCAGATTCCAGATAATTGATCACTATGGCAAAATCATTCGCAATCCTTCCACAACCAATAAACCCCCAACGTAGCTTTTGGGGAGAGACCCTCTCTGGAGTATAAACATTCGCTATTTCTACGTCCTCAATCAGCCCCTCTTCATCTTCTATAGTATCGGGATCTAATACGAGTTCAGGGTGGTAGTAAAGCCTCTCTTGCAGGCTATTCCAGGCACCCTCAAGATGTTTACCCTTTATTTTGTTCACCCATATGCACCTTCCGAGAGGTGCAGGTAGAGGCGCGCGTAACGTTCCTGAACGGTGGATTGAAATCTGTTTAATTGCCGTTTTGTATACATCCAGACTCAGCCCCTTCACACTAGCGGAAAGTCCCAGATTCACGTAAATGTCAAACAGCAATTTAACTTCTGCCTTAGATATCAATCCCATCTGTTCAGCAACCAGTGAAGTAAATAGGCAATCAATACCCACAGCTTCACCATGCATCAACCTAAAAGCCTCATCACGTTCCAACCATCGAGATAGCGTATGTCCAAAGTCCATTGGCCTAGATAAGTTCTCCTCTTTTAAATCTCCCGCAATACTGTCAAGCATTGCATCGATACAATTTATTAATAATTTATAGGATGCTTCTCCCGGGAGCCCATCAGGTCCCAGAAATTTATTTTCTAATAATGATGTACCTTGGGCTGACAATGTATCGAGTACGTTTCTATTAAATACCACGCCAACCTTGATCATTTCACCAATCGCGCTTTTCAGCACTCGCTGTGGATTAGTTTTTAAGAAGGTTGGATCAATTATTGTGTGCAAAGGGCTGTGGAAAGCACCTATCCCATTTTTGATGTTGTGGTTTACACTAACCTTAATACCGATAGATGAGTCAATCATGCCCATTAGAGTGGTTGGGATACGTATCCAGGGCGTATTACGTCGCCATACCGCACTGACAAACCCTATTGTATCCGTTACCGCTCCCCCCCCGATAGCTACAATTGGCTCCCTATAACGAAGAGGATTGACCTTCCATATTTCATCAATCATTTTTAAAAGACTGTCAATATTTTTTGACTGCTCACCGCCCTTCATAACAATTGGAATAAATTTAACCCCAACAGACTTTTCCCACGCAATGATAGATTTTTCATACAAACCCCAAACCCTGTCATCAACACAACAAATAATTCTGTTCTTTGGGGGCCTTAAGAGCTCAATAAGAAACCGATTGCCGAGGTCAAACAGCCCGTGGTGATACCAGATTCTCTGATTTGTAGGGGCCTGACAAATAGTGTCTGAAACTTGGACAATAGAGTGATGGTTTTCGTCTGCTCGCACTTGAGCCTTGATACTAGGCTCAATCAATGTGGCTAACTCAAGTACACTGCATGCATGATTTAACCGCGGTAGCCGCTGGTATTTTTCATTATCATCATCCAAGATAGATTCAATGAAAAGCCTCTTCAAATCACGATAATCTTGTTCAAATAAGTAGCAATACCATATGGCCCCCTTTTCCTTTCTTGTAAGTTCAAGCGCGCGATCAAGCCTATCCGGCATAGCTTGTCGAATGAAAATCGGCCTACCCCTGAGCCCTTTCCGCATCACTATACAGTTTTCTACACCTTCACAACGGGTAGCCAGAAAGGAAAAACTGATTCCCAAATTGGTTTTTAAAGTAAAAGATAGCTTTTTGAAATCCTCAATATCACCAAATTGCTTCTGTGCCGTCTCATCCTGATTCACCACTACATCCACAATGTTGTGAGGGGCTAGATTCCACTTTGCGACACAAAGTTCAAGCTCATGGCAACACTGGTTAAGTAGCATACCTTCGGAATTTTGCCTGAAGATGCTTTCCAAATTAGCTTCTGGATGTGGATTGTGATGTATAAATCCCACACTTCTAGACTTTAATTGCCATTGTTTATTAATTCTCTCAGCTTCGCTGACGTAGCTGGCGATATGCTTCTGATAGCCTATAACAGCATTTACATGCTCCTCACCAGCACATCTCTCCATGTCACGCAATTTTTCCAGTGAGTCGGCGCCAGGTTTTTCCAGGTAGATATTTCTATACCCCTTGCCTACTACAAAATCAAAAATCCCTTTCGTTGATTGAGTTCTAACTGAAATCAACACCAAACTTTTATGGGAAAGATTTGCCTTAGGTAATTGTTCTAAAGAGGAATAGAGTTTGAAGTCACCAAATTGATCTTTGAGCCTTGCCATCTCCTCATGAAATGCCATCCCTTTTTTGGAAGACGAAACAGCAGCAGACAGCCAGTGCTGCTCAACGATGGCATCTACTACGACATTAGGCATACTCATCAACTGAGAAAGATGCAGCCATCCGATTGACTCCCCTGGCAAGCCAACACCAATCACGATGACATGCACCACATTTTGGTTCATAGGGGCGATCTCATATCAAATCTAAGCCATCCAGGCTCACATGAATCCGAGTTACTTCTTTAACTCATTGCTAACGTCCTCCCATTTAGACTCCAAGTCTTTTCTGTTCTTGAGCCTGTAACGACAAGGCTACATCAGCCAACTGGCGCCTTCCCCTCCCCTAAAAACCAATGATCGATTGGGAAAATTTATTAGAAGCATTTATATTGATAATTTTTATTAAGAGAAATGAATCGATAGTATCAATGCCGTTCCAAAGACAAAGACTGAATAGAAAGTGATGAATAAGGAGTTATCCATGTCACGTTACATCGAATCCCAACTAAAGCCCTTTAACGCTAAGGCCTACCAGAATGGCGACTTCTTCGATATGAGCGACGCCGACGTAAAGGGCAAGTGGGCGGTGTTCTTCTTCTATCCCGCAGACTTCACCTTTGTGTGCCCCACCGAGCTGGGTGATCTGGCGGACAACTACGAAGAGTTCAAAAAGCTGGGTGTGGAGATCTACTCCGTATCTACCGATACCCACTTCACGCACAAGGCCTGGCACGACTCTTCCGACACCATCGGTAAAATTCAATACCCCATGATTGGCGACCCTACCGGCACCATCACTCGTAACTTCGGAGTGATGATCGAAGAAGAGGGCATTGCCGATCGCGGCACCTTTGTCATCGACCCGGAAGGTCGTATCCAGATTGTGGAGATCACAGCCGGCGGAATAGGCCGCGATGCCAGTGAGCTGTTGCGCAAGATCAAAGCGGCCCAATACATCGCCGCTCACCCTGGAGAAGTCTGCCCTGCTAAGTGGAAGGAAGGTGAAGAAACCTTAGCACCCTCCCTCGATCTGGTAGGCAAGATATAAACCCAATACCTCTGACCCGGCCCATCTAGATGATGGGCAACAACCAAGCCTGAATTTGTTAGAGAAAGGACACACCGATGTTGGACGCAAACCTGAAAAAACAACTGGACACTTACCTGCAGAATATCGTCAAACCGATCGAGATTCGTGTGTCCACAGATAACAGCGAAAAATCGAAAGAGCTGGAAACCCTGGTAGATCAAATCACCGGGCTCTCCAAAAAAATTACTGCACAGCAGGGCCAGGCCAAGCGCACACCAAGCATGGCTATCGCCCCTGCTGGAGAGGAACCCCGCGTAAGCTTTGCCGGTATTCCCCTGGGCCACGAATTCACCTCATTGGTTCTGGCACTCCTGCAAGCGGGTGGCCACCCATCCAAGGCAGACCCGCAGCTACTGGAGCAAGTACGTAATCTGGAAGGTAAATTTCACTTTGAAACCTATATTTCTCTCTCCTGCCAAAATTGCCCGGATGTCGTACAGGCACTGAACCTGATGGCCACCCTCAACCCGAACATTACCCACGAGATGATCGATGGAGGGCTGTTTCAGCAGGAAGTAGAGCAACGCAATGTAATGGCGGTACCTGCGGTCTACTTAAACGGCGAACACTTTGGCCAAGGCAGAATGTCCCTTGAGGAGATTATTGGCAAACTGGATACAGGTGCCGCAAAACGCAAAGCTGAGAAACTGAATGACAAGGCTCCTTACGACCTACTAGTCATTGGTGGCGGACCTGCCGGCGCAGCAGCTGCCATCTACGCTGCGCGTAAAGGTATTCGCACCGGGTTAGTAGCCGAACGTTTCGGCGGCCAGGTGATGGATACTGTAGGTATCGAGAACTTTATCTCCGTACCTTATACAGAAGGCCCGAAGCTAGCAGCCAGCCTGGAACAGCACGTTAAAGAATACGGTGTAGATATTATTACTGACCAACGTGCGGCAAATTTACAGCGCAATGAACTGGTAGATATAGAACTAAAGAGCGGTGCCACCCTATCCAGTCGCTCTGTGGTGCTGGCCACTGGTGCAAGATGGAGAGAGCTTGGTGTACCTGGCGAAGCGGAATACCGTACCAAGGGCGTTGCCTACTGCCCCCATTGTGATGGACCCTTCTTTAAAGGTAAGCACGTAGCGGTTATTGGCGGCGGTAACTCTGGGATTGAAGCGGCTATTGATCTTGCTGGAATTGTCGAACATGTCACCGTACTGGAGTTCGCTGACTCACTGCGTGCCGATGAAGTACTGGTGCGCAAGGCACAACAAATGGACAACATCGATATTATCCTCAATGCACAAACTACCAAAGTATTGGGGGATGGTAACAAAGTCAATGGCCTTGCCTACACCGATCGCAAATCGGGAGAGAGCAAAAAGCTCGACCTTGCAGGAGTCTTTGTGCAAATCGGACTAGTGCCAAATACAGAATTCCTCAAAGAGAGTGATGTCGTAATGAATCGTATGGGTGAAATTCAAATCGATGAGCGCGGCGCAACTTCCATTCCAGGCGTCTACGCTGCCGGCGATGCCACTACTGCCCCCTACAAGCAAATTGTGATCTCAATGGGCGCAGGGGCCACAGCCGCACTGGGAGCGTTTGACTACTTAATTCGGTCTTCTGTGGAATAAAGACTGGAATATCAAACGGCCGGTCATTGACCGGCCACTCACTCAATCTTCATCTTCTATTTCTCCACGCCACGCCGCTATAAGGGCTTTCCTGCCAACTTCAATAACAATCTCTTTTGCTTACCTTTTCGTAAAACAAATAGCCTACTGCCTATTGAATGGTTCACAAGCTCATAGTGACATCAGCAACTTCCTCATGGATACGTATAAATCGGTATACATTCAAGCAATTTGAGGCATTCCAACAAACAGACTGCTTTACTATTCCAGAATGAAAAATTGACAACTTGATCTCGGTTGGCCCTTTTATTGGGATCGATTTCAATGGGCTGGTTTACGTCAAATTTATTGATCATCAATTCCAGGTGTTGATGGTCAGCTGGATTTTATAAAAAAAATTAGCAAGTGGCTCTACCATTTAAAGAGGGAAGCGTTTCAAAAATTGAGCCTCGATTAAATACAATCTCAACAGACTCGAGACTTGATGTTGACTACATTGTTACAGAATATGGCTACTGTCAATTAATGGGAAAATCCACGACTTAACACACACGCACAGACAACATTGCTCACACAAGCTTTAGAGAAGGCCTGTTCAAATGGGCATAGAACACAACCTTAAATAAACCACCAAATAAGTGCCCTAAATAAAATTCCCACAGTGCCTTTAACCCCAAGCAATTTACCTGAAGCCCCTCAAGCAAACTGAAAGCGTATTATGCCAAAATCGTCACAGTGTGGCCCTGTGGTCATTGAGCCACGATGTTTGCAATAAAAAGAAATGACCATACAGACTATCCAGCTTTTTTACCCATCCCGGTCACTAAAACCAGATGTTCACGAAGCCACATATAAATCCGCTAAAGAGAAAAAAACCAGAAGTTTTACCCTTAACATCGTATTTTGACTTTATTTAGCTGAGATATCGGGATCAAAAAAGACATATCTAGACCAAAATAGCAAAGCTGGTCACCAACAATTTATCCGGAAAGAGAAACCAAGAAGTTAGATTTTACCCTACCAACGGGAACCCACATCCAAACCGAATGTCTGTTTGAGTGATGCAACTGAACAAACACAAATATTAATTCGAAATTTTTTACATTTTTTAAGTAATAAAAAACTCAACCTTCGTCACAGTTCACACTGGATTTTAAATTTAGAGTGTCACCTAGATTTTTTCGACATCATCTAAAGGAACACTCTACAAACAGTTTTTTATTACAAGAATTCAACCACCGTGAAGCACTCTTATTCACGAAGTTAACGGACTCACAAAAATAGAGATACCAGGAGTAAATCCATGCTACTAAGAACAAAATGTGCCATTGCCACATTACTACTGATGCCTTTCAGCTTGCAGGTTCAAGCTCACGGCTGGTCTGAATACCCAAAGGCGAGGCAAAAAATATGCTATGACCAAGGGAATGTCTGGTCTGGAACTCCCCCAAATCCTGGCTGTGCATTAGCAAAAACCATCTCTGGGTCTTATCCATTTCAGCAACACAATGAATTTTCCATCAACATTCCTGACTACAATAATTTTACGGCCGTAAAAGCAGCCATTCCAGATGGAACACTCTGCTATGCCAATGACCCACAAAAAAAGGGCATGGGTGCAGCCACCGACACTTGGAGCCGAGTTGAAGTTAACGCTGGAATCTTTGAATACGTATTCAATGCAACCGCACCGCACAACCCCTCTTTTTGGCAGTTTTATCTAACCAAGCCCAACGCTGACCTTTCAAAGCCTCTCGCCTGGGATGACTTGGAGCTTATTCAGGAAGTGGGCGATGTGCCAGTTGTGAATAGCCAATACCGAATGAATGTTACGATCCCTCAAGACAGAGTAGGCAATGCGATTTTATTTGTACGCTGGCAACGAGTAGATGCAGCGGGTGAAGGTTTCTACAACTGTAGTGATATCACCATTGTAAATGGTGATGTTCAACCTCCTACCGAACCTGATCCGGGTACAACAGAGCCATACCTTATTCAAGGCAACACCTTTATCCCGCAGGGTATTAATATCGATTCAGTAGCTGTAGGGGATACTGTCAATTATACGGTCTTCAATAAAAATAGTGAGGAACACTCATCGTTTTCATTAGCAATTACTGAGGACAATAAAAATGATTGGGATAGACTGCTAGCATCTCAAGTTACTGGCTGGTATCAATCCAATCACAATGGAAATGTCTTTATCGGTCGCTGGCATGAGGAAATGAACCATTACATGTATTTCCAAGGTGACTTGCATGGCAACTATTTTAACTCTAAAGATGCACGCGCTTCAGGCCAGTTCAGCATCACAAGTAATGGCAGTGAATTGATTGCGTCTATTACGCCCAAGGTGTTAAGGCCTCTCGACATAGCCAAGGTGGAGCACGGTGAATTACTGGTGCTCTCTACAGGAGAAAGTACAGGAAACATCACAGATACCCAATGGTCTCAAGTGAGTGGCAGCCCAGTGGAAACAGCAGCCGGGCCGAGTGGTGCATTGGTTATTGACACTTCAAGTTTAACCAATGCCCGACACGAGTTGAGTTTCATGTTAACCGTAAGTAGTAGTTCTGCCAATGATGACGAGGTCTACTCCTTTGTCGTTGAACCCTCGACACCCACAGATCCCACAGATCCCACAGATCCCACAGATCCCACAGATCCCACAGATCCCACAGATCCCACTATTCAAACCTGGGACAGTAACCAAATCTACACTGCAGGGGACACGGTAAGCCATAATGGTAAAACATGGACTGCCGGATGGTGGACCAGGGGTGAAGAGCCAGGCACAACCGGGCAATGGGGTGTTTGGCGCTAAGTAACCAATCAATAATTTATCTCACAGGATTTGGGGGTTTATGGCAATAAGCCCCCGTTTTTTACACACCAGGAATTTAAAAAAAACTCAATTAAACCTAGGGAGGCCCTGACGAAATTTTCTATACAGCCCACCTAAAACCCTATCAAGTCTGGTTTATGATATTTCACGGTCGCTTTACATCGCTATAATTTATAAGCTGAATTTCTAACCATCGCCAAAACCACAAACACCAAAATAAGCCAACATTTTCTTAGATTATATCCCGCTGCTCACACAAACCTGATCAAACCTCTATTCCACATCACGTAAATTCATGATTATTGAATCTATTCACAATCCCACGCACAAACACAACCAAAGTAAAACATCACAATTCATTTTCCATAAATTTAATTAACATTGCCAACATTAATTTTATGGAAAGAATCAATTCACCAGTGAGGATTAAAAAATATTAGGAAATGTTTCATAACTTTAAACCGGTTATTCTTACGATCGAATAGAATGATAAGAACAGTAGGTGCGAGTAGATTTAAGCCAGATTTAACAGACATTCAGTGGAAATTTATCACCCAGGTCTTCCCCCAACTAAAACGTGGCAAAGATGGTCCCAACCTCATTGATAACTCTGTTTATTTCGAAGATCTCTTGTGGATTTTGTACTCAGGGGCAAGATATAAAGTCAAAGAAACGACGCCTATTAGCACAACAAAGCTCCGGATTGGGAATCCGCTACGATACAGCCTGCCCGCCATAAAATTGGCCTGTTTTGCCCTCACCGCAGGAATAGAAGGGTACCGTTGAAACAACATGGCAGAAAGTTTAGAAGGTATGTGCGACACAGTAAGGTTGGGCGAACTTTAACATGATAAAGAAACTACCGCCGCTTGGTCGCCAGGGAGAATTGCTATCTATCTACTTAAAGAGCATTTTTCTATATTGCCTGCAAATCAATTAATCTAATGAAACTTTGAAATAGTTTCTAGAAAAATAGTCGCGAAACAACCCCAATATATCACTTCATCGATCTTAGCCCTCTAAATGTCACCTATAATGCCCTGGAACAATGGCATAGATGCGTAGCAAGGTAAACCTGCAGAATATTTATCTTCCCAAACAGATCAAAAAATATTTAAAACCATATACCTCAAAGTCAAGGCTCACGAAAGACAAGAAATCTACCAAAACCACGGCAAGAACCCACCTAAGGCACTGGAAATTTAGCCCACTATGAATCACGAAGATCAATACCACAGAAAGCTAACCACAGCCGATAATGCCGTAGCCTCTATCCCCAGCGAGAGTATCATCTCCATGGGTATGCGCGTCGCAACCCCGCCAGCTTTACTTAAAGCTTTAGAAAACCGAGTTCGGACAGGCGACATAAAAAAACTCATGGTTTATTACATGCGTTGTGGCGGTGTCGCGATGAAAACAATCTTTCAGGAAGACTTGCTAGACCGTGTCAGGCCCTTCTCATCCATGCTTACCAAAGACGAGGTCAAGCTTGCAAAGAAAGGCTTCGCCAAAGGAAAGAAGTATATCAATTATGTTCCCATTTCCTTTAGTCGATATCCGGAAATTATAAAAAGGCAAGTGAATCTAGATGCTTTCCTAGTAACTGTATCCCCAATGGATAAATATGGATATTTCAATTTTGGTACTAGTGGAGATTATGCGATTGAGTTATCCAGACATGCAGACCAACTCATCGTTGAAGTCAACAAAAATATGCCGAGAACTTCTGGGGGCACATTACTTCACATTAATGAAGTAGATGCAATTATAGAAAATGACACCCCATTAATTGAAGAGCCGCAAAGAGAAACCTCTGAACTGGATAAGAAAATTAGCGATTATATTGCACCGCTAATACCCGATGGCGCTACAATTCAAATGGGGATTGGAGGTGTTCCCAATGCCGTGTGCGAGCAGCTGGTAAACAAGAAGAATCTTGGGATACATACCGAGGTTATCACCTCCGGAATGATAAACCTAATCAAATCTGGTGCGGTTAATAATTCACGCAAAAAACTAAACACCCACCTCAATGTGTTCACCTTTGCCATAGGGGATAGGACACTCTATGACTTTATTGATAACAACCCTTCAATGGCCTGCCTTCCAGTCTCCTACGTGAATGAACCACAAACTATTGCTCAAATTGACAACATGATCTCAGTCAATTCCTTTATTGAGATCGATTTCAATGGGCAGGTAAATGCAGAATTTATCGATCATCAATTCTCTGGGGTGGGTGGACAATTGGATTTTATCAGAGGCGTATATTACTCAAGAAATGGTAAAACCATATTGGCGAGCAGTTCTACGGCACAGGGGGGGAAAATTTCCCGGATTGTACCGCGCCTAAATACAATCACAACAGACTCTAGACTGGATGTTGACTATGTCGTTACTGAGTACGGTTGCTGCCAGCTTATGGGTAAATCAACCACAGAACGCACACATGCCCTAATTAACATTGCACACCCAGACTTTAGAGACAACCTGATAAAGCAGGCTAAAGAACACAACTTTATCTAACCAAGCATATGATCAACCTACACATTTATCCTGCACTACTTTTTACGCCAGGCAATAAGCCCAATCTTTTTCAGAAAGCAACAGAGGTAGAAGCCAGCGCAATTATTATTGATCTCGAAGACAGTGTACCCACTAGTGATAAGCAATTAGCCAGAGACAATACTATTCACTACTGCTCCAAAAGCCAAAGCGACAATACTGCTAATATTATTCGAATCAACCACCTAACGAGCAATGAAGGACTAAAAGACATACTTGCCATTACTACAACCAAGTTACACATCGACGCTGTACTTTACCCTAAGACAGAGTCTCCTAATGATATCCAACAACTTGGAAAACTCCTTGCTCAAACTTATACGGACATAGCCATTATTGCTTTAATAGAAACTGCCTGTGGAACAATAAATATCCACAATATTGTTAAGGGCAGCCCCAAAAAACTGCAGGCCTTAATGTTTGGTGCCGCAGACTATGCCAACGACCTCAATTGTGACAACTCAATAGACGCCCTAAGCTCTGCACGTAGTAAAATCGTGGAAGCTTCAGCAGCAAACAATCTGGCCTGCTTTGACTCCCCCTATTTTGATTTCAATAATGAAGATGGACTAAATAAAGAACTAAATATCGTTAAGGGGATGGGATTCAATGGCAAGGCCGCCATTCACCCCAAACAAATTTCTGCTATCAAGTCTTCTTTCAAGCCTACTCAAGAACAATACGAAAAAGCAGAGAAAATAGTAGAAATCTATAACAATTCAAAGGGTAAAGCCTGTCAATACCAAGGGGAGATGATTGATGTACCGGTTTACTCCAAAGCAAAGCAAGTTATCTCTATATTCAATAAACTTAGCTAAAACTTAAAGGGAAGTGGTCGTCATGCAATTCCAGCCATATAAAAAAATTAACGATAATCGCTACCGGGAAGACTTTGGATTTTACTTCGAAGACTTCACAGAAGGTATGATCATTGAACATCGTCCAGGTAGGACATTAACTCGAACAGACAATACCTGGATGACGCTATTAACAATGAATACGGCACAGTTACACTTTGACGCCAACTATGCACAAAAAACCGAGTGGCAGTTACCGCTAGTGGATAGTACTTTAACCCTGGCGATTATAACTGGAATGACAGTAAACACTATCAGCAAGAAGGTAGTAGCCAATTTAGAGTGGGATAAGGTACAGCTACTGAAACCTGTTTTTGAGGGGGACACCATCTACGCAGAGAGTGAGATCCTATCTAAACGAGAATCACATTCCCGCCCCACTCAGGGAATAGTGACGGTTGAGACTCGTGGCTTCAAGCAAGATGGCGAACTATTTATGCGCTTTATGAGAACAGTATTAGTGTATAAGAAAGGACACTCACCAAACTATAACATTGACGAAGCCTCAGAATAACTCCGAGATTCCCCTGACTTTTAGAGCGATTGACAGTAAGAGTGGCCCTTTTGAGCATACTTATGCTGTATGCTCAACTGTTAAAACTGACCATCTACACAGAACCATCTTTCGCCTAACGAACAAAAACAAGCTGAAAGGACATTACCCAAAGTAACTGGCACTATAGAACCTGTTTAATTTGCGCAGGACCTAGCCATTCATCATCTTTCTTTACCGCTCATCCATTATATAAAACCTCCCCTACTAAATTAACTGCACAAAGTTATTCAACATCTAGAATGCCAGCCATTCAACTAACCCTATGGAATAATTACTGATGCAAACGATCAAATCGAAATTTAGAGTTACCAAGTGGCGATTAAAGTCATTAATCCTAGCCGCTTTATTGACTTCCAATGCTATGGCCACTGACATTGAAGGCGACTGGAGATCGATGCTTAAAACAAATGATGAGAAGATCATACCAATAGTGATTCAACTAGAGGAGAATAGCGGTGAATGGACTGGCGTATTAAATAGCCCATCTTTAGAGGAAATGAAATTAGACATTACGAGGCTGGAAGTTATAGATAATAGAATTGCTTTCGAAGTAAAATCCCTAGATATCAAATACGAGGGAAGTTACATTAATCAGGTAGACCTAATCGCTGGCGCAAACATTAAGAAAGGGGCATCATCTCTTACATTTTTTAGCAGAATAAATGACCATATTGATGGTTCTAGCAATCATTCACAAACACAAAATAAATCTACTCCATATATTATTGAAGATGTCAATTTTAAAAATAAAGAGACAAGCAATCTAATTTCGGGGACTTTAACCAAGCCAGATTGCAAAATCAAAGCAACGGCTGTTCTTATCAGTGGTACTGGACCCCAAGATAGAGATGAATCTCTTTTTGGACATAAACCTTTTGCCGTAATTGCCGATCACCTAACCCGGCAAGGATATGCGGTATTACGTTATGATGACCGAGGGGTTGGTGGATCTAGTGGCAGCCATCAAACAGCAACTACTAAAGACTTCGCAAGTGACACCAGCGCAGCTGTTGACTATTTAAACAGCCGTGGCGACCTACCCCAGGGTAAAATTGGCTTAATTGGCCACAGTGAAGGCGGTATGATAGCTCCTATGGTTGCCAGTAAGCGTGATGATATTGCATTTGCCATTTTACTTGCTGGACCTGCAGTTGAAATACCAACTATGCTTGTTGATCAGTGGTACCTTGATCGTAAATTTAATGGATTATCCGAGGAAATATTAAATAAACTCAAAGAGTTAGATAAGGAAATCCTAGAAAAAATTGGTAATCTTGAATTTAATGAACCACTTAATGATGCTATTCAGGATCTTATTTATTCCAGCATCAGGCTTGAGGGGGTGCCCGAAGAGGACATAAATACCCAATTTGAACAGCTAAAGAAAGAGTACTCTACATTGATATTTCGTGATTACTTAAAGTTCAATCCAGAATTCTATTTAGAACAAACAAAAGCTCCGCTATTGGCTCTTAATGGTTCTTTAGACTTTCAAGTTGATGCAAAAATGAATTTAGGTAATATACAATCAGTATTAAATAGAATCGAACATAAAGATTTTACGGTCATTGAGCTTGATAAAATGAATCATCTTTTTCAAGTAGCAAATAGTGGTTCATTTAATGAGTATGCAGAACTAGAAGAAGGCTTTTCACCAAAGGCATTACTTGTAATTACTAAATGGTTAAACGAACGATTCAAAATCTAGATTTGTCTAGAATTTTACGGCTCCTATATTGGAGCCATTTTATTACGTTCAAACGAAATGCTATTTAATTAAAAATAAAATCGAGTGGGTATACTTAGATTAACCTAACGATTGAAATCTATTGGTAACATCTTATAGATAATACCAATTGACGATCCATACAGGAGCTAATAAATAGTAACCCCCAAAGATCCTTCGGATGTCTAATCTCCTTATAGAGAAATCGATCATAGTAAAACTAGAATATTTTGCACGCCAGTCTCAAATCTATGGTCAACCACTTTATGAGCAAGATATTACTTGAATTTCCCATTCAGGGTAATCCTAGACCGCTCATCGCCCCTCCCTACCATTCATCCCCTCAGGAAGCCACTCCTACTAAATCCATAACACCAGGCTAATCGACAGGTAGAATATCAACCATTCAACAAGTAGGTACAGGAAGAGTACAAATGCAGCCTATCAAATCATTCTTTGCAGAAGCCAAGTGGCACTTGAAAACAGTAATTCTCGCAGCTGGCTTAATATCAACCAATGTAATGGCTTCAGGTTTAGAGGGTGATTGGAGGTCCGTAGCCCAGATTAATGGTGAAAAGAATATACCTGTAGTCATTCACCTGGAAGAAGATAACGGTATATGGAAAGGCTCCTTAGATAGCCCCTCCCTTGGGGCTAAGGGAGTAGAAATATCTATGCTGGAAATCCGGGACAGCAGTATCACTTTCGAAGTAGAAGACTTACAGATTAACTACAAAGGCACTTACAGTGCAGCAGTTGATCTTGTGTTTGGATCTATCAGCCAGGAAGTGACATCGCCTCTGAACTTTAGCCGGGCATCTGAAGATACAAAGAACAGGACTAGCAAGCGACCCCAAACACCAAAGGGCCCATTTCCTTATGCTATAGAGGAAGTAAGCTTTAAGAATGCTGCAACAGACAATATCATTTCGGGAACACTGACCAAACCAAAGTCTAATATCAAAGCAACTGCTGTTCTTATCAGTGGTTCTGGGCCTCAAGACCGAGATGAAACCCTGTTTGGCCATAAGCCATTTGCGGTAATCGCCGATCATTTGACACGGCAAGGATATGCAGTATTTCGCTATGACGACCGCGGTATTGGCGGCTCAAGTGGTGATTTTCAAGCAGCAACCAGCAAGGATTTCGCCAGTGACGCTAACGCAGCTGTAGATTATTTAAACAGTCGTAAAGATCTCCCAAAGGGTAAAGTTGGATTAATTGGACACAGCGAAGGCGGTATGATAGCTCCCATGGTTGCCAGTAGTCGAAGTGATATTGGATTTACCATCTTACTCGCTGGACCAGGGGTTAAAATACCTGAACTACTGGTCGATCAGTGGCACCGAAATCGTAAGTTCAATAACTTACCTGAACAAAATATGAAAAGACTTAGCCAGTTGGATAAGGAGATTTTCGAGAATATTGCTCAACTCGGAATGAATGAAAGTCTCAATGATGAGATTTATGAGCTGCTTTATGAAAGCGTGAAGCTCGAAGGCGCTCAGGAAGAGGAGTTGGATGCTCAGGTTGAACAACTCAAGAAGCAATATACTACTCCTTGGTTCCGCTATTTTGTTAAGTTCAATCCTGAACCTTATTTGAAACAAACAAAGTCACCACTTCTGGCTCTTACTGGCTCACTTGACTACCAGGTTGATGCAAAAATGAACCTAAGTAATATACAATCAATATTGAGCAGCGCTGGACATAAAGACTTTAAAACTATCGAGCTGAATAAAATGAACCACCTTTTTCAAATAGCCAATAAGGGCTCATTTTCAGAGTATGCCGAACTAGAGGAGAGCTTTTCACCTGTTGCCCTCGAAGTGATGTCCTCATGGCTGAATGAACGCTTCTGATACTTGATAAGAATGTCAAGACATGGCTCCTAATTTAGGAGCCATCTTACTTAGATATATGTGCAATGAGTATTTTCAAATCCCCAACACCATCCGCAAAATTTTTAGCCTACCATTTTGGTGGCTGGTTGATATTTTCTTTAGTTAATGTTTTCTCTTTAGGGCTTCAATCTCAGAATCACACCGATAAAATCGTGATTAATATTATTATTGTAGGGTTTACTACAGGGATCTCTACCCTTCTTACTCGAGAAATCATATATCGATTTAGCCTCTTTGATAAAAACGGGTATCAACAATGGATTGGCTTCCTATTAGCTGCCATTCCTCTTGGCGGTATAGGCGCCTATATTGCAACTGGCTTTGGATATTTATATTACATCTTTGTAGGATATGAAATTCCATCTTCCTTTTGGGAGGTTGTTGTTAGCAATTGGTTCTATCTTACCATTCTTATATTTATTTGGAGTTTCATTTATCTTACTCTGGTAAATCAAGAGCAATTACGCAAAGCCGAACATGATGCAACACAACTTAAATTACAACTGAACGAAGTAAAAATGAGCGCTCTAATGGGGCAGTTAAACCCTCACTTTCTATTCAATGGGCTTAATAATATTCGTGGACTAATCCTTGAAGATACAGATAAATCCAGGGATATGTTGACAAACTTATCTGACCTTTTACGTTATACGTTAATGGCCCATAAGCATAAAACTGTGTCATTAAGAGATGAATTGGAAATCGTTTGTCAGTATATCGAACTTTTGAAAATACAATATGAAGATCGATTGTCTTTCATATTGGAAGTTAACGAAGATTTAATGGGAGAGCGGATACCTCCACTCCTAATCCAGCTGCTTGCCGAGAATGCCGTTCGCCATGGAATAGAAAAATGTAAACAAGGCGGTGAACTAGTGGTTAAAATCACCAAAGAAGACAATCATATGGTAATCACTGTGATAAATCCAGGTACTCTCATCAGAGAGTCAACCAAAGAGAGTGGTAATACCGGCCTGGGGTTAATCAATATACAAAAAAGGTTAACCATACAATATGGAGACAAGACATATTTTGGAATTGAACAGCAGGGCTCCCAGGTAGTTGCTCGGTGCCATATTCCCTCCTCTCCCTTACAATTAGTGGTATAAGAAGTGAAAGCCATTATCGTTGAAGATTCTCGACTCGCACGCAATGAATTAAGAGAGTTACTCAAACCTTATAAGAATATAAACTTAATAGCAGAAGCAAAAAACTGTGAAGAAGCTATTCTCCTTATATCAGAGGAAAAGCCTGATTTAGTATTCTTGGATATCAATCTTCCTGATGGCAATGGCTTTGACATACTTGAAAAACTGGATTTCACACCTCAGGTTATTTTTACAACAGCTTATGACGAATACGCCATACAAGCTTTTGAAGTAAATGCACTGGATTATCTACTAAAACCCATAAACCCTGAAAAACTAAAGAAAGCTCTCGATAAGACGTCAAGTGAAACACCCACCGAGCACACAAATAGCTTAACAAGCTATTTAGACTCCAACAATAAAATATTTATCAAGGATGGGGAGCGTTGCTGGTTAATCGAAATTGGAAAAATTCGATACTTTGAAAACTGCGGCAACCATGCTCAAGTATTTTTCGATGACAGCAAGCCTTTTATCTATAAATCTCTAACCAAAATAGAACAACGATTAAACCCAGAAGTATTCTTTCGTGTAAATCGACAACAAATTATCAATCTAAACTTTATTAAGAATATAGAATCGTGGGTTAATAGTGGATTAATAATAACAATGACCGATGGGAAAGAAATAGAGGTTGCCAGACGGCCAGCCACTCGGCTACGTGAAATGTTAAGCCTCTGAGAATCAGGCCTAAAAAATAGCAGTGGAGCAAAGCATCAGTTAGATTCGTTTAGACTTGGTAGGATCACTTCCTATTTAAATAAAGTGTACGGCCAAGCCAAGTCTAAACTACTATAGATTCACCCATATTAAAGTTATAGGCTCAAACTCTGCGACTTAGCTACATCTCAGATTTTCTGATATATACCCCATCAACGAATCATACTATTAACCATTTAATCAATCAGGCCTGCAGGGCTAAATCATCAAATTATTGTGTTCAATAGATGGCATTGCAATATGACTGATACTTATACTTCGGAAAATATTTCAGTTAATCAACTGACCAACATTTTGCTAGACGCTATATTAAACTAACATTTAACATTAGAGATCAATCTGTTAATGATACTTATATATTCATCAATATACGCAGAGATACTATCTTCGCTAATCAAAGGCTCACAATAACCAAATACAAAAGCCGAGTTGCGATAAGTCGTATAATTTATAATCATTAAGGGGTTAATTGCAGTTTTCAAACTAATCATTCCTTTTCGAATTTCAAAATATCGCATTTCATTAGCAAGAAGGCGCATATTCCCTACATTTGAAACAAGAATACCTGCAGGAAAGCATTCTTTCGGCGCAGTGACCTCAGCAGCCATACGGGTGACCTCCTCCATGCTATAGTCAGATCTTAGGCTTTTTGTCATTGGTTTTTGTTTGAGAAGCACTAAATTAATCTCATTGTTCAAAATCTTGGCAACTTCAAAAATATCGGAGCTTGTTGCATTTGGTGGTAATTTTAGGCTGGCAGTTTCTGAAAATGAACCAACATGATCACTCGGGATAATAGGGTTGCATAATAATCGAGCATCCATCGTGAAAATAACTTCTGTCAAATCTCTACATGCTGGTATAACCCGGGCAGCAACTGATGCAACAGCACAATAAAGTGCCGTTAGCTTTATCTGATTTTTTTTAGCCAAATAAGCCAATCCCTCGATTTTTTTAGGTGATACTAAATATGATTTAGCACAGGCTCTTCTATCAGCGACGGACGCTTGCTTCTCAACCGCCCAACGGCTTCCCCCCTCTATTTGATGCTCAAATTCCTTCTCACCACAATATCCAGAAGCCTCTAGTTGACTAGCGATACTATTTAGCAAAGGGAGTGATTTAATGGCATGCCTTGGCTTTTCATGAAGACATAGGAACTTGTCAAGATCAGAGAATAGCGTCATGAGGGATCTTCCATCAAGTATGGCATGTATATTTATAAAACAAATCCACTCAACAAAGCCTTGTTTATTTGTATATACCCTTAATCTATATACATGCTCCTCAGTTTTAATGAAGATCTCAGCAAGGTCCCTAAACTCTTTCTCCAAATCAAGCTGATCAACAATTAGAGTTACTTCTATTGGCACATCAACAAAATCAACATCACAAACCCACCTTAATCGCTCACCCCTTTTTACACGCGCCCTCAAAAATGGATGACGCTTATGCAAGTAAGCCAACCCCTCACGCAAGGACTCCATTTGCAAGGGCTCACAGACTTTTATAAAAGAAACAAATTGCAGGCCACCACGAGATAACCTATTCATTTCAATAAATAATGCTTCTTGGGGCCCAAGCTCTCTCGAAAATGGTTCTGGACTCATTGAAAATACCTTGTATTCATAACATTGCCTCTAACCTTTATGATGGAGACATGTAAATCAACAACTATTGATCTTTAGTTAGCCTTATTTATTCCAGGAGCATCAACAGATCGCTGAATAAAACATAGTATGCAATTAGACTTTTCTTACTCGTTGACATATACACTAACTTTCCCCCAAGAAATTTAGTAATGATCCCGGTGGTAGAGATATTTCAAGATATGTAATCCACAACAGATCTTTAAAATACAACCTTTATTTCTTTTTATCATGATTATTACAATTCTTTAGATTGTAAATTTCTTGAAAAACAGGCTATTTTTGTAAAGACGCAAATAACTCCTTATCATCACTAATGCCGCCAAATGCAGGTCAACACCTTTTGCAAAGGCCAACAAATTGCTCATCATTTATGTCATAGAAAATTAAACTGTAAAATTATTATATTACTAGTTTGTCACTTATTTAGTTGGGGATCTCCTTTTGTAAAGGTGATGCTTCGGCTTTCAAAACACCAGAGTACATTTACATGGTCTCCTCTCCTTATAGAAGAAGCATGGCCAAT
Organism: Microbulbifer mixtoriginis (SeqCode); assembly: GCF_052467235.1. Taxonomy (NCBI): domain Bacteria; kingdom Pseudomonadati; phylum Pseudomonadota; class Gammaproteobacteria; order Cellvibrionales; family Microbulbiferaceae; genus Microbulbifer; species Microbulbifer mixtoriginis (SeqCode). The sequence continues at coordinate 3,977,295 of NZ_CP174305.1, read as the reverse complement.
GCGATTCGTGCTTTATCCATGGATGCAGTCCAACAAGCCAATAGCGGGCATCCTGGTACACCTATGGGCATGGCAGACATTGCGGAGGTCTTATGGAACGATTACCTAAAGCACAACCCAGCTAACCCGAATTGGTCTAACCGTGACCGCTTTGTCCTCTCTAATGGACACGGTTCCATATTGTTGTATGCCCTGTTGCACCTTTGCGGCTACGACTTATCAATCGAAGAACTGATGAATTTCTGCCAATTGCACTCCAAGACCCCGGGCCACCCGGAATATGGTTGCACACCTGGTGTTGAGGCCACCACAGGCCCCCTAGGCCAGGGGGTTGCTAATGCCGTAGGTATGGCCCTGGCGGAAAAAGTACTGGCGGCTCAATTTAACCGCCCAGGCTATAAGTTGATCAATCACCACACCTATGTATTTATGGGGGATGGATGCCTGATGGAAGGCATATCCCATGAAGTATGCTCTCTGGCTGGTACTTTAGGCTTGGGCAAGTTGATCGCATTCTATGACGACAACGGTATTTCTGACGATGGGCAGATTGAAGGTTGGTTTACTGACGATACACCCAAGCGTTTCGAGTCCTACCATTGGCACGTCATCCCTAATGTTGACGGCCATGACGCAATTGCGATTAAAGCAGCAATTGAAAAAGCCCATGCATGTTCTGATAAGCCCACCATTATTTGCTGTAAAACCGTGATCGGCTTCGGCTCCCCAAATAAGCAAGGCCGAAAGGAATGCCATGGTCAACCACTCGGGAAGGAGGAAATAGCTCTCGTTCGCAAAACGATTGGTTGGGACCACCCTCCTTTTAAGATCCCTGAAGATATCTATGCATATTGGGATCAAAGGTCTAAAGGTAAAGCATTAGAGAGGGAGTGGAAGAGTCTCTTCGCTAAATACCGTGAGGAGTATCCTGAGATAGCACTCGAGTTTGTGCGTCGTGAGAGTGGAAAACTTCCACCAGATTTCCTGGTAAAAGCCGATAGCTACATTAAGCAATGTCAAAAAGATGCACTAAGAGTCCCCTCTCGTAAAGCGAGCCAGAATACACTGAATGTTTACGGGCCTCTGTTGCCCGAACTCCTAGGTGGTTCAGCCGATTTAGCCGGCCCTTGTTTTAGCCTATGGTCCGGTTCTAAAAGATTGAATAAGAAAGATGCTTCAGGCAACTATATACACTACGGAGTTCGTGAATTTGGTATGAGCGCCATAATGAATGGCATTGCCCTGCACGGAGGTTTTATACCTTATGGTGCTACCTTTTTGGTTTTTATGGAGTATGCTCGAAATGCCGTGCGTATGGCGGCATTAATGAAGCAACAAGTTATATTCGTCTATACCCATGACTCCATCAGAATAGGTGAAAACGGTCCAACTCATCAGCCGGTGGAGCAACTCAGCGCTTTGCGTTCTACACCGAATCTACACACTTGGCGCCCCTGTGATACTACGGAATCAGCGGTAAGCTGGAAGATGGCTATTACACGCAAAGAGGGGCCCACTGCACTAGTATTCAGTCGTCAGGATTTAGCTCCGCAGGAACGAAATACCACGCAGATAGCACAAATTGAAAAAGGTGGTTATGTACTGTCCGACTGCGAAGGCGTTCCTGAGGCAATCATTATTGCGACCGGCTCTGAAGTCGAGCAGGCCATAGCGGCTAAAAGAAAGCTTACTAGCAAGAGAATTCGGGTTGTGTCCATGCCTTGCATAGAAACCTTTTTGGAACAGGAAGAACCGTACCGTGAATTAGTTCTCCCCAGTACTCTCCGCGTCCGGGTGGTGGAAGAGGCTAGTCATAAAGACTATTGGCACAAGTTCGTAGGCTTTGACGGTGAAATCATCGGAATGGATAACTTTGGCAAATCTGCACCCGGCCAGGAAGTCATGCAGTACTTCGAGTTAACAGCTGAGAAAATTATTGAAAGTGTCGAGAGGCTACTGAAGTAATTTAGTATGGAAGTACACCCTTTCTAAAGAAAATACGGTGCCGAGCATTAAAAGGGCAAATATTTCATCGAGTCATTGGCCATCAATAGCTCTGCATTTCAAAGTTATTTTTCATAACTAAAAAAGTTCAACCATCTTGTTTTAGTCGAATCAATATCTATTCAGATTATTCCACCCTCCTTTTGGCACTCGCACAATTTTTCTTGTTTGTGTTCGTGAAATTTTTATAACCTAACTACCCTACAATGAAGTGAAAGTTGCCAAATTACCTGCTCACGCTACAAATCCCCAAGTTTGCCCCCATACTCTAAAGCTATTTAGGACCTATCATTTTCACACCTAACCAGCCTATCAGGTAAAAAACTTTACATTGGGAGAATTTAGATGTCCAAGCACCCTTACTCTTTGGCACTAACTGTAACTTTCTTGCTGTTAGGTATTGCCTGCAATGCGATTGCCCAATCAAATAACCTTGAAGAAAATAAAAAAATTGCCATGCAGGCAGCCGACCTATGGCACAGTGGGTCAAAGGTCAATCCTGATTCAATTTTGGCGCCTAATTATATCAACAACCTAGACTCGGCCACAAATTTAAGTACCGGTTCACAAAAACGTAATTTAAAGGAATTCAAAGCCGAAGTCGCCAAATTTCATACGGCCTTTAAAAATGTAAAACTGATTGATTCAATGCAAGTCGCCGAGGGAGATCTTGTCGCAACCCATGTAAAAGTTAGCGCCAATCATACAGGATCATTTATGGGGGAAACTCCAACAAATAAAACCATCACCTGGGATGCCGTAGAGTTTGTTAAAATCAAGGATGGAAAAATACTAGAAACCTGGGTGACCTGGGACAAATATGGTTTCTTGAAACAGATTGGAGTATTGAAATAGCTATTAGAAATCCCAATATAACAGTGCAGATCAAGTCCCTCCAACAAAATCTGGAGATTTACCAATTGGCTTTCACTTGAATGGATTAAGCTTTCAAGTTCAGCCAAATAACTTGCACAGCAGTCATCGCCGTCTAAATTTAAGTTCAAACTTAGACGGCAAAGAATTCAAAATAATTACAACCACTCAATAACAGCCACATTGAGTTGATTTATCTTGAGACTCCCAATGAAAACACCTGTTTTAGTCTTTGCTTCCTTTTACCCAAAACCCGAAAAGGAACAAGCTGTCAAAAATTTGCTCACAGAGATGGTTTCACCATCCAGAGCGGAGCCTGGTAATTTATTGTATGAACTTTGCGAACAGATCGACCAGAAAGATCACAAAATAATCTATAGTCTCATAGAGAAATATATAGATGAAACCGCGCTCAGTGAACACAAATCTTCAGCTCACTACATTAACTACCGAAAGAATATAGAAGATCTATTATCCAGACCTATAAGCGTGGTTGTGCTAAAAAATATTTACCAATCCGACTGAGCTCCTACTCTATGCTCAATAACTCTTGGGTACTTGACCAACTCCCACCTCATAAAGATGACCTACATCTCACGCCTCCTCAGACAGCCTCAGTATAAACTCCAGCCTGCTATTGACACACACATTAATATTTGCGCTCCCTAAAATAGGATGAACAACAACTTTTAGACCTATAATTCAGCTGATTTAAAATCTTTAACTTTTGCCTTAAATCTTGACACCCAAATCATCTACACTGCCATCTTTAACATGAAAGGTTCTCAGCTAATTAAGAAACTGCCGGCAGTTAGGTGCTAACTGTAAGTTAAAAACCTAACATCACAACATTTACACTGTTAGCGGAGTTCAATGTTGAATCTTGGAATTACGAATAGAGTAGCTATTGTAACTGGCTCCAGCTCAGGAATTGGCTATGCCATTGCCAAAGAGCTTCTTGCCAATGGTGCAAAGGTAGTTCTGGTTGCACGCAACGAAGCACGTCTACAAAAAGCAGAGAATAAGCTACATAAAAATTCAAAGTCTGAGGTCACTTCTATATCAATAGACATAACTCGAGATCATGCTGCACAACAGATAATCGATAAAACCCTAAACACCTTTGGAGCACCAGAGATTCTAGTCAACAATGCTGGGCGCGCCCATGCTGGTGGACTTATGTCCTCAACTGAGGAAGACTGGGAACAAATGACTGCAGTAAAACTCACTTCTATGCGGAGAATGTGCAAAGCTGCCATCCCTTATATGCAACAAAAAAGCTGGGGAAGAATAGTTAACATGTCATCTATTGGCGGCACCTACCCAAACCCAAAGCTACTCATATCTCATGTCCTAAGTGCAGCAATCAATAATCTATCAAAATCTCTTGCATTAGAGGTTGCACCGTACAATATACTAGTTAACTCGATTGGAGTAGGCGCAATTAAAACGGATAACTGGAAAAACAACATGATCCCATTTATCCGCAGTAATACGCCAGAGTATGCAACACTTACAGATGATGAAATTCTTGTTCGAGTATCGAACGAATGTACGCCTGTAAAACATCCAGGGGAACCAGAAGACATTGCTACTCTGGCGGCCTTCCTTTGTTCTGCGCGTAATAATTTTATCACTGGGGATAGTATTGAGGCATCAGGCGGAGCTGACCGCTTTATGTAGGATTTAGCTTTCTCATTAACTAACATATACAGCGGCTAACCAACAATAATAGCGAGGCCTTTTATCCCTCACATGTCAATATGAATAACACTTCTTTCTTCATACAAGATCATAGCTCTGGAAACTATCATAACCTCTGTCACAATCACAAAGTTTAATCTTACCCTCTACCGGACAAACAATCATTAACACCGAGCGCACATAATAACAACCCCATACTAACAAGAACAGATTAGTGATCAAACAAACTGATTTGTCACTGGCATTTATTCGCTTACAAATAAATTCGGACGTCCTTTTACTCAAACTAACAGACAATTAAAATAAACTAAAAACTCATCAAATTATAATTTTCTTCAAGTAACAATAGAGATTTTCTCTTCCAAGAGACCGCCAAATTTTCTCAAGGAGAAATAAAGTGCCGGCTATCAACCCTATTCCAGATGCGATGAGTGTAGTGCTTGTCCAATTTTCGCCTTACCCAGCCTCTGATTCAGAAGACATCAAACAAAACATAAAGAGAATTGAAGCATATGTTGATCGTGCATCTTTATGCTTCCCGGGCGTGGATTTAATCATTTTTCCTGAATACAGCACTTACGGATTTGGCTTCCATCCATATGCTGAGCATTTAAAACTTGCTACAACCATACCGGGACCTGAAACAAAAGCTTTTGGGAAAATAGCTAAGCAATATGGTGTTTGGCTGTGTGTATCAATTGTCGAGCTTGCACCTGAGCCACATATGAAACCATATAACGCAATGGTCCTGATCAATGGTGATGGTGAGGTCGCTCTTTCCTATCGCAAAATGGTTCCATGGTGTCCTATGGAGCCCTGGAGTCCCGGGCCTGAAATGTCAGTTTGTAATGGTCCAAAAGGGTCGAAACTGGCCATTGCGATTTGCTCAGATTTTGACTACCCAGAAGTGGCACGTGAAGCAGCTTGGAAGGGTGCAAATGTAATTCTAAGGCCTGCTAAATATATGTACCCATGGGATCATATTTGGGGGATTACAAATCAAGTGCGGGCTTATGAAAACCAAGCTTATGTAGTAGCGGTCAACCATACTGGAGAAGATAGTTCCTACTCTTATTTTGGTCGCTCAATGGCCTGCGATTATGATGGAAACATCATATGCTCTCTAGATGGCAGTGAAGGTATGACAAAAGTTGACCTTTATCCTCAACTAGCTGAAGAGGCTCGTGATAAGCGACTATCGAACAACTATCTTTATCAGATTAAACACCGCGGGTATACAGGAATGCCTCCTAAGGGGGCAACTCATAACCCTTTTACCATATATAGTGACTGGGATAAGATCCCTAAGCGATGGAACCGTGATCCAAGCAACGAAGCCGAGAAGATCGCGAATAGAGGAAGAAAAATTCTGGCTGAAGCTTCAAAGAAAGAAAACCTTAAATCACCAGATTCAGAGGAGTAGCAGTCTTTGCAGAGTTCTTTCTTAGAACTACCATATTTAATTCTGAAATAATTTGGTTACTTAACTCCCCCTTTAATCAAAGGGGGGATCTTACATCCATAAGATCAGCAACTTACTACTGAATTTTCATTGCGAAAGCGGCATCTGAATGATACTTCAGGCCGAAGCTAAATGATTCAGCGCTGCATTTAATTATTTTAATTACTACTTATAAACTATCCAGTATCGAGTATTTTATCTCATCATCATTAAAACCCTAAAAAATATCACTATCAAAAGGCCCACGTTATAAATCAACTCCCTCACAACAATCCTACAACCCATAATGGGCCATTAAATCATAAATCAAATAACATTAATGAACACCCTGTAGAAACACCATCCATGTAGATATTACAACACACTCACTCACACATCTTTTTCGCCCCCTATAATTAACCACACACAACCTCAGGTAACAACATCAATAACCCTACCGTATTAATAAATTATCGTTGAACTCAATCGTGACCCGGCTCACAAACATATTCAAAGCTAAACCACCACCAATGATTACGCCTGCAACCAATTGACATTGCAAATATGAATTTTGCAGTATGAGCCAACTAATTCATTGGGAGACGCCAGCAACAGAACGATTAATTAGGAATTAACACATAGAACTTACAAAGATTAACCGCTCACACTTTTCAAGGAATGGAGAGTATCAATGCTTAATAGAATTCTAGCACTCACACTTTGTTCAATCTTTTCTATCCCCACTTTGGCAAAAACTTTACTAATTGATGGTCAACAAATCGAGATTGGAGAAGTTGCCGTTAATGGTACAGGCTGCCCTGTAGGGTCAGTAACGGCTACGGCAACAGATGATAATAAAAATATCGCGATACTTTTCAGTAAATATAGCGCCGTAACAAATTCTTCAAATCCAATTGCTAGCTCTGATTGTAACTTGGCAATACCTTTAAGTGTAGAACCTGGATTTTCAGTAGGAATATTAGATATTGATTGGCGGGGTACAGTATTTTCTGCCGATGGATCCCTTATCAATTTCCATAGAGAATACTTTTTTTCTGGCAGTCAAGGCCCGAGCCATGACAATAACTGGAATAGCTCTGGCTTTGAGAACTTTGTCCTCAATGATCGCCCACCATTTGCCTACTATTCCGGGTGCGATGGGGAGGCCCTTATTGCGAGAGCAGATACCGTTGCAACAGTAATCGGCGCCGATAGCCTATTTTCTCTGCGTTCTGCCGATGTTGGAGCACAGTTGCTTTTAAATATCCAAATTATTCCTTGTGATGAATAATTAGAGTAATTGTATTCACTCCCCCCTTATTAAGGTGGGGAGTATTTATTAAAATAAAACTCTTGATTTGCATGGCAATATCTACTTCTTGCTTTCAATAATTGAGCAGCCAACCCAGTCAGCAGATCGAAATTCATACTGATGGCTTTATCTGATATTTCGACCATTTTTCAATTATTGAACAACGAGCTACCTGAACGGCACTAGTCATAGCCCCTCCCCCTCCAGTCCTCAAGACGCAAAAAACTACTACCTTTGCTCACTTGCGCCGCAAATGCGAATCATTACCATATGAGATAAATTCACTTCTGGGGAATCACCCATGCTTCGCAAAAGCTTGATTGCCATCGCCCTCTCCTCAGCAATCCCTGCCTCTTTTGCCAATGACGCGTTTTCCGGACAAAACGCTGTAATGGAGGAGACCCTAGTGATAGGTGTCCGCCAGCGATTGTATGAGCGCGGCGCTCTTTTGGACGCCATACAGAAGACTGAAGTCGTAGACGAGAGCCTGATCAAGTCCCAACAAGCGGTAAACCTGACGGATGCCATTGAGAAATCCCCCGGTGTAAGGGTTTCCAATGAGTGTTCTATGTGCGGGGTTAAGCGGGTAATGCTGAATGGTATGCGTGGGGAGCATTCCACCATCCTCACCGACGGCGTTCCCTTACACACGATGATGGCTGGCTACTACGCGGTAGATGCACTGGCCACCACCGGCATCTCACGTATCGAAGTGGCCCGCGGTGCTGGCGCATCACTGCTGGCACCCGAAGCAATCGGCGGAACCATCAATGTGATTTCCAAGGAAATAGAAGAAACTGGCGTCAATATAAATGCCTCCATGGAGGACAACGACAGTTATTTTCTTGGCTTGATGGCAGGCTATCTGAGCGATGATGAACGTACCCGCACATCGCTGGTCATCCAGGATGACAAACATCACCAGATGGACAACGATGGTAACGGCGTCAGCGAAGCGCCGTTACAGGAAAATACCAGTTACGTGGTGCGTCTCTCGCAAGACCTGGGTGAACGGGACAACCTGATCCTTCGCACGGCCTACACCGACTCCAATATTTTTGGTGGCCCCCAGGGAGACAGCATTGGCTCAGTCTTGCACGGATACGATGGTGTGGAGTCTGACCACTTATTTGTCGACGACGATGTGCGACAGCAATATATCGGTAAACCCTGGGAAACCACCGAATGGATAGCCACCACCCGCAGTGAAATTTCCGGCAGCTGGCTACACGAATTTAACGAGTCCTATAACACTTTGCTGACAGTTGCCTGGTCAGAGCATAAACAGGACTCCTTTTACGAGGGGTTCGACTACAGCGCTACTGACACGCTCAATTACTTCGACCTGCGCAACAACCTGATCCTGAATGACCAGCATATGCTCACGTTTGGTGTCGACCTTCGCGATGAATCCATGCTCTCCGACTCTGCTGCAGGGGCGGAAAGTGACAACTACATCGAAGATAGTTTCGACTACCAAACTACCGGCCTTTACCTGCAGGATACCTGGACAGTCTCACCAGATCTTGAGGTGGCACTCGCCATACGCCTGGATAATGCCAAAGCCGATTTCGTCGCCGAGCAAAAACCCGGTACCGAGATCGATGAAATAGTGGTGGCCCCGCGTATAGACTTGCGCTACCTGCACGACGATCAATGGACCTCTCGCGTAGCGATGGGGCGAGGCTACCGAGCCCCTCTATCCTTTTTCGAAACGGATCACGGCATCCTGGATGCGGGAGATGGCTTTGCCATCGATATTGAAAGTCTGGAGAAGTCTCTATCTGCAACTTATGCGCTGAGCTTCGAAGGGGAGCGCCTTAACAGTACCCTGTCATTGGCATTTACCAAAGTAGATAACCTCGCGGCATTAAGTGAAACCGAGGACGGGGTACCGCTGCTTAGCCAAATGCAGGAAAGTGCCTCTGTAGGCGCTGCCGACATTACTCTCAGTTATGCGCTGAACGACAATCTATCTATTGGCGGCACTCTGGAGACCTACGATTACGACGATGTTTTCCGGGAATCCTTTGCCATTGCCCCAGTGGAGCAACGTGCGCTATTCAATCTGGATTACAAAACCGATTACTGGATGCTATACGCTAGCGCCACCTGGATCGGATCTCGTGACCTGGCTGAATTTGGCTACGAAGGCTTTAACCAGCTGGGCGATTCCACACTTAAGAGCACAAACGCAGACGCCTATTGGACACTGGATATGAAATTGACCTTTGATGTGAGTGAAAACCTCAGTCTGTACCTGGGCGGCAACAATCTCACGGATTACACCCAGGTCGAGGAAGGAGAAACCCCTCTGTTCTGGGATGCCAGTGGTGCCTATGACGTAGCCTATATCTATGGTCCCCTGCGCGGCCGTGAATTCTACATGGGCTTCGACTGGAACCTGTAATGCGAACCTGGCTCCTACTCTTCACACTTCTGTTCGCGCCAACTGGCGCGACTGAAGTTCCCACTTCGCTATTCAATTTTGAATTGCACAGCCTTGCCGGGCCCGAACGTATCAACTTGCAGTACTTCAAAGACAAGCCAAGCCTGATGGTACTGGTAGAACCCGACTGCCCCTGGTGCTTTCGCCAGGTTCGAGCACTAAACCGGCTTACACACAAGTGTTCACAACAGTTCCAACCAATTGCCCTGGGTATCAATGGGTCGCGCAAAGCCCTACTGGCTGAGTATCGAAAATTGCGCCCAGAATTTCCCATGTTCCAGGCGAATCGAAAACTCCAACAGGTGCTGGGTGAAACTCCCGGCACCCCCTTCAGTTTTCTAATAGCACCCAATGGTAAGCCGCTGCGTTGGCTCAGGGGATATATTCCTGATGAGCAATTGCAGCCCATTCTGGAGCAAAGTTTTGGTTTTACCTGTAGTAATACTTCTTGATTTCAATTAATAACTGCAATTCCTCATGCTGTAGTAGCTCATCTTGCTGTCCCTTAAATAACTCACTCGGTGACCTGTTACCCCGGCTCTCTCTAGGTTTACTACTCAGACGATCCATTACAAATTGAACCTGCTCGTCTGTTAGTTTATTTAAGTCGGCATCTTTTTGGAAATACTGTCGAATAAGGCCGTTAGTGTTTTCGTTAATCCTCCCCAGGATGAATATAAGTGAGCAAAATAAATTTTGGCCTCTAAATTTTCTGCAATCCTTTCATAACCAGAGAATTCAAGACCATTGTCGAATGGTAATTATTTAGCCTCGTCCGCACTAAGAAAACCAATTAAGTTTGCAGCAATATTAAAGTCAACTTTCATTCGACTTGTGTAGTTAAAAAGCCAGATACTTTACCTCTAGAAATAGATAGCTCTCGCAGAAGATTTATTATCTTTGAGCGTCACTCTAGATTTAATACTATAGAATTTATTTGGGCCTTAGAGTCTCTATATACTGCGCATCTACCCACATTATTTCAAAATTCGGGGGGGTACAACGACGACAGTAGAAAAGATATTTTCCATCTGGTGTTACATACCCACCACCATCTTCCCCCTCTGTATTGATTTTATCACCAAAGTTAATAGCTTCACCCCATGAGCCATCCTGCTGGCGAAAGCTGATATACATGTCGCTATCACCATATCCGCCCTCTCTTTCACTATCCCAGATGATGTAAGACTCATCAGGGGCAATAAAGGGGTGAGCAGTCCACTTGCCCGAGTTTATCTGTTGGCCAAAAGGCTTTGGCGTTTCACGCTTACCATCTAACAGACGTGAATAGCGAAGAATGCCATCGCCGTTTTGACCTACTTCATCAAATACAAAGGTTCCTTTCGCAGAAGCAGTAAGGCGCATAATACGAATGTCTTCAAATTGTGAGCCAAGACTTTTAAGCTCTGACCAACCATTAGCGATACGCTCTCTATATTGATTTCTAGCATACATCGTTTGACCATCCGGTGAGATGGAACCGCCCCAGGCCACTTTAGACTCATGCCATCGATTGTTCTCAAGCTTGAATACAACTTTCGAGGATTTGCCACTTTGGTGATATCTTCTTGTAACGTAGTACTCTTTCATATCGGGCGTGAAGTAACCGCCCCAGTCACGATACTCTCTCGAAGGCTTAGGGGCGAACAGTTGTGGAGTCAGCCCAGGTGGCTTCTGTCCAAGGTAAGGGCCTTCAAGTACTACAGGGGTATCCTTACTATAGCTGGTACCACTTAGAGTTAGCAGGGAAAGTAAAATGACTGCCGTAGAACGATGCCTCATGACTTATCCTTATTTGATCAGGGGGTAACTGGCAATCACTGTAATCAACTTGGCTATATAGCGCCTGACGTCCTTGTCAATTTTGCCTGATTCTTATTCTGATGACGGCAATCAGCTCACTGCATATATAAAATATATACAAATACCACCCTCTTAGGCAGGCTTTTAGTTATGGGCGGTGGTAAGCTCAAGAAGCAATAACAATACGGATCAACCTCCATAGACTCCTCAACTGTTTCCAATCCACCATTCTCCCAGTTTCAGGATTTCTATACTTTTTACTTTGTGGCCAGCCTCTACTTCAGCGATTTCTTCCTCGTAAAATTTACTCTACTATTTTGTGTCCTTCTGGCAATTGCATCGCCTTATCCAGTAGTCATATCCTCTGAGTGCAATAAAAATCCATACCCCCCACCTAACCGTAAAGCGGACTCAATGTGTATAGACTTTCCCACCCTCCTTATGGGCATCTACCCGCTTAGGGTCGCCAAAATTCAAAGGCCCCATCCGGAAGCTTTAAAAGCAACTCATCAAATACCTCTTCATTCACATGTTTCCGTACAGCTTTAGCAACATCTTTAATTGCTGTAACTGTTGAAAAATTGTGCTCTTCTCGTAATAACCGCACCTCCCTGGTCATTTCCTCTTCACTATCAAAGTCTTTCTTTTCTTCGTTAACATCCCAGTCGGCCACAAACAAAGATCTTAGACAAACAGGTAAGATATTGGAAAACGCAATAGCATCGGATGTAGAAATTCGACGGCGGAACACATGAAAAACGCCCTGTGTCATTGTATAGGTAACATGCGTGCTCCAAAGCCCAGCTATATCTCGAGCATAAACTAAATATTCAAAAAATTTTTCAGATGCTTTCTCATATTCCAATGGCACAGTCATAATTAGTTTTGCTAATCCTGATTAATATTAATTACGATTAACACCTTATATCAAACACTACTGACGTAGCGTGATTGATGTATTCTATACTTATAACGATCTGATGTTTTTTCCTAACGGTTAATCATGTATGGCAACCAAACACTCTGTCTATCATAATTCATAACCTTAAGGGTGCAGGATTATGCACTGACATGTACTAAGATTGATTCAATTTTTCATACAAACCAAATTATGACAACGTCTCTACGCCAGCTCTCTGAAATGGTCCGCAAAAGGAAGATCACAGCGACATCCTTAATTGAAGATGCCTGCGATAATGCGGTGGCCCACTCAGATCTGGATGCTTTTATCTGCCTGGATAGGCAAGGCGCATTACAGAAAGCACAGCGTATTGATAACGAGCTGAAAGAAAGCAGCAATAACTGGCCGCTTGCTGGCATCCCCATCGTTGTCAAAGACAATATCAATGTGAGAGGTTTTCAAACGACTGCGGGCACACCTGGTATGAACTTCCAGGCCAAGACTTCTGCCCCAATAATTGAGAGTCTAGAGAAGGCCGGGGCTATCGTCATTGGCAAAACCAATTTGCACGAACTCGCCTTCGGCGTAACCTCGAATAACGCCGCCTATGGTGCCGTCAGGAATCCTTGGGATAAATCCTGCTTTCCAGGTGGTTCATCCGGGGGAACAGCAGTAGCCATTGCCGCCGGGATCGTATCTGCAGGCCTGGGCACAGATACCGCCGGTTCAATCAGGCTGCCAGCAGCCCTCACAGGAATTGTGGGCTTTCGACCATCCACTGGCTGCCTGAGTACCGAGGGAATAGTGCCCTCTGTACCAGCGTTTGATACCCCAGGCCCCATGGCCGCCAATGTAGAGGATACCGCTTATCTGTTTGAGATATTAACCGGGTCTGCCCTACCCCAGGCAAAGCCACTCAATCAGCTGCGCCTTGGGCTTGCCCACCCGTTATTTGATAATCTCTCACCAGGTGTATACCAAGCTTTTAAAGCTGCGTTACATTCCCTTAGCTCCGCGGGAACCGCCCTAATAGAAATCGATTTATCCTCGTTAGTGAGCGCAGTCCTTGATGTTGGGTTTCTTATCGGATTTCATCAAATGAAAACCGCTATGACCCAATTTCTGGTGAGCTACCAGCCTAATACCCAACTGGCTGAGTTGGTTGCAATGATCAAAAGTAATGATGTAAAGGCTGTCTATCAGGAGTCAGTACTCGGCCCTAAGGCACCATCAAATGCCGACTATCAAAACGCTTTAAAGAAGATGCCTGGAGTACGCGACAACTACCTAAAAATCATCCAGCAGCACCAACTAGATGCGATTGTATTCCCAACAGCACCGATCGAAGCTCAATCTATTAGTACTTCATCAAATCAACTTGAACTAAACGGAAAAATACTTCCAACTCTGGATACACTCATACACAACAATGCCACAGCAGCAGTCACCGGTGCTCCCGGAATAAGCATTCCTATTGGGCGAGGCAATAATGGCTTACCGGTTGGTCTGGAACTGGATGGAGTGCCCGGCGCCGACTTAACACTTCTCGCCATTGCAAAGGAAATTGAGCTTCAGATACCACCACTGGTGTCGAATGATCTGAAGTGAAACTTCAGGCCCCATTAGAGATGCCTCAATGACTGGCAGCTCACTTTAACCCTTCTCTTTTCTTTAAAACCATCACTTTAGCGAAAGACCGAACGCTGACAGTCTCAACCAAGTAGAAAGGGCTCTGAGCAAACAACTCATTCCATTCACTGACCGTTCGTTCACGCCCTTTTGTTCCCATTAGCATCTGCATATCCATTGCCGCTAAATTGAGATCTGCCTCTTTCTCCGGCAGTACCGCATCAACAATCGCTAAAGTAGTATTACGTTCACCCATCGCCCGATGAATATTCATTAAAAGCTCTTTAGCCCTGGAATCATTCAGCAAGTGAAAAATAGCCACACACAAATAGATGTCCTTATCACTTACTGCATCTGGAAGTGGGTCATTTAGGATATCAGTAGGATAAAAATCTAATCGTTTCCTAACATCATCATCGAGGTGACTATTCCAATACTCTCGCGCAGTCGATTCTACATTGTTCCTATCAACAACAACTGCAGTCAAGTGTTTGTACGAAGAAAGGATACTGGCACTTTTACTGCCTTTTGCACCGCCCAAATCAATAATTCGATCAAAATTCTTCCAGTTAAAGTCTTGCAGGTATTGTAAACCGGTAAGATGATCAACAGTATCCATTGCATCCGAAAATAGGTCACTAACCTTCGGGTGATCATTCATATAATCAAACATCTCCTTTTTATACACACCTTCAAAAGGCACGCTGCCCTCTTTGATATGCCTCTCAAAGTTGGAAAACCATGGCCTACTAAATTCAGGTGAATTATGCATCAGGATCATATTTTTTACGCTGTTGTCGGCGTTAGTACGAAGCGCTCTTGAATTTCTATTATGCGAAAAACATTTTGGTTCCTCTTCTTTAAAAATCCCCATTGCGCATAACATTCTCATCAATCGATAGAGGTACTGCTTATCGGCTTTGCAGGCATCCGCCAAGTTATCTATCGAAATGGCTTTATCTTCAATATGATCTGCAACATTAAGACAGGCAACAGCATATAAACAGCGAGATTGCCAAAATAAAGATCCTATTTGCATCAAACGAAAGGGAGCCGGGATCAGGCGATTTGGGATATTACACAAACTATAAACCGCATTAGAAACCCTCTGAAAGACCCAATTAGAGACCCTATTCTTTTGCATAGACCTGGGCATAAGAACTCCTCAGAATAAAATGTCTGATAAAAATATCCAATAAAATAAACATCTCTGTTATTACAAACAGAGACTTGAAAGGTTACATATTTTGTAAACCGACCTTTAGGATTCGGCCATTAAAATCGGCAAGCTGCTTTAAAAACTCAGGCCCCATTTCCTGGCCCATTTGCTCCTCAAGAACTGGCTTGGCCAGCATGGGCAACATGGCAAGACTGACAAACGCAATCCTGAGCAAATCATATTCAGTGCCAGCGTCCGAAGGTTCAGCGCCCTGAATTTCCGCCAATCTCCTGGTCCCCCGTTGGCGCCCCCGCTCTAAGAGTTGGCGAATAACATTCTTTCCTGGCCCCTCGTTAAGCGCCATAACTTTCAAGATTAGGGCTGGAAACTTGGGATTCTCCTGCATTGTGGCATAGTAGAGGTCGAAGAAGTCACCAAAATCCCAGTCGCCATCTAGGCTCAGCTGCTCAACAGCATTAATCAGGGGGAGTAAGGTTTGACGAATCATATCTTCGTATAAGCCATCCTTACTGCCGAAGTAATACCGAATCATTGATACCGCCACTCCCGCCTTGGCAGCAATCTGGCGAGTAGTTACCCGGTGATACTCATCGTTCAAAAAGCACTCTCGTGCCGCTTCTATCAACCGATTGGCAACATCTGACTCCTGCATATTCCTTACCATCCTCGATTTGTAATGCAATGGAGGCTAACAGGGTATAGCGCCACCTTCCATAATGACTATTGTTCAATATAAGGGGTTTGTACGAACACTAGTTTTTTTCTAATGTTATAACAATATTAGCAGCCTGCCCCAAGGTAGGCTTTTAAATAGGTATGGAGCTTCCCTTTAATAAAGCTGGTCAGACATATACTCCCTATATCTTCCAGATATTTTTGGCCAGATAAAGATTCTCCAGCGAAGGCCCGTAAATTTGATGATATTATTTTAAATTCACTTTAAAATTTAACTTATGCTAGACTCATAGATAATTTTTAAGCATCAAGTACAGATTTTTTTACAGTTCACTAGCGATTTTTAGCTCAATAACGAATGAATCCGTTCCTGACTGTAAAACTAAATGTTTTTAACAATATGGCTAGCTGCTTCGATTGGATCTCAAAATTTTTCTAACGAATTAGCTTAGCTTTCATCATATAGAAAAATAATTCGACTTCAGCATTATCTAAGTGGCACCCCTTTCGACTTAAGCTCCTTGCGAACCGACATTTCTTCAGGGCTTCTCTAAATTCATCTGTGCTATATTCGCTCCCTGATCCGAGTGGGGCAAACAACCTGCTAGGGCCGCTACCGAATTATGGTATTAATCTAGATACATTTATTAACTTTGTATCACATTTTTTTTGAAAATACAGTACCACAACTATACAGATCAATGTCGGACTACTGGTGCTTGTATGATTATTCTCTTCCGATTCTTATGCTGAAATCCCTTTTCTCTAACGAGCAAATAGAGACCTACTGGCCAATTCTTCAAAGAGTACTAACCGAGTCTAAAGGAAGACTTGAACTAGAGTTTGTTTTTGCCGTAGGCAAAGCGGGATTACCTATTGTTATTTGCAATCCTTGTAAGATACTAAATTTTGCCAAATCAGCTGGATGCCTTACCAAAACAGATAAACTAGATGCAATCCATATCGCATATTTTGGTAAAGCAATGAAGTCAGAGAAACTTAGAAATATCAGTGAATTATTAATTGCCAGAAACCAGTACTTAAGATGAGGACTGTGACCTACATTGGTCTTTCCCACAAAAGTAGACACTCTAGCTATATATTTACGCTCATACTCTGCTGGACTTACATAGCCCAATGCAGAGTGCCTACGAACCCTATTGTAGAAAATCTCAATGTATTCAAACACCTCAGATTTTTCTTGCTCTTCGCTTTCGAATGTTCCGGCATAGACCAGCTCGACTTTTAGCCTGCTAAAGAATGATTCCATTGCCGCATTATCCCAACAGTTAGCCTGGCGACTCATACTCGGCTTGCACTTGCTTTCGGACAAGAGATCTTGGTATTTCTGTGATAGATATTGTACACCCCTGCCAGAGTGAACTATTAGTCCAGGCTTTATTGGTCGTCGCTCTAGGGCCATTTTCAATGCTCGACGTGTCAATTCATCGGTCATCTGGGAGTCAAATGCCCAACCTACAATACGACGAGAGTACAGATCCATAACTACCGCGAGGTATAACCACCGCTCCGGAACCCAGATATACGTAATGTCCCTGGTCCAGCGGCAATTTGGTCGACCCACATCAAAGCAACGCTTAAGTAAGTTGGCAGAGACGTTAATGCTCCCCTCTACGGGCTGACTATATCGAAAGCCTTTGCCGTTTCTCGCTTTAATATGCTCCTGATGCATAAGCTTAGCGACGTAGTTCCGTGAGCATGGCTCACCTAACTCTCGAAGCTCGCAAGCGATTCTAGGCGCTCCATAACGACCTTTAAACGTAGTAAACGTCTCTCGGATTTTCTCGATTGTTCGTATCTTTCTAATCGTGCATAGAGCTGGCAACCGTCCTAGCCACCGATAATAATCCGATCTTGAGACCTCTAAACACCGACACATAAAGCTAACCGGGAATGACCCTACATACTCTTGTATCAGTACGTGCTTTACTCTTGGTGGTTCTCAAAGTACGCAGCTGTAGGTTCAACCTGTCAAGGCAACACCCTGTTTAATAACCTGCTTTGGTGTTGCAAAGTTCAGTGTTTTTCTTGGCCTGCTATTAAGCTCGTTAGCAACTTGATTGAGTTTCCTCTGAGTATGCTGCGCCAAGCATGTCTTTTTTGGAAAGTACTGACGGATTAAGCTGTTGGTATTCTCATTCGTTCCCCTTTGCCAGGGGCTCTGAGGATCGCAGAAGAAGACAGGGACACCTGTCTTTTCCGTAAATTCAGCGTGCTTCGCCAGCTCCATTCCTCGGTCCCACGTCAGTGATTGGCAAAGCTCTTTTGGCAGTTTTTTAAACTTAGCAACAAGCGCCTGCTTCACAGAATTCGCATCTTTCCCTTTCAACTTAAGAATGATCGTATACCGCGATTTTCAATCAACAAGCGTGGCAATATGAGTGTTGTTTGAACCTGACACTAAGTCACCCTCCCAATGACCTAAAACACATCGTTCTTGTATCTCCTGAGGATGCTCCCTTATCGATGTACCGTTGACGATGTTGATAGTAGCGCGCTCGGCTTTACGTGAATGTTGTTTGCGTCTACTGCTTTATAGTATCGTCGCCCCCGATTTCTCTGAATCTCACGCGAGATTGTGGATGGATTCCGATTCAAGGAGCGAGCGATTGCTCGAATACTTTGTTTTGCAGAAAGACCTGCACGTATTTCCTCGCGTTCGGCTAATGTGAGCTGTTGAGGAGATGGCTTTCTGTGTATTGGTTTAATTCCGCCAGTATCTCTCAAAACAGTAAAAATGGTTCCTGGCTTAGAATCTATGGCATTGGCAATTTCACTAAAGCCAATGCCCTTTTTCCAAGCGTCGAAAATCCACTTTTTTTCTTCTGCTGTAAATATGCGCTTCATTCAATGATCCCCCGATAGGCCATATTCCTACAGGGGTGTTGCACTGATCAATTGAATCTACAGCTGCCTTTTTTAGAAACTCAACCTCCTGACGAGCTTCATGCAGCTCCTTCTTGAGCTTGTGAACTTCAGCGCTTTTCTGTTTGGAATAGTCGACGCCGTCTGAACTATTGAACTGCTCATCAGACAATCGATTAAATTGACGACACGAATTGTAGATCTGCTGTGCGCTGACACCTAACTCCCGCGCCACAGAAGCCGTTGTTGCTCCAAGAATCATCAAGATCATGCTCACGGTATAAGGAATCTGATCCAGAACCCCAAGCTTCTCTCCGAGATTAAACACTAAATACGCATGGCAAGAATAAAACTACCAGCGTGATTCTATCCAACAACAACGGACACGCCACTAAGCGGCTAACGACCCCTCAAACAGCTCAAGGCTACTAATGTATTGATGCCAAGAATGCCATAGCTAAACCACCCCGCTTCTTGATCAACCGGAGTAGGAACTAACCACTACTCTCCTTTGCATGATGGTCAATATTTAACCTCAATTACTCTTTTTCATAAAAGTACTTGACGCCCTATGGAGAAGTCTTTATTGTGCGCACCCTCAACGACGCGCTCGTAGCTCAGCTGGATAGAGTACCTGGCTACGAACCAGGCGGTCGGAGGTTCGAATCCTCCCGAGCGCGCCATTTCAAAAGGGCTTGCATCTCCGGATGCAAGCCCTTTTTTTATTTCTTCAGTAGATAGATTCACAAGTAGTGATTTCAGGCATACGACCATACACTTCTCATTAGCCTAAGGTAATCTCGGCTTCGGACCGGCAGCATTCATTAACTCTTTAAGTAAGAGTGGCCTGCAGTCTTATGCTTAAGCGTGCGATTTTAGTCCTGCTCTGTATCCTTTTGATTTATATTGTTGCCGCTTACGTCTACAACAAGCACTTTACTCAGTCTGCCACCTTCAAAAGCTCCCCCTCCGAGCCCGAACGATCTGAAAGCCTGGATTACCTCAAAGAAAAAGACACCATCAAAATCTTGATTGTAGATGGCGGCGGTGTCCGGGGGCTCATCCCCTTATATGTGCTCAACTATATCGAAAACAAACTAAACAAACCTATTAGCGAAGTTTTTGATGTTTATAGTGGTGTATCCAGCGGTGCTATTGTAGCCAGCGGCATCAACATCCCTGAAAAATTTATTCCCAAAAACTACACCGGGCATGATTCAGCCACAGAGTACTTGATACAACTCTATAAAGAAGAAAGTGACTATCTATTTTCCTCACCCTGGTATCACGATCTATTGACAGGCTGGGGACTTTTTTCCCCCTCTTTCATGGGGGAACGGCTCCACCGTGTACTGGAAAACCACTATACAAAGTCGCTTTCTTTTACAGACTTAAATAACTTTGTTCTTATTCCTGCACTGGACATTCACAATGGTGAAATACACCTTTTCAAAAATCGTGGGGATGCAATCAAACAATTACCTACCGACAGCTTATACCAACTTATCACGGCAGCAGTCAGTGCCGAGACCGCCTTTCCCCCGGTAGTCTTCAAAACACCAGAGCAAACCAGAGTGCACCGTTACTTTGCTGATGCAGGTCTAGCCATGAATAACCCCACCAGTCTGGTGCTACTTGATATCCTTAAAGAGTTCCCAAATAAAAACTACTACGTTCTAATATTGGGGGCAGGTTCACCACCATTGGCCAGTAGCGAGGTAGATTATAGCGAGCTAAAAAACTGGGGGCGCATTCGCTGGATACGAGATGCTTTTTCTAATATCCAGAGATATATGGACCTTCAACAATTATACGCTCTTGATCTCGCCCAACATTTCTCCGATAGCGACCGCCTGGAATACGATTATCTCAATATCGAAATTGCTGATCCATTCGTCGATATCTTTGACTACGATTCCCTACACCATTTAAAAATTTATGCCGACCGCTTGATTGAAGAAAATCAACAGGACATACAAAGAATTATCGAGCGGCTCAGCCAGCCAGATGGAACATCTTCTCAATAGAAGCGCATGACAAGTTCGAATATTTGAGCATCTATGTTTTCTCTGATTACTAAATATTTTCTCCTGCCCTTAACTTTCGATAGTTCACCTGCATTTTTTATGCCCTGAAGATCACCTAGTTACTCAAAAAAACTGTATGGAATACGATTAGCTCGATGATGATATTACCTGTCCTTTTGTTGACCTCCTCAACTATCAACACCATAGCCCCTTGAGATGTCACACTGATAGACTTATTGGACAGATAAAGATAACCCTAGGTCACATTGTGAAGTTTGTAGGCAAGACACCCTGACAAACCCAACTCTTCCGGCTCCACAAGATCAACACTATTTGATTGGCTCGCTTTACCATGCAGGAGCAGTTTTCCAGGCAACACCTACTAGTGCAGATTGACAATAAAGCATCATTCCAAACATTAAAGCATCATACTTTTACAGCAATCTAAGCTATGCCGAATGAAATAGGCGTAGCTTGGATGCTTTAAATGAACAAACGCTATTCCTTCTTAAACCCCCACCCGATGAAATCAGGAACTCCTAGAGCCTGCCATTCTAAAAAGGATTCAAAAGACAAGCCTGGGTAGCCTTTCTTTCTCTGGGCTTCCTATTTTTCTCAAAGTCTCTCTCTAAAACTCAGAAAACACCCTTTAACAGAAAGAGCCAAGTGCAAACTCAGCCAGCCAAATAGCGTTACCCTACTGCTGTTTTTTTAGCTGTTTCTTCGGCCAGCTCCGGCATGCTAACCAAAAATTTAAAGATGTTGGGTTTTAGAAATCAGTAATGCCCTGGCCGCTTTTATGAGATAAAGGCTGAGCACATTGAATGAGGAGCTGTAGGGGTGTTCCAGCATACCATCTTATGGCAGGTAATAAATTTCCATCGATGCCTTTTCCTACCTCTTTAATATTTGCGATAAAGCAGCAGTATTCCCTAAATTTACCTTAAATAAAATACATGAATGTCAGCTAAGTCAGCTGATTGACACATTAATACTCTGCCCAAAAAAAACTGTGATAGGATCTCCAAACTTTTTTTCTCGAAGAGTAAGTTTCTAATGTACTCCTTCCGCATTCTATTGCTGATATTGGCCTGTCTACTTAGTGGCCAAGCTTTTGCAACGATCAGTATTTCTTCTACCACAAGTAGTACAGGAAAATACACGGTCACTTACTCCTACCCCTTGCCGCCCTCTGATTGGATGAGCCATCTTTCATCCCTAAAAGTAGTAGAGCTAAAAAATGGAACGGTTAATAGAACCTTTAGTGGTTTAAGTACTACCAATCCTTCTGGCAGCCTTTCAATTTCTGTGAGTTCAACAGCGCAATATACTTATCAATTAAAAGCGATGGTTTCTGAATGTATTAATATTCAGGATACCAGGCCGATTTCTTGTGGACGCTGGACTTTCCCGAAAGAGACTGATGCTGGGTCGGCTGTTATAAATGTCGTATTTAAACCCAATACGCCTTCATCGCTAACGTTTTCTTGGGTAGAAAGCAGAGTAGAAAGCGGATATATTGATACTACTGGAATATATAGAATCCATTGGGGGGCTCCCAATGGAGGGCATACAGTCTCTGGCTATCAGTGGTGTCAGGAAACTAATGGTAGCTGGCAATCTGATAATAGCTGCCCGAAAAAAGAAAGTGAGACAAACCTTGGCGAAGTTTTTCCCACTTCAAGAACGGGTACTATGCCAAGAGGTAAGTATCGATATCGAGTGCGCGCCTACGCTAAGGTCGGCAGTTATTACCAATACAGCGGCTGGCGTACCTCTCCCACACTCTATGTTAAGCATTATCCAGTCCAGGTTAGTGGCTGGCAGGAGCCGGGTGGCAGTACGCTACCTGGGCCCAGTTTCCAACTTAAGTGGAATTCTGTTGCAGATCCTGACGACTCTGATCCGGTAATTAACTATGACCTGGAATGGAATGTAAACGGCAGTGGCTTTAGCGATGTTTTTACCACTAAGCCCACCTCTACATTAGTCACTATCAGCAAGGCCACAACAGGCAAAGATATTACCGCGGGAGACTATGAATTCCGGGTTAGGGCTTGTAACAGTTCCGGCTGCGGCCCCTGGTCCACAACAAAACGATTAGTTCCCCCCACACCGCCAGAGCCTGAGTTTTCAGATAATCACCCTACGCAGTTTTTTAAACTGGACCAAAACATCACCTGGAAAGATGTTGGGGCGAGTGTCTATAAACTGGAACGCATGCGCAAGGGTGAGAGTGGCTGGACCACTGTGGTCGCCAACACCGCAGGCACAAGCTATTTCGATGGCGGCAGCCAACCTGGCACCTACCAATATAAGCTGACTGCCTGTATTGATTTTGCGGATAATTGTGCTTCGGTACTAAGCCCCTGGATCAAAGTGCATAGTCTGGCCAATACCGATGAAGCTCCAGCGGTCACCACGGAGCAGGCGACTACACCAGGCACCCTGCCATATAGTGCCGATGTTAGTGCCACCGGTAATGCCATTATTAATGTCCCCCTGCAGCCGGCGCCCGGCGTCAATGGCTTGCAACCCAATTTATCCCTGCATTACACCAGTGCCCGTTTCCAGAAGCGTATGACCCAAGCCCTGCCGGAAGATACTCTCGGTTATGGTTGGCGATTGGGCGGATTGAGCAGTATTCGCCGCTGTGTTGTGAATAGGCCCAACAGCGATAGAGTTCGACTGACGGACGCGGATTCACTGTGTTTGAATGGTGAGCCTTTAGTATTGGCCTCTGGTACTCACTGGCAGGCGGGCGCCCAGTATCGCACCTTGCGCGATAGCTTCCGCCTGATTGAGTTACAGAAAAATAGTGCCGGTAAGATCTGGTTCAAAGTCAAAACCCCCAGTGGCTCAATCAATGAGTATGGGGCCACGGCGGATAGTCGCCTGCGAGGGGAAGATACACCGCACTTTGCCTGGAGCTTGAATAAAGTTACCGATGCCTTCGGCAATACGATGGCCTACAAATACCATCGCGATCTTATCGAGGGTATTAACTATCCCCTGGAAATCACTTACGGCAACCAGGGCGATGCAAAAATAGAATTCCAGTACGGTACCCGTACCGATGCCCCACCCATGCCGCTGCAGGAAATCCAGCAGGAACAGCTGGTGTTACTACACCATATCCGCGTGCACTTGGATGGCAAACTGCAGCGGGAATACAAATTGATCTCTGAGGAGGAGCCAGCCGATCCCGAGCAAGCCCATTACCGCCGCCTCAAGCAGGTACAGCTGTGTGCTTATGATGAAGCTGGTACCGGTCGCCAGTGCCTGAAACCGCTGGAATTTACCTGGAAATTTACCGACTCCGCCAACCCAGATGACTTTGAAACCGGCATCGAAACAGTCACCAATGGCCTCGGCGCCCAAACCAAATTTACGCTGGAACGTATCTCCGATAACCCTGGCGAAGAGGAAAAGGGCCGCTTCAGTGAGGAAGTTTTTGGCCCAAATATTTCTATTCCCGATACTAGCTCAGTGCGGGCCTCAAATGGCGATTACCGCACCGTAGTGACCAAGGTGGAACGCTCCAACGGCTACAGGCTAGGCTGGCATACTACCCATTACACTTATCAGGGTGTCGGACTAGCCAGTGAGAAAGGCTGGGGCTTCCTCGGGTATCACGCCCAGCGCATCTGGGACCCGCAAGCCAAAATTGTTACCTATCGCCAGTTCCGTCAGGACTTCCCTTACTTTGGCAAGGTGGCGCGGCAGGTTCAGTATTTTGACAATTATGAGTTTGGCGAACTGCTCACTAACCAGCGCTTTAGTTACGATGCCCTTGAGCTCAGTGCCGGTGATAGTAAAACCTACTACCCATATCTGGCGCAAAGCCTGGACACCCAGTTGGAAGGCGGGCAAATACTCGGCTATGTAGTGAGTGACAACGCACCCCAGGCTATTTCTTATGGCGATGCGGGAGATTTGTTAAGCGGTAGCGTAAACACCAGCCGTGTCGTTAAAACCGCCCAGATCAACGACTCCCAGAGTGTTTGGGGGGAGGTGCTGCCGGCCAGCAATTACGGCGATATCCAACGCAGCGTGGAGAGCACCACGCTGCTGGAAAACCGCGTCAGTGGCAATTGGCTGGTTGGCTTCCCCAGTGCCCAGGAACAGCGCCACTTTAGTGGCGATACCAGCGGCAGCCCAGATCAACAGTCCCGTAGCGCCATGACCCCTTATGGCAATACGAATAAGGTGCACACGGCAACCCAATATCCCGGTGATGCCAAGTACCAGATGGTGGTCACTTATGATTACGATGCCTATGGCAATGTGACCAGTGAAAACGTCACCGGTAAGGTGGATGCCACAATTAATGGCTCTAGCAGCCAAACGCGCAGCACCCAGGTGAACGGCGCCTTCTCCGATCGGCGTTACCCTACCAGCCTGAGTAATGGCTTGGGTCACACCATTACCATGGACTACGACCGCCGCTTTGGCAGCATCACTCAGGTGACCGATGCGAATCTCCAGTCCAGCAGTATTCAGTACGATCCTTTTGGCCGCGAGATTAGCAGCACCAATGCGGATGGAGTGGCATTCAACACCCAGTACAATTTCTGTTTCGCTAATTGCCCCGTTGTTGACAGTATCGAAGTGCCTTACTCGGTACAGACCAGCTCGGCAATTACCCCCACCTCGGAATACTATTACGATCAACTGGGCCGTTTGGTACGGCAGGATGTAGAGGATTTCTTCGGTAACAACGTCTCCCGCCGCGAATACAAGTACGACCCTCTCGGGCGGCTTAATATGGAAACGGCCCCCTTCTTTGCCCAAGGTGCCGTAGCGGTAGATGGTTACAAACCGATTACCAATTACGACTACGACTTGCGCAATCGTCTGAAGAAAGTCGAGAAAGCCGGTGGCGGCACGGTAGATATTGATTACAGCGTAGCGACGGCCAACAGTGGCAAGCAGGTTAAAGTCCGCGTAACGGAATCGGTAGTGGGGGGGAGTGGTAACAGCACCCAGGTGCAGGAGAGCTACTACGACCTCAATGGCGACCTGGCGCGCACGATCGATGACGCCACCGGCGAAGCGGTAACGACCGACTACACCTACTACGGCAGTGGCCTGCCGAAAACCGTGTTGGTTAACGGCGGTAGCCGCAATATCGAATCTAGTTTTGTCTTCGACTACGCCGGCTCCCGCACCAGCATGACCGATGCCAATTTGGGCACCGTCTCCAGCAGTTACAACGCCTTTGGTGAGCTGCAGCGGCAGACCGATAACAAAGGTCAAAGCATTACTTATCTGTACGACCAGCTGGGCCGCATGCTGGAGCAGCAAGATGCCCAGGGCCTGGCCCAATGGCAATACGATGCCGTGAATGCAAAGGGTGGCCTGCAGAGCCGCAGTTATACCGAAAATGGCTCGCAGGTGTTTTTTGAGGAATACATCTACCGCTCCGACAGCAAGCTGGACAGTATCCGCACCCAGTTATTAGCCACTGGTGCCAGCCGTAACTACCAACATCAGTACGGCTACGACAGTTATGGGCGCACCAACAAAGTGGTTTACCCCAACAGCGTCGAAGCCCATTACCTTTATAACGCACGCGGCTATATGCAGAGCCTCAGCAGCGATGCGGCCGGCAACAATCCCCTGCAAACCTTTGACAGCATCAACGCCTGGGGCCAGGTAGAACAGGAGAGCTACGGCAACGGCCTGATCACCAATCGCACTTACGACCCCAATACTGGGCGCCTGCAAACCATTAAAACCGGTGGCGGCCAGGTACAAAACAACGAGTACCGCTGGCGCTCCAACGGCACCCTGCAAAGTCGCCTCACCTACAATGCCTCCCAGGCCCTGCAGAAGCAGGAAGACTTTAGCTACGATGGCCTCAATCGCCTACGCCACGCCACGATGAAAGTTGGTGGCAACCGCGTGCTCAGCACCCAGTACGACAAGCTCGGCAATATCCTCGCCAAGACCTCCAGTGTCAGCAACGACACCCAGGTGAGCGGCTACCAGTACGGCGAGTTTGGCAATGCCGGCCCCAACGCGGTCAGCAGTGTCACCATTAACGGCGTCTCCCACAGCCTGCACTACGATGCCAACGGCGCTATTGAACGCTACGACGCCGCCAGCGGTGACGACAAATGGATCCGTTGGAACGCGCGGCAACTGCCCACGGAAATTGTGCTGGGCAGCAGTCAAAGCGATAGCACCCCGACCGCCAGAGACCGTTTCCACTATGGACCGGATGGCCAGCGCTTCTATCGTGAAAGCAGCTGGATGGAAGATGGCCAGCTCAAGACCGAGAAGGCCTTTATTGTGGGTAGCTACGAGGAGCAGATCCCTGCAGATGCCAGCATTCTCGCTATCGAAAAAACCGCACTGGCTGGCAGTGTTCAGCATATCGCTATTAGGGATCTCACCGGCACCAGCGGCGAATACCAATACCTGCACCGGGACCATCTGGGCTCCGTTGAGAAAATCACCGATCAAGCCGGCCTGGTGATCTTAAATCTCGCCTTTAACCCGGACGGCAGCCGCCGCCAGGGGGACTGGAGCGGAGACCTAAACCAGCAACAACTACAGGAACTGCTGGCAGTACAAGGCCTCACTACCAAGCGCGGCTACACCGGCCACGAACACCTGGACAGAACCGGCCTGATCCATATGAATGGGCGTATCTACGACCCCACACTGGGCCGCTTCCTCAGTCCCGATCCCATTGTGCAGGCACCAACCTATAGCCAGAGCTGGAACCGCTATAGCTATGTGTTCAACAACCCATTGAGCTTTACCGATCCTAGCGGATTCTCTGCTAAGGAAAAAGAAGATGAGACTAAACCGATAGACCAAGGCCAGACGCCTGAAGGGGGAAGCGCAAGTGGCCCAAGCATAGTGGACGAAGTGACAGTTACTGGGCGACGACTCCCATACCCCTCATTAGATAGCCCCTGGAAGTTAATGTTTGCAGGTAAGTTCACCATTGGTGAGGATGTTTATATTTTGACAGCTCAGTCTATGGATTCTCGCTCAATCTTAAAAAGAATCTTAGATGATATAAAATTGACCAACTATGATCCGGTTGATGGTGGCTCTTCGGGGAATAGCACATCTACAATTGTTAGCTTAGGAGGAGGGTCCCTCCCTAATGGGGACAGAGGTGCACAAAAGGGGCCGACCGGTAATTTTTCTCCGGTGCCAGGAACCTATTTTGATGAAAATGGTGTTCCGGTTACCGTTGGAGTCGGTCCGTTTGGTAACACAGTTAGCGCAGATGGTACGACAGCCTATAGTTTTGATTCTAATACCGGGACGTTAATTAATCCTGTGGCTACAGGCTCGGCTACGTCAATTTGTCCATCGTGTTATTTAATTGGCGGATCTGCAATTAAAGCGGGGATAGAAAAGTTTGCTTTCTGGGGGTACGGACTGTTTGGCCGAAGTGGGTTGAATATTGGCAGATATAGGCTTGATGCTTTCTATGCAAATAGTAGAGCCGGTGGTGGTACTTTATTTTCGATTAAAGGGCCATACTCTAGAATAAGAATTGATTATGGTCCTTTGCATGGAAGTGGTGCTATGGGATGGCATTCAACAATAAGATTTCAAGTCGGTGGCTATCGGGTTGGGAGTACAGCTCAAAGAACTGTGTATCCACCATTTAGACGGATACCAAAAAGCTGAGTGATTCAATATGCATATGATCGAGCAAAAAAGCCATGGTCATTATTTGTTTTCTTTTAATGAGGTAGATGAGTCTTTAAAAGGAAAAAATAAACTATCTGAATTTCTAAATTCACTTATGAGGATTTCTGAGGCTGTTGTTTGTTTGTGTGAGAGGCCTTTATTTAATAAAGGTGTTGAAACACTTGTCAAAGATAGCGGTTTTGGTCTTCTCCAAATTCAGAGTCTTAAATTTGATGATTTTGAGTTGTCTTTCACTTATGAGAAAAGTGGGAAGGATGATGGCGTGATAAATTTTTTGTCGGATTGTTTTTATTTTTTTGAGCATCCGGCCTTTATATTTCTTGTTGATAAGGCTGATATTGTTGCATGTAAAGAATTTTGCGGCATAGAAAAAGATTGGAAATACATTACCGATAATATAAATAGCTGCTTTGTATTTAAGTCTGTAGAGGATGATGTTGTCTGGTATAAACTTAGTCCTGATGTGCACGTTGAATAAAGGAAGAAATCCTGAGTCACAGATAAATAAGAAGCCTGGAGCGCTAACTACCAGTAGTTAGCGCTCCAGCGGCCGCATAGCATGTTCGACCTGACGCTGAGCGATAATCACCCGAATCATCGTGTCCTTGTCTTGATCATCAAAAGTCTCCAGCAGCTTGAAGCGCTTAAATAGCACTTCATTGCGGATGGGGCTTTCCTCCATCGGCTGGCCCATCACCAGATAGTCCAGTGACACCTCGAAAATATCCGCTAGCTGGATCAGCTTCTCCTGCGGCGGCGCATGCATACCGCTCTCGTACTTGTTGAGGTGGGAGTAACGGATATCCAGTTTGTTGGCCAGTTCCTTCTGGGTTCAACCCTTCTGTTTGCACAGTTGATTGAGTCGTTTCCCGAAGGCTTGCCTGATGTCCTGATCCTGCATGACTTGCATAAGCTCATTTACCATAGAGCGATGGAGGCTTTTTGCATCTATGACTCATAAAACACCCTTAAAGTGACTCATAGAAGCTCAGTCTATGACTCACACTTATCACAAATGATGGTGCACGAAGAGTACTAAGATACAAATCAAGGTTATCAATGCCTACGTTTCGTCCAACGGGGACCTGAGAGGCACCGAGCTTATAGCCCTATAGTGCAATTCTGGCTAATTGATAATGGATTCAACTAGTGAAGATCTCAACAACCTTTGGGGGTCGGGCCAGCATCCGTACTTGCAAGAAAGTTCTCAATTTAAAAAGTATGATGCTTTATTGTCAGATTTTTAAGATAAATATGCTTCTCTAAAACGAAAAGTATGATTCTTTAACTTTTCCAAGAAAAATATTCCCTTGTAAAATCAACAAGCTAACTTCGTGAAAGTATTAAACATTATTGTTAACTTACAACTAGATAGGTATCACCCATTAAATGCTGAGGTATGCACACTTTTGAGATTTTTCTAAAGTAGTTACACCCACCAGGAATTTGGATTATTTATGCCAATAAAGGACGTAGCCCTAGCTTGCGCTGTGGTTATTATTTGGGGAGTTAATTTTCTGTCATCAAGACCGGGCCAGAAGAGCTGCCACCTATCCTGCTCTCTGCGCTTCGATTCCTTCTGGTTACGATTCCAGCCGTATTTTTTATCCCTTTCCCCAAAACCTCCCCGTGGAACCTACTGGGCGTTGGTATTTTTCTAGGGGTATTCAAATTTGGGCTGCTCTTCTTCGCCATGAACGCCAATGCCTCTGCGGGTGTCTCTTCGTTGATCTTCCAGGTCCAGGCCTTCTTTACTATCTTACTCAGCGCACTCCTTTTTAAAGAGGCAATAGAGCGATTCCAGCTATTCGGTTTATGTATCGCACTGGCCGGATTTTCTCTGTTTCTTTTCAGCGATGAGGGCAGCGCGACTTCTTTCGGTTTAACTCTATTATTGCTAGCGGCATTCTTTTGGGCGCTGTCGAACTTGATTATGAAACGTATCCAGGGCGTCAATCTGCTGCACTTTATAATCTGGGTATGCCTGGTACCTCCCATACCACTTTTTGTTCTCTCCTATTTCCTGGAGAGCCAAGACCCGCTAACTCTAATCATTAGTGCCAATCAGAAAACCTGGCTATCCCTTGCCTTTGTCAGTTACATCTCCACCCTAATTGCTTTCGCAATTTGGGGCAGGCTCCTTAGATCACATCCCGCTGCAGCGGCTACCCCTTTTGCTCTATTGATTCCAGTAGTAGGTATTATCACTTCTTGTATTATCCTGGACGAAAAGTTACAGAGCATAGAAATTATAGGCTTTGCGCTGATTATGGCTGGGCTTATATGCAACTCCTTATATGGTAGATTATTAGGGCTAGAAAAGCCCCTGGGTAAACCGTTCAGGCTCCCAAAGATTGAGTAGACTTGATCTCGATGCTCTCAAAGAGAGCACCCTCAGAGAAAGATTAAACAATTTCATATTTAAAGGTGTAGGGCGCAAGCTGTTCCGCAAGGGCGCCCTCCAGGCTAGGGTTCCCTCCTGTGGTAACCCTGGCAATAGTGCCAAGTACCTTATCCTGCTCCACCTTTACCTGGTTGCTGGCAGTGGCCATGTCTGTTCCCCTCACCAACTGATCAATAATCCCCTGAACACACAAACGAATCTCTTCCATTTCCAAAGCGGGCTTGAAAATCTTGCCAACCGCTGTAGTAGGGAGCTCGGCACGGAGCACAATTCTTCTGGGAATGGCCGCTCGCTCAGTAATATTTTCTTTGGCATAGGTAGTAATTGCTTCAAGCAGGGCTTTGGCCAAATCGTCCATTACAACCTCATGCCCTTTGATTATCAGGGTACTAATTGCTTCCTCTGATAACTTGACGTAGGCGACAGGAACCTCTCCCGCGTGGACATCTGGTGTACCTACCGCTGCGGCCATGGCAACGGAAGGATGCTGGCAAAGCACCTCTTCTATCAATTTGGGCTCAATATTATGCCCTCCACGTACTATCAACTCTTTTTTTCGGCCTGTGAGCCAAAAATAGCCATCTTCATCCTGCCTGCCCAAATCCCCGGTGTTAAACCAGCGCCGTCCTTGAGCATCTTCTACCCATATCCCCTGGTTATGCTCAGGGTTAAGGTAACCATTAAATACATTATTCCCATGAATCAGCAGATTACCGATTTCATTGGTCTGGCTATACCGAATGAAATTGCCTTGCTCATCCAGTTGGGCACTTCTCATCTCTTGCAGCGGTAAACGCAGTCCGATAGAGCCCACCTTCTTCACGCCATGTGGTGGGGTGAGACTGCTAGCACAAGTGCCTTCCGTTAAACCATATCCCTCTACGATTTGCACTCCGGTTATACGCTCAAAAGCATTAAAAACCTCAATCGGCATAGGCGCCGCGCCACACAAAGCCATTTGTAGGGAAGAGATATCGCACTGATTTACTGGCTGCTGCAGCAAAGTGGAATAAACTGTGGGCACAGCGCTGAAGCTGTTCACGCGGTAGAACTCAATAATTTTCCAGAAATTACTGAAAACACCCTCACCTCGGTAACCTTGAGGGGTCATTAATACCACTTCGCAACCATTAATAAAGGCTGCTAGCCCCGTCACAATTGCCGCATTCACATGAAAAAGTGGCAGGCCACACAAGATAACTTTTCCTGGCCCCATAATGTCGCCAGCTACCAGACCTATACTTTTTGCATTGGCCAGTTCATTCCCGTGTGTATGGGTAGCAATTTTTGGTAGGCCTGTTGTGCCCCCGGTACAAAATAGAGAGGCGGTATCATCACTGTGGATACTGCGTTTGAAATTCAAATGGCTAGACGGTTGCTGATTAAGTGCCGACTGGTAGGCTATCCGCTTTTTACCTTGCAAGGGGGGCAGCCGTTTGCGGTATTGATACTGTATCGCACTAGCCGCAATGCCTTTAAAACCCCCTGCATGATAAGCTGGGTCCACATGGAAGATATTTTTAACCTCAGGCAAATTTGGCAAGATACTTTCAATTTTTTCACAGATATCGGTACCAGGGAAAGGGCTCAAGGTAACGATAGCCTTTGCTTGGCTATGCCGAATCAGCTCTTCTATCTGCCTGGCCTCCAGTAGTGGATTAATGGCCAATACTTTAGCGGCCGCCTCTGCCCCCCAGAGTACATAGTGCGTTTCTGGTAAATTTGGCAGTACAAACGCAACCGTGTCATGTTCTTGAATGCCAACACTATTCAATAAATTAGCAGTTTGAATAATACGTTCAGCCAGTGTTTGATAGCTGATCTTTACTGGTTTTCTATGATCTTTGCCTGAGAGAAAAAAAGAAATCGCTGTTTGCTGGGAGTAACACTTGCACGCAGCCATTATTGCTTCAAAAGTATTGCCGCTGAACTTTTCAGTAAGCGCTTTAAGGTTGGAGAAATCTTCCCCCTCTGGTTGCTTGCCCGTTAGCAAGTAATTTTCCAAAGCCTCAATATCTTTCAAAGTTGAAGTGGACATAATATTACTCCCTGATAGCCAATCAGAATGTGGCTGTATTAAATTATTTTTTATTTTGATATATAGAAAGCAAAGCGAACCTAGCTGGATTGCTGTGCGAGCCACTCCTGCTCGTCTCCGGGCTCCGGCATAACTGCCCCGCCCTCAATCACCCAACTGGCGGGAACATCAATAAGATCCACCTCACAACGAGCTGATGAACAACCCAAAAGCTGAGAGGCCATTTTGATAAAGCTATTAGCTAGAGCTGACTTGATTTTATCGCTACGGCCTGAGCGAATGGAACCCAGAATATGAAGACTACTCTTTGAACGCAAATGAATGCCTCGACTAAATACAACCTGTACAAATTGCGCGGGCGCACCAGTTATTGTGCAGTGAGCTTCAGTGACCCCGGAGACAAGAGCTTGCTGCTCGGAGCCGGATAGTGGGCGCTGGGTGGAAATCGTGTAAAGCGGCATTTGCGGCCTCTTATAGATTGATATGAGTGTTGAAGTGCCCCGTGGTGCTTTTGGATCTCACTAAACGCACCAGTGTTTTGGCTATGTAGGCAATTTGCCGCAGCGGCGGCATACGCTTGCGATTTGCACTTAGAAATTCTCTGCTGAGAGATTGGTCAGGTGCAGTAATAACGACCTCGTTTTTATTGATCCCAGTGGTGACACACCACTGCTCCAGCAGTTCATATAAAAACGGGTGCCGCAGTTCGTTTGATGTCCCATCAGGCACGGGAGCCATCAGGGTAGCCACCGAAGATTTCTCTCCCTTCATAAAGGCCTGATCTGGCGGAACCTCCATCCACACCACCCTGGGAGTGACGGGCTGGTCCAGGTGACCCCGGTAAGCCTGCCGTATCACCTGCTCCAACGCAGCCTTGCTGAAACTTGCTTGCGAGCCCTCGACCAGGGCGCATAACACGATAGGTTTAAAATGCATTTCACCTCCAAATAAGTTTCATTTCGGAACTAATTTAATGCCATTAAGTTCCAAAATACAACTAAAATTGACAGACTATCGGCCGATCTCTCAATAACCTATGGCAATATGACGGCCCGAAGCGGCTTCCAGGAAGTTTTGTTTTGGAACTGGCTTGTGAGACCATGGCGCCTTGAGCAACCCTGGGACTGCTATGAGCGAGAGTAAACCCGCTGTTCAATGTGGGATCGAAGAGGCACTTTCTGTAATCGGCGACCGCTGGAGCCTGCTTGTTGTCCGCGATGTACTGAGAGGCGTTAATCGGTTCGACTCGCTTCAGGACAGCTTGCAGATCTCCCGAAATATCCTTACACAAAGACTCTCCAACCTGGAAGAAGCCGGCATTCTGATTAAGGCGCCCATTAAGCCCGGAGCACGGCGTATGCTGTACAGCCCTACCCCAAAATGCCTCGCGCTCGTTCCCGTTTTGGTCTCTCTGATTGACTGGAGTGCACACTGGTCTGAGAAAGCCAATGTGCGCTGGTCCCGTGTGATTGATAAAAGAACCGGGGAGCCTGTTCAGATAGATTTGGTGAGTAAAGATGGTAAGCCGGTATCCCTGCTGGATCTGGATTTGAAATACTAAAGAGCAGCGGGTTAAGACCCACCGAGGGGCCTGCTCTCTCCACACTTACTTATCTCGCTACCCTCCCTCGTTCCCTCCCCTCGCTCACGGCTTATAGCTAGACTAGATTTATCGATCGGTAACCAATCCTAACCACCCGATGCAACTTTATTGTGATCATTGCGGCCAACTCTGGAATATCGAGGATTCAGCGCTTATTTCAATACAGGAAATCCTCCACGCTTTTCCCGATAGCAGAATAAGCGCAAAGCTGATCAAAACTTTAAAACCTACCATTGGCCTCCCCATGATGGCGGTGAAGCAATTCGCAGGCCACAAGACCTTAAAGAGCGACCACTGTTTCTTTTGCAATGCTCAGCTGGACAATATTCCAATTCTCTTCAAAAACTGCGGCAGCTGCGGAGCACTAAATCTCGATATTCCGAAACAGGGTCAGCGAGCCCCTTATTAAAAATACACCTTCTTAAACATGTACTAATGGCAGTGCCTCCCAGCGTGTGGTGTAGGCGGGTGAGCGATAGGCTTGGCGCATCTTCCAGTGCTTATGCACCCCCTCAGCCCCTAGAAAAAGAGTGCCGCGGCCAAAGCGCTGGTTGACTCTATCGAGGGCCTGCATCATCTCCGCGGCACGGGCCGGCTGGCCGGCGGTAAACATATCCCCCTGCCCCAGGGAGCTGGGCACCAGCTCCACCAGGCCCACACCGGCTTTCATAAAACGATGACCAGGGCGGTAAAGCTCGGTTATGGCCCCCTTGGCCAGGCTCGCAATCAGGCGGGTGTCATCGGTGGCATAGGGGCACTGTACCAGCGTACTGCGACTGTAATAGTGAGGCTCGTGGGGCGAGGTGTGCAGAAAGACATGTATCGAAGCCACCAAGCACTCCTGGCCGCGCAGCTTTTCTGCCGCCCGGCTGGCATAGAGACTAACTGCCTGCAGAATGGGCTGTAGTTCGCTCAATTTCTCGCCAAAAGAGCGCGTGCAATAAATCTGTTTTTTTGCCGGCGGCTGCTCCTCCAGATTCAGGCATGACACCCCATTTAATTCCTCAATGGTTCGTTCAATATTGATATTGGTGTGTCGGCGCAAGATTTTAGGATTGGCCTGAGCCAGGTCATAGGCGGTCTCTATACCCAAGCGCCCCAAGCGCTTGGCAAGACGCCTGCCGACTCCCCAAACTTTATCGACCGCCATGCGTTTCTGCAGCCATTGCCATTTCTGCGGAGTATCCAGGGCACAAACCCCGTTGCACTTGGCAATTTTTTTCGCTGCCCGATTGGCGAGCTTGGCCAGGGTCTTACTCGGAGCAATCCCCACACTCACCGGCATACGCACATCGCGCCATAGGGTTGTGCGAATCCGCTGGCCGTAATCCAACCACTCCTCCTGTAAACCATACAGATTCAGAAACATCTCATCGATACTGTACACCTCCACCTCTGGGCTAAAGCCCTTCAGGGTCTCCATAACCCGGTGGGAAATATCGCCGTACAGTGGATAGTTGCTGGAGAAGATGGCCACATTGTGCCGCCGCAACAGATGTTCAATCTTGAAGAAGGGCTGCAAATCCCCAATTCCCAGTGCCTTGGCCTCTTTTGAGCGCGCCACCACAAAACCATCATTATTAGAGAGCACCACCACCGGCCTCCCCCTTAAGTCGGGCCGGAATATCTGTTCACAGCTGGCGTAGCAGCTGTTGCAATCCACCAGTGCCAGCATTCAGAGAGGGCGGTGATAACGAATGGAGGCTTTAACCACCCCTTCAACAATCAGTTCCTGCCCTTCCCAAACCGGTATCGGCGGGTAACGATCGTTGGCCGATAGCAACCGCCCATGATGGCGATCCAGTACTTTGCAGGTGAGTTGACCATCCAAAGCCACCACCACCACATCGCCGTGTACTGGCGTTAGTGAACGGTCGACAACCAAAAGGTCGCGGTCGAAGATCCCCAAGCCCTGCATGGAATCGCCGTTGGCACGAGCCATAAACGTGGCCGCCGGGTGAGTGATCAAATGCTGATCGAGGCTGAGGCTTTTCTCTTTGTGGTCATCCGCCGGGGATGGAAAGCCCGCGGCCACACCGTGACTGTAGAGAGTCGCTAGTTTCATAGGATTTTACTCGATACTGTATATGCATACAGTTTAGGGGGAGTTCGCCAATTCCGGCAAGAACGATGACTGAC
Source organism: Microbulbifer mixtoriginis (SeqCode) (assembly GCF_052467235.1). Lineage (NCBI taxonomy): Bacteria > Pseudomonadati > Pseudomonadota > Gammaproteobacteria > Cellvibrionales > Microbulbiferaceae > Microbulbifer > Microbulbifer mixtoriginis (SeqCode). The sequence goes on along the minus strand of NZ_CP174305.1, from coordinate 3,940,541 downwards.
CAACGAGCCGCCAGCCGTGCTCGCTACAGGTCCATAGCAAGGCCACAAAAGCACAGCACACACTAAAACCGGCACCCTGTAGCAGGGGCCCGCAAGGTGAAAATACCAGCTACGGGCTATTCGAGTATGTTGTGAACCCAGTGCACTCTTGGGTAAAGCCAGCAACAGGCCACAACCTCCCTCCAAGTGGCCGCTTGGCAGCATAGCTGCCTGGGATTATGATCCGCGCAACAGACGGGTAATGATCGATGACAAGGCCTGCCCTAAAAAGGCAACAGCCCCCACCCGAGTGAACATAGTACGGAGACGAGACAAAAAATGAATTTGGCTATAGCGGCACTGATCGTGGCCTCCTATTTTATCTGCATGAGGCTTAGCTCCTCCGCTATCAACCGGTTCGGGCAGGCCAGGGCGGTGAAGCCCTATCGCCTCAAATATATCTCCAAGACCATCAGTATTGCCGTCTTGGTATTCCATCTGGTGCTGCTGATCAGTGCCCTGGGGTTTGAATACACTCAGGTTTCCATTTTTCTCTCCTCCGTGTTCGCAGTAATTGGCGTAGCACTTTTTGCTCAGTGGTCGATACTGAGTAATATTACCGCCAGCCTGATTATTTTCTTTGGCTTTCCCTACCGGGTTGGCGACCAGATTCGGGTGATAGACAAAGACGACGATATCTCCGGCACTATTGAGGAGATCACACTGTTCCATGTTCTCATCAGGCGCGGCGAAGAATTAATTACTTACCCAAACACTTTAATTCTGCAAAAAGGCGTAATCAAAAACCCCAGCAAGCAGCAGACTGAAGCACCTGCAAAGCTGCCGGAAGCCGGCCAGACTGAAGCGCAATAGCTCTCTACTTTCCCGCCCTCAATTCAGGGCGGGAAACCTGAAAGCGACAAGTCCTCTCTGGAACTTTTGTACCAACGCGCCCTTCTCTCCCATACAGAAAACCATGCCATCTGGCTGGCTACACCTAAATAACAAAAAACAGGCCCACAAAATCTCTACAAAAGGCACAAAAAAAGTTCTTACCACTTCCCATCTCCAGCGAAGTAATTTGCTTCAACCGTCTCAATAGTTAAAAATGCGCAAGATTCAATGAAATTGGCTTTAAGGGACTGCATGACCGATACCCTCAAAGATATACTCCACTTCGTACAGGAAATGGGCCTGAAAAATGGCTTGTTTGTCATTTTTTTCATCTTTGCACACTATTTATTGTTCTGGATGTACAGTGGGCGATTGAAAGATCGTCAAGTTGAAATTGATCGACTAGCGGCAGATAATAAGGAGTATCGGGATAGGTTCCTCAAGCTGATGGATAATGCCTTTTCCTATTCTCCGCCCACCAGAAAAGTGGCCCCAAAAAAGCCAGTTAATGAAAAGGAGTTTGAGTAGTGCTCTCCATATTGCTCGCGATCGCTCTTCTCTTCATTGCAATTCAGTTATACCGGCTTCATGAGATAAGAAAGCACGACCAACACCTGTTCGAGTTTTGTCAGCTGCGGAGAGATACGATCTCGTATCTCTCTAATTCCTATGAGAATCTCTCCAGAACAGATTATATTGCCCTCAGGAAGATCAATGATGCGCTGAGCAGCATCATAGCCGGCTACAAAGAACACAGAACCGTTGTCTTTAACTACCGCCTGTTTATCGAGTACCTGGATGAACTCAAAGCCTTTGAGAAAAAAGCCGAGAAGATATCCACCGGCAACAAAGATATTCAAGACCTGCTCAAAAGAATCCACTGCTCCATTTTCAAAGCCTTCCTGGCATTTACTCCCCACCTGAAATCAGAACTTGCATTTTCCCTCATGATGAAACTGATTTCCCTTGGCGTTAAGGCGGGGGTTAAATCTCTAAAAGACTACTTATTACGCCTCAAAGAGGCAAAGGTTATGGTGAATACCTTCAAAGGGTCTTCTACCCCCTGTTAGCCCCTAGTAGCAGATTTGGGGGCCTATGCCCCCGCCATCGCGTCCACTCCCCGCACTCAAACCCAACAGTCCCTCCTGAGGCGATATCCAGCAATTTTGGTCAAGTGCCAGACACACACAAGTCCTAGAATACTTTCATAAGAAGAGGTGACAGCTATGGCAGAGTATAGGAATAGGTTTGTGCAGGTACTGCACTATATTGAGGAAAACCTAGACTCCGAACTCGATATCGACAAACTCTGTCAATACAGCAACTTGTCTAAATATCATTTTCACCGGCAATGCTCCGCCTTTTTTGGAATGCCGGTAATAGCCCTAATCAGGCGATTGAGATTAAAAAGGGCGGCTTATCAACTCACCTATAGAGACAAAAAGGTGGTGGATATCGCCCTGGAGAGTGGCTACGACAGCCACGAGGCCTTTGCACGAGCCTTTAAGAAACTCTTTGGCAAGAGCCCCTCAGAATTTCGCCGCGCCCCAGACTGGGAAGTTTGGCATAAGCGCTATGAACCAATTACAGTACTTAGGAGTCACTTTATGGGAAATACAGCGAAATACGAAGTAACCATTGTTGAATTCCCCGAGACTCAACTCGCCGCCATGGAACATAGAGGCCCAGCCCACCACCTAGGTGCTACTATCAAACAGTTTATCCAATGGCGGAAGGCTCAAGGGCTTTCACCACGTAATAGCAGAACTTTCAACCTGGTTTATGATGACCCAGTAACCACGCCCCCTGACCAATACAGATTTGATGTCTGCTGTACCGTGCAATACCCCATTGATGCCAGTGAAAGGAATATAGTCAACAAAGTAATTCCGGCAGGGAAATGCGCAGTCATAAGGCACTTAGGCAGTGACGATACCATTGGAGCGGCTGTTCAGCACCTATACTTTCATTGGTTGGATCATTCAGATTTTGGAATTCGTGATTTCCCGATCTTTTTTGAGCGGATAAATTTTTTTCCCGAAGTACCTGAGAGTAAAATCATTACAGATATATTTCTTCCCATAGAAGAAAATATCTAACAGTAAGGGTTGAGAAAATACAATAAATATGCAGCTAAGAAGCGCCCCATAAATCACTCAAAATAATAAAACTAATCCTACCACCTGCACTCTCTATGATATGGATTAAAGAGCACAGGTCGCCCCATGAAAATCAGCCACATATCGACCATTCTGGTCGTTGTTATCATTGCTTTTGTGGGGCTATTGTATATCTACAATTATCGTCTGACCCAGAGCATTAAATTTAACGCTTACCCGGTTACAGACGAGTTTATTAATAGCAATGACTCTCTCAAAGACAAAGATACTATTAAAATTCTGATTATAGACGGAGGGGGTATACGTGGATTAATACCACTCTATGTTATCCAATTTATAGAACAACAGACTGGCAAGCCTATTGATGAACTCTTTGATGTTTTTAGCGGAGTATCAACTGGCGCCATCATTGCCACAGGGCTTAATGTCACCCAGATACCAAATCAAGAAGGTATCCCAGAAAAAATAGACTCAAGAACTAAAACTGAGAAAGTAATCGATATTTATAAAAATGAAAGCAGATACCTATTTTCATCACCCTGGTATCACAAATTAATGAGCGGGAATGGTTTTTTCTCGCCTCGCTTTAGCGGAGAGCGCCTACGCAACACCATCGAGAAACACTATACCGATGAAATAAATTTCACTGATCTAAAAAATTACATCATTATACCTTCTTTCAATATACATACAGGCCAGTTACATCTGTTCAAAAACCGTGGCGAAACGGTTAACAAACTGCCTACGGACACACTGTATCAACTGGTCACCGCCGCAGCTAGCGCAGAGACCCTATTCCCTCCTGTCGATTTTATAACTACTGGACGGGATATTCTTCACCGCTATTACGCTGATGCCGCCATATACGCAAACAACCCCACCAGTATTATATTACGCGATATCATTAAGGAATTTCCGGGGAAAAACTACTATGTGTTAATTCTCGGATCCGGCACATCACCATTGGCCACAATGGAAACCAATTACAGAAACCTAAAAAGTTGGGGGAAAATTAACTGGCTTCAGGATCTTATATCCGGTGTGCAAAGGTCCATGGATGACCAACAACTATATACTCTGGAGATTGCAAGTTCTCTAAGCCCTAAAGGAAGAATCAGTTATAACTATTTAAACGTGGAAATTATCGACCCATATGTCGATCCATTTGACTACAAATCAATCGATAAACTAAAAATTCTTGCCGATAGACTGATCAGTGAAAACCAAGGAGAGATTGATCAGGTAATCAATAACCTCAAGCAGAATGGGTAATTATTACTCTAAAACACCTTCCACACAGGTATAGTTGCTTTTCATCACGGTCAACATTACTGTTTCCCGGTGAGACATTCACAGATGCGACAATCAGTATGGCAACTGGAAAATTGACGCTGGTAATATGCATGCTCCTAGTGTTTTTAGGAGCCTCCTCACTCTCCTTGGCGAGGAGCCTCAATGAGCAGGAGGCCCGCAAAAGATGCCTGCGAACCTGCAAGCATGTTTACTATCGGTGCCTTAAAAATAACCGGGAGATTCCAGCCGACTGTGTTAGCGATAAGAGATTTTGTGATTTTATTTGCTATGACGATGATCTCTATTATCGCGAGCGGGACTACCTAAAGCGACTCCATAGGCGCAACCGTTGGTATTAATGATTGAATCTGGGGAAGATCTCAAGACATAGAGGTAAGAGGGATTAAATCGAGAAATTAAAGAACCAACATTCTCAAACCCCTGATGCCTTACACTGCCCTCGCACACCCAGTCAATAAGCCACTTTAAAATTGCAATATTCCAATCAGTTCTCCTGAAGCATTTTTAGAGTTCAACTTTTGGATAGAGCGCACAAAGTAACCAGAGTGACTTTCTAACACATTAAGCCTTACAGTATCTCCCGTCTCAACCGAGTCAAAAAAACGTTGATTTACACATGTAGAGTAAGGCTGACCATAATCAATACTATAGCAAGTATGCCCCAAGCGACCTGTCCTCACCCCTTTACGGGTAACAACCTGCTCAAAGCTAGCCTCTTCGCCAAACGTATTTGTATAGTAGGCGGGGATAGCATAATACACCGCTCCCCAAGTCAGCCCATAAGAAATTAAATACCACAGAACCCAGTAAATACCCCGAATAACAATATTCGAGCGGATTATCTTGTTTGAGGGGTGCTTATCCAGGAGAGCAGGTAGAACCCAAATCGCAGCCAAAAGCCAAACAATTACACCACCATAGCCTGGATTCTCATAGAACTGGTATCTACCAACGCTGGCAGAACCCATCAATAAAAGCACTATCGTCATGGATACCAGGGTATAAACTTTTTCTTTGCCACTGGCCCCCTCACGAAAAACAAAACTCACAAGCTAAACCTCATCAAGAAGCAATAAAAAATATAATCGGCAATCAAGACTACCTGCCCAACCCAACAAACTGGCCGCAAGGAAAGCAATTTTTACAGCGCTATTAGTGCAGATATAAGAGAAAGAATACAACTCTATTTTTAACAGCGGAACGGTAGAAAAATATAAAGCCGGGAAGCTAATAGTTAAACATCAGCCTCCCTAAAAACGCTCTAAGCATCCAGAAAGCTATTAATGGCTGTAATACCTTTATAAGCCATAACCCCCGCCTGACGTATAATCGTCTCTTTGTACTTGCTGAAGGTGGCACTTTCAGCCAAGCGATGATCTATACAGCTCATCATATTAATAACCTTAGCAGTGTGGCTCTTGTAGATCAGGGGCCCCTGAACCACAGAATAACCAAAACTTTTCAGTCCGATTAGCTCTCTACCGGTCACCCTAAAAATACGATCCAGAGGATCACCACTCTTAAAGTCTTTATTAGCAATAGTCGAGGAAGTCGGCCGGGAAACCAGCTCCACCTCAGCTTTGGCGTGTACGGCTCCCAATATCCATGCGTCATTCAAAATAATTGACCAGGTTTTTGTTCTCAACACTGAGCCGTTATCTCTTGAATTGGTTGGCCCAAAAACCTTTAATGCCTCATGCAAATCTTCAATACTACCAGCGACGATCTTTCCATCCTTAGTGGTGGCAGCATTATTGTAAACCTGCCAGCAAGCTTCGATATGTTGCGCGGTACGATCGGCCGGATTCAAAAGCCCTTCGATCTCTTTTTTGAAATCACTTTCGATATACATACATAGTCCTTTAAATCTATAAGGGAAAAATTCCAGATAGTGCGGCCACCTTATGTATTAAATGCCGAGGCCAATAGTTTCCCGCCCCACAAGAGCCCATTCCTTTCATATGGGTTCTGCCACAAGAACCTGAACACCAGTACCAAATAATATTGCCCTGACCAATCACCAAACCAGTAGCTTTTGTGAAGAGCTAGGTATAGCCACAACATGTCAGAATTGACAAATGTAACCTTTTTCGAGATTACTTGCTTACCTTTGAATGTCAACATCCTTAATGATTTTTATTAGGGCAACTAGAAGAGGCTCACACTTTTTTCTATTGAACCCCTTCTCCCCCTAAAGCCTGCCATGTGGATTTTGATAAAATTTATGATCAGGTAAATCTCAGAAGCACAAACCAAAATCCTCAAGTACCATTTGTCTATGCAACACAAATAGCACAAGGATACCAAGTGGAAAATTGCTAACGAATATAGCCCCGCATCACTAATGACATTGGATCATAAAGTGGGCCCAGACCCTAAAAATTTATCGGCTGACATACAGGGAATATAAACTGAAAATGTAAAAGAAGCCCAGAAAAGCTGGGGGCCAAAAATCTGAACCCTGGCAGGAATTAACAATGCACCCCATACTTCGCACTCCACTAAGTATGCTTTTCATAGCCAGCTATAATCGTTGTACTAAGAACCGACAACTCAAAATACTTTTTCTTTACAGCTGTATATTTAGGACTGGAGAAAAAGTCATTCATTATCTGCTCAGATGGAAACCTGATTGTAAACACACGATTTATTTTAAAATTACTCTCAGATTTCAACACCTCTGACACCCTAAAATCATAGCCAAACGAACCACCATAAGACTCCAATATAGGCCTCATAGCGTTACGATATACTTGGTAGACATCATCATTACTGACATCCAAACCTACTAGCATCTCATACATTTCAGTACTCCAAATCCAACCTTCGATTACTCTCTGGGTGATACATTTCTGCCTAGGAACTTGGCTAATTGATAACTAGTCTCTCCCCTAGAACAAAATCATAAACGTTTCGCTTTACACCGAGTATAATAGGATTGCGCATTGCGTCCCAAATACATACTGCTGCACCAACAAGCCAGAAAGCCCCCCGGAATTAATAAGAGGGTGGTATTCCCTTCCTGAGAACCCAGATATAGTAAAAACACTATACTAGCCAGCACAGAGAGAAGTGATACAACTCTATACAAAGGATTATCAAAAGCCAGTAATAAAGCGGCCGCTAAATAACTAGCAGGTATGCCAATGAGCACCCAATGCTCCCACGAGGCCGCATAAAAATACACCATAGCGCTCCCGAGTACGGCAAATAAGAACTGCAAAAACTCCCAAGCTACTAAATATTTCGGCTTCCGTATCAGCTCACCGGGTATATTTTTAATCCAGGGATACTGATCCTCTCCACGATTAAAATTTCGAAATCGGATTTTCATCAGTGTTGTGTGTCAAAAATTCCAGTGGCTGGTTATACATAACATTCTTACAATAGTATCCAAATAGCGGGTTACAAATATGCCACGCAATAAACTCAACTCAGAAACTCATCCTTTTACCTCCTGTAGCCTCCTGCCAACCCTAAGCGCTACTTCTATTCTTTTGCAGATATAGAAGCTTCTATCCAATCCATAAAATAAGAAATACGAGCATTGTTTTACCCACCGTATAATCCCTCCATGATAGTTGAGCAAATCCCTTCCACTGGTATCCCAGCCACCAAACATCAATTCTTGTTTTTCATTGATATGAACCAAGCCCACACCCTCTCCATTGCCCGTCATCCCCACAAGTGGAGCAATGATTTTGTGGGATCAAAAGTGCAGGAGATACAACGTCTGTCAACACTGGAAAGCTCTACGCAAAGAAATGCAACATGAGCTATTAGATTTCGCCTCTCTTTACCATTGTCGGTAACTCTCTTCCCGGCCAACTGGATATCCCTACCTACCCATCTCATCCCTGCCGCGAGGGAGAGGTATCCGCTTCACAGTTTAATTAGCGACTCCCTGCACTACCCTAAAAGATGCTTTTCCACCTAATAAAAGGTAAGACTAAGCTTAAAAGGTATAAATATACCTATTAATGACATGCCATCCAATCCTGCTATAATAGACAAAAAATCATCTATTAAACTAGATTTTCACTCATAAGAGATTGAAAAACAGCTATTATGAACTTCCATGGACAATCCGATAAGCAGATACTTGGGACGCTGGGCGACCGGCTTAGAGAGTATCGCTTGCGCATGAATCTCACCCAGGATGATATGGCTGAACGTGCTGGCTTATCCACCTCCACCATCAAAGGTTTAGAGGCTGGTCGCGGCAGGCTAGACAGCCTGGTCGCCGCACTGAGAGTCCTACGCCGATTGGACGCACTGGAAGCTTTTCTCCCGGCCCCAACAGTCAGCCCTATGCAACTTGCTCTTCACGGCAAACAGCGAAAAAGAGCCAGAGCCTCTAACGCTGAGAAAGCGCTTAAAGAGACCTCTGCAGAAAGCCCCTCCAAGACACGCGCAAGCAAAATTAAAAAGAGAGGTAAACCAGAATGGTAAGCCAAACAAATACTGCAGTGGTGCAATTATGGGGAGAGATAGTTGGGGCCGTCCACTGGGATAGTACTGGGTATGGAGCCTTTGAGTACGCACCGGAATTTCTGCAGAGTGGATTGGATATTGCTCCAATTACTATGCCTATCGAAGCTTCAAAGGAGCCCTATACGTTCCGCACTCTCAGTCGGGACACCTTTAAGGGCTTACCGGGGCTCCTTGCAGACTGCCTGCCGGACAAATTCGGTAATGCCGTTATTGATGCCTGGCTCGCCCGGCAGGGGAGAACTCCGGAAAGCTTTAACCCTATTGAACGACTTTGCTATACCGGTACCCGTGGAATGGGCGCACTGGAATTTCAGCCTGCAGTAGATGGTAGTTTTAGGGATTCCGTCGATCTCAATATTGAAGAACTGGTAAAACTAGCAGCAACAATCACTCATAAGCAGACGGACCTTAACGCCCAACTTGGCAACAGCGATGCGGAGAAATCCGGTGCACTGCTGGACATATTAAGAGTGGGCACTAGCGCTGGGGGCGCCAGAGCAAAAGCAGTTATTGCCATCAATAACAAAGGAGATATACGTTCAGGCCAAGTTCCTACATCCCGTGATTACGATTATTGGCTACTTAAATTCGATGGTGCCGGAGACCTTGAGCTCGGTACAACCGATGGGTATGGACGCATTGAATATGCTTATCATCTGATGGCCATCGAAGCCGGTATTAACATGGCAGACTGCCAGCTCTTGCAAGAAAATGGCAGAGCGCACTTTATGACGCGGCGCTTCGATCGGGTGAATGGCAAGAAACTACATATGCAGTCTCTCTGCGGCATCGCGCACCTGGATTTCAACATGGCTGGTGCCCATTCATACGAACAAGCCTTTAGCGTTATGCGTGAACTTTACCTGCCCAAGAATGAGGCGATTCAGCAATATCGCCGAATGGTATTCAATGTATTAGCCAGAAACCAGGATGATCATACAAAGAATATTGCGTTCCTGATGAACCCCGAAGGCGAATGGTCTCTATCGCCGGCATTCGATGTAACCTATGCCCACAATCCGGGCGGCGCCTGGACCAGCCAACATCAGATGAGTATCAACGGCAAACGCGACCACTTCCAACTTGAGGATTTGCTTGCCGTGGGAAGAGCAATCAGTATTAAACGGCCCATGGATATTATTGAAGAGGTAGCAGCAGCCGTGAAGCAGTGGCAGGGCTTTGCTGAACGTGCTGGGGTTTCTGAAAGCTGGGCAGTCGAAATCAGTCAAAACCATCGACAACTCTGCTGATAGACAATCAAAACAGTAAGCCTGCAAGGAGCGCGGCTCTACAGAGGAGAAGCACAACTGTAGAAACGCTGTAACCCCTCTGCTTCTGTAGATACTCTTATCTGAGCTTCCCAGCTGCCATCTTAATTTGGATAGAGGCCCCGCAGCATTTGCCTAGGAGCCAAACATCTAGAGCCTTTTTGGCGCTAAGTTATTTCTTCACCTCAACTAGCAAACGGCTTGCTCGCGGCGCAACTCACTGCGCGCCGACTCTTTAGAGCCTCGCCGCAGATCAACCATGCGCGCGATAAACCAAATAAACGCTTCCACTTGGCCATTTAACACACAGCCTCCTTCGCAGATGCTCTTAAGCAGACTTTGTACATCGGAGGAGTGCAAGGCGGAAACAGCCCCGCTGCTTTTAAGAAGTATTGAACACGTGGGCAGACCGGAAATTTCATGATCGCTCAAAGTGATATTGCCGTCGTAATACAAAATCCTTACTGGCTCTGACTGGTCAGAAACACGAATGGATAAAGACAAGTTTGGCGTTGGACCAGAGCGCTTGGCCAGTGATCGTTTAAGATAGCTGGAAAAACTATGAGCCCAATCTTCTACTTCGGACTGTGCAGAGTTTGAATCCATCGATAGCTCTTTACTTGCCACCAATGAGCTATCAACTTCCCGCTCCGCCTCAATCAAAGCTTCAACAGTTTTATCGACATCCTCTTTCGTGTGGGCTGCCGAGCAAATAAGTCGGAGTCGGCCACGCCCACTCTCCACTATGGGATAGGTAACCGCTGATGTCTGAACACCACGTTTATATAATTCCTGTACTATCGCAAACAGCTTGTCTTTGCTACTAAAGTGCGGCGTGACAATAGGCCCATCCCCTGTTCCCAAATCATAGCCAGCTTGTTCGAAGCGCTGCCGCATATAGCGTGTCGTATCCCAGAGCCGCTCCCGTAAACCATCATCAGTACTGAGCCTGCGCAAAGCAGTCAATGCCGCGGCAATATCTGCAGGACTGATCGAAGCCTGGAAAATGTAAGCTCTGGATGATGATCTCAAAAGATCTACATATTCTTCCTTCGCCGCAATAACGCCACCGAGGCTACCAAGTGCCTTACTGAGCGTTGTCATAATAAAGTCTACTTGATCGGTAACTCCCTGAGCGGCACAAATGCCCGCTCCACCTTCACCATAAAAACCGAAAGAATGTGCCTCATCTACCAAGACAAGCGCGTCATATTTCTTGGCCGCGCGGACAATTTTGGCTACCGGTGCGGCGCCCTCTCCCATGCTGTATACGCCCTCCAGAACAACCAGGACCGTTCGGTATGGGGATACTTCCGACTCAAGCACAGACTCCAGGTCGGCCACATCATTATGTTTGAAGGTCCTAATCGTGGCACCACAAAGACGAGCGCCATCCACAATAGATGCATGACAAAGCTGGTCGATAACCACTACATCGTCTTTACCAAGAAGCCCTGCAACCACTCCAACATTAGCGGTATAACCTGTTGGGAACAGGCAAGCGCTCGGCTTTCCGACCAGCTTTGCAAACTCGGTCTCGAACTCCAGGTGAAGATCTGTGAGGCCTGATGCTGCCGCAGAGGTCCCCATACCAGTACCAAATTTCGCTACTGCGGAAGCGGCCTCCTGCATAACTTTCTTATCTCGGTTCAGGCCAAGATATAGATTGGTGGTCCAGATTATTGCTTCCTGTTCTTCATCGTTGTAAACATCACTCACCGTGCCATGAGTGGCGCTACCTGTGCGCAGGACTTTGCTGTAGGGATTTCTGCGCTGGTCGTTCACCATATACATGACTTCCTGCACCAGCTTACTCTTATCCAGTGCAGACCAGGACGGCGCTTTTGCAGCCTGGAATGTAGGATGGCTGGACTGGATATGCGATTGGAAGCTGGCAAGTGAATCCGATGCAGTGCGATTCACTTTTTCATCCGAACCCTTGGCTTCGCCATCACTCAAAGTACCGAGGATGTAGTTCGTTAGGGCATTAGGAGTGGCGTAATTAATAATCGCCTGGGAAGCAACCGAGTGACCCAAGTTGTTGCTCAAACGTCTGGCCAATTCCAGAGTTGTGAGGGAATCGAGGCCGAGACCAAAGAAGGACTGTTCTGGAGATACTTCTTTCTGATCAGGAAAATTCAGGAGAACGGCCACCTCTCTTTGAATAATCGATAATAAGATGCTTTGCTGCTCTGAGCTGGAACCAATCAGGCGCTGCATCAAGTCACTGGAATTACTCACTGTATCAACACTTAATTCCAAACCAGCATAGCCCTCCTCTAGCTCCATAAGCTTTTTGCGATCGAGCTTATCGTTGGGGAGCATAGGTAATACCTCTAGGTGCCTCACAATTTGCGGGACCATATATTTTGGAAGTCGCTGTGCCAGGAACTCTTTAACGGCTATATCTGTTACCGTTTTATCCTGGTTAACAATATAGACCGCGAGCATTTTCTGGCCAATACCACCATCTACGGCGGCCGCTGCAGCAGCATCAATACCCGGCATAATCTCAAGCGTCGACTCTATCTCCCCAAGCTCAATGCGGAACCCCCTGACCTTAACCTGCTGGTCGATTCTGCCAAGAAATTCGATCTCTCCATTTTCCGCCCACTGACACAGGTCCCCAGTTTTATACAAACGGCTATCTTGGATGAGGTCACTAGATTCTATTTCGATGAAACGCTCTTTAGTGAGGGCTTCGTCATATAAATAACCTCTTGCCAGCTTACCTCCTGCAAGATACAACTCACCGGCTTCTCCTGAAGAAACGGGTTGCATGGACTCATTTAAAATATAGGCACGGGAGCCTGGTACTGATTTTCCAATTGTGATCGACTTAGTGCCAGGCTTAATTTCGGCAATGGTCGAGTACACAGTATCTTCGGTAGGACCATAGGCGTTAAACAGCCTTAGCCCTGGCCTCAAGCTATAAACTTGATCAACCAGAGACCGCTTTAATGCCTCTCCACCAAATACAAGACACTGAAGTCCAGCTGGCAACTTCTCGGAAGCTAATAATGTCTGCATTGCGGAGGCGACAGATACGCAAGTTCTGACTTGATCTGTTGCCGGATGGTTTGGTAATTCCAGAATATTCTTACCCAGTATTACTGTGCCCCCAAGTGACAAGGTACCGAAGATTTCCATTACAGAAGTATCGAAACAGACTGAGGCCCCTGCAAAGACCCCCCGGAGTTCTTCCTCACTGAACAATTCATCCATAGAGTGGCACATGGCCACAATACACCGATGCTCAACCGCAACACCTTTTGGCTTGCCGGTAGAGCCAGAGGTATAGATCACATAGGCCAAGTCACTGGCTGATGGCCCCGCTGAATCAGTTAGAAATTCTTTGCCTTGAGCACTCACTCTGTTGAGCCAGATTAACTCACCCACTTCGCGACATAGGTCCGCAGAGCTATCACTATCCACGATAGCTGCCACAGCACCTGAATGTTCCAGCATGTAACCCACACGATCTTGAGGGTAAGCTGGATCCAAAGGTACATAGGCACACCCTGCTCGCATTACGCCAATTAAAGTTGCCACAAGCTCCCAGGAGCGCTTCATGCATACCCCCACCAAGGCGCCGGGTTGAATATCCCGGCGCTCAAGCTCCGCCGCAATCGCGCCGGCCCGCTGCAGCAGGCACTCGTAGCTCACTCTGACCTCCCCATCAATAATCGCTATGCGATGAGGAGCTGCTTTCATTTGCTGTGCAATCAAGTGGCAGATTGAAATATTGAACTGGGATCTTATTTTGGAGTTTTTAACTGGACTACTCACAGAATCTTACCTTTTATCTTTATTAAAGATCTGGAAATTAACTTTCAATGCAAATTAATGTCTTTCAAACTTGGTCAAGTTTCTTACTTTTTAGAGCTCCCCTAAATTTAAAACCAAACACACAAGTACAAATATTTATTTGAACCTTACAAAAAGTGTAACACTCAAACTGATACTAAATTCTCTATTTAGAGAAGTTTTTAGCTTACACCAAAGCTTCACCTTTTAAATAAGTACCTCCAAGAACTCTAAACCAATAAACAAACGCTACGCAGACAAAAGCTCTAGCAAGTAAATTGTTGAGTTATCTTTCAGGGAAAAACTTGATAAACAAGCACCTAAAACCCTTCCCTCGCAACCCTGCAGCTCAACCTTAATATAACCATCTTATATTTATTTTTTATTGCCAAAGAAATCTATACGACTGCACCCACAGTTAAAAATTCACAAAAAAATGATTCCCTCTCATTGAGCATCCAAATAAATGGTACATGCATGCCTACCTGCATTTCGAAAATGTTCACAGAGAGGGATAACAACCATAAAAAAGGCACCTTAAGTGCCATCAAGATTAAGCGGCTTATTTACAACTTACTAAGAACAGATAAAGAAAATAAAGTCAGACCCTGCATATCGAAAAGTTTGAGAAGATCGCCATTGACCGCAATACCCTGCTGTTGCCCCTAATAGCACCCCAAACCCTCCTATTACTCCCTGGACAGCACGATACGATACTTAGGATTGCCCGATTTCAAATGCTTAAAAGCTTCTTCTATCTGGCTCATAGGATAAATTTCCACCTGCGGCCTGATCTGATGGTGTGCGACAAAGTCAAGCATCGTTTCAATGGCTGCAGGGCTACCCACTGGAGAAGCGGAGATATCACGCTGGCCAAATATCATGGGGAAGAGGGTAAACTGGATTGGATCCACAACAGCACCGACAAAATGCAGGCGCCCTTTTGGTTTTAAAGCCTGAATATATAAATCCCAATCCAGATTGACATTGACCGTGGAGATTATGAAATCGAAACTCATGGAGGCTGATTTAATTTCCTCCGGATCACGTGAGTTCAATGTCTTGTGAGCACCGAGAGACAAAGCTTCGGTGCGCTTATGCTCACTGGAAGTAAATGCCGTTACCTCACAACCCCAGGCATTCAAAAACATCAAGGCCAAATGCCCCAGGCCTCCTATACCAATCACCCCCACTTTAGCCGTCGGTTGAATATCAAACTGTATCAGTGGATTAAATACCGTAATGCCGCCACACAGGAGAGGCCCAGCCGAAACTAGGTCTACTCCCTCTGGAATAACCACCAGGCTACCCATATCTGCACGAACTTTATCGGCAAAGCCCCCGCCGGTAAGAGTGGTAAAGCGAGCTTCGGCACACAAATTTTGATCGCCCCGCCGGCAGTAGTGGCAGGTCTCACAATAGCCGGAATTCCAACCCAGGCCGACAACCGTACCGGGCTTAAAGTGCCCGGCCTGCTCTCCCGCAGCCAACACCCGTCCAATCACTTCATGACCCGCAACAATGGGGAACTTGGACACCCCCCACTCATCCTCAATCATGCTGAGATCACTGTGGCAAATACCACAGTAGAGCACCTCCAACTCCACCTCTGTTGCTCCCAGATCCCCCACTTCTACCTGATAGGGTTTAAAGGGCCCGCCGGCTTGCATAACCCCATAGGCATTGATGGTAGTCCCACTGGTCATAACCTACTCCCGTGGTATTCACTGAAGATCAACCCTGTGCATTCGGCCTAAAAAGCCGCGGCTAAGAAGAGTGAAAAAAAAGAGCCGGGGGTTTCCCGGCCCAAGCCAAGTCCTGTGAGGTTGCCGAATATCAGAGGACCCACGAGAAAACCTGGCTAACTCCTGTGAGGGGAATTAATTGAGCACGCGATATCCGCGCCCGCGCAGACAGTTCTTGATAATCTGCTGGGCTTCTGCACCGGCACTGCCAGCACCAGAGAGGCCACCCACCAGAGCGCCCGCTCCAGCACCTGCCGCCGCTGCGCGACTGCTATCACCAACAATAGCGCCCAGCGCGCCGCCCACTACAGCTCCGCCCGCAGCACCGGTTAACCCCCGGCGCCCCTGGTCGCTGTAGGTGGAATAAGCAATCCCCTTACACTCAGAGAGGTCGATTTGATACTGGTTCATATTGACGCCCCAGGTATCAATCACAATGCCACCGGCACCAGGTACCTGTTCCGGTTGAGCAGCACAGCCAGCTAATAGAGCTATGCAAAATCCTGCAGTTGCGCTAATACCAGTTTTCATCGAACACCTCTTACAGCCTGAGCCTAGAGATTGCGTATATGTCACGCTTTTCATCTTTAGGTTTAGCTGTTGGTTGAAGATGGCGCCAGTCGATGAAGAGAAAAAGCGAAGAAAAGAGTGACCAGATAGCCTAACAATCGGAATTTGATATGGCTTTCAAACCTGCCAAAGCCATTGTGATTACCTGGAGGAAAAAGTTAAGAGGTCTTTAGGGAGTCTTCAAGGAAAGGGGTCTACCTGCCAAGCAAAAGCTTAAAAACAAGCTCTCACATAAAAATTCACCCGTGAACAGAGTTAAAACTCTTTACCGGTAAGCGGGATTAATAGCGCGAGCCAGGTAACTAAATCCCGGCAATATCAATGCCCAAATTAGAGACAGGATCATCAGTGATTGCCACAGGGGCTGACCCAACTCTACGGTGCCATTCAGAAAAGCGCCGGTGTAATAGCTAAAAGGACCAAAAAAACCACCCAGTAACACTGCCAACCACAAATTACGCTGCAAAAACACCAAGCTGTAACGCAACGTCATCGCAAAGTTTAACCATAAACACACCAGCCAAATGGGTGGCCAAGAAATACCGCTGAGATTTTGCAAGATACCTAAATGGAAGAGAACGGAATCCACCCCCACACCAAATAAAAAAACACCCCCCAACCACAAAGGCTCCCTACGCAGATTTACCACAAAAGTTAAGTGGATGAACAAATTGATCAAGGTGAAGGGCACAACAATCCAGGGGCGTGCGACTATCACACAGAGAGGCCAGGCAATATCAAATAATAAAGCGTTGACTATTAACCGCCACATATCAGCCGATAAGAGCGCGTGGCTTGGCGAAGACGAACTGAGCAGTACTGATCACCCGCTGCATAAAGCCACCCTCGCAGTAACACAAGTAGAATTCCCACATGCGAATAAAGCGATCGTCAAAGCCCAAATTGCGCACTTGCGGCAGCTGATTCAAAAATGCTTTGCGCCAATGTTGCAAGGTACGCGCATAGTCTGCAGTAATATCCTCTAACCCCACAATCTGCATATCGGTAGCCATGGCAGTCTGCTGAGCAATCACTTGATTGGATGGCAGACAGCCGCCGGGAAAAATATAGTGCTGGATAAAATCAATATCTTTGCGATATTGATGGTAGCGTTGATCCGAAATGGTAATGGCCTGCATCAACATCAGGCCATCCTCTTTAAGCAGGCGCCCACAAATTGAGAAAAATTTGTGGTGGTATTCGTGCCCTACTGCCTCAACCATTTCAATAGAGACCAGTTTATCAAAGCGTCCCTCTAAATCCCGGTAGTCCTGTAGCAGCACGTGTACTTTATCTTGTAGTCCTTCACGCTCCACCCATTGGCGAGCGTATTGATATTGTTTTTCAGAAATAGTCGCAGTGGTTACCTGGCAGCCGTAGTGTTTTGCCGCATAAATGGCCATGCCCCCCCAACCAGTGCCTATTTCTAGCAAGTGGTCTCCGGGCTTTAATTGCAGTTTTTGGCAAATATGCTCCATTTTATGGATGGAAGCCTGGTACAAGGTTGTCTGCTCTGAGGGAAATATCGCCGAGGAGTAGAGCATGGTTTTATCGAGGAATAACTGAAAAAAATCATTTCCCTGATCGTAATGTGCAGCAATGTTTTTACGCGAGCCACGGCGGTTGTTACTGTTGAGACAATGCAGGGCACGCAGCAGCATACGGGGCAATTTACTCCAGCGGCTATCCATACTTTCAATCAGGGACATATTGTCAACCATCAGGCGAATGACATCCAATAAGCACGGGGAGTCCCAAACCTTTTCCATATAGGCCTCACCGGAACCAATAGTGCCGTTTAACAATACCTGTACATAGGCAATGGGATCCCGCACACGAATATGCGCCCGAACTTTTGCCTGTTCAATTGGTTGACCAAAACGGTAATGGCTATCCCCTTCTTCAATCAATAGATGGCCGCGCTCTATCACTTGCATCTTGCCCAAAACCAGCTTGCGGGCGAGTCTGATCAACCAGGACTGGCTCTCTCCTTCGACAATAACCTGTGAAGATTCTTTTGCATTCATAAACGCTTCTCCCCTCCCTGGACTTCACCCCTGCCACCGGGATGGGCATAGACAGGTGTGCGCTTGAACCATAATTTCAGCGCCTGCCAATAAATTGTGGCAATCACTTTTACGGTCATAAATGGATACTGGATCAGGATACGATTGAGCAGGTCACCACTCAGCTCACTGCGGCGCAGGCTGAGAATGGCATCAAATAAGGGGCGCTCTTCCTGCTCCTCATCGCTTAAATCAAAATTCTGTAAATAAGCGGTTAGGCGATCGCCGGGAGTAATACTTCTCCAGCGATATCCCTGGGAAATCGGCATAAATGGGGAGACGTGAAAAGTCTTTGCAAAAGCTACTTTCTGTACACGAGCCCCAGAGCGGCAATCGAGTACATAGCTATGACGCTCCTTCCAGGGAGTATTATGAACATCCAGTAATAGCCAATGCACTTCCCTGCCCTCGGCATCAAAACAGTAATAAATACTGATGGGATTCATGTTATAGCCAAAGTAGCGCCAATTAGCGAGCACGCGTATGGGCCCTTGCGGGCGCTCTCCCGCAACCCCCTCAACCCTGAGACATACAGCCTCTTCGACACTGAGTTCCGGATCGCCAAAAAAATCCTCGCGACGAAATCGAGCCGGTGCCCAGGGCTTTTTGGACCACCAGCGCGATAACGAGCAAAAGTCATCCAGCTCCGCCAAGTCTAAATAAACCATAAACACTTTGTAGCGGAACTGATTTTGGCGGGGTGCAAAACGACGGTGCTGAACCCAGCCAGTATAAATAGCGCTCTTCATGGCCGCGCCCGCAACGATAGCCTTTGGCTTTTCCTTCACCAATCAACCCCAAGCCCTTTGGCAACCCGCAGCGCACTGCATACCCCATCTTCATGAAAGCCGTTGGCCCAGTAAGCGCCACAAAACCAGGTACGATTCACTCCGTTTATCCTCTCCCACTGCTGTTGGGCACGATTACCCGCTACAGAAAACTGGGGATGCGCGTATTCAAAGCGAGCGAGAATTTTTTTGGGGTTGATACGCTCCTCAGCATTCAGGGTGACACAATAAGTTTTATCCGTTGCCAATCCCTGCAGGATATTCATGTTGTAAGTGAGTACCGGCAGCTCATCGCTTTCGGCACGTAAGCGGTAATTCCAGCTGGACCAACTGCGCCTGTGCTGTGGTAATAAAGTGGAATCGGTATGTAGAGCCACACTATTGCACGCGTAGGGGATGGCACTCAGCAGTTGTCGCTCCAGATTAGAGGCATCTTTAAGGCATTCCAGCGCTTGATCCGAGTGGCAGGCAAGGATTACCTGATCAAACGTCAGCTGCTCCCCCTTACTGGTCACTAGCTCTACGCTTTGCTCCTTGCGCCAGAGGGATTCCACTTTAGTGGAGAGCCGAATCCTGTCGGCATAGGGCGCACTCAGCGCAGGAATATAAGAGCGAGAGCCCCCTTTAATCACGCGCCACTGTGGCCGCCGCAGCAGATTGAGCAGCCCGTGATTGAAAAAGAAGCGCACAAAAAAGCTCACCGAGAATTCCAGCATCTGCGACACACTGGCCGACCAAATTGCCGAACCCATGGGCACCAGATAACGGTTGGCAAATTCGGCCGAATAGCCATTTGCCGGTAAATACTCACCCAGGGTCAGGCCCTCGTGAAGACGCCCCTCGCGCCAATCTCGCATAGCAGTGCGATTAAACCGCACTATATCCCATAACATGCGCCAGTGGCCGGCACTGAGAAGATTGGAGCGCTGGGAAAATAATGTATTGAGATTGTTGCCGGCATACTCATAGCCCTCCCGATCACAGCGCACACTGAAACCCATAGAGGTTGGCTGGGATTCGACACCCAGCTCATTGAGTAAACGAATAAAGTTCGGGTAGGTCCAGTCGTTATACACGATAAAGCCGGTATCAATAGCCAGGGTTCGTTTGCCTTCTTCCTCTACATCAATAGTCGCAGTATGTCCCCCCAGGCGGTCCTGTGATTCAAACAAGGTAATCTCGTGCTTGCGGCTCAAAAGATAAGCCGCCGTCATGCCGGCAATTCCACTCCCGACGATGGCAATACGCATCAACTCTTCCTTAAGGTACGAATCCTACTTATTTTTGGTGTGCAAAAACGAAACCAAAGAGAACGGAAAAATCCGAGAAAACGCAGTGGCAGGCTCAAGCGCAGAGGAAAATCGATTATGGATTTTCTATGAGCCAACCCCACCTCAATATACTCCGCTGCTTGCTCCGCGCTAATCAAAAAAGGCATGTCAAAGTCGTTCTGCGCGGTGAGCGGTGTGTCGACAAAACCAGGGCGGATCAACACGACCTTGAGGTTGGTATGACAGACATCCCCACGTACCGATGCCAGAAAATAATCCAGCGCGGCTTTGGAGCTGCCATAAGCCTCTGCCCTGGGAAATGGCACTAGCGAAGATAAGCTGCCCAATGCGGCAAAAACCGGAAAAGCACTGACAGCCAGCAGCGGTAAAGCACAATGCAATGTATTCACTACACCAAAGAAATTGGCATCAAAAACCCGCCGGTACATTGTGGTATCAAGCTGTAAATCATCGTCGTACTCACAAGTGCCAGCACAGGCAATCACCGTATCCAGATGATCGGTTAAATCCTTGAGGCGCTCGAAGGTAGAGGCCATACCACTGTCGTCGGCCACATCGCAGTCGAGTATGCGAATATGTGTGGGAGCGAGCTGTTGCAGCTCTTCTAGCGCTTCACGCCGGCGCCCACTGGCAATTACAAAGTTATTATGCTCGGCAAGGCGCAAGACCAGGGCGCGGCCAATGCCGGAACTGGCTCCGGTAACCCATAGTGTCCTGTTGCGAATCTCCGTCACCAGTCAGCCCCGCTCCAGACGCAACTTAATCCTGCGCAACAGGGAGCCCAGCAGGGGCACCTGCTCGTACACCATTGCCCCCATGTCATAGAAATCTTCGTGATAAAACACTTTGTCAGAAAAACGCACCAAACTACAACCGCGTAAACGCAGCGGCCGGCCGCCCTTCAAAGACTGGTGTGCATAGTGCATATACCAGGGCAGGCAGGCACTATCACGGGTAATGGAAGCCTCCTCAAAGCGAAAGCGACACTGGGTAAGGCCGTGGCTCATATCAGAGAAATAGGCCTTGAGGGCGGGGAGCCCCTCGATTCGGTGCAGAGGATCGCGAAACACAATTTTGTCACTGTACATATTTGACAGTTCCGCCGGGTCTCTAACCAAAAAATCCCGATAATAAGACTGGACTTCTTTTACCAATGTGCGGCTGCTCATTTTCCCTTCCACTGTATTCCGCGGCGCTACCCCTCTGATTTACGTTAGCCTGCCAATGGCAGATCACAGCGCCAAAATAAAAATAACCCAATCCATTTAGTGCGCAGATGCGTAGTAAGGATCGACACAACATTAGAGAGCGCTAATATGGCGCATAGGCAAAGACAAAACGGCAATGGAATTGCGGTGAAAGCTTCCCAGGACTACAAGGACGACTGGAGCAGGCTGCTAACGCAGGTTGGCGCTCAGCGCGACCGCCAGGCGTTTGAGCGTGTTTTCCGACATTTTGCCCCGCTCATTAAGGGCTTCCACCACAGCCGCAGTACCCAGGCACTCAACGCCGAAGCGGCCGATGAACTGGTGCAGGAAGTTATGCTCAAGGTATGGCATAAAGCCCCCCGCTTTGACCAGGGCAAGGCCTCGGCCAGCACTTGGATATTCACTATTATGCGCAATTGCCGTATTGACATGCTGCGCCGCAACCAGCGCCATCAAAATCGCGACAACGATGTTGATGTGGCCGATATTTGGGATGAGAACCTGGAAAGCCAGCCGCTGCTGTTCTTACAACACAAGCGCAACGAGCGCGATATTGCCGATGGCCTCAGCGCCCTGCCCGCTGAACAGTGCCACATTTTGGAAAAGGCCTATATGGAGGGAAAATCCCACAGCGAGATCTCCGAAGAATTGCGCCTCCCCTTGGGCACGGTCAAATCCAGGGTGCGCCTGGCCATGAAGAAATTGCAAGCTCGGTTCGTCAGGTAAACATCCAATGATTCGCCATCACCCGGATGAAAACCTTCTGTTGGAATACGCCTCAGGCAGCTTGGCCAGGGGCCCCAGCCTGGTTGTTGCAGCCCATGTGCAGATGTGTGCTGATTGCCGATCCCAATTGCATACCCTGAACAATCTCGGTGGCTCCCTCCTAAATGGGAGCCCGGCGCAGCCATTGCAAGCCAACGCCTTCGAGCGCCTGATGGAACGCATCAGCCAGATCCCGGAGAAAATCCTCCACAAAAATGAAGAAAGCTCCACCCCGGCCCCGGTCAGCAGGGAACCGGCTATGGACCACTTACCCAAAGTGTTAAATAAATTATTGGCCAGCAATCCAAACAGGCGCTGGAAGACCCTGACTCGCAACCTACAAATATGCCGGCTCAAGTCTGGACAGAGAGAGTATGAAGTGGCTTTTCACAGCCTGCGCAGCGGCAGCGGACTACCGAAACACGATCACCGTGGGCGGGAATTCGCCCTGGTACTGCACGGCAGCTTTTCCGATCACAACGGTATCTATGGGCGGGGGGATTTTGTCCTGCGCGAGCCGGGGCAGGTACACAGGCCCATCGCCACTCAGGACATGGACTGCCTGTGTTTTTCCGCAGTAGAAGCTCCGGTTTCACTCACTGGAGTCCGCGGTCTGTTTCTCAATCCGCTGATCCCCTTTCGGCCGGGTTAGACCCGATAGATTTTGCCTCCAGGTACACGGTAAGAAATATCACTGGCGTCCCTGCCATACATCCATTCCTTACTTATTTCCGATGCACTCTTTCCGTTGCTTACCCAGGGGCTCAGGAAACCGCCACCGGCGCCTGCTCCTTGTTCCCCGCGGTAAACTGGGTGAATAACTGCTGCCAGCGCTCCTGTACCTGGGCAAATTTCTGCTCACGCACATGCCCGTAACCGCGCACTTGCATAGGAATTGCCAGCAATTCCTGGGCTTCGGCAAGATTGTCAGCGCTTAGCTGAGCCGCCACCGACTTCACCGCCTGTGCCACCTGGCGCGCCCAGTCCCGTTCGGCGCGGCGCTCTTCGGTGTAGCCAAACACATCCAGCACGGAACCACGCAACGCTTTACCACGTGCCAACAATGGCATTAAGCGGCCCATCCAAGGGCCAAACTGCATCTTGCGCACCCGGCCACTGGCATCGGGGCGTGCCAGCAATGGCGGGGCCATATGGAATTTGAGGGAATAATCACCGCTAAAAGTCTCGCGCAACTGACGCTGGAAATCCTCGCCGCTGTACAGGCGCGCTACCTCGTACTCATCTTTATAGGCCATGGCTTTGAACAAGCTGTTGGCTGCAGTGCGGGTCAATTCCCCCGTCGTGCCGGCAAGAGCCAGCTCCGCTCGGTATAAATGCTCGATACCCTGTGTGAACTGGTGAGCGTAAGCGGCATTTTGATATTCAACCAGCTCGCGGCTCAAACGCGCGATCAGTTGCTCCACAGATTCCTGCGGCTCGATCATCTTTACGGGCTGCGCCGGTACCGCCAGCTTTTCTATCGCCCTCGGGTCCGTCGCCAACAAGCGCCCCGCACGGAATGCGCGCAGGTTATTTTCCACTGCCACACCATTCAGTTCGATGGCCCGCTCCAGTGCCGCCTCACCAATTGGCAGCAGTCCCTTCTGACAGGCGAAGCCCATAATCATCAGGTTGCTGGCAACCGTATCGCCAAACAGCGCCTGTGCGTACTTATTCGCATCGAAGGCGAAATACTCGGCACAGAGGGACTCAATGCTCTGTTGGGTGGCATCCGCCGGGAAAGCTAATTCGTTGTCTCGTACGAAGGCCGCCACCGGCACCTCCGCCGTATTCACCAGCGCACGCATTTTGCCCGTGGCAAATTTCGGGCGCTGGCCCGCAGCGGTGACCATATCGCAACCGAGCAGCAGCTCAGCGGCGCCATCGCGGATACGTGCAGTAGTGATGGCTTCCGGGCGCGCACCCACTTTTACGTGGGCGACCACCGCACCATTTTTCTGTGATAGGCCGGTGAAATACAGCGTGGTACTGCCCTTGTCTTCCAGGTGCGCGGCCATACCCAAAAGTGCCGCCACAGTGAGTACACCGCTGCCGCCGATACCGGCCACCAAGATGCTAATAGGTTGTTCCAGGGCTGCCACCGGCGCTGGCGGCAAATCGACGATGGCAGAATCCAGGGACTCAGCCAGAGACTGAACCGGCGGTTTCTTCAGCTCACCACCCTCGATGGTGACAAAACTGGGACAGAAGCCATCGGCACAGCGCATATCTTTGTTACAGCTGGACTGATTGATCTGACGCTTGCGGCCATAGGGGGTTTCCAGGGGCTCCACGGCGATACAGCTCGACTGCACACTGCAATCACCACAACCCTCACACACGCGCTGGTTAATCAGTAGGCGCTTGGGCGGATCCACCATCAGTTTTTTCTTGCGGCGCCGGCGTTTTTCTGCGGCGCACACCTGCTCGTAAATAATGGCGGTGACACCCGGCGTTTCACGCAGACGGCGCTGGACGGCATCCAGCTCTGAACGGTCTAACACTTCCACTTTCGCCGGCAACTGGCCGCGGTGCTGATGCCAGTGATCGGGGTTTTCACTGAGCAGAACCACCACCCCAACGCCTTCTGCCAGCAGCTGCGCGGCCAGACTTGGAGCGTTTACCTCGCCATCGGCAGGCTGGCCACCGGTCATAGCCACCGCATCGTTGAGAAGGATTTTGTAGGTGATATTGACCTTACTGGCGACTGCCTGGCGAATCGCCAATAAACCGGAGTGGTTATAGGTACCATCTCCCATATTTTGGAAAATATGCTCGGCATTCGAGAAGCGGTGCAACCCCACCCAATGGGCGCCTTCACCGCCCATATGGGAGTAAGTATCGGTGCGCAGCCCCTTGCCCAGCGCCATGATATGACAGCCAATGCCGGCACTGCCGAGGCTGCCCTCCGGTAGTTTGGTGGAAGTATTGTGGGGGCAGCCAGCACAGAAAATTGGCTCCCGCGCCAACAGGCCTTGTGCTCGCTGAGGCACATTGCCTCCCAATTTTTCTGCCAGGGGGATCAAACGCTGTGCGAGGTCAGTATCTGCCAGCCAGCGGGTAATCGCCTTGGCCACCTGATCTGGTCCAAAACCCCAGATCGCCGGCAGCAGATCTTCACCATTGAGGTCCTTCTTACCGACTACTTTCGGGCGGCGGTTGTCCTCCCAGCCATACAGCAGTTTCTTCAACTGGTCTTCCACCAGCGGGCGTTTTTCCTCCACCACCAGCAGTCGTTCCATGCCGTCGGCAAACTCACTGATACCGCGAGGCTCCAGGGGCCATGACATCGCCACCTTATAAATGGCAATGCCCGCCTGGCGCAGATTTTCCTCGCTCAGGTTGAGCAGTTGTAACGCTTCCAGCAGGTCCCCATGGGCCTTGCCCACAGTCACGATTCCAAAGCGCTTGCGCTCGCTTTCATGCGTTGTTTTATCCAGGCGATTGACATAGGCAAAGGCCTGCGCCGCCGGCAAGCGCTCCTCCAGCATACGGCGCTCGTACTCCAGGCGCTCAGCGGGCCAATTCAGGTGCGGGTCATAATTCAAGCCATGGGCAGGAATGGGGAAGTCCGCCGGAATAGTGAACTGTGGCAAGCTTGGAACCACCAGAGAGGCACCGGCCTCTACCGTTTCGGTAATGGCCTTGAACCCTACCCACAGACCGGAAAAGCGCGAAAGTGCAATACCAGCGAGACCGAGAGTGAGATACTCGTCGATACTGGTGGGAAACAGCAACGGCATCATTACCGATTCAAAAATCTGATCGGTGTTGTGGGAAAACATGGAGGACTCAGCGGTGTGGTCATCGCCACACAATGCCAGCACACCGCCGAGTTTGGCGGTGCCCTGGATATTCGCCTGGCGAAATACATCTGCGGTGCGATCCACCCCGTGGCCCTTGCCATACCAAATGGAAAAGACCCCATCGCGGGTAGCCTGCTCTCGGTAGTGATCGACTAGCTGGGTACCCCAAATGTTGGTGGCCCCAAGGTCTTCGTTAATACCCGGTTCAAAGTGGATATCGTGCCCAGCGAGTAGCTTCTTATGACGCCAGAGCGCTTGGTCGTAACCGCCGAGAGGGGAGCCCCGATAGCCGGAAATAAAGCCCGCAGTATTCAGGCCAGCCAGCTCATCCATACGTTTCTGCATGAGCGGCAGGCGCACCAGCGCATCAATACCAGTCAGAAAGACTCGGCCAGAATCACGGGTAAATGCGGCTTTGAGAGAATACTCGGTATCAAAGCCCAGCTCCTGATCGCCTTCGACCATTGCCATGGGTACCACCTATTAATTCATTATTGCTTTTCTTTTGCCCGGTTTGATGACGATAGCCACGGTGCCACATTTCTCTCGGCACCTACTGAAACAGCTCAAAGCCAAACCGAAGCATCTGCTTACTAGCCGCTAAAATTAACACCGCCCGGCCGGGCAGGTCATACCAAAATAAGCCTGGCTAGGGCATAATACGGACACAACTCGCTAAAGATCACAAACTACCAGCAACAATTCACTCAAAAAGTCAGTTTTTTAGGG
Source organism: Microbulbifer mixtoriginis (SeqCode) (assembly GCF_052467235.1). Lineage (NCBI taxonomy): Bacteria > Pseudomonadati > Pseudomonadota > Gammaproteobacteria > Cellvibrionales > Microbulbiferaceae > Microbulbifer > Microbulbifer mixtoriginis (SeqCode). The sequence goes on along the minus strand of NZ_CP174305.1, from coordinate 3,913,696 downwards.
ATTCATCGAATAGGCCCTACGCGGGGGCGCCACTGTGAGAGACGCAGAATCTACCCCTACACGTAACCACCTTCCTAGTTTGCAAGTCGGTTACAGGAAAGCTGAGTGAACGAGTAGGTGGTGGCTGGTCACTCAGCACAGATCTAGTGAGCGGATATTGATAACAAAGAATAAACGGTTTCACGGCGCAGTCATAAAACAGGATAATTGCCCAGAAAGGACTCAACCGGGATGTTTTGTCATGCCAGCATGGCAGTGAAGCAGCCGGATAATCCGGTGTTCGTTCAGAGAGAAGAGATACGGAAAAAACCATGGCCTATTTACTGGATGCCATCGATAAAAAAATCCTGGAGATCCTCCAGGAGGATGCCACTATTCCCAATATTGAGCTGGCAGAAAAAGTCTGCCTTTCCCCCTCGCCATGCTCGCGGCGGGTCAAAAATCTCAATGAACAGGGATTTATCAAGCGCGCCGTGACCCTTTTGGAGCCCGAAAAAGTAGGCCTTCCAGTTAGTGTCTTTATTCAGGTAACCCTCAACCACCAAGTGAAAAAAGAGCTACAGGATTTTGAATCTGTTATCGGCCAATGGCCGGAGGTTATGGAATGTTACTTAATGACCGGTGACTTCGACTACCTGCTCCGCGTGGTTGTTCCCAACCTACAGGCCTACCAGGAATTTCTCGATAAAAAACTGACGGAGTTACCGGGTATTGATCATATTAAGAGTAGCTTTTCCCTAAAACAGGTACGTTACCGCACTGAATTACCGTTGGATCAGTTGTTGGAAAAATAAATTAGACAGAAATACCCTCCTGCCACTGTCCTGATAAATTTTTAAGGCAATCCTCCAGTTTAAAGCGCCTGAGTTATACCCGGGCGCTCTCGCTATGCAGATCGTTTATTAATCTTGCTCTTGTTAATGGGGTCCATCAGGCTAACTCATTGAGAGACAGGCTCTCATAGATCATTGAATTATCAATATACTTGATCTGGGAAAAGCTATCCGCAAAAAAGAATATGAATAATTGGTGTTTTAAGGGAAGTCATTGAAAGCAATAATCAGAAAGATCTTACTGGCCACGTCAATTGCAGGCGGCTCTATTGGAAGCATTATGGTTGCAGCAGATACCATGATTTCACGAGAATTAACATTCAATAAAGCAATTGGTAGCAGCCTAGTATTTGCCTTTTTTGTATACTCAGTATACGCGGGCATAAAATTTTTGAGATTCCCTTCAAACATTAAGCACCTTGAGCGGGTTTTTATCGTACAGATCCCCTGGATTACATCTCCTATTCTGAGTTTTAAACTTGCCACCGGAGTAGGCGCATCCTTTTTATTGATATATCCACCCTTCAGTGATACATATCGCCTGAGCATCGGTGCTGAATACTCACTCTCCCTATTAAGCGAACAAACTTGGGGGATTGGAGTAAACTTGGCCCCTATCAGCTTCTTGGCCCTTATCAGACTTTACAAAGAGTAAAACTTTAAGGCATAGAAGCGCAAACCCAAGCTATTAGCGCTCTCTAATTCAGAGAGTGAAAAGTTAGAAATAAATAATAAAGCTTATATACCAAAGATGAAGCACTCACTAGAAAAACCTAAAGAAACTGTCCTCTTTCTTCATGGTGCACTTGCCGATGAAAGAATGTGGGAACCACACCATCGTATACTCGCAAAAGAATACAGGGTTGTTTCTCTCACCCAAAGACATTTTGGTGTTGATAATAAAGGCTCGAGTGGAAGTTTTGGCATTGAAACTCATGCCGATGATTTAATTAGTTTCTCAGCCACGCTTGGCGATGGCCCCATTCACTTGATCGCCTGGTCTTATGGTGCTGATGTTGCCTTAAGCGCAGCAATAAAAGCCCCCAAATTGTTCAAAAGCTTATTTATCTATGAGCCTGGCTATCCAGGACATCTGGATGCCAAGAAAATGGAGGCGTTTATGCAGGATGCCGAAGCCATGTTTGGCAAGGTATTCGAAGCGGTTGACAATGGTAAGCTTGAGGAGGCTGTGGCGTTTCTTATTGATGGTTCCGGGAACAGAGCTGGCTATTTCTCTTCACAAGCACCAGTACTTCGGGCCCAGCAACTGGAGAATGCTCACACCCTGCCCTTACAACTCTCTCAAACTGAAAAGCCCTGCCTGGATAAAGAGCACCTGTCGAAAATCCAAATCCCCACTACGATTGGATACGGCAGTAATACCAGAAATCTCTTTCAGATAGTATCCAAATCTGCTGCCAGTCACACTCCTTCATCTAAATTATTGCAAGCGGCTTCAGAAAATCACATGTTGCCAATAGAAAATCCAGAAAAGTTTTGCCTGTATATTAAAGAGCACCTTTCAAAGAATTAACACTCAATCATCAATAAAATAAAAAAGAGTGGTGAAACCACCACTCCTTTTGTATCAATACAAGCCTAATCTTTCTTACATATCCGCGCCTCGGAATACCAATTACCTGCTTGGCAAGTTGCCCCTTGCTCACAATGTGCATCGGTTCTGCAATAGCACTGCCCGTCAGCATTACATTGGGGCGTTAGATAATTCTCAAGAGGGTCTTGGCCACTAACCCGCTGCCAGAATGGATTGGTAAAGACATTCTCAGGATCCAATTCCGCCTTGGCATCAAGGAACTGAGACCATTTCGGGAAGCGCGAGGGCATATCCTCAAAAATAGCCACCGAATTCTTACCCCAGTGCGGTCTGGCGCCATATTTGCGTAGCGACATCTGCTCAATTTCCAGGTTTACAAAGTAGTTTTTAGGCACCGCCTCACCGCGCTGGCGCAGAGTATACTCAATACCTACAAAAGCGGTGTCGCGCCCAGCACTCATTCCCAGATAGCTATCGGAGGCCTTACCAAAGCGGAAGTAAATACCGTTCAAGGGGAAGCAGGTGCGCTCACTGTGGGCAATAATCTGGCGCACATCGGCAATCCAGTTGGGCAGCTCCTCAAAAGGTATGGCCACTTCCTGCAAGGCAATCGGCAACTTATCCCAAACACAATTGTTCGGCTCTTTACAGACAAAATGCTGCATCAGATCCGCGTGCCCCGTGGGCTTGATGAATTTCTTTAGACCGGTATTTACATCGCGGAAATAAGAACTGGAGCGGGCCGTATAGCGCAGAGATGCGGCAAAGCACTGCAGGGCAGCACTGTCGGCTTCATGCAAGCTATCAAAAATCAGGCCAAAGAGATATTCGGAAAAATCCGAGACATCAGCTTGAGCGTTATAAGCATTGCCCCGGGTGTCCAAAGGAACCTTATTATAAGTAGTAACCGTATAGCGGCCGAGACCTGGGAACCAGGCAATATTTGCGGAGTGGTTATCCCGAGCCAAGCCCAAAATGACATTCTCCAGATCGCTGTCATCCCGGTGCCCCTTCACTTTGGCTTGCACCTTGTAGCCGGGTTCGGCTTCAATAGTCACTTCAACCACAACCCCCAAAACACCAAGGTTAACCCGCGCAGCATTGAGTAGTTCACCAGTGATTACACGCAGATTCCCCTTGCCATCAACGAGCTTTATCTCGGTGACATAGTCAGAAATCATATTGCTTTTCTGAGTAAAGGTGGATCCATGAGTGCCGCTGCCGAGCATCCCGCCAATCGAGAAGATCGCCAGCTCAGTAACCATCGGTACACTGAGTTCATGCTCACGCAAATAGGCTGCTAGATCATTAAAACGCATACCAGCTTGAACAGTTACCAAGCGGTTTTCTTTATCCAGGCTAACCACCTGGTTCATATTTTCCAGAGTGATTTGCACTTCGCCGTTGCCCGCACAAGCCGCGTCTATCTGGCTGTTAAAGCGCCGGGTACCGGTCATGACCTTGCGCCCCTGAGCCGCAGCATCGCGCACTATCGACTGTACCTCAGCGATTGTTGAAGGGTCATGAATAACACCGGGAAAACAATCCTGGGTGTCCTGATAGTTTTTCAAAACCTCAGGTACATCAATGGGGGGAGGTAACTGCTCCGCCGAAGCCCCCGCAGCAAAAAACAAACCTGCCGCACACAAGAAATTGGTAGCCCGGCGCAACAAATGACTTCGCCCGGAGAGAAGTGGATGGTACATGCCTTTGCTTCCTTGTTGTTGCATTACTGAGTTGTTGTATTTCAATTAATGAAAAAATTAACCAAATCTAGGTAGTAGCTCCCGGTCGATTATTTCCTGAACATTGCGACTGTGATCAGGCGCTTTACTACGTAGGAAATCCCCATATCCAGAACGGTAAGCCATAGCTGGACGGCGACCTATAGAGGGCACCCACAGGGCATGGTTAGTGGTAGCAAATTCCAAAGACTCACTGGCGAGGATACAGAGTGGCCCCCGGCTAAGTGCGGCAGCATCAAATATCCAGAACTCTTTACCGTTGGATTGCGCACTACTCGGATTTTTCCGAACAACCGCAGCAATTAGATAACCATCATTCTGCGCGGTGGATCCAGGCCGCGCCATAAACTGCGGTGTCCGCATCACACAGTCATCGGGGAACTGATAAGCATCGGCAATTTGCATGCGGGTGCAATCCATATGCACCAAAGCAGATGGCTTACTTTGCTCGGGCATATCCCAATAACTATAAAAACGTTCTGGGTAATTGCGGTATGCCCAGGAAACGCGCATAGAAACCAAATCTGGGCGGTAGCCCACCGCAGCCCAATACAGATGCTCAAATGTCTCTGGAAACTGAAAGTGCCCTCGATAAGCTGGGTCATTCATATCCCAAAGGAGGTTTTCATCGCGGATAACCCGGTAATCGTCTTTGATTTCCCGTGCAAAGTTGGACGTTACCTGAATTCTAGCCCGCACCAGACCTCCAACATCCACAGGCGCCGCCGGATAGCCGGACAACCACTTGGGCACTAGCCCACCCTCTTGGAATATTTCATAGCGGAACAGCTGTTCAGACTTATCCATGGCTCCCATATACTGGCCATAGAGAGTGATTTCACCGGCACTGTCGTCATAGTTGCAAACAATATCGGAGGTATCAAAGCCCAGCTCCAGGTAGTCAGCAATAATATCCTCACGCCCAGGTACCATATCCGACTTGCGTATCACCCAACAGCGAGTTTTGTGTTCCTGCGGCAGCACAATATGGGTACCGAGAATACGAGTGGATTCGACCCTCGCCGCGGTCTCAAAAATAATGACATGGTTACGAGTAACCCCCAGGGAGTGGGAACTGGCCGCGATATAAGCGTTATTTCCCTGGCGATCACGAATATTCCAGCTTTTGAAAGCCCCCCGCTGATCCCAGGAAATCAAGCGAATAAAGCCCGAGCGACCGGAGTCACCCATATTGCCACCATAATTGATGGTAATGCACTCACCGGACGCCAAATCAAAGAAGGGGTGACCAGTAGTGCGAATTTGTGGGAACAACCACTTCTTTGGCGTTAGGTTATCCAATAGAGGAGGAAGACTGGATTCCCACTCTCCCACCTCACCAATAGGGGTTATCATTTCCAGAGTGGTAGCATCGAACTCATAGGGCACCCCACCCTCATAGCTCATCGCAAAGCGATTTTCCCCCATATAATTGGGGGCCGTATTGCAATAATTCATAAAGCCAAGATTTGGGCTGGAATAGATAGTTCCCCCCAGCAAATTAAACTTATCGAAACCACTCAAATCTTGCTCCTGCATAATTGCAGAGGCGGTTCTGATCATTTTTCGCGTATAAGCCACACTGCCATTACTGGCTCTACCACTGAAATCCAACCGGGTAAGCGCACCTTTTCCATTTGGAGTCAAATGGTTAGGAGCGAGAGGAATCCCCTCGGCCATCAACAAATGGCCGGTAACATCATCAGGCAAGTTACCTTGAACCACCTTAAGGAAACCGGAAGAATCCTGCAGGCTGCCATGCATAATTGACTTTGGGAAGGTGGAATCCTCTAGGCGATTACTTGCCTGAGCTGTAGAACTGGTCATACCAGCCAGTGGCAGTGCCGATAGAGCACCTGCGGCTTTCAGAAGATCGCGACGTTTCATTATTTTCCTTGTAATAAAAACGGCCGACTGCTTTAACTGACCTTATGTTTATAAATTTAGTGCAATGTATTCATATTTGATTTTTAACACCCTCTTCACCAAGCGATATATATTTATTATTCCCCAGCTTGGCGAGCACACCAAAGGTGAAAATATTTAAACCCGAGCGGCAGTTAATTATATTAAACCGCAAAAATCAAGAACGAGATGATGACACTGTTAACCAGTTTTTCCGTAAAGCATAAGCGCCCTACAGAACTAAACAGTCAGGCAAAATAATATCAATAAAACATCTACTAAATCATATTTCCAAGCATTAACTCAGACGGAAATGAGAATCTTTTTCAGTACTTATTGTAATTCCGAACATCTAGGCTAGAAAATCTCAAAGAGCCAAACTCTATTTTTATTTCAACCACCACAACCCCCTAGACATTTACCACTAAAAAATCGTGCAACTTAATGTTGCCACAACGATTTATTCAGCCTTAAAGGCTAAAAGGTTAAAAGGTTAAAAGGTTAAAAGGTTAAAAGGTTAAAAGGTTAAAAGGTTAAAAGGTTAAAAGGTTAAAAGGTTAAAAGGCTAAAGCAGGGAGTTTTTCACCACCAAACAAATATTTACATTAATCGGCATAGCATATATTTCCCGTCCACTCTCAACGCTCAATGTTATAGAAGTATTATTTGTAGAAAGCTTGTTGAGGCACCCTTACAAAGTCCTAAATTTAAAGGATGAGAGCGAATTAATATAAACCTTCCCACTTTAATACACACCGATTCCCCAGCCTATATAGGGCCCGATACAATCAATAAAAACCGCAAGGAAAATAGGCATACAGAACGTACCGAACCTTATAGGAATATAAGGACTATAATTCCAGCTTCAACCTCTCCCCATTAGAGTTATCTGAAAATCCTTCCCGACGATAAAAATCTGCTGTCCTGCTCCACTTGTCCTTCTCTGGTGTACTCACCTCCAAACGTGGCCACCCCTGCTCTCTTGCAAAATAAACCACTCGGTCCAGCATTTTTTTTCCAATCGACTGACTTCGGTATTCAGGCTCTACGTAAAACTCTTCAATTACGCCATAATACCCCCCAGCATAAATAGCTGCAGACCTGGAAACGGTAATAACAGCAATAATCTCACCCTCAACTCTATAAAGAAAAGCATTATAAGCACTCTCCCTTACCAGCAGCTTGTTACTTGCCTCAATGAGTTGATCAGGTTCGATTTCACGCTTATGCCCCACCAAAGCCATTAATAGCTTGGCAACTAGATGCGCTACTATATCGGCATGCTTTGGCGTGGCAGTTATTATTTCACCCTGCATACTTCTACTCCCTGAATTTATTTATCAAAAAAATAAGAGTCTTCAAAAGCCTGAAAATGTGATCACATTTTCAGGCTATCAGCCTAAAGCACTTATAGCAAGGGGAAATAAATACTGCCCCTAAAATCAATATTCAGCGAAAGGAGTATTTTTCAGAACAAGGGGAGAGGCGGTAGCCAAAGCTCTCAGGAATTACCTTCATACTGAGTAGCTGAAACCAGTTGTTTATTCCCTCAGCTTAAAAAGTTAGAGATTACTTTGAAATGGGGCCAGGGACAGTTAAGCGTATTGGAGAACAAAAAGCCTATCTTATTAACAGGGAAATATCACAGAGAAACAAAAAAAGCTCCCACTTGAGGAGCTTTCACAACCATCAATACTTATCAGTCCCAGCGATTAAATACCACATGCATTCCGTGGTTGTCATCACTAACAAATACGAAATAACCTGCATTGGTGTGCCTGGAAGCACATATTTTAGTACCGCCAGAGGTCTCTGAACACTCCATTTTATTGGCTTCAATACCTATCGTTTCATAGGCACATTGATTAGATTGTCCAGCCAGATTTTGCACCAGATCACGTGTAGTTCTAGCCAACACAAATCGGTAATCACCAAAGTAACGGTAATTATAGGCATCCAGGTAATACGCCTGGGAATCCACACCAGACTTTAGAAGGTCGGAGTAACACTTCGCAGGATTGGCCATCCACAGCATGTCCATGTCATTAGAGGTGTGAACTGCAGGCCAGTTTTGTTGGTCATGCTTGGAAAGGACTACATTGGTGGAATCAACGTAGTCTTTTACAACAACATAGTCACCTTCATCACTTTCTATACGGCAAACTGGCGCACCACCGATAAAATCATCACACTGTACATCATCTAATGTGATTTGAGTGGTGGAAGTGATACAGCTAGAGGCAAAGTTTTTTGCCCAGTTTTTCACCGCGATAACGGCATACTCGCGCTTATCTTCAATTTCATAGTAGAAATCTGAAAAAATGCGGTACACCTCACGGTCATTTGTATTGCTCTGAGTCGCAGCCTCGGAGCATTGGCTAAAATTCGGCAAATCAAACGTTGTGTTGGCCTGTGCAGGAATAGCAGCAGCAACAGCCATAGCTACTACAGATAAGGATGCAATGGTTTTCATTCGAAATCCTCCGTGAACTTACTCTCTCAAAATCGTCGCGGATTCTAGCAAAGTGAAGCAATCGAATGAAACATTTTTGTAATATGGTGACAGAGCAACCCTCTATTAACCAAAATCGTCCATTGAGGTATGCAGGTACTACTCAATTGCAAAAGGGCCCAAAGCATGAGAAGAGCACAATAAACTAAGTCATAGTCACCAGACCCAGTAATAAAACTTATACACTAATACACCGATTGATTAGATTAACCAGTTGCTTCAGCTGTTTTTTTGCCTGCGAACACTCTCCATTTTAATACCTTAAAGGAAAACCGCAATTGCCCCTCTGTCAATCTTTATAATAATTTAGGCTACTGAAACATACACCAGTTCATATATCCAAGCGGTACTCATTTACTAGAGTTGGGAATGTAATCTCATTTGACAGTAAATAATGACTTTAATTAAATATTAAATTTGTCCTTATATAGCATTTCTGCTATTTTAAAATCCATTTCGGTATCAATATCTATTGATTCTTCACTAGAAATCTTATAGTAGTGAGTTTGGCCACACAAATAGTTCTTATCTTCTATCAATTTTTCTCTTTTGCATATAACAAGCCCAAAGGTGGGGATAAGATATTCTTGTAAATCTTGAGAATTTGGCATTTTATTTTTTGTGAAATTAAAAGGCTTATTATCAAATATAATAAACTCTTTAAATGAGACTACTGACATTAAGGAATCGAAATCACCTTTGAAATATGTTTCTATTGCTTCTAAATAAGTTTTTTCGTTTACAAGAGGGCTTGTAACCTGTGTCACTATAATATTTTTAGATTTGGTTGTGCTTCCCAAATATTCGTGATACTCGCTATTTGAGCAATCAGAAGAAGCATAATATGGATCTCTTCTAAAATACTTTAAATTGTTCTTTTTTGCGATTTCAATCGCTAACTCTGAATCAGTGTTTATTATAATATCTTCAACTGGTAATTTTTTAACCTGATTGATTTTTATTTGCAGAAGATTGCTATCCGCAAATTTTTTAAAATTTTTGTTTTTAACTCTTTGAGAACCTGCTCTTACAGGTATGACTGCTGTAAAATTTTTCATATATTCTCAAAATTATCATAAAAGTGTTTAACGCCTAAAGATAAATTAAATTTTGGCTCCCACCCTATTGACTTTAGCTTATTATTAACTCCTGTTATATGTGTCTGATCTCCTACATAACCTTTTTTTTCTATTATGGAAACTTTCTTGTTTAACACTTTTGAAATTTGATTTATTATTTTTTCAGGAGTTTGAGGCTCCTCATGCAGAACATTATATGTTTGACTATCTGTTTTTTCATTTGAAATAGACAGATAAAATGCTTCACAGACATCGTTTACATGCACAAGCGATCTTACTCTATCTTTTTTTCCCGTTATAGGAACCTCTCCGGTATCAAGAGCATATTTCAAATAAATACTGACAATTCCTTGGTGAAGGTTGTCCATATCTTGCCCTGCTCCATATGTAGCAAACAACCTATAAATTGTATAAGGAATGTTATTATGCTCATATAGCAACTTAACATAGTTTTCGCTTGCTAGCTTACTTACTCCATAAAAGCTAATTGGATTCTCCTTTGTTTCTTCTGTGACAAACTCATTATTTCCATAAACAGACATAGAAGAAGACAAGATTATTTTTTTGATATTTGTTTTTTTACAATAATCTATCAAATTTACAGTAGCCAAACAATTATATAAACAATCTTCTTGAGGATCTAATAAAGATTTATATCCTCCTGATTGAGCCGCAAAGTGAAAAATATAATCATATTTTTCACCCAAAAGAGAAAATTTTTCTTTATTGGACATATCAAATGAAAAGCAAGTAAACTCATTTCTCTGTGAAGAGGTGGGCGTTTTTTTATCTAATATATGAACATCATGTTTTTTAAGTTTAAGAAATTTTGCAAAAGTATAACCTATAAACCCTAACCCGCCCGTTATTAAAACTTTCATTTTACAATTCCATTTTTCTTTAATTCTTCTTTACAAGAAGCTCAATTCTCAAATTTTATTGCTTTGTCGTCAAAATAAGCAACAACATTTGTTTTTTCAAAAGTAATTTCTCTGATGTATTTTAACATTCCTTTATCTTTTAACCATTCTTCAATCAACTCTTTGGCGGTTTTTTCATTAACTAAAGGTCTATCAGGGTTACATTTACAAGAAAATACAATTAAATTAAAGTTTTCTGATAAATCTTTTAATATTTTTACTGTATCTTTTATAGGTTTTCCATATATTGTACCATCATGAAAGCCTTTATCCATTTAACCTGGGAACTTGAAGCCATAAAACCAATCCTCCTGTTGGCATGCTAATCCACACCTTTGGGATGAGATGGTCAGTCAGGAAATTACGATACTGATCAACTTGCTCCCGCAATCGGGGTCTCAATGTCGCCGGGTGCTTAGCATATTGCCCACTACAGATAAAATCAGCCAAGCTCAATTGGAGTGGTGAATTTACCCCTAAGCTCTCGAGTTGACGTTGCTGCCTGTAATAATTTAAATATCGTCCAGGCAAACACCAACCCAGTCGATAACCAGAACTCAGTGTTTTTGATATAGATCCACACCATAATAAGTATCCCCCGGTATCCCAATGGCATGCTGGGAGTGGAGGGACTCCCTGGTGATCTAACTCATGGTAGACGTCGTCCTCACCCATCCCATCTCCTCCAGATAACGATAACAATTCAATGCGGTAGTCAGGCTAACCTCATTCACCCGAGCAAGCTGACGTAGAGACGGAAGCTTTTGTCCTGGCTGCACCTTTACCTGGCGAATATCTTCCATTAAATGATCAGCCATTCTCTTGTACCGCATCATACTCCCCAAACTCAATTAACCTTCCAGCCCCTTATTGGGCAGAAAGTAACAAACTGTATACTTTTTTTAATTGAAATCTGTATCTGTCCCTAACCTCAGAATGCACAGAAACTATCCCGATATCAATGGGACAGTAGTTATGAGATACAAAGATTTGAGCCTTGGAATTTTCGTGATGGCTATTTGGAGAGTCAACTTTATTGCCATTAAAGTGAGTACGACAAATCTCAATCCACTACTAGTTACCGCGCTGCGCTTCACTCTTGCAGCAATACCGGCCATTTTCTTTATTCCCAAGCCGCCCGTTGCCTGGCGCTATATCCTCAGCTATAGCTTGGTCTTTGGCACAGGTATCTGGGGACTTGCTACTTGCTCGCTTACTGCTGGGCTCTCTCTAGGTATGGCATCACTGCTGCTCCAGCTCAATGCAGCAATTAGCGTATTACTTGGCTGGCTGATCCTTAAAGAGACGGTCAGTGCACAAAAAATATTGGGAGCCAGCCTGGCAATCTTAGGATTATGGATTGCTTTCCTTATTGAGGATGGCAGTGTCAGCCCCTCGGGGTGGTGCTAGTGATTCTGGCAGCAACTTGCTGGGGTATCAGTGGTCTGATTGTCAAAGCGGCCAATACCAAGGAGGTTTTCGCTTTTATTGTTTGGAGCCTTCTGTTTGCTCCCATCCCTTTACTGGTTCTTGCGTTGGCTCTGGAAGGTAAAGAGGTTTTAAACAACCTTATTGAAATTGATAAGCTTACCCTAGCCTCAATTCTATTTCAGGCTTGGCCCACCACCTTACTAGGCTATTGGATTTGGAATCGTTTGGTTGTCACTTACCGTTTATCAACTATCGCTCCTCTTACCTTACTGGTACCAATTTTTGGTCTCCTAGCTAGCTGGCTTGTTTATCAAGAGCCTCTGGGGATAGTGAAAATCTGTTCAAGCTTATTGATCATTTCTGGGCTCATTGCGGGAGTCATAAAGTGGGATAAAGTGAGATTGAGCAAAAAGAAGCAAGCAAATGTGCCCATAAATATTCAATAAGGTTTTAGAGTAAGTGCGGATTGGGCCTCCCAACCCGCCCTCACCTCCGCCACCTAGGGCAAACAAGAAGGCGTAGTAAAGAAGTATTTTACCTCGTAATCACTACAATTCTCTGTTGCACAGAAGAAACGATAATTAGAACCGAGATTCCCCACTAATATACTCTCTCCTGTAAACCTGTAATCTAGTTTGGAATCAGCCAAGCGACCAACAACATTTACGACATCTTTTACTTCACAGGTATTGGAGATATTACCTGCCGCTTTGTGTTCATTAAAACTTTCGTAGTCAATGCCACCAGAGGAGGGGTTGTCATTATTGAGCCATTCCGTTGCGTAATAGCCAGCATTGATCAAAGAACTGGAAAGCTTGTGCACACCCAAAGCAATAACTTCATCCCCTTGGCGCCCATGGAAAGCAAATATCTGCTGGGTAGAGGTAGAAGAATAGCTCTTACAGGAACCCTGCTGCATGCCACCTGAAACTGTCTCCCCTGTACTGGAAGTCAGTTTTAAATAATAAATACTACCGGAACTGTACTTTTCATCATCCCAGCAGATTTTAACATCATCGAGATATTCACCACTGGCGGAGTCAAAACTAAGGACAGAGCCCATTGAGCCACCATCTCCGTCACCATACTCAATGCAAAGTTCATGAACGCTCGCATTTGCATGGCTGACAGCCTGCTGGAATTCATAACAAGCCTTTAACCCATCAATACGACTTCCAGAGCGAATTTGTACCGATTTCAAATTCATAGTGCCGCTACCAAGCAGTTTACGCTTGATTAAATCGATGGAATCAAATGCAGAACCACCAGTGCCACCAATCGCATCCTTTTTGAGGTAACCATAATCAGAGTAAGCATCCTGGCTGGCAAGCCAAAAATCCTCAAATACCTTATAATAATTTACCCAAACCGAAGTTGTTATGCCCTTAGTATTTCTTTCAGCATAGAGTTCAGTACTTTCAAGGGCATTATAAGGCATACCGTATTGATAGCCCTCTGCAGCACAAGCGCTATAGCCATCAGCCCAGGCACCGGTGGACTCACTGATGTGCCAATTCCTATTAGCATCTACACACGCAAATACACGGATCGTAGAGCAATCATAATCTCTAATCTCCCCATCATTAGTTAGCCAACTACAACTGTGCTCGGTACCCGGTCAGTCATCTCGCCAAGACCAAAGGTAATCTTCAATTTGTGGAGCTTTGGATGCTCCAATGGTTGTTGCATTGGCTTCAACTAAAGCCAACTCTATCAGCTGGTAACCTGCCTGTGCTTTTTCTTGGACGGTATCACCATAAATTTTGATATCGTTCTTACTGTACTCCGTAGTCGCATCCAGTACGACACTGAAATTTCCATTTTTATAGTGGGTGGTAGCGCTGCTATTACCATCAGAATCCACTGTCAACTGGCTGGAATTTTGAGCCAAAGGTTCATTGGAGGTTAGATTGCCAGCAGCATCCATTTCATCTACGCCAATCCAGACATTCCTTAAATACTTGCTTGTTTTGGATTCATCATGATAATCGCAAAGATTATTATCCCCTGTGTGCGGATACTCTCTAGGTACCTGAGTAAAAAGAATAATGTTTCGCCCTGTATCCAGCACATCTTGCTTGCTTAAAGTTTGCACTGGCAATGAAGCGCAATCCCCTTCCGCGTAACCCCAGTCAGTTGGCTTGAAAACATAGTCCCCCAGGCGACTCTCAATCTTTTCACCAATTTTGTTCCTAAAATTCTGAAGATAATCTGAATCATAAGCTTCTAATTTTATAAATAACACTTCATCCTGATTATCCTCAAGAAAATCTGTGATCTCATCAAAGCCATCCCCGAGAGTTGCCGCTGTGCCTACCATGTATATGCACATAGTGGCCTCTTCAAGTCCCATGTGACACATGTGTGGAGTAGAACTAAACGTGGATAAAGGGTAGGTATCGTACTCCACTAAGCGGATACCACGATGGAACAGCTTCTCAGGGGCATACCATTGATTAACATCGGTATATACTCCTTGATCCCACTGGAAAGAAGCATAGGCATTATGTGCCCCTGCCCATAACGTTTTTGACAACGGTGCCCTAGTATCAATTTGTCCCTGCAAATCCAACCGATGCACCTTTGCATCCCCTGAATCAATTTCTCCAGCAGCCATCATCGATGCTGAGATTCCCAGTAAAAAAATAGATAATGAGTTAATTATTCTTAGCATTATTTATCCCTGACAGATCGTTTGTTAGTGAAAACACAAAATACAGAGTGTCTCTCCAGTTTTTCGGGGGTTTACTAGCGCTGGCGATTCAATAGGAAAATTACCCTAAAAGACCGCAGTAAAAGTGAATCCTTAACGTTACTTAACCATTCCATAATGCGTACACATTTTTGGATAGGAGGGTTGAGAGGTAACTTGAAAATTATTACTCTGGATCTTTCTTATTTTTTAACTATTACTTCACACACCTAGTAGCTGCTCACAGTCAATCTATAAAGCTATTTTTCATAAAATTTCACAATAGGCACAAATGAATTAGCGCTGAACGCTATCATTTAGGTATGATTGTAAAGTTTCACTTTTACTTCTGAACGTCCCATCTGGATGAATGTTACCCCCCGAGGCAACACTGGATTCAGGCAGCATTTCCAACACATGGATGAAAAAATAGACGAAGCTATAAGCGTCCAACTTTTTCCAATAGAAATACCCTACCGTCAGTACCAAGCCATAAGATACGGAAAGATCATGGCCTATACCCTTGACAGCCAATTCAGCCAAGCAATCAAGCAATTTAGGGCTTTACTGGAATCCATAGAGCCAATAGAAGTAGGTGATGTGGCCACAAGACGTGAGGTTGGTGAGCATGTTCTCAGAGAGGTATTTCAAACCCATCCCATGCCAACCGATGTATCAATAGAAGATTTTCTGGTAAAGCTGCCCGATGAATCCAGCATCATATTGCGATGGTACTGTAAACAAAACTCAACGCCGGGGTCAGCGGTACTCTACTTACATGGTGGGGGCTTGATCTTCAATGATGTAGGAATATACGACCGATTAGTCGCAAACTATGTCTCAAAGAGTGGGGTGCCATTTCTCTCAGTGGATTACCGCAAAGCGCCAGAATATCCTTTTCCAACCCCCATTGAGGATTGTTACTCGGCATTGTGCTGGCTCCATAAGAATGCCAAATTGCTGCAAGTAGACCCCAACAGGTTAGCTGTTATGGGCGATAGTGCTGGTGGAGGGCTGTCTGCGGCACTGACCATCTTAGCAAGGGACAGGAATGGCCCTTCTTTAGCAAAACAAATTCTTATATATCCAATGCTTGATGACCGGAATACTGTT
Source organism: Microbulbifer mixtoriginis (SeqCode) (assembly GCF_052467235.1). NCBI lineage: Bacteria > Pseudomonadati > Pseudomonadota > Gammaproteobacteria > Cellvibrionales > Microbulbiferaceae > Microbulbifer > Microbulbifer mixtoriginis (SeqCode). The sequence goes on along the minus strand of NZ_CP174305.1, from coordinate 3,897,911 downwards.
GAGGACCCAAAGCTGGCTCCCTATGTACTTTGGACTAATGATGACAACCTTACCGCTTGGCAGGCTTATCTCGGAGAAACAATGGGTACAAGTAAAGTAACCGCTGTTGCCGCTCCAGCTCACTTAAAAAACGCGGAAGGATTGCCCTCCGCATATATTGAAATTGGGGAATTGGACATTTTTCGCAATGAAAATATTGAATATGCACGCTTACTCGCCAATGACGAGGTAAGTACAGAGTTCCACTTGCGTCCAGGCGTTAATCACGCATGGGAGGTATTTGCACCTACAATCCCAATCTCCATTAGAGCCATGAATGACCGTATTCGGGTTATTCAATCTGTTTGAACTCAATAGATTTTGCTGGGGAAATTAAAGGCTTTTCTCTTTATCTTTAGCTTGAAACCAAAACTCGATTTCATCTGTATCCTCTTCAAATGAGGCAGCATGTTCAGTATTTGCTGGAACATGGTACCAATCGCCAATTCCAAAGCGCTGAACAGCACCATTCATACTTAGTATCAACTCGCCTTTCGTAATCACCCCATAATTATCAGTCGCATGCGTATGATCTGGAATAACCGTTCCCGCCGGATATGATGCAAAAAGAACATCACTTCCTTTTGCCTCCAACTTGTAGGCATCAAACCGACCATCATAAAGAGGTAGCTGCTTAATTCTATCTGGATAACTTCCTGACATTCTGGATACACTCCATGTATTAAACTTTGAGCCTCGCTCCCGCAAATAAAATATTAGCCCAGGATGATAAAAAGCGCACTATTCGAAACAAAGTAACACAAGACATTAGTGGTTGTATCTAACCTATGGAGAAAAAATAGTTAATCAAAGAGAGGCAAAAGCTTGATAAAGCAAAACCCAAACAAACACTAGAGAAGCAATTATATTGACATATTACAGCAACCACCTTAGATGCAGCGAATTGCCTTTCTATTTTATTCTATCGTGTTTTAATTTCTATTGAGAATTCCACCCCCTCCAATGACTGAAGGTAATCAGGATTTTCAGGATCGTTTATTAGCTTACCACTAAAAGAGACATTCTCAGCCTTTTGCTGCGTCTCAAAAAGATTAGGCAATGTGCTTTTTCTGGAGAAATCATACTTCTCAACTGAAGATACGCCCTTCTCGAAAGCTGCACTGATATCTATCGGCCTAGAGCTTTTTTCAGTCGCGAGAGCGCTTTGAGGGCCATGTTGGTTATCAGGAGTTTCAGTGTGATCTTCCACACTTGAAATATCATCTTTAGATAGCTCAGAGGAACTAACAAAGTCCTGTAATTGTTTTTCCTGCTCCAGCGTCCCCTCAACGACCTCTTCAGTACCAAGCCTAGCTTCCCCCCCAGATTCAACTGAAAGTGACTCGGACCTGCCACATGAAGCCAAAATCAACAACAAAAGGGCCACTAAAAAATATTTAAACATAATTATTAGCCTAGAGCTCACAGCTTAGAATTCTTTACAAAACCAGTGGGTCTATATCTAGGGTTCGGTACACATCTATAATGACCCTATCTTAGCATAAGTCATAATTCGATCAGCAGAATACAGTGAGTCTAGGAGGTTATCCTAAATATCACCTTTTTGAAAGGTAGTTGTTCTCAATACCTGTGCAAAACGTTAACAGACAGTCAGAATATTGACTATGTAGATATCACAAGACCAACCAGATTATATACTCTTCTGCAATATATGCATTTCGATAGAATTCCAGAGGGAATAGCCATCTCAGCCACTCCGATCAAAACACTAACAACCCTACCAACAATATAATTTATGAATAAGAAAAATAAAAATTAAATCAAAAACTTCACTAAAAGCCACTTGGAAATAAATATTATTGCTCAAATTATGCCTGAATTGTCGGCAGGCTACTTGGGTGACACAATGAAGACCTGGCAACTTACACTCTTTACACTTCTATTGTTAGCCACAATTGGCATCACAATTTATATCTACAATCATCGCTTTACTGAAAAAACTAAGTTCCATAGGATAGCGGTTACTGAAGAAGCCATTATCTATGAAGCCCCCCTCAAGGATAAAGAAACCATCAACATCCTAATTTTGGATGGTGGAGGGGTTCGAGGTCTTATCCCACTATATGTTCTTCAATATATTGAACGTCAAGTAGGCAAGCCTATAAATGAAATATTTGATGTTTTCAGTGGAGTATCCACCGGAGCTATTATTGCTACAGGAATCAACATTCCCATGAAACAACTACGTGAACAATATGGTGACTACGGCTCAAAAATAGACCTACTGATAAAACTTTACAAATCTGAAAGTAAATATTTATTCTCAACACCCTGGTATCATAAAATATTGACTGGAGCTGGAATGCTTTCACCGAGATTCATGGGAGATCGACTCCATCAAGTTTTAAAATTTCATTATTCAGAAAGCTTAAAATTTACTGATTTAGAAAAACCAGTCATAGTGCCTTCTCTTGACATCTACACTGGAAGGGTACATCTTTTTAAAAATTATGGTGAAGAAATTGCTGAGCTCCCTTCAAACAGTGTCTATCAGCTAGTGGTTGCTGCATCCAGCGCGGAAGGGGTATTCCCTCCTGTAGACTTTATAACATCAAGCAGGGACCTCAGTCATCGATATTTTGCAGATGCCGCGGTATCAGAAAATGATCCGACCAGCATGATATTACTGGACATTGTTGAAAAATACCCAAATAAAAATTATTACATACTTATAATGGGATCGGGCACCCCGCCTCTGCGTAGCGCAAAGGATAGTTATCAAGATTTAAAAAACTGGGGACGACTGCAGTGGTTTCCTGATATTATCACAGATGTACAACGATCTATGGATACGCAGCAGCTCTACGCTCTAAGAATTGCAAAATTATTATCTCCAAAAGGGAGGATAGAATTTGACTACTTAAACGTAAAAGTAAACAATCCCAAAGTCGGAATTTTTGACTACGAATCAATCAATTCATTAAAAATTCATGCAGATAGATTAATAGAAGAAAATAAGCCGGAAATTGATCAAGCCATTGAACACCTAAAGGAGAGATCAGAATAGAATGGGCTAAACGCCTATACATTCGATCCCGCTTGAACCAACAGCCTACCTGTTTATACTTTCTTACCACTAAAATTATGGCTGCCCCTTACGAGGAGCAACAAGATTTTCCATCTTTTTGAACCGGTGGGCACGCAACCGTTCCATAAGAGCAAAATACACAGCAATCGCCTTTCTTGGGACTTAATAGCTCTCCACAATTCTTACATTGATAGAACCATTGGCAGGCATCAATCGGCATAGTTTCCGTATGATCATGACCACATAAAGGGCAGGTGATCCTGGAAGTTAAAACCTGCGCACTCTTTATCATATCAATCCCTTTAACATTTGTGACTTAGGCTATAAAGACAAGTCCTGAGTTTCTCAAGCAGCAATCTGATAAGAATATTTAAATAGAGGCTATTAGTATCTGCGTTAATTCCTCAGGCTTATCAATCATTACATCATGTCCACATTGAATAGAGTTGGACTTCCATCCGCTATCTCGCTGTGCTATTTCATAAAATGGCTTACCAATTCCCGGAGCCCACCCTGTTGCATAGATATAAATGCGATAAGGAATTAGTTTCCAAGCCCCCTCCAAAAAGATTGGTTGCTCAAAGGTCTTGAGGGGCTGGTCTACACAGTGCCTATTTACCCAGGCCTGATCATGAATATTTACTCCAAAGTTTTTAGCCTGATCTGGGGCTACCAGAAAGCCTTTATCTGTAGACCTCGCACTTTCAAGCAAGGTAGAACCTATTTCCTTAGGTAAGAGTTCTAAAGTGCATAGCCCGCTCTCCGGCACCAAAGCATCAAGATAAACAAGAGTGCGGACATTACTGGGTACCTTATCAGCAACACCGGTAATGACCATTCCCCCATAGCTATGACCACATAAAATGATGTTAGAGAGTTCTTCCGATTCAATGACACCAAGAACATCCTGAATATGTGTGTCCAGGTCAATCTTATCGTTTAAAAGATGAACTCTCTCTCCTAGACCTGTTAATGTAGGAGCAAATACCAAATGGCCAAAATTACGCAAGCGATCCGCAACCCGCCGCCAACACCAACCTCCCTGCCAAGCGCCATGTACCAAAACGAAGGTTGCCATCCGTTGCCACCTTTATGTACGTAATGAATTTACATGTAATAACCGGCCAAAGAGGCTGGTATGAAATGACTTGGAAAGCAGCATTTCATGCTGTCAATACTAAGGAAATGAGCCACCTATATTCAACCGCCTCCCTCTCATTATATGGAAGCGGTTGAGAATGTTTAAGTTACTCACATGAGCTCTGCTCCCAGTACTGCGGCGCAGCAGTGGGAGACCACCAGTTTGGCCCGTAGGTGGAAGTATATACCTGGCCCTCAAAAGTTACACGATCACCAGACTGATAGGCCTCATCGCCTGCGTAAGGCTGCTGAAATTCCGGGCAGGAAGCTGCCGTGTCGCCTTCTGTGCTGGTATTGTCATCAGAATTGTTATTAGAGGAAGTATTGCCTGATCCCGTATCAGAATCGTTGTTTGATTCACCCCCTACCGTTTGACAAGTGGTTTCAATCCAAAGTGCTGGCGCCGAGCTTGGAGACCACCAATTGGGCTCGTGTTTGGATTCGTAAGCGATACCATCAAAAATAACGATATCCCCAATCGCGTAACCCGGATCACCAGCGTAGGGCTGCTCAAATACTGCACAAGAGGCAGTCCCAGTATTCCCACTACCTTCTGTGTTTCCAGTATCATCTGAATCATCGTCATTGGTATCTGAAGTACCATCCCCCTGATCAGCACTAAGTTCGTACCCAATCTCAACGTTTCTCAGGCCACTATTTTCTAGCAGATAAATACTATTAATACCGTACAAGGGTTCAAAACTACTGCTACCATCATAATCACCAGCTCTAATACTGGTTTGCTCTCGGTTAATCAATTCAGCCAAGTCGTGAGACCAATTTTCTGCGATCCCTTGCTCGCTTGAGGCAATCTCCAGAAGTGTAGAATAAGAGCTATTTTCACCGGAGCTATCAAACACACGGGTATATACCTTGTCTCCAATATTTAAGTCTTGTGTTGGATTAATTGTGCCTACAGCACTCCACGCAGTATTAGTAACATTATCACCATCAAACTCAACATCGATAACGTTATAAAAAGCATTCACTGTATCACCAACATCCCAAACAGCGAGGATGACATGGTAACCCTCACGATCTGGAACCTGACACTCATGTGTCATATTTGTTGGAGGTTGCTCATAGTTTCCATCCACTTCACAAAAGGGATTAAGATCAAACTGATCACGGGTTAAGGACGCGTTTGGATTCCAGTTCTCTTTGGTAATATAGTATTTCCAATCCCTGCTTACATGGTTCGCAGTGAAGTGCCACTTAAAGGTTTGCCAACCAGAACTGATATAATTCTTAACCCAGCGATCAGAAGACTGTTCATTTAGCTCTGACCAAGAGCTATTCCCCGCACTGGCAATCTGCCCATCAGCGGGTCCACTTTCCGGGAAGCCTTCATTACCCTCTACACTTTGTGGTTCCCACTGAACTGCACCGCAGTTTATATTCATCTCTCCAGAGTCGAGAGGATATTTACATAGTGTCCCACGTGCGGATGCAACCCCGCCATCAGCAGCTTCTACATAACCATGGCCAAGTACATTAGAGCTAATTCCAGTTAAAACTACAGCCATTAATGTATGACTAAAAAAAGGTTGTTTAAATACAGAAGCTAATTTGGTTTTTCGGTAAATCATATCTTTGCCTGTTATTCAATCTTGTCCGATGTCCTTCCCCAGTTAAGCTAGATCCTTCACTTACCGAAGCAGGTTTTACTTCAGAAGTAGCGTTAGCGACAAAGCTATGGACCGCCACTGATTAACACGGTTCCTAGAAACCAAGCAAAAAACCATTTAGATTGAAAATAGAACCCTGCTCTCACTAAAATTCATTAAAAGCAATATAAAACCACTTAAAAAAGCCAAGAGAGCATAAAAAACTGAAGTTATGATTCGAATTCACAATGCCTTGATAAAGTTAATGAACACTAACGACAATTACGGCCAGATTTTTGGCGCAAAAAAACAAGCCAATAAAAAACAAGGAGCAGTAGCCATGTTTTCCATATTTCCTGCACAATTACGCTGTAAAATGTCCAATTGTGGAGATCCATCAATAGTTATCTTCTACCCGCAAGCACAATAAATCCTGGTGACTGACAGGCAAACCGCGCACAAAAAGATATTTCACAACTCTACTTTGGTCCAATTCGAACCGGGATATAAATAAAGTCTGAGCGAGCGCATCTATGTATAGTTGAAAGCCTGCAAGTGTAAATAAATAGAGCTATATAACGTCAATTGCACTCTGAAAACTCTGCCTTCTAGAGTGAAGGACCCAAAACCACTAACCGAAACCACACGCCTATACTTTCGAACAGGAAGGACATTATCTCCACCTTAAAAAACTGAAAGAACTCACCAATAAAATCCCAAGCAATATTTCTCTTTCAATTTGTAATTAACTGATATTGATCAAGGTCACTGTGTGATGTACGGTTATATTGTTTCTGACCAAGCAGTCAAATAATTGATAATTATCCGATAAGGAGGCAATGTTATGGCAGTTCAGCTAGGTGGTAATTATGCTGCTTATCGATTCAGACCGGAATGTACCTGGGTGACAGGCACCAATGCAGGAGAGCTGCGTTCTGATGGTTATGGTTCCTGTGTAGGGCTAGTACTCTATAGCGGCGGCCCTAGAAAGATTGGTGTAGTCGCTCATTTTTCAGGATCAATGCAAGCTCCGCAGGTAAGAAATGATGCCCTTGAGATAATGGCAGCAGTCTGCCCTATTGCGCCGGGAAGAAAGTGGCGGGGATGGGTTTTTGGTGGCGTATCACTCAATGGTAGCTCTTCACATCAAACCATGCTTGGAAATGGATCCAGCTTGACACACACACGAGCGTTAGTTGATACCGTACGTGGCGTGTTGGAATTTAATCGCATGTTTGATGTTAATTTTAATATTACGAATATGGAAAGATTTAATTTCACTACCCAGGGAGTTTTCACTGAGATGACTTTACGTCAAGGTGGAAATTATCTTGGACATCAGGGTGTTAAGTTAGATCTCGCCAGCGGAAGAGTAACCTGGGATGATCTCAATCATGGTTCAGGCAACTCGAAAGCCAACAAGATGATTAATTCTATGTTTTGACCTTCAAAATTTGACCTGGCAGATATCTCACCACTGCTGTCAGGTCAAACCTTTCAGACCCACTTTTTATGAAGATGCCCACTTTATGAGAACATCTTTTACCCTCAAACTCTTGCCTTATAACTTTTGCAGAATTCAACATAATAACGCGAAGATATCAACAGATAAAAAGCTGCAGATGCGCTTATTATCAACCAAACATTTGATATAAAGTACAAGCTCCATAAGTATGCCAAAAATGGAAAAGTAAATATAATTAACTTATGAAAACCAGCTTTTGTTATATGAAGCCCTGCATATATAGAGACCAAAACTGATAAAGATGCACATACTAAAAGCAGTGAAGAAGACTGTAATGTCTGCATTAATAAACCCAGTAGGATAAAAACTATCAGCCCAAACCAACGGGTGTTAGGCTCAAGGGCTCCCATACTGATAGGCGCAGCCATATAACTAACAATATGGTACCCTGTTACTATTACCATAAGTGCTGCCCAACTATCCGCATTAGCCAAAACAATAGCTGCCAATACCCAGTTAACTAGAATGGATCGTCTGGAAATATTGTGCACTGGATCTAGCACCGCTAGCCAGCGAGGCATTTGCCCTACCTTGGCCATCGCAAATAAAATCCTTGATGAAGCTCCAAGGTACGTATATCCAGAAGCTGAGGGGCTAGTGATACTATCTGCAAGTAATATTAACGCCAAAAAGTGCAGGCCAAGCAGAGTGGCTAGATCTAACAGTGGTGAAGCAAAATTCAACCCCTGCCAGCCACCATTCTCTATCAACACCTGATGTGGAACGGCCTCCATAAAAGCAAATTGCAATGACAAATAAACCAAAGTAATGATTACTATCGATAGTGTTATAGCCAAAGGGATATTGCGTTTAGGATTTTTGATTTCACTAGCAAAAGCAACACTTACTTGAAATCCATTGTAGGAATAGATCAAACCTGCACCAATAATGGCTGAAAAGGCACTATGGAACTCAAACTCCTGACTGGAAGGAAGAGAAAAATTTGAGCCTATGTGATTTCGGGTAAAAACTACAATGAGTAATACTGTCAGAGCAAATAGTGGAGTAAAAATCTTGAGTACAGTTACAATATTATTGATTTTAGTTAGCCAACGAATACCATAAAAATTAATCAGTAGATATAGCGCTAAGATGCTAAGGGCAAGTAACTTTCCCCAAATCGTAAGACTATGACTTTCAATCAATAAAGAAGAGCCAATAGCAGAAGAAAGATACTGTGTAGTAGCCTGAGCCTCCGTTGCAACAACCATTAGAATGCCAAACCAATTGGCAAAGGAGAAAGGCATACCAAAGATACTGTTATAAGAAAAAGCACAGGCTTGAGCTAGCGCGCCTCGGACCGGATAAATCGACACGACACGCGCAAGACACAAACCTACCATCAGAACTAAAGCTGCAGCGAGTATCCACGCCATAAATGCCCAGTTACCTGCATATCTAGCCGTTAATTGGGCGCTAAACAGCCAGCCCGAACCTATCATGCAAGTAGCACTGAGCAATGTTGCGCTTAGTAGCGTCGCTTTTTTCTTACCACCCTTCTTATGATGCATGTTTGGTAGATTTTTATAATTTATATTTTGAGTAGATCACCATTTTACCAATCGAAGCATATCAATAGTTCTTATTCACCTGCCTGACTAAAAAACACACACAAGCTTTTGCAACTACTTATCTACAGTTCGCAGCATCCAATAGTTTTTTCGAACTTATATAAAATTACCAGGTTCATAACCTCTAAGAAGTTTTAAAGCCTAATGTTTAACTATTTGTCCTAGATATTCTGTGGTTAACAAATTCAATACCGATCAATTGAAGCACCTAGTATACTGTTTAACTATCAACCGACATCAAATAAGAATCATTCGTCGTGCAATGCCTCTAAACGGCATAGAATTCATCATTTTATCTGCTGATATATCTATTTTTTCTATCTTCCTTTAGCTCACCCAAAAGAAAAATATATTTGATTAATCGATCTATACCTGTACGAACATATTGCAAGTGCATTAGAGTCACAATGGATAGCAAATAGATTTTGGGGAACTCACCTGCATTGGCCTACGTTGGATTGAAGGCTATAAGTAAGCACCAACAAAAATAAAGCCATCATCTTAATAGTTATAAAACTATAAAAACTGGCAGCTCATATAGCAATGAAATACTATTTATTTAACTATCTGCAACTGTTTCAATAGATCGGCATACAAGTTTATCTTTTGTTTTAAAAATTGTGAGATCACCACTTTAAATTGATTATTCAAGACAGTGAAGTATTGTAAGGTTCCTCTGAAAATTATTAAGTTATTTTTCAACCAATTAATATCAATCAAAGATTGATTCAAATTCCATTTAAACATCTTCCCTAACTTGATATTTCAAGGAAATTAAATGCCTAAACACACAAAATAAAAAAACATAATCCCTTACTTTTGTTTAGCATTAGATTTCAAACATTCTTAAAAAATCTAAAACTACAGCTATCGAGAAATTTATTAAGATAAATGGGTATACAAACAAATAATTATGTGAAACCTTGCACAGAATCAGTACATTTGATTGCTAAATGGCACATCCCCAAAAAATTATTGAAGAAGAAGAGGATTTCCTATCAAAAGCATAAACACGATATAGCCAACCAACAGATAGACTACGAAGCTATCTAATAAATTCTGAGCTTTTCACCATCCTGTCTTGTGCTGCTTCCTATTTTTCCTCTGCCGGCAAGTAAGATCCAATCCATAACTCACTAAATAATCTCGTCGAAAGTTAGGGGCAGTCACTTTAGAATTTACAAAGCGACCAATTTCTGTACTTCAATGCATAATATGAATTAGGATGCAATAAATTTACTTCAGCTAATGAGTTAACGGTAATCCGCAATAAAATGTCTTCGCAGCCGACTATTACCATCTACTTTGTATCCTAACTCCGAATAGTTTCTCAACTTCAGCCCTCATTTTCTTGCTGTAGAAAAGCTGTAATCGGAAATGATGCCCCATTTCAAACAGAAACCTTTGATTAAGTTGTCCCAGAAACTTTCACCGCCCCCTAAACAAGTACCTTGCTCTTCCTATAGTTAGTGCCTTTTCCAGCAAGTGCTCGATGGTGATAGTAAAAAGAAGACATTTCCATTGGGCTCAGGATGGAAAAAAGTCATAATATGCTTTCTAGCCGATAAGTGAGCTTTGGGCCTCTGTTAAGCGAAGAAAGGCAGAGTTTGATCATTTCCAATGATCACCTGTTAATCCTGACTTGAATCGACTCTCAACTGTCGGTCTTATTTTTATGTGAATACGTGAGACCAACCAATTTCAAATTATGTAATAGCTTTCAACAATCAAAGGTATCAATTAAAATAACTAAAAGAGATTTAAGAAGCATGGAAATAGCTTTTTGAAATAAGGGTTATAGACACCTCTTTAAACACAATATCTGATACACACCCTAAATGAAATACTCCATCGCATTTTTTCCACATTGAATGTTATAAATTTAATGATGACCTATAAGGAGGCCTCCAATCCTTCTAATGACAAACTAAGCTTATTTAGAGCTTTGAAATATGGTTTACTTATAACTGAGATATTAGCTCGCACACGTAGAGAGATCTAATGCAACTTTTCAGAAAGATAAGGATTAATCTATTTACTCCAGTAAAAACTCCAAAAAGTTTTGTACAGCAGTTTTTAAAGGAGCATGATACTGTAACAACATTAATGGTTTATCGCTTTAAAAAATATGGAAAGAAAGAACTTACGAGTTGCTTGAGCACACTTTATGATTTGGTAGGGCTAACTTCTGCTCCTCACTCTAAGTCTTATTATCTTTCTCAAATAAAACAATTACAAAAGCAGGAAACCAAAAACTCAAGTAGGAATTTTATTTATAGAAACCTAGAAAAAATGAGGATCCCAATTTACATTCATTTCAGTGAGAACAGCACAGACTTCATTATTGATCACGAATACTTCTCAGGATATACAGGGCTGCTGGTTGTTAAATGTGCAAAACATCTATTACAAGGCAATAAAGCTAGATCCGAAAAGTATTATTTAAAGTTAAAAAGGCTCTACCATGGGAGTAGAAATCGCTCTCTTTTGAAGTACTCAATAGATTTCCTCAAGGCCTTATTTCTCATTGCTGGACTACTTTTGTACAACAAGAGGGACCCTAAAACAAATCCTTTTCACCTGAAAGGGTATAGAAATACAAAAAGCGATCTTGGCGATATTGTCATGATATCAGCTAAAGTGAGAACTGAAGAACCTTCTCTTGAGGATATCACTGAAAAATTCATTGTTTCTTTTACAGAATTAATGGGCAGAAAAAAAGCAAACATACTAATAACACAGGAATTTACACAAAATTTACCTAAACAACACATTATTGAGAAAAGAATCGGTAACACTGCGTGTGGATTTAACTTTTCCTTCAGTACACTAAATAAATCTGCCCGTCAGCAGATTCATCTATTAAAGAAATATGATATAGCCTATTACGGAATGGTTTTACTTGATGCTCTTGGAGTGGAAAAAAAATTTGACCGGCTGACAAAAGAAGACTTTATGCTGGGTTACTTGCCTATTGGGGATGATGAGTGCATCGCGGTCTATGCAATTGCTAGAGATACTTTGAATTTTACTATCAATAAATGTGACAAGGGGTATTGGATATACACCACAGCCAATAAAGCGGCCTTTGATATAAAAAAAATAATCTTTTTCTTAAGGCAATTCTCACTTGAATGTAATGTGGCGGACATCTAATGGCTTGAGGCGTATTTTTCACGGATATTGTGAATCATATCTTATTAAGAACCAATAAATTTCTATTTTGATATAATTCTAGATTCCAATAAAAATATATCAGGAAGAATTATAACTACCTCAGCCAATTAAAAATCAGTTAATCCAAATCGCCTGAACTCACGAGTACTAAATTCATAGTATCCGTTAATTTTCTTGCAAATGTACTGATAGTTTGGGTTATTTAGCTTTTCAGTCTTTGAGACTGACTCGTCAACTTTCTCAGCCGGTGCAACCTTATCTTGATGATAAACAACGGCTTTATCTGCAAAAATTGGCTCAATATTTAATTCACTGATAATTCTGTAAGCCATATCAATATCATCATACCCCCATGTACCATCATAAAATTCGTCAAACATTCCCACTTTGATAATATCTTCTTTTTTATAGATCATATTACAACCATAGAAATGGCCCCAGGGTTGTTCCGTATCAGGTAAGTCTTCTATCTTACCGATCCTTCTATCTTTTGTTAACCCATAATTCGATGGGCTTTTAAATCTGGGGCAGGCACTTAGATGTATATCAGTGCCGTCGATCATATCAACCTCAACGTCCTTGAAGTGAATGAACTCCCTCAACCCTGTCATACAGATGTTCTTCCCCTTGTTATTAATTATATTATTAATAAGCCTTAGGTAATTGGAGGATGGAATGCAGTCGCTATCTGTAAAAACACACCAGTCATATTTAGAAATCCTTACCCCTAAATTCCGAGCAGAATTAAGGGCAAAAGGATTGTCTAAAATCCGGCGATAAAGTAAGGTTAAATTCAACTTGTCTTTGTATTCCTTATAACAAGAATAAATATCTGAATCACTTGAATTGTTATCGACAACAATAACTTCGAAATCTTCTTTTGGATAATTTTGGACAGAGAACCCTCTCAGCATGTTGCGCAAGAGATCCGAATTATTATAACAAGGGGTGATTATGCTAAATTGAGACTTCATACTATCAATCGTTCCCTTGCTACCATTAAGTTCACTTTCACTACATAATACTCAATAAAATATTTAAGCAAATTTAACTTCCTCCCTGTGGCTGTAATTCAGAGATTTACCTTATGGGTAAGCTCCCATTCTCGCCTATCATCCGTGTACGCATAATGATTATCAAGGTGCCAAATTCTTAAACAATATTATTCATTGGGATCTTACTTGTGCAGTAGTATAAACATAATATTTGTCTCCTCAAGATGAAATTCATGCAGCTTGACAGCTAGCGATCTACAATAGAGTCGGGCTTGTACACAGATCAATTCAGATCACAACCTATAGATATTCACTAGTGTTATATCCATGAATACAGAAACCAACATTTCGCCTTTCAACTATAGATTGCATCTCAAGAATTTAGGGGTTCACATTCTTACCCCTTAAAGGACAATCCGGCATATACCAAGAGGATGTTGATTTTTTATATCACAATTATTATGAAATATTAAGTAATCATGATCAAACTTGCCCTAATACACAAAGGGAGTCTAAGGCCACAGTTATTATTAGTAATGAAACCCATATTTAACATTAGCATTCATACCAATGATTCGAGAATACCTATGAGTAGTCGCCCACTAAATAAGTGTTAAATTTCACGCAATAAAGAGCCTACATTTAATTAGCCGAAACCAGGCTTTAACATGTATTTCCCTCTTTTGTATTGTACAAAATCTACTTTTAGGGAAAGTGACTAACACCATGGGCTGTAGACTTTCCACAATCAATAAGCTGACAAACAGAATATATACATGCGCTCAGTATTTTTTAATGACGAAATAAATTCTTACTATGGTGCCAACATTCCCCCCTTATCCTGCCCACCCTACACGACTTTACTTACGCTTAAAGCGCCCTGATTTCTTTACGGTGTTCCACTTCACTTCTATAGATTCTAATTCATCATGTTTTTCTACACAGGTAGAATCAGAACATGCCTAGTCAGGGATTACCTGCTCATACTGAAATTTAAATCTCGTACTTATTGGCAGCTATTGTATCGGCGCTATGTGTTAGCCCGCCAGAATCCTATAAATCAACATCCAACTTTACTTCAATATACCTGAATTTTTTTGTATTACGTTGTTCAGGATCACGCTTCTTCTACTTACTCTGTGGAAGAGGATACCAATAAGTCGAACCCCTAACATTTTAAAAAATGCATTCAATGCCAATACAACTCTCAGTGGATACACAAGTAGTGTCTCTCTGGCCCGGTCGTTAATAAGTAAACACTCAAATTTCAGCTCCTTCTATAAAGTGGGAACATTCAACTGAGAAAGAAAGTTCCCCCACGAGTTTTAACTTATACTATGATTCGCCAAATCTGACTTAATGTATAAGTCATACATACCCCAGCAGGAAGACAAACAATACCCCATCAGAATAAAATTATTCAAAAAACCCAGGTAGAGGTTCGAGCAGATTGAAAAATATTCTAGGGGTTGTAAGGGTACATAGGTTATAGGCAGCATTTCACGAATGGCCACAACCCTTCGAAAAATCTTTAATACCGGAATTATGCCGTTCGGAGTTTGTTACACCGATTTTTCAGGATGATTCGTATACACCATTATGAATTTAAAGACTTAGATAGCCCTGCAAAGCCATACCTTGGTTACAAATTATTATTAGAGACAGAAATCTAAATAAAGCAACCAGACTTCCTCAAAATTACTTTACATGTAAAATATAATGTGATCTATCCAATCAGAGCTCTTTCAGTTGAGTAGGTTGTAGAATATGATTTATTCAAGTGTTCTTGACAAGATCCCTAAGTGTATTGATAAATTTTTCCGCGAAGTTTAAAACATTATCTTTCTTAGTAAGGGGAGAACAGTAAGAGAAAATAAATACTGAGTTCCTAATCGTTGAATAGGTTAACAGTGATATTGGGTGAGCACCATGTGTCTGGAAAGGAATAGCTGTTACAATTTCAAAAGATTTCATGTGCGTGCCCAAAGCTTTCATGCTTCCAACATTTGAAATACATAACCCTTCAGAGAAAACTGGTTTATTATTTTCATATTCTTGAGCCCAACCGATAATATCCCCTAGGATATAATTTTTAGGAAAGGCGAACTTACATGATTCTCCCTCCGCGGCTTGGCGATCAAGCTCAACTTGCAAGTATCTTGCTAGCTGCCAAATATTACTAGTATCAATATTAGGTATTACTTCTAAAGTGGTTACTGCTGAAAATGCACCCACTGCGCTTAAACCGATTTCTGATCCACATAAATCTCGAACATCTAAAGGTAAGAGGATTTTAATCCAGTCCCTATGATTAGGTAAAATTTTTGAGGCCTTAATAGCAACAGCACAAAAAAGTGCACTAGGCCTAACTTTGTAGCTCTTCCCCTGCTTTACAATACTTGAAAGATCCTCCATAGGAAATTGTCTATAAATAGCGTGCCCCTCACGCTCTGCAGCAAAGGCTGACTCTTCAACTGGCCATTTAAATAAATCATCTTTAGCGTTACATGACTCCTGTCTTGCGAAGTATTTGGAGGAGCGAAAGTAGCTCTCAACCGCTTCATACAAGGGCTGCCTTCCTAATCTAAATGTCTCAGGCTCCCTAAAATATATATCTAGAACACAAAAAAGAGTCATTACTGACCGGCCATCCAGGGCTGCATGGCTGCTTACCAGGGATATCCAGTCAACTTTATTCTGGGAATTTATATAGAACGAGAGCGTATAAGTACATTTTTCAACATCAAGTCCAACCTCGCCTCTACGCGTAAACTCCTCTTCAAAATCAAGAGGCCCATCTAATTTCACAGCTTCGAAAGGGATAGAATCAAATGACACATCACAACGCCAACGAAGTTGCTCTCCAGACTCCACACGTGCTTGTAATAGAGGATAAATTTTATGAATCGATGCAAACCCAGACTTTAATTGCTCAACGCTTAGTGGTGTAAGAACTTTAATGAAGGAAATAACTAAAGTACCTCCACAGGTCCTCCTGGCTAATTCTGTGAATATTGCTTCTTGAGCACCTAACACTCTGGAAAGGTTTTCACTGGACACAAAATATCATCTCCATAAGGCATATCTATGCTAACTAAAGTAATTCCTAGAGGAGGTAATAACAAAGAAAATTTAGTATTGAAGAGTGATTTTTTTCATACATTTCACACTTAATAGCTGCAATATTTTTTTACTTTTTAGCATCAACCAGGAAATTAATCTACGAAACTGAACTTATACTTCTCGTGTATTGAGTTAAACTCAACTTGGCTTCAGCCTACTAAAAGGACAGGGCAATTTAAAAACCCGATGTAAAACTTCGTTATAGATAGTTGCCAATACGCCTCCCAGAATATCTGCGTACATGACGGCAGTACACAAATTAATTTCAGAGAACATCTAATAAGAAGTGATATAGATTAACGCTTCACCAATAATACTACGGGTGCTCCCCATTAGGCTCCTTGAGCTCAGTATATTTAACTGGACAGTTTTTTTGAAGCCGCATAGTTTTAATCAAGGATGCAGTAAACACTAATTTTGCACTAAAGCGGAAATAATATAGAGTTTTGTACAAGCATTTCTCCCACCTTAATTTATCTTTAAAACTTTAGATCTAGCAATAGACAAAATGGTATCGATAATAATCTGATTTTGGACTCTTTATTTTTCTGCGGTTTTTGACGACAATTGATCCTAACCTTTTCCTACTCAGAGAATAATAATGAAGGATTTTTTGATTATAGGCGGTGGCCATAATGGCCTTGTCTGTGCCTGCTATTTGGCTAAAGCTGGAAAAAATGTAACGATTCTTGAGCGCCGGTCGATTGTTGGTGGTGCTGCGGTTACTGAAGAATTCTACCCAGGCTTCCAAAACTCTGTGGCAAGCTACACCGTGAGTCTGCTTAACCCCAAGATCATCGAAGACCTCCATCTACGAGAGCATGGCTTGGAAATCAAATTACGGCCGCAATCAAACTTCTTCCCACTTTCAGAAGCCAATAGTCTTTCCTTCCATAAGAATCTTGCAGATACACAGGCAGAGGTAGCACGTTTCTCTGAGAGAGACGCAGCTACCTTACCTGACTTTTATGCCATGCTGGAAACCGTTGCGGATATTTTACGCGAAGAGCTACTGCGCGCTCCTCCCAACGTGGGTGGTGGCCTTATAGACCTGGTTCGCGCTGGTGGATTTGGGCTTAGAGCGAAAAAGTTAAGCATGGCATCACGCCGAGACGCTCTGGACCTGTTCACCAAGAGTGCTACCAACGTGCTGGATGCCTGGTTCGAAAATGACCATGTAAAAGCTGCGTTCGCCTTTGACTCTATTGTCGGCAACTATGCCGCTCCAAGCACTCCCGGTTCCGCCTATGTGCTCTTGCACCATGTGTTTGGCGAGGTAAACGGTGAGAAAGGCGCTTGGGGCCATGCTATGGGTGGTATGGGTGCTATCACTCAGGCCATGCGTAGAGAGGCAGAGCAGCTCGGGGTCACTATTCGTACAGACGCTGAAGTTAAAGAGGTGCTTATCGATGGTGGTCGCGCTACCGGAGCACGGCTAAGTAGCGGGGAAACTATTGCAGCTAGTAAAGTAATCGCTAATGTCGGCCCTAAACTGCTCTATTCCCAGATGATTGACGAACAACATCTGGAGCCGGAATTTCACCGCAGGGTACGTGGTTTTAGGGTGGGGTCCGGCACCTTCCGTATGAATGTCGCACTGTCTGAACTGCCAGACTTTGCATGTAAACCCGGTACTCACGTACAACCGCACCACAAGTCGGGAATCGTCATTGGCCCTACCATCGATTACCTGGAGCAGGCCTATATAGATGCGGCTCAATACGGCTGGTCAAAGCAACCCATAGTAGAGATATTGATCCCCTCCACCATCGATCCCTCCCTAGCCCCCGAGGGCCAACATGTGGCCAGCCTATTCTGCCAACAATTTGCTCCAGAACTGCCGGAGGGTAAGAGCTGGGACAACTACCGTGAGCAGGCAGCTCAGACCATTATCAATACCGTCAACAACTATGCACCCAATTTCCGTGATTCCATCATCGCCCAACAAATCCACTCACCGCTGGATTTAGAGCGCAAGTTTGGCTTGATGGGTGGCGATATCTTCCATGGTGCCTTAGGCCTGGACCAACTGTGGAGCAACCGCCCTTTTATGGGCTTTGCGGATTACCGCACGCCGATTCAGGGCCTGTATCTCTGCGGTTCCGGTAGTCACCCGGGAGGTGGCGTTACTGGAGTGCCTGGGCATAATGCTGCGATGGAGATTTTAAGGGATAAATAAAAAATGACCCGCAGAAAGCAGGCCATTATCTGTTTGGATTCAGTAGTGGGGTATGAGTCGAACTCAACCCCCTTTCAGGCGCTACAATGATCTTGTTGATCTCTATTGCAATTAACGCGAGCTCACTCTTAATAGCAAATGATACCGCTTGAAATGCCTCTTTATTAACTCTCTTAGACTTTCTTAGTGGCAATCCAGCGGTCAACAAGTTGCTCTAACACCATCAGCGGTACGGCACCATTAGTTAGTACCACATCATGGAATTCACGTATATCAAATTTACTCCCTAACTTTTGACGAGCACGTTCTCGCAACTCCAATATCTTTAACATACCAGTTTTATAAGCTACAGCCTGACCCGGCATCACGAAGTAGCGCTCAACCTCAGTGGTGACTTCAGTTCTCGGAAAACCGGTCGTTTTCACCATATATTCAATTGCCTCTTCTCGACTCCAGCGCTTGTGATGTATACCGGTATCTACCACTAAACGAACAGCACGAAGCATCTCATCTTGTAATCGCCCAAGATCATCATAGGGATCATCTTGAAAACCAATCTCCTTGGCTAGCTTCTCTGTATAAAGAGCCCAGCCATCCGCATAAGCTGTATTTGATACGGCTTTAAGAAAAGTTGGCAATCCCTCTAAATCTTTTGCAATTGCCTCTTGAAAATGATGCCCTGGAATTGCCTCATGATAAGCCAAGGTTCGCATGGTAAATTTCTTTGTTTCATGGACTTCGCGCAGGTTTACATAAAACACCCCTCCGCGAGACCCATCAATTGCCGGTGGCATATAGTATGCCTTAGGTGCGCCTTGTTCTTTGAACTCCGCAATTCGCTTAACTTCAACACCCGCAGTTGGCTTTATATTGAAATAATCGTCAATACCTGCGTTAATCTCATCGATAATCAATTGATAGTCTTTGATAATCTGCTCACGGCCCTTATCTGAATTTTCATAAAGAAACCGAGGATCATTATTTATAGAGGAGAAACGGGTATTAATGCTTCCCGTATCAAGGCCTACAGAAGAAAAAATCTGCTTCATTTCATCTTCTATGCGTTCTACTTCCATCAAGCCCGTATTGTGCAGTTCATCGGGAGTCAGATTTGTAGTGGTATGAATACGTATTTGATATGCATAAAATTCATCACCTTCCGGGAGGGCCCAAACGCCATTATTCTCTGAAACCTTATACTGTAATTCTTGATAGTAAGCGATCAAGCTTGCGTACGCAGGATAGACATCTGTTTCAATTAATATTTTTCCTCTATCAAGGATACGTGTACGCTCTTGATCTGGTAAAGTTTCAAGAGTATCCAAGCGATTTTCCAGAGAGGTATAAAGTATGTTTTCATGCGCCGGAACGTTAATAAACCCTTGCATTTCTCTTAACACACGATCAATTACAAAGCGTGGAGGCAAGATCTTTTTCTGTTCCCGAATTTTCAACCCATCCAATACTTGAGAAAATTTTCTATCTACTTCACTTAAGCGGGAGAGATAATAATCCGCTTCTTTGACATTGTTAATTTGATGCAACTCAACAAGAAACTCCGGAAGAGTATTTTGCACACCAAACATTTGATTGAGAGGGTAATTATGATGCCTCCAGCGCTCCCCTTCTACTAGACTTTCCAGGTAGTACTCCAGAATATCATAGGAAATTGCCTGCCGGTCATTGAGGCTAGATCTGTCATAGCTCCTTAATGTAGATAGTTCATCCTTAACTATCTGTATCTCATGTTGCTTCATCTTTTCAGAAACATCATCAAGATGGGCATTATGGCCATCAATCCCAAATCGTTCCAGTATGCGGAAAATTGAAAGTGTTTCCGGGCTGGTACTTTGAATTTTTATAAAAGCTCGCTCAAAATATACATTGATAGACCATGGTTTAAAATAAATTGCATTTACGGCAAAGACCGAGACTGCAACCATCCCAAGCAATAGTATCCCGCCAACCCACTTGGCTGTTGTTTTTATCATTATTAGATCCTCCTAATTTGTGCCACTATTTTCACTATGCTCTTAAACAAAGCACAACCATTAGATCTAGATAATGCGTCAAACAAACCGAATAAAGCGATAAGATGCACATTGTAGATAGATCATGACAGAACAATGGCTTTCAGAGAGGCCTGAAGACCAAAGTAGCTCAAATATTAGCAAGCATGAATCTTCCACCATCCTTTCGATTCCAGCTGCGAAAACCACCATATCACCACGTTATTCTGCTAACAAATCACTCAAGAACTGCTGGAGGTCAAAAACTAGAGAACTATCGTGATTGGTCAGCAAAAACTATTACTGGTACCATCACCAACTACAATTCGAATATTCGTAATGCCATCATCGCCTAGAAAATTCACTCTCCCCAGATTTAGAAATTAGGTTTTGTTTGATCTATTGCGATAGATACCATAACCCCTTGGGATTGTATCAAGCGTGGAGGAACTGGCTCTTTATTTACTTTGCGGATTGGCGCACCCTGTACCAAGCCCCGTATATTTGTGACTCCGGTAATCTCGATAAGTGTAGCGATCTGTTTTTGGACTTAAGACACTAAGAATCAGGTGATACAGAGGCAGTGCAGATAAAAACAACTGATAAAAACGCTGACTAAAAAAATCAAAGGTAATTCAGTGGGAATACAAGAATATTGTCAAACGAAAAGGGAAGTTATTGCGTATAATATGAGCAAGGGTGCGCATATTGCTAAACATAGCATAGCTTGAGATTAATACTTGATTTTATGGATTTGTCGCCAACTTGAAATTCCAACATATAAAAACACCGGAGTTCAACCCCAGCCTTTTGGGCTTAAACTGAATAATAGCCCATTAAAGAAAACCAAAAGTAATTAACAATTTTTTATTTACTCGTGCAGCTTTTAAACAATGGAGATAACGCTCGGATAGTATCCATATAGAATCTCACCCAGTTGGCTTTGTCTAGTTGATGGCAGCCATAAAGACACCCTTTGTTTGGTGATCTGTAACTATTTCAATCAAAATCGTCGTTGACGATCAAGACATTGTATCGCCAGCAAAACCAAAGGCGTTCCATTGTTTGATAAATGGTAGAGCTTCACATCTGGTATGGGTCAGTTTTATTCCAACTTTCTTGGAATCTGTTTTTAGTTGATAATGATTCCATCCAATTTCATCTCCAAACAAAATGTGCTGCGCAGGAATATGATCTTGTTAGTAAGCTCAATAAATCAGTCAATCTTTTAATTCTCTAAAGCTCTTTGAATAGCTGGGCCAATTTGGCGTTTTCGCGAGATCACCCCTTTAGCAACAACCATATCATCTACTACCTGGTCCCCAAAAGCGGAGATAATAAGATCTTTGTCTGAGGTGTCACTCCAAAGTAGATAAGATTTATTTTCACGAGTGTCGACAATTGCGAAGATCAAGTGATCGATACCTTTCTCTTTTTTTATCTCGCCCATGGCAGACTTCAGTTCATACCTTCTGTTGATTAACTGCTGAGCTGTCAGCGTTTCAGCAACCCCAATGCCAACTTTTTTTCCTCCGAACTCAAAATCTTTAAAATCAAGTAAAACAATATCCTTGGCGGAAAACCCACCCAGATCTGATTTCTCTAGCAACATCCGCTCTGCAAACTTATCTACATCATCTATACCAGCTCTCTTTGCCAATTTTTTTACATAGACTTTGTCGTACTCGGTTGTGGTAGGTGATGTCAGGTTAACCGTATCCGAAAGAATTGCAGCCAACCCCATACACGCCAGATGAACTGGTAATTCAATAGCAAACTTCTGAGCATGATCAGTTAAAATTGTTGCGCTCGATCCCCATGGCCTAGTCTCTATACTGATTACATTTGGAATATTAATTGGCGATCCACCAATCGCATGATGGTCGATTATTGCTACGATTAAGTCTGGATCAACGCCAGTTGGCAATTGAGTGCCTTGATTAAAATCCACCAATCCAACAGTCTTTCCTGAGAAATTCTCAATTATTTCGGGCTCCTCAGCACCACATTGTTCAATGGCGAAGCGAGTCTCCGGATTGATTTTACTGGGAATTGCTGGCTTACCACCATAAATGAAGGCTGAGAGCAAGCTCCCACTAACGGAATCAGTATCGGGTATTTTATGCCCGGTCCAAACCAAATTCTGGGTGCCTTTTAACTCTTTCCTCAGATAGTCAGCAGCAACTTCTGGGGTAGACGTATCTTGCCCCAGGTCTGAGGAACTGATTTCCTGCGCACCTAATGAAGCGCCTACAACCCAACTGAGTGAAAAAAACAAGGCTCTCGAAAGCAGACCGGGGAAGTCTATTGGGCGGTGATCACTTAGTATTGACGGGCATGAGATTATAAACCTCACCGGCATCCTCCACAGTCATTTGCTGACAGATTAATAGAAACCTTAAAATAGCTGATGGCATGACTAACGTCCGTCCATCACATTCATTCACTCATTGCATATTAAGTGGATCGATAAACTAGCAAGCCTCTCTGTGTAAAGAGGTAAGCAGTTCGGACTATAGACAAGGTATAGGTACTTAGCGGACAAGCCATCCTCACCCTAACTTTACTGGCACTATTTGTCGCATGCGGCTACAAACAAACGTATTTCCCAGAAGGTCTAGTTACTTCACCCACTTTATTTATTGGCACCAAATAACCTAAGGACACTGATCAACACTCACCAAATATAAAGCCTAAACCGCCAACCCTACTGACGAAATTTAATAAAATATCTGCTAATCATCCATATCAATATGAGAATAACCAAGAACTCGGCCCAGAATCATTCAGATATTTCTTGGTGTAACACCCTCTTATCAGTGCATTTACCCCTACGCCTAGTACCAGTTAATTGAAACGCCTATGAATAGGTTGGCACCGAATTTTACACTTAGTAACGTAACCTATACCGTAATGAGTAAACATTACCATATCGTACTTTATATTGGTAAAAAGGCTGACCTGACCAGATATCGAAGTGATTCTTCGCTATCTGGAGCTATTTAAGGCCTTAAACTTGGCACAATGATAACCCAGGGCAGCATACTCGATCACTGTGAATCGCTAAAGCTACAAAGCGTTATCCTTCTCTGGCAGGAAAATTTAATCAATGTCAGCTGTTTTATACACTTCTTAAATGAATCCCACCTAATCCTGAAGACAGCGTTACAGGCCACTAATTAAAATCCTGGGCTTTATTGGATAAAAGCGTTAACGCGGCCAGTATGGGCTATGTAGACCTAAACACAATCAGGGCCAATATCAAAAATACGCCTAAACACCCTGATTACACTTTGATTCAACTATGCATTCGTGCAGCAAGCTCAATAAACATAGGGTACATGGTTTGATCCACTATCGGAGTTTCCTCTTTGATAATTTAACCCTGCTCCAATCTATCAACACTACGATTTCTGACTTATTACCACAAAGTGAAGTTTTCTAAAGCCTAAATACAAGTTCTTAACATTTCACCTACCCTTATTTCCAAATTAGATATGAGTAGCCACCAGAACCGATGCTTGTCGCAAAACTGAGACTTTTCTCCAATTTTTGGGTGCCCTGAATAATTCACTCTGCAAGGCTTGGTGTTATAATTTTGGCATTGTAATAATAACAAGGTGTAAAAAATGGCAAAATACATTTACCTCCCGGTAAACAGTGATGAAATGCTAGAGTTCGCGGAGAATATGGCGAGTGCATGGGATATTCCGAAGAATCAAATTCTTGCCAACAAGGTAACATCTGGTATTGGTAAGTCTATGTACCGCTGGATAGATAAGTGTCTCAGTAGCCTCAAATCTGGTGACACTCTTTATATTGTTGCTCATGGTACCGGCGGTGGCGATGGCAAGCAAATTGGTGCACAACGCAATAGTGGCAAGAATAAACAAGCAAAAGTTTTCGATAGAGGGATAGAGTCGTGGCAGGGCGGAGTATGGAAAACCTATACTCCCACGCAGCTAGCGGGCACGCTGGTTAAAGAGGGTTTGCCTGGCAATTTTGTCGATCTGCATCTCTGCGCTTGCGGGTCAGGTTATGATGGTGAGAAGTTAAGGCCCTGGGCCCAGCGTTTACGTGAGGCGATGGCCACTACCCATAAAAGCCTAGAGGTTACCGGGTATCTCGGCTGGTTTGATGCTACCGGTAGCTCTGTAAAGATTAAGGTTAATACTCAGTATTATGATTTGAATGAGCGTGCAGTCACCTTTTCTTAATAGTTATCGATTAAAAGGTGAAGTGGGCATCTGCAAGGATGTTCAAAACTCTGCGTGAGCTAGTCATCTATAGGCAGATTATTTCTCTCGGCGATCTGGAGAACAGATCGCCAGCTGTAACAGTTCCGGATTCCGGCTTTGAATTGGGCACGCCTAGCATTAGGCAGTTTTAGTTGTATTAATTCAGGACAAATCTGACACACCTTATTTTAATTGAGAGCTGTAATACGGACCACAATTATAAATTTCATGAATCAAATTCTCCCTAAAAGAATCATACTTTGAAGAATATTGCTTATCAAAAGAATAAACCTCCAGCCTCCATTTTCAATCAAGACTCGCAATTTAAAACACACGACTCACCCAAATTTTACTTTTGAAATTAAGTTCATCGCTATTACGCGCCTCTAGAACGGCCTACAATATTTGATAAGATTCAGCTTCAATCAATTAATCAGCCGGCAAAGATATTAGTTCTAAGTTATGCTTCCCCAGGACTGGCCCTATGGAGCCCATCCAAATCCATTGTGGTCAAACGGCTTACAGGGGCAAACGAACCAAACATTTCCTCACAAGGCAAACCAAGAGCTATTTCTTCTACGTATCAATTCACAATACAGCAGTGCTCTAGATTTAAACCGACAAACAGAGACCTACCTCCTTGTGAGTTCAAGTAGTGCCGGGTTATACGCTCCTTCAGTTTACAGTGCCCCAGCATATCAATACCAAGTTACCCGCTTTGTGAAGCGCACCTTGGAATGGAAGTGATGCCAATGCTCCGGAATAGGTTGCCAATTTACTTAATGAAATCCACTACCTCCCCGAAATTGATGCCCACTTGGATATATCCTTTAAAACTGATCATTATTGGAGCTCGATTAATGAACAAGAAAATTTCTACCCCACACTAGTACAGCTTTACCAAACAATTTCTTCCCATATTGCTGCCGCGGAACAGCTAAGTAGTAGGTTCTTTCTTTGCCACAATGATTTTAAGCACTGGAAATCTCATCACTGAAAAGACCGGGCGGCTTTATGCCATTGATTGGGAATACGCGGCTATGGGCGATCGCTTCTATGATCTTGCCGTAATCATTGAGGAACATCAGCTCAACAGAATTCAGCAACAATCCTTGCTCGAGCTGTATCTTAGGTGTAATCCGGCCGGAGAACATTGGCGCAGAGTGTACAAATATCTAGACTTACTCTGGTATGCCGTATAATGGGGCTCTGAGATCCCAAAAACAAATTTTTTGCTTAAAAAATAGTCAGAATCGGCGAAAACCTGCTCCGATCGGAACTCGCCTAACATTTATAGCCTCCCTCACCTAAAGGAGTTTAGACACTTGATGAAGTAAATGTTGTAAAATCAACACTTCCGTTACTAATAATTAACCTCTAAAAACCAGGAAAATAACTTATGCGAAATATTGTTTTTACATTGATGTTGTTTGTTTTGACAATCGGTAACGCACAGGCACAAGAGAAGCCTGAAGCATTCAAAACTATCGAGAATCTTCTAAATTACCTATCCGATGTAGACCATGAGCGTATGAGAGACACCGTAACTGAATCTTTTCTCTTGCTCGAACATGGTGAAGTATGGACGATTGAAGATCTAATTAAGGTAGCAAAGCCATCAGATACTGTTAGAACCAATTACTTTAGCATTATTGACTTTGATGAGAAGCCAGACCTAGTCACAATCAACTATTGGAATAAGGCCAATTTTGCTAAAAAGAATGAGAGCCAAGATGTTTATTGGCTCGAAAGCGCTATTCTAAAGAAAGTGAAAGGAAGGTGGCTCATCTCACAATTGCACTCTACAAGACTGCCATCTGGAAAAGTGCCAGAAAATGTGGTGTTTAAGCCATAAGGCTACCTTAATTGCCAATAAGTAAGAGCCAAAAGGGATTTTGGTCTTATACTTCAGCGCTAATGACGCATTGATATATCCTAATTGACTCAATCAATAGCCCCCTCCTCTCAAGTCAAATTCCTACTGTAAGTCATTTCCTAAGTATCAAACTCTATTGTTTACCACTATTAAGTAACTAAACTAAAAACTGAAAGTATATCCCTCTGGAAAAATACACTCTGACTGGAGAGCCCAGATAATCGAAGGCTGCAATAAGTAGTGACTGGAAATCTCTTTCTTCTTTACGGTGACCAATCACGATGCGAGTGATACAGCTGGCTATGGTCATGGCGTGGAAGCTAACTCCTTCTGTCGAGATCATAAGTCTGCCTAGGTCAACGGGATACAGATTAAACACCACATTGAAAATTGTGGCCTGGCTATTATTCGCTTTAGTGAAAATATAATAAATGGAATGCAGTGTTCGATGCTGGATGCTGCGTAGCGCTTGGTAAATCCTATATCACTCTGCATGATCAATCCTTGGTACCTGCGTTAAAAGAGGTTGATGGTGCCGCTCAAACCTGGGCACAAACACCTGACTAGGTTGACTCACTACACGGGTATCAACTTCAGCTTTATGCCATTAGAGAATCCAATATACCCAGATTTCCCGTAATGACTGTGGGGAACCTGATATTCACGGGAACAAAGCCAGGGTAATAGTCACCGAAGTTTGTTCAGATAGCTTGCGGTACCAATAGAGGAACTGGCTGTAGTTTAGATTGTGATTACGAACATTGGCGCACTTGGATTGAGAGCTTTTCTCCGAAGTTGATTGAGGGGGCATCGTGCCAGCCTGCCAGGGCAAATTAAATACTGTGGCTCATGTACCGCTTATATAGTGACTACTCCTTGCACATCAAGCTCACCAAATTTTATGAGGGAATATAGACTTCCTACAATGCGTTCAGGATCACCTATCACTAGCTTAACCTTTCATTGTGGAAATCTAATATCCCAAACAAGCGTATGCAGTAGCACGCTGGATCGCTTTGACTTTTTTCTACTGGGTTCATCGGCTATTGTTGTCTGGTAATCTGGGACCCAATTTGGCTACTAGTCCACTCCGCTAAATAACAATGGACGATTTCCTATATAACTCCTCTAGTCTTTTCAATACGGGTACACCAGAGAGGCAAGATTATCCCTCCTAGCTGCCGCTTTAAGCGTTTTCAGGCCTTCGCTTTCAGCTGCTTTTTGATCCGCACATAGATTTCTTCACGATGGATAGGCAGTGACCTGGGTGCACTTATGCCTATCTTCACTTGATTACCTTTAACCTCCAGCACTGTGACGGAGACATTTGCTCCAATCCTTAAGTTTTCACCTATCCGTCGCTTTAAAATCAACATACACATTTCCTTCAATAGTCAAAGTCTGGGTACTTCTGGGGTGGGGAAGTCTGGGCTTAGCGTTTGGAGGAAATGTGGGGTGGTGCGCGGGGGCGGTAGACAGAGAAAAGGAAAAGGCGGGCGCTAGGGTTCCAGAGCTTGGGAAAAGGCCCCAACCTGCTGAATGTACTCCACTTTATTGAAGACGAGCGGGTTTCTAGCGTATTATCCATATAGCCATCTTGATACTTATCCTATCAATTTGGTCAGCTGGCCCCGGGTGTTCCTAGCACCTTGGGTCAGCGCCTTTTACTTACTCTTATGTCACGCTACCGTTCTCCTTTGAGGGGATGGGTCTTTTAAAAGCTCTTGGCTCTTTTGAAGCTTTCAAAAATTTTCAAGCCTCTAAGGCCTTTTTAATCGGCTCGCTCAATTGCGACTTAAACACCAAAAATATCTATCGATTTTACGTAGCTTTGACATTGAAACAAACTGAATAAATTCCAATAAGATTATTTTCGCGCCTATATTTTTTGTATTTCCGCCCGGGGAAACTTTAGTCAATAATTGCAAGTTTCAATTTATATGGGAATTTCCTACGTACTTTTCCGAAAAGATTAAAGATCTAATTCCGTTTGTCGGCGGTGAGTGTTTGAATATGCCGAAAGGGCTACCCTTTCAGCTAGATCACCATTTGGAGCTGGCGGACTGGAGTGGCGGGCATTTTGATTCCAGAAAGCGAAGTTGTATTTCCGAAAACACGCTTCCTTTCCTAGAGCGGCTTGGTATCTCATCCATGCACTGGCTATATTCCAACCAGAAATTTAAGGGTCGCCTAAAGGCTTGGTGGGAGCAGTACAATAAGCTTGTAGCCAGCTCAATAAACGTTGGGTACGACATAGGCAACTGCCGGCGCTTCCTCTCAGGTGCCTCCTGCTAACCTAACTCCAAATACTCTACGCCACAATTGTCGATTTTCTATCCGAAATAAAATTTCCAAATCCTGAACACAAATTCTCAGAATTTCATGTCCCTTACCTATAAACCAGAGATAAAGAGCCATCAGAGCTGATGCTTGTCGTGTAACTGACACGCCGCTCCAATCTTTGGGTGCCCAGAATCGGTGTCTTTACTTTCAAATAACTGCAAGTTAAAAAATCAGAGGGTTCTCAAAGTGACCTATAAGTTTTTTAACTGTGAGTTTTGCGTTCATGTTAGCGTCTGTATTTGAGGCTGATTTGGTGTGCAGCGGAAAACCAGTCCGGCAACTATTAAATGTTTCTCAGCTTCTTTAACAATTCCTTACCGCCAGCACTCATCGGCATTTCCATATTCCTGTGCAAAAACTGATCTTTGTCTGGCCCTTCATACAATTGCCCAGCAAGATATAAAATTGAAATCATCTTATTGAGTATATTAGCCAGTGATGAATCGTCGATTTCAATGTTCAGTTGCTTTTTTCCAGTGGAGTAGGTTACATCAAGATGAGCCCCTAGCTTGTTTCGATAGTTTTTGATGTTTGTACTTTTATACAGATAATGCAACTCGGTGATCTGCTCCTCAAAGTCCCTAAAAATCTTATATTTTTTTGCTATCTCTTCATGAAGATTTCCATCTTCACACTCAAGCAAAAAATAGCTTTTAGATTCACTTCTCAATGTCTCGTCAAAACGAGCATGTAATCTATCAAATGTTAGGTTATCTGATCCCATCGTTTTTGCTGGATCAAGTAACGAAGCAATTCTCATAACTATCTCATACTGCAGAGAGCTTTTAATTAGCCCAAATGATTGAGGGGCAGTACGCTTAATCTCTCTAATTGAGTCTTCGCACCCGTATAGCTCCTCAAAAAGAACAACCAAACTTCTCAAACGATCAACTAGCGACCCGATTCTATGAATCTCTACCATAGCCTCTTACCGTATAACAGTTTATTAAATAGCCAGCAGCTCAAGTGTCTGCCCCCCCATTCTTAAACTCATTTTACCCACAATTAAATCAATAAGTTAGAGGCAGCTGTCTTTGAATTTAAGCTATGACTCTATACTTCTAGTTTTTACGCCTGTGATAAGCCCACCACTCTCTGCAGGAAAAAGGTTAATATTATCCACTAGGAATCGTCATCTCTGTAATTGAGATATGAACAGCCAGGCGATTGACCACCTCACGCCACTAAATCAATAGCGTGACTAGTGACGCTTACTGGCTGTCCTGCATCAGCCTGCAGTGTTTTGGTGGTTACACAAACGCTAGACACTAGAACTCCTACTCCACAGGCCTGTACATTGTTCTGATTGTCGATTACGGCAATGGTGCAATTAAGTACTGCAGCAGCTTGAATATCGCTATTTGTTGGCTCTGTCGTTAGTGCCGGCTCTGTGATCATCTTCGATGATGTAGGCAAAGAGAAGTAGCTGTGGGACACTTTAAAGCTTTATCAACTATTTAATGCTGGAAAGCGATATACCCAACCCGACATTTAATCCATTCAATACCAGTGCCGAAGCTCCCAAATTAATTCTGCGCCATCCTAAAGTTCGACAGAGATTAACTATTAGTGAGTTTTAACTAACCTATATTACAGCCGGAGAATTGGGTTATAAGTACTTGCGACTAGTGATGCAGCTTTCTCCACTAGCCAATATGAGACGCGGATATGTGGCCCTTTACTTAATGAGCATATTACTGAAGTTGGTATTTGTAAGTGGACAGAAAAACCTATCAATCAGCGGAGTGAAGAGCGCAAGGTTTATTTACGGTTTACCTACTCAAAATATCCAGGGCTACGACAAATAATAAATCAAACTAGGGAGCTACCACTTAAAAATTACCACTGTTCGCTTGCAGTTTCGTTTCAACCGAAGAAGAGACAGCCCAGAGCGAAGTAAGATGAGCATTGGTATCGACTGATGCCTGCAAGGCTATCAGACCAGTTTAAAGAAGCTCGCTATGCCGCTGGAGTTCGCCAGGACTTACCCAGCAGCGCCAGGCCGACATTTCACGAGGTGCGCGCACTAGCCTCTCACCTGCTCAAGAAATCCGGTCACAGCCCGGAAGAGATTGCAGAAATATGCGCCCATACGGATGCGGAAATTACTGAGAAGTTTTATCTCGGAGGGCATGAGCGGGAATACAAAGAAGTGGGTACCAGCATCGACCCGAAATTACTGGTCCGGAAGTGATTGAGAGTTTTTGTACGGGGTTTTTGTACGCTTGGGAATTGGTTTTTGTACGCTCAACCTGGAAAATTGGCTGAAAGCCGCATGAGATATAAAGAAAGATGGTCGGAGCGGCCGGATTTGAACCGACGACCACCACACCCCCAGTGTGGTGCGCTACCAGGCTGCGCTACGCTCCGATTTTGAAAAATCGCTCACTTCGCTAAGTGATTGATTTTTAAAGACATCGTGTCTCGATGTGGCGTGAATCATACCTGAGTGTAGCTGGATTGCAAGCCCAGGTTTACAGTTTTTTAGAAATTCTTTCTCCCGTCCAGCAAGGCCACTACATCTTTGAGTTCCGCTATCACTTCCGGTAGCACCTGCTGTAACTGCACCACTTCTGCCCTTTCACTACCGGTCTCTATCTGCTGGCGGGCTCCTCCAATGGTATAGCCCTCTTCATAGAGTAGCGCACGAATCTGGCGCACCATAATAACGTCCTGGTGCTGATAGTAACGTCGGTTGCCGCGGCGTTTAACGGGCTTCAGCTGTGGGAATTCCTGCTCCCAGTAGCGCAGTACATGGGGCTTCACGGCACACAGCTCGCTCACCTCACCAATGGTGAAATAGCGCTTACCGGGGATTGCAGGTAGCTGAGCATTATTGCTCGGTTCCAGCATGTTCCTCTACTCGTGTCTTGAGTTTTTGCCCTGGTTTGAAGGTGACTACCCTGCGGGCTGAGATGGGGATTTCCTCGCCGGTCTTGGGGTTGCGACCGGGGCGCTGGCTTTTGTCACGCAAGTCGAAATTGCCAAAGCCCGAGAGCTTGACCTGCTCGTTGCTTTCCAGCGCATTGCGGATTTCCTCGAAGAAATACTCGACGATCTCTTTCGCTTCGCGCTTATTAAAGCCCAGCTCCTCGTACAACTTCTCGGCGAGCCCGGCCTTGGTCAGTGCCTCTGTCATTGGATCCTACCAATTGATTCAGAGGCGTCGACTCCAGATCGGAAGCGGCCCAAACCGCGGCGGCTTTCAACCCGGAAGCAGACGCTCTCGGGGTGCAATTCAGTCTGCACACCGAGAGCATCATGCCCTGTTAGCGCAGACTAGCGTTATATTTTTCTTCTAATTTACCGACCACCGCATCTACAGCGGCATTGATTTCTTCGTCATTAAGGGTGCGTGACGAATGCTGAAACGTCAACCCCAAAGCGACACTTTTTCTATTTAAATCAATACCTTTGCCCTGGTAGACGTCAAATATCTTGAGGTCCGTCAAGGTTTCACCGGCGGCCTCGGTGGCAGCTTCCACCAGACTGGCGGCGGGAACATCCGCGTCGATCAGCAGGGCCAGGTCGCGGCGCACTTCCGGGAACTTGGACAGCGGGCGGAATGCGGGGGCTTTACCCTGGCCAATCGCTTCCAGGCTGAGTTCGAATACGAAGGCGGGCTTGGCCAGATCCAGCTTCTTCTGCAGCTGCGGGTGCAGAGCACCGATAACCCCTACTTCGCGGTCGCCGCGCATAATCTTGGCGGTTTGGCCGGGGTGCAGTGCGGAGTGTTGACCGGCAACAAAGCGGAATTCATCGGCGACACCGGTGCGAGCCAGCAGGGCTTCCACGTCGGCTTTCACGTCGTAGAAATCCACGCTGTCTTTGCTGCCAGTCCAGTTTTCCGCAAAGCGGTTACCGTAGGCGAGACCAGCGATCATCTGCTCCTGGTACAGCTCGGCGCCAGGTACAAAGCGCAGGCCGGTTTCAAACAGGCGCACGCGGTTTTGCTGGCGATTGAGGTTGTACTGCAAGGCTTTGCACAGGCCCGGCAATAAGGTGGTACGCATCACCGCCAGCTCTGCGCTGATCGGGTTTTGCAGGGCCACCGGGTCGGCTTCCGGGTCAAACAGGGTGGCGCTGTCGCTATCGATAAAGCTGAAGGTAATCGCTTCGTAGTATCCACGGCTCAGTAGGGTCTGCTCCAGATTGTCCTGGGCAATGGTGCTCTCCGGGCGCGGGGCAATTTCCAGCTCGGCGGTAAAGCTTTCGCTGGGGATACGATTGTAGCCGTAAACACGGGCCAGCTCTTCCAGCAGGTCGGCTTCGATGGCGATATCGAAACGGAAGCTGGGGGCGAGGAAGGTCCAACCTTCGTCATTCTGATCAATCTTTTCCAGACCCAGACGGGTAAGAATGTCGACGATTTCGTCATCGGCCAGCTTGATACCCAGGCCCAACTCTACCTTGGCACGGCACAGGGTAATATGGCGCTCGGCGGGCATGGTTTCAGTCAGCTCGCGCACGTGTACCGGACCTGGCTCACCACCAACGATATCCAGTAGCAGTTGGGTAGCACGCTCAACCGCTTTCTCTTGCAGGTGGTAGTCCACGCCGCGCTCAAAGCGGTGAGAGGAGTCGGTGTGAAGGCCGTAGGAACGGGCTTTACCGGCAATCGCCAGCGGGCTGAAGAAGGCGCTCTCCAGGAAGATATGTTGGGTACCTTCGGTAACGGAAGAATCCAAGCCACCCATAATACCGGCCATGGCCAGTGGCTTTTCTTCGTCGGCAATCACCAGGGTGCCTTCCTGTAGCTTCACTGCCTGGCCATCCAGCAGGGTCAGCTCTTCACCGGCTTCTGCCATACGCACCTTGATACCGCCGGAGAGTTTCTCCAGGTCGAAGGCATGCATGGGCTGGCCCAGTTCCAGCAGTACGTAGTTGGTCACGTCTACTACCGGATCGATACTGCGCAGGCCGCTGCGACGCAGACGCTCTTGCATCCACAGAGGTGTTACCGCTTTGATATCGATATTGCGAATGACACGACCTACGTAGCGCGGGCAGGCGGCTTCGGCTAGCAGGGATACGGGCAGGCTCTCATCGATCTGCTGGGGTACCGGGGCAACTTCCGGGCCTTCAACAGCGCAGCGATTCAGTACGCCCACTTCGCGAGCAATACCGGCAACACCGAGGCAGTCGGAACGGTTCGGGGTGAGATCCACTTCGATGGTTTCGTCGTCCAACTGCAAGTATTCACGCAGATCGGTACCCGTGGGTGCGTCTTCCGGCAGTTCCCAGATACCGTCGTTGTCTTCGCCCAGTTCCAGTTCGGTCTGTGCGCAGAGCATACCGAAGCTCTCTACACCACGGAGCTTGGCTTTTTTGATTTTGAAATCGCCCGGCAATTTGGCGCCTACCAGGGCAAAAGGAATTTTGATTCCGATGCGCGCGTTGGGAGCACCGCACACCACCTGCATTTCACCGTCGGGGTGGCCGGCCACTTTACACACACGCAGTTTGTCGGCATCCGGGTGCTGTTCACAGGCGACAATCTCACCCACAACCACTCCGGAAAAATCACCCGCTACTTTTTCTATGCCATCCACTTCCAGGCCGGCCATGGTGATTTGATCGGCCAGTTCCTGTGTGGTGAGTTTCGGGTTTACCCATTCCCGCAACCAGGAGTTGCTGATTTTCATAGTTGATCTCTTTCTGTATTCCGTCAGCGCAACTTGGTGCGCATTTCGCCCGGGGTATTTATTTCGCCACCCGGGCCTCCACAATTCGATTGCTAATGCGAACCGCCTCAGCCATTCGCGCTCTCACTGGGCTAGAACTGTTTCAAGAAGCGCAGATCGTTATCGAAGAACAAGCGCAGATCGTTAACGCCGTAACGCAGCATGGCGAGGCGCTCGATACCAATACCGAAGGCAAAGCCGGAGTATTTTTCGCTGTCGATATCACAGGCGGCAAACACGTTCGGGTGCACCATGCCGCAGCCGAGAATTTCCAGCCAGCCGGTGCCGGAACATACGCGGCAACCTTCACCACCACAGGCGGTGCACTGGATATCCGCTTCTGCAGACGGCTCGGTGAATGGGAAATAAGACGGACGGAAACGCACCGGCACTTCCGCTTCGAAGAAGGCGCGCAGGAATTGGTCGATGGTGCCTTTCAGATGCGCAAAGCTGATGTTCTCGCCGATTACCAGGCCTTCTACCTGGTGGAACATGGGCGAGTGGGTCACATCGGAGTCGCAACGGTATACGCGGCCCGGGCAGATAATGCGCAGCGGCGGAGACTTTTTCTCCATGGTGCGGATCTGCACGGAAGAGGTATGGGTTCTCAGTACCGTGGTAGGGTCCACGTAGAAAGTGTCGTGCATCGCGCGCGCTGGGTGGTGCGCGGGAATATTCAGGGCTTCGAAGTTGTAGTAGTCCTGTTCGACTTCCGGGCCGTTCTCAACTGTAAATCCGATGCCCGCAAAGAAATCTTCTACACGCTTTAAGGTGCGGGTAATGGGGTGAGCATTGCCCTGCTCTTCACCGCGTCCCGGCAGGGTGACATCAATGGTCTCTTCAGCCAGCTTGGCATTGATGGCGGCCTGCTCCAGCATAGTGCGGCGCGCATTAATTTTTTCCTGCACCTGCTGCTTGGCTTCATTGATCTTGGCACCCGCAGCCGGGCGCTCCTCAGCAGACAGCTTGCCCAGGCCTTTCAGCAGTGCCGTCAGCTGGCCCTTTTTGCCCAGGTAATCAACACGCACCTGATCCAGTGCGGCGAGGCCATCGGCCTTCTCCACCAGCTCCATTGCCTGCTCGGTGAGGGACTGCAAATCTTGCATCGAACTGTTCCCGTTTGAATCCAACTTCGATTGAGGCCGATTGGCCCTAGTTTTGTGCTTGTTTTAACCGGTGCATTTGCACCGCGGGGATTCCCCTGGCACCGCCACCGGTAAAAAATAGCGGAAACCCCATAAAAAAATAGGGAAGGGCCGCTACAGCCCTTCCCTATTTTAAGTATTCAGTTTTACAACTGAAGTGACAGCTTACGCTGCCAGGGCTGCCTTAGCTTTTTCAACTACGGCAGCAAAAGCGGCTTTATCGTAAACAGCCAGATCAGCCAGTACACGGCGATCCAGTGCGATTTCCGCTTTCTTAAGACCTGCGATCAGGCGGCTGTAGCTCAGGCCTTCTGCACGGGACTGGGCGTTAATACGGGTAATCCACAGAGCGCGGAAGTTACGCTTCTTAACGCGACGGTCACGGTATGCGTACTGACCAGCTTTAATAACTGCCTGCTTGGCAACGCGGAATACGCGTGAACGCGCACCGTAGTAACCTTTAGCCTGCTTCAGAATCTTCTTGTGACGACGACGCGCCTCTACACCACGTTTTACACGGGCCATAACTCTATCCTCTTAAACCTTTGCGATTTGGGCCAATTACTTGGCGCGCAGCATACGATCGACCAGACCGGCATCAGACTTGTTCATAGTCTGGGTGCCACGCAGCTGACGCTTACGCTTGGTGGTCATCTTGGTGAGGATGTGGCTCTTGTTAGCGTGCTTGTGCTTATAGCCCGCAGCCGTCTTCTTGAAGCGCTTGGCAGCGCCACTGTGAGTCTTTGCTTTCGGCATTTTGTACTCCAAAGTGAATATTCGCCTGCATAACAGGCACCTTTAGTATCTGCCGACAACCTGAGCCATCGGCACTGTGAGAGTGAGGAGGCAGCCGTCGCCCAATCACTTCTCAAAGGAGGATCCGGGAATCGCTTCCCCAAACCTCACTTTTTCTTTTTGCTGGGAGCGAGAACCATCAGCATCTGGCGACCTTCCATCTTTGGTCGCTGCTCTACAATGGCCAGCTCTTCCAGGTCTTTTTCGATGCGCTGCATCATTTCCATACCCAGCTCCTGGTGAGCCATTTCACGACCACGGAAGCGCAGGGATACTTTGGCCTTGTCACCCGCCTCCAGGAAGCGGATGAGGTTGCGCAGCTTGATCTGGTAGTCACCGATATCGGTGCCCGGGCGGAATTTCATTTCCTTGATCTGCTGCTGCTTCTGCTTCTTCTTGGCGGCATTCTTAGCTTTCTTAGCTTCGAATACGTGCTTGCCGTAGTCCATGATCTTACAGACTATCGGCGTGGAGTCCGGGGCAATTTCAACGAGATCCAAGCTAGCCTGCTGTGCAGCTTCCAGCGCTTCATTCAGGGAGACAATGCCTACCTGTTCGCCATCAGCGCCAATCAGGCGGATTTCTGACGCTTCAATCTGATCGTTTATGCGGGCCTTTTTGGACCGTCCCTTAGTGTCTCGTTTAATAGCTATGGTCTCCCAGTTGCCAAGTTGTTATGCATTATCTTCGGACAAACGGCCGCGGCGACTGACGTCCTGCTCAAGAATCTCAAGGAAAGACTCATAAGTCATGCTTCCCAGATCCTCACCGCTGCGGGTGCGCACGGCAACCGTCTGGCTCTCTACTTCCTTATCGCCAATGACCAGCAGATAAGGGACACGCTGGAGCGTGTGCTCGCGGATTTTAAAGCCGATCTTCTCGTTTCTCAAGTCAGCACTGGCGCGGTATTGCAGCGAACCAAGGCGGGCCTCCAAGTCACGACAGTAATCGGCCTGACGATCGGTAATATTCATGATCGCCACCTGCTGTGGTGCCAGCCAGGTGGGGAACGCGCCTTCGTAATGCTCGATCAGAATTCCGATAAAGCGCTCGAAGGAACCCAAGGCTGCACGGTGCAACATCACCGGGGACTGACGCGAACCATCTTCGGCGACATATTGCGCATCCAGACGGCCCGGCATAGAGAAGTCCACCTGAATGGTACCGCACTGCCATACCCGGCCGAGACAGTCTTTCAGGGAGAATTCGATCTTGGGTCCGTAGAAGGCGCCTTCACCTGGCAGCTCTTCCCACGGCAGGCCCGCGGCATCCAGCGCATCGGCCAGGGCTTTCTCTGCCTTATCCCAGCTTTCATCAGAACCTACACGCTTCTCCGGGCGAGTGGAGAGGCGGTAAATAACATCATTAAAGCCGAAGTCTTTGTACACGGAGTGCAGCAGATCCATAAAGTCAGAAACCTCTGACTGGATCTGATCTTCGCTACAGAAGATATGGCCATCATCCTGTACGAAGCCGCGCACGCGCATCAGACCGTGCAGGGAACCGGAGGGTTCACTGCGGTGACAGGAGCCAAACTCCGCCAAACGCAGCGGCAGATCGCGATAACTGCGCAAACCTTGATTGAACACCTGCACGTGACAGGGGCAGTTCATGGGTTTGATGGCAAACTGGCGCTCTTCACTGGTGAGCGTAAACATGTCATCGGCAAACTTATCCGCATGACCAGACTTCTGCCACAAGCTGAAATCTACCAGCTGCGGAGTCTTGATTTCTTTGTAACCAAACTCGCGCTGACGGCGGCGCATGTACTGCTCGACAGTACTGTAAATAGTCCAGCCATTTGGGTGCCAGAACACCATGCCGGGCGCCTCTTCCTGGATATGGAAGAGATCGTATTTCTTGGCCAGCTTGCGGTGGTCGCGCTTCTCTGCCTCTTCAATACGACGCAGGTAAGCTTTTAATTCTTTCTTGTTGGCCCAGGCGGTGCCATAAACACGGGTCAACATCTCGTTGCTGGAATCGCCGCGCCAGTAAGCACCAGCCACCTTGGTTAGCTTGAACGCTTTCAGCCTGCCAGTGGAGGGCACGTGGGGGCCGCGACACAGATCTTCGAAATCGCCCTGGCGGTACAAAGAAATATCTTCGTCGCTGGGAATGCTGTCGATAATCTCAGCCTTGTACTCTTCACCCATATCACGGAAGTACTGCACCGCTTCTTTACGGGGCATCAGTCGGCGGCTGACTGTAATATCTTCCTTGGCCAGCACTTCCATACGCTCTTCGATCTTTTCCAGGTCTTCCGGCGTAAATTGGCGCTCGTAGGCAAAGTCATAATAGAAGCCATCTTCGATAACCGGGCCAATAGTGACCTGGGCCGTCGGGTACAGCTGCTTAACGGCTTGTGCCAGTAAGTGTGCAGCGGAGTGGCGAATGACTTCCAGGCCTTCGGGCTGGCGGTCGGTGATAATGGCCAGATTGACATCGCGATCGATGACATAGCTGGTATCAACCTCTTTGCCGTCGACTACGCCAGCAAGTGCAGCCTTGGCCAAGCCAGGACCGATATCTGCGGCAACGTCATGCACGGAAACCGGAGCGGAAAATTCTCGACGAGAACCATCGGGGAGAGTAACAACGAGCATTGTTTGTCCTTTCTCTCAGTGGCGATCCCTACCAAAGACCGCATGAAACTATCCATGAAGTAGTTCATGGAGCTATTGATTCAGATGGGTAACCATCCTTTTGAAGATGGTAGACCCGAGCGGATTTGAACCGCTGACCTCTGCCATGTCAAGGCAGCGCTCTAACCAACTGAGCTACGGGTCTAGAACTCTGCAGCGGGGGAACCCAGTGCTGCGAAGAGCGCGAACTTTAGCACCGCTTTTCAGTGTTTTCAACAACTTACTGAACTTTTTGCAGAGTTTTTTTAAGTTATCGTGTCGGTGAGGGCAGCCGAAAAAGCCGCCCTCAACTAAACTATTCCACCTCCTTCAGGTGGGCAATCTCATCTCGCAGCTTCGCTGCAGATTCAAACTCCAGGTTTTTTGCGTGCTCATACATCTGGTTCTCCAGCTCAGCAACTCGCGCCCAGCGCTGCTTATCGGACATCGGCTTGTCATCGACCTTATAGGCTCCCTTCCCTTCTGCCACCTTGCGCTTACTTTTAGGCACACCGGGCGCCACAGCGCCCTCAAGAATATCCGCAACACTTTTGCGAATCCCTTTCGGTGTAATGCCATGCTCCTTATTGAAAGCAATCTGTTTTTCCCGGCGGCGACGAGTCTCTTCCAGCGCGCGCTCCATGGAGCCGGTTACTTTGTCCGCATATAAAATAGCCCGCCCCTCAAGGTTGCGCGCCGCACGCCCAATAGTCTGGATCAGGGAGCGATCAGAGCGCAGGAAGCCTTCCTTATCGGCATCGAAGATGGCCACCAGGGCAACCTCTGGCATATCCAGCCCTTCTCGCAGCAAGTTAATACCAACTAGCACGTCAAACTCGCCGATGCGAAGATCGCGAATAATCTCCACCCGCTCGACAGTATCGATATCGGAGTGGAGGTAGCGTACCCGCACGCCATTCTCCGCCAAGTATTCAGTCAGATCCTCTGCCATCCGCTTTGTCAGCACGGTAATCAGCACTCG
Organism: Microbulbifer mixtoriginis (SeqCode); assembly: GCF_052467235.1. NCBI lineage: Bacteria > Pseudomonadati > Pseudomonadota > Gammaproteobacteria > Cellvibrionales > Microbulbiferaceae > Microbulbifer > Microbulbifer mixtoriginis (SeqCode). The sequence goes on along the minus strand of NZ_CP174305.1, from coordinate 3,857,813 downwards.
CTGATCCGCTTCCGCGCAGCGGTGAATTTCAGAGAGCGCATCATCAACCTGGGTCTGGGCCGGGCGGATTTCCACTTCCGGGTCAACAAGCCCTGTGGGCCGCACCACCTGCTCGACCACCTGCCCTGCATGGTCGCCCTCGTAGGGCCCCGGTGTTGCCGAAACGAATACTGTTTGCGGGGCCAGGTGCTCCCACTCCTCAAATTTCAGGGGGCGATTGTCCAGGGCAGAAGGCAGGCGAAAACCATACTCCACCAAAGTTTCTTTGCGCGATCTATCCCCGCGATACATGCCGCCGATTTGTGGCACGGTTACGTGGCTTTCATCGATAAATAGCAGTGCATCGTTTGGCAGGTAGTCGAATAGCGTGGGGGGCGGCTGGCCAGCATTGCGGCCGGAGAGGTAGCGGGAATAGTTCTCCACACCATTGCAGTATCCTAACTCCTGCATCATTTCCAGGTCGTAGCGGGTGCGCTGCTCCAACCTTTGCGCCTCCAATAACTTGTTATTACCTCGCAACTGCTCCAGACGTACTCGCAGCTCATCTTTGATTTCATCAATAGCGCTGACAATGGTCTCACGCGGGGTAACGTAGTGACTCTTGGGGAAGATGGTAACCCGAGGAACTTTCTTAAACTGCTCTCCAGTAAGCGGGTCAAACAAGGTGATCTCTTCAATCTCTTCATCAAACAGAGACAGGCGTACCGCCTCCAAATCGGAGTCGGCCGGGTAGATATCAATAATATCACCGCGCACACGATAAGTTGCGCGGCGGAAATCAGCATCATTGCGCGTGTATTGCAACTCCGCCAACCTGCGTAAAATTGTGCGCTGATCCACCAGGTCGCCACGATCCAAGTGCAATACCATTTTTAGGTATTTATCAGGATCACCCAGACCGTAAATAGCCGATACCGTGGCAACGACCACAACATCACGCCGCTCTATCAGTGCCTTGGTGGCGGAAAGGCGCATCTGTTCAATGTGCTCATTTACCGATGCATCTTTCTCAATAAAAGTATCCGAGGAGGGAACATAGGCCTCGGGCTGATAGTAGTCATAATAAGAAACAAAGTATTCGACGGCATTCTTGGGGAAAAACTCTTTGAACTCGCCATAGAGCTGGGCTGCCAACGTTTTGTTGTGAGCCATCACTATCGCCGGGCGCTGCAAGCGCTCGATAATATTCGCCATCGTGAAGGTCTTACCTGAGCCGGTAACCCCTAGCAGTGTTTGATGACTCAAGCCGTCATCTATACCCTCGGATAACTGCTCGATCGCCAGCGGCTGATCCCCGGCCGGCTGATACTTAGATTCCACCTTAAAAGGTCGCGACTCCATACACTTCCCTCAACCACTCAATCGTTCATGCAACAGCGGATTGTAGGCTGTCGTCATACCACCCTCAAATACAAGAGAATAGCGTCCTACCCCGCCCCACCCAGACCTGAGGCATTTTGCGCACAGGCCAAATAAATAATTTCCTGACAAATCAATTAGTTAAAGATCAAAAAAGGGGTTGACCTCGCCAGGAGTGCTCTATAATATACGCGCCATCTCAACGGCACAGCCGAAAAGATATTCCGCCTTAGCTCAGTTGGTAGAGCAAATGACTGTTAATCATTGGGTCGCTGGTTCGAGCCCAGCAGGCGGAGCCAAATTTCAAAGCGCAGCTTAATTTGCGCTCTATAAGTTAGATTAAATTCCGCCTTAGCTCAGTTGGTAGAGCAAATGACTGTTAATCATTGGGTCGCTGGTTCGAGCCCAGCAGGCGGAGCCAAACAAAAACCCCGCATAGCATGCTATGCGGGGTTTTTTCTTATTCACTTTCTTCATACTTCACCGCACTTCCCTCACCCCATGGGCAGAATGGCTTTTACCTATATTCCACCCTAGGGCTTACAAGCCCCCAAAGTCAGGAGCTCATCTAACAGCTTACCTGGCAAGCTAGTGCAAGCCGCCCTCACTGGTAACAGGAAGACGCTCCACCGTAGCCATTTTTATCTGGGGCTTCACAGTGCGAGACCGGGACCAAACAGCATCGACTAAACCTTGCTTTGAGGTGTAACCACTTACCGCCTCAGACAAAATCTGATGAACCCTTTCACAATGATGTTCTACGCAAGCCTGCCTCAACCCTGCAATCAATCGCTGCAAGACCCCAGGGTCCAAAAACTCTTCTTCCGCACGCATTATCATCGAGTGATCAGTGCCCAATACATTGTCACCGAGTAGCAGCTCTTCATAGAGCTTTTCCCCAGGACGCAAACCTGTCACTTGAATCTCAATATCCCCATCAGGATTTTTATCATCCTTCACAGAGTGCCCCATAACCCTAATTAGCCGCTCAGCAAGGTCATATATAAGGACTGGTTCCCCCATATCCAGAACGAACACATCGCCATTGCGCCCCATATTGCCTGCCTGCAATACAAGCTGAGCCGCTTCAGGAATGGTCATAAAGTAACGCGTCACTTTTGGATGGGTTACAGTGACAGGACCGCCCGCATTAATCTGATCCGTAAACAGGGGTATCACCGAACCCGAAGACCCCAACACATTACCAAAGCGCACCATGCAAACCCGCATTTGAGTAGAGCGACGCCCATAATCCTGGCACACCAACTCCGCGAAACGCTTGGTAGCCCCCATTACGTTCGTAGGGCGTACAGCCTTATCGGTGGAGATCAGCACAAACTGCTCCACCTTAGAGCCCTCCGCAGCCTCCAGAACCGACAAGGTGCCCAGTACATTATTGTCCGCCCCCAGAACAACATTTTGCTCAACCAGGGGAACATGCTTATAAGCAGCGGCATGATAAATGGTATTAACCGAGAAACCCTTGATGATATCCGCCATCCGGACTCTATCCCGAACATCGCCAAGCAGCGCGGTCACCCGAAGTTGATACCCCTCATCCTGCTGCTGCTGACGAAGCTCGCGCTCCATTTGATAAAGCGCATACTCTGAAGATTCCACCAGCACCAAATGAGCCGGGCCCCACTGGGCAATCTGCCTGCAAAGCTCCGATCCAATAGAGCCGCCAGCGCCCGTCACCAGCACTACTTTGCCGCTAATGGAACCAGCTATCAAAGCCTTCTCAGGCTCCACCGGGGCCCTGCCTAATACATTCTCATAGGTTTGGGACATATCTTCGGTACGGCCTGCTGCATCAACCAGCTCCTCTACGCCAGGAATAGCTTTGACTACCAACCCCTGATCACGGAGCCCTCTCGCTATTTCTCGGCGCCGGCGCTTTGGAACACCAGGCATCGCCAGCAATACTTCAGCAATATCATGCTCAGCGACCACATCAAGTATGCTTGAAGGGGAGTAGACCATAACACCATCTATCAGGGTCTTTTGCTTTGAGGTGTTATCATCAAAAAAGGCAACCGGCTTGTAGACCTCACCGTGAAGCAGGGCCTTGTAAACTTGCAGGCCAGCAGTACCAGCCCCATAAATTGCCACTCGCGTTTTATGAATTTCCAACGCCATTTGATAGTAAATTCGGACGAGCCACCGAGACCCCCCAACTGCTATCAACGCGAAACACCAGTAAATTACGGGAACCGAGCGAGGGACACCTGCGGTCGTCAAATAAGAGGCAACCGCAAGCAGAATTGAGGATGCGGTAACTCCCTGGAGCACAGCAATAACCGCTTTCTGCCCCATATAGCGGATAACTGTGCGGTAAAGGCCAAGCTTTAGAAATATTAAACTGCTAGAGCAGATCGTAATAATCAAGCAACCCAGCATTGGGAGTGTTACGGCTTCAGCTAATCCATTCAATCGAATTGCCATCGCCATAAAAAAGGCAGCACTCAGCATTGCCAAGTCAAACAGCAACATCAAAACCGGCTTCCTAGCCCTCTCCAGCTTTCGCCAAATTCCCATCACAGGATTACCCCATACATAAAAATCAACCAATCCGTGGCGCCAATTAAAAGCGACCGTTGAAATCAAGTTGCCGCGAAAGCAGAAAAAGTGAACGCCAGGACAGAGGCTGCGATCATCAGAATCAGCTGCAGGTAGAGCGCTTTTGCCACCCCGATACGAATAGCCAAGCGCTGATAAAAATGCTCTCGATGCGCCTCCCACCAACGCTGCCCGCTAGCCATTCGCCACAACAATGTAATGCTGGCATCCACCCAAAAAGGGCTAAAAACAATGATTGGAAACCATAACTCAAAGGCCCCTCTCTGCCATCCAAATAAGCTTAAGGTAAACGCCGCCAAGCCAATGCACGTCGACCCTGCATCTCCCAAGAAAATTTGCGCAGGAGGCCAGTTAAAGCGCAAGAAAATTAATGCGCACACAACGAATAAGACACACACCCCTGCCAACTCCCAGTCTTCCACCAGGAGGAATGCCAGACAAAGAGATGAGAAGCCGATCACAGTCATACTGCCAGCAAATCCATCTATACCATCCATAAAGTTGTATAGATTGATCATCCAGGCCCCGCCCAACACAAAAAGGGGAAGCCACCACCACTCCAGCCCTACAGGTAGCGCAAGGACAACCATCAAAGCAGCAATCAACTGGAAAGCCAAACGTACCTTCGCCGCCACATGCCTAATATCATCCATGGCAGATACGGCAAGGAGCAACACAAAAGACATATAAACAGGTAACGGGAGGGAAGCAGGCCCTACAGCCATGCCCAGTCCGCAGCCCGCCAACAGTGCCCATCCGCCTGTGCGCGGAATTGGAGCGCTGTGCATTGAACGGTGATTAGGAACATCTAAAGCCAAATTTCGCATGCGCAACAGCAAGACAAGCGTCACGCAATAACTCAGAGCCCCTCCAACTAGCAAGGGAAGCCACCAAGCTGACATCGGATCCACTAAACCTCTCTCCTCAATGCTATACGATTGGCGTGAGATAGCGCCAACACTAAAAACTCAAATAAGTGCTGACGCCAAATTCACAGCAGAGGGGGTGATTGAACCCTCTCTCTAACCCGATTAAGCAAATAGGTAGACATAGACCCCTTACCCACTCAGCAAAGAAGACCTTAATCCACCGCTAGTCAGAAGCAGCTACAACCGAATGCGCTCACGATTCTTATCCAGGGTGGCCGCCCCAATCCCTTTGACATTTAGAAGCTGATCCAAGGATGTAAAGGGTCCATATTGTTCCCGATACTCGATAATCAACTGCGCCTTAGCCTCACCAACTCCAAGAAGCTTGCCAGCAAGCTCCCCAGCAGATGCACTGTTTACATTGACCTCAAAGGCAACTTGCTGCTCACTCTCAGCCCCATCGGCAAATACTACTGATGAGGAAAAAAATGAAAGTGCAATAGCTAACAGCAAAGAAAGTAATGAATGAGTTTTAATCATGTTCGACTCCCAGTGAAAGTGTTCTAGTTTCACATTGGGACAGCTCTACCTCCCCAAGCCGGGACATGATACCAACAGGTCAAACAACACTTTGCCCGAGGGCTATTACACTACATCACACCCGGTCTAGGCAAACAAACCTTAATTTCCTGCAATTTCAGTCAATATATCTTGAAGGGCGACCATGGGGTTCTTTGCTGCAGTAATAGGTCGACCTATCACCAAGAGGTCAGCACCTTGATCCAGCGCCTCAGAAGGGGTGAGAGTCCGTCGCTGATCGCCGGCATCACTGCCCGCAGGACGAATTCCCGGGGTCACCAGCTCAAAGTCGGGGCCGCAAGCCGCTTTTAACGCTTCAGCCTCACGGGCAGAGCAGACCACGCCATCGAGACCACAAGACTGTGCTTGTGTAGCCAGATTTAGCACCTGCTCCTGAAGCGGTTTAGCAATCCCAGTGGCAGCCAGCTCTTCCGGGGTGGTACTGGTCAATACAGTAACTCCAATCAACAATGGCTTGCGAGCACCAAATTCACTCAGAGCATCTACAGCCGCTCTCATCATGCGCTCTCCACCACTAGCATGCACATTCACCATCCAGACCCCCATGCGCGCAGCCGCCTTAACCGCCGCAGCGACAGTGTTGGGAATATCATGAAATTTCAGGTCTAGAAACACCTCAAACCCGCGGTCCACAAGGGCACGAACCAGATCGGGCCCAGCAATAGTGAAAAGCTCCTTGCCAACCTTTACCCGACAAAGCAACGGATCTAACTGGTCAGCCATGGAGAGCGCGGCATCAGCGCTGTCATAGTCAAGAGCAACAATAACTGGGGAGGAGACTTGAGACTGCAAAGAAATACCTCTTAAGGATTAGGTTATACGGTGGCCGAGGGAGCTGATCACTCACCCTCGATCCCTTTGACTGATCGGACAGAATCCCAGTGCTTACAACTGGGGCACAACCAATGCAACTGGTTACCAGAAAAACCACAGTTGCTACACCGGTAGTGTGGGCGACTAGCGATCAACTGATCGACAAGCGCTTTCAGTAGGGAGAGATTTTCCCTCGATCTACCCTGCGCAGTACCTATATATAAGTCCAGAAAGCGGCCAAGCCCTCGCAAAGAAGGACGCAGAGCAAGCTGCTTTCCCATAAAAGCTGCAGCGGCAGCTTCGCTATCCTGCTCCTGAATTCTGCTAGTCAGGGCAATCAACACACTATTTGAAGGATGCTCCTTGAGAAGCGACTCAAGATAGCGGTCCAACCCCTTCCCATCATTAAGCTCCACGTAGCAGGTGACTAACAGCTCTAGAATCTCTGGGATATAGTCTGGACTTTGCTTGGGGATCCGCTGCAATACTTTAATGGCATCTCGCTGCTTGCCGAGCAAGTATTCGAGTCGCGCCCACAACAGGCAAGCCCTGACCGAACTTCGATCATATCCTAAAGCCGCGTCGAGATGCTTTCGCGCACTCAAGTAGTCTTTGCCGGTAATAGCCTCCTCAGCCAACTCACAGCAAAAGTGTGCCTGCACAGGAGCCCAGTCCGCTGACAGCCGCTTAAAGCGACGGCCATGCAGTAGATTTACTGCATGAATAGCCTTAGCCCACTCTCTCTCATCCCTATAAACTTCTATCAAGTGCTCGAGGCTGGTTGCACGCAGCTCCTGTGAAGTCTCAACCAGCTCTTGTAATAGTCGCTCGGCTCTATCCAACCAACCAGCAGCAATATAGTCGCAAGCCAGCTCAAATTGGGCCTTGTGCTGGCTCTGCCTTGATAGACTAGGGCGCGCCAGCAGGTTCTGATGCACTCTAATAGCCTGGTCGTACTCCCCTCGCCTACGCAAGAGGTTCCCCAAGGCCAGGTGTGTATCGAAAGTGACCGGGCTTACCTCAAGAGAATCAATAAACTTCTCAATAGTGTCATCGGGATGCTCACTGAGTAAATAGTTGAGCCCCTGAGCATAGGAGCGGGCGAGGGATTGCTCCTGCTCACTAAAGTCAGGTTTTTTCCTGGTACTGCCTCGACCCAGCACCCAACCGATTGCAACCGCAGCCAGTAAAAAGAAGAAATAGGCTAAGTCCAGCAAGTCAGTCTCCGGTAGCCTTATGATGAACAGCCTGGAGTTCGCGCTCCATCTTTTTCAGCTGCTTGTTAAGACCTCGCACGCGGCGACGCTGGGAAAAAATTGGCAAAAGGCTGGCGAGAAATCCGAGCAGGACACCCAGCAGCAACATGCAGATAAGCCAAACACCAACGCTGCCTGACTGCAATGAGTAGCCTGCAATAACCGGGGAGATTACCTGGGAGTTTTCCACCGCGAAATAAATTCCGAGAGCAACGCATACCAGGGCCAGAAGACCGAAAATAAAGTGCATCAGCCAGCGCAGAAATGACAAGGGAACCTCCACGTTCCACTAAAGGGTGACTCTAATAGCCAATAGAATTTTCTGGCGAACGGTACTGCCACTCGAGGAGCGCTGCCCCTCTGATCCCGCAAGCCCTAAGATGCAATCATACTTCGATCCCAACCACATCATGCATACTGCGATTGACTCTGTCGCGCAACTCTTTCCCCGGTTTGAAATGAGGCACATACTTACCCGCTAACGCCACAGCATCCCCCGTCTTGGGGTTACGCCCAGTGCGCGGCGCTCGGTAGTGTAGGGAAAAACTACCAAAACCACGTATCTCAATACGCTCACCCTGCGACAGGGAGTCAGACATAGTATCCAACATCACCTTCACCGCCAGCTCTACATCCTTAACTGGCAGCTGATCCAACCTCAACGCAATCCTTTCGATCAGTTCGGACTTGGTCATGCGCTCCGCAACCTTTGTAAGTCATTGATTTTCTGGAGTAGAGCGCCAATCATCTAATAGAAAGCCGGACTGGGCAACCCCAGTCCGGCTTTCGGGTCACTCCAAGCACTAAACTTGGAGCAATGAACACTTAAAGACTATTAATCTTTGTTGCTCATCTGTGCCTTGATCAGGTCACCGATAGTAGCGGGCTGAACCTGCTCAGACTGCTTCTTGCTGTGATCCTTGATGGCTTGCTTCTCGTCGTCCTGATCTTTGGCTTTGATAGACAGGCTGATCACGCGGTTCTTGCGATCCACGCTGGTGATCTTAGCTTCTACTTCTTCGCCTTCTTTCAGAACGTTGCGAGCGTCTTCAACCTTGTCGCGGCTGATTTCAGAAGCACGCAGAATGCCTTCAACTTCATCCGCCAGGGTGATTACCGCTTGCTTAGCGTCTACTTCCTTCACGATACCATTGACGATGCTGCCGCGATCGCTAGTGGATACGTAGTCGGAGAACGGATCGGACTCCAGTTGCTTGATACCCAGGGAGATGCGCTCGCGCTCGGAATCGATGCCCAGGATAACAGTCTCGATTTCGTCGCCTTTCTTGAACTTGCGAACAGCTTCTTCGCCAGCTTCGTTCCAGGAGATATCGGACAAGTGAACCAGACCGTCGATGCTGCCGTCGAGACCGATGAAGATACCGAAGTCAGTGATGGACTTGATCTTACCGGAGATCTTGTCGCCCTTAGCGAATTTACGCGCGAAGGCATCCCACGGATTTTCCTGGCACTGCTTGATACCCAGGGAGATTCGACGACGCTCTTCGTCGATATCCAGGATCATCACCTCTACCTCGTCGCCAACCTGGACAACTTTGGACGGGTGGATGTTCTTGTTGGTCCAATCCATTTCGGAAACGTGTACCAGACCCTCGACACCTTCTTCCAGCTCTGCGAAGCAGCCGTAGTCGGTCAGGTTGGTTACAACCGCCTTCACGCGGCTGTTCTCTGGGTAACGCTGCTTGATGGATACCCAAGGATCTTCGCCCAGTTGCTTCAGGCCCAGGGATACACGGCTGCGCTCGCGGTCGAACTTCAGTACTTTTACTTCGATCTCGTCGCCAACGTTCACGATCTCGCTTGGGTGCTTGATGCGCTTCCAAGCCATATCGGTGATGTGCAGCAGGCCGTCGATACCGCCCAGATCTACGAAAGCACCGTAGTCGGTCAGATTCTTAACGATACCCTTAATGCTCATGCCTTCTTGCAGGCTTTCCAGCAGCGCTTCACGCTCTTCAGAGGTTGCAGCTTCCATCACAGCGCGACGGGAAACCACTACGTTATTACGCTTGGCATCCAGCTTGATAACCTTGAACTCGAGCTCTTTACCTTCCAGGTGCGCGGTGTCGCGAACCGGGCGAACATCGACCAGAGAGCCGGGCAGGAATGCGCGGATATTGGCAACGTCGACAGTAAAGCCACCCTTAACCTTGCCGCTGATAACACCTTTAACCACTTCGTCAGCTGCGTGAGCTGCGTCGAGGATTTTCCAGGCTTCAGCGCGCTTGGCTTTTTCACGGGACAGACGGGTTTCACCGAAACCGTCTTCTACAGCTTCCAGGGCAACCTGTACTTCGTCGCCCACCTGCAGCTCAACTTCACCTTTATCGTTGGCGAACTGAGCAGCAGGGATAACGCCTTCAGACTTCAGGCCCGCGTGAACGGTTACCCAGTCTTTGTCTACGTCAATTACAACACCAGTAACAATAGCGCCCGGTGCCATTTCAACGCTTTTCAGGCTCTCTTCAAATAGATCAGCAAAGCTCTCGCTCATTACATTACCTATAGTGCTGGGTCCAGCCGTTGGTAACTGTTGAGTTTAGTCAACCGCCAGCCAAGACCCCAACCGCGATGCCAGAACGCGGGTCGGATTACAACAACGGCCGGGCAATTCTGGCAAAACCCGGCCGTTATCGTTAAAAACTATCTGCTGCTGACCTCTGTGGTTCAGGGCGCAATTCGCCTCTGCACCAGTGCCAGCACTTCGTTGAGAACCTCTTCAATCGTCACCCCAGTACTATCGAGCTCTACCGCATCTTTCGCAGGAGCCAGGGGTGAGGCTTTTCGGTTCATATCCTGTGCATCACGGGCACGGATGTCCTCCAGCAGGTCGCGGAGGCTAACAGAAACCCCCTTCTCCCGCAACTGAGCCTCGCGCCTTCTGGCGCGCTCTTCTGCACTGGCGGTCAAATAGACTTTGACTGGAGCATCGGGAAATACGGTCGTACCCATATCGCGGCCATCAGCAACCAATCCAGGCTGTAGTCGAAAATCACGCTGGCGCTGCAACAGTGCGGCGCGCACCCCAGGAATGGCAGCGACAGTAGAGGCCGCCATACTCACCCGCTCCATACGAATTTCATGGCTGACTTCGCGCCCTTCCAGCAGGACCTGCAGACAACCATCACTGATCAGAAAGCGAACATCCAGATCTCTGGCAACCTGGGTCAGAGAATCCTCATCGGCCAGATCCACCTCTTTTTCCAGGGCCGCCAAAGCTGCAGCCCGATAGAGAGCACCAGAATCCAAAAGAACAAAGCCCAGCCTATCCGCCAGCAACTTTGCGATAGTCCCCTTACCAGAACCACTGGGGCCATCAATTGTGACGACCGGTGGCAGCTTGTTCGTTTCATTCATAGTTTTGTACAACTCAACTTCATTGTAAGCCGCGCAAACCGGCCCCTCCTTAACTCATGCCTTAGGTCATGCCAACTGCAGATTTAGACCTGCACCGACGGCCAGCTCGGCAAAATTTGGAAAGGAGGTCGCCACATTAGCGCAGTGGAGGATGCGAATTGTATCCTTTGCGCGCAACGATGCCACCGCAAAAGCCATCGCAATACGATGATCCCCCAAACTATCCACAGTGCCGCCTGAAAATACAGCATCTTCAATAGAACCATCGATTACAATTCCATCCGCGGTAGGCTCCGCGCTCACCCCCAAGGCAGAAAGGCCGTTAGCCATCGCCTGAATACGATCACTCTCCTTCACACGCAACTCTTCGGCGCCGGTCAATACCGTCTGCCCCTGGGCACAAGCGGCAGCAATAAAAAGTGCGGGAAATTCATCGATAGCCAGTGGCACCTGATCCTCTGGAATGGCAATCCCCTTTAAAGGTGCATAGCGAACCCGAATATCCGCAACCGGCTCCCCCCCTACAGTACGCTTATTTAAAAGCTCAATATCGCCACCCATGGCTCGCAGGATATTAATAATCCCGTCGCGGGTGGGATTGATGCCCACATGCTCCAGCATCACATCGGCTCCCGGGGAAATAGCCGCAGCCACCATAAAGAAAGCCGCAGAGGAAATATCCGCCGGCACATCAATACGGCAAGCCTTAAGCCCCCCACTACCACGCAAGGTCGCACAGGCGCCATTTCGCTCCACCGCATAACCAAAGCCCTGCAGCATACGCTCGGTATGATCTCGAGTGGGGGCCGGTTCTTCGGTACTAGTCTCACCTTCTGCATAAAGGCCTGCAAGTAGTACCGCAGACTTCACCTGGGCACTTGCCATTGGCAACCGGTAATTGATCCCTGACAGAGGCTTGCCGCCTTTGATCAATAACGGCGGACGCCCCTCAGGGCCAGTCTCAATAGCCGCGCCCATCTCTCGCAATGGGTTGGCAACTCGATTCATAGGGCGCTTAGAGAGGGACTCATCGCCGGTTAGGGTAACGTCGAAGCCCTGCCCCGCCAGCAAACCAGCAAGCAGGCGCATCGAAGTCCCGGAGTTGCCCAGATATAGGGGGCCAGGCGGTGCCTTTAAGCCATGAAGTCCCACCCCGTGTATTGTCACTCGGCCCTTGTCCGGCCCCTCAATCACCACCCCCATATCGCGGAAAGCCTGCAGAGTAGCGAGGGCATCTTCCCCCTCGAGGAATCCCTCCACCTCTGTCACACCTTCAGCCAGGGAGCCCAGCATTATTGAACGGTGAGACATGGATTTATCTCCAGGAACACGGAGTTTGCCACTCACTGTGCCACCCGGCTGGGCAATAAAAGTTACTTCCTTAGCTTGCATAGGTTCTGAATACGCTTGTTTTGCCAACATTTTTGTAAAGTGATCCCGCGCCGCTTTAGCGCGGGTAAAAACCCCCATCAGCGCCGCGCTATCACCGGAGGCAATGGCACTGCGCAGTGAGGAGAGGTTGAGACTGTAGAGGTCGATCGACTGTAAAATGGCATCCCGGTTGGCCAACATAATGTCCCGCCACATCACCGGGTCGCTGGAGGCAATACGGGTAAAATCGCGAAAACCTCCAGCAGCATAGCGAAAGATATTTTCATTCTCGGCGTCGTGGGCCAAGGTATCCACTAGGCTGAAGGCGATTACATGAGGTAGATGACTGGTTGCAGCCAGCACCTCATCATGCTCTTCTACCGACATTGTCAGCACCTCAGACCCTGCAGCCTGCCAAGCCTGAGCCACCAAGCGCAGGCGATCGACATCGGTATCAGGAGCTGGAGTGAGGATGACACGGTGATCGCGATAAAGGTCATCTCGTGCGGCACTAACCCCGCTCTTCTCAGAGCCTGCAATCGGGTGCCCTAGCACCAGGAAGTTCGGCACCCTGCCCCAGACCTTTTCCGCCGAGCGTTGCACACTTCCCTTAACACTGGCAGCATCGGTAACCGTTACACCTTCAGGCAGATTGTCCTTCAACTGCGCAAACACCGACTCCACCGCCAAGGTTGGCACAGCAATAAAAACCAGGTCTCCCTCCTCCAACAAGTCGAGCGCTTCCGGCAGACTGGTATAGGCACGATCGACCACGCCCAGCTTCTTTGCCTCTTCACAGACCTCCTCTTGGAGTGCGACACCGATCACCTCACGGCAGGCACCCGCCGCCTTTAGGGACAATGCGAAGCTACCACCAATAAGGCCGACACCAACCACCAATAAGCGACCTATATGAGACTTCTCCATCACAGAACACCGCGCGGGTAGGACCCGAGCACTTTCAGGTCCGAGGCACAGGCGCCAACCTCTTTGAGTGCCTCTGCAATATCATCTGTATTCCGGTGCCCTTTGAAATCTACGAAAAACACATAGGTCCAATTTCCAGACTGGGATGGGCGGGTTTCCACCCTGGTGAGATCGATTCCATAACGGCGAAATGGCTCTAGCAAATCGTGCAGCGCACCCGGCTCATTGCGCATAGAGACCATCAGGGAGGTTTTGTCATCGCCGCTGGCGGGCACCCGCTGGGTACCAATGATCAAGAAGCGCGTAGAGTTATCCGGACGGTCCTCGATTTTCTCAGAGAGCACTTTGAGACCATATAATTCGGCAGCCATATCTCCGGCGATTGCCGCTGCGTTCCACTCCCCTTTAACACGCCTGGCCGCATCCGCATTACTGGAAACCGCCACCCTCTCCACGTTCGGGTAATGTGCATCCAGCCATTTTCGGCACTGGGCCAGACTCTGAGCATGGGAGTAAATCCGCGTGATCGATTCAGGGCGGGTCACGTCAGAAATCATTAGATGATGGTGAATTCGCAGCTCCACCTCACCACAGATACTGAGGTTGGAGTTCATAAAGTTGTCCAGGGTATGATTAATCACACCCTCAGTGGAATTTTCCACGGGCACTACACCGTAATTTACGGCGCCGGCTTCCACCTCGCGAAAGACCTCATCAATGGCCGCCAGCGGACGACTCTGCGCAGAATTACCAAAATGCTTCAGGGCCGCCTGCTGGGTAAAGGTACCTTCTGGCCCGAGATAAGCCACTTTGACCGGCTCCTCCAAAGCAAGGCAGGCAGACATAATCTCACGAAACAGCCTTGCCATTTCTTCATCCGTCAGGGGGCCGTCATTGCGCTCCATGGCGCGACGCAGTACCTGCGCCTCACGCTCAGGACGATAGTAGAGCGCATCCTCACCTGTCGCTTTCTTTACTTCAGCCACTTCCAGTGCACAACTGGCTCGCTCGCTGATTAATCGCGCAATCTCTGAATCAATACTATCAATACGATTGCGCAGCTCCAGCAGGCGCTGGTCGCCTCCCACGGTTTCCTCTGTCATCCGCTTTCTACTTTCTCCTGAAGTTAATAATTGTCTGCTCTCTAGCCTTTGCGGGCTTCAAAGTCTGCCATAAAGGTCACTAACGCCTTCACCGCCTCAAAAGGCACAGCGTTGTAAAGGGATGCGCGCATGCCACCCACAGAGCGATGCCCCTTCAAACTCAACAGCCCAGCTGCTTCAGCCTCTTGTAAAAACGGTTTATCGAGGCGCTCATCGGCCAGCACAAATGGGACATTCATCCGCGAGCGACTGGACTTTTCTACCGGACTGGAAAAGAAATCGCTGCCATCGAGAAACTCATAGAGTAACGAGGATTTTTTAGCGGCCTGTTGGGCCATAGCTTCAACCCCGCCCTGCGCCTTAAGCCACTGGAAAACCAGACCGGAAAGGTACCAGGCAAATGTGGGCGGGGTGTTATCCATTGAACCGGCATCGGCTGCCACTTTCCAGCTCAAACTGCGCGGAATATCTTTCATCGCCCGATCCAGGAGATCATCGCGCACTAAAGCGACCGCAATTCCCGAGGGCCCGATATTTTTTTGCGCGCCGGCATAAATTACACCGAACTTCTCCACGTCGATCGGGCAGGAAAGGATATTTGATGACATATCCGCAACCAGAGGGCAGTCCACTTCTGGAACATAATCAAACTCGATACCGCCAATAGTCTCGTTGGGCGTGTAATGAAGATAGGCCGCACCCTCGCTCTGCTGCCAGCTATTCTGCGCTGGCACATAACTGAAATTGCGGTCCTCGCTAGAGGCAACCACATTCACATCACCATAGCGCCGGGCCTCTTTAATCGCTTTTGCGGCCCATTGTCCCGAGTGGATAAAATCTGCCTGCTTAGAGCCGGCGCCAAACAAGTTCCAGGGTATCGCGCTAAATTGCCCGGTAGCGCCCCCCTGCAGAAACAGCACCTTATAGTTATCTGGCACCTGGAGCAGATCGCGCAAGTCCTGCTCCGCGCGCTCAGCCACCTCAACAAATTCCGGCGAGCGGTGGCTAACTTCCATTACTGAACAACCCAGACCCCGCCAGTCCATCAGCTCCAGCTGTGCCTGCTGTAAGACCGGTTCCGGCAGAGCCGCTGGACCAGCGCAGAAATTGTATTTCCTCATGACCTGATTTCCACAAACTAAAAATGGTTTCAAATTCAACTAGATATGCCGACGCACAAAACACCATCTTGGGAGATGGATATCACGCTTTTAAGCATTTCTTAGGGTGCCAGAGGCAAGAAAGGCCGCGATAATCGCAGCCTTTCTGTTGGTAGTTTGGGGTGGGTCACTCGGCCCCACCGTTATCTTCACCCTCTTCTTCCGTCTCCTCGATGCGCCCGAGGCCCACGAGTTTTTCACCGCTCTTGAGTCGAATGACACGGACACCCTGGGTATTGCGCCCCAGCACCGAAACCTCATCGACTCGGGTGCGCACCAGAGTACCCTGATCAGAAATTAACATCATTTCCTCACCCGGGTGGACCTGACAGGCTCCGACCAGAGCGCCGTTACGCTCGCTTTCGGCGATTGCGATAACCCCCTGGGTACCTCGACCCTTGGTGGGGAACTCGCTGATCGCAGTGCGCTTACCGTAGCCGTTTTCAGTCGCCATCATCACGGAGCCTCCCTCTTCAGGGATTACCATGGCGATCACTTCCTGCCCCTCCTGCATGCGGATACCACGCACACCGCGAGACACGCGTCCCATAGAGCGCACATTGGCTTCGGAGAAGCGGGCTGCTTTACCAGCACTGGTGAGCAGCAACACATCGCGCTCACCATCGGTTACCGCTGTAGCGACGAGACGATCGCCCTCCTCCAGCTCAATTGCGCGCAAACCAACGCTGCGCGGACGGGCAAAGGCCGTCAGTGGAGTCTTCTTCACGGTGCCATTGGCGGTGGTGAAGAAAATAAAGTGATCCTCATCGTATTCAGACACTGGCATCAGACTACTAATGCGCTCACCCTCTTCGAGGGGCAGCATATTGACCACCGGGCGGCCACGAGAGGCGCGGCCAGCAGTCGGCACTTCATAGACTTTGAGCCAATACACCTTGCCCTTGTTAGAGAAGCACAAAATAGTGTCATGGGAGTTGGCGATCAGCAGGTGCTCGACGAAGTCTTCATCTTTCACCTGGGTGGCCGACTTACCCATACCACCACGACGCTGAGCTTGGTAATCGGTCAGAGGCTGGCTCTTGGCATAGCCACCGTGGGAAATGGTCACCACCTTGTCTTCCGGGGTGATCAGATCTTCTACGGTCAAATCCTGACGGGAGGCAACAATATCGGTGCGACGCTCATCACCAAAGTCTTTTGACAGCTGCTCCAGCTCCTCGCGAATCACTTCCATCAAGCGCTCAAAACTGCCGAGGATATGCAGATACTCGGCGATCTGCTCCAAGCGGTCCTGGTATTCCGCCAGCAGTTTGTCGTGCTCCATACCAGTGAGGCGGTGCAGGCGCAGTTCGAGAATGGCCTGAGCCTGAGCTGGGGACAGATAGTAAGCGTTATCGCGCAGGCCAAATTCTTTAGGCAGGTCATCTGGGCGGCAGGCATCGGCGCCAGCGCGCTCCAGGAACTGCTGTACGTTACCCACCGGCCAACCCTTGGCTAGCAGCGCCTCACGGGCTTCCGCCGGCGTTGCGGAGGATTTAATCAGTTCAATGACCGGATCAATATTGGCAATAGCAATAGCCAAGCCTTCTAGAATGTGGCCGCGCTCGCGTGCTTTACGCAGCAGGTAAACGGTACGGCGGGTAACCACTTCCTGGCGGTGACGTACAAAGTGCTCAAGCAACTCTTTCAGGTTCAGCACCTTGGGCTGGCCATCAACCAGAGCTACCATATTGATGCCGAACACGCTCTCCAGCTGGGTCTGGGAATAGAGGTTATTCAGGACCACATCACCCAGCTCACCGCGCTTAAGCTCAATCACTACACGCAAGCCGTCTTTATCGGATTCATCGCGCAGCTCAGAGATACCCTCAATCTTCTTCTCTTTCACCAGCTCGGCAATTCGCTCGATCAGGCGCGCTTTGTTCAGCTGGAAGGGAATCTCAGTAATGATGATCGTTTCGCGATTGCTCTTGTCATCGCGAACAACGTCCGCCTTGGCGCGCACATAGATGCGTCCGCGACCAGTGCGGTAGGCTAGCAAGATACCGGCACGGCCATTAATGGTTGCGCCAGTGGGGAAGTCCGGCCCGGGAATATGCTCCATCAAGTCGTCAACAGACAGCTCAGGGTTAGCAATCAGCGCCAGGCAGGCATTAACAACTTCCCCCAAATTGTGAGGAGGAATATTGGTGGCCATGCCCACAGCAATACCGGAGGAACCGTTTACCAGCAGGTTCGGTACTCGGGAAGGCAGTACCTCCGGCATCTGCTCGGAGCCATCGTAGTTGTCGACAAAATTGACCGTTTCTTTATCGAGGTCGGATAGCAGCTCGTGGGCAAGCTTATCCATGCGAATTTCGGTATAACGCATGGCGGCCGGGCTATCACCGTCGATAGAACCGAAGTTACCCTGGCCATCCACCAGTGTGTAGCGCATAGAGAACGGCTGAGCCATACGCACAATGGTGTCGTAGACCGCGGTATCTCCATGCGGGTGATATTTACCAATCACATCGCCAACGACACGCGCTGACTTTTTATAAGGTTTGTTCCAGTCGTTTTTAAGCTCGCTCATAGCGAAGAGCACACGACGGTGTACCGGCTTGAGACCATCGCGTACATCCGGCAGTGCGCGCCCGACGATCACGCTCATGGCGTAGTCGAGATAAGACTGCTTTAGTTCTTCTTCGATATTAATCGGAGAGATTTCTTTGGCTAATTCGCCCATGGCTTACGGCGTTCCTTTTATAGCGCGGGCATGGATACTGAGCCCGGATAAGCGGGCGATTCTAGCACAGTTTGACGCCTTTGGATGGCAGTCCCCACGCACTTCCGAGCCTCACCTACAGCTGTTGCTGTGGGCAGACTCTGCCGCTAAAGTAAATCCCTATCTTAACCGTCGCCACTTACCTCCCATGCCCCAAGCAATAGATACCCTGATTCATGCGCGCTGGATTATTCCGGTAGTCCCCGAACAAAAAGTGTACGAGAACTGCTCACTCGCTGTTGAAGGCGGACAAATTACCGCTCTGCTGCCATCGGCAGAAGCCAAGATACGCTTTAAAGCAAAGCGGGAAGTAGAACTTGGACATCACGCCCTGATTCCCGGACTGATCAATACTCACAATCACGCGCCCATGACACTATTGCGGGGTTATGCTGATGACCGCCCCCTCAAGGAGTGGCTGGAGAAACATATCTGGCCAGCGGAACAACGCTGGGTGGGGCCGGAGTTTGTCGCAGATGGCAGCCGCCACGCTATTGCTGAAATGTTGCGCTCGGGCACTACCACCTTCTCAGATCAGTACTTCTACCCAGAAGCCGTAGCAATCGCCGCTCGGGAAACCGGCATCCGCGCTCATATCGCCTTCCCGATATTAGACGCACCCACCCCCTGGAGCCGCCACGCCGAAGAGGCCTTGCACAAAGGCTTGGCACTGCGCGACGACTACCGCGCCCATGAACGCATTGAAGTGATGTTTGCACCACACGCCCCTTATACAGTTGGCGATCAGACCCTGGAAAAAATCGCCGTGTGTTCCGCCGAGGCGCAAATTCCCGTGCAGATCCATCTGCATGAGACTTACCAAGAAGTGGAAACTGCGTTGAAACAAAATGGTGAACGCCCCACCGAACGACTACAGCGGCTAGGCCTAATGAGCCCACAAACGCTCTGTGTGCACATGGTAGCAACCAATGAACGGGACATAGAGTTGTTAAAAACCAGTGGTGCGCATGTGGCCCATTGCCCATCCTCCAACCTCAAACTGGCCTCCGGCTTCTGCCCCACGGTCGAGATACTCGACGCCGGTATCAATGTATCACTGGGCACCGATGGAGCCGCGAGTAACAATAGTCAGGACCTTTTTGCCGAGGCCAGTACCGCCGCCCTGCTCGCCAAAGCCGTAAGCGGCAAGGCCACTGCGCTTCCCGCTCACCAGGCACTGGCGATGGCCACCATCAATGGTGCCCGCGCCCTGGGAATTGAAGAGAAGACTGGCAGCCTGGAAATCGGCAAGAGCGCCGATATTGCCGCGATCGATCTATCCGGCCTCGAACAGCAACCAGTGCATGACCCTGTATCACAGTTAATTTATGCCAGCGGTGGGCACAATGTCAGCGATGTCTGGGTTGCCGGCAAACAACTGCTGGAGGAACGCCAGCTGTTGACCTTGAATGAAGCAGAGGTAATCCAGCGGGCGCAATTATGGCGTGATAGAATCGCCGGCCATTCACGCTAGGCGTAATTGGTTACGGTAATTCAACTGCTATAAGCAGCCAGCAATTAACGATTAACCGGGCAATTAAATTGACTCTCTTCGTCATTTATTGCCGCCCGTGAAGTACGGAAGTAGTCATTCGACCTCCTCGTATTCGCGGACTAGGACCGGCTAATAGCCGGCGACAGCACCTCAGTGCTGAACTAACCCGGCACAAATTTATTTGCGGGTTGATAGCGACGGAGTATGCAGAGAATTTCATGAGTAATGTAGATCCCGCGGAAATCGCCAAATTCGAACAACTCGCCAGCCGCTGGTGGGACAAAGAAGGTGAATTTAAACCCCTTCACGAAATTAACCCATTGCGTGCTAATTATATCGATAGATACGCCTCGGTGGCTGGTAAAAAACTGTTGGATGTCGGTTGTGGCGGTGGCATTCTAGCCGAGGCAATGGCTCAGCGAGGCGCGACGGTAACCGGTATTGATATGGGCGAAGCCCCTCTCAATGTCGCCAAGCTACACGCCCTGGAAAGTGGCGTATCGGTAGATTATCGACGTATTACAGTGGAAGCACTTGCCGAGGAAGCCCCTGGAAGTTACGACGTTGTCACCTGCCTGGAAATGCTCGAGCATGTACCCGATCCTGCCTCGGTAATCCGCGCCTGTGCCAACTTGGTCAAACCCGGCGGGCACCTGTTTTTTTCGACGATCAACCGCACCCCTAAAGGCTGGCTTTTCGGGGTGGTGGGAGCGGAATATATCCTACGCTTACTACCCAAAGGTACCCACGAATACAGCAAATTTATTCGACCTTCGGAAATGGGTGCCTGGCTGCGCGAGGCGGATCTGGAGTTACGCGATATCACCGGCATGACCTACAACCCGGTAACCCGCACCTATAAACTGAACCCCCGCGACGTCGACGTCAATTACCTGATGTATGCCAGCAAACCCGAATAAGCGAACCATAGAATGAAAGCAGTTTTATTTGATCTGGATGGCACACTCCTCGACACCGCACCAGACTTTATTGTCGTACTCAATCAGTTGCGCCACCAGGAGCAACTCCCTCCCCTGCCCGATCAGGTTATCCGTGGCACAGTCTCTAGCGGCTCGCGAGCACTGGTCACTCTGGGGTTTGGCAAGCAGGAAGGCGATCCTGAATTTTCCAGCCTTTTGCAGCGCCTACTGGATCTTTACCTGGCACACCTCGCAGAGCAGACCGTACCTTTTCCCGGCATAGAGCCATTGCTTGATACGCTGGCACAAAATGAAATCCCCTGGGGTATCGTTACCAACAAGCCCGAAGCGTTTACTGTGCCCCTTATGCGAGCATTCGAATACCTGCCGCCAGCCTCCACTGTGATTTGCCCGGATCATGTGAGCAAGTCCAAGCCGGACCCTGAAGCCATACTGCTCGCCTGCAGTAAAATAGGCTGCACTCCAGCAGATGCCGTTTATATAGGAGATCATCAGCGAGATATCATTGCCGGCCAGCGTGCGGGCATGCCCACCATTGCGTGCGCATACGGGTATATTGATGCCTCCGATGATCCCGCTAACTGGGGTGCCGATCACCTGGTCAGCTCAGTGGATGAAATCTGGCCCCTACTCCAGCAACATTATATTTAACCTTCGAAACCATGCCCGGCCCGATGCTGGGCGCCAGCATCAGGATGTTTCATGTCTGAATATGCCGGCGACTATGTCGCTCCATCAAACCTACTAAAAGATAAAATCATACTTGTTACCGGCGCTGGTGACGGTATTGGCAAGGTTGCAGCAAAGACTTTCGCCGCACACGGAGCCACTGTAATCTTACTGGGACGCACCACTCCAAAACTCGAAATGGTCTATGACGAGATTGAGGCCGCAGGAGGACCGCAGCCGGCCATTTTCCCAATGGACCTCAATGAAGCCAAAATAGAGCACTTTGAAAGTTTTGCCGAGGCCATTGAACAGGAGTTTGGCCGTCTCGATGGGCTACTTCACAATGCCAGCCTCCTCGGGCAGCGCACCCCTCTGGCAAATTACAATTTCTCCGCCTGGCAACAGGTTATGCAGGTCAATGTTAATGCCGTATTTGGACTCACCAAAACACTACTGCCATTACTAGAAAAATCCGAAGCCGGTTCAGTGGTATTCACCAGTTCCAGCGTAGGCCTAAAGGGAAGGGCTTATTGGGGTGCCTACTCTGTATCAAAGTTCGCAACGGAAGGCCTTATGCAGGTGTTGGCCGATGAGTTGGATGGCGTATCCAATGTACGGGTGAATAGCCTCAACCCAGGCGCAACTCGCACCCCAATGCGTGCAACAGCCTATCCGGCAGAAAACCCCAAGTCTGTGGCGGCACCAGAAGAAATTATGCCCACCTACCTCTACTTAATGGGCGATGACAGCCGTAGTCAAAGCGGCAAACACTTTAGCGCTCAAAAACGCTGAGCCCATGTAAACAGTAAAAAACCGGGTAAAACCCGGTTTTTTACTAAGAAGGATACCCTTGCATTACTTACTTGGGGATTTCTCTCCCAATGAATCTCTCTGCCCAACACCCTTATCGGTTGCCGCATGCTCAGGCACATCCGCAAAGATATCCCCTTCAAATTCCAACATCTCACTGCCATCGAGCATTTCACCCTTCCGAGCACCATTTACAGAAAAGTTTTGCTCTATGTTTTTACCCTGCTGTTCCTGAGACAGAGTAACCACGCTCGTCGCGGCAAAGGCCTCCCCTGCAAAAGAGAGTTGCAACCCCTCCAAACTGAGACAGCCTAGTGTGGCCAATAAAACTGCGGGAGTGATAAGACTTTTCATTTTTCCGCCCCTTGATAGTTTTTGCCTATATTTTTAACCCAGCTAATAGCTAAGCACTCGAAAATCCCCTAAGACAAGGCTGCTATTACGGACGAGCCCACCTAAACAATGAAGAGCGTCAGGATGGCCCGTCTTAATCGAGGGTATTTTTCCATGTAGGTTCCACTAAAAGCGTGCTGAGACGCACAAATCCAATTGTCCATCGTCAACTGCTCCGGCAAAATAAAGCCAACAACCGGCAAAAACGTAATAAATAGTCATGACTCGAATTTTTATAATCTCCCTTCTAGCAATCCTTACCCCCAATGTTTATGCAGATTCACTAGGAAAGCAGCTCAAGCACTGCTCTAAAGTGACGTCCAATACAGACCGATTGGCCTGCTACGATAAGCTCAGTAGCTCCATTGAGAAGCGAGCCGAACAAGATTTTGGCCAGGAGTTGAAGCAAATCAAAGAAGCTCCAGAGTCTATTGAGGCAAGAATCGCTGAGATTCAAGAGGGCGCCCACAATAAAAAGATTGTCATTCTGGAGAACGGCCAGATCTGGAAGCAAAATGATACAGGGCGCGTATTCTGGAAGGCCGGCGATCTCGTTACTGTAGAACGCGCGATGCTTGGATCCTTTTTTATGAAACCCGCTGACGGCGGAAAAAAGATGCGAGTTAAGCGCCTAAAATAATTTATCTTTTACTAACTGGGCGTTTGCTACGCCCAGCCCCTCCCCAAAAAACCCATCAGTCAGCCTTTATTGGGCGCAAAATTCAACTTTCATCTATCGTTAAGGTGAAAAGGGCGCCAAGAGCGCCTGGAGAGACTGAACAAAGCATATCGTTCACGCAGTCAACAGAAGGTTTAAGCACTTGTCCCGAGAAAACTTTTACTCAAGGGATGAAGACTGGCTGAAGGATACAGACAACGCCCTCTCCGATTCCTGCTCCAATGCGGAAAATCGCGGTCAGGCAGAAGATGCCGAACCCGATATCGAAGAGATCCATTCAGTTGGGGAATCGCTCAGCGAAAGTGGCAGCACCCCAATGCAAAGCTATCTCAAGCACCTATACAGACTTGAGCTGCTTACCCCCGAGGAGGAACACAGTACCACCTGCCTACTGCGGGATCTCGAAGATACCCTGATTGAGAAATTACAGCAGTGCGGAACCGAGCTTGTGCAATTGCGTAGTGAAGGCGTGGAGCAGCGGGGCAGTACCGGTGCCTATGACCACGGCCTGATAATTGCTCGCACGGAGATGTTACTGTCACTCGAAGAACTCACCCGACGGGAAAGAAGCAAACTCGGTGGGCTTCTGAGACGCTTTCAGGAGCAAAGAAAAAAGCTGATTCAGTGCAATTTACGCCTGGTAATCGCTATTGCCAAGCGCTTTCGCAATCCCTCAATCCCTTTTATTGATCTGATTCAGGAGGGGAACGTCGGCTTGATGAAAGCAATAGAGCGCTTCAAGCCGCAAATGGGCTACCGATTTTCAACCTACGCCTACTGGTGGATTCAGCAGGAAATACAACTGGCTATGCGACGCAATGAAGATTTGGTTCGCCAGCCAGCCAATGTGCAGGATGACTTACGCACAATTTACCGTGCTATCGGCGAGGTACGCGCGTTAGGCCAGCCCGCATCCGATGAAAATCTGGCTAGACACACGGGGCTTGACCTGGAGCGAATTCAAAGCTTGCTCAAACTACCCGGCCCAACAGGCTCACTGGACGACCCTGTCGCAGACGACCAGAGCAGTACCCGCTTGGATTACGCTCCCGCCGACGAACTTTACAATACCGATGAATTGGTCACCAACCAAGAGCTGGCAGAGCGACTACGCGAAGCTGTCGACCGCCTGCCAGCTAGGCAAAGGACGGTATTGAACCTGCGCTATGGACTGATTTCAGACAAGGATTGCTCTTTCAGAGTTATCGGCGAACAGCTTGGGCTCAGTCAGGAACGCGCCCGCCAACTGCACTCCGATGCCATTCGTCAACTGAAACGTCAGTGGCGATAACCGTCCAAAAACTCCGCGGCCTGGGGCTGATCTCAGCCCCAGCCAAACTTGAGGAAGCCGGTGGCGGTCGATAGGTAGCGTGCTTGCCTTCAATCACTTTCCCACTAGTCTTAGTTACAGCTCTTGCAACTATGATCCTCACAACCCATGCGTAAATATTCCAAAAATGGTGTAAGCGGCAACACAGCATTGGGCTGTACACTTTTGCTCGCCTGGACTCTCCCCGGAGCCCCTGCCACTATCGCCGAGCAGGAAATTATTATCAGCGCAGGAAAGGGGCTAGGAAATGTCCTGATGCAGAGAGACTCAATTTCAGCCGCCAAAGTAGGCGGTATCAACTATTCCTACCTGTTCACCTCTTTCAACAATGCCAATAATTCCTGGCAGTGGTGGGGGCAAGGCAGTTATTCCTATATTCGCCTGGAACACCTCAATAAAACCCAGCAGCAAAATATTCTAGAAATCAAACCGGTGCTGCGTTGGTATCCGCGCAGTGAACCCCTCGGTAGCTTTGGCGAGGCGGGTGTCGGCGCTTCTTATTTAAGCCAGCAGGAGTTTGGTGATATTCGACTCAGCACCAAGGTAAATTTTGCCTTACATTTTGCTCTGGGCTATCGCTTCAGTAGCGGCCATACACTATCGCTGCGCTATAGCCACTTTTCCAATGCCTATACGAATATCCCCAATCCCGGTTTCGATTTTGCCTCATTTAATGGGCACTTTAATTTTTAATCAGCCTCTGCCTAGCTGGAAGAACCAACTAAATCCCGATAGATATTTATGGTCTTTTTAACGATTTCTTCATGAAAAAAACCATTTAACTCCACTTTATCCCGCCGCTCCATTAAAGCCAGCCCCACATCACATAAAGCTTGTGAACCTCCCCGCTCAACGACTCCCCTGGGGAAGCAGCCCTCCAGCACCTCTCCAGCACAAGTATCTTTATAGGCAACCACAGAGCACCCCATCGCCAAAGCCTGCATAGCACTTTGGCCGCTAGGCTCACCAGGGCTGGCCAAACTGAAAGTCAATTGCGAGGAGGCATAGAGCTCCCGTAAATCCTTTCTCTCTCCCAGAAAAAGTACTTTCCCTTCCAGCCCCAACTCTTGAGCCAGTTGCTCCAACTTGCGGATATGGTGTAAATCACCACCCTTTGATGCCCCTACCACCAACCCCAATAAATCCTCCCGGCTAGTTACGGCCCGCGCCAGAGCGTGCAAAAACACCTTCAGCTCACCCTTTTCAGACAAGGGGCCCGAATACAGCCACCAATTTTTTCCCTCCAGTTGCGGATAGCTATTCAGGAAACGCAGATGCCATTGGCCTGATACAGGTTTACTGCGATCGAACTCCCGAGAGCTAATGCCCCAGTGCACGATATGGGTAGGATTAACCAATTTTTCCCCAAGATGCGCTTTCAGGTGGCTGGCAATTCCATCGGATGATGCGATCACACATGGCCCGGAAACCAACCCTACATCCCTTCGACTGGGCGAATAATAACCATCGACATGAGTGACCAAACTGGGGCGTGTATTGACATCCATACCATCCCAAGCTCGCCAGACCACCTGGGCGGTTAAACGCCCATGGACATGGACCACATCGGCATTTAAATTCTGTAGGACACTGCGTAAGCGGCGCACAAGGGCCATAGCCCAAAAAGGCTTCTTGTTCAAAGGCAATGGGATATGTTGGACATCATGCAGTTCGAGGCGCGCCACCAAGGCCCCCCCGGCTGAGATCACAATTGGTTTTGCGTCCTGCCGAGCCAACTCCTGAATGAAATCCAGCGCAGCCTTACCTCTATCTCCAGGCTCCAATTCAGGCCAGATTTGTACAATTCTCAAAACATCTACCGCAAAAGTGGAACAAAGAGAGTATTTTGACCCTCACAGAAGTAATTTCCCAGTAGATTCCACACAGATTTGCAACAAACCCCTCTGGCAAGGCCAATTTACCTGCGCAGTCACTTGGTATCAGACGGGCTTCTCGAGTGCTAACATGATTCGCCTCAACACATTCAGGGAAAAGTAATGTTCCAACGCTACTTCACACGGTCAATCGCTCTTGTTCTTATATTATTTGTTGGCACAGCCTCTGCAGCCGAAACAGATCAAGGTATTTTCTGGAAAGCCACCAAGGAGGATAAAACTGTCTACCTGCTGGGATCTATCCACCTGGCCACAGAAGACTATTACCCAATGCGCTCCCAGATAGAGCGTGCCTATGCCCAAAGTGATGCCGTTGCTGTTGAAGCTGATATCCTCGCCGCCGAAAGCGATATGTTGATACAGCAGAAAATTATGATGGAGTCTGTTTATCAGGGAGAACGCAGCCTGCGTGATGACCTCCCCGCAGATTTGTACAAGAAATTACAAGCCTGGATGCACAAACGCAACATGCCGGAGGCTATGTTTATTCGCCAGCGCCCAGCCATCGCCATGATTTCCATGAGTATGATCGAAATGCAGGCCCAGGGGCTCAACCCGGAACTGGGTATCGATCGCCACTTCCTAAGTAAGGCTAAAAAGGACGGTAAACCGGTATTGGAGCTGGAGGGGGTTCTACAGCAATTCCAACTATTAAATGGCCTGGATAATCCCGCCCTTTTACTCCAGCAGACGCTTGAGCAGCTGGAAGATATCTCTACCTTTTTGCCAAAGCTCACCAGTGCATGGAAAGCCGGAGACGACAAAGCTCTCAATCACCTGATTATTCTCGATGGCCTTGAAGAAAGTCCCGAGTATCAGCCGCTTTATGAAAAATTATTTTTTCAGCGCAATGAGAAAATGGCGAACAAAATAATCTTAAAAGCGCCGAAGTATCAGAAACTCTTTGTGGTTGTCGGCGCCGGCCATTTAGTCGGCCAAGGCAGCATTGCTGAGCTGATGAAGCAAAAAGGCTATAAGCTGGAGCGCATCTAAACTTTCACTTATCAGGAAAACAATTGAGCTGTAACCTGCTTCATTTCCACCCAAGAAACACTTGCACAAGTATACACAGCTGCAGGTGTTTCACGGACTTACTTAAGTACACCCATCCCTTACTCGACCATACCCCAAGACCTTCTCTTTATAAGTAAACCCTACCCCAGAAAACCGAAAAATCATCAAACCTACTTGCTAAACTGCAACAATACGCAGCTAAAGATACAGCCGCCTCTAAGGACACTGCATGAAATACTACGCCCTGTATTTCGCCCTAACCTGTGTACTTTTATCTCCCTTCGCCACTGCTGATAAGGCCAAAACTGAAGGGGGACTAAAAATTACGTCCAAGGATGAAAATTTTTCTGCAGAACTCGGCGGCCGCATTCACTTTGACACATATTTTTTTGACAAAGATAAAAACTACTATGACACCATCTTGTTTGATACAGAACTTGAAGAACCCGTAAACACTACAGATTTTCGTCGAGTACGACTAAAAATGCGGGGAAAATTGTGGAAATGGGAATACGAACTGGAAAGAGACTTTGCCTCCTCTGGAACTGGAGGATTAAGGACTGTATACCTGGGCACTAAAGTCTTTGATGGAAGCCTCCGCATAGGAAATTTTAAACCCAGCCGTTCGATGAACCAACTCACTTCCTCCAATCAAATCACCATGATGGAGAGATCCTTTGCCTCATCCGCTGGTATTTACGACAACCGCGGCAGGCAACAGGGAATTGGCTGGCATACCCATTGGTGCTGTCATACCTATGGGGTCACCCTTTTTAATCTGCGCAACCCCGGTGATCCACGCAACGAGGGTATTGGTGCCGCCACCCGATTTACCTGGGCCCCAATCAGTAACTTCGACAGTACTGTACATCTGGGCGCTTCATTCAGCTATGAAGACGCCAATGAAGACACGCCACCGCGCGAGGCACTAGTCGAATACGCAGGGCGTCGCGGCCCAGAACAACTGGTTGCACTGAGCCCCGGTGGTGGTGAATTTTTCTTCGGTGATTTTGGCGATGATGAATTTTATCAGGGCGACCCCGGTGGAGATGTGTGGATTCTAGGATTAGAACTCGCTGGCGCCTACGGGCCTTTTTACGCCCAGTCTGAATACGCTTTTGGGAATTTTTCCGGAGATTTCTATTTATCCGAATTTACATTTTTTGAGTTCTTTGGTGCGCCGCCTCGTTTTTTTTGTGACCCATATACCGGTTGTTTTATCGGAGACCAAGATGTACGCACTTGGTATATCGTGGGAAGTTGGGCGATCACTGGTCAGCACAAACCCTATGATGAGAAAAATGGAGTTTTCAGATCTATCAAACCTACTCCACCAGAGAGCGCCTTCGAGATTACTGCACGCTACGATACCATCGAAAACCGGGATATTCCCGGCATGAAGGTAAGTAATTTTGTTTTTGGGTTTAATTACTATTTTAATCCCAAAGTGCGCCTGATGCTGAACGTGACTCTCGGGGATGATAAATTTACCGGCGATCAAACCAAGCAGCTTGCTATTCGTATGCAGGGATTCTGGTAAGCGGAACAACCCCGGTGGAAACCCACCGGGGCTTTAGTAGGAGCGGAACGTTAGCCCACTTGCTGAGCCTTAGTGGGGTCGAAAATTTCAACCTCTCTAGCTTGGCCGGTTTTACCAACAGGATTTTCAAAACGACTTAGCGCCTGCTCTCTTTGGCGTTGCGCCTCCAATACATTAGCCTCTTTGATGTGCCCGTAACCTTTAATAACCTCAGGATAACTGAGCAATTCAATAGCCGCCTGGTGGTTTTGTTCGTTCAACTGCCCCACCACTTTCTCAACCAGTTGCTCATACTCAGTGATTAAAGACCGCTCCATACGTCGCTCAGCGGTATAGCCGAAAATATCCAGAGCAGTACCGCGCAGGAACTTTAATTTGGCCAAGGCTCCGAATGCTTTGTGCATCCAACCACCAAACTTCATTTTGCGAGGACGCCCCAACACTTTGTCGAAACGGGCCAGTAATGGCGGCGCCAAGTTGAATTCGAGGACAAAGTCTCCGCTAAAATTCTCCTGCAAGGATTGAGTAAAGCGCCCATCAGTGTAGAGGCGCGCAACCTCATACTCATCCTTGTAAGCAAGTAACTTGGCATAATTTTGCGCAACCACTTCGGCGACCGCTTGGCGCCCGGGTACCTTAAGGGTTTCCGCCGCTTTAACTTTATCCACCAAAACTTGGTAGCGCTTAGCCAACTCTACATTTTGATAGCCTGTCAGATGCTCAACCCGGTGGGCAACAATTTCATCCAGACCTTTGGGTAGCTGTACAGGCGTCCGATCGTGAGCAAGCAACCGGTTTAGAACTTTACGGTCTGCCGCAGCAAGACGCCCGGCAGCAAAGCCCTGCAGATTGCCCTCCACTGCCACACCATTCAGCTCAATTGCCTGCAACAGCGACGCCTGAGAAAGTGGCAATAGGCCTTTTTGCCAAGCAAAGCCCAACATAAATATATTGGCCGCCAGAGTGTCACCAAGTGCAGATTTGGTCAGACGGTGAGCCTCAACAGAATCCAGAGCGTTAACCGCGTTACTTAGGGTATCGAGAACCGCTTGTGGAGAGTGAGCATCCTCACGCCCCAAAACGGTGGCAGCGGTGGGGCTCAGGTGGGTATTCACCACCGCACGACTATGGGTTTCATCCAGCTTGGCCAAACAGGCGGCGAGATTTCCCGCAGCGATCAAATCACAGGCCATCAGTGCATCGGCGCGACCATCGGAGATTCGCACCGCTTGCAATGCTTCTGGGTGGGCTGCAAAACGAATATGGGAATACACCGCGCCGCCTTTTTGCGCGAGGCCAGTCTGATCCAGGGTACTGCAGGCTTTGCCTTCTATATGGGCCGCCATCGCCAACAGAGCACCAATAGTCACCACCCCGGTACCACCCACTCCTGTCACCAGGAAATTAAAGGGCTCATCCAGACCCGGCAGCTTTGGTACAGGCAGCTTTTCTGCCTCTGTGCGCAAGACATCGCCAACGCCCGCACCTTTAGCCAAGCGCCCACCTTTTACCGTCACAAACGAGGGACAGAAGCCATTGATACAGGAGAGATCCTGATTACAACCGGTCTGGTTAACACGGCGCTTGTCCCCCAAAGCTGTAGAAACCTTTTCCACGGCAATACAGCTGGATTGCTGCACACAGTCGCCACAGCCTTCACACACCAACTCATTAATAAAGGGGCGCCCCTCAGCCTGGGGGAGTAAGCCGCGCTTGCGCTTACGGCGCAATTCAGTAGCACAGGTCTGGTCGTAAATAATGACCGTACACCCTTCCACCTCACGCAACTCCTCCATTACCGCCGGCATATAATCCCGATGGCGAATCTCTACCTCGGAAGGGAAGCTCAGGGCGCCCTGATATTTGTCTGGGTTGTCCATCACCAGAACAACCTTCTGCACACCCTCGGCCAGCACTTGGCGGCAAATCATATCCGGCGCCAACTCTCCATCATGGGGCTGGCCACCTGTCATGGCGACGGCATCGTTGAACAGGATTTTGTAGGTGATATTTACCTTAGCGGCGACAGAAGCGCGAATTGCGAGGACCCCCGAGTGGAAATAAGTACCATCCCCCAGGTTCACAAATACATGCTTTTCATCGGTGAAAGGCGCCTGCCCCACCCAGTTGACTCCTTCGGCGCCCATTTGGGTAAAGGTGAACGTCTCGCGGTCCAGCCACTGAGCCATATAGTGGCAGCCGATTCCGGCAAGGGCGCGACTGCCCTCAGGCACTTTGGTGGAACGGTTATGCGGGCAGCCGGCACAAAACATGGGTAGGCGAGAAACATTGGAACCCGCTTGTTGCGCGATGCGCTGGGCCAGGGCATTAAGGCGCATCAAGCGATGTCGCCCGCGCTCACCCAGCTTATCCTGATCCAAAATCAGACCAAGCACCTGGGAAATAATGGCCGGGGATAGCTCACCATAGGCAGGCATCAGCGGTTGATCGTGTTCATCTACTTTCCCGAGAATACGCGGGAAATTAGGGTCTTTGAGGTGAACATTGTACAGCTCCTCTTTCAGCTGCACCTCCATCAGACTACGCTTTTCCTCCAGCACCAGCAAAGTATCTAAGCCGCGGGCAAACTCCTGAATTCCAGGTACATCGAGGGGGTAGGTCATCCCCACTTTGAGGATACGAATGCCCAATTGCTGGGCTTTTTCCTCATTAATCCCCATGTCCTCGAAGGCCTGCATCAAGTCCAGGTGAGCCTTACCGGTAGTGACGATACCAAGAGTGGCATTAGAGTTTTCCAGCACTACCTTGTTCAGCTTGTTCGCCCGAGCAAAGGCCAGAGCCGCCGGGCGCTTATAGCGCCACAGGCGCTCTTCCTGTTCGAGGGGGTTATCCTGCTTGCGGATATTCAGGCCACCTGCGGGGCGCTCGATCTCAGGATAATTGAACTGTACCCGCTGGGGATCGACTTCCACGGTAGCGGAACTATCCATATTCTCTGCCAGAGTGATCATTGCCACCCAGCAGCCACTAAAACGGGACAACTCCAGGCCATAGTGGCCATAATCCAAGACCTCCTGCACAGTTGCAGGATT
This sequence comes from Microbulbifer mixtoriginis (SeqCode), assembly GCF_052467235.1. Classification (NCBI taxonomy): domain Bacteria; kingdom Pseudomonadati; phylum Pseudomonadota; class Gammaproteobacteria; order Cellvibrionales; family Microbulbiferaceae; genus Microbulbifer; species Microbulbifer mixtoriginis (SeqCode). The sequence continues at coordinate 3,825,850 of NZ_CP174305.1, read as the reverse complement.
CAAGACTGGAAGATGCATATCCACGAAAGCAAATTCCGACTGCCCCGGGTAGGAAGAGGACTTACAGCCGTGGTCATCCCCAGCGATAATAAGAGCACCACCCTTTGGCGAGGAACCCGCAGCATTGGCGTGACGGAAGGCATCACATGAGCGATCCACGCCCGGAGTCTTGCCATACCAGATACCACAAACGCCATCGACTTGAGCGCCATCGAATAGGCCAACCTGCTGGGAGCCCCACACGGCCGTCGCGGCCAGCTCCTCATTCACGCCCGGCTGGAATCGAATATTGTGCTGATCCAGTAACTTTTTGGCCCTCGAGAGCTGCAAGTCATAACCACCGAGGGGAGAGCCGCGGTAACCGGAGATAAAAGTTGCGGTATTTAAACCGCGAGCTTGGTCCATCCGCATCTGGTCAATGGGCAGACGCACCAGCGCCTGGATCCCCGAAAGAAGCACACGGCCTTTGAGGGTGGTAAAGCGATCATCCAGTGAGATTTGTTTTTTCCCCTGGGAGTCCACCGCGCGCTGGGGACTGGCTACTTTTTCAGTCATACACCTAGTTTCCGGTCATTTATTCTTCTCGAAACCCAGTTCGAGTTATAAGTCATTATTCTTCCGAATTGCTCCGTCTCGGTAGTTAGCTGATCACTTTTTCGGCACCCTGCAAAACTCTCTGGCGGGTAATTACAAAAAGCGCTCAGGCTGAAACGGATTGGTCAGGTCATACTAGTGCGTTAAGCGCAACAGAGCATTGCTTTATTTACGTAAATGTGCGTAAATTTGTGATGAAAATCTCGATCGAGCAATTTTTTATAGGATAGGAGTCTTTATGAAGCGTTCGACAGACCTGGATGATTTCGACCGCAAGATTCTGCGAGCGCTGCAGGAGAACGCCGATTATTCCATGGCGGAGCTCGGAGACAAAGTCGGTCTTTCCCACACCCCCTGCTGGCGCCGTATCAAAAGGCTGGAGGCGGAGGGTATTATTCGCGGCCGCGTCACCCTGCTGGACCCGCGTAAATTGGACCTGGGAGTCACAGTATATTGTTACGTGACCATCCACAACCACGATGAAGAGTCCCTGAATAATTTCGAGACTGCGGTACAGGATGTTCAGGAAGTGGTCGAATGCTATTCAACCAGTGGCGACAAGGACTATGTTCTGCGTGTAGTAGTGGACAGTGTTGAACATTACGAGCAACTGTTAAAACGCTCACTGGTGCACCTGCCCAATGTAGCCTCGGTGAATTCCACCTTCGCCCTTAAACAAGTGAAATATACCACTCAGTTGCCGCTCTAGCAGAATAAGAGGCTGAGGCAATACCAGAGTCTCATGAATGAGCCCCATAGTTTGTGGGGCTCAAAAAACCTATCAAGCCAACGCCCGCAGCTTTTGCATTAATCGATCCAATGCCTGTTGCAGATTCAAACCATCACAGCGCAAAGTAATATCCGCATATTTGCGGTAGAGGATCTGGCGCTCCTCAAATAAACTGTCAAAACTTTGCTCCGGTGCTTTGGCTATCCCACGACTTTCATAATTGTGGATTCTCCGGCGAAGTTCATCTGCGGAACATTCCAAAAACACGACTGTGCCCTGCGCACGCAGATTAGCCATTCCCTCAGCACTGTAGACCGCGCTGCCCCCAGTGGAAACCACATGCTTGGGCAGCTGCGCTGCGGCAATGATCTCCCCCTCTATAGCCCGCAAATTGAGGTAGTCACTCTCCGCCATAATTTCCTGTAGTGTTTTCCCCTCCCGCGCCTGAATCAAAACATCTGTATCAACAAAATCCAGGGCCAGCTCTTTGGCCAGCAACACACCCAAAGTACTTTTACCTGCACCCGGCATGCCAATCAGAACAATACTTTTTCTTTTTTTCATCTTTTTACCTGTTCGCAAAAATCAGAGCGAAGCAGTGATCAACGTTAATCGCCGCGGCGAGGGAAAAATACAGCGCGCAGCCAGCCAAATAGGCTATTACCTTGCAGCATATATTTATCCAGCTCATCCATATTGTGAGCCTGGCGGAAAGCATCGGCAAAAAGCGCCTCGCGGGTAATCATTCTCCGTTTGGGGTTAATGGTTTTTATCGGCTTGGCTGGATTCCCTGCTACCACTGTATTGGCTGGCACATCCTTGGTGACCACACTACCCGCGCCGACAACGGAATTATCACCAATGCTTACGCCTTTACAAATAGTCGCACTATCGCCAATCCAAACATTATTCCCAAGACGCACCGGCGCAGTGCAACGAAAAGGCCTGGTACGATTATAGAGGCCATGCCAATCGGAATCAGAAATATAAACATTAGCGGCGATCATACAGGCATCGCCAATTTCTATGGACTGCGCAGCCGATATCCGCACTCCGGGAGAAATCAGCACATAGTTCCCAATGGTAATAAAAGCCTCGCGCCCCTTGTGCCCAAAGGTAGTAAAGCGAATGCACTTTTCCGCATTAGAAATTAAATGGGGATAATTACCCAGGCGAACATTCCCTCCAAAAACATGTACTGAAGAAGGGTCCATCACCTCAGGGTCAACACCTACCGCATCAAATTGAGGAAGTAAAAAATAGTGCGTGCGCCAATTGCGCCAACGCAACTGCAGGCGCTTTAACCAATAAGGCCTATGATCCTTGCGCATAATTAAATATCTACTTGATGGGGCAAACTGCCCACAAAAAATCGCAATTGCTTTTGTGCAAGCGCCGGTTTAGTGTTTGGGCCAAGTAAAATAGCAAGCAGTAAAATATGTCCATTCATTTGCCCATCGATATCAGAGCCATCAAGGGGTTCCTCGCTGCCCACGAGGGCGAAGCGCTCTATCATCTTGCCGCTGAGACCAGCAGCCTCGGCCCCTGCCTCGAAGTAGGCAGCTACTGCGGTAAGTCCACAATCTACTTAGCCTCAGCCTGCAAACTAACCGACAGTGTCGTGTTTGCCGTGGATCACCACCGCGGCTCCGAGGAGCATCAACCGGGTGAGGAATACCACGATCCCGATTTGTTTGACCAAAAAGCCAACCTAATGGACAGCTTCCGAACCTTTCGAGCCAATATGAGAGCGGCCGAACTGGAAGACTGGGTTGTGCCCGTGGTAGCTCCCTCCTCGGTGGCCGCGCGCCACTGGAATACCCCACTGGGCCTGGTATTTATCGACGGAGGCCACTCCCTTGAAGCGGCACTGACCGACTACCGCAGCTGGTCCAGGCATATTGTGCCAGGCGGCTACCTGGCCATTCACGATATATTCCCCGACCCCGCCGATGGCGGCCAAGCCCCCTATGACATTTACAAGCTCGCTCTAGCTTCCGCTCAATTCGAGCTGGTCGAAACTGTCGACACCCTGGGCATCCTGCGCCGTATCTGAAGGCAGGCACACCGAGGTAAACAAACCGCTTGCCGGCGTCAGGTCGGCGAGTGCATCTGCCGCAAGCAACATCGCACCCACGGTCCAGGTGGTTTTCTCCTCGGGCCAAACCGCCTGGTCTCGATAGACATACCCTGTCCAGTAGCCACCATCGCTGTCCTGCCAACGGTGCAGGCCGCGATAAATAATCTCCGCACGCGCCCGCTGCCCCGAGGCCAATAGGGCCATAGTCAACTCGCAGGATTCCGCCACGGTCACCCAGGGCTCATCATTGACACAACGGCAACCCAAACCGGCCACCACAAACTCATCCCAGCGCTGCTGTAGCCGAGCACGCGCAGCTTCGCCTGTAAATGCGCCAGTGAGCACAGGGTAAAACCAATCCATGGAAAAACGCGCCTTGCTCTCCCAGGTACGGTCAAAACGCTCGGGCTTACTCTGTAGGGCCTCACCTAATGCCGTGCGCCCCCGCACCCATTCCGGTCGAGCCACCCCCAACACACTGGCAATATTGATCGCACACTCAAGGCTTTTAAAAACTGAGGCACAGCCGGTAATCAGGGCATCCTCTTTGGGCTGTCCCCCGGCATCCACGGCCCAGTGAATTTCACCGTATTCAGTCTGAAGACCCAGGACAAAATCGATAGCGCGCTCAACCATCGACCAGTACTGCTGTAGAAAACCTTTGTCACCACTGATCAGGAAATAGTGCCAGACCCCAGTGGCTACGTAGGCGACAAAATTCGTCTCCCGACGCTCACCGTTATCGATCTCTCCATCTTTATAAGCCGCCCACCAGCTGCCATCCGGCAATTGAATATCCGCCAACCAGCGATAGGCTTTCTCCGCGGCACCAAATTCTCCGGCGATAGCCAATCCCATGGCCGCCTCAACATGATCCCAAGGATCGGCATAGTGCCCTTTAAACCAGGGGATTGAGCCATCGGGTAATTGCTGGGAAAGGATATAGGCTGCGCTATCACGCACAAAACTTACGGGGAAAAGGCTTGTACTCTTTTTGGGGGGCAATATCGTTTCACTCATGGGTTCACCTCCCCTGCCAAACCCAGGGGCTCAGGCGCCCGCTGCTCCGCTTTCACAAAATAGAGCGCGACACTTTTCCCCAAAAGAGGATTCAACAGCTTTTCAGCCACACGCGTGAGTGCGGGCCGCTTCATCAAGTCCCACACTAACAAGCGATGGTAAGCTTTCACCAAGCGGTTATCTGGCTTATCCCAAAACAGACATTTCAACCACCAATAGGGCGCGTGCAGTGCGTGCGCCTTGTGCCGAGCGAAATGGCGATGTCCCAGGGCTTCAATACTCTGACGCAGCTCTCGCTCACGGAAAATACGAATATGCCCCCCCTCCACCTGATGATACGCATCGCTAAGCTGCCAGCAGACCCACTCGGGAAAATACGCCGGCACAGTAGCGGCAAAGATACCTGAGGGCTTCAATACGCGGTCAATTTCTGCGAGAACCGCTTTGTACTCATGAATGTGCTCCAATACCTCGGAGCAGATCACCACATCGAATGTAGCGTCGGCAAACGGCAGCTGCAAACCATTGGCAACCCCAAGTAACAGGCGCCCTTTGGCGTGTTCAGAATTATTAAAAGGCTCTGCCCGCTCATTGGCGGTACACACATCATCTAGGCACAGATCGATGCCGTATACATCCACCTCATCAGTGATCATCAAATGAATGGAGTGACGCCCCTCGCCACAGCCCAGGTCCAAAACTTTTTGTCCCGGGCGAAGGTTCAGGTGTTGCGGATCTACAGTAATCATTAAGCAGCCTCCGCACCGCTAACATCTGTATCGACTAAGCCCGTTTCGTTCTGTTGTTGCACGACAGACTCGCCAAGTATTTCCCGGTAGTAAGCCACCAGGTTCGATGCCGCCAAACTCCAACAGAACTTGTTTTCAATACGCGCCCTGCCTTGAGCGCCCATATCCGCTTGCAAAGATTTATCCGCCAGAACACGACCAAGGGCCTCCGCCAGCGCATTACTGTCACCGGCCGGGACGACGATGCCGGCGTCGCCGACAACTTCTGGCAGCGCGCCTCCATCACTGGAAACCACCGGGGCCCCACAGGCCATCGCCTCACCCGCAGGCAAGCCAAACCCTTCATACAGTGATGGGCAGGCCACTACTGTTGCACTGCGGTAGTGGTTCACCAGTTCTTCATTGGAAATCCCAGAAACAAACTGCACAGCATCTTGCAGTTTCAACTTCTGCAACAGCTTTTCGGTAGCGCCGCCTTTGCGCAAACGGCCAACCACCAATAGCTCCAGCTCAGGAAAGCGCTCACGCAATCCGGCCATGGCCTGCAGTAAGATTCCAAGCCCTTTGAGCGGCTGGTCCGCCGAAGAGGTCGTCATAATACGCAAGGGTTGGCGTTGCACCTTGTTATCGGGGCTGAAGATCTCTGTGTCGATACCGTTATAGATCAGGTGTATTTGCTCCGGCGCCACCCCGAATTGTTCGATGATGTCCCGCTCTGACTGGCGCGATACCGTGACAATATGGCGCAACTTCCTCGAAACCTTGATTTGCATATTCAGGAAGTTGTGCCAACGTAGCACCAACAAACGAAAGCGCCAGTCCGGCGCCGCATCCAGGGCTAGCTGGCGATCGCGGGTAATGGGATGGTGAATAGTGGCAACAACTGGGAGGCCGCTACGCTCGATATCCAACAGCCCATAGCAAAGCGATTGGTTATCGTGAACTATGTCGTATTGGGGACCATGCTGACGTAAGTATTTACGCACGCGACGACCAAAAGTATATGGCTCGGCAAAACCGCCGGTCAGTTTACTCAGCCATTCAAAGAAGTCTGCCCAAGAGAGCAGATGTTTTGGTCTAAGGGCACGGCTGGGCTTTTCTACTTCATAGAGATTGAGTCCGGGCATCTTGATCAAGTTCACCCGCTCATCCAGCTCTGGGTAGGGCTGGCCGGATATCACATCGACCGAATGGCCGGCATCAACCAGAGCCTTACTCAAGTAACGGAGATAAATTCCCTGGCCACCACTGTGCGGATGACTGCGATATCCCAGTAGACATATTTTTAGTGGCCGTGTCTCGCCAGCCATTGGACCGTCTGCACAATTTCCCAAGGCGGTCATAGATTCCCCATCTGCTTGTTCTGAGACCCACACTCATTAATCAAAAAGGCAGCCCCTGCTGTGAAGCCTGGCTAAAGCAATCGACCAATCCGGGGCCCTACGCTGATAAAGCGGAAGAATACACTGGCGGGGAAATGACTGCTAGGCAGAAGTAATCCACTCTCTTGGCCAGTCTGCCCTTCCGCGTGGCTTCTGAAGCCAAATAAAGTACGCAGCGAACTTCTATCAAATACATTATCAGCCGATGAACTACACCAGATCTCTGCGCTGCGCATACCCCATTTAAAAATATTTTTGCCTGCGCCAGGTTTACTCTCAGCCCAGTCATCAGAGGCAGGATGAATAGAAAGAAAAGTGTGACAAGAATTTTTAGCAAAAGAGATGGAAAAATAGCCTATATATTTATTTTTGACCGGCAAAAAAATGCCCGCCAAAAGGCGGGCCAGGTTTCTCGAACACACTTTCAGGAGGAGAGTTTCAAGTACGTTACGCACTTAAATTTAGGTATAGCAGAGTATCGTTCTATCCTGTGTCCCTGCCGGCATTCCTGTCGTAAAAGCCGTTCAGTATTTATGCCGCCGGCGCACGAGAAACCGTGATTAAACCCGATGCAAATAACTTTGGTATTCCACATCGGTAACTCGGGCGCCAATCTCCGCCATCTCCTGGCGCTTCAGCATAAGGAAAAGTTCGACAAACCGAGGATCGAGATATTCTCTCCACAAGGCACTCTTATCAAAGCGCTTCAGTGCCCCACTCCAGGTATTGATCAGTTGCTCGCTTTGCACCTGATAGGCATCGCCTTCAACCGGATCGGGAGCTTGTAACTGGTTCTCAATTCCGTGGCAGACACCGGCCAAAATACCCGCCAAGACCAAGTAGGGATTCACATCGGCACCGGCAATGCGGTGTTCGATACGACGAGCCTCGGGATTACTGGCTGGTACTCGCAAAGTGGTGGTGCGGTTGTCGTAGCCCCAGCACAGATTCAGCGGCGCGTGAGAACTCTCTTGGAAGCGGCGATAGGAATTGCTGTGTGGCGCAAAGAAAGCCATCGCATCATTGGCGGTTGCCAACATACCTGCCGCTGCCTGACGCAGCAGCTCGGAGCCCTCTTCACTGCCATCATCAAAAACATTTTTACCATGGCTATCAATCAAACTCATATGCACGTGCATACCGTTGCCAGCCTGATCCCCAAAGGGTTTAGCCATAGTGCTTACACGGAAGCCGTGGCTGCGCGCCACGCCTTTCAGAAGGCGCTTAAATAACAGAGTTTGATCCGCCACCTTGACAGGATCGGCACTGTGCAACAGGTTAATTTCAAACTGACCGGGCGCACACTCTGAGAGCACTGAATCAGCTGGAATACCCTGCGCCTCACAAGCGGCACGCACATCGGCAAAAAAGTGACGCTGCGCGTTCAGCTCAGACAAATCATATACATCGGTAGAGGGCACCAGTTCGGCATCGTTGTCGCTGACTGGGCGCGGGCGCGCCAAGTGATCAACGTCATCGCGCAACAAATAGAATTCCAATTCGGTGGCACAGACTGCGGTATAACCGAGCTTCTGCAGGCGATCCACCACCCGCTGCAGCTGGGCACGTGGATCGGCATAGAGCGAAGAGCCATCCGCCTCGTGCAACTGCATATGCAGCTGTGCTGTTACCTCCCGGTGCCAGGGCGCCAGACTGATCGGCGATACCGGCAGACAAACACCATCACTGTCACCACTGGCAAACACCAGAGGGCTATCTTCAATATCCCGCCCCCAGATATCCAGGCTGACAGCGCTACGCGGCATTTGCAGGCTTCCCTTCAGCAGCTTCTCCGCCGCTTCTGCTGGTAGCCATTTGCCGCGGGGGACACCATTGATATCGAACATAAAGCCTTCAATCCACTTTAGGTCCGTGTGTTCTGCCAGGAATTTGCGCGACTGCTCCAACAGTTCTGGTTGGGCAGTAAATTCTTTTTCTTGTGACATAAGTTGCCTGAGGTAATCCTGTCAAACCGCAGAAGCGGCCCAGAGCGGTCACCTGCATTCTCCGTTGACGGATAGTGGGTGACAGCCTTGCGCCGCTTCCAAAAAAGGGGCTAGACCCCGAGTTTACGCTAGAGCTTTAGCGGTGTCGTCAAGTGCGCGATGCGCTTTTTCCACAAGCTCATCCACCTGCTCAGTGGTAATAATCAGTGGCGGCGCAATCACCATGGCATCACCCACGGCACGCATGACCAAACCGTGCTTGATACTCAGATCACGACATACGCCACCGGCAGTGCAGTCATCATCAAAGCGGGCGCGGCTGGCCTTGTCTTTCACCAGTTCCAAAGCGCCGACCATACCCAGGCTGCGCGCCTCACCAACGATGGGGTGCTCAGCCAACTCTGCCCAACGTTTGGCAAGGTAAGGGCCAGTCACATCGCGCACATTCTCGATAATCTTCTCATTGCGCAGGATATTAATAGTGGCCAGGCCTGCCATACAGGCCGCAGGGTGCGCAGAGTAGGTGTAGCCGTGGGTAAATTCCCCGCCCTTGCTCTTGATCACATCAGCAACGCGATCACCTACCATGGTACCGCCGAGAGGGAAATAACCATTGGTCACCGCTTTGGCGAAAGTCATCAGGTCCGGCTTGAGGCCGTAGTAATCTGCACCAAACCATTCACCAGTGCGCCCAAAGCCGAATATCACCTCATCCATCACCAACAGAATGTCGTATTGATCCAATACTTTCTTCACTTCTGGCCAGTAGGTTTCCGGCGGAATGACCACACCACCTGCACCCTGGATAGGTTCGGCAATAAAGGCGGCCACTTTCTCAGGGCCCAGCTCCTGGATTTTTTCGTCGAGGCTGCGCGCGGCTTGAATACCGAACTCCTCTGGGGACATTTCCCCGCCCTCAGCAAACCAGTAAGGCTGCTGTACGTGTTCAATGTAATCCAGCGGCTGGAACTGCTTGTGCATACCGCTCATACCACCCAGGCTGGCACCGGCGATGGTGGAGCCGTGATAACCATTTTTGCGGGAAATCACAATGCGCTTCTCGGGCTTGTCCTGCAGATCCCAGAAACGGCGAATCAGGCGCAAATTGGTGTCATTCGCCTCAGAACCGGAGCCGGTGAAGAACACATTGCTCATACTGGCGGGAGTTACTTCTGCCAGGGCATCTGCCAGCTCGATAGATGGCACGGTAGTGCACTGGAAGAAACTGTTATAGAACGGCAGGGTATTCAGCTGCTCATAGATTGCATCGCTAATTTCCTTACGGCTATAACCCAGGTTGCAGCACCACAAACCAGACATGCCATCCAGTAGACGATTACCATCGATATCGGTGATATAAGCGCCTTCAGCACTGGTGATCACCCGGGTGCCCTGTTGCCCCAAGTCATTGAAGTCAGTAAAGGGGTGCAGCAGGTGCTCGCGGTCGTGTTGTTGCAGCTCACTTTTGTTCATATTTCGCTCCTGGCTTTGCTCTGGGGGCTCTCCACAGCACCGGACGAGAGCCCGCATGCATCGAATGAGTCATCCCGCAATTGATCACCTACCCTCCGGAGCCCATTAACGTGCCTTGCCGGACAGGGTATTGCTTCCAAAATTTGTGATCACATTCTAGTGGCGAGACTGACGGAAGCGCAAGATCTATCTATGCCTCAGGTTAACAATAGGGTCCAGAACCGCAGTTACCCTTAGCTTGTAGAAAATCCTGACCTGAAATTGCGGCAACAAGAACCCTTACAACAGGGATACGTGAAGACTCTCACAGTGACCTATCAAGATGGCTAAAAAGGTCGGGCTTGTTGGCCTGGGCTGGCTCCTATAAATATGGCTGTAAAAGCGCCTGCCCAAGCCCTAGAGTAATTCTTCGGCGGGAATTGAGCCGAGCCCCTCCTCAATATCCTGACGAATAGCAAGGCGCACTCGCGCCACATCGCCATCGGCAATCGCACCAAGCAGGTCCTCGTGACGGTCCGGCAACTCTTGTACACCGAAGCGCTGGAACACCAGGTGCTGCAGGGGAGCTGTTTGCAGCCATAGGCTCTCTATCAGCGAGAGGATGATATGGGGATGCCCCAGGCGATAGAGGGTAAAGTGGAAATCGAGATTGGCCGTCACATACTCCTCGATATCCTTCTCTCTGAGCGCTTTAGTGACTCGAGCATCTAGCTGTCGTAACCGCTCGAGGGCCCCCCGTCCTACAAAGGGCAGCGCCTGCTCTGCGGCCTGACACTCCAGCGCAACCCGTGCCGCACAAATCTCTGCGAGCTTTTCTGGCGTCATGGTGGGCACAGTGACACGGCGGGTATCAGACAGCTCTAGCGCTCGCTCCGAGGTCAGGCGCCGCAAGGCCTCACGTACAGGCATCGGGCTGCAATTCAAGTCCGCCGCCAAACCCCGGATAGTGACCGGGTGCCCCGGCAAAAACTTGCCACGCAGAATGGCATCTCGCACCTGAAAGTACACACGCTCCTGGGTAGTGCGAAACTCCTCCTGCGGAGGGCTAAATTCTGGTGCCATCTTCATGCGGCCCCAACCTTTTGCAACTTATGGGGCAAATCATCGGAACCCACTTCGATAAGATGATCTGCTACCCGGCCGGTCTGCCAGATTTCATAAAAGTCGTCTGCCACCTGCCGGCTCATTTCCACCACTTTTTTCCAATAGCGCACACGCTCATCCGAGGGCATCTTATAAAAGTCGTTGCGATCCGGGATCTTGCCAAATGGTAACTGCTCCACAAATCCCGGCGACGGTGCGATCAGTAGTGTCGACATCATGGCATCGCCACGCACACGTCGCCAGGACAACCCCTTGTCGAACCAACCGGGCACCATAAACGGGAAGAAATGCGGGTAGAGCACTAATCCACGTGGATGACTGAAGCGCAAATCAAAGTGGTAGTCTGTAATCCCGCCATCGCGATAATTTCCCAAGGGTGCGCCAGCCGGGTTGCGCACACCCGCCATTACCAGTGGTATAGAACCACTGGCGAGCACCACCTCACGAACATTCTCCCGAGTGAGGGGGGTATTCGCCGTACTCAGATTGCCAAACTTCACAGTGGCCTGGGCCCGGGAGTGAAACACTACGCGCTCCCAAAAGGCTTTAAGGCTATGTCTGGAAACCGCATTGACCAACGCAGACGTGAAGAGCGCCGGAGCGAGAATGGCCCGCTTTTCACTTGCCAGGGGGCCACGCCCACGCGCTGTCACGAAGTGACTTTGCCACAAGGGATTCTCCACCACCTCGCGCGCACCACTTTCCCCTAACACTTCCTGTAGAATCGCACCACCCGTCGCCGTAATCTCAGCCGGGGTGGGCTTGGTATCGCCGTAGCTCTGGTGAATATATCCATATTCAAGACGTTCCAGCGCCGCCAAAGGATTCTCCATGGCGTAGCACATATTGCGAAAACTGCCGATTGATGAACCCAGCGTCGCAATAGGCTCACTGCGACCTTTAAAAAAAGCCCCCATAAGAACCCGATCCAGCTGACTGATAACCAGCCACTTGGGGCCCCCAGAAGCTCCCACCAAGGTTGAGAACTGCCCTTGATGTAATCCCTCCTCGCGAACCCTACGCGCCGCTTTGGCGCCGGCCAGTAAAATGCAACTGCGGTTCTTCACATAAATTCCTTATCAATTTACCTAAAAGCCAAAGTCAAATGAGAGCCTTGCCAGGGCCAATTACCATTCGCCGCTGTTCTCCATCGACTTCCAGGGTTCCCTCGGTTCCAGGGGCTCGCCATTTTGTAACAGTTCAATTGAGATACCGTCCGGCGAACGGAAAAAGGCCATATGGCCATCGCGAGGGGGACGATTGATCGTAACCCCCGCATCCATCATTCTCTGGCAGACGGCGTAGATATCATTCACTCCATAAGCCAGGTGGCCAAAGTTTCGCCCGCCACTATAGGACTCCGAATCCCAGTTGTAAGTGAGTTCCAGCGTGGGCGCTTTATGCTGGCGAGCACTATCGACATCCTCAGGGGCCGCAAGATATACCAGGGTGAAACGCCCTTTGTCATAATCTTTGCGATGCACCAACTGCAAGCCCAACTTCTCACAGTAAAACTTTAAGGATTCTTCCAGGTTGGCCACGCGGACCATTGTGTGCAGGTATCTCACCCTCTACTCCTTCCTGTTGCCAGGATCTACAATCGCGGAATAATAAATAATTCAGCTTCGCCTGGCGAAAAGCAAATGTATAAAAAATTCTATCGTGCATTTTCTCAAGCACCCAGCGGCAGCCCATCCTCCATGCTGCACATGGCCTGTCACTCCCATCATTACTGGCCCGATGTGACATTGGAGGCAGTCCAACAATACTGGCAGGATGCGGCACTGCTCGCCGATGACAAGTGGGGACCTATTTTCCAGGAAAAAATACCCGCCTGGCAAAGTGCCGTCGCTCGAACACTAAACCTCCCCGACGCTTCTCAAATAGCTATTGCCCCCAATACCCACGAGCTTGTCTACCGGCTACTTAGTGCCTTTCCCATCACTGAACCCCTACATATCCTCACTACAGATGGAGAATTTTACAGCTTCACCCGCCAGCTGCAGCGGCTGGAAGAATTGCCCAACATACAAGTAACCCGTATACCCAAACACCCCTTCTCCACCCTGGCAGAGCGCTTTGAGCAGGAACTGCATACGGGAGACTACCAACTGGCTTATGCCAGCCTGGTGTTTTTCGATTCTGGCGTGGTATTCCCCGACCTATTGCGAATCGTCGAGCAGAAGCCAACCCAAACCCAGTTTGTAGTCGACGGTTACCATGGGTTTTTTGCCCGCCCAATCGACCTGAGTGGTATTGCTGACAAAGCATTTTTTACTGCCGGCTCGTATAAGTACCTGGGTGCCGGCGAAGGGCTGTGTTTTATGAGCATTCCTCGCGGCTGCTCCCTACGACCACTAAATACCGGCTGGTTTGCCGAAATTGCGGAGCCTGAAAATCGCCGTGGCCATGTCAGCTATGCGGACAACTGGCTGAGATTTGCCGGGGCAACTATGGATTATTCCTGCCTGTACAAGGGTCTTTCCATTTTCGATCTATTCCGACGCGAAGGTATCACCGTAGATAAAATCCACCGCTATGTCCTCAATGCCCAAAGCCGCTTCCTGAACACAATGGACAAAAACAGCCACCCGCTACTCAACCGGGAGCGCCTAATTCACCACGACCTGAAGGAGGGCCATGGCCACTTTTTCACGTTCGATTGCGGCACAACAGAAAACTCAGAAAAGCTACAAAAAGAGCTGAAAGCCCGAGCAGTCCTTTGTGACAGGCGCCAACAGCTGCTGCGCCTGGGCTTTGCTATCTACCATGATGAAAATGAAACTTATCAGCAGGTTTTTGGCTCTCCCCAAATAAATTCGGAGGCGCTGTTATGCTGATTAACAGGCTAAGCCAGCCGGCAGCCTCTATTGATCAATACTTTGATCCATACTTTTGCGGACGATGTAACCTTAAAAACTGGAGAGCCCGGACCTAATCATGAAGCTGCTTCTCCTCAACCCAAATACCACAGAATCTATGACGTCACTAATGGCGGGCGCCGCACAAAGGGTTGCATCTCCGCGCACCAAAATCGTAGCAACCACCGCCAAGATCGGCTTTCCTTATATTTCGAGCCGGGTCGAGGCCGAAATTATCGCTAGTGATATCCTCGAGACAATTGCTGAACACCACACACAGGTAGACGCAGTCATCATCTCTGCATTCGGGGACCCAGGTCTCATTGGTGCGCGCCAGTTATTCGACATTCCCGTGATCGGTGTTGCCGAGGCGGCAATGCTGACCGCTTGTGCACTTGGCCAGCGCTTCTCGATAGTCACATTTAGCGATAGTTTGGCGGACTGGTTTCGTGATGGTGTGCTGCGTGCCGGTCTCGAAAATCGCTTCACCGGCATTCGCCTACCTAGCGAGCGTTTCCAATCAATCGAAACTGTACAGGAAGAGCTTAGCGAGAGCTTGGTTCAGCTCGTAGAAGAAGCTGCATACACTGACCGGGCAGATGTCGCCATCCTCGCTGGAGGACCGCTCGCCGGTCTTGCCACAAAGATTTCTGGCAGACTGCCGATTCCTGTGGTCGATCCAGTCCCTGCCGCTGTCGTGCAGGCAGAGGGTCTTGTACGGCTCAACCCAGGTATCGCCCGCGCAGGTGGTTTCGCCCGTCCGCCCGCGAAAGACACATTGGGCCTCCCCGATAGCCTCTCCAGGCGAATAGAGCACACTGACTGAGCTTCTTCCAAGACTACCTTATAATCTCCACTCTCCCGATAGCTCTGGCTCAAAGAATTACGGAGGTTGGATTTAGCCAGCCAGATACAGCCTGCGATTAAGCATCCTAAAAACGAATGCAGCCACGTGTTTCTAACAGGCGTCGTTACCTTCTTCTCCTGAGTTTTGTTTTCTACCAAGAAAGATGAAACTTATCAGAAGAAATTTAGCTCTGATTAAGTTGGCAGCACTTTCCCGGCCAAGTGGCAAGCCAATATTGCCAAGCAGCTTGTCTACAGCTCCGCGATGATCCGTTATGCTGACCTTCTTGCTCAGCTACGGTTCAGAAAGGCATTGATAGTATTTGGCACCTAATGCATCGGAGTGATGCCAAATCCATAGCGATTGATAAGGAAAAATCATGAAGTTAGTAAAATTCTCGACAATCACAGTACTTACTCTGCTTATCGCCGCTTGCGGAAATGGGCAGGCTCCCTCCGAACGGGGAACCCTGGTCTCTATTGCGGCCCAAGGTGAGGCACGTCAGGCTCCCGATGTTGCCAATTTGTCTGTAGGCGTGGTAACCGAGGCAGACGACAGTAAGCAAGCCATGCAAGATAATGCCGAACAAATGGCTACGCTAATGAAAGCGATTAAGAAAGCCGGCATTGCCAAGAAAGATATTCAAACCAGCGGCGTCAGTCTTTCTCCCCGCTACCATTATCAGAGAGATCAGAAACCCAAAATCGTCGGCTATACTGCGCGAAATACCCTCAACATCAAAGTGCGCAAATTGGGTGAGCTGGGAGGTGTACTGGATGACCTCACCGCCGCCGGGGCCAACCAAATTAACGGTCCCAGCTTTGAGATTGGCGAGCCAGAACCAGTAAAAGCTGAGGCTCGCGAAAAAGCCCTATTGGATGCCCAGGAGCGCGCGACTATTTACGCTAAAGCACTGGGCATGAAGGTTCGTCGAATCGTGAGTATTTCTGAACAGGGTAGCGGCGGTATGCCCCGCCCTATGATGTTAAGAGGCCAGATGGAGTCAATGAAAGACAGTGCTTCAACCCCTATTGCCCCCGGTGAGACTACCGTAGCTGTCAATTTGGACCTGGTCTTCGAGCTGAAATAATCAATTACTTCTATATCGGCCCCGCAACTCTATGCGGTGCCGGTATTCTACTCACAGCTGTTAACCATCCCCCTCATGCTCCAGAAATACCTCCACTGCCGGCTCGCTGGGGTATTTGAAAACCTTGCCTTCCTTCATGACAAACTGCACCCGTTGCAATTCAGAGATATCCTCCAGAGGATTTCCTGCAACCGCAATAATGTCCGCGAGTTTGCCCTCGCTGATACTGCCAAGCTCGTCTTGAATCTGCAGTAATTGTGCGGCATTCCAGGTTGCAGAGCGGATGGCGTCGGCAGGAGTCATTCCCCCCTGTACCATCAAGACAAATTCCCGCGCATTCTCTCCATGCCGGGTCACACCGGTATCGGTCCCAAAGGCAATTTTAACTCCACGTTTATAAGCCTTGGAAAAAGTCTCTTGCATTAGAGGCCCCATAGTGGCGGCCTTGGGACGAACAATTTCAGGTAAAAAGCCATCAATCGCAGATTTCTCAGTTACCCACTCTCCTGCCATCAAAGTCGGAACAAACCAAGTGTTGTTCCTACGCATGAGATCCATCACCTCTTCATCCATGTAAGTACCGTGCTCAATGGAGTTCACACCGGCGCGAATAGCTCGAATCATGCCTTCCTTACCATGGGCATGTACCGCCACGGTAAAGCCATAATCTTTGGCAGTGGCAACAATTGCCTCCAACTCATCCTGCATAAATTGTGGATTTTGCCCACTTTTGGCAACACTCAGCACCCCGCCAGTAGCAGTGATTTTGATGAGGTCTGCACCATCCTTATAGCGCTGACGAATCGCCTTGCGCGCGGAAATAGGCCCATCCACAACACCATCGGCCGGGCTGGGATTCCCTACTAAGTCATGGCGGCGACCATTCGTGGGGTCGGCGTGACCACCGGTGGTTGCGATAGATTTTCCCGCAGTGTAAATCCTCGGTCCCTCAATAGTGCCTGCTTCAATCGCTCGCCGCAGACTGACGGTAACATTATCGTGATCACCCAGATTGCGGATGGTGGTAAAGCCCGCCTGCAAGGTACGGCTGGCCGCATCGACACCGCGCAGAGTGAAATCTGCCGGATTCCAGGTATAAGATTCCGTATAAGCACGAGGACCAAACTCATAAGTGAGGTGGCTGTGCATATCCATCAACCCTGGAAGCACAGTGTAATTGCGCAAGTCGACAAGAGTTTCCCGCTCCCGCTTGGCAAACCCTTTTTGTACCGATTCAATACGGCCATCCACAATATGAATGGTGCGATTCTCTAACAGTTTTCCATTACTGCTATTGAAGAGTTTCCCCGCATAAATAGCGAGTTCTTCAGCAGTAACCTGCTGGCAAAACAGACCGGCAAAAACAGCCAGCGCCGTGACTGTGCGGCGAAAGAAGCAGCCTCTCTTGGAACTTGTGGTCATTGTCGTCACCAGTAAGTCTCTTTTAGATTTGTAATGTTTTTATGGACAGCTGCTCAATTTAACGCAATCGCCGAGGCGAGAGGAAGCCCTATGAAGATCTATGAGTTTGCAAGCGCCCCCAATTGTCGTCGAGTTCGCATGTATCTTGCGGAAAAAGGCATCGAAGTTGAATTTACCCATGTAGATATTACCAAGGGCGAAAACCTCAGCCCCGAATATCGCAGTAAAGATATCAACAAGAAAGTTCCCGTATTGGAACTGGATGATGGCGCTTATATCTCTGAGTCCGTAGCGATTCAACGATACTTCGAAGAACTACACCCGGAGCCGGCACTCTTTGGCCGCGATGCAAAAGAAAAAGCCCTAGTGGAAATGTGGAATCGCCGTGCCGACTTCAACTTAATGTTTCCAGTAGGAATGTGCTTCCAACACGTTTCTGGCTTTTTCAAGGACCGCATGAATGTCTATCCTGAATTCGGCGAGGATTCGGGCAAACGCGCGATAAAATTTATGGGGGCCCTAAACGACCACCTCTCTGATCATGAATTTCTGGTTGGAAATTATTTCTCAGTAGCCGATATCAGCATGGTGTGCAGTCTCGATTTTGGCAAAGTACAGAATCTGCGTCCGGATGCCGAAAAACACCCCCACCTCATCCGCTGGCGTGAGCAGCTCAAGCAGCGCCCAAGCTTCAAGGCCTGAGGTAAATTTCTGAAAAACTATTCGGAATAGCCTGCCCAGTGGAGGGTATCAGGTTTTGAAAAAAACCACTAAACGCCCATAAAAAACGCCCCGGTTTATAAGAAACCGGGGCGTTTTTAGTATGACATCAATTTTTTATTGATCTTTTGCGGGTAGTACCTCTACAGGACCAATATCCAGGGCTTCAACCTCTCCCTTAATCTTTTCCAGATCGCCAACAATGACCCAAGTAAATTGATCTGGTGCAAGAAACTCTTGCGCAGAGGACTCTACCTGCTCCTTATTCAACGCGGCCACCCTTTGAGGATAATCAGCAATGTAATCTTCCGGCAAGCCTTTTTCCACCTGCCAGTTGATACTGGACAATAACTGCCCTTTGGTTTGGAAGCGTGCACTCTGTTTTAGCACCTCATCGTTTCGATAGTCCTCCAACTCCTTCTCGGTAATTGGGCGGTTAGTCAAATACTCCTGATATTCTTTGATTAATTCCTTGATGGCCGGGGCTGTTTTATCGGTCTGCACCGGGGCAAACAGAATGTAAGGCCGCTGACCTTCCGTATCCATGGAAACCGCTCGGGCGCCGTAGGACCAATGCTTGTCTTCACGCAGGTTCATATTAACCCGCGAGGTAAACTTGCCAGCAATTGTATTGGCCATCGCATCAAAAGCTTCAGCACCCTGCGGCTGCCAAGGTGGCATCACCAATCCAGCCATGATGAAACTTTGCTGGGCGCCTGGACGATCCAGGAGGTAAACCCTAGCCTTTTCCGGACGCGCCACCTTGGCCACATCAATTTGTGGCAACTCCTCTTTGGGCGCTTTCCAACCACCCAGAGTTTCATTCAGGAGCGGCTCGATCTCTTTTTCTGTCACATCACCAACAATGGTGAGAGTGGCATTATCGGGACGCACCCAGGTATTCTGGAAGTTCACCAGATCTTCGCGAGTGATCGACTTAATGCCTTCAGGTGTGCCAGAGCCGGTCAAGGGGGCGCCATAGGGATGCTCGTTACCAAAGAGCAGTGGCGGCAACTCACGCAGTGCCAATCCCTGGGGTTGTGCCTTTTCCTGGGCGATAGCATCCAGGCGATTGGACTTTACCCGCTCGAGATCAGACTCGGGGAAACTGGGCTCGGTTACTACCTTGGAAAATAACTCCAGTGAGGGTTTCAACTGTGACTTAAGGGCACTCATACTGATGGAGTTGTAATCCAAACCACTGCCACCACCAATACTTACCCCTAGTTCCTCTGCTCTGGCACTAAACTCCAAGCTATCGAGATTGCCGGCGCCCTCATTCAACATTTGTGCCGCAACTGAAGCGAGCCCGGGTTTACTTTTGTCTGCTGAGGCGCCACTGCGAAATTGCAGATTCATTAACACAACCGGCGTATCGTGGCGCTCAGCCAAAACAACCCGAAGACCATTTTTCAGGGTAAAGTTCTGCTGCTTAGGTAATTCCAGCTCTACATTTTTATCCACCTCCGGCAGCTTACTGCGGTCTGCCCCCTCGGTGGCTGCGGTGAACTGCTGCTGAGGTTGGATAATCAAAGTGTAAGAGTCATCTTTAAGCCACTGCTCTGCAACATCCTGCACCTCACGAGCGGAAACCTTGGCATACTCTTCAACACCTTTCAGAAGTGCGCCGGGATCGTCATAGTAAAATTCCGAGCGGGCGAGGATATCGCTCTTACCACCAAAGCCACCGGTTTTTTCCAATCCTTTTACCAGGCTGGCGAATTCACCCTGCTTAACCCGGCGCAACTCTTCTGCGCTGACGCCATTTTTAGCAAACTGCTGCAACTCCTTATCTAAGAGTTTTTCCACTTTATCGACAGGCTGCCCCGGCTTTACATCCACCACAATAATCAGCTGACCTGCCAACTGGCGACCGTAATAAAAAGCACTCACACTGGTCGCTACTTTTTCATCCCGAACCAATCGGCGATATAACAAGGAATTTTTACGATTTGCCAGCAGCGAAGTCATCAGCTCCAGGGCATGCTCTTCCTCACTACCAATGGCGGGGACATTCCAAACCTTGTAAATACGGGTTTGCGGTACTTGGTCGTGAACAACTTCGCGCTTTTTCACCTGGGTGGGTAACTCCCAGTTTTTGATTCGAGGTTGCACTTTAGTACTGGGAATATCAGCAAAATATTTGCGCGCCTTGGCCATCGCCTCATCAACACTGATATCACCGGCAATAACCAGGGTAGCGTTGGCGGGTTGATAGTGATCTGCAAACCACTTCTTTACATCTTCAAGGCTGGCATTATCCAGGTCTTCCATGGAACCTATAGGTGTCCATGAATAGGGGTGATCCGCAGGGAAGGTACTTTTGGCAATAATGTCAAAAGCCTTGCCGTAGGGCGCATTCTCTCCCTGGCGCTTCTCGTTTTTAACCACTCCGCGCTGCTCATCCAGCACCTCCTGGGTAATAGCACCTTGGAAGTGGCCCATCCGGTCAGACTCCATCCACAGAGCCATATCCAGAGCCCCCTTGGGAACTGTGGCAAAGTAATTGGTGCGATCGTTACTCGTGGTGCCGTTCATATCGGTAGCACCGGAGCGCTGAAAGGGTTCAAAGTATTCGCCGGGAAAGTTCTCACTGCCATTGAACATAAGGTGTTCAAATAAGTGCGCAAAGCCGGTTTTACCCTTCGGCTCATCCTTGGAGCCCACCTTGTACCAGATGTTGGTAGAGACAACCGGGGCCTTGCGATCCTCGTGCACAATAACGGTCAGTCCGTTAGGCAAAACCTCCTTGTGAAAGGGAATATCCAGTTGAGGAGGCGGTACGAATGCTTTCTGATCCGTAGCCGCATCTTTACTGCTGGCTGCGGCTTCCTTGTCCACGGAAAGAGCGTGGGGGGTATCATCGGTAGACTGATTACAGCCGGCAAGACCGGCAGTAGCGATAACGACACTGAAGAACACTGGACGCAAGTCCATATTGTCACTCCCTAGTAATAACCACGGATTCAGGATGGCAAGTTTAGGCCAGTATCCAATCCATTTACCGGCTCGCCCTCCGCAGTAACGAACCAAAAACCTGGCACCAGAATGAGGCACCAGGTCACTACATCAATCTTGAGACAAAAAAATGGGCACTAAAGTGCCCAAATAAATACATCACAGAGAGAAGCGATGATGCCAATCGCCAGGGATCAGGTCATCGGCACATCTCCCGTGCCGAATTAGGTTATGCTGCCACGGTGCCGGATTTGTTCTCCGTATCACCGGTCACAGAGTGGTATCCGAAGCGTTCTTCAGCAATACGGTCGGCCACATGCGCTGTGGTCTCGCCAGTCTCGTCTGCACGCACAAACACTTCTTTCATGGTGCTGCCGATTTCTTCGATATGGGCCTTCACCTCTGCGGCGTCGTAGTCACCTTTTTGCTGGTAGTAAACATCAATAATGCCGCCGGCGTTGATCACATAGTCTGGCGCATACAGAATACCTTTCTCGCGCAGAGCCGCTGCATGGCGCTCCTCGGCCAGCTGGTTATTGGCTGCACCAGCCACAGCACCCACCTTCAGGCGGGAAATGGTGTCGTCATTGAGGATGGCACCCATAGCGCAGGGAGCAAACAGATCCACATCCAGATCAAAGATCTCATCTGCGGTCACGGCAATAGCACCCAGCTCAGTTACCGCACGGTCGATATTGTCCTGGAAGATATCGGTCACAAACAGTTCTGCACCAGCGTCTTTCAGTAGTTTACCCAGGCGGAAGCCCACGTTGCCCACCCCCTGAATAGAGACCTTCAGACCCGTAAGGTCGTTTTTGCCCCAGCGGTGTTCGACAGCAGCCTTAAGGCCGACAAACACCCCATATGCAGTGGAGGGAGAGGGGTCACCGCCGAATTCAGAACCCGCGAACAGACCGGACACATACTCGGTGGTCTCGCCAATTACGCTCATGTCGGCAACACTGGTGCCGGAATCCTCTGCGGTAATATAGCGGCCGCCCAGGGTATTGATGAACTCACCCATGGCGCGCAGCAGCTCGGGAGTCTTTTCCTTACGCGGATCGCCAATAATGACGGATTTGCCGCCACCCAGCTTCAAGCCAGCCATAGCAGACTTGTAGGTCATGCCTCGTGAAAGACGCAGAACATCATTCAGAGCCTCGCCGTCATCGGCGTATGGCCACATGCGGCAACCACCCAGGGAGGGACCTAAATTCGTATTGTGTACCGCGATAATTGCTTTGAGACCACTCTTAGCATCTTGGTAAAACGCCACTTGTTCGTGCTTATCGTAGGCGGAATGGGAAAAAATACTCATTAACTGTTCCTCTCCGGAAGGCCGGTTCTACAGCTGGGGAACAACCACAGCCCTTATCTGTTTTTATTTAGGGGTAAGATTATATCTAGCTTCGGCAGATAAAGTTTGCATATTTTGCACAGAACAGCACTGTAATAGCTAAATCCTCATACGAATTATTTTTTTTTAGGACAGTGCCCCCTACGGAAATATACTGGGCCATACAGTCATCGATCTTGACTGCCCCTTCAACTCGGCATCTTTGCGCTTAATCAAACGGATATGATTTCTCCTTCTTTAGCCCCCTGTTACCCGCTTCATTCTGGTCTGGTAGAATCCGCGCCTAAATCGACCCCCGAGAGATCAACTCGATGCTGAATGCCGACGCTCTGAAACAACTTTCACAACTGAAAACAGATATTCGCTCCAGTAAGGAGTTTGCCGAGGGCCGGGTTCGCGGCAGCAACGGCAAATTTGGCTTTGTGGAGCTAGAAGATGGACGCGAGGCTTTTTTACCTCCCAATGAGATGGAACGGGTTTTCCCTGGTGATCGTGTCCGCGTCAGCCTCACGGAAGAGAAAAAAGGCAAGCTCAGCGCTGAGCTGGATACCCTGATCGAAAGCCAACTCGACTATCTGGTTGGGCAATATGTGCAGCGGGGCCAGGGGCACTTTATCCAGCCCAGCCAGAACGGCTTGTCGCGCTGGATTTTCCTGCCTCCCAAGGCCCGCGGTAAAGCACAGCCCGGAGAGTTTATCGCTTGTAAAATCAATCGACACCCGTTCAAAGATGGCCGCGCCCAGGCAAAAGTGGAAACGGTCATTGGCAAGCCCGATATCCCCGGTATTGAGCATGCTTATGTAGTAGCGCAATTCAAATTGCCTGAGCAGTTTGGCCAGCCTGCGCAGGCCCAGGCGCAAGAAATCAGCGCTCAACTCGCCGAAGTGATCTCCGAGCGCCAGGATCTGTCTGAACTGGGCTTTGCCACAATCGATGCGGAAAGTACCCGCGATATGGACGACGCCCTCGCCGTCACCACCCGCAACGAAGGCTGGACCCTGCATATCGCCATAGCCGACCCCTCCAGTGTGATAGAAACCGGCAGCCCCCTGGACAAAGAGGCGTTCGAGCGCGCTCACAGCCAATACCTGCCCGGTGAAACCCTACCCATGCTGCCGCGAAACCTGTGTGAAAACCTGTTCTCCCTGGTACCCGGAGAACTGCGCCCGGCCCTGGTGGTTCATATTGATATCAACACTGATGGCAGCCTGGGCGAGAGCCGCTATGAATTTGCTGCGATTCGCTCCCAGCACAAGCTGAGCTACATCCAAGTGAGCCAGTTCATTGAGGGCGACGAATCCGCCGTACCAGAAGAGCAAAAACAGAGTTTGCGCAACCTGGCTGCCGTTTTTGAAGCTCGCTCTGCCTATCGCGCAAATCACTCCCAGGCGATGGAAGACCGCCCCGATTACGAGATTCACCTCGACGACAAGCGCAAGATCGCTCGTATCGAAAAGCAGGAGCGCAATATTGCTCAGCGCATGGTGGAAGAAGCCATGCTCGCCACAAATATCAGCATTGGCGGCAAACTGGCTGAGCTGCAACAGGGCTGCTTCTCGGTACACCTGGGTTTTCGCGAGGAACGCATGGGTGAGGTACGTAGCCTACTCAAAGAGTTACTACCGGAGCATGCAGAGCAAGACCTCGGCGAATTGCCAAATTACCTAGCCCTGGTTAAGTATCTGGAAAGCCATGGCGATGCACAGATGCAAAACCTGTTGTCGGTTCTGAAGCGCATGCTGCGCCCCGGCCAACTCGACAACAAAGCGGGAGCGCACCTAGGTCTGGGCCTTGAAGCCTACGCCACTGCGACCTCCCCCATTCGTAAATACAACGACCTGCATAACCATCGGGTACTGCGTGCCGCCCAACAAGACGGCCCTGCTGCGGCGCTTGGTGACGAACAGATCGAAGCCCTGCAGGACAGCCTGACCCGCGGCCGCCAGGCCAATCGTGCGCTCGAGCAATGGCTTTATGCCCAATTTATGCAGGACAAGGTTGGACAGGCGTTCAGCGGCAAGATCACCCTGGTCAATGGCGCCGGTCTCGGTGTGCGCCTGGACGAATTTGGTATTGATGGATTTGTTCGCCTAAATGGGGATAAAAAGAACCTGCCGAATTTTGACGGCAAGCACCTTACCCTTACCTACAACGAACAGAGCTACCAGCTGGAACAAACTATCAGCGTTAAAGTTTCCTCTGTAGATGTCGATAAACGCCGCATCTCCCTGGAGCTCTTACCTGAAACTTCAGCAAACGAAATGGCTATAGAGAAATAAGCCAAGTAGAACCCCAAAGAGCCCGGCACCCGCCGGGCTCTTTACTGTTATGCCCTAGCTGCGCCAATTTAAACGCAGAGCATAAAACCAACCCATAACAATGCCCGAGGCCACCAATGAGCAATATTGCTGAGCTGAACCCTAAACCGCTATGGCAACACTTTGCCAAACTCTGTGAAATTCCCCGCCCATCCAAGCATGAAGACCGCGTTGTCGAACACATTGTGGAATTTGCCAAGAATCGCGGCTTAGAAGTTCAGCTCGACGAAATTGGCAATGTCATTATCAAGAAGCCGGCTACCCCCGGCATGGAAAACCGCCAGACACTGGCACTGCAAAGCCATGTGGATATGGTGCCGCAGAAAAATGCCGATACTGATCACGATTTTCTGACGGACCCCATCAAACCCTATATCGATGGTGAGTGGGTAACCGCAGAAGGCACCACCCTGGGGGCCGATAACGGCATCGGTGTAGCTGCCATCCTCGCCCTGATGGAATCTACAGATATCCCGCACCCAGCCCTGGAAGCACTGCTGACTATTGATGAAGAAGCGGGTATGACCGGAGCGAAAAATCTTAAGCCAGGTTATTTCGAAGCAGACCTGCTGTTAAATCTCGATACCGAAGATGAGGGAGAACTCTACATCGGCTGTGCCGGTGGAGTGGACGTTAATGCCGCCTTACCCTACACCGCCGAGCCTCTGATGGCTGATGCTCAGGCTTTCAAACTCACTGTACGCGGTCTACGCGGTGGGCACTCCGGCCTGGACATTGACAAAGGTCGCGGTAACGCCAATAAAATTGCCAATCGTGTTATTGATACCGCTCAGCGAAGCATTCCCCAATTGCGCATTGCCAGCCTCGATGGTGGCAGCTTGCGCAATGCCATCCCTCGGGAATCTTTCAGCACTCTGGTTGTACCGAATAACGCACAGAAACAGTTACAGGAAATTGTTGAGCAAGAGAGCGCGCAAATTGCACGCGAATTCGACAATGAAGCAGCGCTGGAGATTTGCTTAGAAGCAGCCGAAGCACCGAGCAGCGTTATGGATGAAGCGAGCCAGCTGAAATTAATCCGTGCTATTCGCGCCTGCCCCAACGGTGTAGAACGCATGAGCACCGCACTGGATGGTATTGCCGATACATCCAACAACTTGGCTCGTGTAGTAACTGTTGAAGAAAATGGCCAACATCAAGTAAAGATGCAATGCCTGGTGCGCAGCCTCTCCGACAGCGCCCGAGACCACCATGGACTCGACGTAGCCGCCATATTCGAGCTGACCGGTGCAAAAACCAAACTGGGCAATGCCTATCCCGGCTGGACGCCAAACCCAGCCTCACCACTACTTGCCATGATGCGGGAAGTGTACAAGGAAATGACTGGGGAACATGCAGAAGTAAAAGTCATCCACGCCGGCCTGGAATGCGGTCTTTTAGCCAAGCCATACCCCAACTGGGACATGGTCTCATTCGGCCCCACTATCCGACGCGCCCACTCACCCGAAGAGCGAGTGCATATCCAGAGTGTGGCTAACTTCTGGGATTATTTTATTAAAGTTGTGCAGGCCATTCCTGCCCGTAGCTAGCTTAACGATCAACCTATAGAGCTATCTTTAGCAGTATCATCCTTTTTTATTGCCTGCCCACTACAAATCATCTAAGTAGGCAGGCGACCCCCAACAAGAAAAAATCTAGTCAGCAGTCTTCTTTCTCAATCTGATTTACTTTTTTATCCCATCAATTAATAAAATATTTTTCATTTTCCAAAGAGTGCTCAGCGCCTTTATAAAAATTCTTGCTCTAGAAACCACCATGGAACTTCCCTTGAATACTTTAGGTCAATAGAATCGCTTTAACACAACATGGAAGAACTATGAAAAGTGTGATTTTTGCCGGTATTCTTTTCCCATCCTTCGCATTCGCCTCTGCAAATCTGAATAACCACCTTAGCCTTGGTGTAGGTACACAATATGGAGGCCTTTTAGGTATCAAGTACTCAACCACCTATGGGACCGACACTTTTTATATCGGAGGAGGGCTGGCCGACAACCTTGATGAGGAGTATGGAATAACCCTTGGGTGGGAAAGAAGCTTGAACCCGAAACACTCCCTCGGCTTACTTGTAAGAACAAAAGAGCTAGATTGGGAACATTATATTTATGAAAATTCAAACCTTCTCAGCGCATCGCCGAACAATAAGTCATTATCTGAATTCAAATATAAAGGACGTTATGAAAGCTATATCGCAGGATCCTACACTTACTTCTTCAATAGATATGACGAGGCCAGCCTCTTAGGTGGTATCAGTTTGGGAAAATCCTACCTAAAAACTAATAAAGATGGCTCATTCCGAGATGGGACCGAGCTAAAACTACATTTCGGCTATCAATTCTAAACATTCACAGGGAACGATATTAATGAAAACTATCAGTCTAGCAATTTGCTCTCTTATGTTAACGGGCTGTGGGACTTTCACCACCCTCTCCAGCACAGACCGTGAAATTTCTGCAAATTTAAAACGGCAAAAATCCAACTGTGAATCCATCCCGAGAGTCTACAGCGGTCTTTCCTACAATATATGTAAAATGCATTCAGACAGTGAATCAATAAATGTCGACTTACTTCTCGGCGTGTACCTCGTAGACAGCCTCTTTTCCACCGCAACTGACACAATAGTGCTTCCATTTACCATGATTGAGCAGAGGAAGAACGGAAATATTTCAGTCTCCAGCAGTCAGTATTAACAACAGTATTTAAGTAAAAACAGAGAATAAAAGCCGCTGGCAGATCTATGAAGTATCAATTGCTGCCAGCCTCTTATAAATTAACAACATTTCCTATGACAGTTGAAAAACCCTATTGACCTCGACAACACAAAGAACTTAATAAGGTTAACTACTCCCCCCCGCTGAAGGGTGCTGAGAAATCCAATGTTTGGCAATATCTGACCTTCTACAAATCCAAACTTTTTCATGATTTTGGATATAGTCAATAAATTGGAGTAAAGCCATTGCACGAGCGGGATGGCCACTGATTCGGCCATGTAAGCCAACCGTTAACATTTTCGCCTGACTCTCCCCCTCTAGCCAGAGAAGATCAAAAGCATCTTTTAAAATTTGAAAAAAATCTTCTGCCGAAGCGCAGCCATTTGGGAAAAGATATCGAACATCATTATTCACAAGGCTATAGGGAATGATTAGCCTAGGCTTTGGGGTGTAACTCCAGTATGGCAAGTCATCGCTGTAGGAGTCAGAACTATAGAGGACCTGGGAAACTTCCCCTAGAAGTTTGCGAGTATTAGCACTAGTGCGACCAATATACCAACCAACTTCTCTCTCTCCAGTTAGTCTTTCAATGCATTTATGGGTTGTTCGTATATGCTCTCGCTCAACAGCTTCATCAATATGGCGATAATCTAACCAGCGATATCCATGCCCTGCTATTTCATGACCTGCGGCTACCAATGCCTGTGCCACACTTGGGTTCAATTCCAGTGCCAACCCACAGGCGAAGGCCGTTAGTGGGAGTTTGTTAGAGTTGAAGATATTGAGGATACGCCACACGCCAGCCCGGCTACCATACTCATACATACTCTCAACACTGAGGTCTCTTTCCCCTAAACGCGGCTCCCTACCAAAGAGTTCATGTAAGTAAGCTTCCGATTGATCATCCCCGTTTAAAACACAAGATTCAGCGCCTTCCTCTATATTCAGTACAAATTGAACGGCTATCCTGGCCCCATTCGGCCATTTTGGATCCGGAGGCTGCCCTACATAGCCTTCTAAGTCACGCTCAATCATCAACCCAGCTCAAAGGTTGTTACACCGAAAATACGCTCATGAGCAATATTGGGCTTAGAGCCTAGGTACATACGTGCACAACCAAATACCTCTTTCATATTATATTTTTTAACTAAAGCCATGGCTTCTTGATTATTTTCCGGCACGTCCAAAAATACAGCCCCTCCTGAAGAAAACTTTGTCAATTCAATCAATAGCGCTTCAGCCAACTGACCGTTATTGGCAAATAAAGGGCCCACTTTACAACCTTCACCACAGCGGCGAATTACCCCATAACCTTTCAACGTTCCCGATTGCAACACCCCCAAAGCCTGAGCCCCTTCTTGATTCAGCCAAGTACGCAAAAATTTTTCCCTTCCTGCAGGGAAGCAGGTCATGTCATATTGAAGAAGCTGATCGAAAGGAATCTCTGCAAGAGGTAATATTTCAAAATTTCCACTACCATTTGAAGCCACTTTTAAAGGCACGGCCATACTAAAACGCAAGTTGCGATGAGAGAATTTAAAGCCCCCCTCCCCATAGAAATCCTGCATCTGGAATGCAGCATCCAGTCCCACTGAAGCTCCTGGGCTTAACCTTTCAAGCATTCGTTGACGGCGAAAATACCAAAGTTTACGACCAAGCCCCAATCCTCGGTACTCTGGCTTCACAATAAAGAAGCCCATAAAGCCATATATTCCCTCATAAGAGGTAATAGCACCACCGCCTATCATTTTTTCCTGAACCAGTGCAGCGATAAATGCTTTAGAGTCCGTTTGCCAAAAAGTTTCAGCATCATGCAATCCTGGATTCCAGCCCTCTTGAGCTGCCCAATTTACCAAGACATCGACTTCAGGGCGCTGCATATTACGTATAGTCATTGTATCTTTCATATCCACCCCTATTGATAAAGAGACTGAGATCAACTCCATTAACAATCTAGTTAAATGTGACTTTTTAACTCTGGTTAACTTTTTGGTGCAAGAAATTTAAAGGGAGTTGCCGGCTTAAGCTGCGAAGATATTTCACCACCAATATCACTCGGGGTATCCAGCTTCATGGATAAAACCTTCGCTCCGTTTTTAAAATCTAAATTACTAAAATCCAACCACACTACCGAAGGATTAATCACGGAGTCAAAGTAATATCGCATTCTCTTTTGATCTATCACTGAACGCCACAAGGTCGAAGCAATATTAGGTTTCCCTGGATCACTCATCCCAAGGGGCACACTCACAGCGCGTATCTGTGAGAAGACTGAGGCTATTGCCTTTCGATGATCTTTAAAATTTGGTGATGACTCAAGGGCAAAGCTAGCACGGACAAAACGATCTGCTGCAGTTATGGTCCCTGGCAGAAAATTCTCACCACCAATCTGGCTCCAATAAGTATTAATCGCCAGTTGTTGGCTATATATCGGAGAATTGGTCATGACCTTATATTGTTTGCCATGATGGACCTGTAGTGCTCCATTGATATACTCGAATATCGCAGAATCCCCACTGGGATCGGAGATTGAAATATGCGCAGTAGCGGGCTTACCATCGGGCAAATCAGCTCCTATCACAGTAAATGGATCTGCCTCCATCGCTGTAACCACTTCTTCAACAGATGCATAATTGTCCAGCATATATTGAAGCCAGGCTCCAACTGAAATTGTCGGTTTTCCACGCTTTTGAGGGTTCCCATATTCAGCCTCGGCCAGATAAAGTAGATTCCCAGCCAAGCCTGCCTCATTAAGGCCATCAGAAGTTGCCGCCTCATAAATACTTATTACTACCGAACCGTACTTCGAAGTCCAAGTTATCGACTGTTGGCCAACACCTCCATTTCTCTGCATCCCTTTTGGGAACAACCAAAAGTCCATTGCAGCTGTGGTATCACTCCAGTCCATGCTTCTCCCTGTAATATAAGAACCATCACCAGCCTCATAAAAAATTCTAGTGCAGGCACTGGCATTGCTTTGGCTCAACCCAACAAACAAGATCAGAGCTGTACCAAGTAAACCGCGAACAAATTTATTGTCCATCATCTTTTCCCTGATATACATGCCATTAATTTCCTCTTAAATTTTTAAAGCCACACCGATCAACCACTAATCAACCCTATTTCAATAACGATCAAGCCATCTTTAATGGCCAAGTCTAGCTTTAGCTACCAACAATAAACGACAACATGTGGAAAGAGACGAAAGCGATTTAATTGAATATTTCCACTTAACCCTGATCTCATAAAAAGACGCTTAAATATTCATTATGAAGATCGCCCACAAGCCTTAAAGCGATCCTGAACCTCACCATCTGATAACGTGAACAACAGCCGTTTGATACATCTAATTAGAATCCCTTGTGTTTAGGCACGACAGGAGTATTTCTGTCATATAATTCTACGTTGTGATTTAATCAAATTCTGACTGCAGCAGTATTCAGTACAATAAAGCCAGTTAATATCAAGCCCTTCTATCAACATTCAATCAGCAAAGACGGGATTTTATGAACACTATAGGAAGATTGGTTATTCTTGTTCGTGACTACGAAGAAGCTATTACTTTTTACCGTGACAAACTTGGTTTCGAAGTATTTATTGATTCAGAGGCTCCGCCATTAAGATTCGTTCACCTTCGCCTACCTGAACAGAAAGACATGGGTATTTGGCTCTTACAAGCCTCCTCCAATAGTCAATTGGATCAGGTTGGCAGGCAGACGGCGGGTCAACCCTGTGCAGTTATTTATACAGAGGATTTTGATAATGAATATAAGCGCCTAATAAATAATGGAGTAAAATTTATTAAGCCAAGAGCCTCAGATTCCAACGCCGAGTTTGCCCATTTTGAAGACCTCTATGGCAATGAGTTTATACTTGTCCAGCTGCAAACAGAAGTGGTTGATTAAACTGCTTTTTCTACCAAACTTGCCACTGCTAGCACTCAACTACGGTGGCAGGGGTTCAATTTAAATCTCTCCGAACTCACTATCTGCGCCTCATTCATTCGTTAGTATAGAAGCCATACTATTGCAAAATTTACTGTTTACTTCTCTTTCTCTATCACATATAAATCGGGCAAGACTCGCTCTACATGTACCAAGTCCCATACTTTTATACCTATTGATCTAACCCGAGCTAATTACAGGTCAAATTTTCAGCATCGGAGTATGCATAACCAGTCCAAAACTGGTGCGTCAAAGAATAAAAGGAAGTTTGTTTCTTAACATAATAACACTCAAAACATATAGGGCCCTTCAGGCCATTGAACTACGGGCACTAACTCAAAGAATGAAGCAGCCCGAGGCTCAACACTATCATTTGGAAGTACCATGAAAAGAAACTTGATAATGCTGGTACCAGGACTTACCCGTGTCACCAGTACTGCACAATTGTCCGAGTTTACAGAGGGGCTTATTGCCGCGAGTGAACGTATACCACTCACCCCCATAGCGGCGCCCACTATTCCCCCGGGCGTTCAGCGTTTAAGAGCCACCACCGCAGGGCAGGAGATGGAACTGGACCTGGTTGAAGCTTATTGGAACGACCTGGTACCCAGTATTACCCAACAGACATTAAAAACTCGCCTCGCCAGGGGCTTTTCACTTATCTGGTTCTGGCTCGCTAATTTACATATTTGGAAAGGGGTACTGCGGCGAAAATACCTCACCTTTGGGCTAACCCTGTCAGCGCTAGCCTTTATAGTTTGGTACCTGGGTACCATTATACTATTTGTTGAAGCTATTGAACCTGCCGCTGATAATCCATTCTTCTCTCTGGTAGAGGAATTGAAAAGATCTGTTGAATATATTGGTGGCTGGCGTATTTGGGCAGTGGCAACAGCGATTGTCGCTCTCATACCCGTATCACTACTGGTTGATATCTCAGATTTTTGTAAGCGCTATCTAACCAATGAGCCCGCGGCCAGAGGTAAACCCGCTGTGCGCTTTGAGATTATCAGACGTGTGCGCGAGCAACTGCAAAGCAGCCTAGCCTTAGAAAACTATGAATCAGTTACAATAGTCGGGCATAGCTTTGGTAGCGTAGTTACTGTGGATCTCTTTGCAGACCTTCCCTCCTTTGGCACGCCAGTGCGAATTCTAACCATGGGCTCATTAATCGAAGTTCTGGGTAAACAGGCCCCATGGCTACAAAACGAAG
The DNA here is from genome assembly GCF_052467235.1 of Microbulbifer mixtoriginis (SeqCode). NCBI lineage: Bacteria > Pseudomonadati > Pseudomonadota > Gammaproteobacteria > Cellvibrionales > Microbulbiferaceae > Microbulbifer > Microbulbifer mixtoriginis (SeqCode). Next base: position 3,793,313 of record NZ_CP174305.1, on the reverse strand, counting down.
TTCTAGAGTTATCCCAGCGCGATGATCTGATTGAATGGATTGATATCAAATCCCACTCCGACTGGTTTGCCAGCGGCTCAGCCGTACCTGAAGCTCATAATTGCTATGAGAGGGTAATCGGTTCTTATGGCACTTTTCCAGATAAAATCGCGGCTAAAGTACATTCCCGCTATTTCGACAATCAGGAAGCAGTCAGATTTCTATTGTCATATTTTGAACGGCAGGGCTCCGCTAAAGTTTGTACAAATGAAGAAGCCTTAGAACCAGCTTAATGAAAGTTGAGCGATAGTAGCCATCCAACTATCGCTTACTTGAAGTAACAATCAGAATATCCATAAACGTCAACAGCAAGGAGAGTACAGATGTTGTCCACCCCACCCAAGGTAGCATCCGCTCTGTTATACATAGTTCTAGCTCTAGCCATCAGCAGTTGCTCCCAGCTAGCTCCAAGATATGATGCGGAACTCTATTCAGATCTCACTGAGGTGAATGCAGAACTGATGCAGTTCTTTTCCTCAGTTTCTCATGGTACAGATAAAGAATCCTATGCTAAAAGAGACCAAAACTACCATGCATTAATTGGCAAGATTGACGCCTTAGCGATGCAATCCAACACCCGGCCAATGCCCAATAAAGATACACTCAAGAAAATCAACAACTATTTGAGTTCTACAGGAGCAGATATCGTTTTCAATGAGCAGCCACCCAGTGTCAATTCACTTAAAAAAATCTCTAGCAGTCTTAATCGAATGCGTAAAGAAGACGAAGACAAGGGGCTTCGCTCTACCATTGTGGCGCTTTTCAAGAATGAAGTTGTAATCTCTATGGACCAGGCTTTAACTTACGAATCCTTCTTAAACCGCTGAGGACTTTGCCATGTCACTGGACGTAACCCAATTGATCTCAGATATTAAAGATGCAGCCTCTACCGTTATTGAGCATGACATCACAGAAATCCGTGGCTTCTCAGAGCGCCAGTTATCCGCTCTAGCCCTTCAGGCAAAATTGATTGCCAAAGCCATCGCGGAAAACGAAATCGGTGAGGACTTGAGAGATTACTTTCTTGATTCTATCGAGGATATGGCTTTGAATTTTGCCAGAACCCTCCGCGGCCTTCTCGCTGTAACCATAGAAAAAATCTGGAATGCCGTCGTGGGAGTAATTTGGACCGCATTGGAAGCCTGCACAGGTATTTCATTAAAAATTGCTTCCTGAGCATTCAGTAATTATATAGCCCCACAAATGTCACGGACTGACTGTGGGGAATGCCATGATGTAATTGTTTTTATATTTCAAGCAGTTTTACGGAAATAGCATTCTTCATTACCGCCACACTGCCCCTCTAAATCAGCTTCAGATTCCGCGAACAATTCAAGTAGCCATCCGGGAAATATCGAAGTAATCCTTTGCTAAAGATAAGTCAATCCATTTACTTCTTCCTCTTCAAGGTTAATATCGATAAGCGCCCAGCGGCTTAAAGACACATTACCAAACAGAGAATAATAATTGGCCTTGCTGAAATATGGGGTTAAGGTTGGACTACTGGCGTGGTGTGACCGGCTCAGATAAATCTGGCCAGCAGCCCTGCCCCCTACTTTTAAACGGTTAGGGGAGTTCTCCGATGACCCTACCCTTTAACAGAACCAGGTGTCTGCGACTGCACTCAAACTATTGCAGCTCAGCCACAAAGGCTTTCACAGAGAAAACGGCCCCGTTACGACCATCCTGCTGAAAGAACAATAACCTACAATCTCTGCAGGCATTGATGCTGAACATTCTATCCTGCCCCGCCAAATTTCGGACAAAAAACAACCAATTCGTCATTTGGAAACAGCTCACTAGCTGCCGCGCCCCAGTTTCCGCATAATTAACGTCCGCACACGCAACTGAACACCAAATGGCCTGATGTATGTGGTTTAAGAACCTTCGTATTTACCGCTTAACCAAAGAATTCTCTCTGGATGCCGAAAAACTAAACGAGCTACTGGAAGCCCAGGCATTTGTGCCTTGCGGTAGCCAGGACAGTGTCCGCTACGGTTGGGTCTCTCCCCTAGGCAGACACGGCAGTCAATTGGTACATGCCACCAATGGCTACCTGATGGTCTGCGCCAAGAAGCAAGAAAAAGTTCTACCAGCAGCCGTTATCAATGAGAAAGTAGAAGAAATGGCCCAGGCCATTTCAGAAAAAGAGGCCCGACAGGTGGGCCGCAAGGAACGTCAAAACCTCAAAGATGAGGTACTGCTGGAAATGCGGCCCAAGGCTTTTGCACGGTCCCGCTTGCACTTCGCCTATATCGCCCCGCAGGAAGGCTGGGTAGTGGTTGATGCTTCCTCTGCCTCCGCCGCTGAAGAGTTATTAGAAAATCTACGCGAAGCCATTAGCAGCCTCGCGGTAGTCCCTCTATCAGCCAAAAACCTGCCACAACAAACAATGACCCACTGGCTCACCGCTCCCGAGGCCCCCGCTCAATTTGATTTCGGACACGAATGCGAACTGCGCGACCCAAAGGACAGCGGCAGTGTGATCCGCTGCAAAAACCAAGACCTATGCGCCGAGGAAATTCACAACCACTTGGTTGCTGGCCTGCAGGTACATAAATTAGGGTTGGTTTGGCGCGGCGGGGTCGATTTCCTGGTGGACGACCAACTCTCCGTGAAACGGGTAAAGTTCAGCGATGAGCTGCTGGAAAAGGCAGATAACACCGATGCCGAAAGTGCGGCGCAGCGCTTCGATGCAGATTTCGCAGTAATGGCACTGGAAATTTCAGCCCTAATCAAGGATCTACTCAATGCCTTTGGTGGCGTTAATACCGAATCTACCAGCGTAGAGGAGATGGTCGCTAAAGCCTCCCACTCTGAAGCTGAAGAGCTGGCGCGAGAAGTAGAAGAAGTGGTCTTCTGATAGCCTTGTTTTACTGCAAAAGAAATGAATGGAGCAGTGAACAATAACCTGACCCTGAGCGGGACGAAAGCCCCGCCCAAGGTCAAAGTGTCGCTTTCTGAAGCTCAGATCTCCACAACTGGTCGGCCCGGCTCACCCCACAGCACATGGTATTTGCGCTGCTCGGGCTGATCTACCCGTGAAAAGGTGTGCGCACCAAAGAAGTCCCGCTGCCCTTGCAGCAAGTTGGCTGGTAGGGACTCTGAACGGAAAGCGTCGTAATAGCTCAGAGCTGAAGACAGCGCCGGTACCGGAATGCCATTGAGAGTTGCACTCGCCACTGCCTGGCGCCAGTTAGCCTGGTGGTCGGCGATCTGCTGGGTAAAGAAGTCATCTAATAACAAATTAGAGAGTTTGGAGTCTCGATCGTAGGCGTCACTAATCGATTGCAGGAATACCGCACGGATTATACAGCCGGCACGCCAGATTCTCGCAATTTCCGAGAAGTTCAGCTGCCAGCCCTGCTCCCGCGCAGCCAGTTTCATCAGGTCAAAACCTTGGGCGTAAACACAGATCTTGGCGCAGTAAAGGGCATCATGCAGCTGCTGGATCGCTTCCTCACGCTGCTCTGCCGCTACCTGGGTGAGAACTGGGCCCTTGAGTTTCTGCGCGGCGCGGGTGCGCAAAATTTTGCGAGTAGATAGGGAGCGGGCGTAAACCGCCTCGGCAATGCTCGGCGCAGGGCAGCCTACTTCAAGACTGCTGATAGCCGTCCAAAGGCCGGTCCCCTTCTGACCCGCACGATCCAAAATCACATCCACCAGCGGTTGTTCGGTAACAGAATCTAGGGTGGAAAGCACTTCAGCACTGATATTAATCAGGTAGCTGTTTAACGGGCCTCGATTCCACTCACGGAACACTTCGGCAATCTCCGCCGGTGACATCGCCAAGGCACTGCGCATCACATGGTAAGCCTCGCAGATCATTTGCATATCCGCGTACTCGATGCCGTTATGCACCATTTTTACATAGTGCCCAGAACCAATAGGGCCGATATAAGCCGCGCAGGGCTCACCCTCTTTCACCGGATTACCCGGCTCAAAGCGTTCTATAGGCTGGCCACTGGCCTTGTCCACTTTGGCCGAAATCGCGTGCCAAACAGGCTCGATACGGCTCCAGGCGTAGCGATCGCCACTGGGCATCAGAGACGGCCCAAATCGCGCACCAACCTCACCACCGGATACTGCCGTTGTAAAGAAGATCAGCTTACCTTCATAGCGCTTGGCACGCTCTACGGAGTCAGTCCAAAGGCTGTTACCCGTGTCCACAACAATATCATCAGCCTTGAGGCCAGCATCCAACAGTTTGCAACAAACATCATCTACTGGCGCCCCTGCAGGTACAGAAAGAATGATCAAGTGCGGCGCTTTGACCTTAGCCAATAACTCAGTGTATGAATTACAGGTTTCCACACGCGCAGGCCGATCACCACGTTCCTTTTTATCCTGTTCTAGCAGTGCATTGAGCCGGTTGTGATCCAAATCGAAGGCACAGACCCGATAGCCATTATCAGCCAAGTTCAAGATCAGGTTCTTACCCATCACACCAGCGCCAATAAAGCCAATGTCGCACTGTGAATCAGACATCAAATTCTCCGTCATAAGATAGGGGGGCTTTCAAGGGCGCGGAGTATAACAATATGAGTCCGGGGCAGGGAGAGCAAAAACCAAACAAAACCGTCCCCAGCCATAGTAAAAACGGCTTATGAAGTAGAAACTGGTACAGCGTAGCCCTTCACCAAGGACTTCCTCAAATTAGCCAGTAACGTGATAGCTTTTATCCTTTAATGCCAAATACACGCTCATTAAGCCCCACAAAAGCCTGCCCGAGTTAATTTAGATATTTAAAGCACTACAAAAAAACCTATGCAAAATTACACGCTGTCCGTTGATGCTAATTCAATCCACAACAAGACATTTACTGGAAGCCTCACGCTTTTCATCGGGTTTCTAACTATTTAGATATGTTCAAATATATTTCCTTTAATTTCCAACTCAAGTGAAAATTAGACTAACGAAAGTCTATAAATAGTCAATATTTTCTTAACTGCTCAGAACTGGGAATACATCGACAGATTAAATCGACCCAATGGAAAATTACAATCAATAAAACCTTTCCATAACCAGGAACCCAGCCACCGATAGTAATTTGTTATTAGCAGCCATAACACCCCACCAGGAAACATCTTATAAACAAACATGAAATAAGGATTAAAATAAAGTTGAGAAAACTGACAAACCAAAAGCTATATAAGCACTTTTAACTTGTTGAGTTTAATGAGAGAACAAATCCTAAATTCCTGTACTTTTGCACAACTCAAAACACATCAGAAATCTTAATAAAGGTCTACAGAACAAAAATAATATAAATCTGAGAATGCCATTATCAACAATATAAAAATTTTTTATATGTAACGCTGAGCTACCCCCGTGCCCATCATAAATAAAACCAACCTATTAATAGATTGAATTTGAGGATAGGAAATACGCCTCACAAATAAATTTGCGTCTATTTGGGCTAGACATCCCCCCAACAGCCATCCCAACACGTCTTTATAAATGGAAGGGGTTGGAACTGGGTCGGCTCCTATTATTGAGGTCTACTAAGTTTCATCACTTTCCAGCGATGATGAACGCTTCAAAAGGTAGCGCATATAAATTGACCAAGCATCAAGTAATGTGCCTGCATTAATAATTAACAGAAATATTAGGAACACCATTATTATGAAAAAGATCCTTACCGCTGCTTCTATCTGTTTAGCCTCTTTTGGGATAGCCGGGCTCGCGAATGCAGAAACCTGGTCTCCCCCAGGTGCAATAGCCCTAGCGAGTGATGGTAACCTCGAAGTAGAGAAAGGTATCCTGCTTCAATGTAAACTTTCTGGAAGTGTCGACTCTACAGGAGCAGATGCCTCAGTTGGAAGCCTGGCCCTCTCGGGAGGTTTCCTTAACATTTGCGGCACTATTTCTTTTAGCGGGCTACCATATGCCCTTGTAGGACATGCAAACAATACTGTAACCCTAAAAAATGTAAACGTAGCAGCTGTATCAGGTAATTGCGCGGGAGATTTGAATGGTAGTTTCGACCAGTCAACAGGCAAAATTACCTTTAATGATGCCCAAATACCTAGTACTGGATCAGGATCTCCTTGCGTTATAAATGGCGTTGTATCTACCAATCCACAATCATCGTTCACTGTACCCTAGATAGCCCCCTATAATTTAGACGCACGGGGTACTATCAGCAATCATGATGGTGCCCCTTATACAATTAATTGACTTATAGCAAAACACCCACCTAACCTAACTACCCTCAACTCACCCATCTCCAGCCAAAGAGCCTAAGCTTTAGCAATCGGCTAAAAATTCATAAAGAAATATTCAAAAAACTGGCAAATTATCAAATAGCAAGTTTACATTTAAAAACGCACCTCAATTTGTCAGAAGAACCTATCCAACAGATCAAGGTGCTCTTAAAAGGGCAATTAATATTTAAATCTGTCAATCAGACATAATCTCAGAGTTTAAAACCCTTTACTTATACTGAACCCAACAATACGAGGCTCTAAAGTAAATACATTTGTGGTGAGACCTGAATCATCACTATTAGTAAACATGTCTGTGATCGGTGCATCATCAAATATATTCTTCACATAGAGCTGCATATACAATTCTGAGTTAGGATGACTCAAACTGACTGAAGCATTGAGGTTACTCCAGGCCTTTAAACGATCATACTCTGTATTGTAAACCCTTGCATAACTCTCCGATTGACGATAATAGTCAGTTCGCAAAGTTAGGTCCCAATCTTCGATAGGAATTGTATGCTCCACTCCCAAATTTACTGTGAACCGTGGGGCATTTGGCAGTTCATTGCCACTTAAATCGGCGGCAAAGCCTCTCGCTCCATTCGGTGCATCAGTGAGCGGGTTATAGGGGTCGATATTTAGCCACTCATGGAAATACTGGCTAGACTCTATTTCCGGTGTGAAAGAACCCCATCTACCCGTAGTATCACATAAAGCCCAAAGCATTAATGGGTATGGTATTGCAAATGTCGCCTCCACTACATCTTTCGGCGCAACACAGTTAGAAGGAACTTGAAGACTTGGACGAACCACTAACCAATCCTCATGTCCTTGAGTACGGTTCATTACATCAATAGACTCTTCACCATCTGCAATACGGGTCTTTAGATAACCCATATTCATATCTAGCCGAGTATTGTCTGTAAGCTGCCATGCTAATTCCAGCTCAATCCCCATACTCTCTGCATCAAAGTTTTCGTTTAACGAAATACGGTCAACAATTTGGGAAACTTGATAGTCGCTATAGTCATAGTAAAAAGCATTAGCGTTGAGAGTTAAGCTGCCATCAAATAAAACATTCTTTGTTCCAATTTCAATTGCATTAACAAATTCAGGTTTAAAAGTTTCATCTAAAGGTTGGTATTGCACAACATTGGGATCAATATCTGCGCGAGGGGGATTGGTGCCGCCCCCTTTATAACCGTGGGCAAGGGAGAGATAAAGCATAGTTTCATCGGTAAAGGGCGTATCTGTACGCCAGTCTAGTACAGCGCGCCCAGTGTACTCCTTCCAGCTTTGAGTAACGGCATCACCCTCCGGATACCCTTTATAAACCAGCCCCCCAGAGGCAGGGCCAGGAACGATCTCACCGGTATCATTATCAGTTTCTGTTCCCAGTAATAACTGACTGGGTACCGGTGTGGAACGCTTGCGATCATTCGTGTAGCGTAGACCAGTGGTAAGCTTTACATCATTATTAATTTGCCAGTAGGTTTCGCCAAAAATAGCCCAGGATCGTGTTTCCACTAGATTTCGACTGAGGAAATAATTATGACCTTCCTCATCAATATTCTCTAATGAGTTGTAATCCACATACATACAATCTTGAAAACCCTCAATGTTCTGAGGGTCCGTGCAATTCTCTGTACCCAAACCAGCCTCAGGATCATCAACGCCATTGTATACATGCTCGGCAATCAGGGAGAACATATTATTAAATACAAAATAATCATCCTGAGTCTTAAAATCTAGATAATTAGCTCCCACAACAAAATTCCAAGGGCCATCAAAGGATGTTTGCAATCTGAATTCTTGACTCCACTGTTTGTTATCAGATCGGCTGATATCCACTGCCAAGACGCCATCCGAAGGTCCTAACTGTGGATCGGTATAGATCCCACCGGGCGTAGGGCCTGGATCCAATCCATATTCAGTAGAATCACTAAAAATCGAATCTGACACATACCGGTTGTAATCTTGGGAAGAGTAATAGTCGTCCTTGGCATATGTCGACTGGGAATAAAATGTAAGAGTATCACTCATTTCCCATGCAAAATTTAACTGTACCAAGTCATTCTCAGCGCGAAACACAGGATCAAAACTGGTAGCAATTTCACGCAAATCCCTGGACTGCTCAGCATTGGCATAAGGATTTGGAAGAAATTCCTTCATTACCGGATAATAGCCTTGAAGAAGTGCTTGCGGAGCAACAACAAATGCAAGCCCCTTAGCATTGGTTGTACCATATGCTTCATCACTATAGATTGAGCCGGGTAAACAACCTTGACTAAAAAAACCTGTGAAATTTTCTGGTACTTCAACATCTCCAATCATTGAAACGCCTGGATCTGTCGTACAAAGCTGCTTCCCTGTTCGTGAACGCTTATCATCCTCCTCAAAATGCTGCCAAATTAGATTGGCGCTAAATGTTTCTGATGGCTCCCACTCAAAAATTGCCCGAGTGGAATAAAGATCACGATCATTAACGTCATTGTCTGTATAGGTATTAGTATCAAATCCATCGCGCTTGGTCATAGCACCGGAGAGGCGTAACCCCATGGTCTCCCCAATGGGTAAATTAAACATACCGCTAGTACGCTTCGAATTATAACTACCTATCTCCGCTTTAATTTCAGAGGAAAATTCATCCTCTGGCATAACCGGCAACATATTAACCACACCAGCTGTGGCATTACGACCATACAATGTGCCTTGTGGTCCGCGTAGCACTTCCACCCGCTCAACATCAAAAAACTCCTGCTCAAACAACCTGTTACGAATCAATGGAGCATTATTAAAACTCACTGCCACTGCAGGATCTGTGGCGGCAGAAACTGCCTTGGTGCCAACGCCGCGAATGGAAAAGTTATAGGTACTAAAATTTGATTTGGAGAAATTTACATTCGGTATCGCCCGTAGTAGTTCCTCACCACGTTCGATCTTCAAGGCATCCATGCTATCCCCAGAGAGTGCCGAAACTGCAATAGGAACATCTTGGATACTCTCCTCAATTTTCTGGGCCGTTACCGTCACTTCCTCGATCGGCTGTTTGGAGCGGCTACTTCTTTCCGTATCCTGTTCCTCCTGGGCTAGGGCCGCAGTGGAAACGGTAGACATCACCAGACAGGCTATTGCAGCGCTGTACCAGGGCGTTGTTTGATTGATCGGATTGGTGGCACGAATCGCTTGTGCAATCAAATTTTTTTGCTTACGCAGGCTCATCATCATTCTGATTCTCTCTATTATATTTTCTCTGTTTTTCTGTCAGCCAAACACCACCTTATCTCAGGCCTAACTAGGTTTAAGACGCATTTACAGCACAGTCGGGGGGATCTAACCCCAGATTTTTCAGATCCACATTTACTAAATATTCGCCCCCAGAAATCAAGGAGATTAAATAAAACAACAATTAACACAACCAAACAATAGCGGTGACCAAAAGTTACAAACTCCGTCTTCTCAGCGTTACACTCACTAAAAAGGGCAACTTATTTCAAGCAGGAAGCTCTCACCTTTCATAAATAAAAAAGACTAGCCTCCAAAAGGTCTTTTCGAGTGTAGTTCAAGTAAGTGCAAGCGGATTTACAATTGGGGATAAATATAGCTTTTTAGAAAATCTTTAAATCTGCAAAAACCATCTGAAGATGAAGGAGACAATAAAAGTAGAGAATTTTTCTATTTGAGAGGCAAGCATCAATATGCTTAGGTGAATAGGCGTAAATTCAAGTACCAGATTCTAAAATTTGCACAGATAGACTTAACCTATAATTTAAAACACTTGTACTTAACCAATCTTTAATTGGATGATAGCCTGATTAAATATCCGAGAAAAACAGGTTATGAAACCTCCTCCACTGCCCGCCTAACCCTAATTAATGCGCGCTGGATAAGTTCCTTTACAGATTCCTTGGAGATCCCCATGCGTTCGGCAATATCCTGGTAAGTCAATCCCTCAAAACGGTGAAATTTGAATGCCGCCCCTGCACGTGGTGGCAGCCCCAGAATTGCTTTTAAGACGCACCGACAATCCTGCATACCTATTACTGTACGCTCCGGTGTAATAACATCGGGAATTTCATAATCAAGGGAAAGTGACTCATGGAAGGCTCGACATCGAGACTTGTGGTACCGACTGTGACTAACCAACAGATTTTTAGCTACCGTATAGATATAGTTTCTTGGATTTTCTATCTCTATATCGGACTGATTAAGGTGCCAGTGCAACTGAGCAAAAACCTCTTGCACTAAGTCATCAACATCAGCTGAAGCTACTCGAGAAGAAAAGTATCGTTTTAATCCTGGGCGATACTTATCCACCCAAGCTGAAATATCTTTTTGATAAAAATTATCCATAGTGAAACACACATGTGATTCAAATGATATTTAGTGCTCCCCCGACACAGAAAAGATTAGACAAACAACCAATGCAAAATCCACGAAATCCAGAAATTTATTCTTGTTATTTATCTGTAACAACTCCCCCCTAAGAACCAAGCCAAGCAAAACACAAAAACTACTTGGTCACAGTGAAAGGAGATTAAAAACAACCAAGTTAAGGAGAGTTAACAGAATAACCTCACAAAATTTTTTGATAAATGCTTGAAAGGACTATTTGAGAAAAATGAAACGCCTTTTTATAACTGAGAGCAAAAAACCAAATAATCTCCAAAACTAATTTCCTACTTCTCACCCTCAAGCTGAGTATCAACGAAATTAATCGAAGTTAATCTACCAATCGAGGACCTTTCAAGCAAACTGTGCCGCCCCCACCTTGTTCCAACGAGAGATTCCCAATGCTCATCAACTCAGAATTGCCAATCATTCTATGCAAAGCCGTCCTCACATATAGGTAGCGCCAACCAAACAAATCACAAGATGGTACAAATGCATACCCTACGGAGAGTAAAGAGTTATGAAATCAAGCCATAGGGCCATCGATTGAAGTAAGAGGTAGAATTGAATGACAATTCATAATCTCAATAACATTCAAGACTGAAAGCTCCAAGCTTACGAATATGAAAGGGTTTCAATCATTTCAGTAAAGGTAAGAGACCCACCTCTTTTACCATCAGCTGGCTCAATCAAGATTTTTCAAGTATAAAAATACAAAAAATTCACTCTAGGGAAGGATGGTAGTCAATGAGTTTTACTTTCAATCTCCATTTTTTAAAGGTCTTTCTATTTTTAAGTCTCCTTGTTGGTACAACAACCACCCATGCCAAATCTCCTGTTAATGAAGAGGCATTTACTTTCACGACCTGGAATAAGCAGACTGCAGAAGGCTATAAGGGCTTCTTTGAGGTAATTGAGAATCGTAGTAATCCGGAGAGCCGCTCACTGAAACTTCACTATGTGCGCTTCCCTACAACCGGAAAAAAGTCGGGCCCGCCGATTATTTATCTTGCCGGTGGCCCTGGTGGATCGGGCATCATGGCCGTCAACTATCGTTTTGATATGTTTATGGCTTTGCGGGAGTACGGCGATGTGATCGCCCTGGACCAGCGTGGCACCGGCCGCTCCAACGATCTGCCTCACTGTGAATCTCGGCAGGTTGTTCCCGCCCTGAAAAAAACAACTGATAGCCAATACATCGAATATCATCGCGAAGCTCTGCGTGAATGCCTAGCATTCTGGCATCAAAAGGGGGTCGATCTAGCCGGTTACAACACCCTGGAAAACTCTCGCGACCTGAAGGCGCTGAAACAACATCTGGGGGTAGAGAAGATTGTGTTATGGGGCACTTCTTACGGCAGCCACCTTGCTCTAGCGGCAATAAGGGAGATAGAAGACTCCATAGACAGAGTGATCCTTTCCAGTGCTGAAGGCCTGGATCAAACTGTTAAATTACCCGCGCGAACGGGTTCTTATTTAGATCGACTGCAACTCGCCCTGGACCAGCAACCCGCAGCCAAAGTGGCCTACCCTGACATCAAGGTTCTTATCGATAGAGTGCACACAAAGCTGGAGCGGGCCCCAGTCAAAATCCATATCCCTCAGCGGGAAGGCCACACTCTGGAGTACCTGCTTCAGCGTAGAGATATGCAACAAATTGCCTCCGCTTTTATTGCCGACCCCAAAAGTGTCGCCCACTTGTTAGGCTTCTATCGAACTCTTGATTTGGGGCATGTTCCGGCTTTCGATCGAGTTCCCAGGCGCTACTTTCCCGATGGATTCTTGAGTCCAGGCTCTCCAATTTCCCTGAGTGCCATGCCAACGGCAATAGATATAGCCTCAGGTATAAGCACACAGCGAAAGTCTGAAGTGAAGGAGCAAGCAAAAACCGCCCTGTTAAGTGACTACCTCAACTTTTCCTATCACTACGATGGTTTGGCTGAACAGTTAGACCTGGGTGATGCTTTTCGCAGCAACCCCCATAGCAATATTCCCATTTTGCTATTCAGTGGCACTCTTGATGGCAGAACTTACATAGAGAGCCAGCAAGAGGCAATGGCAGGACTTAGTAATGCCACACTGGTAACAGTAGAAAATGCCGGTCACAATTTATTTATGGCATCCCCAGAGATACAAGACACCATCAACTCGTTCATGGAGGGGCGCCCAATCGAAAAAACCACTCTTACGGTGGATTTACCAGATTTTTCACCACAATAAGGCTTGCCCACCCAGATTGCGGTAGGTCAATAGTGCCTGCTGCCATATCCAGCCCACATTCCCTCGTTTACCCAGCCCTTGCACATTAATCTTTCAATAGATGAAATTGGAGGCGGGGGATGACCAATATCACCGACGAAGTTCATCGTGGTGCCATCTGCGACCTGCGAGCGTTGCAACAACCCGGTCTACAGACTTTCAAACGATATATTCGTGGAAGTTTGCCGGGACCGCCCTTTTGGCGGCTCACAGGTATGCAGCCAACGGAAGCAGGGTTGGGCAAAGCCACCTACTCAATGCCCATCACTCCCTGGCTGGCAGACGGCACCGGGGTTTACTGGGGTGGTATTTACGCGATGTTCGCCGACGCGCCCCTCGCCTCTGCAATTTGGACGACTCTCCCGGCCGGTAAAGTACTCAGCACCTCTGAGTTGAATATGTGTTTTATCCGGCCAATTACCAGCAACACCCAGAATATTGTTGGCCGGGCCACGACTGTGCATTCCGGTAGTCAGGTGGGGCTCTCCAGCATTCAGATCAACGATCAAGATGGCAGAACCCTCGCCTATGGAAGTACCCGCTGCCTAATTGCAGACTTCCCAGTCAATCCCGATCAGGAGCTACCTCTGCCAGACCTGGGACCAACCGATCCCCCAGACCCCTATCTCAGACCGCCACCCAAACCCTATTTCTGTGATATGGGGCATCTGCCGGAACAGGTACCTATTGAGCTTCAGCGAACTACCATCAATGAGGGTCGCATTCACCCCGTATGGTTGCTCACCGGTTACCGCGCCATCGAAATCGAGAACGGCCGCTGTATTTCTACCATGCCCTCATCCCCCTGGTTCTCTAACGGCACCCTGTCTATCTACGGAGGGCTGCTGGCCTGGGCGGCGGACTTCACTATGGGGGCGGCCGTATATTCCACCTTACCGGCGGGCAGTATATTTGCCACCTTAGATATGCATATCCGCTTTGCCAGACCGGCCAAGCTCAACAGTGGGGACCTGATCCTCGAGGCGCAAGTTCTTCACCGCGGCCGCCAGCTACGGGTTTCCTCTTGTAATATCGATACCCCCAGCGGCAAACGCGTGGCAATTGCCACGGGCTCAGCACTAATGATTCCAGGGGGTGCACAAATGTTGAGCGATGGTAAAGAGCCCGATGAGATCATTGCTACCGCTACCTCTGGTAAGCCCTGGACCCCTTAAATCAAATTCCCTGCCAGCACCGCGGCTATCTTCAGGTAAAATGCCCCACATCTATGAAAGGGGTAAGTCCCCAATTACACTTTGACCAAGTAGCCACCAAACTTACTGGCGGCACAATCCAATTACTAATTACTAATTACTATTGCAGGAAACATACTATGGCCTCACTGCAAGACCAGCTGTTACAAGCAGGACTCGTCGACAAGAAAAAAGCCAAACAGATCGGTAAGGAAAAGCGCAAGCAACAGAAAGTTGCAAAGAAATCTTCACAACCACAGGTAGATGAAACGAAGTTAGCCGCGCAGCAAGCGCGTGCGGATAAGGCTGCACGGGATCGCGCCCTGAATGCCGAACGTGACGCTGCGGCTCAACAGAAGGCCATCGCAGCACAAATCAAGCAGCTGGTGAACAACAACCGCCAGCCCTACTCAGGTGAAACCGCCTATAACTTTACCTTTGATAAAAAAATCAAAACTATCTATGTCAGTGAAATCCTGCGGGATCATCTCATTGCCGGCCGGTTGGTGATTGTCGCCCAGGGTGAACAGTTTGAACTGGTACCCAGAGTGATCGCCGACAAAATTGCCGAGCGCAATACCGAAATCATTGTCAAACCTACCGAAACTTCGACCTCGGTGGACGAAGACGACCCCTACGCCGACTTCCAGATCCCCGACGACCTGATGTGGTAAGCCGGTACATGGAGCAACAAGTTACACAGACAGTGGAACAATGGCTCACCGATGTTGTGGTGGGCCTAAACCTCTGCCCTTTTGCGCGCAAACCACTACGCGCAGGCCAGATTCGTTATAAGGTCTGTAAGGCAAACAACGAGGATGCTTTACTGGCAGACCTCCTTGCTGAGCTTCAACGACTCGACAGTACGCCGGAAAACGAACTCCTGACTACCCTGCTGATTATTCCAAATTACCTAAAGGATTTTGCTGACTACAATCAATTCCTCGATCAGGCCGAATGGCTACTGAAGCGCAACCATTACGAAGGTATCTATCAGCTGGCCAGCTTCCACCCGGACTATCAATTCGCAGGTACTGCCCCAGAGGATGCCGAGAACCTCACCAATCGGGCACCCTACCCGATTTTGCACCTGCTGCGGGAAGAAAACCTAGCCAAAATGATTGATCTTTACCCAAACCCGGAAGCTATTCCGGAAAATAATATCCAACGGGTAGAGTCTCTTACTCAGGAGGAGAAGCTAAAACTCTTTCCTTACCTTTTCCAGCAGCTGAAAAAATAAACGATGAAGCCCATCGCAGAACTTCTTCGCTTGAAGAAGAAACTCCGCATTATTGGCTTTGACGATGCCCCTTTCCAAAAAGAGCGGGGCTCACCTGTAAACATCAGCGGGATAATATGTACCGATACCCGCTTTGAAGGCATGCTCTGGGGTGAGGTACAAAAAGACGGCATGGATGCTACTGAAGTTATCACGCAAATATTGCAAAGCAGCAAGTTTTACCCCCAGATTAACGTGGTACTGATTGATGGCGTCGCCGTTGGAGGCTTTAATATCATAGATCTCCCCAAACTGGCTGAATCCTTGAAGCGCCCCTGTATCGCGGTAATGCGTAAACCACCGGATATGTCAGCCATTAATAAAGCCCTGAAAAACTTCCCTGATTATTCACTACGCAGGGAGATTCTACTTAAAGCAGGCAAGGTTTATTCTCACCGTAATTTTTACTTTCAGGTACAGGGCTGTGTCCCGAACATTGCCGCCCAGATACTTGAGCAAGCTACTGATAACGGCAATGTGCCTGAAGCCCTGCGTTTAGCGCATATGATAGGCGCAGCAGTAATGACTGGACAAAGTGGGAACAGAGCCTGAAACATCTCTTTAATGTATTTTCTTATCCTTGGCACCTTTGAATTTATTCTTTCCACAATCCAATTAAGGCTAAGAGTGAGGACATCTTTCATTGGATACCAAACTATTATCGGCGACCTGTATCTCAAAATAGGCTGTTAGGAATTCTTTTATCGATCTTTCTGCTCAGCTCTTCTCCCCCATATTGATCAACCCTCCCAAGATATCTCAAAATATCTATTATACTCAGCAGCAAGCAATAGTAATCTGAGTAAATCAGGATCACTCCAATGCCTCAATACTTCAATATCACCTACTGCCTTGACCTCAATATCACCAAGAAAGTAAATTACGCCTATATAGAGGATAATAAGCTGGAAGAAGGCTTTGTTGGTTACAGGTATCGAGTGGAATGTACATGCAGAGCAAAATACCAAGATCCTCCCACCGACATGTCATTCCTGAAAAAAATATTTAAAGCTGAGATTCAGGATCTCTGCGATCATGCTACGATTATTGATTATCAAGACCCCTTTTTAAAGGAAATTATTAACTCCATAGAATACATGGGCATAATCTATCAACAACAAAAAAAGGCACAATTTATTCAAGCGAACTCCAAAATTGGGAAATTGTGTATAACACCCTTTAAACCAAGCTCCGAAAACCTCGCTAAAGCTTGGCATGGTGCCATTCATCAAAGAGTTGCCGCCAATAGCTCAGACCTAGATATTAATTTCGAAAAGATCAAAGTCTGGGAAACCAACAATTGGTATACAGAGTTCTCTGTAGATCTGTAATTAAAATAGTGGATAGTGATAGCAAAACAAGTTTCACTTAGAGTGGACCACTCGGGTACATTTCAAGGCTATTTTCACTGGTTTTTAATGAAAGTAGCCCTGAATATTAAAAGGTACTGCAATCTACAGAATAACAGCGCTATCCCTCGAGCCAGAGGTGAAAAGAGCGACTAAAGAAAACTGGCTAAACCCTTGGTCCGTTGAAAGAAACTCCTTGCACCAAAAGTGTAAATCTTCAGAAAATGCAGCTATAGCGGATTGTTTGTCGTCATCAGTTTTAAACTGAGATTCTTGAAATTGCTTTTCCAGCGCAGTGAAGTGACAGCGAACAACAGCCTGGGCATCATTCTTTCTTTGGTCATCCGTGACGGTCAGGGTTAATTGCGAGCTGATGGGTTCCCACTGAATAAGGAAGTAACGAGAACTATCATTTACATTTTTACTTAGCTTGGAAATAGCCAGCTCAAGGCTTTCGGCAAGATCCTGATAAATACCCTCACTGCTTAATGCCTGACTTTCCGCATTATATATTTCATACTCAGTATTATCCCCCTCTACCGCTTCAAAGGCGGATATCGAATGACTCATATCCCAAATTAAACCCATAACTCCTCCAGCCAGTCGATCGATTACCCTTACAAGTGAACTATTTTACGACGTTCACGGCCTCCGTACATCCACTTACGAGGTTCAATTGACTGTATAGATTATAAGCAGTGATCTAGGCCAAGACTGTTATATTTCAGATACTCAGAAAAGGACTATGAGGACTACCTGCCCTCAATTTCGGTCAATTTCTGCGACTTGTGACAGTCTAAAAACCTAACCCCATTTGCCAACCGCAGCCTTTACTTGTTTGTGGGGCGCTGAGATACACGCATGGTGATGTCCGCGTGAAACACTTCCTCACCGTTAGCATCGAAGACACCCACGGGCATAACCACATCACCAACCTGAATAGATGCAAAATCTGGATACTCACAAACCGCACGCAGGTTGGTTTTTGCCATTTTCAGGTACTTAACTTCCATCCCCACGGGTATCCAACGAAAGCGGCGATCCAGAGAAACATCCAAGCAGACCCCGCCGGCTAGTTCGGCAGCATTACACATCGCAATCGCATGCACTGTGCCTATATGGTTTGTCACTCCCCAACGTTTCTTCAGCAATACTTCTACACGCCCCGGTGATACCTCAGCAAAGCAGGGCTTAATAGACCTAAAGTAAGGTGCTTTGAAAGCGACCACCTTCGAAACTGTCCAACGCCCAAACGCCGAACCACCAAACTTCTTCCAAAGCTGCAAAACTGCACTCTTCGAGGACTGATACTCCATCTTGTCTCACTACCTTAACCGTTTACTGATAAGCCCTTTGCTAAGGGGCTTGTTAACGGGGGCACTATACAACATCTCTTCTCTAAATCAGGTAATCAGAACTATCAGGGTAATTGACCCTCAAGTGCGCCTAGGGGTTGCCCAAAGACAAAGGAAGCGGAAGATGACCTGTACTCAAGCCTGTGTAGGCTCTCATCCACAGTTTAACCATGCATGCCAACCCTGCACTGAAATTAGCATTTAAATAGAAAGTAAAAGTCGAAAAGCTAAAAACACATTCACCGGAACTTAAATATCTATCTATAGCTTGTGAATTGTGAGAACCATTTCTTATCGACAACATGTAATACTTGAAGAAATTTTACCTATGAATCTACAGCAAAATCAAAAAAACCTAAAAACCATCTTTAAGTTGTATGCTGATTATTGTTTAATTTCGTAAGTTAAAATCATAAAAGTCTAAATACTAACATTTAATAAAAGAGGCTTGCCAATGCCTATTGAGCGATTAAGAACTCCCGAAGAGCGCTTTTCCCTTCTGCCAGGCTTTCCCTATCAACCAAAATACATCGATACTCTGGATGGATACGATTCAATGCGTATGGCCTACATTGATGAAGGCACCTCTGATGCAGAAACAACATTTCTTTGCCTACATGGGGAACCAACCTGGAGCTATCTGTACCGAAAAATGATTCCAGTATTCATAGAAGCTGGGCACCGGGTTATTGCTCCTGATCTCTTTGGTTTTGGTCGTTCCGATAAACCAACAGATGACAATACTTACACCTTTAATTTTCATCGCAACAGCCTGATACAACTTATTGAACACCTAGACCTAAAAAATATCACTTTGGTATGCCAGGACTGGGGTGGACTTCTAGGCCTCACTCTGCCAATGGATATGCCGGAAAGATTTACACGATTACTGGTAATGAATACTGCGATTGCAGCGGGGGATGGCGCTTCGGAAGGTTTTTATCAATGGAGAAATTTTTCTGTCAGTGTTCCAGAGATACCGGTAGGCGGCTTAATTGCCACTGATGCCAGATCGGAAATCAATCTATTTGATATAGTGGCTTATGATGCTCCCTTTCCCGATAACAGCTATAAGGCCGGTGTTCGTCGCTTCCCCTCAATTGTTCCCGTTGATCCCGACATGGAGGGTGTAGAACTGGGGCTAGAGGCCAGAAATTTCTGGTCCAAGACCTGGGAAGGCGATAGCTTTATGGCAATTGGAATGAGGGATGCCGTACTCGGTGAAAAAGTAATGGAAATGCTTAGGGGAATTATCAAAAATTGTCCTCCGCCTCTCAAGCTTGAAGAGGCTGGTCACTTCGTACAGGAATATGGCAAGGAAATTGCTGAAAAAGCCCTATCTCATTTTCAGCTACAAAAACCTGCCCAATAGATAAGAGTTAAAAAATTAGTGTTCATTGCATCTAAATCAGGCCGAATTAACGGCCTGATTTACTAATCGAATAATTTGATCAACACAACTCAGTTATTGACAGTAAAACTGCTCGACTTGCCTGAGTAGCTGCTAACCTTCCCTGTCCAGCCACTTTTCCAGTTTCCCTTGTGTTTTATGCGATAAGTACCCGCAGGAGTATCCTCACCAATTACCCACTGCCCTTCAGCAAAGGAGCAGGCCAGGCAGTCTACCGCAGTATCCCGTGTCCAGATAAAGCGAGTATCCAAGTCATTGTCAGTAAGATAGGTTTCCCAGTTGCCATTTACCTTACGTTGAATCTCTATAAAGGTATCTCCCGTTCTGAAATCGTTACGGGGATGACCGGAGCGAAAACTCGCGGAGACAGTATCACCAATAGAATAGTTGTTACGTACATCATTCCAAACCTGGCCGAAGGATTCCCATAGGCGCTTATCATCGTAGACGACACCAATGACATGAATAATTTGGTCATTCGATAAATCTGTTGGTGTCGGCCCTGCATCCACCGCCAGATTATTATTCATGGCGTTGGCCATGCCTGTATAAATCTGTTGATAAGCCGCCAAGGTATTGGGCCCATAGATCGTATGCCCCCCCTCATAGTGTTGTCTGTCAAATTCTTCATGAGTGGTCACATAACCGGTATAAGCATTGGCCAAACCGGCAATAACTACCCTGGTAACACCGTGCCCCTGCATTGAAGCCAATACCTTTTCTTCCAGGCGGCGACCAGCCATAGTGGTCATTTCACTCGGCGCAGCCACTAGGACCAGGGACCCAATGCGAAACATCTGAAATGGCAGATAAGGGGTATACAGCTGTTGCCCTACTACTTTACGCTCAACAAAAGTGGGTTTGGGATATTGGCAAGGATCATCCTGTGTATCCTTATAAACGGCAGCCGCAGAGAAAGCGTTCATTAACCCAAAGAGCGGGAAACCTCTGATCACTGATTCGAATAGGCTTTCGCTGCGATCCCACTCAATGCCTTCGTTTTCAACTGACATCCCCTCGAAAATACCATCAATCCCACTGGGGCCATCCCAGGAAGAGCCAGCTGTGAATGACCAGCCCACGGCACCTTCGCAAATGTTTTGCTGCCCTTCGCCAGTATATTCCCCGGCTACGGTATAACCGGGGAAATATATGTATTGATGGCGATAATCAAGATTGTTCAATAATTTATTGTTAGAGGTGCTGTAAAGAGACTTCGCTTTGTTTGCCTGTTTTTCTGCAGCCAACTCAAGACTCTCATATTCACTGGAGCCACAACCATTCCCTGGGCCACAAATATTGGGAGAAGCGTCACCTAGATTGCTATTGGCAAAGGCCGCAACAAGATTTCCTGTCGAATCTGTCTGATTTGAAGCCCATTGCTCAAATAAATAACTGGCAGCACCCTTGTGATCACTACTCAACTGACGTTGACCGGTACCAAGTGAAACATTGTGTAGCGCAAACCAGTTAATAATACCCAATGCTTTATTATTCGCATTAACCAGCTTGAGCTGCGTCATAGTTTTGTTGGTATCGTATTGGTAATTGCCCGTATCCGGATTTTGCGCGTAGGGCTCCGGGTTGCGGTTGACACTCGTGTTGAGCAAGGTACCTTGCTCCAGGTAAATGTCGCCCTCTGCCAAACTGCTATTTGCCATAACAATAGATTGGTAGATACCTTCTACGATCGCGTTATAGTTATCTTCCGCATAACCCAGTGCACTCATATTGAGCATCACATAGTGATCATAACCTCCAGGACCTACGTGGGTGTGGGTGGCCGTGAGCATCACATTTTCATCTGTAAAGCGGTCGTTGCCATACCTACTCTTGAGCTTAGCAACCACACCCTGTTTAACACCTTGAGTAATACTCTGTAAATCGGCGGAAACAAATACTAGACGCTGACTATCCTGAGGATTGGCGATTACAAAAGCACGGGACCACAAGCGGCTATGAATTCCTTTGGTTGTCTGACTGGTTTCTCCATAACCAACCATACCAACATCGGCGGCTGGCCCAGTGATATCGTATTTACCCGTACCTAATAGCCACTCTGCACTAAGAGCCAGGGGGGAGAATCCAAGCAGTATAAAAAATGTGGTATACCATCGAATTATTTTTGTCTTCATTTTTTCTCCATAATTTTTATACGAAAAGTCCTTTCAAAGCCCTCTATCCTTGATTTCAAGGCGCCAAGAAGCCAGTCCCTTCCGAAAAAATCAGCTTGATATTGTGTAATAAAAACTGGCCGAACCAGTGGATAGCTGTGAGTAATTACCAACTACTCACAACGGTTCTCTCTTCCTGATACCGCTGCCTTAGCATTCTAGAAACTGCGAAGAATGATCGGCAGGGTCGATGTCCTTGATCGCACCAGGCGTTTATTATTCTGTAAAGGCACGCGGGTGCCAGCATACTCTAATTATCCCAGTCAGTGTGGTTAACAGAACTCAACGGCCGCCAAAATAAATCTGACATGGTAAATTTCAAAGTAATACCAACCCAATAAAAAACAGAAATAACAATTAATTATTTCTGTTTGCGCCAACTGACAGCACTATTCATCTTATAAAGCACAACAATAAAAAGATGACTCGCGCGTTCTAACAAACACTTGATCAGCCGCTCATCTACCATGGCGATAAAGGACGTAATGAAAAAAAGACCGATAAAACTCATAGGCTTCCAGTAAACAATCACTGAGGAATGCTGGGAAGGGGATCAAAGTATGGCCAGGTCTTTTCCGGATAAAATGACCTACAAATGGGAAAAAATAGAGAAAAATATACCTTGGCTATTTAGTCATGAAAATCCAGATATTCCAGAAAGAAACTTTATTGCCCAGAAAGGGCCCTAAGAAGAGTTGCAAATAATGAATAAGCAGTGGTTAGCAAATGCGTATTAAATTACTCAAAGCGGGTTTCACCTCCCTATTCTTACTCGGCATCACCCCTCTCTCCATGGCCGCAACCAACTGTAAGGTCAATATGGTTGTCCAAAGTCAATGGGATAAGGGCTATATGGCCTCTGTAGTGGTCCGTAATACTGGCACAGAGCCTATTAATGGCTGGAACCTTAATTGGCAATGGCCCGGAGACCAGGTAATTGACGGCTCCTGGAATGCCAAAATTTCCCAAAATGGCAATACTGCAACAGCGGAAGGTACAGGTGACTTTGCCAATATTCCCGTGGGTGAGGCTCGCTCTTTTGGCTTTAATATCGCCTACTCTGGAGGAACACAAATCCCCTCCAAAATCAATGCCAGTTGTCACAATCAGCAAACCCCTCCACCGACAACATCAGAGCCACCGAAAACCAGCCCGACCTTATCAGCAATAGAGAGCTACAACTATATTTTGGGCACCCAGACTATCAGCCCTAAGTACAGCTTCACAGGCGAAGGCTCTCTAGTGGAATCCGCTAAAGCCATCCGCGCAATGGGGTCCAACCTACTTAAGATCGCCCTGTCTACCGGCTTGTACGATGAACTTAATGGCTTGGGCCTTGACTACCAGTTCAAACGGATGCTGGAAGAAGTACCCGCTTACCGAGAGGTGCTCGATATGGACTTCTCCCACTATATGTTCTGGGTGGAGGACTCCGGATCTTGGATGGACAATAAAGGCATGTCTCAGGAAGAGCTCACCTGGCAGTACGATAAGATTTATGCGATGGCCGAGTATCTGTTAACGAAATACAGCGGCTCAGGTAAAACGTTTATGATCGGTCATTGGGAGGGCGACTGGAACCTCGTGCAAAAAGCCGATGGAACACGGGACGACAACCAAGTGAAGATTGATCCGCTGCGTATTCAGGGATTGATCGACTGGCTCAATATACGCCAAAAAGCCATTGAAGATGCCAAGGCCAATATTCCCCACTCCAACGTCAACTTGTATCACTATGTAGAGGTGAATCGGGTTGAATCCGCAATGCAGGGTAAAGAGCGCATCACCAACGCCGTGTTGCCACACACCAATGTCGACCTCGTTTCCTACTCAGCCTATGATCTGACTACCAAAGAGAAACATTCTGATTTTGCCACCCTACACGCCGAGCTAACCAAAGCACTGGACTTTATTGAGTCAAAACTGCCGCAAAAAACTGGTCTGCCCTTCGAAAAGCGGGTGTTTATCGGTGAATACGGTTACGGTGAATCTTGGTTTAAAGACTGGGGCACCCGCTCTGGTGAAGCGCAAGATATGTTGTCTCGCAATGTAATTAAAACCTCTCTTGAGTGGGGCTCTCCCTTTATTCTCTACTGGCAGATGTACGGGAACGAATACGATAGCTGGATTAAAGAATTTGTCGGTTACTGGCTGATTGATAACAATGGCAATAAAAAGGAGATTTATCAAACCCACAAGAATTTTTACACTGATGCCAAGAGCTATCTAAATAACTATCACACCAAGCAGGGAGCTCTACCCTCAGAGTCTGAATTCCGCGCTTTTGCCCTAAAATGGTTTGAATCCTCTACTGCGACTAAACCTGACAACACCACTGAGCCCACATCAGGTACGAACACTGGGAACGGCACTAATACTGGAACTGAGCCAACACCCACAACACCCACAGAGCAACCCCAAGCCTCAGGTCAATGTACGGTGGAATACGCCATTCAAAATGACTGGGGTAATGGATTTATGGCCAATGTTGTCATACGCAATACCGGGGATCAGCCACTGGATGCTTGGCAAATAAAATGGCAATGGCCGGGCAACCAAAAAGTAACCCACTTTTGGAATGCTGAGGTGGTTGACCACTCTGGCTCGGTAACCGCTAGCGGCCAGGATGTTATTCCACCAGGAGAGGCACGTGCCTTTGGATTTAATGGCGAGTATAGCGGAACCAATAGTCAGCCAACTCTTAATGCCACCTGCCAAGCCAGCGGTTCATCCCAGGTTGGCACCGGCAATCCAGCAACTCCCCCCGTAGCCGGAAACCAACCCGGCGATAGCGGAAGCTCCTCTCAGGATGGTACCGGTAAAATCAAACTTTGGTTTATCGGGGATTCAATCACCTATGGTATGACCACCCTGCCCTACAACTCAATGGGGTTCCGCTCACAAATCTGGCAGCAAATCGTCGAGGCCTCTGATGGGAAATCCAGCTTTCCCCTAAGCAGTAGCGATAATAACGGCAGCCTGACCATTAGCTATAATGGTCAGCCCGTAGAAACTATTGGTACTGTGAGTGGCCCAACCGGACCCGATGGAGTAGAGAAGAAGACTGGAAATTACTGGCATACCGGAATTCCTGGAGCAAGTACGAGCGATATGCAGTGCTTTCTTAATCCTACAGGCCATCAAATCCCAGCAGGTTATAGCTCTGCCAGCTGCGCAGATGCTATTGCCTACTTTAATTCTGTCGTTACTGAAATGTGTCGTGAAAGTGGTAACAGCGCAGGGTGGTTAGACAACCAAGCCTGCCCATTAAACCTAAATCTGGCGGCATCAGATGCTATTATTGTGCCTATCCAGCTGGGCACAAACGATATCACCCATCTCAATCGGAATGGCGCTACCCAATGTGGTGCGGCTCCGAAGGCTGGGAGCCTAACGGCTAAGCGCCTAGACGAAGTAGTGGAAAGCATTATCTCTAGCAATAATACTCGAGATAAAACAACGTTGGTGGGCAAAATATACAGCCACCTAAGTGCAATGGGTATACCGGATAATAAAATTGCCTTTGTAATTTCCACCATTCCCCGTAGAACGAACTTGGATGGTCAGGACCCTTCCAACCATTGTACAGACTATTACAACACGAAAATCAAAAGTACTATTGCTAGTATCACTCCTCCGGTAAAGATTCTTCTTGTTGATCAGGGCAATATTGTACCGACAGGTGATTCTGTACACCCAACAACAGCCGGACATAAAGTTATGGCCTGCAACTTGCTGTATGGCTATAACTATGGGCACTCAGAAAATTTTAACTGTCCTACCCCCAATAGCACACCAAAAACTGGTTTACTGCATGCTTTTGCTGCTGTATCAGTAAAATAGCCTCTATTAGCTATTAGAAAGGTGTTCTAAAAATTCTAGCATCCATTAAAAAATAGAAGTGATTTATTGCGGAGCATTTTTGCAAGATATAAAGTCCCCATGGATTGGTGCGGTATCATAAATAATTGTTACAGCCATAAAAGTACTGAAATCTTCCGTTAAATCGAAGAGGTCTACCACATCAATTGTGGCCGGACCTCTTCCTGCTACTGACCGGGTATAGCTAAGATGTAATGCAACTTGGTTAGTCTTTAACACACCCGAAAGTATATTATTCAGTTTCATAGCACGATCACTAATTGACTGAAAAATATAGGAATAAAAACTCTCTACTGAGCATTTCCCAAAAATTGGCGAATAGACCAAAGCATTTTCTGAAAACAATGAAAGAAGTGTATCCAAGTCCCCCCGCTCCAAGGCAGATAGATATTGGTAACAGAGCTGCTCGGTCTCTTTAATATCTACAGATTTCTTCATCACTTATCTTGCCTAGCCAAAGTTCGATCCACCATCTCACCACAAAGCCCAAGGTAATTATTGGGATCAAGCAGCTTATCCACTTCATTATCGGTTAAGGCCTTAGAAACCTCATTATTCTCCTTTAATAGATCCGCAAATGGGCGATCAGTTTCCATTGCTTGACAGCAAATTTTGTAAACAAGATCGTGAGCTTTCTCACGGCCAATCTTTGGGCCTAGCCCCATCATCACCGCTTCAGAAGAAACCAAACCTCCAGTCATCTGTAAATTTCGCATCATATTATCTGGGTGTACATTGAGACCCCGCAACGCGAACTTCGCCTGTGCCAATGCCGCAGCGGATAAACAAAAGATTTCAGGAAGAACCACCCACTCAATCTCCCAGGTTCCCGTCGCACGCTCGTGATCTTCCTCCATAGCATTGAGTAACGCCGCCACCTGTTGTCGCACAATGGGCACTATTCCACTCATGTATACTGAGGAAACTGGATTGTGCTTTTGCGGCATAGTGCTAGAAGCACCGCGCCCCGCAGTGAAGGGCTCCGTGACCTCCCCGACTTCTGTCTGTGCCATCAGTTTGATATCTAGGGCTATCTTACTCAGAGTGCCGGTGATTAACCCCAATAGACAGGCGACTTCAGCTATCCGATCACGCATGGTATGCCAGGCGATAACAGGTATAGCGAGATTAAGCTCCTTCATAAGTCCAGCCTGTACCTCTAGGCCTTGATCTCCCAAGGAGGCTAGGTTTCCCGCAGCACCACCAAATTCCCCGACTAGGACTCGTTTCTTAATTTCTGTAAGCCGTTGCTGGTGCCGATGAAAACCCGCTAACCACACAGCTGCTTTATAGCCAAAAGTAATTGGTACAGCTTGTTGAAGGTTACTTCTCGCAACCATTGGCGTATCCCG
Source organism: Microbulbifer mixtoriginis (SeqCode) (assembly GCF_052467235.1). Classification (NCBI taxonomy): domain Bacteria; kingdom Pseudomonadati; phylum Pseudomonadota; class Gammaproteobacteria; order Cellvibrionales; family Microbulbiferaceae; genus Microbulbifer; species Microbulbifer mixtoriginis (SeqCode). Next base: position 3,766,419 of record NZ_CP174305.1, on the reverse strand, counting down.
GTAATCCTCGGCTAGAGAGGCCAGCGCACCGGCGATTTCATCTACTTCCGTCTCCACAAGCATTAATGCTGCACGAATCTGCAATACAGTAGCGGTGTCGGTAATGTCCTGAGTTGTTGTGCCCCAGTGGCACCACTGCCCTAGACCACCGTTACAACGCTCAACTAACTGCTGTACAACTCCAAATACCGGGTAGCCAATTAACTCTGTCTGGGATCTTAACTGCTCAAGGTCAATTTCTTCAGCACGACAATGTTGGCAAATCTCATCTGCTGCCTCTTTGGGAATGATATCAAGTCTCGCCTGTACCCTGGCCAAGGCAGCCTCTACATCCAAGTAGTACTGAACTCTTTGCCGGTCAGAAAAGATCTCACTCATGGCAGGAGTGCTAAAGAGACCAGAAAAGACCTGCGAGTCTATAAGAGTTGAAGCCATTGTTAACCTCCCAAATAACAGGTAACAGCAGCGCTTTAAAGCAAAGTGTAATAATCAAGAAGAGCATAAAATGAGGCAAATACAAGCATCAGTGTGCATATGCCACATTTTCTTTAAAGAGTAGACAATAGTCCCAACTTTCAGAGACATTGGTATGATCCATAGCTGGTAAACTTAACCGGGTCAAGTTAAGAAACTATGTAATCAAATTGAAGCAAAGTTGAGATATTCGGCGCTAACCAGCACCTAGGCCAAATGCTAAGTACCCGGTAATAGCCAACAGGAGCAGAAGCCCAATTAATCCCGCCCGACCAGGTAATTCTGCAGGTGATGAGTGTATGTTTTTTTCACGTACATAGGTGTTAACAATTATTCTTGCTTCTTTAAGATTAATATTCTTGTATTCACGCAGAAGCTTCATAGCTTGAATCATTTGGCCACTTTCAATTGCATCAACTACATCTTCTTCCAATTTCATCATTGGTCCAATTACCGCTCAAGGAACTATAATTTTGGCATATAAAATATAAAAATTCATGAAACCTACTATAGTTATGTCGAACCATTCCTATTAGTGTAATTGATTATATAAGAACGCCCCCTCAAGAACCTGACTACAAATACCCACAAATTCTTAAACAATCTTTAATGTTACTGACTGAAAAAATAAAATATATATTCTATAACCACCAAGAATAAGCCACCACTTAATCCTTTTTTGCAACCACAAAGAAGTCAACTCGAGCAGGCGAAAATAAATTAGTATCAACCCCTGCTAACCAGGAGAATGCCATCTTTGGAAACCCTAAAGACAACAACGTTAAAGCGCCTAGATCTCACAAAAGTATTACCAGTGAGACTTACAAGTTCGACAACTACACCCTTCTCACACATCGACCAACACAAGAGCAACCCCCTTTAACCCAATAAGATATTGAAATCATTGATTTAGATCAATAACCCGGGCCTCAAGACAGGAAATCAAAAAACATAAAAATAACAAGAATGAAGTCATTAACAACCAGAAAACCTACAACTGCATCAATCAAAAACGATAAAGCACAAAATAAAAGGCATGCTCTTGAAATATTTTTGAGCACAAAAAAATTATTCACCATTCAAAAGAAAACAAAACAAGCACTAAACCTGCATCAACTCTCACTTAAAAAAAGCAAATACCCCCAAATAGGTATAGAGATCTAACCACCAAGAATCACAGAAAACAAAAACCCATAAAATAAGAAGCGCCCATGGGAAATCAATTACAATTTAACAATTGCCAATAAAAATCCAACTTCGTATACTGAAATTCTATCAAAAAACAATAAACTTAAAGCTAGTGGGCACAGGATGTGCATTGACAACCTGAAAAGCAAACAAGCTATACCGTCAACATCTAAAAAAGGAATTTTAACATTAAAACGAGCAACACAAGCCGAGTTTGGCTGGAAGATCTATCCAAGGAAGTACTTAACCATAGGGCTGTAAATCATACCTATTTAATGCGGTTTAGTGAGGCATCCCTGCCAAACTTTCCTTATGTTGTGGCTGATTTTGCACAACAATACAGCCTATACACATCCCGATTTATTAACTTATTAAGTGCAGCCATCTCCAAGCTGACCATTCCGGAGCACCGAAATATACTCTTGGAAAACCTGAACGAAGAATCTGGTAATTATGAGGAGGATGAACTCCGAATACTAAATCACCATGGAATAGATCCAAGGTGGATAAAAAATATCCCCCATGCTGATCTTTTTACCCGCTTTAAAGAAAAGGTCACACAGGGTAAACAAGAAACACCTCTTTCGGATGATGCGATCATCTGGTATGACATGCTTTCAATGGTATTACTTTATGGCTCTACCGAGGAAGCAATAGGAGCTTTAGGGATAGGAACAGAGCATGTAGTAAGTACAATTTATCCATATATTGAAAAGGGCTTGAAGCATTTACCTGAAATTCAGCCCAAGGACTACTGCTTCTTTTCCGTTCACACTCTAATCGACGATGATCATGCTGAAAGTCTCAACCAGATCGCATTAACTTTTGCCGAGACAGAGGAAGGAAGGAGGCGTCTTCGCCAGGGTGCAACTAAGGCTCTGAATTTAAGAGCTGCTTTTTGGGATGGCATGCTTGCACGAGCATACAACAATACAAAAATCATCGACAACAATTATAACTCGACAACCACACAAGTATCAGGAGTGGCTCAGGATGAACCAACCTATATCAACTGAATCAATTTATAATGCACAAGCCACGAATTGGCTTAGATCAGAAAAAATACTGTTGAGCGACTTCACGGCAAGACCTCGTGTTTTAGAGGCTCTGGGCAAAATCAAAGACCAAGATATCCTAGACTTTGGCTGTGGAGAGGGCTATGTATCACGCATGCTGATAGAGGCTGGTGTCAAGTCAATTTTTGGAGTTGACTCTTCTGCTGAAATGATAGCTCAAGCACAATCGATGGCTAAGGAACTCAAGCTATCTAATGCAACTTATACCGTGGGCAATGCAGTTTCATTTAATCAATTTCCACAAACCAGATTCGACAAGGCCATTGCCGTATTCCTTTTCAATTACCTGACTATCGAAGAAATGACTCAGGTAATGAGTAAAGTACGCTCTTTGCTGGTAGCAGGTGGTACTTTTGTCTTTACCGTACCCCATCCATGCCTCCCCTTTATGAGGGAAGAAAGCCCACCGTTTTACTTTGAACATGGTGAAAAATCTTATCTCGACGGTATAAATAAGACCTTTGAGGGGAAAATCTGGCGTAGAGATGGTGTCCCGGTCTCTGTTCGCTGTGTACATAAAACCTTTGCACACTACTTCGAAGCCCTTGCTAAAGCCGGCTTTAACAGCCTACCCGAAGTCAAAGAATTAGCTGTAACGGATGAACATCTGGCATTTGACCCTGAATTTTTTGGTCCACTAAAAGGCTATCCACTGCATGTGTTATTTAAGGTGAAGGTAAATGATTGATATAGCACCTGACGAGACTATCCGTGCACAAGCATGGACAGCCGCAGAGTTGGAAGCTAAACCCAACTGGAAATTTAATTGGCCTAATGACTGGCCAAATGAAATCAAAGCTCTGCAAGAATGGTCTAAAGCGCAAGACAACCCTATTCGGGCTTTGCAAGCAGATTCTGTTGCCACTCCTCAGTTTGATCAGCTCGCCCAAAAAATCAAAAGTGAAATCCATGAAGGCAATGGTGTTACTTGGATTCGAGGAGTAAAAGGCTTTGATCAAGCAACACTAAATCTTCTGTTTCTCAAAATCAGCCTGGCAATGGGGCAGACTATTGATACCTACGGTAGACTCTACGGTATTTTAGATACGGGCAAAAGCTATAAAGACGAAGCCATTCCTGTTTCACAAACTAACGCAGCAACTGGTGTACATACAGATAGCTCACAACGAGCCATACAACCAAATATTTTAGGGCTCTGCTGTATTACCCCCGCGATTCAAGGTGGTAAATCTAAAGTAGTTTCTGCAGCCCAGGTACATCAAAATCTCAAGAAACAGGCACCTAAAAAGCTAGAGCTGCTCTACAAGAATTACATTCGAGATCTTGTCACACCAGGGAGCGATAAAGATATCCAGAATATTCTAAACAATCATTTCCCGATTTTCAGCTATGCCAATGACAAAATTTCTATCCGCTATATGCGCTACTGGATAGAGAAAGGCCATCAACGAGTCAATAATCCCTTAACAGCAGAGGTACTTCAAGCACTGGATCTTCTTGATGGAGAACTAAATAACAAAGAAAATGTTGTTAGCTTTTATATGAATTCTGGTGATATGATTTTTATTGACAATACTAGAGTCTTGCACGATCGCGATGAATTTATAGACACACCCGAGCAAAAACGAATATATACAAGGGTGTGGATAGATTAAGCGCTTACAGGCTCCAGGAGAATCTTCTCCAGGGGCCTGGCAATTAGGTGCATTAGTCTACTGGGTAAGTAATTATAAAGTCGGATCCGATTTAATCATTCTCACTAGCAACATAAGTATGAGGAAGCTGAATATATTCAAAAAACTTTCGCCCAAATCGGCCTCCAGTACTCTCTCTAACTCCAGGCCTGCTAAAAAGCAGCTCCCCTATATTCACTCCAACCCCAACATAGAGCTCTCTACGCAAAGGGTCGTCTCGTTCTTTTTCTTTCAAAGTGAAACCCCGAGCAAAGTAACCCCCATGTAACTCCAGATAATTAAGAGGATTTCTCCGTGATAAGCCAAAGCCACTTAACTTTAAGGCCAGTAGATATTTTTGCCCCGAGTAATCTGAGTGTGGCTTAAAGCCAGAGCGATTACCCGATGGAAGATATTCTAGACGAAAATCCAGCTTTTCCCTAAGCCCGGGGATATTCCGTCTCAGGTAAGAGATTCCTACCCCTGCAGTATTGGCAACAACGTCCTCCCAGGCAAAGCCATGCTCCTTAGAGTAACCATCGCCTAACTCCACAAATAACATACTCAGCCAAGCTAGAGTAACTGCACTAGCCTCCGCCCCCACCGCATTACCAGCCTTGCAGTGAATGGCATCTGTAAAGAATTCACTGAGAAGATAGCTCCCATAGACATGACCGAGCTTATCCATACCACCATTGGCAGTATCATCCTCAAAGAAACCCTCACTAGTTGTACCAAAACTACTAGATCCCCAGTCCCAATCCACTAAACCAATCGCTAAAGTGGAAACAGCTACCCCTGCAGCCTCAAATGGAATGGTAGATACATGCTCCTTGAATTTAGGCAGTTTAAAACCATGCCATCTAGAATCAGCCACCGGATACTGCTGTATACAACCAAATCTTTGTGATTCTTCGAAGGACATTGAATTACGGCCTACAGGGCTGGCCACCTCTTTAGCTAACCCCTCAAAGCTCCACATAGCAAAAAGCATGACCAAAGAAATTCTCTGAGCTATTACACGGTTCATCATTTCCATTTATTCCTTTAATAGGAAAATCCGACTTCAACTTTTATCACATTCAAGGGTAAGTGTTGTATGACAAAGCAAGCTATCTTAGCAATAAAGCCAAACTTGCTAGCTCAACTTTCCTTATTATCTCTATATATACCAATCATTAAGCATAGGAATAAATATAGACAAGGTCCAGAAACAGACCTAAAGGAGATTATTGCGCCAAAAAGGTGGGACGGGGCATATTGAATCAACTGATATTATTATTGGAACAACTCACTTCAAGACAATGCATCAGCATATAAACACCGCTCCAGGAGGATAAAGCATCTATAAAGACAAAGTGATTTATTTCATATAAACAATCGACTAACCGCCAAGTATTGGCGCTTTAAATTAAAGATTAGTAAAGATCAACGTCAAACAACATTACATCATAAAAATTCACTGTCTATCAACACTTGAAAGTGCACCCCAAAAATCAGCCTCATAGGCTTGAATAAGCCTTACGCGAGTTTCAATATCCGACTCACTTACTCCGGAGGCCAAGCCTTTTGCCACTATAGCTATAGCCTGCTCTCTAAAATCAGAAGGTAAAGTGCTAAAATTGATTAAGAACTCCAACTGACTGTCAGATAACCCTCTATATTGTTTAAGTGCTTTTGCCATACGGCCAACATTTTTACCAAAACTTTGAAAGTTGATTAAAAGAGCTGCCGCAATCTCTGCAGGTTCCGCATAATTTGCCAACCATGTTGTATAAGCTGGATACGCCTGCGCTCCAGCTAGTGGACGATACTTGGCAATGTGACTTTCCGAGATATTAAGCGCCTGAATGAGAGCCGGTAATTGCTCACTGGCTGATACCTCATTAACAACTAAACGATAAAAGAATTTATTAGTTACCTTACTTGAAGAATCACCGAATCGATGCAATGAAAGTGCGTTATTACGAAGGTCAGATTGAATAATCAAACGCTGCTCCAGTGCAAAAGCGTTTATAACTGACATTGACAACTCATTCTTCTCTAGCTTCTGGAGAATGACAGGAACTTCATTACTAAGATATTTATTTTCAAGCCTCTGGATTAACTCTTCGGCCTTATTTCGCTCTTCCTTAACAACCTCAGCTACAGAATCCGCCATAGCCATTACAAAGAAAATCACAATAACCGCCATCCTGGCAAAAAATCCTAAAGTCACCTTATGGCATCCCCACAATTAAAACATTAAGTGTAGCACCCTTTAGGAGGTTTAATTAAGCCACCTCAAGAAACCTCAAAAGATAATTTAGACAAATTACCATCAGAGGAGATATCATTCATTTAAAATTAACAAGAGACATAAATCGCTACCAGCAAGACGAAACTGCTTTCATTAAAAATGAATAAATTTTCCTTACACAAAAACTTTCAAAACTGATATTTAGCCGACCCCACATATTCACCTCAATAAACAACACAGTTTATATTAGGTATGCAGGAAAACCCTCTAATGAACCTTGATTTTAACTTTAATTTACCGATCACAGGATAAAGAGATCGGTGATCTCCAACCTCAATTAGGTCAAGCGGCGATAATTATCATTGGAAGCTAGTTTTCCCAAAATGAAAACTTGTACGGAAGGTTCAGAACCCACAAATAATTACTCACAATCATGAAGCAACGTTAATATTGCCTCACCTTCTATTACCCAACATCAAGCCCTTAATGGAGTAAATTGTAATGCAAAAAAATTGATCGATTGCAAAAATTTCTCTAACTGTTGACATAATCATTAAGTAAATTTAATCACCACCCCTAGCGGCATCAGAGCCTTTCAATTAGGACACAGTTTACTAGCCACACTCTATCACTGGGACTATTAATTAAAAACCAATTAATCCTCCCTCACCTTCAAAACATTTATCTCAAGCCTCTCCACTCATACAATACTCATTTATGAAACAAAAAGGAAAGCCATTTGAAATGGTATATGAAAAAATATTTCACTATGATAATATACCAAAATCTATTGATGATAATTTTATAGCTCAGTGGATTCAAAGGGTCTAAGAAGCTTTCTTTCTGACTTCTTGGACGAACCACAAATATTGAGTGAATTTTATACCATTATATACGTACGGTAAATTAACTAATGAGAATTAAGATTTTATTCTTGGCCCTTTCAATTTTTTCTTTATTACCACTGAAATCCCTCGCAGGGCATTCCGGGGAGGCTGGGGGAAATGTTCATAATATTATGGTTCACCGTACTATGGATATTCCAATTTTAATGTTTTCTACAAACCCTTACTTTGATGCACCGACCTGTCCCGAATCAAACAAGCCCGCAATACAATGGGCAGTTAAACTGGATGAGTTTGGGAAATCTGTTTACTCTCTTGTGCTATCGGCACAGGCACAAGGGAAGAAGGTCAAAGTAACTGGTTCTCATCAATGTTCAGACTGGCCAGATAGAGAGTCTATTTTCTATATTGAATTAGTAGACTAATCTAAAGCAGCAGCCATTTACAATTGAGCCCCATGTCTCCGAATCAAAGGACATGGGGCTACTGCCTATTGTATATACGCGATTTCACTGACCGCTTTAAACATCATATTTAACAGCTCTTGTTAAGATAATCATTACCATATCTACCCCACCTAAATCGACACCAATTTGTTTGCTTTTCAAGCAAAGTTAACAACCAAGGGGTAAACAATAAATTATTATTCTCGTTATACCTTCAAGACCCAATAGCAACTCTAAACAATTAAGAAGCGCCTATAACAACACTAATATTTAGCACCCTAGAAATTACTGTTAGATGGGAGAATGAGCAAAAAATTTAATTTAAATTACTTGTATTACCTACCATACTCACCCATAGCAGACATTAATAATAGGCACATTTAAAAGTTCAGAAATTTTTATCAACAAGCGCTAGAAGTAAGATTCTTTTTTGCAGAAAAGCATAGGTATTTAATGGTTTTAACAGGGATTCAAATACGCAACAATAGAAAGCTAACAGTGATGTCAAAAGAAAATGTCCCGGGTAATCCGCCGTGAATCATACGAAGAATAGTTTCTATGGAGAATTAGGATATGAAATTAAAATCCGCCATATTTGCTTTAGCTTCCTTTTTGTTTACCTATGTTGTTTTGCTGGCAGCATCACTAGTACAGTTCGGAAAGTAGCTTGTCACATTGACCACAATCACTGCTTTGTCTATTTGAATGAAACAATTGAAGATAAAGCAAATTGCGGGAATAATTCCTCCCTAAGGTGGGATGGTTCAGGAAACACCTCACAGAATGTCCAAGCAGCTTTATCAATTTTACTTACAGCCAAAACTACGGGACAAGCTGTTGAACTTGGATCTACCGGTAAAACCTGTTTTGGAGGATACACCAGCTTTACCTCGCTAGAATTACACTGAATAGCACAGAAACATTAGACTAATCCTTTATCTTCTTGCCCCACAGTACTCGGTATATTTGGCGATAGTGTAGGGGCTTGTTGACTGGAGGATTTCCGCATTAATAGGCCTAAAATATTATTACCCCGCCCCTACACATAAATGCCTATAGGTCAAAGCAAATCCTAACCATAAGTAAAAATTGATACCCCCTTTCAACTGTACAATTATTGAACAGCTATTGTACTTTTACATTATAAGATTTACATAAAACCTTTTATAGAAAACAGCATGAAAAATATTGTTAAAGCTGGATCCGCAATTTCATTGCTTTTTAGTTCAGGTATCACTGGGGCAGTCACCTCAACTGCAGTTGGTTGCACAGGTACGGTTTCTAAAGTATGGGTAGAAGCCAATGATTACTGTACTATGAAATAGAGCCATCGAGTTCAAGCTCATGCACCTGTAACTTTAATATAGGTAACGCGAAAGGTTTTATAGTTCCCTCAAGCCAGCCGAATAAAGATGAACAGTATACAGCCCTATTAGCCGCATTTATGGCTGACAAGAAAGTTATGGTCTGGTATGACTGGGATGGTGCAGATGGCAATAATAGATGTAAGGGCTACAATATATCGCTTTCCAAATAAACTCTAGATTTCCACATCAACTTATTCGATGCCGATAAAGCAAAGAGGCAGCCATCCAATCTAAAATTGGCTAGCTGCCTAATTAATAAGCTGGGTATACCATAAGGATTGATTTAAAATCGTCAGCCTTGAAAAATACCAGACCACACCTTTAGCATGGAATAATCAATATGACTCCAACAAACAACTTAGGCATCAGAAATTTTTCTATATCCAAATGTTATCATCCCTAAAATAATCCTGCCCCCCAACTAGTTAAATATTGTTGACCAGCTATCAAGTAGCTATAGGCTAATTCAACCAAAAAGCAATGCATGATCTCTGCCAACCTTTAAATTTCTGCACCTTCATATTCTACTTTATGGCCAACTAAAATTAATTAGCGCATGCGCAGTCTGACAAACTCGGCAGCATCGCCAACACATGACGACTCGCTAGTCTGAAAATCAATAGTACGATTCGAGGCCTGCGCAGCGAGAGCAATAGATAATGCATGGGAACAATAAGAATTATCTGTAGAGCAAGCAATAATTGTTTCCCACTTGGAGCAGGATGGCTGCTTGTTCATAGGCTCCTTCAAATGAATGTATACTTTGTTTCCACTTAGAGCCTCCACCAAACGAATAGCTTTATCCTCATCATCCAATGCCAAAGCATTTAAGGAGGTGAATGCAAATAGGCAGAGACTGGCTATTTTTTCAAATGAACCTTTAAACAACATTATTCTTTCCTCACAAACCTTAAAAAGTCAAAAAATCATACACACTCTTTATGGAAGGGCAATAGTCAAGCCCCACAAAAGCCGAAAACACCATTTAAAATTTATCAATAAAATCATTATAGTCCTCTCGACCATCAGGGCGAAATATGCTATTCGACCATCAATAGATCACAATAAGTAACCTTAACGGTGAAACTTGCTGATTATTTTTTGTTAAAAAAATAATCAGCAATCATACAACACCTAATACATGATAATTATAACAATCCCCTTTTATGATTATCACACTACCAGAGTAATAAAAAGCCTATCTTACGAAAGATAGGTAAAATTTACATATGACTTTATTTGCAGAACCTACGAATTTAAGAAGAGTTTCTTTTAAATTCGCCATGATAACTACTTAACAATACGTATCATCGAAGTTACGTCGTACATTCCTATACAAGTCTTACCATCAACACGCACCTGCACTTTTTTACCCAGGCTAAATGCTGTTAAAGCCGTACTATACATTGCCTCACCTTTACCTTCCTGTAAAGGCCACACAACCCAATCCCCACTTGCGCATTGATTATAAGAAGTGTAGTTGCTACAACTTCTAATAAAAGCCGTATCATTAGTTGCCTGAATTGCACAAACTTCAAAATCGAAATCTGCACTCCAAGCAGGAAACGGCAAGAGCATCAAAAACACTAAAAACTTAAAACGCATAAAGTAGTCCCTTTATCTATTGCAGATAATTTATTGCCCGCCAAGAGTATTAGAATGAATAAAAAATATCAAGAGGTAGCTATGACCAACCAAACATTAATCCTATTTAGCTTGAATCAAACGGAGCATACGTACCAAATATATTACACCCTTCCTTTCCACCGCCTATAGAATGCCTGAATGATTAAAGTAAAAACCCTACACGATGCACAAATCTGCAAATGGCTTAAGGCCAGCAATCATTGATTGACCTTATACCTCGAGCCTTTTATGCGGCTATTTCTACTTTGATTCCCTCTATGATAAGCTCAAATATATAAGCATAGATGCTCATCATTAGCTGATATTTACCAATAATTTATTTTTGAGACAAACGGAATTATCTAAGCTTTTCACATACAGCTAAATAACAGAATAGGCATAAAGTCTTAAACTTATTAATCTAGCAGGCACTCTCACCTTAGAAAAACAACTTAATTTTATACTTTGAGATTATTTCTGAAGCAGCGGAATTAAAGCCAAAAGGAAAGGTGAGTTCTAAAACCCGAAATAAAAACCACAAACGTTTACCTTGCATGAAAATTCATTCATGTTGATTTAAGCCTTTGAAACCAGGCGAACTGTGTTCTTTTATGAGGCTAAATTATCTATCAAGACATCCTAACTCTAAGATCAACAACCAACTCAAAATAAAAGCCCCTAAAAATTTTAGTCATTAGCGCCTGGAAAATTAATTTTACATGCATAAATCATCCACAAATCCAGGGAGACTTTTACTCATATCTAACTTTCATTTTCAAACCGTTTTGTTATGCATTTGCACCGTATTCAGAGACTCCATTACTACGAATATCAACTTAGATAAGAATCTTCTACTTGCAATTGCCTTATTAAACACTGTCAGCTTCATTTCCACTACCTTAGTATCTGATAACTCCTAGCCCTCATTTTCTGTGAGCAAAGATAACAAACTCAACTACATGTCAGCCATTACTCACTGACCTAAATATTGATCATTCCAGCCTTATCGATGATTCCTACCTCTTTCATAAGTCGCCCAATGCGCTTATAATTTATTCGCCCATCATCTGCTTAAAATTTAGATAAACTCTTTTTCAAATGCTGCAATGATAGCCTTTATACTTCCATGATTCTTTTATTTTTTCAATTCAAAAATTTTCAATATAGTTAAACTATTTATAGAAGTCCTGGGGCGTAACACTGATATATCTTAAAATGGGGAAACGTTTTTCTCCCCCCCTCTTTTTCAAGAGGATGTGTCAGATTTGATCTGAACTAATACAATTTATCGGTCTGCAAGATAATCTTCTTGCAACATGAAAGCACTGCAGCTATTACTTGAAACCAAGCGCTGTATGCCGCATAGCACACAGTTTTTTCCTTTGCCTCCAGAATTTTTATATCATATTTTTCACATTCCATTCACTGAAATAGAAAACTCTAAATAACTTTCCTGATCCAAATTCCCACAAGGAAAGATATTCACCCCGTATGTTAATTTTTTTGCCCGCGCCCACTCAACATTATAATACTCGTTAATATCAATTACTGCTTCCAATCTTTCCATAGGCTTAAAATATTTTACGATCTTTGCAATTTTAGTATCAGTTATTAAGGATGGTTCTATACCTAAAAACTCACTCACTAAATTCCCATTATCGTCATAAATATCAAGTACATCGACTTCCAATCCTCCTTGAGGGATTTGTTCATTGAATACACATAAATCAACCTCGGAAACATTAGTAGCCTTTAGATGTAGCACTCTGACTTGATCAAGCGTTAAATCAAGTTTAAGGAGCTCATCTGCGCAAGCTAAAGGCGCCACAAGTGTAAAAACATAAACAATCAAGATTTTCATTTAGCAATCTCTAGTCATATATATAGCACAAGAATAATTTGAAGCATTACTTGATGTAGCTGGAAATCCAACCTTGTTCGCCAACCTTCGAGATGCCCTCGAACCGTACTGGATTTTCTTTCTTATTTTATAGTGCCCGCTTCCTGCTAAATGAGCACCTTCATGAACCAATAGAGCAGCAAAATCCTTCCTACCTATCATAGCGGGATTATAAAATATCGTATCCGGATACTTTGATTGATGAACGTAAGCACCAACAGTCACCCCGTTTTTAGCTCGTCGTGCAATATATGCAGCATCGGCTTCAACTATTATTGCGGATGCAAACTCATTTCGGATATCAACATATTTTTTTGACAATACATTAAGATCAACATCAGCCCCAAAATATTTCACAAGATGCTTATTCGCACTGGTATCGCCAGCCTGGGCCGAAGCTATATCAGCAATCATTGCATCAATTTTTTCTAAAGCCTGCGCTCGGACTGCCTCAATATCTACACCACCTTCAGAAGAATCCTTCCCGACGCTAATCTCCTCAGCTGCACCTTCAGAAATAATACTTACAAACGCCGCTGTCACCGCCCCATTTGCAAATTTTCCACCAGTTAACCTGGAAATTGTACCTCCAGCGATTGTACCAACAACAAACTGCCCGGTGCTATTTCCAATATTGCCTATATAAGGTGCAGCAGCCATTCCTAGCCCAGCAGAAACAAACCCATGCCCAAATTTGCCACCCTGCAAAACGCTCATGGTGCCGCCAACCAGTCCTGCATATAAAGCAGCTTGACCGAGATTAATCGCACCCGCTTCAAGCCCTCCGCTTATTCCAACAAACGCATTATAGGAAACATAAGCATATGCACCCGCCTTAAGTGCACTCTTCCAAGATGCACCGTGGCCTCTCGCGGAAGCTACTGCGTAGGCAGCGCAACCCCATTCGCCGCCGTAATAACAAGCAGCAGCCTGTGCAACAGCATTTAACAGTGGACTCTCAGTTATGCCTAAAATGTCATCAAATACTTCTGAGAAAAATTCATAACCACTTGGGTCAACTCCACTAAGCGGATTATTTTTTCCGTAACTGTAACGACTGTAACCCTGGGTATTAAGCGTACCATCGATAAAGGGGTCCGCCTGCATAAAGCGCCCCAGGCGCGGGTCGTAAATCCGCCCATTCATATGGATCAGGCCCACCTCATCCAGCATTTCGTGGCCGGTGTAACCACGGGTGGTGCGGCTGTGATCGAAGTTGGACAGCGCGCTGAGAGAGAGCGCATTCCAGTTGGCCGTATTTCTGCGCTGACCCCAGGCGTCGAAAGACATTTCCTGTTTGACATTACCGGCTTTGTCGGTAATCAGGTCCATAGAGCCCAGGTGGTCCTTATACAGGAACAGTTTGTCGGTGGACTGTACGGCATAGGCCAGGTCGGTCTTGACCGTATATACGGCGGTGCCCAGTTGACGCTTCCATTCGATTTCGTTGGGGGCACTGGATTTCTGGATACGCTCAATGCCGCCGATATACCAGGTTTCCGTGACTTCGCCATTGCTGCTGTTGGTGTCCTTGCGGTAATAGCGGCTGTGGCTGGGCCCGTAAAGGAATTCAGTCGTGTGATTACCTTTCTTGATCCAGGAGGCTTTATCGAAGGTGGTATAGCGAATAGTGCGGCCACCGTTAAAGCCATCCGAGGTCATATTGCCATTGGCGTCGTAGTTGTAGCGCACGCCGCCGGCAGTGGTCACTGCGTGGGGACCGGCTCCATTCTCGCCGTACACATAGGATCCAACCCCGGCTTTATAGGTGATATTGCCGATGGCGTTATAACGCACATCCTGGTTGGCACTACTGAGACTACTGCAGTTGTAGTTGCTGCTGCCGATATGGGTTTTGATCAGGCGATTGAGGCTGTCGTAACAGAAACTCTCGCGCAGATTCTTGCTACCACTTTGGTTGTGGCGGCTACTGAGGTTGCCGAGGGTATCCCATTGGTAGGTAATATTCTGGATACCAAAGGTGCCCAGTACGGTGGAGGTCTGGTTGAGCAGGCGACCAGTACTCCCTTCGTAGCTGTAACTGGTGGTGGCGCCGTTCCCCAATAGTTGCTCTTTCAGCTGGCCGCGGGCGGTCTGGGCTTTGACTTCCTGGATCAGGTCTCCAGTCGCAAGATCGACCACTTTGTACAGGTAGCCATTGCCATTGTAGTAGTTGCGCACACCTGATTGCCCGGTGCTTAGCAGACTGTCGAGGGCGTCGTAACTGCGCTCTACCCGGCCGTAATCATCAAATAGCGTGGTGGTAACGTAGGCGGGCTGAGGGCCGGCTCCATCGAAGTCTACCGCTTGGGCATGGTTGCGACCCAGCTGGTCGTACTGGTACACGGCTTGGTAGCCGGTGACGCTGTCGCTGATCATTTCCAACTGGCCGAGGCCATTTTGGGCGGTATCGTAGAGCCAGGTTACGTTGCTGGTGAGGCTGCTGCCTCCGGCTTTTTCCATACGCGTCAGCTTGCGACCCAGCTTGTCGTAGGTGAAGGCGACGGTGTGACCATTGGCATTGGTCTGCTTTTTCAGCTCGCCATAGCCCGTGTATTCATAGCTCCAGGCGCCCTTATCGGGGTCATCCATATTTTCCTTACGACCCAGATGGTCGTAGTTGATGGTGACGACGATGGGGTAGCTGAGGCCGTCGCCTTCATCAATATGGCTGCCGGAGGCATTGGTCTTGCCCCAGGATTTCGCTTTGTGCAGGTTGCCCTGGCTATCATACTCGTAGGTGAGGCGACCATTCATTGCGTCGATCACTTCCACCAACTCACCGGCGACATTTTTGACTTCGGTCTTAGGCTGCCCCTTGTCGTTGGTGGTGATGGTCTTCAGACCGGCGTAAGTGATCGTTGCGTCCGAGTTGTCGGGGGCGATGACCCGGATAGGACGGCCGAGCAGATCGTACTGGGTCTCGGTCCACATACGAGTGTCCCCAGAGAAATAGGGCTCGCTGACAAATTTCACCCGGCCGAGGTTATCGTACTCTTTATCTGCATAGACTTTATTGTGCAGCCCTTGGGTTTCGGTGCGCATGGAACGGCCGAGGGCATCGAAGTATTCCCTGCCCCAGCTGCCGGTACTGCTGCTGGTGGTCACTCTGTACTTGGCGCCACTGGGACAGCCACTGGTACAGCGTTCATATAGAGTCTTCTTATCCGCACCGGCGTTGTTCCAGCTGTAGCCTTCACGGCCAAAGGCGTCGTAGGAGGCATAGCTGATCAGACCATTCAGGCCCTCCACTATCAGGGGGGAACCAAAGTGGTTACGGGAGACGACCTTCTCAGTCAGGTGCCCTAGGGCGTTATAGCTCTCGGAGACATAGCGACCGGAGGGGTCGTACACCGTTCTGGCGCTGCGGCTTGTCTCGCCAGCGGCAGAGAGTGCTTTCTTGCTGACATTGCCGAAGCCGTCGTACTCGTAGCTGGTGACCTGCTTAAATTCCGACTTATTCGGTTCGATGATCTCGGTTTTCAGCAGCCCTTTGTGGGCTCCAGAGGTGTAGTAGGTAAAGGCCGATTCACGCACATGGCTGGGCATCCCTGGGCGGGTGCTCGTCACCTTAGTTTTACTCAGGCGACCCTTCTCTTTTTCCCAGGTGGTGCTGCCATACACATTCTCGGTTTTTTTGACGAACTGCTGGCCGGATGCTCCATCCTTTGTCACCACGTTAATAGTGAGAGCGTTACCGTAGCCATCATAGCTGTTAGTAGTACTGACCGTTTGCAGCAGCTCTCCAGCACTATTGCCGTTATCTTTTAAGTCATAGGTTTCTTCGACCGCATTGTAGATATAGGGTTTGTACGGCCTAGAAGGTGTGCCACTACCTCCCCACCCCTGTAGGCGCCAATTATTAGTTGCTCTGCTCAACAGCCTTCCGCTAGCTGTGCGAGTTTCCGTTTTTAACGGCATTCCGGTAAAAGGAAAGTCCTGGCGATAGGTGGTTTCTGTTACCACGCCAGTCTGGTTATCTGTAGTACTTAATTTTTGAAAGCCCAACATACCGCGCCCAGCGGCTTGTAGCTTCATCTGATGGTAACGATAAGTAATTGAACTGCGGGCTAACTGATTAACTGAGCCTGGATTGATACCCGCTGCAGGAGCAGAGCTCTCCACTTTTGTAACCAAATACAGAGGACTTAAAAGTTCTAGAGTTGGTTTATCTTTGCCCAGAGAGTGGCTACCACTAGGAAGCACCCAATTACCATTTAATGCCTTATAAAAGTCCGTAACACTGGCTTTAGGGCTAATGCCGGAGTAAACATTTCCATCCAGCATATTCGCATAAGTGATTTCTGTAACATTACCCAAGCCATTATCTACTTTATAAATGACTTTATTAGGTTTTCTCTGTTCAGCTGGCTTATCTTTATTGGCAATTCGAACGGCAATTCGCCCGAAATCTCCATTATATTTATGATAATCCATCTGGCCATCGCCATTTATATCGGAAAACCAGATAGCATCATCATAATCACTACCTACAGACTGAGCAGTTTTCTGGGTAGCCGTGAAGTTATTTATGCTTGGATCAAAGTAACGCACCATCATATAGCGGCTACCCTTAAACTCAGGCCAAACCAAATCTTGGTAGCCATCATTATTTAAGTCTACAAAAGTAGATTTCTTGCCATATGAGAACAACCCAAGATTTTCAAACCCTGTACCTGTACTAAGTTTAACAACTAGTTTGTTTGATTTATTCAGAACATATGTAATATCAGTCAAGCCATCAGCATTGATATCCAGCGCCCTAGGTTCTTGAACCTCTGTAACAGGTAGATGTCCGAAGGATACAAATCTGTTACGTGACTGATCAAAAACCGCCACTTCATAGCCACGGAATTTAACACCCAATTCCCTCCACTCGTAATTTGGAGGGCAAGTGCCCGGACCACTGACCAACTGCCTAGGAAGAAAAGGTTCATCAGGTATAAAGGGTGGGTCAGTGACACCACCTCCACCACCGGTAGATTTCTTCACACAGCGCGCATCATTGTAGTAAGAGGCTACAAGGATATCGATAGAGCCGTCACCGTTAAAATCGCCCAGAGTATTAGGAACCCTCTTTTCAGGATCACCTATCGTTCCGCCCTCTACATCCACATAGTAGCGCTGTTCTTTACTGCTAAATGCATAAAAAACATCAGATGAAGCAGACTTCCCTGAGGGGACTAAAAGACGAACTTTAACTTTTCCATCTTGCGCAAATGAAATGTAATCAGCCAGTCCATCACTATTAAAATCGGCGAAAATAGCATCCTTATCTCCTAAACCAGTTTTAACGGGAGAATCGGAGTCAAGTTGCCAACGATTATTTTTATAGCGGCTAATAAATATATTCCACTGATAACTTGGCAAGCCATAATCAACTCGCGGGCTATAGACTGCCAGGTCAGTTCGACCATCACCGTTATAATCCAAAGTGCGTATTGAAAAAACTTTACCTACATCAGCTTTAGAGAAATAGTCCTTAAACTTAGAGCCACTAAAGACTTCTTTATCGTAACCTGTGCCATTAGCGAGGGCATATTTTACTCGAACATCTGTATCGCCGTGGTCACCGTCTTTATACCCCTCAATCCAAACAACATCCTGCTTACCATCTCCATTAAAGTCTGCATATTGGTGACCACCAGAGAATCTATTGGAAGTAGGTTCAAAGTCTAAGACTTCCACCTCCTGTCCCGAGTACTGCAATTTGGGCTGTAGCCAGCTAAAACTAATTGCAGGTAAGCATTTCGAGCCGACACATTCCTGTAAACTACTTAGTAAAGAAGTTTTATCTACGCCAATCGTTTCGCTGATGAACTGATAGCCGAAATTATATTCTCTAATAATTTGATTATCGGATCTTGAGACTAATTTCTTGAGGCGCTGAGTTGTTTTCAATTCATAACCCGCAGTATATCCACTCAGCTTGTCAGGACGGGGCTCGTAAACAAATTCAATTTCAGCATTATAACTGCCAGGGCCAAAAGCATATCTGATCTTTTTAATCCGGTGTCCAGTTTTCGTATCACCCTCATAGCGATACTCCATGTGATTGCCGACACTATCCTCAAAGCGATTCTGAGCCCAGGACAGGGTATGATTTCCAACCAGCTGTTTAGAGTCAGTGGAATTGCCATAGTAACTGATGGAGCCATCTTTGCGTTCAACCTTGAAATAGCTAGGCTTGCCAAGACTGCCTCCAACCGAAGTCACCATGACATAGGAGTCCATTTCGGTCTTATAAGTAGCGCCTACGGCACCATACTGAGAGCCGCTAGTCTTTATTAGGCGCTGTCCATCAAGACAAAAACGATCTGATGCAGACCAATTTAGAGGTGTGACCTGGCCATCAATCGCCAAAGTCTGTCGACAGCGTGATACTCCAGATATACCGCCGATGGCCCAGCCACGTCCCAATAAGCCATTGCCACCGCTGCTGCTATAATTAAGGGTAACCTCAGGCGCAACACCCGCAGTGCCCGCTGCTTTTGCAATGGAAACAGAGTATGTTGCCGCTCCAGACTCATTGACGCGAAACTGCCCAGCTGAAGAACCCGCCACATTGGGGCTACTTACCACTGCTGAGTCATTGTGCCCCTCAAAAATTCCTGTATTGCTGGCTAGAAGCGTTCTACGTAAAGAGCCCCCCACAGAAATATCATCCCTGCCATCTCCATTAGCATCACCAATAATCAGGATATCTGCATTTGCACGCGATAGAATAACTGCTGCCTCTGTGGCAAAACTATTAATAGGAAATTCTTGCGCAAGGCGAGGAAGACCGTTGCCATTGGCATGCAGGACTAGAGGGGTTGTGTCAAGCAGCAATAGATCAGACGCCCCATCACCATTAAAATCACCGGAAAAAGAATTTCTTTTGTCGAGCTTTTGTAGTTTCGCGACAAAATTACTACTTAGTGTTTTCTGTATCGGTGTACCGTAAGTCTCCCATGCTACCCCTCCCTTTCGATACAAAATGAAATTAGGCAGTAACGGCATCGCAATCGGAGTTATGACCTCACCATGTAAAAGAACCAATGGCTGCTCATACTCAAAGTAACGGTCACTATACCCATCGCCATTAATATCTCCTTTATATATGGTGTAGCCCCCATCCCAGATCCCTACGGAAGCAACTGAAAGATTGGAGAAGCTTAAAACACAAATCAGACATATAAAATTAAAGAGAAGGCGCATAGGTGTCACTGGAAACCAATGGTTTAGCATTACTAAAAAAAGGCCGCGACTCTAACAAGACATAGGGATTAATACAAATTATTTTAACTATGAAATCGCAAGCATTTGTCCAGAGGTCAACTTGTGAGTACATTTTTTGATCCGCTTATAATTAACGGGTGTATATCGGATTCACACAAACAATAGGCAACCCAATACAATCGCATAAAAAGCACTGTAAAAAGTTGAATTACCTACTTTTCAAATATGAATAAGACACATCAAAAAAAAGAAAGACTCAACATTATCCTTAAACACTATGCGAGCCACTGAAACCGAGGTTTAATTCTCTCCAGCCACAAAAAATAAGTCATTTCTACTTCTTTATTAACTTTAGCGACAAAGAGGTTCTAGATTAGCTTGTAAAGAATGGAGAGACTTACTTTAACAGTTTTCAGCTTAAAAAATTCTGAAGAGCATGAAAGACAAGGCCAATGCAGTCCCGCAAGCTGTGCGGTTGCCAACAAAACCGCCTTCAAAAAGATAACTCTGTAACCACTCTAAAACTTGAGAACTCTAACTATTAACCATAGCCTATCCCAGCGCGATTGATGTAACTATCTCGCTGAGGAGCAACTAACCACTCATCGCTATAAGCTTTGCCCCAGCAAAGCGCTTAATACCGACAGTAGAGTCGTGCATACAGTGAAGATTTTCAGAAAATTCCTTTATTTCATCAGCCGATAATATTGGAGGCAACTCCCTCTAAAGCACAAAAATATTTATATTTATAGTTGTCCCATGAAATATCTTGAAAGTCTACTTTTACTAGCCTATCCATACACTGAACCTTATTAACCATAGCATCTACCTTTGCAACTGCATCCTTCCCCCCTAAATAACGCAGCTCCTCAGGATAAAATTCCGGATAACACTGCTCATCCGGCACTAATGGCGTACAGCCTGCTACGGCGGCCTCCATTACCGCCAACCCCTGAAATTCATGATAAGCGGTAGATAAAAATACATGGCTGTTATGCAAGGTTTGTCGGTATAGAGATTCACTCTCCACGTACCCCACCACTAGCAGATTTTCACTAAACTCCCGCTGTATCTGCTCAAACTCTTTTGGGCTATTACGAAAGGATTGCCCCATCAGGTTGAGTAAGAATTTTACCTTTTTCTCTTTTAGGCCCCGAAGAATTTGCAGCAGGCGGTCTGCACCTTTGTCATATTCCCAGCGGGCGGCCCAACTGATGATTAGTGTATCCTTGCTTACTTCGCCCTGATAACCCTGCCCCCAGCGGTGATCCCAGCAAAAATCAGCTTGTGTGTACTCTTGAGTAAAGAGTGCATCCTCTAGTGGTACTGGCAGCACCTTCGACTTACTTGTAATTTCTTCACAAATTCCCACAGGCACACAGTCCGGGAAGCGCTTTAAAAGCTTGGCTGCGCCTTCAATCAGGGTACGGCGGTTGTATTCCGAATTAAACAGCAACAGGTCACCAGCTAGTGCGGTATAGATATTGAGTAGCTGTGGCTCTATAGACTGGAACGCACCTGAACTTACTGGATAGGCAAACTGATTCTCGTGAAAGTAGACCACCGTGGGCACCCCCACTATCTCGGGCACTAAGCCGCGCAACGCACTGAGATCGGTCATAGACGTGGCAACAATTAGGTCCCACTGTTGCTTTAGTATTTGTGCCGCCTCTCCCCTGGCCCAGGAAAGGCTGTTGCCACGTATACGCCAGCTGAAATAGCGCGGGGGCAGTGTCAAGACTGTCCACTGCCACTCGGGGAAGGCGGCGACTAGGCCTTTACGCCAACGTTTGTGACTGTCGGCATCATAGGCCGAGAGCAATAAAACTTTCATGGGGGAATCTGAAACAACAAAGAGTGGCAATCAGAGCTGGAAACAGGAGTATCCAGCTCTGCCATGGGCTCAAGGGAGAGTAAGATCAGTCAAAAGAGCGCACATTCATCAGGCGAGCAAACAGACTAGAGGTATCCCAGCGAGAACCGCCGATCGCTTGTACCTCACTGTAAAATTGATCTACCAGTGCCGTCACTGGTAACAGGGCGCCATTACGCTGGGCTTCCTGTAAAACGATGGCCAAATCCTTCCGCATCCAGTCCACGGCAAAGCCGTGATCATATTCACCGGCCAGCATAGTTTTTGAGCGGTTTTCCATCTGCCAGCTTTGTGCCGCGCCCTTGGAAATTACATCCACGACCTGTTCGGCATCCAGCCCTGCCGCTTTAGCAAAATGCAGCCCCTCTGCCAGCCCCTGCACCACACCGGCAATGCAGATTTGGTTGACCATTTTACAAAGCTGGCCACTGCCTACCGGGCCCAATAAGGTAACAGCACGGGCAAAAGTGTCTATCAACGGCTTTACACGTTCAAAATCTGTCTCTTCACCACCAACCATTACGGTGAGAACCCCATTTTCCGCACCGGCCTGGCCACCAGATACTGGGGCATCGAGAAATCCGATACCTTTCTCTTTGCCATTTGCTGCCAGTTCACGCGCGACATCTGCCGAGGCAGTAGTATGATCGACGAACAGGGTGCCCTCTTCCATAGTGGCGAAGGCACCCTGCTCCCCAATAGCTACCTGGCGCAGGTCGTTATCATTACCCACACAGGCAAATACCACTTCTGCACCTTTTGCGGCTTCAGCGGGTGTTGCAAAGCACTCCCCCTGATACTCACCCAGCCATTTTTCTGCGCGACTTGCGGTACGGTTATATACCCGCACTGAGTGGCCCGCTTTTGCCAAGTAACCCGCCATGGGATAACCCATTACGCCCAAACCAATAAACGCTACCGTTGCCATATTGATTACCCCCATATCATCCAAATAAGAGCCGCCCCCAAAATCAGGCGGTAAATCGCAAATGGCGCCATGCCGATGCGACTAATAAATTGCAGGAAAAAATGAATACATAGATAGGCACTAATAAAAGAAAGCAAAGTACCCAATAAAATATCCCCCCAGGGTACCGACTCTAGGGCGAGTAAATCATAGGTCAGTAACATGGCCGGCAGGGCTATCGCCGGTATGGATAACAAGAAAGAAAAGCGCGCAGCAGCTTCACGCTTCATGCCGAGCATCAGCCCTGCGGTCATGGTGATACCCGAGCGGGAAGTACCTGGAATAAGCGCCAATACTTGCGCACCACCAATAACTAGTGCTTTTTTCCAGTTAAGTTGCGCTAGGGTTTGCACCCTGGCACCACGCACATCAGCCCACCAAAGCAACAGACCAAAACCGATGGTGGTGGCAGCTATAACTGCTGCTGAGCGTAAATGCGTTTCTATATAGCCTTTAAAAATTAATCCTACCAAACCGACAGGAATCGTAGCCAGCACAATCAGCCAAGCCAAACGTCCTTCATCGCTAAATTGCCTCGATTTAAGCCCCCCTAAACCATCACGCAGGAGTAGCCAAATATCTTTTCGAAAATAGGTGACTACCGCGATCAGTGAGCCAAAATGTACAGCCACATCGAAAGCAAGCCCTTGATCCTGCCACCCTAAAACTTCTGCAGGCAAGATCAGGTGTGCCGAGCTTGAAATAGGGAGAAATTCAGTCAAGCCCTGGATCAGGGCCAGTACAACAATCTGAAATATTTCCATGAATTATCAGGATCGAATTTTTTGACGTTTTTGCCAGGTAACTTCATTGCGAAGATAAACGGGCTCCAAAGCTTCAGCAGATACCATTGCACCAGCTCGATAGAGAGGAACCGCTAGCTCAGCAATATCCCGTGCATGGATTAAGGCATTCAGATCCAGCTCTGCCGCTCGAGCCTTGCCTAATGCCTCATAGTGCCAACCGGGACCGGCACCGTAATATGTGTTTGTCAGCTTGGCCTCACTCAATGACAGTAGAACCTGCTCTGAATTCTGTACTGCCTCAGGTATCAAGCTGTCATTAGGCATCTCGGTGCCGTAAATACCCCAGTACACCTGCTGCATACGAGCGTCGAGCATAGCGACAATAGGATCTCCTCCCCACTGCGGGTGCGCCCTTCTGGCCCCCAAGGCCAAAGCGGCAAGGCTGGAAACCGGCACTACTGGCTTATCGGCGGAAAAGGCCAGCCCCTGTACACAACTGATAGCGATACGCAGACCCGTAAATGAGCCGGGCCCCCTGCTTACAGCAAGGGCATCCAGGTCGGGAAGGCTCAACTGGGCCTCAGCCAATACCTCATCCACCATTGGTAGCAGGCGCCGTGTATGGTCTCGCTCTGCTTGCACAAAGCGTTCGGTAATCTGGCCATTACTATAAAGTGCCACTGAGCAGGCACCAGACGTGGTATCCAGGGCAAGAATCTTCACAACTATTTCAAACCGGGTTATCGAAGGGAGTGAATTGTGGCACGGTCACAAGGTCTAGTCATGTAGATTAGCGATATTGAGGAAAGAGAAAACCCCGGTATTAACCGGGGTTGATGAAGAGTGAGCCATGCCACTAAGGCATGCTGTGAACTAGAGGAGGTTTAATTAAGCCGCACTCTTGGGTGGTCGACCACGGCGAGCGGTACCGGCCTTAGGTGGGCGCCCTCGACGAGTTGGCGTTTTCTTGGCCGCCTCCGCTTTGCTAGCAGACTTCTTCGGACGCCCTACTCTTTTCGCTGGCTTTGCTGCGGAGGTGGCCTTCTTGGGGCGCCCTACACGCTTGGTGGCTTTAGTTTCAGAAGCAGCCTTTTTGGGGCGGCCTACTTTCTTGGCCGTAGTAGTCTTTTTAGTCGCCGCCTTTTTAGCTTTTTGAGCATCAGCTTTTAGCTTCGCAGCTGCTTTCTTCTCTAGCTCCTTGGCTTTTGTCGCAGCCTTCTTTGCTGCAGCTTTTATCTTAGCCTCAGCTTTTTTCTCGGCGGCTTTGATCTTCTTGGCATGAGCCTTAACGCGAGACTTCATCCAGCGCGCTTCGAACGCCTTCAATGCCGCCGCCAGGTCTTTATCTGCCTTGGCAGAAAGGCTTTCAGAAAGGGTGGCCACCTTCTCCTTAGCCGCTTCTTCTGCATGACGCACGGCATCCATGGTCTTGGCCTTGGCAAGCTCCATTTTTGCCATCGCCAGCTTGGCGCGTAAATCTTTTGCTTTACCATTGGCGCTGGTCAAGGAAGCCTTGGCCGCTGCCGTACTACTTTTTTGTGCCCGCGCTTTTGCTTTTGCCACACGATCCATTTGTGCATCCAGCGACTTACTTGCTGCATCCACGGCTTTCTGTGCTTTTACGACTACTGGCGACGCTTTGGTCGATGTAGTTGCCTTTTTAGCACGTGTACTCTTTTTTACTACTCTTGCCATCCCTTGTCTCCTCATTAAAAAGAAGAAGTACTTCCAAAAGTGTGCTGGCAACGCGGCCTGTTAGCTATCGAATAAAACCCGGGGGTTATTTTATTGCTTATACAGAGCGGTGCGCTGCCTATTTCAATACAACTTTATCAAAGTTAATAAAAATACACGGCATTGCAAGTAAAAAAGCGAAAAATGAGAAATTTTTCAGCAAATAAGTCTCTTTTCCTTAACAAATTGCCTTTTGAAGAGGCAAAACACCTAAAAGTAAAAATTATTTTGGGCCTGGCAACTTATCTTCAACAACCGCAGCAAGAGCTTCGATATGATCCGCACGTAAATTTAACGCGGGAATATAATGGTATTCACTTCCACCCGCTTCGATAAAATTAGCGCGATTCTCTACCGAAATTTCTTCCAATGTCTCTAAACAATCGGCCGAAAATGCTGGGCAAATCACATCAACACTCTTGATACCGCCTTTGCCCCATTCAATCAGAGTTTTATCGGTATAAGGTTGCAACCACTCAGCCTTACCAAAGCGTGACTGAAAAGTAACTTGCCAACGCTCCGGGGAAATTTGTAATTCTTCCGCAAGCAGCCTCGCGGTTTCCTGACAATGGCGTAAATAGGGGTCCCCTTTATCAACATTTGCTTTGGGGATACCGTGAAAAGAAAGCATTAATTTTTCAGCCTGGCCGTGTTTCTGCCAGTGTTCCCTGACAGAGTTGGCGAGAGATTTAATATATAGAGGGTTGTGGTAATAATCACGAACCAGGGAAATATCCGGAATATCACGACTCTTTCGGAAAATTTGCGCCACTTGATCATATATTGCAGCAGTAGTGGTAGCCGAATACTGCGGATATAAAGGGAAAACAACAAAGGACTCATAGCCTTTTGATCGCAAGCTTTCAATAACTTTATCGAGGCGCGGTTCACCGTAAGTCATGGCATACTCTACCGCGATATCCCGCCCTTTATCCTTTAAATGCTTTTGCAGTAGCTGCGCTTGATGGCGGGTATAGTAGAGAAGTGGTGAACCTTCAACTTGCGCATCGTCCGCGCTGCAATTCCAGATTTCCGCATAAGCCGGAGCAATTCTCTTGGGGCGAAAAGGTAATATCAAACCGTTTAGTATTGTAAGCCACAGTGGTCGGGGTATTTCCACTACCCTGGGGTCGGAGAGAAAGTCTCGCAAGAAATCTCTTACGGCGGACGGCGTGGGCTGCGCAGGGGTACCCAGATTCATCAAAACTATCGCTGTGGACATACAAAGACCCGTCTGAAATACAATTTTGCCAGGAATAACCTGCCGGCCATCTTAATGATTGGTCAGTCAACTACAAGGTAGGCGCTTGCGAAACTAAAAAGGAAACCATCGGAGAAGATACAAAAAAGCCCCCAAACGGGGGCTTTTTTTAACAATGTTCAGTGCGATCAGCTCAATGCTTCGATGACCTTATCGCGGATCTCATCCATGCTGCCAACTCCCATCACTTTACTGTATTTCGGAGCTGCTTCAGGGGAGCGCACTTCCAGCTCTCGGTAGAAGCCAACCAGCGGCGCCGTCTGCTCGTGATAAACCGCCAAACGCTTGCGCACGGTCTCTTCGGTATCATCACTGCGCTGTACCAGTGCCTCACCAGTCACATCATCCACACCTTCGCTCTTGGGCGGGTTGTACACAACGTGATAGACGCGGCCTGAACCCTCGTGCACGCGACGCCCAGACAAGCGCTTGACGATTTCTTCATCGTCCACAGCAATTTCCAGCACATGATCGATATGCACATCGGCATCCAGCAGTGCTTGCGCTTGGGGAATAGTGCGGGGGAAACCATCGAAAAGGAATCCATTTGCACAATCTGCCTCTGCGATGCGCTCTTTCACCAGGGCAATAATCAGGTCGTCGGAAACCAGTTTGCCGGCCTCCATGATGTCTTTTGCCTGCAAGCCGAGAGGTGTGCCCGCTTTCACCGCAGCGCGAAGCATATCGCCGGTGGAGATCTGCGGAATGCCGAACTTCTCTGTTATGAATTGTGCCTGAGTGCCTTTACCGGCCCCCGGTGCCCCCAAGAGAATAATTCGCATGTTCAGTAAGCCTCCAAAACTATCGACGCACTAAGAGCCGCCGCGCCAAAAGAGCGCTACCTTACACGTCCACCCCAAATTGGGCAAGATTATGACTGTGGTACCGCCATTACCGCAGAATAAACTGCGGCCAATACGGCTACTTATCTGTCTGAATCCTGTCTTTCTGTGTCTTTCGCGCGTTCCCAGAGTCGATCAAGCTCTTGCAGGCTGGCATCTTCTGGCCCACGTCCATCTGTCCTGAGCGCTGCCTCAACAGCGCCAAAACGACGCTCGAACTTACGATTACACTGTCGCAGTGCAGACTCAGGATCAACTTTCAAATGCCTGGCCGCGTTTACACAGGAGAACAACAGGTCGCCGAGCTCCTCCCCAGCATGCTCACGATCACCGGTTGCAATAGCCTCGCGCAATTCGGCTACCTCTTCCTCTATTTTGTCCAGCACACCGGTAATATCTGGCCAATCAAAACCCACCTGTGAGGCACGCTTTTGCAATTTGGCCGCACGCGTCAACGCGGGTAAGCCCGCGGTAACACCAGCCAGGACTCCACTCTCACCCTTTGCGTTGCGCTCTTCAGCTTTAATGGCTTCCCAGTTTTGCTTTACTTGCGCTTCATCCATTGCAGAGGAGCCATTCTCGCCATAGAGCTTTCCGCTGGGGAATACATGAGGATGGCGTCGCACCAACTTGCGTACCAGGGTGTCCACAATACGGGAAAAGTCGAAATGCCCCTGCTCACGGCCGAGCTGGGAATAGAAGATCACCTGAAACAATAAGTCCCCAAGCTCTTCATGTAGATGTTCGAAATCTTCAAGCTCAATTGCCTCGGCCACTTCATAGGCCTCTTCAATCGTTGAAGGAACAATACTGGAAAATGTCTGTTTCAAATCCCAGGGGCAACCACCGTTTGGGTTGCGCAACTGGGACATTAGGTGGAGTAAGTCCTCCACCGAGTATTGGTCTTGCAAGGGTCCCCCTCAGCGCAGCATACGCCGCTTCGCCGATGCGACATTGGGCAGGCGATTAATACGGTGCAACACGTAACTCAACTCTTCAAAATTATGAATCTCGGCGGTAAGTACCATCTCTACAGTATGCTTATGCCTATTACTGTGTGTCTGCATCGCCGTAATATTGATTTTCTGACTATCGAGCATAGCGGTGACATCGCGCAACAGCCCCAGGCGATCATAGGCTTCGATAACGATTTCCACCGCATAGAGCTCCCTCGGTTTTGCCGCCCAATTAACTTCTAGTACTCGCTCAGACTCCTCTGCCTGCATACGCAGCATATTCGTGCAGTCTTTACGATGTATCGATACCCCGCGACCAAGAGTGATGTAACCCATAATTTCATCACCGGGAACAGGGTTACAACAACCCGCAATATGCGTCAGTAAATTGCCAACCCCTTCGATATAAACATCGGCTTTGCCCGCCCCCGTGGCCACCGGGGCAGTAAGTGAAGGCACACGCTCCGCATTGTCGACCTTTACCATACGCTGGGCGGTATTCAGCACCTGCCCCACACCGATATCCCCAGCTCCCACTGCCGCGTAGAGATCATCCAACGAGTGCATATTCAGCTTGGCGGCAAGCTGCTCAAAATTAAAATCACTCAGAGCGAGCTGTTTGAACTCACCATCCAAAATACTGCGACCATCGGCAATATTTTGATCCCGGGCCTGCTGCTTAAACCAGTGGATAATCTTGGCCCGTGCCCGCGAGGTTGTTATATAGCCCATACCGGACGAAAGCCAATCGCGGCTGGGGGCTTCACGTTTACCAGTGAGAATCTCCACCTGATTGGCGGTTTCCAGTTCGTGGTTTAATGGCACTATGCGGCCATCCACCTTAGCGCCGCGACAGCGATGACCAATCTCGGTGTGGATTTTATAGGCGAAATCCAGCGGTGTGGCTCCGCGGGGCAAATCGACTACATGGCCATCTGGAGTAAAAACATAGATACGGGAGTCCCCTTCCCCGGTCTGAAGATCTTCTTGTAAGGGATTACCACCCACCTCTTCATGCCAGTCGAGCACTTGCCGCAGCCAAGAGATCTTTTGCTCATAGCTATCTTGGCTCTCTGTTTTCAGGTCGGTGCCCTTATACCGCCAGTGAGCGCACACCCCATATTCAGCCTCCTCGTGCATGGCAAAAGTACGGATTTGCACTTCCAGCACCTTGCGTTCGGGGCCGATCACTGCAGTGTGTAGGGAGCGATAGCCATTCTCCTTCGGAGAGGCAATATAGTCATCAAACTCGTTGGGAATATTGCGCCAGAGGTTATGTACAATCCCCAACACCGCGTAACAATCCCGCACGGTAGGTACCAGTATGCGCACAGCACGAATGTCATAAACCTGAGAAAAGCCGATATTCTTGCGGCGCATCTTGCGCCAGATACTGTAGATATGCTTTGCGCGGCCATAGACATCACCCTCTATATCCGCCCGCGCCAGTTCTGTGCGAAGAAGCTCCAGCACCTCATCGATATATTCTTGTCGCGCCATCCGCTTTTCATCTAAAAGGCGCGCTATCTGCTTGTAGTCTTCAGGCTCGAGGTAACGGAAGGACAAGTCCTCCAACTCCCACTTGATATGCCCTATACCGAGGCGATGCGCCAGTGGTGCATAAACATCGGCCACCTCGCGAGCGACCCGCTGGCGCTTTGTGGGCTCAGCATTCTTGGCCGCACGAATTGCACAGGTCCGCTCGGCAAGTTTGATCAGCGCAACGCGAACATCATCAACGAGCGCCACCAACATACGGCGAATATTTTCCGAGTGTTCCTCTACCGCACCGCTTTTGCTTTCCTCACTAGTATCGGCACTGCGACTGCGAATAGCCGCCATCCGCAGTACCCCGCGAATAAGCTTGGCTACAACCGACCCAAACTCCTCTTCAACGCTTTTAAGCGCGAGGCGCTTCTCTCGTACTGCTCGGTAGAGCACTGCAGCCACTAGTGCTTCAGAATCAATTTGCAAGTCCGCCAGGATTTCCGCCATTTCAAGGCCGGTGGCAAAACTGCTGGCACCCTCTGCCCAAATATTTTCCGCGGCAATAGCCTGTTGTTCAGCTTCAGCACTTACTTCTGCTGCACGGCGCAAGGTCACTATGGCAGCCCCATCCAGCCCAGCCAGTTTTTGCACATGGCGCAACCAGGCTTCCAGGTCGTGCTCTCTCTCACCTCCAAAGGAATGATGTTTTCTGACTTGAACCATGTTTTAACCGGGCCGAAACAGGAATTTGTAAGCTTACTAGCATTGCTCGGTAGCTTGCATGATGGCAAAACCAAGCAAAAAGAATAACTTCCCAAATTAGGGACGCTTCTATCATAGGTTTGGTCAGACTAAAGTCCACGATTTTCTTTATGTTTTCAACAAGCTGCGTGAAATTTAGCGATAACTCACCCCAGCGGATATGGCTTGATACTGGAAACTGCAAACGACAATACCAATTGGTCAATCACATTGAGTAGCGAGAATTTTTACCGAGGAGAATGCGACCAAAGGAAGGCTTGCCGGGTTGAAAGGCTTTTACAAGGAGACCCGCTCATTTTCGACATCTCTGCGGTGACACTCGAAAACTGAGAAAATCAGCTTCTATTACAGCCTTTTTAGTGAAAGCCTATTCATTAGCCACATAAAGAGAGTTTTAAGCCCTCACCTGCCGCCCACCGCTAAGTAATAGTCTTTGTTTTAATAAAACAATCTACGCACTGACAAGCTTAAACTGAGGACACGCTTAAAATCAGAGCATCAAAAAAATAAAAATAAAAGTCGCAGAGAGAAAATATCAAATATACGCAGATAGATTGGCAGGCATATAAAAATTCACACTAAAGTCGGGGGCAATAAAAAATCTGCACACCCGACTGTGCCTTTTTCCCAGCCTTACTGATTGAACAATCCCGAGGATAAATAGCGATCGCCGCGGTCACAGATGATTGCCACAATTATGGCATTCTCCACTTGGCTGGAAAGGCGCAGTGCTCCGGCAACCGCTCCGCCGGAAGAAACACCACAGAAGATGCCCTCTTCACGCGCCAGCCTACGTGTCATTTCCTCCGCCTCCCGCTGATCCATATCGATAACGAGATCCACTTCCTCTGGGACAAAAATTCTTGGTAGGTAAGCCTGTGGCCATCGGCGAATTCCGGGAATACTGGAACCATCGGTTGGCTGCAGACCCACAATCTGAACCTCCGGCTTCTGCTCTTTCAGAAAGCGGCCGCAGCCCATTATGGTACCTGTGGTCCCCATAGAAGAGACAAAATGAGTAATTTCCCCAGCGGTCTGCTGCCAAATTTCGGGTCCGGTACCCTCGTAATGGGCCAGAGGGTTATCCGTATTGGCAAACTGATTGAGCACAAGACCACGACCTTCGGTCTGCATTTGAAGAGCCAGATCCCGAGCACCTTCCATTCCCTCCTCCGCGCTGACCAAAATCAGCTCGGCACCGTATGCTGTCATAGAGGCCTTACGTTCTGCGGTAGCACTGTCCGGCATAATCAGGATCATACGATAACCTTTAATGGCAGCTGCCATTGCCAGTGCGATACCCGTATTGCCGCTGGTAGCTTCTATCAAGGTATCCCCTGGTTTAATCTGCCCTCTTGCCTCGGCGTGGTTGATCATTGATAGAGCCGGGCGATCTTTTACCGAACCGGCCGGATTATTGCCTTCCAGCTTGAGCAAAATCGTATTGCTGGTATCACCGGGGAGGCGTTGCAGCTTGATCAGTGGCGTATTACCTACGCAGTCAGCAATCGTTGGGTAATCCATAGCACCTTGAGTCCAGACATATTGCGGCCGCACAGTGTACCCGATGCTCCCTCCCGGACTAAATACCGACTATTTTGGTGGACTATATAGTCGAGTTATTACAAATATCAAAAAATCGCAAAGCAGAAAACATTTACCCAGAGCAGCCCGTATAGGAGTGCGCCTCCTCTCGCATAGGGGTAAAATGGGGAAAAAATAATCGCACAAGACCCTTGATTTCTCATGGCCCCAAATAATACCGACCCTTCCATGCCGGCTCCTTCAGAGCTCCGCTCGTTGCGTTCAACTATGTTTCGCTTCACGGTTGCGCCAGCGCTGATTTTGGCCATGACTCTGGCCCTGGTGTTCACACTGCAACAAATGCACGATCGCCGCCAGCTCTTACTCAGCCACGGACGGGCAAGTGCCGAGCAACTGGCCGAGTTAATTGAAATGAGTGGCGGCCACCCTTTCGATCTGCGTATGGAATGGTTACGCAAGAGCCTTCTGGCACTGATGTTGGAAAAGGACATGGTGCGCTCGGTGCATATTTATTCCACTGAGGAAAGTAAAAAAATCTCACTGGATAGATCCACTGGGCTGGGGCTTCTGGCCAGTGTGGGCCCACGACCACGCACCCCGCTTACAAACCACCAACTCAATCAGCGCGAAGCTTTTATTTTTGAAGATGATGAAACCCTACAGGTATTACAGCCATTAAAGGGGGACATCACCACCTGCTGGATTAGTATCGAGCTACACCGGCCCTATTTTCTTGTGGGCACCTACCAAGTATTACTCGTGGGCTTGGTGGGCTTAATTATTTGCACCTTGGCCGCCCTAGCTTGGTCGGTGATTTTATCTGAGCGTTTTGCTCACAGCCTGGTACGTATGGGACAGGTGTTACAAGCCATGGGGCGCGGTGAGTTTGACCGCCGCATTCACGAGATAGAGAACCGCGAACTCGCACAACTGGCCGATCAGATTAACGAGATGGGTGAAAGTCTTGCCAATTACCAGCGGGACTATAAATCCAACATGCTGCAGAGCATGGACGATCTACGTCAGTCTCTCGACAGTATGGAAGAGCAAAATATCGAGTTGGACCTGGCACGCAAAAGGGCCCAGGAGGCGAGCCGTATCAAGTCGACCTTCCTTGCCAATACCAGCCATGAAATCCGCACACCATTAAACGGCATTATCGGGTTTACTAATTTATTGCTTAAAACCGAGATCGATGAGCTACAACAGGACTACCTGCAAACCATTCTGCGCTCCTCAGAAAACCTGCTCACCACAATTAACGATATTCTGGATTTTTCTCGAATCGAGTCCGGCAATTTGGTGCTCGACCATATCCCTATGGACCTGGGGCAGCTGCTTGAGGAGACCCTGCAAATCCTTGCCCCTTATGCCTATGAGCACCACCTGGAACTGGTGCCACTGATTGACCCACAATTGCCTGTCACCCTGGTGGGCGACCCTCTGCGTACAAAGCAAATATTTACCAACCTGCTCGGTAACGCCGTGCGCAGTTCCGAGAATGGTAATATCCCGGTACGCCTCATTGTACAGAGCAATAAGGACTCTGAACTGGTATTGCGAATCAGTGTTACCGACCTGGGAAATCGCATTGATGAGCCCGGCCGCCGCGAGCTGGAACAAATTCTCAACGCCAAAACACCACAACATTCGCAGCAGATCAGCGCCAACGGTCTCGGTATCTCTATCGCTCGCAGCCTCGTCGAACGCATGCGCGGTTGCACGGGTATGGAAGTAGCTGCGAATGGTGCCAGCACCTGCTGGGTGGAGCTGACCCTGGTGCCCGAACGCAACCGCGGCATCCCGCCACGGGTGCTTTTCCCAGACTGCCGCATACTGATTGCCGACCCCAACGAATTGACCCGCTCCCAGGTTGCTCAACTGCTCAAACAGTGGCAGGTTGAACCCATTGAACTTGCCGATACCGATACTCTGCAGCCAGCAATTGAACAAATGTGGCGGCACGATGCGCTGCCAGATGCGGTGATTATCGATACCGCCATCGCCAAGGGAGACTTCGACAGCTTCAGCATGAAGGTACAGTCCCTGGTCGATGCCTATCAATGCCGGGTAATCGTACTCGGTGCCCCAGCAGAGCTGCGCCGCTGCTATGAGCAGCTGCGCACCCGCACCTTAACTTTCCTTGGCAAGCCGGTAACCCGCGAGAACCTGCTTCGCGCTCTGAAAAGAGCCGTCCCCCAACAGAGCCAGCCTCGCCCCAGTAATGGTGCCGTACCCGCCCTCCCCTGGCCCGCGCCGCCGCGTGTCCTGGCCGTGGATGATCACGCCGCCAACCGGCGCCTGGTCGGCGAGTTACTGCGCGCCCAGGGTGTAGAGGTGGTGATCGCCGCCAGTGGTGAAGAAGCCCTGTTACATTGGCAGCAAAGCACATTCGACTTGGTCTTTATGGATATCCAGATGCCCGGTATGGACGGTATTGAAGTCACCCGCTGCATCCGCGAACGAGAGACCGGCCGCCGCACGCCCATTATTGCACTCACTGCCCATGTGGGAGCCGAAGAGAAGGCGAGGCTACTGTCCGCAGGGCTAGACGACTACCTGAGCAAACCAGTGAGCGAAGCCCAGTTGTCCCATATGATCAAACGCTGGCTCAAAATTATCACTCCACAAGTGGTAGAAAAATTGAGCCCAAACCAGATGCGCCTGGTGGATATCGGCGAGAGTCTAAACCTAGCAAATGGCGATGCAAAACTGGCCAGGGATATGCTGCAAATGCTCGTGGATGGGTTGATAACCGATGAACGGGAACTTGAGCGACTACAGGGTCTAGGTGACATAAAAGGTATGTTTGAGTTGACCCACCGCATGCACGGCGGCTGCTGTTATTGTGGCGTATCACGCCTACGAGAGGCCACTTGTGTGTTACAGGAGGAGTTACGCATCCAGCAAAATCAGGAGAATCCCCAGCTCGACCGCCGCAAATTGGATAGGGCACTCAGGGAAATTCGCGCCCTGCGAGAATGGGCCTCTGAGCAGGATCTCGACACACTGTTTGGGTTGGAGGTTGCCTGACTCGCAGTGAATTAAGGCCGGGGAGATGCTCCGGCCTAACTGCGAGCTTCAAAAATCACGAACGCCAGGGCTGCATCCTTTTCATCGGAAAGGGAGAGGTGTATCACCTCCACCCCCATCGCCTGAGCCCGCCTCTGCGCTCCACCCTGCAGCAGCACCTGCGGAGCTGCACCCTGGCGCCGACGCACTTCGATATCCTGCCAGGAAACACCCTCTCCAATACCAGTACCTAGAGCTTTACCCACCGCTTCTTTAGCAGCAAAGCGCTTGCACAAATAGGCCGTTTTATTGGCCTCGGCAAGATCGGCAAAATCACAGCGTTCGCCATCACTCAATATACGCTCCACGAAACGATCACCATGGCGGCGCCAAACTGACTCGATACGGCTGTAATTGCAAATGTCGGTACCGATGCTAACAATCATTTCCCGTAAACCTGTTTAAATAACTCGCGGCTCTGCAATGGCTTCTCCCCCAGTAATGTGTGCAACAAAATACGGGTTAAGCGCTTTGCCGGGCCCAATACTTCTGCCGGCCACTTACCTGACTCTTTAGCCTGCAGTATTCCCAGCAGCTCTGAACCAAAAAACTCCCGCTCACGCAGAGCAGTGGCACCCTGCCTGTGCACCGGCACAAAGCCCACCTCCAATTCCAACCTGTAGCTGCCGGCCTCACTCACAACACCCTGACTCTGCACACAATAATCCAACGGCGGACAACTACCCAACTCCCCGAGCAGCTGTAATTCGAAACTGCGCAGTGGTCCTTCCAACTCTGCACTGTCCGTACCGCCCAGATCTGATAGCTCCTGCAGTAGACGCTGATAGGTGGCAAACAGACCTATGTGCCCCTCACCCTCCGGTAGCAAGCGCACCATCAACTCATTGGCGTAGAGCCCGCCATAGACAGCACGCCCCTTAAGCCAGAGTGGAACTCCAACATTCTCCACGGGCCCGAGGGTTTTCAGGGATCCAGCACCGAGCAGAGTAACTAATAGAGGCGTAAAAGGTTGCAGCGCCTGCTGGCGCCGCTGCTTGTCCCTCCGAGCACCGCGGGCAACACAACCAATACGGCCATGGTTTGGAGTGAATAACTCAAGAATCAGGCTGGAGTCGCGATAGGGCCGGGCGTGGAGAATGTACGCCGGCTGCGCCGGCGGTGGTGTCTTCATGGCGGACGAGTCAGGGGAAGAGGGTTACTCGTCACGATAGCCGAGACTGCGTAGGGCACGCTCGTCATCAGACCAGCCGGACTTCACCTTAACCCACAAATTCAGCATTATCTTGCTATCGAACAGGCGCTCCATATCTTCACGAGCCTGACTGCCAATCTGCTTGATACGCTCACCCTTGTTGCCGATGATAATTCGCTTCTGCCCCGATCTCTCCACCAGGATCGCCGCGCTGATATGCAGAATCTTCCCTTCCTGTTTGAACTCCTCAACCTCAACAGTGACTTGGTAGGGCACTTCCGCACCCAGCTGACGCATAATTTTTTCACGCACAATCTCTGCGGCGAGGAAGCGTGAACTGCGATCAGTAACTTGATCCTCTGGGAAGAAGTGTTGCCCCTCTGGCAAATGCTTGAGGATTACCTCTTCTAAGGAATCAAGGTTGACGTTGCGCAGTGCCGAGATCGGCACAATTTCAGCCTTAGGGTGCTGTTCCGCCAAAGCCTGCAGCTGAGGCAGCAGATCACTCTTATCCTCCAGCTGATCGACTTTATTGACGGCGATAATCAGCGGACACTTGAGACCGCGTAACTTATCGGCCACCAGCTGGTCTCCCTCACTCCAGCGGGTGCGCTCCACGACAAACACCACCACATCTACATCCCGAGCTGCACTGGAAGCCGCACGGTTCATATAGCGGTTGATGGCCTTTTCCTGATCCGAATGCAGGCCGGGTGTGTCCACAAAAATAATCTGATTGGGGCCATCGGTTTTAATACCGAGCATGTTGTGGCGGGTTGTCTGGGGCTTGCGTGAAGTAATCGCCAGCTTCTGGCCCAGCAAATGGTTAAGCAGCGTGGACTTTCCCACATTGGGGCGGCCGACGATCGCTACATAGCCGCAGCGAGAGGGTTGTTCGCTCAAGAAGTTTCTCCGAAAGGGTTGAAGTGCCCAGCGAAACCGGGCTCTGCTCGCCCCCGCACACAGGGGCTATCTGTCCGAGCCGGGCGATAAACCGCTGCGCTCTAATTGTAAGGTTAGTCCTGCCCAGTGAGGCGCTTATAAGCCTCTACCGCGGCAGTTTTCTCTGCGGCGCGGCGACTATTGGCCTCGCCGCGAACCGGCTGGGCCAAACCACTAACCCGGCATTCTACGATAAAGTGCTGGGCGTGCTCAGCACCGGACACATCCACGACTGAATACTCAGGCAGTGGCTTTTTACGGGCCTGGAGCCATTCCTGCAAGCGGGTTTTGGGGTCTTTCACCGTCTCCAGTGACAACTCCTGTAGCCGTGGTGCAAACCATGCCAGCACTCTAGCGCGCGCTGCCTCCAGACCGGCATCAAGGTAGATGGCACCGATCAGGGCCTCCACCGCATCAGCCAGGATAGAGGCGCGGCGAAAGCCGCCGCTTTTCATCTCCCCCTCGCCCAGGCGCAAGCAGTCGCCAATATCCAGCTCTCGCGCCAGCTTGGCCAGGGTTTCACCACTGACCAGTTGCGCGCGCAAACGGCTCAGCTGGCCCTCGCGCCCCTGGGGAAATTGCTCATAGAGTGCGGCACCAATAGTAAAGCCGAGAATGGAATCACCGAGAAATTCCAAACGCTCGTTGTTACGGCTGCCGTGGGATCGGTGTGTAAGCGCCAACTCCAAAAGAGTGCTTTGTTCAAATTTGTGGCCAAGGCGCTGGCAGAGGCGCTCCAGTAAAAGGTCAGTCACGTTTGCGGAATTGCTCCAGATCTATCAAAGGATCACAACAAAGCTCAGGCTTGGCCGTATCGAGCTGTTTGTTAAATTTCATCACGACATCCACGTTATAAATCAGCGGCTGGCGCAACTCGTAATTAATACTGACCACAGTACTTTTCGCCCCACGCACCACCTGCAATGCTTTAGTGGGCTCTCCGCGCACATTGTTGATCAGAAAGAAACGGCCCAGCTCTTTCTTGATCTGGCCGGTCGACATATTTTCCAGCTCAGGGTTCTCACCCAGAGTTCTCAGGGCCTCACTCACATAACGCGCATCCACGTAGGCTGGGGCCATTTTAGAAACACAGGTAAGGGCAAAGCCCAACACCGCAATAACCAACAACCAACCCCAGTAACTCATGCCGCGCTGACGCTTTAGTGAAACCCGGATAACACTACTCATTACCTTTGCCCTCAATCCATATCGCCGGCACAACGCCGACCATTTTCGTTATTGGATAGAGCCTACTCGTTTAAAGCTGGGCAAACTGAGCCAGTTGTCCCAGTGCATCCAAATAGCAAAAGCTTTACCCACTACATCACGCTCAGGGACAAAGCCCCATGCACGGCTATCGAGGCTGTTATCGCGGTTGTCGCCCATCATAAAGTAATGGCCTTCCGGGACTACACCACTAAAGTTACCGTACTGACTGGCAGGGATATTTTTTTGCATTAAATGGCGCTTGCCATAGAGATTTTCCCACAATATTTCCTGTCTCGGATTTACCGGGGGCATCGCCTGAATCAGCTCCTGCGGTGCCAGCTCACCGTTGACATAGAGCACATTGTTTTTCAGCTCAATTTTGTCACCGGGAAGGCCAATAACCCGCTTGATAAAGTAGGTATCATTCATGTGCGGTGGGAAAAACACCATCACGTCGCCGCGCTGAGGTTCGCCGATATCTACTACTTTTTTACGGGAGACCGGCAGGCGCAAGCCGTACTCATACTTATTGACCAGAATAAAATCACCAACCTGAAGGGTTGGGATCATGGAGCCAGAGGGAATCTGGAAAGGCTCGACAATAAAAGAGCGCAACACAAAAACGATTGCCAGGATTGGGAAGAACGACTTTGCGTACTCCACAACCACTGGATCCTCTTGCTTGCCCCCACCTTCTTTTTTGCGGCGACGGGCAAAAAACAGGCTGTCTACCAGCCAGATACCGCCACTGATAACGACTAACCAGAGCAGAATCAGAGGTAAATTAATATCCATTATGTATCTCTATTTTCCTTGAAGCCAATAGCGGACCTAGCCGCTATTGATCCACCTTCAGCACGGCCAGGAAGGCCTCTTGTGGCACTTCCACTCGACCGAGCTGTTTCATACGGCGCTTACCCGCTTTCTGCTTTTCAAGCAGTTTTTTCTTACGGGTGACATCGCCACCATAACATTTTGCAGTCACATTCTTGCGCAGAGCCTTTACGGTGGTACGGGCCACCACTTGGCCACCAATAGCCGCCTGAATTGCCACATCGAACATCTGCCG
Organism: Microbulbifer mixtoriginis (SeqCode); assembly: GCF_052467235.1. Classification (NCBI taxonomy): domain Bacteria; kingdom Pseudomonadati; phylum Pseudomonadota; class Gammaproteobacteria; order Cellvibrionales; family Microbulbiferaceae; genus Microbulbifer; species Microbulbifer mixtoriginis (SeqCode). The sequence continues at coordinate 3,726,784 of NZ_CP174305.1, read as the reverse complement.
GGGAATCAATTCTTTCATTTTTTCCGCCATGGCACGCCCCTTCTGCTGGGCATTCTCACGGTGCACGATCAGCGCCAGGGCATCGACTCGATCCCCGTTAATGAGGATATCCAGACGCACCAGTTTTGCCGCTTCGAAGCGCACAAAGCTGTAATCCAGGGAAGCAAAGCCACGGCTCACCGACTTGAGGCGGTCGAAGAAATCCATCACCACTTCACTCATGGGTAGCTCATAGCGCAGGGATACCTGGGAACCCACGTACTGCATATCTTTCTGAATACCGCGCTTCTCCACGCAGAGAGTAATCACGTTGCCCAGATATTCCTGCGGTACCAGGATATTCACCTCGGCAATAGGCTCACGCATCTCCTCAATGTTACCCACATCCGGCAGGCGCGATGGGTTATCCACCATCACCACTTCGCCGTCGGTCTGCTCAACCTCATACACCACAGTTGGCGCGGTGGTGATCAAGTCGAGATCATACTCGCGCTCCAAACGCTCCTGGATAATCTCCATGTGCAGCATACCGAGGAAGCCGCAGCGGAAACCAAAGCCGAGCGCATCAGAGGTCTCAGGCTCATAGAACAAAGAGGCATCGTTAAGAGAAAGCTTCTCCAGCGCATCGCGGAAGCCTTCGTAATCGTCGGAGCTAACCGGGAACAAACCCGCGTAAACCTGTGGTTTGACCTTCTGGAAGCCCGGCAGCATTTCGATTTCATCGGCACCCTTAGCGTGGGTCAGGGTATCGCCCACTGGCGCGCCATGGATATCCTTGATGCCAGCCACAACAAAACCCACTTCACCGGCACGCAGCACACCAGTTTCTTTGCGCTTGGGGGTAAAGATACCGACGTTATCCACCACATGGGGGCGACCAATCGACTTGGTGACAATCTTGTCTTTGGTTTTCAGGGTGCCCTGTACTACTCGTACCAGGGACACAACGCCCAAATAGCTATCGAACCAGGAGTCGATGATCAGGGCCTGTAGCGGCGCATCCACATCACCCTCGGGTGGTGGAACCTGACGCACCAGATCCTCAAGGACATCCTCTACACCCAGACCGGACTTGGCGCTGCAACGGGTCGCATCAGCTGCATCGATGCCGATGATTTCCTCAATTTCCTCAGCGACTTTATCCGGGTCCGCTTGAGGCAAGTCCATCTTGTTTAGTACCGGGATAACCTCCAGGCCCTGCTCAATCGCCGTATAACAGTTGGCCACTGACTGGGCCTCGACACCTTGTGCGGCATCCACTACCAACAGCGCCCCTTCACAGGCTGCCAGGGAGCGGGATACCTCGTAGGAGAAGTCCACGTGTCCCGGGGTATCGATAAAGTTCAACTGGTAGGTCTTACCATCCCGCGCTTTGTAGTCGAGCGTTACACTCTGCGCCTTGATGGTAATACCGCGCTCGCGCTCCAACTCCATGCTGTCGAGCACCTGGGCTTCCATTTCGCGGTCTGAGAGCCCACCGCAATCCTGAATAAAGCGGTCCGCCAGGGTAGATTTCCCGTGGTCGATATGGGCAATAATGGAGAAATTGCGGATATGTGAGAGATCTGTGGCCACTGCGGAATAAAAACCCTTGAAAAATCAAATGATTAGCTGACGGAGCTGCCAGCTGTGTGGCGCAAGTCTAACAGAACTCCCGAGCAGAGGTGAGAGGCAGGTGACCCAATGGGCCACCATTTGCCTCTTGTACTTAGCTTTCGATCTTAATTGTGCGGAAAGTTGACTGGCCAGCTCGGAAAAAGCGGATCGGCAATAGCTCATCTTTGGGGAGGTCATCGACCACCGTTTCGTAGTCGCTGATATCAGTCACTTCCTCAAAGCCCAGCTGGGCGATGATATCACCGCTACGCAGACCCGCCTTTGCACCTGGCTTGCCGGGAATAACCTGGCGTACAAGCACGCCAGTATCTACATTCCAGCGCTGCTTCATACCTTCCGGGATTTCCTCGACAACCACACCGAGGGGGCCACCCATTCTGGATGCCGGCTGATTGGACGCCTGGCTGCGCTCTTCATCAGAACCCGGAAGAGAACCGACAACCACTTGTAGCTTTTCGGTTCTGCCCTTGCGCATCAGCTCTACAGGAACCTCGGTGCCGGGGCGAACCTGACCTACTACATGTGGCAGGTCTCCATGTACACCAATCTTGCGACCATCAAAACGGATAATTACATCTCCAGGTTTAATACCGGCCTCAGCCGCAGGAGTACCTGGACTCACCTGCTCCACTAGCGCACCAGAAGGTTTACCGAGCCCCATGGCTTCAGCCATATCACGGTCCACATTGCGGATACCAACGCCGAGCCAGCCGCGATCCACACGACCCTTCTCTTTCAACTGGGCAACCACATCCTGGGCCAGGCTCGCTGGGATAGCGAAAGACAGGCCTATAGATCCGCCGCTACGGGTATAAATCTGGGAGTTGATCCCCACTACCCGCCCATCGAGATTAAACAACGGCCCACCGGAGTTACCAGGGTTGATGGCTACATCGGTCTGAATGAATGGCACATAGTTTTCACGACTCTCATTGGGAATACTGCGCCCCATAGCACTCACGATACCGGCACTGGCGGAGTAGTCGAGGCCGAATGGCGAGCCGATCGCGACCACCCATTCACCCACCTGCAGCTCCTCTGAGTCCCCCCAGCGCACTGCCGACAGGTCATCGGCTTCGATCTTAAGCAGGGCGAGATCCGAGCGCTCATCGGTGCCTATCACCTTCGCCTCGTATTCGCGGCGATCGGTTAGCGTAACTCTCACCTCATCTGCACCATCGACCACATGGTTGTTGGTCACGATATAACCATCTTCAGAAATGATGAAACCTGAGCCCATGCTGGCCACTGGGCGCTGACGACGGCGTGGCTCGATCAGGTGACGGAAAATATCGGGGATTTCCTGCTGATACTGCGGCGAACTGTTGCCGCGAGCCACTCGGCTGCGATCCACCGTGTTGATCTTAACCACCGCAGGAGAGTTTTCCTCTATCAATTCGGTAAGCTCTGGCAGTCCGCGCGCACTAGCAGCGCCGGAAACCAAGAGACAGAGTACCAAGAGATATTGTGTACAGCGTTTAACCATAGGTTTGTTACCCCTAGTGTTCCCTTCTAATATGAAACCATTGGAATTTGAATCCCTTCCAGGGCATGCCTCGACGGAATGGCTCCGGCCCCTTTAGGGACATTCAGTAACGATTTAGTGGCTGTATAGCCACGAAAGTTCTGCCGCCTAATGTAAATCTGTGTAAAGGCCAGCGATGTCCAAACTGCGCCCACGCCCACAGCGAGGCCAATTCCACCTCCCCAAAGAACTGTACGGATACAGTGCCCTGGGCGCACCACTTTTTTATTTTCCCGCTCAATCCGGCCACAAACCAGGCCTGGTGATGGCCGGCACCCACGGCGATGAAGTCGCAGCAGTGGTAGCACTCTCTTGTGCATTGCGCTCACTCGCGACGAACCAACTCAAGCACCATGTGATACTGGCGGTAAATCCCGATGGTTGCCAGTTGGGTACCCGCTGCAATGCACACGGCGTGGATCTGAACCGCAACTTTGCCACAGAGAACTGGGACGGCGGCGGCAATGTTTACCGCTGGAATAGCACAGCAGATGCCCGCGATGTCCAACTCGGTACCGGCAACAGGCCCGCCTCCGAGAGCGAAACTTCCGCGTTATCCCAGTTGATTACCAAACTGGCACCCCCTTGGACGGTATCCATCCACGAGCCCCTGGGCTGCGTGGAAGACCCCGACAAAACTGCTCTGGGAGCCTGGTTGGCCGAAGGTATGCAGCTGCCACTGGTCGAACAACTAGGCTACCAAACACCGGGTTCTTTCGGTACCTGGTGCGCCGAGCGCGCCCTACCCTGTATCACCGTGGAGTTTCCACCAATCTCCGCCGATGCAGCCAGTGAAGAATATCTGGATATACTGATCGACCTGATTACTTACGACCAATAAACCCTGCCAGCAGTAAAGCGCAGTGGGGGCTCGGTATCCCTCGCCAGCCAGGTGGGGCCATCCAAATCCAGGTAGCGCGCCTTTGACCCCAGAGGCCAAGCCGCACGTATTGCCCGCGAGGTACACAACATACAACCGAGCATCAGCTCAAAACCCTGCGCGGATGCCTCCTTCGCCAGAGCCTCAGCCTCACGAATCCCCCCGGTCTTATCGAGCTTAATATTGACCATCTCATAGCGCCCCTTCAGGCGCGGCAGGTCAGCTCGGGTATGGCAGCTCTCATCGGCACAGATAGGAAGTGGATGGGGAAATGTGGAGAGAAATTCATCGTCGTCCGCAGGCAAGGGTTGCTCCAGCATGGCAACCCCCAACTCGGCCAACTGCTGACAGCGTTCGATCAGAGTAATGCTCTGCCAGGCTTCATTGGCATCAATCACCAACTGGGCACTGGGCGCAGCGGCACGTACGGCCGCCACCCGCTCACAGACCAGATGATCATCCAGCTTGAGCTTTAACACTTGCACTCCATGGGATACCGCATTGTCCGCGGCCATAGCCATGGCCTCCGGGCTGTCGATCACCAAAGTCTGTACGGTGGGCAGGGAATCGGGGCCGGCAAAGGGCACATTATTGTACTTCGCCTCCCAGTCAGCCAGCGCGCAGTCGAGGGCATTGCGCGCGGCGCCAGCGGGCAATCGCGACGCCAAAGCACTTCGCTTCAAACCGGCAGCCAGCTCGGAAAGCAAGGGTTCCAGCTGCTGCACAACCGATTCAGGGCTTTCGCCATAGCGGGCATAAGGGGTGCACTCTCCAATACCCACGCGGCCTTCCAGCTTTACCTCTACAACGACGACTTCTGCTTCAGTGCGGGCTCCGCGGGAGATAACAAAGGCCGTGCGCAGGGGCCAGCGCTCTATATAGCAGCGGGCCAACATGGAAAGACTCCGATTAAACCTTGGAGTTATCAGTTTAGGTTCTGTTATGAATGCCCGCTGCTGGGCTCTATGCGCAATAGCACCGGGGTATAAGTGGGATTGGCAGCTTGGCGGCGACTGTACCAACGCACGCCAAGAGCACCGCCCAGCAGGCCCAGTAGCGCGCCTATAACGGCGCCAGCTTCAGCGAAAAGATAGTCCCCCAATAGTGCGACAAGCATCAGGGAAACCAGGGGTAACAAATAAACCAGCAGGGTACTACTGGTAAGGGCACTCTCAGTAATGCCGATTACGGCGGTATCATTCAGGAAAATTTTATCGGCCGGGTAGCCGTTAAGAACTGCTCTCACTCGCGTGGAAGAAGAAAAAAAGTCACCAAGTAGACCAGTGCCGCAGCCAGACTTGGCCTCACAACCATTGCAGGCGCTGCGCTGGATTGTTTCAACCCATACAGCGTCGGATTCTATGGCGACAATACGGCCGCGCTCTTCAAGCACGGCACTCAGCCTTTTTCAGCAATAGAACTGGCTACTCTGCGCGCCGTGGCATCGGGGATTTCCCCAACGACAGTAACGGTATAAGCGACGCCATTGACTTCCATCCGGTCCATATAGGCCACTGTCGCACCGCGTATGGCTCTGCCTTTAAAATCCTTTAGCTCAGGTCCAAGGCGTTGCACAAACACGGTAAATACGCCTAGCCCATCACTAAAGACCATCATATCGCCATCGGAAAGGGGTTTCACCGATACCACCTTGAAACCTTCCGGCAGCCAGCGCACTTGCCAGCGACTCTGGGAGGATTCGCAGCTAGTTCGATTATCAACCCGTCGCGCATTATTGGAGACCGCCTCCAGAGCACCATCCTCTACCGGCGACAAGTCTAGCTGTACAAACTGGTAGCGCTCCAACACTCGGCCCTGAGTGCTCACCAACATAGTTTTAAGGGGCAGGCCGGTTTCCCGGTCTAAGCTGACCACCAGCCCGAGCCGGTAGCGATCCCGCGGCCTGGCCTCGATCACTACTGCATCGCGGTCGGCAATGCGCTCCTCGCCACGCAAAATAAACTGGTAGGCGCGCTGAACTTGTTGCTGCCCCACCGCATTCCATAGGGTAGCCCGAGCACTGGGCGAAACACCGTAGTCACAATTGCTGCTGCTACCGTGGCTGATCAATTCTCGCGGTTCGCCACTGAGGTAGCGCACACGCTCTACCTGTTCTCCGTCGCGGACCGCGTGTACCACCTGCAGGGTTTCAAGCATGCCGGCGTGCTCAAAGGTGACCAGCCCGCTGTATTCCAGCTCAGCAACCGCCTTGGCAAGCTTGGCCAGCCACTGCTCTACCTCATTACCGGCAACCGCTACAGACACAGCACCAGGACTGGTCAGAGCTTCCGCAGAGAGCACTGTGGGGTCAACAGCCGGAGCTTCCGGGTTGGCGGTAGTCAGGGCATCCTGTTCACTGCTCGGGTTTGTCACCTCAGCAGCAGAAGCTGCCGCCTGGGTGCTGGCCATATCGAGGTTTACGATACTCGGCGCACTGGGTTGGATAGCATTATCGGTGCTGGCTGTCTCCTGGGCGATCGCCAGTGGCGCCAGCAGTGAGGTGGCCAGTAAGAGGTTACTGGCCCTGCGAATTCCAATATGGATAAGACTCCCCCTGAAAACGGCTTTCGTCACGCTACATACCAACTTGTTCGCCGTAGGTCGCGCGGGCAAAAGGCACCATGCCCTGGCTGCCGACATGCGCGGCCTGTTCTGAGTGTTGCATCATTACGCGGTTCAGATGGCGCATCAGCTCCGGTGTAGGCACCTGCTGAATCACCTGCTGGCCAACCACACCGCGCTGCTCGGGTACAAAGCTCGGAGTGGCTGTGCTCACTGAGCGGGTAGATGGTGCCGGCACATAAAAACCGGACGGCTGCGGGGCAGATTGCACTACCGGCTGTGCCGGGCGCTCAACCTCCGCCATCAATTCCACACCCTGACCCTGCACTGGACTCTGCTGTGTATCGGTAATCTGTTGAACCCCAAGAATTGCAGCAAATGCTACAGTGGCCGCTACCGCACCGCGTGAAAGCGGACGCCACCAACGGTTATTGATCAACCCATTGGCCGCCACGGCACCACCACTCCCCGTTTGCGACAAGGGCTCTTCGAGATCAATTGCCGCAGAGATGTTCGCAGCGAGACTGCTGTTCACAGGGGCAACCTGTTCGCGGCGCATTACACTCGCCGCAAGTTGGTAGCGTGACCAGCGCTCACCCAACTCTTCAGAAGCCGAAGAGGCTTTTAACAGCCGCTGCAACTCCAACTCGCTGACTTCGCCATCCATAAGCGCCGAGAGCGACTCGTTGAGACGTTCCTGATGATTCCCGTGGGACATAGGGGTTAACCCTCTTGTGCAATCATTTATTCGGTGCCCACACGCACCATAGTTGGTATGAGATAAGACCGGGCTCTCGGCGGTTGGTTTCCCCAGTTGGGAAAATTTTCCGCAATTTTAACCCCGGTCACCCAGTGTTTCCGGCTCACCGGCCATCACGGCCTGGACTGTCCGGTCAATAGCTTCCCGTGCACGAAAAATTCTCGAACGCACTGTGCCTACCGGGCATCCCATTACCTCGGCGATCTCCTCATAGCTCAGTCCCTCAAGCTCTCTCAGCGTAACCGCTGAGCGCAGATCCTCTGGCAGTGCGCGAATGGCGCGATGCACCGCAGATTCAAGCTGGTCACGAAACATCTGGTTCTCAGGTGTTTCGTTATCCCGCAACAGATCGGCGCCGGAGTAAAACTCAGCATCCTCAAGATCCACATCGGAAGACGGGGGCCTGCGGCTACGGGAAACCAAATGATTTTTAGCGGTATTAATCGCAATCCGGTACATCCATGTGTAAAAAGCGCTGTCGCCACGGAAATTGGCGAGCGCCCTGTAGGCCTTAATAAAAGCCTCCTGAGTGACATCCTGTACCTCACTGTGGTCCTTGATAAATCTGCTGACCACAGCAACAATTTTGTGTTGATACTTGAGTACTAACAGGTCAAAAGCGCGTTTATCTCCCTTTTGAACCCGCTCCACCAGCTCACGGTCACTCGTTGACGCCTGATGCGCTGTCATCCCCAACTCCCATATCCAGCCACACTGCGGGCACCACAACGATTTACTGAGGGGCTGCCGGCGCAGGCGTTTCTTTTACTGTGTTGAAGACACTGACAATAGGACATAAGTTCCACGTCAAATCGACGAATAATCAGGAGGCGCTATACTACGCGACCCTTAAAGATAAATGAAATCTATGAATGCCCCGGTAAACTACGACGTTCTCGTCATCGGCAGCGGCGCCGCTGGCCTCACCCTGGCCCTGCATCTCTCCGCCAAATACCGCGTAGCCTTGCTTTCCAAGCAGCGTCTGCAGGACGGTTCCACCTGGTTCGCCCAGGGGGGCATCGCGGCAGTGTTAGACGATATGGATTCGGTGGAGTCACATATTGCAGACACATTAGACGCGGGTGCCGGACTCTGCCACCCATCGTCTGTCCGCTTCACGGTAGAAGAGAGCACCGCAGCCATTCGCTGGCTGATTGACCAGGGCGTGAGTTTCACCCGCGAGGGCGAGGACTACCACCTGACAAAAGAAGGTGGGCACAGCCATCGCCGTATCATTCACAGCGCCGACGCCACGGGCAAAGCCGTACATAGCACCTTGCTGGTGAAAGTACTCAACAGCCCCAATATTGACTGCTTTGAACATCACGTCGCCATTGATTTAATACGCCAACCGGACCCCGAGAAAGGGCGTTTTCGCTGTGCTGGCGCCTATGTGCTGAATAAAAATACTGAAGAAGTCGAGCTATTGCAGGCCAAGGCCGTGATCCTCGCCACCGGTGGTGCCAGCAAGGCCTATCTGTATACCAGTAATCCAGATGGTGCCAGCGGCGACGGCATTGCCATGGCTTGGCGCGCCGGCTGCCGGGTGGCCAATATGGAATTCAACCAATTCCACCCCACCTGCCTCTACCACCCCAAGGCTAAAGCCCTGCTGGTTACAGAAGCCCTGCGCGGCGAGGGAGCACAGTTGAAACTGCCCGATGGCGGCCGCTTTATGGAACGCTTTGATAAGCGCGGTGAATTAGCCCCCAGAGACATCGTCGCCCGCGCCATTGACCACGAAATGAAACGCCTTGGTGCCGACTGCCTCTATTTGGATATCTCCCACAAAGATTCCACCTTTGTACGTGAGCACTTCCCCACCGTATATAGCAACTGCCTGAAATACGGCATTGATATCACCAAAGAGCCCATCCCGGTGGTGCCTGCCGCCCACTATACCTGCGGTGGAATTATGGTAGATCAACACGGTTGCACCGACCTGGACCAACTCTATGCCATCGGGGAAACCACTTTTACCGGCCTTCATGGCGCCAATCGCCTAGCTAGTAACTCCCTATTGGAATGCCTGGTATACGCCCGTTCTGCCGCCCTGCATATCGACGAACATCTCGACTCGGTGCAAGCACCGCGCAAGGCGCCGGAGTGGGACGCCTCGCGAGTTACGGACTCCGATGAAGACGTTGTGATATCCCACAACTGGGATGAGCTGCGGCGCTTTATGTGGGACTACGTGGGAATCGTGCGCACCCGCAAGCGCCTTCTGCGCGCTCAGCACAGAGTAAAACTCCTGCAGCGGGAAATTCGCGAGTTTTATGCCAATTACCGCATCACGAATGATCTAGTGGAACTACGCAATCTGGCCTTGGTTTCCGATTTGATCATCCGCTCGGCTCTGGACCGCCGGGAGAGTCGGGGCCTGCACTACTCTCTCGATTATCCAGATCTCAGAGAGCTGGCCATGGATACGGTGCTGGTACCGGAAAACTACGCCAATCAGAGGCAATTTATCTGAACACAGGGGTATGGGTGGGCAGAGCCCACCCTAGCGCGAATAGCGCAAAGCCACCTGCAATCTGCGCCAGTCGTCCCGATTGAGCGCGTCCCGCGCCAAAACCAAGCAAAGAGAGGCGCCCATCTGATCACGCCCACGGATTACCAGCAACCACTGCCACACTACCAGCTCACCACAAAACTCAAATTCTCGTTCCACTCCACTTTCAGTACGCCAAAACCAGCGGCGGTCTCGGGTTGATAAGATCCCGCTCATCCGCTCCAGACGACGTTTTTCAACAAAGGCATAGAGGCACACAAGCAGCAGTGCCGACCAGAAAAGCCAGGAAGGGAGGTCACTCAACCACAGCAGCAATACCGTCTGCCCTGTGGCAAGCAATAAAAAGAGAAGAAGGAGAGGCGATCGCGCAACCACGCAGCTCAAGCGTGCGCTGCGCTCAAAAATTTGAGACGGCGGTCTACTGCTGTAAACCGGTGTTGTCACGGATGATCTGTACTATGCGCAATAGCTCCGGGTCGGCCGGATCTTCACGGCGCATGAACCAGGCAAATAGATCCTGGTCCTGCTCGTCCATCAGTCGCACATAACGCTGTTGATCTTCGGGCTCCAGGGTCTCGTAGATATTGTCCAGAAACGGCAGCAGCACCAGATCTAACTCCAACATGCCGCGGCGGCTGGCCCAAAACAGGCGGTTGCGATCCATACTTCATTTCCAACCAGATTAAAGTGCGCAGTATACCTGCTAGCTGAGCAAACTTGAAAAGGGGCGCTGTAATCCCCAATTAATGCCACCAAGACAACCGGAGGTGGCAACACTATGGACCAGCAACAGTGGCAGGATTTTCTCAGTAGCGAAGGCGCCATTTGGGAAGGCGGCAGAGCCCACTTCCCCCTTACCAGCAATGATGACCGCCAGGGCTTACATCTTATCGACCTCGGCCCCGTGGGCGCCGTTTCAATAGTAGGCCCCGATAGTCAGAAGTTTCTGCAAGGCCAGCTCACTTGCGACCTTGTAAATCTTCCCGACGGGCACAGCACACTGGGTGCTCACTGCAACCCCAAGGGACGCATGATCAGTGCCTTTAGTGCCCTTAAACTCTCCCAGAGCGAATTTATACTCCGCCTACCCCGCAATCTCGCCCCAATCGCCCAGCAGGCGCTGGCGAAGTATGCCGTATTTTTCAAGGCGGAACTCAGCGACACTAGCGATAACTCCCATTGGCTAGGCCTACAGGGAGAGGATGTTGCGGAGCAGGCGGCACAACTACTGGGCTTCGAGGCCCCTTCTCCAGGCCAGGTAGTGACTTTCGATTTCAGTGGCGAGCGCTGTATCGCCCAATCGGTCAATGAGTTCCAATTGGCTCTGCTTAGCCCCAGCGATAAAACACAACAACTCTGGCAAAAACTCTCTCCCCATAGTGAAGCCACAGGTTACGACCAGTGGCAGAAGGGGCAGATCGAAGCCGGCATCCCCCAGGTTGATGCCACCACTTCTGAGATGTTTATCCCACAGATGACTAACCTGCACCTACTTGGCGGTGTGAGCTTTAAAAAGGGATGTTATACCGGCCAGGAAGTTGTCGCCCGCATGCAGTTCCGTGGCGCCGCCAAGCGTCGCCTATACCGTGCAAAATGTGAGGGTGGTGATCTTCCAGCCAGTGGACTGGAAATTTTTGCCGACGGACAACAAAGCATCGGCAATCTGGTTGAAGCCTGCCACAGCGAAGAAGGCATAGAATTGCTCGCCGTACTAACAATCGCCAAAATTGCCGCCGGCGAAACCTTAAAGTTGAAAGATGGCCGCACCCTGGAGATTCAGGATTTACCCTACGATGCTGATGCCGACCCCTTAGCATAAGGGTAATTAACCGGCTGATTCACTTTTGGCAGATAGACCGGTATACAGTTCATACCGGTCTCAGGCGGAAAACACCTTTCCAAACGGCCTTTAGTCAATGTTTATAACCATTGCCTCCATAGGCCTGATAATCCAATCAGATATTAGGCAAAAAATTCACAAAGTGATATTCCCCGTCGCCGCTTTCACATTCAGGCCACTAATTAATAAGCGCTTTCCTAATACGACATGTAACTTTTACACCAAATAATTACAGCTATTTCCACAAAAATATTTTGCCTTTTTCCACTAATCTTATTCTGCTATACCCAAAACTTACACAGGCAAAGGGATGACTCCACTGAAAGAGATGAGCCAGATTATCGTTACTCTTGAATCCTGTGTTGTACTGGCAGGTTTCGCGGCAATCGTAGGCACCCTTCAGCCAAAAAAAACCAGGAGAATCACCAAGGGAAGAATTGTCTCCCTCGCCATGATAATTTATATCAGTCTAGTTAATGCTCTCCTCGCCGCCTTCACCCTAATACTTGCAAACTTTGGCATTAGTGATCAAACCTTATGGTCTGCAAGCAGCTTTGCCATGAGTTTGGCTACCGCTTTCTCCATTACTTATTTATGGATAAAAAAGCGCCTTAGGACAGTTTCCAAAGTAGCGAAAATTATTTACTTTGCACTCTTTGGAGGCGCAGGGTGCATGGTAATTATCAACCTCTTAAATGCCTTTGGACTTGGCTTTAACAAAGAATACGGACCCTACTTCCTATCATTTGTTTTTAATTTGTTTATTGTTGGTTATGCCTTCACTAGACTGCTTATGCGACCTCTTTGGGCAGTAGTAATAGAAAACGAACAACAACATGCAAGAAAGAGTCAAGCCGGTACAAGGTAGCTCTACCAAAACAGATAAGAATCACACCCGACTCTCAAGGGCATATAAATTGCCCTAAACAACCAAACGTACTTCATCCACCGAGAAGTACCTACCTTACCAAGAGCCCTCAATAGAAAATTTCGGCATGCAACAGAAACGAATGAAACCCTATAAAGTCTGCAAGCCACTAAAAAACATAAACTATCCTTTACACACCGATAACCCCCTCACAACATAACATCTCTGCCCAGGGCAACAGCGGAAGATGGATACACTGCCGGGACAAATTGAACAACTGCTGCATATTATCGAAGTCTCCATTATCCTGGCAGGTTTTGCAGCTATGGTTGCAACTTTTCAGTCAAGAAAAATGGAAAGTATCTCCAGAGGACATGTCGTCTCTCTCGCCATGATTGTCTATATCAGCTTGTGTAGCGCCTTACTCTCCGCTTTTTCACTTACGCTTTTAAATTTTCATGTCGAGGCTAAGCATGTCTGGTCTATCAGCAGCAGCCTCATGGGAATAGCCACCATGGGGTTTATTGCTTACCTGTGGAAGAAAAGACATTTCAAGTTTGTCTCCCCCATAATGAAATTCACCTACTACGGACTTTTTGGCATAGCTTCTTCCATTGTCATTATAAGCACTCTAAATGCAGCCGGGATAGTTTTTGAAAGAGAGTTTGGGCCGTATTTTCTTGCTTACATATGTAATTTGTTTTTTGTCGGCTTTGCCTTTGCCAGGCTCTTAATGCGGCCTTTATGGAAGTCCGTTGAAAAGAAAGAAGCCAGCCGGCCTCATATCGAGCGTGCAAGGAGGCGCCGTTAACCACACAGGGAAGCCTCTGGATAATTCATGAAAAATTATTTTTTAGTAAATCCAAGACCTCAAGAAACCTGCTGCACAGTAAAATCAACCGTCACTCAAAAAACCGAAGACCCCATACCTATTTTTCAAACAATAGATACGGGGTCTCTGAAAACTACCCAGCTGTAACTTCAACTATTTACCAGGGCTGCTCTTCACCAAGGTGAATAAATTGACCGTTAGGGCCATCACTAGCAATCAAGGCAAGCTCCACAACAGTTCTCGCCCCTTCGGTCACATCCATTGGCGCCGCGCTGGTACCCAAATCGGTTTTAACCCAACCTGGGTGTGCGCTGTTTACCTTAATACCAGTATCTGCAAGACTTTGGCTCAAAGAAACTGTAAACATATTAAGCGCAGCCTTTGACGCATTGTAAGCGAAGGGCTTCACTGCACTCCAACCAGAGTTCTGGTCAGCATTCACAGCTAAAGAACCCAGAATACTACTCACGTTCACGATACGGCCAGCTTTACTCTTCTTTAGCAGTGGCAGAAGATCTTGCGTTAGACCAATTTGAGCGAATACGTTAATACTAAAAGTGGTGTTCAGATCCTCCTGCGAAACTGTTTCACTATTGTTCTGGCCCCACTCCCCCTCAACGATAACACCGGCATTATTCACCAGAATATCCAGCCGACCATATTGCTCCGCAATCTTTTGAGCAGCTCGTGCCCTATTTTCAGCTTTGGTAATATCCAGCTCAATAATATCAATTGGTGCCACCTCACCATTCCAAGTAGCTTGAACGGCCTCTAATTTCGCTTTATCTCGACCAGACAGGATTACTTTGACTCCTTGGTCAGAAAGCTGCTTGGCAGCCTCCAGACCAATTCCTCGATTTGAACCGGTGATCAATGCAATTCGATCGTTAGACATGGTAAATCTCCTGTGAGTTAGGTTGCTTCAAACACAGGAGCATTCTATTATTCGAGAAAATAGAAACAATTATATAAAAAGAAAATGAATGTTCGCGAACTGGAAACAATCAGCCTTAGAACTTTATCTGTTTTTGTCCATGTCTGTAGGACATTAAACCTATCGCTGGCTGCAGATCAGCTAGAACTTCCTAAGTCAACAGTTAGTAAGGAGGTTTCAAGACTGGAATCCCACCTGAAAGCCAAACTATTGGATCGTACCACCCGGCGTGTTGCACTGACAGAAGTGGGGGCTATTGCCTATGACCGGGCTCTGCATTTGATAGAAGACTTTAAAACCATGCAAAATGATGTGCTGGTAATGGATCAGCAGGTCCAAGGCTTATTGCGAATCTCAGCCCCGCCAGCCCTGGGTGAATTTCTCTCCAAGAGAGTTTTACCCACTTTTTTGAAGCGCTGGCCAAAAATTACCGTCTCCCTAAACCTCACTTACGACTTTGAAGACCTCTTCTCCCAAGGCATTGACCTCGCGTTTCGTGTTGGCGACATACATGATGAGCGCCTGATTTCCAGAAAGCTTGGCAGTTCAACGCGAATTCTCGTAGCCAGCCCTGAATATCTCACCACACAGGGAAAACCACAGCAGCCCAGCGACCTAATAAGCCATAACTGCCTGAGATTTCAATTTAACCCTGGAGATACCGAGTGGGCGCTAACCTCTAAACAATCGACAGTGACTTTACCCGTTAATGGGAATTTCTTTTGTGCTAATATTTCAGCCCTGAAAAATGCGGCAGTCAATGGGCTGGGAATTGCGCAATTACCAATCAACAATATTATGGAAGAGTTAGGCAAAGGCTCACTCGTTAATATTCTTCCAGACTGGCATGTTCCACCAATGGACATTCATGCCGTTTACCGCCAGGGGCTCAATAAGCCCAAGAAACTCGCTGCATTATTAGACTTTCTTAAAGAGGAAAAAAATTTATTTAATTGGAGTATCTAGCAGGATGAATAGAAACCTATACAGTCAACCGCCAATCGCCCCTCACCTTTATCGCCACCAGAGTATTCCTTAAGAGTATTTGGGGCTGAATTTTTAACCTTATCTTAAGTAACATTACAACAACAAAAGCTCTCAAAGGGCTCCGCTCAAAATCATAATCCCAATAGGCAAAATTCTTTGCATTTAGAACCTCTCAGGAAAACACCCAGAAAGCCTACTCTTCTAACAACAAGCATCGAAATCAACTAAATACCAAGCTCTTAGATTTGACAGGAAGACTCTATTCTTCTCACTTTTTCCACAGAAGGAAACCCTGTTACCATCCCCCTTACAGTAGACTTTGTGACAGCAAACAGAGACTTGTTTAACTTGAGGCTTTCAGCCAACTCTGGCAGATGCGTCCCTTTGCCGCACAAAGCTTGAATTGCCGAATAAGTCCCATGTGACCATATCCCAAAAACCAAGCATATAAAACTGTCTTTATGGTAGGGGTTTTCCGAAAAAAATATAAACCCATAATCTTCTGTAATTGAATCTCCTAAAACACTCGACTTATAAACACTATCATCAACCTCATCAATCGCATAGCGGCCTAA
Source organism: Microbulbifer mixtoriginis (SeqCode) (assembly GCF_052467235.1). Lineage (NCBI taxonomy): Bacteria > Pseudomonadati > Pseudomonadota > Gammaproteobacteria > Cellvibrionales > Microbulbiferaceae > Microbulbifer > Microbulbifer mixtoriginis (SeqCode). The sequence continues at coordinate 3,710,889 of NZ_CP174305.1, read as the reverse complement.
AAAATCCATTTTGAACTTTTCATCTATTCTTCTAGTTAGCAATAAATCACGGCTCACAACATTTATAGCGGGCCCACCGACACAGATAAAGGTCTTGTGATCATCTACAAAATTATGAGAATCATGAAAAATTACTTTTCTTTTCGGATACACCCTCTCAATCCGATCCTTTAACAACTGTATTCCAAGAGACTCATCGTAGGGCATAAACAGCACATTATCAGGAATTCGACTTTGTGTTCTAGTAATCTCGGAAAACAGTGTTCTTTGCTTTATCAAAGGAAGCACCACGTGAATATCAGAGTCAGAATCACCAAAGAATTTATCCCACAGAGCCTTATAATCTTTTGCATCAAATTTTTTCTTTAAAATTGCTGCAGAACCAATAAAGCTAGCAGTAAGAAAAGCCTCCACAAATGGGGCCGAAAGGAAATCCAAAAGAAAATCTGCAAATGTTAGCACCATTTCCACCCCTAGTCAGGCCACCAGACACCCTAAAAATTTTATACAATGAAAATCTGTCAAATAAGGGGCAAACCTAGAAAACCCTTATTAAAGGTTGCAGAAATTTAAACTACAACCATTGTAGACAAATTGTAAATTCCATCAGTACGTGAATTTTTTTTCTGGCGCTGAAATACATAAATGGAGAAGTGTTATTAAAAAGATTTCAAACAACTAAAAATCTTCCGACTTAGCAGATAAAAGATGCCCAGCATACTCACAAAAGCCGGAAGCTGGGCAAAGATATTATTAAGTAGACATCTACCGCACTGATAAGTGCTATTACACTTCCACAGCAACTCTTTCCAACAGATGCGCTTCCGGCAACGCCCACTCAATGGGCTTTTCACCTCGCTGCTGCAACCAGTGGTTAGCTTGAGAGAACGGCTTGGTGCCAAAAAAACCGCGGTGCGCTGAAAGGGGGGATGGGTGAGGGGCGCGTAGTACCAAGTGTTTATTGCGATCAATAAAACCGCCTTTCTTCTGTGCGTAACTACCCCAGAGTATAAACACTAGACCTTCACGCTGCTCGGCCAGCTTATGGATAGCGGCATCGGTAAACTGCTCCCAACCGCGTCCCTGATGGGCACCAGCTTTACTGTCCTCTACAGTGAGGGTGGCATTGAGTAGCAGCACTCCTTGTTCTGCCCAGGGTTGTAGGCAGCCGTGGTGCGCTGGAAGTATCCCCATATCAGAGTGCAATTCTTTGTAAATATTTTGTAACGATGGCGGGATTCGTACGCCGGGCATCACAGAAAAGCATAAACCGTGCGCCTGGCCTATCCCGTGATAAGGGTCCTGCCCCAAAATCACCACTTTCACCTGATCAAATGGGGTGGAGTTGAAAGCATTAAAGATCTGCCCACCAGGTGGATAGATGCGCTTACCAGCCTCTTTTTCTCCCCGCAGAAACTGACGTAGTTCCGCCATATAAGGCTTTTTGAATTCCTCGCTCAGCACATCGTACCAGGAGGGGTGAATCTTAACTTTTTCCGGAACCGGCATTATCAAACCTTCAGAATCTTTTTTACGTACTTTTGCAACTCGGGCACCACAGCCTCTTCAAACCAAGGTCTTCGCCGCAGCCAAAGTGTGTTGCGCGGACTCGGGTGGGGCAAAGGGAAATACCCTGCGGGCAGGGCATCACGGTAGTGGCGCACATTCTCTGTAATATTGCCATACCAATGCGGCAGGTAGTGTCGCTGGGCGTATTGTCCCACCAACAGCGTGAGTTGCAAGTGAGGTAGCTGTTGCAGCAAGCGCTTATGCCAGGTGACAGCACACTCCGGGCGCGGTGGCAAATCACCTCCTTTACCTCGCCCCGGATAACAGAAGCCCATGGGAATAATGGCAATCTGGGATTCATCGTAAAAGATATCCCTATCGATCGACAGCCACTCGCGCAGACGATCACCAGAGGGGTCATTCCATGGGATACTGGTGGCATGAACCTTAGTTCCCGGCGCCTGACCAATGATCAACAAACGAGCAGATTCTGCCGCTCGCAGCACCGGATTGGCTCCCAATGGCAGGTGGTCCTCACATAGACGACAAGCGCGTATCTCCTCCAATAAGGTTGGTAACTTCTCGACGACCACCTATTGCGCCCCTTCGGGATAAGCTAGGTGTAACAGAAGCGCCCTGCGATCTTGAGGGTCATGTATACGGCTGATATTGTCGTTGTCAAACACTATAAAAATGCCCGTATCGCCCACTGCCAGCCCATCGCCTTTGCCCCCAGTGCGGGATACTTCATAGCCCAATTCAGAGGAGTTCTCTTGCTCCCAATAATCCAGGCACCACTGCGCCTTCAAGCTAGGTAATTCTCTCCGACATACCGCAGACGCATTGGGCTCCAGAGTAAACAGCGCGCCATCATAATAGGACAAACCCGCCAGGTTCTCTGATTGTCCGCGAAAATTTAGCCCCTCTACAGCCGGCGGTGTAAAAATTTGCACTCCCCCCTTAGGGCCAAGCTTAACTAAAGCACGGGGATCACGCTCTAGCACCATCCAAAAATCATCGCCAACTTTCTGTAAGCCTACGCCTGATAGATTGTACCCCTGCATATAGCCCTGAGCCTTAGCTGTGGTCGACCACATATTTTCCAGCCAACGGCCCTGCCCCTGCATATCAACTTCGGCAATGCGGTTGTAGCGCTCACTTAATAAATACAAATTATTATCTACACAGCTGATTGCTTCAAAATCCATTGCCGCTGCCGGTCGGGTAAGATCCAATAAAAAGTACCATACGTTTGTCGGCCGATCTTTCTTTGGAACATTCAAACCAGAGAGTGTGACAAAGGGCTCCAGCTTGGCATGAACACCCTTTAAAACGATCTGATAAACTTTCTCTGACTTTTTATCTGAGATAGTAAGAAGTCTGCCATCACAAAAAGTTAAACCAGAGAGGCTCAACCCTGCGCTGGCATTTACCCAATAATGCTGTACTTTTTTAGCGGGAATAATGTCAGCAGCCATCGCTGAAGGCACCAACAAACTGATAAAGAAAAATAAAATTCGCTTGATCACGATTTTTCCAATCCATCGAGAAATGAATGAACTAATAGGATAATTAGTGATTTGGCGCATTCTTAGATCTTCTAATTCACCGTTTACCTTTCAGAGAAATGGAAAAGTCTCTCTCCATAAAGCCGCTGCCAACATACTCTAGATCGCTAATCACTAGGAAATAGCATAGCCACCATAATACCCATCGACAATTTTTGCGCTACAAGGAGGATAATACGATACCCGATTTAGGAGGCAGACTAAACCCAAGCCAAAAGTTGGCAAATAAAAGGAGAGGAAATGAAAAGAGTTCGACGCCGAGCGCAATAAACGTGACGCCGAAATTTATCGGCATAGTGCCAATAGAGCTGCAATTAATTTGCCATTTCCGGCATTGCAAGGTGTAGCAGTAACGCGCGCTTATCTTCAGGCTCTTGCGCACGGCCAACATTGTTATTGTCCAGCACCACAAAAATGCCCTTCTCGCCCACAGCCAATCCCTCACCTTTTCCATAGCGGGTTTCCTCATAAACACGCTCTGGAGACTCTTCAAGCGAGCGATAATCCAGACACCACTCCGCCCGTAGACTGGGCAATACTCTGCGACAAACTGCGTGCGCATTTCGCTCCAAGGTATAGAGGGCGCCGTTAAAGAAGTCCAGGCCGGCTAAATCCTCAGAGCGATCAGCAAAATTTAAACCCTCTGCCTGTGGCAAAGTGAATGCGCTGGCTTCTCCATCTGAATCCAGCTTCAACAGGCCCCTTGGCTCACGCTCCATCGCCACCCAGAAAGTATCGCCAGCTTTTACCAGGCCCTCACTGGAAGCGTTGCTCTTTTGTAAGAAACCTTGAGATTTGGCTTCACCCGACCAGATATGCTCTTGCCAGCGCGCATTCCCCTCTGGGTCCACCACGGCAATGCGATTGTAATGCTCACTGACCAGAAAGATCTGATTCTCACCACAACTAACGCCCTCAAAGTCCAGATCTTCTGCGGGGCGGAAAAACGCTTTAAAGCTCTCCCAGACATTAACAGGCTCGTCACGTTCCGGCACTCCTAGACCACTCAAACGCAAAAAGGACACCAGATCGGCGGAACCTTCGCTGAGCTCTAATGAGTAAATCTCTCCAGAATTCTTATCGGAAACTGCCAGCAACTTGCCAGCACAAAAGCTTAGGCCAGAAATATCCAGACCTTCGCTATTATCCACCCAATAGCTGGCTTGCAGCTTGGCGGGAGAAATCTCCACTGCCGCCAGCAAGGGGGAGAACAGCACGATAGCAATGCCAGAGAGATAATTTTTGATCACTGTGTAACCATTTAATCGCGGAAGTTATTAAATTGCAGTGGCTGTTCCAGTTCCTTACCACGAAGTAAGGCAATTACCTGTTGCAGATCATCGCGCTTTTTCCCGGTAACCCGCACCTGTTCACCCTGAATAGCCGCTTGCACCTTGAGCTTTTCATCTTTGATCAGCTTAACGATTTTTTTTGACAATTCTTTATCCAGGCCATTCTTTAGGGTCACACCCACTTTAACCTGCTTACCAGACTGCTCTTTTTCACCTACATCCATAGCCAGCGGATCGATATCACACTTGATCAAGGCACCACGCAGCATATCCACCATTTGGTCTACTTGCATATCCACCTCGGCACGGACCACCAGAGAGAAATCGCTCATCTCCACTTCCGCATCCACGCCTTTAAAGTCAAAGCGATTAGTAACAGTGCGGTTTACCTGATCCACTGCGTTAGTCAGCTGGTGCTTGTCTACTTCAGATACAATGTCAAAAGAAGGCATTAAATTCTCGGCTCCTATTTCCAGATTTGCGGAGTAATCTCCGTATTGTGATCGTTATCGGCCAACCAAATATGGCCGTCTTGAATGGTGATACTGAAATCCATATTGCGCTCAACCATCTGTGCCAATTGCTCAGTGGTGTCCGCAGCGAGATTGTAAATTCTAAGGTTGTCAAAACGTTCGAGCTGATTCTCCAGCTTTTGCCACCAGATCGGTGCGGCACGACGCCCGTAACTGTATACCAAAACCCGCCCGGCACGGTTACAGGCCTTGCGCAAGCGCTCCTCAGCTGGAAGACCCACTTCTATCCATAGGTCGATTTCTCCACTGAGGCTCTTTTGCCATAAATCCGCCTCCTCATCAGATGAGAGGCCTCGGGTAAACTCCAATAACTCGGATGCATTGTGTGCAAACGCCAATAAGCGCACCATCATACGCTCATCTGTTTCTGAAGGGTGGCGCGCCAAGGTCAGCTGGTGTTCCGCGTAGTAGTCACGGTCCATATCGGCTATTTGCACCTTGGCTTTGAAAATTGTTGCTTTTAGTGCCATTTCGGCTCCATCTCTACGCCACCTTCAGCACTACAACTGAGGCGGACTATTCTTGGTTGGTTTACGGAAGAATAAGGATATTCCGCATGACCTCTGCTACCGGCAACAGCCTGCTAATTTGGCGCTGCACCATGCTGTGTCTGATGGCAAGTCTCATCAGTGGCTGCGGCGTAAACAATATCCCCACCTATGACGAACAGGTAAAAGCCGCCTGGGCTCAGGTGGAAAACCAGTACCAGCGTCGCGCAGACCTAGTGCCTAACCTGGTGAAAACCGTTCAAGCCTATGCCGGGCATGAGCGGGAAACCCTTCAGGCCGTAACCGAGGCGCGCGCCAAGGTGAACTCACTTCAGCTGGACAGCAACCTGCTCAACGATCCGGTCAAATTACAACAGTTCGAAGCCGCACAGGCACAACTCTCCAGCGCCTTGTCACGGCTGCTGCTTGTGGTCGAGCGCTACCCCAACCTCAAAGCCAATCAAAACTTTCTCAGCTTGCAATCCCAGCTAGAAGGCACCGAAAACCGCATCAGTGTCTCGCGGCGGGATTATATCCAGGCAGTGCAGCGCTACAACCGTGAGATTCGCACTTTTCCCGGTCGTATTTGGCACGCACTCCTATATCGAGATATGTCTTTGAGGGAGACCTTCCAGGCCACCAGCGAAGAGGCCGAGAAGGCTCCGGAAGTCAATTTCCAGTAGGCCGCCGGGAAACCCTTATGACACGCTCCCTTCTGACCTTGTTGACGCTCATTACAGCATTACTGGCTTTGGCTCTATGGGCCGAGGTACAGCTCCCTCCTCTATCCGGGAGGGTGGTGGATAAAGCTGAGCTACTAACTGCCGAAGAGAGATACAAACTTACAGAATTGATTCAGCAATACGAATCTGAGAGCAGTAACCAACTGGTGGTGGCCACCCTCCCAGAGCTCCAGGGTATCACCATAGAGGAATACGCCAATCAACTGGCAAGAGAGTGGAAGCTGGGCCACAAGAAGAAAAACAATGGAATTCTCTTCTTGATAGCCCCCAAAGAGCGCAAGCTCCGAATTGAGGTTGGCTACGGCCTCGAAGGTGCTCTCACCGATGCGCTATCTGCCAATATTATTCAAACCAAGGTTCTGCCGGAATTCCAGAAAGGGAGTTATGCCGGTGGAATTAATGCCGGCGTGAACTCAATTATTGCCGCCACCAAGAACGAATATGTGGCCGAACCGATCGAGACCAAGGAGGGCCGACGCCTGGCCTTTGTAGTTGGGCTATTTCTCTTACTGGTAATGCTGCATCTGTTTGGTAGCTCGGTCCTCAGCTCACCAATTCATGGGCGTAATTATAAACGCGGTCGCTTTGGCGGCTACTATGGTAGCGGAGGCTTTGGCGCGGGGCACCCTAGAGGAGGCTTATCCGGGACTGGTACAGGCGGTGGATTTAGTGGAGGAGGTGGCGGATTTGGCGGAGGAGGTGCTTCGGGAGGATGGTAATGCTTAGTAATAGCTATCAACGCCAGGTGGCGGAGGCCATCAAAGAAGTGGAGATCCAAACCGACGCGGAGTTGGTAGCTATTGTCGCGCGGGAAGCCGATAACTATTTGTATATCTCCACCCTTTGGGCTGCCTTCTTGACCCTGCTGTTATCGCCACTATTCCAGTTCCTACCCTGGTGGCTCAGCTTTCAGCAAGCCTTTCTGCTACAGTGGGTTCTCTTTATTGCGCTGGCAGTACTGTTTCGCTGGCGGCCGATAACCATGCGCCTTGTACCCAAAAAGATCAAATACTGGCGCGCCTCAAACCTAGCCCGCCGTCAATTTCTTGAACAAGAGCTGCATAGCACCAAAGATCGACTGGGTCTGTTGATTTTTATTTGTGAAGCGGAGCACTATGTAGAAATTCTGGCAGATCGCGGCTTGGCTCAGCATGTATCCAACGACAACTGGCAGGTTATTATCGAGCAATTTGTACGGGAAATTAAGCGCGGTAAGGCTGGGGAAGCACTGTTACTCTGTATTTCCCAATGTGGAGACTTATTAAAAGATGCAGCCCCCTGTAGTGCTGTGAAAGATGAGTTACCCAACCACCTGATTCTAATTAACTAACCTAATTTATTGCCCTACTTACCCTTCAGGCGTGATTTTAACGCCACAATACTTCTATACCTACGCTTTAACAACTCCTTCTACTAAGCTGCTGTAAAGGAGCAATAATCCCCATGAAAAATTAAAGCTTATGGTGATTATGCACTTATAAAACCCATTAAAAGTGAAAACTAAACCAGATAAAAACAAAGTCAGCCACGCCAATTTAACTGGGCCTGGCAATTAATATTAAGCTTAAAAAATGTCAAATAAAAACTTCAATATCCGTATGAAAGCATCCAGCTCACAGAAAAGTCCAGCGCCAAATACTAGTTACGCCTATAACTACAGTGATTCCTCGCAACCAAAAAATTAGAAAACCTAATGAGAAAGATCTTAATTACAATTTGGTTATTTATATCGGCTTCACTGTCCTCCACTATCTGCGCCGACTATATCAATCTCACCGGTGCGGAGACTGCACCAAATATTGCAGAAATAGAGATACTCAATAACAATCTTTACATCAGCCTAGAGGTTTCTGCAGCTGATGCGAACGCGTTTTGGCCGGGAATACCACCTACAAAGAGTATTTATGAAATAGCTAGACTTGCTCTTGCACAAAAAGAGATCGCCATTGAGGTGCACTCCCCAGAGGGTAAAATTGAGCCGACTATAACCTCTGTCAGAATTGCCGAGAGAAAACCGAGAAACTCACCTTTTGCGGGAAGAATAGATCCAAGGACAGGCCTGCTAAGGCCGAATTTTCCAGCCGACAAAACCATACTGTTGGCAGATATCGAGTTTCCAATAAAAGGCTTGAGCAATCTGGAAATACGTCCACCACTGGATTCCGATGGGGCTGTCTTAGCCACAATAGGATTTACCAGTCAACACGGCCACACATCAGTAAGCAGTTTTCAATATTTGTCTCAAATAGAAAAGCTGAAAATTGATTGGGGAGATCCTTGGAATACTCGCTTTGAAAACCAAGCTATAAATCGGCACAATCGCTATCCCCTTAGGTCTTTCCTCTACGTGGAACCTCGCCAGGTTCGCCACGAAATTTTATTGCGCCCAAGAGATTTATTACAATGGACCGACCAACCCTTTGATGCCTGGAAGCCCCTTACAGCCAAGCGAAGAAAAGAGTTAAGAGCAACTACAGAGAAATTCCTACAGAAAAAAAATCCCACTAGCATCAACCAAACGCTGGTTGAACCTATCAGCACGGAAACAGTTTTTCTCAAGGCAAACGATACAGGCTTTACCACAATAGGAGAGCATGAGCGGATCGAGATAGGTTCATTACTGATCGGTTACCGGGAAAAATATCATGTTAAGGAGCTACCACAAAGTGTTACTATCGACTGGAACCTCTTTACAGAATCTATCAAATCAGTTCCCACACTAATACAAGATCCGGCTGGTCCTTTCCCAACACATGTTATGCCGGACTTTCCCGACATTCAATGGCGCAATTATTTATATGATTACCGTGCTCCCAATAGTGATCCAATCCCCATTGAGAATACCATAGCGGCCATACCCATGGCGGTGCTTTTCTCCTTCTGCTTTGCAGTATTTTTCATTCTCACCCTGCGAAGCAAAAAGGTTGAGACAAAAAACAAACATCCGATACTCTTTTACGGCATTGTAATTATTTGTGCCGTACCCATTTATTACACCCTTCCAAGTGAACTGCGCATCCCCCTGCCCGGAACCATAAACAAGCAAGAAATAAAAGAAATTACCGAGACAATACTTGATCGCCTTTCCGCTGCCTATGAAGAACCTCAAAGTGAAAAATTAAACGACCAGCTTGCCAATCTAGTAAGCAGTGAAAATTTTGATTTTACCGTCGCAAACTTGTCACAAGTTTACCAACCTCTAACCAACAGCGGCAATAAGGGTTCTATTAGATCTATCCGTGACCTGGAAATTGAGCACGCAGATCAAATGATCCTAAACGGAAATAAAATTTTCAGAATTGTTGGGAAGTGGCATTCAATGATTGAAGATTACAGCTGGGGACATATGGAGCAATTACCGCGAGAAACTCGTGCAAGTATAGAAATAACCCAATCAGACAAGTATTGGAAGATATCCGCCTTTACACCACTATCTATACGATAAGCCTGCCACTAGAGTTGGTAACTAAGTGCCATGAAAAAAAATATCTCAAATTTAATTAATCTCCTCTCTTTTGCTCTGGCTCTCCACCTATCTGTAATATCTCAAATCACTGAAGCCCACTTTTCACTAAACCTAAATATAAGAATTCTACATATTGAGCACACCATCAATGGAACCAGCCTCTATATGAGACTGCCTCTTTCCTATTTACTGGCGGATAAGGCGCAACATGGTATTGATCCCTACTCGGGGAAAATTCCATATCAAGTACCATATACTCGCAACAGCTTGGAAAATGATCGGCTGGTTCACTATGTGGATGTCGAACAATTCACGATCGACCCTGAGGGGGTGGGCAATATTGCCGCAGCAGCGACACATATCCTCTCTGCTAATCAGGAGCTTAAAGGGCATGTAAAGTCAGTACGTCTTTATCCTATCGGCAACGAGCCAGCTTTTGCCACACTTGCAGAGGCAAAACGAGCCCTTTCTAATAACTTTGAACAGATGGCACTTAACAACTCACTCCATGTCAGTGACACACTGGTTGATATCCACATCCATTACCCTACTCAGCAACAGCTGGAAGAATATCAACTCTTTAGCTCCCTGAATCCAGGGCTTCCCGATCAAGAAAATACTGCAAATTTAATCCTCAGTTACAACCCTGGAAAAATCCAGATTTTCCGCTCTAGGGGGCTAATGCGAGAGCCTGTTCAAATCCGTTATTCCAGTATAGATGCCATCAATACCTTTCTAAAGGAGGGTATGGTACATATTATTCAGGGGCTAGATCATGTGCTTTTTGTACTTTGTCTTAGTCTTGGTGCCCTCGCTCTCCCCTTATTATTCTGGCGTGTCACGGCCTTCACTATCGGCCACAGTATTACCCTATCCGTAGGTTTCTTTGGTTTTATTCCTAGCACTGTCTGGTTTGTCCCACTGATTGAAACCGGAATCGCCATTTCCATAATCTATATTGCCTGGCTTACAATAAGACAAAAATCGATCGCCTCTATATCCAGCGAGCGTACAATTTTTTTGACTTCCTTGATGCTGGGCTTATTGCATGGACTGGGATTTTCCTTTGTATTACACGAAATACTCAACATCAACTCACCTAATATTTGGCAGAGTTTATTAGCCTTTAATCTCGGCGTAGAAGCTGGTCAAATTTTAATAATTTTAGCAATCTGGCCTCTGCTTTATTTGGCCAGACGTCGAAAGAAAAACTGGGAATCTAACCTACGCTACACAATTGCCACTATATGCTGCGCCATTGCCTTACTCTGGACTTTTGAGAGGGGTTATGAATTGGTGAACGCAATACAGCAAGAAAACCAACCCAGAACCAATATTACAATCAGCAACAGTAAAATCTAATTCATGATTTTACCAGAGAGGAAGTTATAAGCCTCATTATATCGAACAATAAATCTAACGATTTAAAGTTAAAGACAGCCACAAATCAAGCAGCACTCTATTTACTGGATTTGTAACCAAGAACCGAAAAGGTAACCACTCCTATAGACTAAATGGAACAGGCCAATAAAAAAGTATTATTTTTTACAACTATTGCTATTCGCCCACAAGGGATCTTATTAAACTCACCAGCGAAGTGTATTCTACACACTATTAGCCACCTTCCCCCTGCCTAATAGCCGAAAACAAATTCGACCACACCCTGCTTAGAGCAGAATAATAATAGCATCCATATAACATATGGTCATATCAGAACGAATGGTATCTTTAAACCTAAAGGAGAAAGTCACCGATATCATTATAAATTAAAAACCTACCATTAATAACTTAGTGTATTTTCGAGACAGATTGCATTTACTTAATTGAATCAGGGTTTCTACATGGACGTCTAAATGCCCTCTAACACTGGAAACACTTGCAGACTTTTATGTATTTTGCACTGAATAAGCCGGGATAAATAAATCCACTTCGCTACAGCCCCACTGGAGGCCTCTCAGCATGCACAACTACCAAATCTACACCCTAGAAGAGCAGCTCCTTGTATTATTTGCCCACCCATTAATCGACAATACTACTTCCATTAAATGGACTAAAATCGAATAACAGGAAACTTACACAGAAAAAAATGGGGATGCTACCCCCTAGTTACCAAGAATTAAAACCACCTACCCCACAAACAAGAGGGCCTGCTCTTAGGCTAGGTCAATCTAGAACAAATACTAGTAGCCAAAAAGATGCTTTCCTCCATTTGCAACTTACAAACATTCAATCTCGGGGGACATGATGATCCTTAGCAGATGGGTTGGTAAAGCACTCTTTCTTCGACAGCAAAACGAGGCCAGTGGCCACACACCAAATCAGATTATCCTCGCTAGGGCAATACCACCTCAATCAATAACAAGCACCAAAACATAACGAATAGCTTTGCTTTTATTTAACCACTACTTAAAGGCTTGAATCGCTGCTTTACATATTAGTATTACCAAGGGAATATTGGATAAAGCGAAGATAACAAAGCGAAATTCTATTTTATTAACTAAAGCCTGAACAAGGCTATGAATCACTCTTAAACCCACATATGCCCAAGCAGTATAAACGATAAACTCCGTGGCTGCGCCTAGAAAAGCCAATGAGAAAACTGCTGCATAAAATAGAGTAGGCTGCTCCATTAAATGATTATAATTATCCGCCTTCCATCTAACCCTTGCCGGAAGCTGTGACATTTGGACTCCGGATGGCACTTCAGAGTCCAACTTCATTTTCATAGATGCAATCGCCGGCAGTCTTGTTGCATACATCCAAAACCACATAACCATTGACCAAACCAGCAAAGCCACTACCGGCTGAATTAATTGAACCGTTGAATTCATCTTATTTCCAATAGTTAAATTTTAATTTTCCAATAATGCACTGAACCTTTAGGGAAGCAAAATTACGAAGCTTAAGTTATATCACCTCACCCACCAAGCAAAAGCTATCAAACTTAATCTAATTCAACATGCAATAGCAGATACGGATTCCCTCAACCATCCTATTGAGACCTACCAATAACGATGACACCTAATTTTCTTAAGCATCCAGGGTTTGGCCTCTATATTCATCGATATTTTTTCGTTACGCCTAACTTTTATTGAATATCTAGCAGCAAGGGTACCGGTCTCAACCACTCTCAACTCAAGCGCAATAAGCAACACCTCAATAATCCTATCACTTACCCCACAAAAACCAAACCCCAACTCCATCTATCACGTACAGTAAATTAACTTTATCAAAATGTTGCTGCACGATAAAAACTTATATTTAAAAAAACACCTCTATTTATCAGATATTTGTTACCACACACTCATAAAACTCTGGAGTTTCAGAGGGCTCAATCTTACTGACTTTTTCTACATTAACTTTTGAAACAACACCCCCAAAACTGAAATGTAAAAGTATCCCCCTAATAGACTGCGTCATATGCCACTGCCCGGTTTCCTTAAGCATAAAACCCTAACTATTTTACTTGCCACCCGTTGATTGCGATATTTTGGAAGAACAAAGATATCAGACAATTCCGGCATTTCCATACCAACAATTTCGGCTTGCTCTATAGTTACAATACCAGCAATTCCACCTTCAACCAGAACAACAAATGCATCACATTCTACATTGCCAGATATCACATCACTTAGATGCTCTTCATCTATAGTACCGACCTCTACTATCAATATCTTCCAAATTAAAGGAGCTCTGATGATATTGATAGAACTGCCATAACATAAAAAACGAATCGGCATAATCGCTCACGAAATTGACCCGATAAGTACTCGCTGCCACGGTCAGAGTGAAAGATCAGCTTCGGATGATGTCCACGGTTTCGTACCGCCCTATCGATACTAGCCAGTGTCAGAGAGGCATCCCTCCTACTGTAGCGATCCACGACTACTGACAAATACTGCCAGCTGCCATCTCTGAGCTTTATATAAGTAACATCACCTACCCATAGCTGGTTCGGGCACGTTAGCTTGATTCCCTATATCTTACATGTGATCCCGTAAACATGTCTGTAAGTACCTGGCCTAGCCGTATAGAGCCTCGATTTTACAGCCTAAGACCATGATTTCGCATGATCCTTGCCACCCGTTTTTGACCAACTTTTATACCCCTCTTTTTCAGATCCTGGGTGATCTTAGGACTACCACAGCAGCCATCATGCCGGTTAAAAATTGATCTTATATGTGCAAACAGCTCACTATATTCTTGTCGATGTTCACACATGCCCCGGCGGCGCCAAGAATTGTATCCATCACGGGTGACGTCATAGATCCGGCACATCATTGCGATACTGTGCTTCTCCCTGTTTTGATCTATGAACTCGAAGATTTCCTTTTTTGTAGTAAAGAGAATCGGGTGGTTTTTTTTAAAAGGGCGTGCCCTTCCTGAAGCAGATTGTACTCCTGCTCCAGTTTCCTGAGACGCTTCAGCTCGGATTTTACCTCAGAATCTATGTTTATGTTTTTCTTCTTTGCCATGATCTGCCCCCGCCGCATTTCCATGCGCCAACGATAAAGCATCACGTCATGGATATCGAGAGCATCAGTCACGTGTTTTGCTAGTACACCGGGGGTATCCGCTGTTGCCTTAAAATCGTCATCGTAACGGTTGTAGTGTTTTCTTCGTGCCATAAGACGCCTCCCCATACCAGTTAGGTGGAGGTGTGTGTAAAAACGGGTTAGGCTCCCTCTGAGTCCAATCCTTTTGTTAAGTCATCAATCATGGCCCTAGAGAGTATAACGCCCAGTGCAGCGGTGTGTATTAGAGCGTCCGAAGGGAGATACTGCCTTTGCTTGTATGGTTGTTCTTGCCCGATTCTGATGTTGAAAATCCTTTTCGCTAACGGGTAAATTGAGACCCACCTTCGGCGGCCAGCGAAGGCCTTGTTTATCACAGTTCGCTGCCTGGCCGGCTCGTAAAAGACCGATAACAAGTATGAACGTGATAAGCACTCACTAGGCATAACTCGAATAGTCATGTGGGCCTCAAGCTCGAATAGCAAGGCGGAGATAGCTTATCTTATGGAACCTCAAGAGATCAATGTCGGTATCGATACCAGCAGTAAACAACTCGATATTTATGTGAGACCTACTGGCCATTTCTTTAGTGTTGCCAATGATAAAAATGGCATCAAGGAGGCCATTAAAAAACTACAACCTCTTAAACCCCAAAGAGTATTAATAGAGTCTACAGGAAGACTAGAATTAGAATTCGTTTGTGCTGCTCATAAAGCGGGACTGCCGATAGTTGTTTGCAATCCTTCACAAGTAAGAAACTTTGCAAAGTCAGCGGGGCGGCTCGCAAAAACAGATAAGCTGGATGCAATTGATATCGCACATTTTGGTGAAGCAATGAAGCCAAGATTGTCATCAATCAAACCAGAAAAACTTAGAAATATTAGTGATTTACTGACGGTCAGGAACCAGTGCTTAGAGATGAGCACAATGCAAAAGAATCGTCTCAAAAGAATGCCCAAATCTGTTCACAAGCCCATTCAGGCTATCTTAAAAGCCATCAAGAAAGAGCTAGAAGGGGTCGATAAGCAACTTGATAAACTTGTTAACAGTGTTGCCGAATGGCGACAAAAACGCGATCTCTTATTAAGCGCTAAAGGAGTCGGCAATGTACTGGCTTACACGCTAATGAGCGAACTTCCTGAACTGGGCAAGTTGAACCGCAAAGAGATTGCGGCACTTGTGGGTGTCGCCCCGATGAATCGTGATAGCGGCAGCTTCCAGGGTAAACGCTATATTCGAGGTGGGCGACATCGTGTACGCACGGTTTTGTTTGTTTCTATGATGTCAGCAATACAATGTCACCCTATATTAAAGCCAATGTATGAGCGCCTGGTCGCTGCCGGTAAACCAAAGAAAGTGGCCCTTATCGCATGTATGAGGAAGCAACTTACCATTCTAAATACGATGGTAAAAAACAACACTTACTGGGATGAGAAAATGGCTTAAATACTTGACAAAGGACCATAGTCACTTGTTAACCAATCCTCGCGTGGACTTTGACTGGGCGATCCCTGTACCCGAACTCAACGCTAAAAATAAGTTTGCCATATTTTGAAAGATCTATTAGATCCTCCATTTCAATACGACCGCTCCAAATCTCACCAGGGGCTAGAAGTATTGGAAAGTTCTGATGCGTGTGACTTTGAAACCTCTGATCTGTTTTGGTTAAAGTCGATCCATTTTTGGAGGTATGGCTGGCCTCAATTTTTGTAATTGTTCCAGCAACTCTACCAACATTGACAATTTCTTTATGGCAGTAGGATGCCAAAGTGGAGCTTGTGCCATGCTCCGACACTTCTTTAGAAATTACTCGTGAGTCTGGGTAGCAAGTATTTGGCTTTAACTTTACCTTCATCCGGGCGTTACTCAAAAAGAAATTAAAGAAATTCCAACTTAGAGCAATCGTTGCAACTACCGCGCCCCACCATTTTATAAAATCGATATCTTCCACAGAACTTCCTTAAAGTGGCTAACGTTGCCAGAAAGGGCAGCCGAAGCGGAGCGTAAGCTGTCCAGCCCAGCCTCCGGCTGGGCGAGCTTGCCTGGCCTGGTTATAGCTGGCGCGCACTGAACAACCTACTTGCTCTCTGCCAGCCACCGCTGGCTGGCCACTGCCCGATAAATTTACTAGGAAAAATACCATACTTTTCCAACCAGTTAACTAGCTGATTGGCACTCCACAATGGTGCAACTGAATTGCAGGGCTTACTTGCTTTAAACGAAGGCACTTGAGCGAAACTACGGTGCCAGCTTGCAGATAAACTCTCTGGAGGAGAGTGTTCAGGTAGAGCTTGGTACTTGCAGCAACTACATACGATCTAAAAATTGACCGCCACAATAACGACGCCGGCAGGGGCAGCTTACCTTGTACGCTTTTTGCGCGAAAATAGGAACGCAGCGACCTGCACAAAACGTGCACAAGGTAAGCTGTCCCGCGGAGGGCCGTCGGCCCGGAGCAAACTGCCCGGCTTTGTTAAGGTTTACGGGGCCGGATGTCACTAGGATTTACCCCTATCCTCTTTACTTGCCACAAACCAGAACTCATATGAAAAGCTACTATTTTTTCTCCGACCTGGACATTAGGAGAACCGCACGAGCCAAGCTCAATTCCGATTAATTTCTTTTCTGAGCCGGCGCCTAATAATGTTTCCACGATCGATACTATAATGGTGCGATCATATAGGCCCGATATTTCTATGGGAGGGAATTGGTCTTCAGTAACATTTTCGATGCTTTTTACTCTGCGGCTAGTGACATACCCTACATAAATGCCTTTCGAATTTTTTATCAAGTGGGCAGTGGTTTCCTGCGGTATTTCACAAGCATTTGTCACTTGGCAGATAAGACCAAGAAGTAGAACCGCAATGTATTTCATTGCTTGAAACCTTAACGCTCTGCGCACAGGCGAGCGAAACGTAGTGTAGCGAGTCCAGCCCGCGCTTTTTGCGGGCGATTGTGCCGTAGTTTGTTATAAGCTTTTGCCACGATGCTTCTTCCTTAACGCCCTAGCACTAACTGGCTTTAGTGGGCAGTATTTTGCAAAAATAAACTCAGCTAAAAACGGACCCGCTAGTAGTAAGGAGCCAAAAACCAGTAAACTTTGAAATCTCAACCCCAAGTAAATAGCAAAGATAGGTATAAACGCCCATCCGAATGCTATTACCCTCTTAGATAAGGCTGTATATTCATACTGGAAAAAGCATTTATCACAATGCATTCTACTTGAGAAAGATAACATCTTTACCTTTACAGTTTTTCCATTACATTTTGGGCATTTTCTCAACATGAATTATAACGTTACCAGCAAGGGCAGCCGAAGCTTAGCGTAGGCTGTCCAGCCCAGCCACCAGCTGGGCGATCTTGCCTGGCCTGGTTATAGCTGGCGCGCACTGAACGACCTACTTGCTCTCTGCCAGCCACCTATGGCTGGCCACTGCCCGATAAATTTACAGGGAAAAATACCATACTTTCCCCACCAATTAACTAGCTGATTGGCACTCCATAATGGTGCAACTGACTTGCAGGGATTGTTGACTTAAAACGAAGGCACTTGAACGAAACTGCGGTGCTAGCTTGTAGGAAAACTCTCAGGAAAAGCATGCGCAGATAGAGATTGATGCTTGCAGCAACTACAAAATATCTAAAAATTGACCATCTCAATAATGGGCCAGAACGTAGCGGCGAAGCCGCGGAGTGAAAGTCCAGCCCCGCAGGGGAGTCGATGATTGATTTGTTATGATTTTTCCTCACTTTCTATACACTACAATTTTAGTGAGAACCCCCGCTTCATTAAACATAAATCCGGATATTTCGTTCGTAGCAGTGTCATACATATACACGCTTCTACCATCTGGATTGTTGTCTATATAAGCAGGCTTCCCAAGTAGCGCAATTGTATCTTCCTGAGAAGCTTCGCCAACTTTTAGTGCACTATAGTCAAGGCGCGAGGTCTCTCGTACTTGAGTTGTACTACATGAGGTCAAAAATAGTACTGCAATGCAGAGAAAAACTTTGATTTTCATTTCAACGCTCTCTAAGAATCATAACGCCCGCAACAGGGACAACCAATGCTGTGCACCTTTTGTGCAAAACTGGGAGCGCAGCGACCTGCACAAAAGATGCATAGCGTTGGGTGTCCCGCGGAGGGCCGGAGCAACCTGCTTGCGTTTGTTATGCACGGGTAGCCCTAAACTCTAAAATAGTTTTCGGCATGCTATAGCGATCTATAGTCTTTTCCACAAAGAACGAGATATCCCATTTTTTGTTGAAGAGCCTACGTAAGTCAGCTTTGTCGAAGAAACGCTTAGCTTGATTATTTACAATGAAGAGGTTCGATTCAACTTTAGGGTAACCAGTTGATCCGTAATTGGTATCATTTTTCGAATTTACTCGGCCTATTAACATACCACCAGGCGTTAATACCCTATAAAGTTCGGATACTATCTCTTCAGTTTTATTCCAATCGAAGTAATGTAAGCAAAGACTTGCTACGACCACTTCAAAACTATTCGATTCATATGGCAATGGCTCGCTATGATCTAGCTCTTCAATATCCAACGGATCATTTCGCACCAAGTCAGTCGCTATCAGTTTACTCGCAATAGATCTAAGAATCTGCGTATCTATACCCGTACCTGCACCAAGCTCTAGAACTGACTTCCCCTTTATCTCTTTTACCCAGCTGTCTAGCCACTTGTAATCAGATTTCATATTAGATTCAGTGCAAAACGCAGCAAGCATCGAAGAGCGAATCGAGTCCGGTGCCTTGCTTTGTTATACTTGCTTTGTGAATGTTTCTAACAAGCGATTGAAAATTTGGTACTCTCTGTTTTTTACAGTTTCTTCGGATGGGTTATACATACCATCAAAGGACCTAGAAATATCGGCCTCGACCACATAGTACCCTTGGTTAAGGTATACCACCCCACACAAAAGCCACTGAGATGGCCCCATTTTGAAGGCTACGTAAAAACCTTTATTGCCATTAATCTCGATTTCAGTGTTCACGAGCTGCTCCGCCGTGTCAACCTCCCGATAGGGCTGCATTTTGGTTAATTGATTAAACAGACCTTCCGAAGGTTTAGATATATCATCAATAGAAGGAGTATTAACTAATGTGACATGATAATAATTAATATTAAACGCAGCTGGCCCAAACACTACCTTTGTGTACTTTTCTTCCTGGTGTTCGTGAACCTTTGTGTACGTCCACTCATATCCATCAATGCTTGGAGGATGCGGCAAGCCCACCTGAAACACACAACCCTCGGCAATATACATATCACCTTCGACCTCTCCTTCTAGAAACTTTGGCGCTGGTATAAGGCCTCCAATAATTCCTCCCGTTCCAGAACACGCTGTTACAAACACGCACAAGAAAAAAAGAACGACTTTTTTCAATTTAGTTCTCCTTTGTTTGAAGAGGTATAACGCCCGCATTTGCTTCTGGTTTGGAGCGCAGCGGAAAACCAGTGATCTTGCCCCATTTTAACGGACACCTCGTCTGTTTGACTTTGGTGTCCGTTAAAATGGGGCAAGATCAACGTCCCGTTGCTGCGCCTTGTTAAGCCCTTACTCCCAGAGCTCCAGGTACTTGCTATGGAGCTCTTTCCGCTCTTGATCTGACATATTTGAAATTGCCAAACCTTTGGCGCACCTATTTTCGATCACATACTCCTGCCAGCTTGGAGGGAAATCTGAAAGCCTTACTTCTGGCTCAGGCCGCTTAAAGTGAACTAGCTTGAGAGTAAAGTAACTAAACTCTTCTGCTCCACGCATAACTTGGAAAGATTGCCAGAAATGCATATGCCCGAAGAGAACAGAAAGCATCAAAACGAGCGAAAAAAATGGAATAAATCGCTGGGCTTTTGCAACTATACCAAGCCCCAACTCCAAAAGTGACCAGATAGCAAGTAACAGGAATACTACCGTATACATCCAAAAAGGATTCAATGAATCCGGATGGTAGTCCCACACGTCCTCAAAACTCCAGCATTCGAATGTAGTTACCGTCATAAAAATATGGAATCGGAAGAAAATCAGAACTGCCGTAACCGACAGCACCAGCACCGTTAATCTCCAATAATTTGATTCCACGTATCTCATTTTACTTTGGCTTAACGCCGGCCACAGCGGCTGGCAAAGCTGGCGGTTTTTGTGCTGAAAGCACAAAAAGTGACAGGTTTGACAGTCCGTTGCTGGCCCTTGTTAAGCGCCTAGCCATATAAGTACCCCAAACTAACAAAATTTGAATTAAGCCAATAAGGATAAGCCCCCTTACCTTTGACCAAACTCTCCAAAAGAGACTTGAAACTGTATGCGATTATGGGAGATTCACTTGTTGCATGAAGCTCCCAGAAGCTATCGTAACAGTAGCCAAACTGGGGATTTCCCAGATTAATGCTTATTGCTTGTTCCGGGCCATTTCTTGCGATGATATAGAAATTGTTAGAAATATCATCTTTAGTTATTTCTTCCTCAAATCCTTCAGGCAGTATATCTGGATTAGCAGGAATTAATTCTTCCGGTGAAGAGATCTTGAACCAATAGTCACTTCCCTCAAATAGAAGCACACCACCGCAGAGTGAATAAAACTCTTTTAGATCATCTGGAAGATCTATTTCGGGAATACTTGAAGGTGGAAATACCTTGCAGCTTTCCATCTCACCGATCTGTCGGAGTAATTCTCTCATTCTCTAGTCGCCTAAACTCTCTCTGCGCTTAACGCCGCCAACAAAGGCCGAGTGGTAGCGAGGTCCAGCCGCGCTTTTCGCGACGATTTTGCTTGGCCTTGTTAGCATTTTTCTTTGAGGCTGTAAGATGCATACCCCGAACGTTTTCCTTTTTTGTACTTTTCATGCCTTCCGAGTTTTTTAATACAGCCCACATCAATTCGCCGTTCTTCGGCGACATATTGAACGAGCGTAAAGTAATTCTTCGGATTTTGGCAATCCAACCTTCTAGGATTACAGAAGAATTCAGCAGGACCTATATTCCTACTGTTTCCCTTACAGATTCTTAAATAAGGTTGTTTCTTACACAAGACTCCTGCATGAGCTTGAAATATATTCTCACTAGGTAGAGATATCACAAGATTTTCCTCTCCCATACATAGGCTCGACAACAAGAAGCTTGCAACTAATAAGATGCCCCTCACTTTATACTCCGAAATGCTAACGTCGCGCTCAGCCGCAGCTTACTTTGGACATATTATGCGCAAAAATGGGAGCGACAGCGACCGCGCAAAATATGCCCAAAGTAAGATGTCGGGCTGCAGCGCTTTGTTATGGCTGAACGATATCAATTGTACCCATGCCATCCACTACTTCATTAACTTTGTGCAAGTTTTCTGAACTTGGCTTTAAAACAAAAGCGGGCCTGCATGGGTCTTGTAGTATTCTGTATTTTACAGCTTTTGATCCAATAGAATAAGGTTGATTCGCCAGCACAGCTGATGGCAACGCCTCCCTCTTAACAGCAACAAGGTATCTACCTTGCTCGAAATTCTCAGGCATATAACTGTAATCCTGCCAGAACGCATCCAACTCATATTCTTTATCATCACCTAGAAGATAACTTTCAATCTCAAAAGAAATTAACGAATATGAAGCCGTCTTTGCCACCGGGTTTCTATCAAAATAAATGAACTTAGATACATGACCAATAAAAATTGCGTCAGCATTTTCAATGTAGTCAAAATCAAGAGGTTCAGGAAATAAACAGGCTTTCACTGAACTTGAGCCCGTAGAGGCCAACAAAAACAATGAAAAAATTAATAATTTAGAATTTCTCATACTAGCCATCAATGGTTAACTCTGAGCCATAACGCCTCAATAACCCGCAGCTGAAACGCAGCGAAGCGGAGTGTAAGCTGTCGGGCGCCGAAGGCGCGTAGTTAATTGATTTATTAAATGTAAGACCACACTGCACCTATGATAAGTAGAACTATTATTGCCACTTGGATTTTATTGGCTTTACTTTGTTCAGCTCTGGCTTCAGGTGTATCAGTCACTCCTACCTGATGATCGAACCCTCCTTCATCAAGATCTTCGTTGAAGATGATAAGACCATTAATCAAAACAGCGATCATTACCAGTAACATTGCTGTTAGCCAGTAGAATCCCGTGAAGTACTGGATACCCAAACCAAATAGAAGACAAAAAGTAATCATTATTGCTGCGGATTTTAGGTCAATGCCATTCATTTTCGCGTACATTTAACGCCGCTAGCACCGAGCGAAGCACGCAGTGCGTAGTCCGGTGCCTAGCCTGGTTAAATGCATGATTAGGCATCTGCTCGTCTTTTCAGCTTGACGCAGCACAACGTTGTAAACATGTAGCTGCCTTTTTCATGCTCTACTTCTACAACGACATTATCTTTTTCTAAAACGTTGTCTGTTGTAACCCATTGCAAAAATCCTTCTTCTAGTTCGCTGTGAGAATAGTCTTCTCCGAGCATTACAACATTTGCAGATACGAATTCGTTTGGGCCCACATCGTATTCAACGATATCACCCAATTTTACTTCTTCTCCAGATTCGTATTGCATAAGCATTTAACGTCTTTAGCAGGCGAGCAGCGCTTTTTTGCATCGCCCTGCCTAAATTTGTTATGCAGGTTTCAAGTTAAAATCCGTTACCCTGATATCGGCATTTATTTGGACCATTAAAGCCTGCTTCTATTTCAGATAGTAACGACATTAAAAATTTAGTTGCCGTTCCTACGTCTTCAATACCTGATGGATCATGCGCCCACAACTTAACTTGATCGTCGTCTTCGTCGGTTGCTACTAGAAAGAAATAATTCCCGCACCCGTCCCCAACTCCAATATCAAAATATTGACTCTCCCATTTAGGCTCAGCATCAGAAAGGCTTATTCTGAGTTTCAAATTACCTTCTATAACTGACTCTGTGTCATAGGAAATTCCATATTTTTTAAGATCCAAGTCCTTTGAATCAATAGCATCAATAAACATACGATAAATATTAGGAACAATTAGATCTAGCTGACCTTCAATCTCATCAAAATCCATATCCGTCATCTAAAAACACCTATTACTGCATAACGCTGAGCTAACCGGCAGCCAGTGCGAAGCACGCTTTTGGCTGTCCGACGGAGGCCGCTTGCGGCCGGAGTGTAGTTGAGCGTTTTGTTAGGCATGCTCTCTACGCAGCTACTGAACACGGGTAACGCTCCCTTTGTTTGAAAACATTAAATGTTTTGCACGCTTAGTGGTAATGCCCCAATCGTCGGTTTTCCACCGCTGATCACCAGCCTCGGTTAGAAATAGGATGGTATTCCAAGACTCAGATTTACTCCAAGTCACTGCTATAGCCAGGGAGTCGTTTACGGAGTAGTCACTAAAGCTCTCACCTTCGCGCTCACTTAGTAAAATGGTACCGTCCTTAATGAGGCTTTCTATGATGGTGGTTACTTCAATAGAGCTATGATCCCACTTCTCGAACTCCCATCTAAGCTCGATCAGGGACGACTCTTCTGATGCGCTTAGAGCGACAAGGAAGAAAGCATCTTGCTCAGTTATTATTTCCATATGATGCCTAACGCCGCCAGCAGGGGCCGAAAAACCAAAGCGAAGCGGCGATTTTTTGGTCCCTATGGCTGGCTTTGTTAACTCTTTAAATTAATTTCATATGACAAATGATTGTGCTCGAAAACTTTAATTTTAAGTTTATTCTTAATTTTGTTGCCCGCATGATCGCCGATTTTACAATCAACTTTAAAACCATATAGTTCAACAATAATTCCAACACATTCAGTTTGGGAGAATAAAGGCGACACAGATACTACTTGGTCTATAACCATATCTTCTCCCACTTTGCCACCTATCTCCAGACTAACGTACTGGTTTATGTCCGCTTCGCCAAATGCCAGCTTAGCTAGGAAGTCAGTATCCAATGCCAACGCACTATTTTTGGTAAAGAATACATCCATTCCCAATATGGTTTTTACAAACCATTGCTTAACCTTTAAATAGTCGACTTCCCGTTTATGAACACTCCACCTCTTGGGTTTCTTTCTAGACCTCTCGTTATGTAGAGATACAGCGTATTCGAGTGCTTCAGAGAGTTTTATAGCTTCGGCATCAACCGGTGACAAATCATTGTTATGTCTTTCACACAAACAATTTCTTACAAGCTTCTTTATTGGTATTTCTTTTGTTTCGCCTTTTAGAAAATCAAAGCCACTGACTCTAACCAACTCAGATGAGAATAGGCCTTTTGATATATAGTGTTCTTCAGATTGAACATTACAGCAATCCGTAGACACATTCTTTGCCCAACACTTCATTTATGCCTCGTAAAGCTAACGCCCAGCGCAGGCGCAGCCAACGCGGAGAGCCTTTTGTGTTAATGTTTGAGCGACAGCGAGTAACACAAAAGGCGCGTAGTGTTGGCTGTCGCTCTGCCGCTGCTTGTTAGCCGTTTTTGATAAGTGCCAACTTGGACCCGAAGCCAATAAGTACAAGACCAGTAATGGAATTGAGCCACCGCCTAAACTTGGCGTTATTAGAAGCACTTTTAACACGAGATAGAGCAACAACCATGATTGAAAACCAAACAAAGTTGACCACCGAGTGCGCTGTGACTAATGCATATGCGTGTATTGCACTTTCATTTACTGACACGAACTGTGGAAAGGCGGCCAAATAGAACATTGAAACTTTAGGATTTAGAACGTTTGTCAAAAACCCTTCTAACAAGGCGGAACCAACCGAAGCAGGCCCAACATTATTCTTAGGTGAATCTGGCAGACTGGAATTACCACTTTTGAAGGCGCTAATAAGAGCTTTTATGCCAATCCAGATTAGGTAGACTGCACCTAGCATTTTGAAAATAAAGAACGCCTGTGCTGATTGCGTGAGAAGCGCTGAAACACCAAAAATGGCTAATGTTCCATGGACGTAAAAAGCGGCAACAAACCCCCAGACATTCGCGAAGCCAGTTTTTTTTCCCGATAATGGCACTGTTTTAGCTATCAGAAACCCGTTCGGACCTGGCGAGATAACCAGCAAAGCAGCTATCAGCATAAAGGCCATGACGCTATCTATATCCATATATTTTCCCTAAAGGTCCGAATTTTCATTGACGGCTAACGCCGGCCACAGTGGCCTGCAGACCCGGCACGTAATTGCACCAGCAATTTGAGTGACAGGTTTGCAGGTCCGTTGCTGGCCCTTGTTAAATTTCTAGTCTGCCACACCATGCAGCATTTGCCCTTTATTGAGCGCATATCCAATGACTGCGAGTAATTTATATAAAATATCCCTTTCTGAGTCAGGTAAGTCAACGACAAGAAGCTCTCCTAGTGACTCTTGAGCTTGATTAAGCTCCTCTACCGAAAATGACTGATCTTCAAATAGATTGGAAATTCTCGCCAGAAAGAAATTATCCGATCTCTTTAAAAGAGAACAAATATGAGGATATTCGTCGAACTCTATGCCGCCGACGATTACTGGATTGTCCTTAACGAACTTGCTAATTCCTACTACTAGATCGTAAGCCATGACTTCCTTGGAAATTTAACGCCAAGTTCAGCGGCAGTTTGTGGAGCGGAGCAAATGTGTTATAGCGTAGCGACAACACATTTGAGCAGTGGAACAAACTGTCCGTCTGCAACGCCTTGTTAGGCGGCTGCTCCCATAACTCGGTTCAATAATTTTCTTTCTGTGCAATTTCCCACACTTTCAGAAACTCTTCTTCCGTTAATTCTACAAGATCAAACTCTTTCTCAAGACGAGGTATATCTCCCTCAGGAAACTCCGGTTGATCAGTAAAAAAGTATACCTCATTATTTTCGGTGTCAGGTGTCGCCCAAAAATGGCATCCATCGATAACGTAAATTTGCCTTACGATTAGCTGGTCTACAACTTCACAAAGGAATGCACCTTCCTCACCTTCCATGCCCTCAGCATACGATTTATAAAATCTTTGATTCATGGTTTTATTTAACCCTCATCGCCTAACAGTTAATTCAAAAGCAGCGTCTACATATCACCCTTCTATATAATTCTGCTGTCCTCAATCAAAGCCAACTCAAAAACCTAGTAAAGTCAAAGAACTACATTGAGTGTCACAAAATAAAACAGGTAGATATATAGCAGCGTCTTTATAATTCCACGCTTTTCCTGCTTTATATCACTTTTCACATCCGTTAAAAATCAACAAGTTATATAGTTTTCCCTAGAAATAGGAGAAGCGTCTTTTGAATTCTGATATTTGAAGCAGGGCTTAGCTGTCAGTACTGTATTTCACCAACCTACTATGCACACATGTCCTAACTGGAAGGATACACTACCACGTAGAAAATTGGCTTTCTCAGTACACGGTCTTGAAGAATCGGGTACCTCCCCTGAAAAAAACAACAACTGTTTTTTTGGAGCAAAGAAAAGTGAAAGCCCTTACCTCAAAAGCAAAACATCCCGCTTCTCTAATTAAAGTTCTCATAAAATCACAGGGTCGCTAATAGCCATCTCTCCAGCGCTTGATAAGCCATCCATAGTGGTTTGTCCTCCACTCTGCTATTCTGCGCCCCCTATAAAGAAGCTCTTCGAACTTTGGCCTGGACCTTTCTGTTCAGATCTACCCCGATTGCATGCTTCAAGAACATCAGGTTTGGGCTTGCCGTTCATTATTTGATCGAACGCTTCTGCTCATTAAGCCCCCAGGAAACCTGCCCCCTACCCCAATCTGAGCCGACCGCCACTCCTGCGGAGCTCTTGGGGTTTGCGAACACTTTTGTAACTTACTGATTTTCTAAGAGAAAAATGCCAAAAACCGCAAACAAGACTAAGGCCGCGAAACCCGAACACACCCCCATGATGCAGCAATACATGCGCATCAAGGCCCAGCATCCCCAAGAGCTGGTGTTCTATCGTATGGGGGACTTTTACGAGCTGTTCTTTGATGATGCCAAGAAGGCAGCTGAGCTGTTGGATGTCACTCTTACTGCGCGTGGCAAGTCCGGGGGTGAGCCTATACCCATGGCCGGTATTCCCTACCATGCAGCTGAGGGCTACTTGGCGCGGCTGATTAAAGCTGGTGTTTCCGTTGCCATCTGTGAACAAATCGGTGATCCCGCCACCAGCAAAGGGCCGGTTGAGCGCCAGGTAGTACGTATTGTTACTCCGGGCACGGTCACGGACGAGGCACTTCTCAACGATCGCCGCGATAACCTCCTGGCTGCTATTTCGCACTTGGGCGATGTATTTGGCCTGGCACTGCTGGACCTGGCAACCGGTCGTTTTGTGGTTCAGGAAACAGATTCTCTGGAAGCCCTGGCCGAGCAGGTTCAGCGCCATAACCCGGCTGAGCTACTCGCGCCAGAAGACCTCTCTTTGCCAGTGGAAATTGAACGCCGTGCCGGTGTACGCCACCGTGCGCCTTGGGAGTTCGAGCTGGAAACCGCCCTGCGCCTGCTCAATCAACAATTTGGCACCATGAACCTGGAAGCCTTTGGTTGCAGTCATATGCACGGCGCTATAGTGGCCGCCGGCTGCCTGCTGCAATATGCACGGGATACCCAGCGCACCGAGCTGCCACACATTCGCGGCCTGCACACCGAAAGCGGCAATGAAACCGTGGCCCTGGATGGCGCCAGCCGTCGCAATCTGGAAATCGATCTGAACCTGAATGGCGGCGATGATAATACCCTGCTGTCGGTTCTCGACAGCTGTAAAACCGCCATGGGTAGTCGCCTGCTGCGCCGCTGGCTGAACAACCCGCTGCGCCAGCTCACTACCCTGCGCAACCGCCAGGATGCCATTGCTGCATTGATTGAAGAGTATGGTTTCGAGCCCCTGCGCGATGCCCTCAAACCCGTGGGTGATATGGAGCGCATTCTGGGCCGCCTGGCACTGCGTTCCGCACGCCCCCGCGACCTGGCAAGGCTGGGTCAGTCTCTGGCACAGTTCCCCGAAATCCTACAGCAGCTAAATGAATCAAATGCCACTCTAATAAAAGAGTTATGCGGTCAGATCGGTGAATGGCCTGAAACTGTTGAGTTGCTGCAAAAAGCGATTATTGAAAATCCGCCTGTCGTGATACGTGATGGCGGCGTAATCGCCACCGGCTACGATGAAGAGCTGGATGAGCTGCGCGCTATCAGTGAGAACGCAGGGGATTACCTGGTACAGCTGGAACTGCGCGAAAAAGAGCGCACCGGTATCCCCACATTGAAGGTGGGTTACAACCGGGTGCACGGCTACTTTATTGAAATCAGCCGTGGACAGAGTGACAAGGCACCGGCGGAATATATCCGCCGCCAAACCCTGAAGAATGCCGAACGCTTTATTACTCCCGAATTAAAAGAGTTCGAAGACAAGGCACTTTCAGCCAAAAGCCGCGCCCTGGCGCGAGAGAAGGCCCTCTATGAGGCGCTGATTAATCAACTGAATGAGTCTCTGGCTGAGCTGCAAGCCGCTGCGGCTGGTATTTCTGAATTGGATGTTCTGGCCTGCTTGGCTGAACGTGCCGACAACCTGCGCCTGTGCCGCCCTGAGCTGGGCACCGATCCTGGCCTGCATATCACCGGTGGACGTCACCCGGTGGTGGAACAGGTATTGGACGAACCCTTTGTCGCCAACGATATCGAGCTGCGCGACGATCGCCGTATGCTGGTCATTACCGGCCCGAATATGGGTGGTAAATCTACCTATATGCGCCAGACTGCGCTGATTGCCCTGCTGGCGCACTGCGGCAGCTATGTCCCAGCAGACAGCGCCCAGATCGGTCTGCTGGATCGCATCTTTACCCGTATCGGCAGTGCCGATGACCTGGCCGGTGGCCGCTCCACCTTTATGGTGGAAATGACCGAGACCGCTAATATCCTGCGCAATGCCAGTGAACACAGCCTGGTACTGATGGATGAAATCGGCCGCGGCACCAGTACCTATGATGGTCTTTCCCTGGCTTGGGCCTGCGCTCATTACCTGGCCGGAGAAGTGCGCGCCTTCACCTTGTTCGCCACCCATTACTTCGAGCTGACCGATCTACCCAATCAATGTGCCGAAGCAGCCAACATCCACTTGGACGCCACAGAGCACGGTGAGGGCATCGTCTTCCTGCATCGCATTCAGGAGGGACCCGCCTCCAAAAGTTACGGTTTACAAGTGGCCAAGTTGGCGGGGATTCCCGCCGATGTACTCACAGAGGCCCGTACTCGCTTGGCGGCCTTGGAGGCCGGCGCCCAGTCAGTAGATGTACCCGTAGTGACTCCCAAGTCCACTCAAGCACCTGAGCAGGCAACGGAAACGACTATAGCGCCAGTGCTCTCAGCACCAACTCAAGCTGATTCTCCCCAACAGGTCGATCTGTTCGGCAGTCCCAGCCACCCGGCAGTGGACGCGCTGGAGGAGCTGGACCCAGACGATCTGACCCCGCGCCAGGCCCTGGAAGCGCTCTATGCTTTACGCAAGTTATTGAAGTAAAAGGCTGGGCGGCAATTGTCGCCCAGTGCAACTTGTTATAAACAGTGAACTAAATCGACTGAAAAGCCACTACAATTCGCGCCAGTAATTGATAGAATCCGTGCACGAAAGAATCAGTGCACTATTGAGGGACAATCATGACATTCGTAATTGGGGAAAACTGCATTAAGTGCAAATACACCGACTGTGTAGAGGTTTGCCCGGTAGACTGTTTTTACGAAGGCCCTAACTTTCTAGTGATCCATCCCGACGAGTGTATCGACTGCGCCCTGTGCGAGCCGGAGTGCCCCGCCAATGCGATTTTCTCTGAGGACGAAGTGCCCGATGATCAACAGGAATACATCGAGTTGAATGCCGAACTCGCCGAGGTTTGGCCAAATATCACCGAGAAAAAAGACCCGCTACCCGATGCCGAAGAGTGGGATGGCAAGAAAGGCAAGCTCGACCTTCTCGAGCGATAGCAAAGCACAAAAAGCCGTCTCTGACGGCTTTTTTCTTTTCTGGTCCAGATAAAATTGCCGCATTAAATGAGAATAATAATATTTACGGTATCGAGCATTTTCCTATGCCTGTCTCTGGCAGTACTGGCAGAACCCAAAGAGAAAAAACGTATTGCCCTGGCTTTTAGTGGCGGGCCTGTGCCGGGCATAACCGAATCCCTGTTACACCAGCTTGAAGCCCTGCAAATACCCGCAACTTTCTTTCTGGTTGGCAAGGATATGGAGCGTTATCCCAATCAAACACACGCCATAGTGCGTGCCGGCCACCAGGTGGGAAGTCACGGTTACTCCTATGTCGACTTGGCAAATCTACCTTTGAGTAGTGCCAAAGCAGAGATTAAAAAGACCTGTCTGCTTTTACAGCATCATAGCTATCGAGAAAAACCGGCGATCCTGCCCCCTTTTGGCCATATTTCTGAAGAACTTGGCAGCCTTTTGGCTGCACAAAACTTCGAGTTGGCTCAATGGGACCTTCAGCCTCACCTGCATGTGGATATGAGCAGGCCCGAGCTCATCGCCGACTACATAGTTCAGAATGCCAAAGACCGCAGCGTGGTGATGCTGCACCCAATGTATGCGCATGGTGAGGAGGTGACAGCAGCACTGCCTCTCATCCATGCACAGGCCACGAAACAAGGGTTTTACTTTGTTAGCCTCGATAAGGTCACAGATACTGGCGGTGATAGAAATTTGTAATTAGCGACTCCATTCACTACCAATTAAGAGGTTGGGAGTCTGCCCCCCAAAGTTTTGCAACCGGTTCCCTCTATCTTAACTGGAGACCACCATGCTACGTTGGGCCATCATTTTCCTGGTTATTGCACTGATAGCCGCATTTTTCGGTTTCAGTGGTATCGCCACCACAGCGACAGAAATCGCTAAAATCCTCTTCTTCATCTTTATTGTGCTTTTTGTCCTGACATTGATTTTTGGCAGGGGCCGGCCACCCAAGTAGTACCCTTGCGCTATACAAGATTTTACCCCGGTAATTCACCGGGGTTATTTTTGGTGGGGCGTTCTGGTTGGTACCAGGTCCAGCACTTCTGCCAGGTGGTTGAAGCCCAGCACCAGCTCCATAACCCCCAAGGCTTCCAATAACTCATCATCCCCCGCTCCCAGCTTGCGTGCCTCAGCGATCAGGTGCTGCCGGTGATCGTCTGGGGATGTATTGGCGTTGCGAGCTAGGTCAAACAGTGCATGCTCCTTCTCGGAAAAGTGCACATTCTTTGGGTCTGTGCGAATACGCATGACTTCATCGGGGGTTACCCCGAGCATTTGCAGGGAGGTACTGTGGTGGTAAATGCCATAGTCGCAGTGATTATCCGCAGAGACCGCCAAGCCAATAGCCTCCTTCAGCTGGGCGGAAAGACAGCCGTGTAACATCACTGCCTTGAACTTCTGCCAATTAGCTAGCAGCAGTCCTTGGTGGTGGGCATAAATCCTAAACAGGCTGGGAATCCCACCCAGCTCATCCTGAATTTCTGCAAAAACCCTGATGGCTTCATCTGAATCAGGGGTCTCCACTAAAGGAATGCTACTCATCGTTCACCTATCCGTTGTCAAACCGGCTCTGTCTAATGGCAGAAATAACTTCCTGGCGCCATAAAACACTGTATATAATCACAGCATGAAAAAGATTATCCACTGCGACTGTGATTGTTTTTACGCTTCGGTCGAAATGCGAGACGATCCCAATCTTCGCGGGCGCCCACTCGCCGTAGGTGGTAGCAGTGACCGCCGCGGGGTAATCTCTACATGCAATTATGAAGCTCGCAGTTACGGCGTGCGCTCCGCCATGCCAACCGCCCAGGCCAAAAAACTCTGCCCTGACTTGATTGTAGTACCCGGCAACATGGCCAAATACCGTGAAGTCAGTCAGCAGATCCGCGAAATTTTCCTCGATTACTGTGATGATATTGAGCCCCTATCGCTGGATGAGGCTTTTCTAGATGTCAGTAATAGTGGGCGCTGCCACGGTAGCGCTACATTAATGGCGGAGGAGATCCGCCAAAGAGTGAGAGAGACCCTTGGTATTACGATCTCAGCCGGCGTCGCCCCAAACAAGTTCCTGGCCAAGATCGCCAGTGACTGGCGTAAACCCGATGGACTCACGGTAATCACGCCAGAGGAAGTAGATCAATTCGTATTGCGTTTACCGGTGAACAAAATCCATGGTGTGGGCCGAGTAACAGCAGAGAAAATGCACCGCCAAGGAATTCACACCTGTGCCGACCTCAGGCGCTATTCCCAGGTGGAGTTGAGTAAAACCTTTGGGAAGTTTGGGCGCCGTCTCTATGAACTGAGCCGCGGCATCGACGATCGCCCAGTGAGTGGAGATGGCTCTCGCAAGAGTGTCAGTGTGGAGCGCACCTTTAACAAGGATCTCTGTGAGTTTAACGAATGGTTGGAGGAAATGACTCACCTGTATACGCGACTGCTGGAACGCCTGGAAAAACTCAGCGATCGCTATGAAGTTAATGGCGCCACCGTAAAGGTAAAATATGCTGACTTTTCCCAGAGTACTCATGAACGCAATAGTCGCGCAGGTCGAATTTCTGAATTTCGCCAGTTACTGCAGGAATGCTGGGATAAACGATCGACTCCCATTCGCCTGCTTGGCGTAGGTCTGAGGCTAACAGATCTGCGCGCCGAACACGGTCCCTTACAACTGCCTCTACCACTGCCGGATTTGCCGACACATCACTAACCGGGAGACTTCTCAAGCAAATTATTTTTTATAAATAGTTTGCCCTGCCCCCGCAGAATCGGTCGCATTTTTTCTGTCATATTTTCAAACAAAGCGAACATCGACAATTTTAAAGAAAACACTCTTTATTAAGAGAATTTTTGAGTCAAAAAAAGTCATTGCGCGCCAATTACCCCTCAGAAAAAGGTTTAAAGCGCCAAACGACCGTTCATCAAGTTATGGCGTTACCCGTTACCCTCTGTAAGCCCTGGCTAAGCAGGGGCATCTATACTTCGCAGGCCAAGAGAACTTGGGCCGATCTAAAAGCAAGAGGCATCCAAAGTCGTTCACTTGGATAAAAAATTTAATGTCTAAACCGACTACAATTTTTATGATCAACGACGCATAAATCCAGACCTAAGCCACCTCTGGCTTTCGGGTTCACTGCGTACGGAGGCACAACACTTTGTCTCGCAAAGCATTCAAACAATTTTCTGATGAAAAACTGCTCGAGCATTACCGGGAGAAACGCAGTCTTGCTGTATTTGAGCCACTGTATAACCGCCACAAAGACGCTCTCTATCGCTACTGCGTACAAATGGCACCCTCTTCAACCACACAGTTGCTACAGGCCCTGTGGGAAAATATCTTACAGAACCCTCCGCAACTTCATGGCCGGCTATTTAGAAACTGGCTGTTTATTCAAGTCAACAAAGCTCTGCGGGAACATGTAGACAGCACTACACGATCTGAGGCATTAACCAGTGAGAGTAAGGTTGTCGCAGCTATTCAAAAACTCCCCAAGCTTCAGCGCAACGTATTACTACTGCATATGGAGTGCAAACTCTCCCTGGCCTCAGTAGCGGATATAGAGCGTATTTCACTGAAAAAATGTCGAGAGTATTACCAGTTGGCTCGACAACAAATTGAAACCCTGATCTACGGATCTCAAGCAAAACCCTGGCAAGTGGAGGCCATAAAAGAGTGATTGAGGTAGAAGCATGAGTAACTGGGAGCACCAATACCGCGAAGAGGCGTCAGCTTTTACCTCACCGCAAAAGTTAGACAGTGGAATCTTATTACAGGCAAAAGGCTATCAACCGAAAAAGGATATAGGCCGAATCTTATCCGGAGCCTCCCTGAGTTGCGCTTTGGTGACCGCTTTTTTAATGTTGGTACATCCGGCACAGCACCTTGGTGCCCGAACCCCCGCTATGACTCAGAATAATGAGATTCAACTAACCACTCAGGAAATTGCCCAGTGGCAACCTCCTCGGCCAGAACCTGAAGTAAAGGAAGACCCATGGCAGACATTACGCAGCCAGGTTAGTGCCGAAAACTATGTTGCTCTTTGCCAAGAATGGCGCCAACAACAAAATAATATTGCGGAACCGGTCTTACCCCGAGAACTGCGTAAGGCAGCGCAGAAACGCTGTCGGATTCTGCCATAGAAACAGTAGCTCTCTTACCAGTGTGCTACGTCTATTTCTACACTTAAGCATCAGTGTCGTTGCAGTGCAAAATGACACTTATAAACAATAAAGTTACAAAGAGTGAGCTGGCCGTGGTGGGCATCTATGGCGCGGGTGGCTCCAATGCCGGTGATAACCAAGCTTTGAGGGCTTGGGTAACCGAAATGGGCGGGGCCATGTTCGGTCCAACTGAAAAAAGTAGAGCCCGGGATTTTCTAGTGGGGGCATCTCTACAGCAGAAGCACTTATTACTGCTTGGCTACAGCCGTGGGGGAACCACGGCCATCAACCTGGCCAATTTACTCGGTCGCAAAGGCATATCCCTAAACCACCTGATAATCTTCGATGCACATAGTGTCTTCGATAATAGAATTTTTTATCTCAGATATGACAATGTTCAGCAAGCGATCAATTTTCTGCAGAGAAACCCCAGAAGCGCTGGTCGATATGGCTGGTGGGGAACAAATCCCTACTGGGGAAGCCCACTAGTCTCTAACTTTATCAAAGTTCAAGAAATTGACTTTACCGGTGCATTCTTTAGAAAAGGGATGCCGGTTTCCCATTTAAATATCGTGCGTCAATCTCTTGCTTCGCTCTGACTTCTTAAACTCAAAGGCAGTGATAAAAAGTAGCAACAAAAATTCTTTACCCATAAAACTCTAGAGAGAGAACGGAAGGATAACCTACTCATAAACCCCAGCAGTTTTTTCAGCACAAGCAATCACTTAATTTCAACCATCCACTCCCAAACCGGTTTCTTGGCTGCTTCTGGGTTCGTATCAACACATGGTTTACCCATGATTCACTTAGGGAAACAGTTAATTCATCACTGAGCAATCTCCAATCTTCTTACAGAGTCTCTCCCAGCGTATTAAAGACTTCCCATATTCTTTTTGGAAATTAATTTTTACTGGGAATATTCCCTTTAGAGCACTATCTTCATTAATAACTTATTACATCGAAGACTCATATTCCTTTGCCCCCTTTGAAAAAAAGACAAAAACTCCATATCAAACAAAATATTGTCTTTAGCCTAATATATCTACATTACCCTATTAACCTCAGATATCCGCTAAGCAAGTGAAATCAATATGCCATCAAAAATATTATCGCATCTTAGCCTACTCCTGATCTGCTTCGCCTTCTCAAGCCACGCCAAAGAATTGAAAATTGCCATATCTCAGGATGCCCCCCCCTATGTCATCAATCAGGCGAAGAGTGGGTTAGAAGTCGATGTCATCACCCAGTCTCTTCCAGATTACACCATCTCATTTATCCAAATGGGCTGGGGGGAGATTCTTGGAGCAATAGAGCGAGGTATGGCAGAGGCCGAAGCGAATGTACACGGAAACAATGGAGACCTCTATTATTCAAATGACTATATAGCATTTATCAACTACGCAATCAGCCGTAAAAAAGATCAAATTAAAATCAATCAACTAAAGGATCTAGTAGGACACCACGTAATAACCTGGACAGGAGCACACAAGGATCTTGGGCCAGAATTTAGCCAGCTCTTCTCTCCCGGAAAGATAGGTGCAAAGAATTATGTAGAATTAGAAAGCTCTCAAGATCAGGTAAGGGAATTCTGGAGGGAAGACAACTCAATTATAATCATTGATAAAAGTATTTTTTCTTATTTCTCCTCTAAAGATGGCCACTCTATGAATGAGGTCGATATCCATACAATCGTTGTACCTGTTCTGACATTTAAAATGGCATTTAAAAATAAAGCAGACAGAGATGCCTTCAATCACGGTCTCAGACAGCTATGCAATAAAGGAATATACGAAGCTCTCCTAAAGCGATATAGCGTTGCACCAGAAGCCAACATCTGCAAAAACCTTTCGCAATAAACTTGCTTTTAGGATTCTCCATCGCGGACTGGTTTTCATCAACCAAAAAAATATCAGGTTGTGGGCTGTTAACACCTATCTGCCTTCTCCCTTGCTCGGCAATAAATCTTCAGGGGTGGCAGTGCAGGTATTAACAGCACCTATTTTGATCCACCTCAGCTATCAATAAGCCGATAAACCGCCATCCACAGCCAGTGCCTGGCCGGTAACATAAGTCATCTTCGGAGAGAGTAGCATTAACATAGCCGCTACTACTTCTTCCGGCTCACCAAGACGCTTCATCGGACAACCTTCGGCGAGAAAAGCCTGAACCTCTTCCGGGCTGGCCCCTGGGGCCTCCACAGAGGTCACCATTGGCGTCAGGCAATAGAATGGGCAAATGGCATTCACCCGAATACCGTACTTGGCGTTTTCCATTGCTGCAGTTTTGGTCAGTCCAATAACCCCATGCTTGGCGGCAGCATAGGAGGCAATTTTGGGTGCACCCCCCAGCCCTGCCATAGAGGAAACATTGAGAACCACACCGCCTCGATCTTTCATCAATGGCAGCTGGTGCTTGAGACCGAAAAATACGCCCTTCAGGTTTACATTGTATTGATGGTCCATCATCGCTTCGTCAGTCTGCTTCAGGGACATCATCGGCGGAGCGATACCGGCATTATTAACCGCCATATTCAGGCCACCGAACTCAGACTCGGCCAGTCGCACCAGAGCAACGCAATCCGCTTCAGAGGAAACATCGCAACGTTGAGCGCGCACCTGGATACCATCACTACCCAGGTCATCAGCGAGTTGCATCAGGCCCTCTTCATTAATATCTCCAAGTACCAAGCGCGCTCCGCGAGATCCCAACTCTTTAGCCAGCAGTTTGCCAAAACCACTGGCGGCGCCGGTAATTAGGGCAACCTGGTTGTCGAAATCCAATATTGGGTCTTGCATATTAAATTCCCCCACAGGAAGTCATTCCGCCATCCACCACTACGCATTCGCCCGTGGTGTAACTGGAGGCGTTGGAAACTAAGTAGAGTACTGTACCCGCCATCTCCTCAGGCTCGGCGTGACGGTGCATAGGGATATGGCCGATTGCGGTTTTATAAATATCCTCGTGGGTGAAGAGAGCCCCGGCAAACTTGGTTTTGGTCAGCCCAGGCAATAGGGCATTAACACGGATATTGAACTGGGCACACTCCTTGGCAAAGGCTTTGGTCATATTGACTACTGCCGCCTTGGTGATGGAATAGATTCCCTGCCCCACACCAGGCTGCAGGGCATTGACCGAGGCAGTATTCACAATCACACCACCACCCTGCTCACGCATCAACTTGCCCGCTTCCACAGACATAAAGAAATAGCCACGAATATTCACTTCAACCGTTTTTTCAAAAGCCGCGAGGTCGGTATCAAGGATATGACCAAAATAGGGGTTGGTAGCCGCATTGTTAATTAGGATATCCAGCCGCCCAAAGCGTTCGCGGACATCGGAAAACATTTTCTGGATATCTTCCATATTGCCGATATGGCAAGGCACCGCTTCCGCTTTACCGCCGGCATCGACAATCGCATCGGCAACAGCCTGACAGCCTTCAATTTTTCGGCTGGATACCAGCACATGGGCGCCCTGCTCAGCCAAAAGTTTGGCAATTGCCTCACCAATACCCCGGCTAGCACCGGTTACCAGAGCAATTTTTCCGGTGAGATCAAAAAGATTCTTTGCCATTTTTTTATCCTTATCATTTTTCCAAAGCACAATAAAAAGCGAAATAAATTGTATCGAGATGACCTTCTAACTAACTCGCCTCACTGGCAATGCTCATTGCCGTTTGTGCCAGTGGCGCTACCAGGGCGCCGAGGCTCGCCGCATTGCGATTAGAGGCGTTGCCATCCTGTGCGCGTTTGGCCACGCCCTGGACTATCGCCGCTAAACGGAAAAAACTAAACGCCAAATAAAAAGGCCAGTGGTCAATGCCCTCAATCCCCATACGCTCACAATACTTGGCCACATAGGCCTGCTCTGAGGGGATACCCAGCGAGGCAATATCCAGCCCCAACAGACCGGACATCTTGTCACCCCCAGCAGGCATACGCATTTGCATACACTGATAGGCAAGATCGGCAAATGGGTGGCCCAACGTAGAAAGCTCCCAATCCAGCAGGGCGATCACTTTGGCTTCTTTAGGGTGGAAAATCATATTGTCGAGGCGGTAATCACCGTGTACTAGAGCTATCCGACCATCGTCTTCCGGGAGCGCACTGCCAAGCCATTCAATCAACTCTTCCATCGCCGAAATAGGCTGTGTCTCGGAAGCCCGGTATTGCCCCGTCCAGCGTTCCAGCTGCCGCTGAAAATAGTTTCCCGGGCGGCCGTAATCGGATAACCCCATAGCGTCGATGTTGAGACTGTGTAATGCGGCGAGCACCCGATTCATTTCATCGTACATAGCACTGCGCGTGGGAGCATCCACCTCGGGAATTGCCGCATTCCAGAAAATCCTCCCCTCACAGTATTCCATCAGGTAAAACATGGAGCCGATCAGATCCCGGTCTTCACATAAATGAAAAACTTTGGGCACCGGTACATCGGTATCTGCCAGTGCAGACATAACACGGAACTCACGATCCACTGCGTGAGCAGATTTCAATAGTTTTCCCGGGGGTTGCCGACGCAATACATAGGTATTTGAAGGCGTTTCCAGCTTAAAGGTGGGATTGGATTGACCGCCGGAAAATTTACTGACTTTCAGTGGCCCGGAAAAACCTTCAACATTTGCGCTGAGGTATTCCTGCAACTTTTCCAGCGGCAAAGCTTCCACTGAGTTACGTGACTCCTTTACGGTTTCAGACATGCTCCTCTCCCTGTGCAGTCTCTGCGGCATAACGGGCAGCCAGGTTACGTCCCAGCTGCATCATATGTACTTGGTCTGGTCCATCGGCTAAACGGATTGTCCGCGCGTAAGCATAGTGGTGGGCCAAGCTATAGTCCTGGCTCAACCCTGCCGCACCGTGAATCTGGATAGCGCGGTCAATCACCT
This sequence comes from Microbulbifer mixtoriginis (SeqCode), assembly GCF_052467235.1. NCBI lineage: Bacteria > Pseudomonadati > Pseudomonadota > Gammaproteobacteria > Cellvibrionales > Microbulbiferaceae > Microbulbifer > Microbulbifer mixtoriginis (SeqCode). The sequence continues at coordinate 3,671,788 of NZ_CP174305.1, read as the reverse complement.
TGCAGGCCATTTGCGGTGCAACAATTTTAATCATGGCAATCAGGTCTTTGGCCGCTTTATTGCCAAGCCGATCCATTTGCGCCGCAGCTTTTAAAGTTAGCAAACGTGCCTGCTCAATTTCACAGGCAGACCTGGCAATATCCTCCCGCACTGAGCCCTGCTTGCTCATCGGGCGTCCAAATACAATACGATTTTCCGCGCGGCCTGCCATCATTTCCAGGGCGCGCTGGGCCTGGCCAATTAAACGCATACAATGGTGAATTCTGCCCGGCCCCAAACGCCCCTGGGCAATTTCAAAACCACGCCCTTCTCCGAAAATCAGATTAGACGCAGGCACCCGAACATTCTCAAAAATCACTTCCGCATGACCTTCCGGAGCATCGTCGTAGCCAAATACCTGCATGGGCCGAATTATTTTTACCCCAGGGGTATCTGTGGGAACCAGGATTTGCGATTGCTGTCGATGCCGATCCGGATTAGTGGGATCGGTCTTGCCCATCACAATCATGACCTTACAGCGCTTATTCATCAGGCCACTAATATAAAATTTATGACCATTAATCACATATTCATCGCCATCGCGCACGATAGAAGTTTCAATATTCGTAGCATCGGAGGAGGCCACCTTGGGTTCAGTCATGGCGAATGCCGAGCGAATATTGCCCTCCAGCAATGGCCTCAGCCAGGTTTCCCGCTGCGCTTCCGATCCGTACTGGGCCAGCACTTCCATATTGCCGGTATCCGGGGCGCTGCAATTAAAAATTTCTGAGGCAAATAAGACCTTCCCCATCTCCTCCGCCAAAGGCGCATATTCCAAGTTTGTAAGGCCGGCACCATAGCGGGAATCGGGTAAGAATAAATTCCACAGCTCAGCCTCACGGGCTTTTTCTTTTAAAGCCTCCATAATAGGGGGCTCGCCCCAGGGGTCATCCTGCAACTGCTGTATATAGGTACTCTCAGCGGGATACACATATTCCTGCATAAAGTTTTTGAGCCGCTCCAACAGGCCCTGTACCTTTTCTGAATATTCAAACTCCATGTCTTTTCACCTTTAATTGTGTTGTAGGTTTTAATTCAGCTGTAAGTCACGGAAGTGTGGCGCTCATCTCTCTCCAAATGAGGCACGTGATTAAAACTGTTCAAGCTGAGCCCCTGCCCTGCGCTAGAGAAAAAACGGGTAGTGCCGGTATTCTGTATCTGCATATTGAGTTTGATCACCGACTCGGGGGGACCGCCCAATACCTGCCGCACCATCATGGCAATAGCCCCACCGGAACTGACCACCAGAGTTTTACTGCCTTTGGGGCTATCGCTGATTAAATCCAAAACTTCACGAATGCGATTTTCGAATGCCTGCCAACTCTCTGCCGGTGCAATTTCCCCTGCAGACCAGGCGAGCATGCCCTGCATTAGAAAGCGGTAAAAGTCGGCACGGGGTGCATTGGGGCCCGGGGTAGCTGTGGGTTTTTTCTCACTGTAGAGGCGAGCTACTTCAAGGAAGTCGAACTCATTCAATTGGGGAACCACCGTCAAGTGGCCCTCTAAGTCGATGCCAAGGCCTGCACAGATACCCTCGGTAGTTTGCCGATGACGGCGCAGGCTGCCGCAGAAAATCCGGTCAAACTTCTGGCCAGTGCCCCGCCAGTATTCCCCCAGCCAGCGGGATTGCTGCCAGCCGATATCGGAGAGATTGTCGTAATCATCGGCGCCGAAGGACGCCTGTCCATGGCGCACCACGATTGATTCGGCCACTGCGAGTTCCTCTTTTTATGGAACTCCAACCCTAGTCCTCTCGTTTGAATCATCAAAGTTTATTGTGCGAATATATGATCATTCACACTGGTTATGATTGAGGCACAGATGCAGTTGCAAAAAATGGATATGAACCTGTTCTTGGTTCTGGAGGCCATTTATAACTCGGGCAACCTCACCCGAGCCGCTGAGCAGTTGCATATCACCCAGCCGGCAGTGAGTAATGCCCTGGCACGTCTGCGCCGCACTCTTGACGACCCATTATTTATTCGCGGCCCCTCCGGCATGGCTCCCACCCCTCTTACGGAGTCCATCATGCCCAGGGTGCAGCAGGCCCTTTCCCTACTGGGTACCAGCCTGAATGAACACCGCCAATTCAACCACGCCCAGGCACGCAAAACATTGCGACTATCTATGAACGACATGGCAGAAACCCTACTGCTGCCGCCTCTCTTAGAGCGCCTGGAAAAAGAAGCGCCGGGTGTAACAGTAGAGTCATTTCACGTTCCCAGGGATCAGCTTGCCAAGGAACTGGCCGCCAATACATTGGATTTCGCCCTGGATGTCCCTCTGGCTACAGCGCCCCAACTGCAACAACAGCGCCTGCACCAAGACCGTTATCTCTGTATGTTGCGCAATGAGCATCCCTTGGCTGGGGAGTCGAGCCTGACACTGGAACAGTATTTACAACTGGAACATATCCATGTTTCCAGTAGGCGCACGGGTCCTGGCCTGGCGGATATAGCACTGAACAAACTGGGGCGGCGACGCACCATCAAACTGCGTGTACAACACTACCGAGTAGCACCTTTAATTGTATTACGCACAGATTTGGCTCTAACCGTACCGGCGAGTCTGGCCAGTCAGTATTCGGCACGTCTATTTGAACTGCCGTTCCAAATACCCCTGATGGACTGGCATCTTTTGTGGCACAAAAATCTACAAGAAGATCCCGCCAATCGCTGGCTGCGAGAGCAGCTTCTGTCGGTTTTGGCTGTGTAAGTGAACAGAGCAAAATCCCTTTAAAAACAAGCATTTCAGCCAAATGAGAATGGGACGCAAATAGCTTAATAAAACGTCAGGAATTGATCACTGAATTCGACCGGAAAGGTCACTGTTTCACGTCAAAGGCTCTTGTTATCCTGCTGGGCAACGATATGCACTTTTTTGCATATATAAATGAACCCCAAAGGTTACAAGAAGAGAATTTTGCCATGTCCCAAGCCTACCCTAATATGCTTGCCCCCCTGGACCTGGGCTTCACCACCCTGAAAAACCGGGTGCTGATGGGCTCCATGCACACCAACCTGGAAGAACACCCCGGTGGCTTTACCCGTTTGGCGGCATTCTACGCTGAGCGCGCCCGCGGTGGCGTTGGCCTGATTGTAACGGGGGGTATCGCGCCCAACGAAGAGAGTGGCGTATTTAAGGGTGCCTCTAAAATGAACACCCCAGAAGAGGCTCAACAGCATCGGGAAGTGACCGAGGCCGTTCATGCCGAAGGCGGCAAAATCTGCATGCAGATCCTGCACACCGGCCGCTACGCTTACAACGAAAACCTGATTGCTCCCTCCCCCATCCAGGCTCCGATCAACCCTTTCACTCCGCGCGAGCTGACCAGTGAGGAAATCGAAGGCCAGATCGATGATTACGTACGCTGCGCCACCCTGGCCCGCGAAGCCGGCTACGACGGCGTAGAGATCATGGGCTCCGAGGGTTACTTTATTAACCAGTTCATCGTAAAGCGCACCAACAAGCGTACCGATGAGTGGGGCGGCAGCTTCGAGAATCGTATCCGCCTGCCGATCGAAGTCGTTCGCCGTGTGCGCGAGGCTGTTGGCGAAGACTTTATTATTATCTACCGCCTGTCCATGCTGGACTTGGTGGAAGATGGCAGTGACTTCGACGAAGTAGTTGCCCTGGGCCAGGCTATCGAAAAAGCCGGCGCCACGATTATCAATACCGGTATCGGCTGGCACGAAGCGCGCGTTCCCACTATCGCCACCAATGTACCCCGCGCCGCATTTACCGATATTACCGCCAAGGTGAAACAGCACCTGTCTATCCCGGTAGTTGCCAGTAACCGCATCAATGTGCCGGAAGTGGCCGAAGAAGTGCTGGCCTCCGGGCAGGCCGATATGATCTCCATGGCGCGTCCATTCCTGGCAGATTCCGATTTCGTCAACAAGGCCGCAGAGGGCCGCGCCGATGAAATCAATACCTGTATTGGCTGTAACCAGGCCTGCCTGGATCACACCTTCCAGCTGAAGCTCACCTCCTGCCTGGTCAACCCACGCGCTTGTCATGAGACAGAGTTGAACTACCTGCCTACCGAAAACGTGAAAAAAGTTGCTGTTATCGGTGCCGGCCCCGCTGGTTTGGCTGCCTCCACCGTTGCCGCCGAGCGCGGACACCAGGTAACCCTGTTTGAAGGCAGCGACAAAGTCGGTGGCCAGTTTAATATCGCCAAGCAGATTCCCGGCAAGGCAGAATTCCAGGAAACCCTGCGCTACTTCAAACGTCGCCTGGAAGTGACTGGCGTTGAGGTCAAACTCAACACTATCGCTACCGCAGAAGACCTGCAGTCTTTTGACGAAGTGATAATCGCCACCGGTATCGAGCCACGCACTCCACCGATCCCCGGTATTGAGAGCGACAAGGTGTTGGGTTATCTGGACGTACTGAAGCACAAGAAACCAGTCGGAGAAAAAGTGGCCATTATCGGCGCGGGCGGTATCGGTTTCGACGTAGCGGAATACCTGACTCACGACGGCCCCCACTCTACCGAAGAGGAAGTGGTTGCCAGCGATAAAGAAGAGTTCTTTAGTGAATGGGGTGTGGATATTGAGCTGGAACAGCGCTCTGGCCTGAAACCCCGCGAAGCGGTAAGCACCCCTCGCCAGGTTTATCTGCTACAGCGCAAAACCACCAAAGTGGGTGCGGGCCTGGGTAAAACTACTGGCTGGATTCACCGTGGCAGCTTGCAACACCGCAAGGTTGAGATGATTGCCGGTGCTCTTTACGACAAAATTGACGAGCAGGGATTGCATGTTCGTGTAGGCGATGAAGAGCGACTGCTAGAGGTGGATAACATTATTGTCTGCGCCGGCCAGGAACCTGCTCGCAAACTCTATGAAGCGCTGCAGGAGCGCGGAGTAAAGACCCACCTAATCGGTGGTGCCGACGAGGCCGCGGAGCTCGACGCTAAGCGCGCCATTGACCAAGGCTCACGCCTCGCCGCAGAGATCTAAAAAAATTCCCCGGCAATATTCTTGTCGGGGATTTTCTCAGGCAAATCAGAACGGGAAACTCCACGCTTACTACTGGATTTCCCGTTTTTTATGCCTCACAGACACCATCTATTTCTATATCTGAAAAACCTCTTTTTAACTATCCAGTGATTTTGGCACTTTCACCTGAAGAGATTATCGGCTCTTTCTGCTCCGGCCACTGTGGGCGGGAGAGGTAAGCTGTTGTGCGATAAAGCGCGAATACTACACCGCAAAGCGCCAGCAACATCCAATAAAGCGTCGGTCCACCCCACCACTCTAAAACCACCCCTCCAGCCAAAGGAGCCAGGGCCCAACCAAGAGCGTAAAAGGAAGAGGCCCCAAAATAGGTACCGCGTAAATGTTCAGGCGCCAACCGGTCTATCTGTACACTCATGGTTGGAAAGAGAATCGCTTCAGCCAAACTGAGGACAAAGGTCGCCCCCATCCAGCCCCAAAACCAGTGCACCGGATTGAGGGCAAACCACATTTGTGCCGCGGCCAATATCACCAGCCCGATCATAATTCGCCCATTAATATCCAGCTTGCGCATCAACTGCATGAGTGGAAACTGCAATAACACGATGGTCATTGCGTTCACAAAGATCATACTGGATATCAGCTCAACCAATCGCGGAGCCTCCGCCCGTGTCAGATATTGCACCAGACTGGAATCCATATGGGCATAGATAAACATCGTGAGGATATTGGCAACAATCACCACCATAAACACCTGGTCCCTGCGCAATATCGCCAGGGTACTGCCTAAATCGACAGAACCATCACCATTGCTCTTTGCGAGCTGTCCCTTCTCTGTTTTTGCAAATCCCCAAATAAACGCCAGCGCCAAAAGCAGATAACTGAGAGAAGTTAAGCCAAAGGTGGACTGCTGCGCACTAAGCCCCGCCCAGACACCAACAATGGGCCCTAATGCCGCTCCCGCATTAATAAGGAAGTAACGCAGCTGCAGAGCTAACTCACGACTCGCCTGGTTATCAATTAAGTCGCCAATCAATGCGCTAGCTGGCGGCTCCCAAACGGCGCGACCAATTGAGCAAAGAGTCATCGCCAGAATAAATCCCGCTAATGTCTGGGTCACTGCTAGTAGGGCAAAAGAACATAAGTTTATTAGCGAACCTAATAGCAGGATATTCCGACGTCCATAACGATCAGACAAAGCCCCCACAAAAAAGCCTAATAGCGCCGCACCAATTGCTGAGGCACTCAGAATCAAGCCAATTTCCGCTGCACCCAACTCAAATTTATTGAAAAGAAGAATGGCCAGAAAGGGCCAAACCATAAAATAAGTGCCACGACTAAAAAAACTGCCTACTAATATTATCCAGACCAGAGGAGGAAATCCCCTGAGGTTCTGCCACCAATTCCAACGCATTGCCTAATACTCCACTTCTATTTCTTCCTTGTTCTCTAAAGGTCCTCTAAGACTCTTTGAGCTCCGCACCAGGTAGTAAAATTCAAACAAAACCAGGAAGGACAACCCTTCGCACAGGCTTAACGCCCATGTGCCGCCTTAAAAGTCGACAGGGTAATCAACCGCGAGAACCAATCTTTAATTGGTCGGTTAATAGTTTTCTGACAAAAAACCCGAAAGGGTCGCCTTTCGGGTTTTAGGGATTGGCAAGCGTATAACCTGCAAACTCATTCAACCTGGAGTTAACCCTTTTAAGTTGCTTAAGGGTTAATTGTGAGAACCTTCGGCACTTTGCGTGCCTTCCATTCTTAAGCGCGGTATCCCTAATACTATCCAAGTGGATTAGTTTTGAAAACCTAATTTTCTATATTCATAAAAAATTTATCTGATCAGATTTTTCCTGCAAGATTTCTCTCATTACCAGCAGAATCTGTTCGCATGTCTATACTCCAGCAGGAAAGTCCTCTTTTAGTTACCCAGCAAAGCTATACGAATAATGTAGCCGTCACCCCGATCCACAGAGAATAATAGCGACATGTCCCTATCCAGCATGCTTAGACGAGCACGCCCCATGGTAGAGCGGGCACTGCGTGATCTCAGCCCACCCTATACGCTTTTTTTTTCTATCAGTGACGCCAAGCAACGAGCTCAAGTACGGCACACCCATGCTAAGGACTTCCCAAGCGCTTGGCAGACTCTCACTGAAATTACCCATAGGGCAGCTAAAAGCTCCAAAATAGAACCCTGCTGGCTACGGGTAGATTGGGTTACCCGCAGGAGCACAATGACTCTTGCCGGTTTACATGAACTTCTCCAGGACACCAAGCGCTCCTACTTCCGCTACGGCCTTGCATTGGATGTCGATTGCAAATTTGCTTTTCTCGAACAAGAGCTTAACGGGAATGCCATGCTACATGGCGGCGATAAAATCGAGCATGGATTCCTCAATGAAAAGAATTTTACTTCATACTTCAAGAAACGTTTTAACCAGCAAGAAGATCTGGATTTCTCCGATGAACGAAGCATTGTACTTCTGACCACTGCAGGGCTTTTTTGCGAAAAAGAACTGGAGCCTTTGTGCCTATATGAATCGGGATTGAATACTGGACGCCGGGTTATTGAAGAGCTGGATAGCCAGAATGCTACAAAGATTATTGAAAGTAGCAGCCATTATCTAGCTGGTCAGGTAAAGCCCAGTGGGCATTTTCACTATGGATGGCATGCCTGTTTCGATCAAGAGATCATCAATGACAAAAACTTATGCCACGCAAGTAGCATCTGCGCGATGGTTGAGGCCTGGGAAGTCACCAAAGAGTATTCTCTATTGGAAGCCATAGAGGAGGCATTGAAATATCTTACCTCTAAATTAATCCAAATAACTTTCCCAAACACAAGTGAAGTCGCTGCCTTTTGGGTAGAACAGCATAGTGAAATTGACCTAGCTAGTAACGCGGCAAGCCTATTAGCCCTGGTTAAATATTCTGAGGCTTTGCAGTGCAGGACTTATGCAGACCTGATGGAGCAATTAGCCAGGGGCATAGAATTTTTACAAAACCTGGACACTGGGCAGCTTCCCCTTGTTCTGGAGTTTTCTTCTTTCACCATTAAACAACAGCCGGCCTCGAATAACCCTCTGGGTAAAGCAGCTTTCGCATTAATATGCCTTTATAGCTGGGATAAGAATCCGCGCTGGTTAACACTGGTAGAGAAAAGCTTGGATCATTTTATAGCGACTGAGCACTGGCGCGCTCACGATCACTGGGTGAGCCACTGTGTAAACCTGCTCACGATTTATAGGCCGAAGGAAAAATACTATCAGTTCGGTATCCGTAACTTTGTCAGTATTCTGGACTTTGTCGAGAAGCATATAACTGCATCCCCAAGGTTACTCGAGTTAATGGTGGCTGCGGCAAAGATGATCTCAGATCTAAGCACCCAAGAGGCATATCAATATCTACTGGACCAAATTGATCTTGAACACTTTTATCGTGCATTACATGGAAGGGCCAATCACCTATTAAACGGCTATTTTTGGCCTGAGCTTGCCATGTTCTTTAAGAATCCGGCAAGAGTTACTGGCAGTTTTTTTACTCGCCATGAAAACTTCAGGGTCAGATTAGACGAAGTGAGTCATTGTCTTTCTAGCTTGATCGCCTATAGGAAATATCTTTTATCCCAAGCACCTAAAAAAACAGGGGCTACCGCCAATCTATACCATTCCAAAATCATTACTGATGGGCAAGCCACCGCGTCCTCTGTCGCTCAAGATCGGCCAGTGATTGCCTGGGGCGGTGATGTAAATCTGGGGCGCAGACAACACTACCGTACAGCCCAGCTGGGCATTGAACAGGTTCTGGGGCATGTCCCAGCAATGAATAATGCCGATCTCAGCGTTATCAATCTGGAGTGCGTGATCGCCACTAGCGGTGAGCAGGGTATTCCAAAGGGAGAGGCCTCCCCATGTTATTACCGCGCTAGACCAGAGATGCTGTCCATACTCATTAATGCAGGAATAGATATAGCCTGTACTGCTAACAATCACAGTGGCGATTATGGGCCTGCCGCATTAATGGAACAGGGGCAGTGGCTTGATTGCACAGGGATTGGACATTCAGGTTCCGGCAGGAATCTAGAGGAGGCACTCAGCCCTGTAATCAGACCTGCTGGAAATATCAATGTAGCGATATTCTCTCTTGATGCCACCCAGCCTCGTTATGCTGCCGGCCCCACGCATCCTGGTTGTGCTCACCTCCCCCTATCAGTACCAGAGCTATGGTACGACACTCTGCGGCCCCTTATTACTGCAGCTCGCAAGAAAGCCCAGGTGGTTCTGGTAGCCGTGCACTGGGAAGCAAACCATAAGGCTCAACCCTGTCCGCAGCAAGTCATCGCAGCCCACAAAATTATAGAGGCTGGCGCAGATGGTATTCTGGGCTCTGGCAGTTACAATCTAAAAGGTATAGAAATATATCAACAGCGCCCTATTATCCACGGTGCCGGGGACTTACTCTTTGATTGTATCCGTGAAAGCGTGTCCGATAGTGGCGTTTTTCGCCTGCATCTAAGTACCAGTGGCATTGAGCAAATCACATTTGCTCCTGTTGAAGCTGGTTTTGGCTACTCAAAGCAGTTATATGGTGAAGCTGCTAAAGCACACTGTAAAAGGTTTTCCCAAATTTGTTTGTCACTGGGAACTCAACTCCATTTATGTGAAGACGGCACAGCCAATCTAAAGCTTACTCCGCCCTCACGCCTGGCAGGAAAACTCTCTATTAGTAGGAAAACCACTTATCGGCAAGAAAAGATATTGGCAAAACGCCCAATAAACCCCCAATGGCAGGTTCCTTCGGTACCTGTTGATGCCCAAATCCCCCCCCAAAAAATTGGCCCTCTAGTGCTACTGGGGGTTAAATTAACTCCTAGAGAGCTAATATCCCGGCAGATGCTATGGGTGGAGTCCTTTTGGAAAATCGAAAGTAAACTCTCTGAGGACTTCAGACTGGACTTCCGCGCTATACCAACTTTGCAGAGTTCCATGCCCTGCTGGGGAACCTCTATGGACCACGACCCCTGTGACTGGCAGCTCCCCACTAGCCACTGGGAGCCCAACACGATTTACCGCGATTTTTTTGGGCTTAGAGCCCCTGCAAGCAGAGATCTTAGTGATGCGGAGCTACATCTATATGTCGGTTTGATTTCCAATAAAACTAAAATCAAGCCAATACCTATTCCAGGAGTAATGAGCAAACTAAGCCTCACTCCGCAACGTGAATACCAAAAGAGCAAAATTCCAGTTTATAGAACCAAGTTTCCAGACATTATTTATGATCATCTACCTGGGCAAACTTGGAATGCAGAACAGCTGGCCACTATCTCTGGAGGCACCTGGCTGGAACCTCCCCCTAAAGATAAAGAGTGGTTCGTAAGCAGTGTAGTTTCAGATAGTGGACTTATTGAAGCATCATCAGAGCCAGTTCTCTTCGTTGCACATACAAACTTGGATCGCTCCTACCATGCGCCGATTCCGAAGGTCTCAGCAAAATTCTGGGATTCTCATAAAAAACTACCATCGTTTGCTGACCGAATTGCCGGAGCAATAGTCTCACGCCCTATCCCCGGACTGCCTAAAGGACTGCCAGTGTTAAAGGTGGATGACCCTCTTAAGACGATCATAGAGCTAGGTTTTGCAGCCCGCGAGCGTTTCGATGGTGAAGTCATTGCTATTACTGGAACATCAGAGGGGCTTCCTATACGAAACATGATCACACATACACTTGGTCCAAAGGATAAAGTTCTAACCAATTCCGGTGCAGACAATTCATGCATAGCAGCCCCATGTGTGTTGGCCAGTCTAAATAAGGATCATGAAGCTGCGATTATTGAAGTTACGCAAAGTGCCCTCAGTATGAAGCCTGGGCCAATTACACATCGTATTAAACCGACAATATCTTTAATTACTGAAATTGATTTACCGTCCACTAACCAAATGGCAACTTCAGTAGCCGACATGGCCAAATTGTGCTCCCGGATCTTTGAAGGTTTAACCGGTCCTGCTATTGCAATAGTTGGAGAACACCTTCAATGCTTTGACTATATATTCAAAAAGGCTAAGAAACACGCTCGAAGAGTTATTCTATTTGGGGAAAGCACTAATGCCGAAGTCCGTATCAATAAAACATGCGCAAACGACAATGATGACTCGGTTTCCCTACAGTTACCAAATCGAGAATTAGAGATAAGTTTACCAAACTCAAGTAACGAAGTTTTATATCGCATAGCAGCGGTAATTAGTATCATCTATGCAATGAATGGCAATATTGAAGAGGCAGTTTCTAAACTTCAAAAAATCAATTTGAATGCGAAGCCCAAGCAACAAGCAACCATCTCTCCACCACAATATATCAACTGGATATGATCACTAAACACACAAACTAAGTTACAGTGGTCATCATTAAGGGAACGCATGAAGATCTTCAATCTCATAAGAATAACAAGCGACTAAAAAGTGGGGCAAACTATCTCAAACGAGGTATGTTTCTCATAAACGTTATAAATAGTGAAGTCAGCGTTTTCAAAGACAAGAAATTTGAAAATATGAATTTTTTATGAATGTAACATGACCAATCAGCTTGCAACATAAAATTCATGAAATCTCTAACCACTTCTTAAGGCCATCGCTTAATACCCGACCAGCAGTGCACTCCCCCATGACTAATCATCCTTCAAAATCCTAATCTAAACAAACCTCAGACTAATAGACAGCTAATACCCCACCGTCAGTAATCCGCTGACTAAATTATAATTCACCTCATTAAAATTACGCTCAGGGTATAAGTATGCACTCCCCAACAGCGCCTTTTTGTAAATATGATTTCAGTTGAGCCTGTAACAGTCATGCAACCATTCACACTGCAAAAACAAATCTGAGAATTAATTTTAGAGATAGGGGCGCCAGAAATGACTAAGGATCCAGATATTGGCAAACACTTAAATAAAAATCTGACGCCAATAATAGAAACTAGCTCTGGCCCCATCATCGGTAAAAGTGATTTGAAATTGGGAATCCATAAGTTTCTTGGGATACCTTATGCCCGCCCCCCCGTAGGAGAACTACGCTGGAGTCCTCCTGAAGAGCTCCCCCCCTGGACAACTCCATATCATGCAGAAGAATTCGGCATGCCGGCTGCGCAAAACCCATCCACATTAATGGAAGTCCGAGGACGAGATGGCGAAATTCCTGAGCGGGAGGAGTGTTTACATCTCAACATTTTTTCTCCCTCAGTCAACCCCTCACAGAAGCTTCCAGTTATGTTCTGGATTCATGGGGGATCTTTCTATATGGGCTCTGGCTGTCAACCTATTTACAATGGTAGTTACTTAGCTGCCAGTGGCAGGGCCATCATCATTACATTCAACTATCGACTAGGCTCTTTTGGGTTTTTGCGCCTCAAGGACATCAGCGAGATTCCCTCTACCGGTAATGAGGGCATTCTGGATCAAATTGCCGCACTTAAGTGGGTAAAGAATAACATCTCCGTATTTGGTGGAGACCCAGACAATATTACACTTTTTGGCGAGTCTGCAGGCGCTATGAGTATCGCCTCTATTTTGAATATTTCTGAATGCCAAGGATTATATGCCCGTGCCATTGTGCAAAGCGGCCACCCCAGAGCCCTTCACTCTATCGAGCAGGCAAACCAGATGGCAGAAGCCTTTACTTTTCATCTCAGGAAAATAAGTAAAGGAAAATCACTTTATCACTATACAGCAAAAGAACTTTTACAAGCACAGAAAAAAATTCTAGAAGCTACACAGCTACATCAAAAATGGGGAAAACTTCCGTTTAAACCCGTTATTGACAATAAACTTATAGAAGATACAAAACTTAGTAGAAAACCAACAGAAAAAGGCCTCCCACTCCTTTTAGGAAGCAATCTAGAAGAATGGAATTTGTTTAGTGCATCCAATCCGGAAATATATACACTTACTTATCAAAAGATTTGTAAACACCTAGAGTGGTTAATTCCTGAAGATAAGCTAAAACCCATTATCAATTATTATTATCAACAAGCCTCTATAACTAAAGATAATCATTGGCCAATATGGAGTAAAACCTGGAATCTAATGCTTACAGATATGGTATTTACCCTCCCAGGCCTCAGGCATCTCAATGGATATCCCGGTAATTGTTTTCACTACCATTTCACACAACCCCTTGCCTCTCAACCTCTGTTAGGGGCTTGTCATGCAGTAGAGCTCGGCTATGTATTTGGAACCCATGGCGAAGATTCTCTTAAGATGCTGTACGGTGGAGAAACCGAGGCCCATCTGCTCAGCGCCTCTATTCAGGGATCCTGGCTTAGCTTTGCTGAAATAGGTACTCCTGGAGGGGATTGGGCTGTCTATTCAGGCACCAACAGTAAGCGATTAGGCCAAAATTCAACCTCTAGAGAATTTAATGCCACGGATTTACTCAACTTATGGCAAGATATTCCCAATGAAGCCTTAAATAAATACCTATAAAATCAAAAGCATGATAAAAATTCTACTTGCCCGTCATGGTGAGGCCGCAAAAGGTCCTCTAATACCTGACCCAACTCTCACCACCTTGGGACATAAACAAGCCACAACTTTAGCTCAAAGTTTCACTGAAAATACGGATCTCAATATAGTTAGTAGTCCCAAACTACGCGCACAGCAAACTGCACAACCTTTAGCAGAGAAGTGGAGGAAAATCGTTACTTTAGAAAACAGAGTCAGCGAAATCCCTACACCCAAAGGGGTCACACTACAACAACGCTTACCTTGGCTACGTTCTTTATTAGATCAGAATTGGGACCCCAACAATACACAACAAAAGAAGTGGCGTGACGGAATCATTCACTATCTTTTAAGTGTTCAAGAAGACACTATAGTATTTTGCCACTATATGGTAATCAATTCTGTAGTAGCACATGTTCTAGATAACTCTAAAATTCAGCAGTTCCGTCCTGACTATACATCCATTACCGAACTAAAACTACTCAACGAAAAACTCAACTTAGTTAGACTTGGCAGCGAGCGGATAAGACCAATATTATAAAGAAATTTAGAGTGCTTCACGCTCAAGTCAAAAATGGGGCAATTTATCGCCCCATTTAACAAACTTGACAACTGAGCTTTAGTTTATACTTTTACTCACCACCTCAAAAACATCCTTAGATAACCCACCAGAATCAAGAATACCCTGAAGAGCCTCTCTCATTTTACCCGAAAGATCATCACTGTATTTTTGCCAGCGTGTAATCGGCACAACAAGCCGTGCTGCTATCTGTGGATTAATTTTATCTAGCATAACGACCTGCTCAGCAATAAAGAAGAAGCCGCTACCATCTTCCTTATGAAACTGCTTAAAGTTTCGATTAGCAAATCCACCGAGTACCGCTCGAACTTTATTTGGATTTTTAATCTCAAAGGAGGGATGCTTTATTAAATTTTTGATATTGGCAAGAGTCCCGTTTCGGGCACTGCTACTTTGCAGCCCTAACCAAAGCTCCACAACTTGAGTATCATCTTTCCAGCGCTGATAGAATTCTTGTATTGCCGAATCAACCTTCGGAGCACTTCCGTAGTTAATCAATGCACTAAGTGCTGCGGCGCTATCAGTCATATTCCCAGCTGTCTCAAACTGCTTTTGTACAATATTTAACGCATCATCTTTTTCTGTAGCTGCAAGATAAGATAAGCAAGTATTTTTCAAGCTTCGCTCAGCAATATCTTTTGCATTGGGACTATAGGGTTTCTGGTGATCCAACGCTGTATATCTTTGTAACAGCTCAGGAGCCAATGCCGTTGCCAAAGTTTTTAAGGCGAAATCTCGCGCTACAACTATCGCTTCAGCATCAATAAGATCATTCATCTCTGCAACGGATTGCTCACTTGGCAATCGTAGTATTTCTGCCACTAAGGCGGGATCTAGTGTGCTATCTTTTAGCACATCCCGGTATGCCTCTATCAGTTCAGGCTGTAACTGAAGTGCCTCTCCACTACGATAGTCTTGCTGTAGTTGTGTAAGGGCCATAAATGCAAGACGCTGCGATGCATCCCAACGGTTAAACGTATCTGAATCATTACGCATCAGGAAAATCAACTGTTTCCCGGTATAGGGGTAACGAACCTTGACAGGCGCAGAAAAATCACGCAGAAGTGATGGCAGGGGTTTTTCCCGAAATCCACTAAACTCAAAGAGTTGCTCAGGCTGAGTAACCTCTAGAACTTCCTCAATGTCCCCTTCATTGTTGAGAATAGAGTTATTTCCATCCACATCCAGCAAACCAATTTTAATCGGGATATGAAGTGGTAGACTTTTATCCTGGTTCGCCCTAGTTGGGCAAGACTGAGAAACTTTAAGGCTATATCTGCCCGTTGCTTGATCAAAGCTGTCTGTAACCTCTAAGAGTGGAGTTCCAGCTTGACTATACCAATGTCGAAACTGGGTGAGGTTTACCTGATTAGCATCTTCCATCGACAGGATAAAATCTTCACAGGTTGCTGCACTTCCATCATGTCGTTCAAAATAGAGATCGCTACCTTTGCGAAACTTCTCCTTCCCCAATAGGGTGTGCAACATCCGGACTACTTCCGCACCTTTTTCATATACTGTTAATGTATAGAAATTGGAAATCTCTATGTAAGAATCTGGTCTTATTGGGTGAGACATGGGGCCCGCGTCTTCAGCAAACTGGTTGGTTCGTAATAGTGAAACATCTTCGATACGCTTAACAGCCCGAGAATTCATATCAGCAGAAAATTCGGCATCACGAAACACCGTAAAACCTTCTTTTAAACTGAGCTGAAACCAATCCCGGCATGTAACTCTATTTCCCGACCAGTTATGAAAGTACTCATGCCCAACGATAGATTCTATTCTCTGGAAGGCAGAATCGGTTGCTGTCTCAGGACTCGCCAGCACACAAGCTGAATTGAAGATATTTAGCCCTTTATTTTCCATGGCCCCCATATTGAAATGATCTACCGCCACGATCATAAAAATATCTAGATCATATTCTCTGCCATATACTTCCTCATCCCAACTCATAGCCTTTTTCAGGGAGCGCATGGCATGCTCGCATTTACCGATGTTTTTTGCTTCAGTAAAAATTTGCAGTTTTACTTCACGCCCGCTACTAGTAGTAAAAGTATCCTCTACATTTTCTAAATCCCCTGCCACCAAAGCAAATAGATAAGATGGTTTCGCAAAAGGATCCTCCCAGGTCGCAAAATGACGACCATCCTCACAATCGCCAAAATCAATCTGATTACCATTGGATAGCAATACAGGATGATCTTTTGGCGCAACGATAGTAGTGGTGAATTTCGACATCACATCTGGACGATCGGGGTAAAAAGTTATTTTTCTAAACCCTTCTGCCTCACATTGTGTGCAATACATACCATTTGAAAGATACAAACCTTCTAAAGAAGTATTATCTTCAGGATTAATTCTATTATGGATTTCCAATATGAATTCAGGCTTATCCACCAATATAGACAATCCCTGGAGGGTTTCTTGATATGAGACCTCGGGAAGAATTGAACCATCAATTGCAATAGATAACAGCTCTAAATCGACGCCATCCAGAAGTAAAGGCGGCAAACCTTGACCCGCCTTGGGGTTCCTACGGATTTTTAGCTGTGACTTTACCAGAGTCGCCTTGGGCTCCAATTCAAAATGAAGATCTGTGCTATCTACCAGATAATCTGGTACTTGATAATCTTTGAGGTAAATAGTCTTCGGCTGAGCGTCTTGCATTTTTTAAATATCCTCATTCAATTCGCCCCCATGGAAGATTAATTCCGTGTAAATTGGGCTCGTATATTCCAACACAGGCTAAAGAAAACATAAATAGATAATACCTCTTCTAATCTTGAATATCTCTAAGATCCATGCCCCATTTACCAATCACAAATTAGGCTAATTTTGCACAACTCAAGCAACGCTTCCTAAACAGATTCAATACCCACCCAGAATCATCGCCGTGTTTATCCCTCTAGCGGATGGTCAATTTTTTAGCTATTTAAGCCTCTCTCCACCAATCACCGGCTAAAAATCTTATATTTTTAGTTTGATAAGAATGGGGTTCTTGGACTGTTTGTTGGTCCATTGACAGAGGCAGTGGTTTAGTAGGGGTAAACTGATCGGCTATCTTCTAATCAATGAAAACTTCTAGTTACCCGCCCGCCACTCCTGTGGCAGATTTCAGCCTGGACAGCAACTCTAACCACGTGCGGACTGCCTCCGATCGTACGTGATGACCTTCACAACAAAAGCAATTACAAGACTCTTACTGATAGCCTAAAACTATTTAACATGCACCTTAATCACTGAGTGAACCTACAAAAGATTCCAGGTGTTGCAGGTCAAGATACCCCTCCCTCATGAGGTATCTGCATTGCTATCAAAGCCCAATACAGCCTTAATACTTCATTCGAATGGGACTGCATGGCTAAGCCTGTTGCTTTCTGGCTTTTACACCCAAAGCCGGAAAATAATAACAGATGCAATGACACCTAAAACTGCTGCAGGACAGAGTGGCTGACATCTTATGACCCAACATTCATTTCTCATTTTGGTGGGTAGGTGAACCATCTTAGTAGTCAATAATCTAACTCTCACAAAGTATTATCCTGACAGTCTGATAAGATATCTTGTTACAGATCTGCAAAAGACACTATTAACCCGTTACATGACTGCTGCAGTTTTCTAGCGATTATACGAAATCACCTCCACTCTATAAGTTAAGAGTTTTAAAGTGCGAAAACCCCGTATTCTTATCATTGTGACTACAGTACTCTTAGCTACCTTTCTAGTTGGTAGTTGGTGGAAAAAAGATATTGTTGTCTCTCAGATGATCAACCTATTTGCAGGCGAAGTTGTTATTCAGCAATTATCCGGATTGAAATTAGGCATCAAGGAAGCTTCTATCGAACAAGTCCGCCTTCAGTCCAACCGAAAAAATAACCTTATCCTGAACAAGGTTAAAATACTCTATCCTTTTCATATTATTTTTGATCGGGATAACACCCAAAAGATTGAGCTATCAATTGGCAAACTCACATACTCTGAAATAAAAAACTCTACATCAAGCAAACCTAACAAAACTGAAAAGATACCCTCTAAAGAAAACACTCTCACCTTAAGTAATTTAACTCAGAATATAATAAGCTTTATACCTGGATCAGTATTCGTAAGAGAAATTGAATTTGGTGATGATTTGAAGGCTGGCCCACTGAAAATTAACCGGCATAATACAGAGATCCATATACAAACACCTTTCAGCTCAATCAAAACCGGAAATCACGAACTTTCACTAAAAGCCAATTTGACTTCAGGCGACATTACTACAGTTACAGAAATAAGCTCTGACTTAATTAAAGAACCTTCTCGACTGGAAATAGATATATCCAAAACCCATAAAAATCAATGGGAACTAGATGCGAGTGCATCATCAAACCTAAATTCCATTGAGTCGATTCTAAACATCTCTGAAGTATTGGCCGAAACCCCTGTAGATGGGATGAGAGCCAGTGGGAATATACTGATTAATGCTCGCGCCTTCATTCCAGACGAAATCTTATCCAAGGCAAATTATCAGGATATTCTATTTAAAGTTGAGAGTGATAACCTGGGATTGAGCTTACCCATTGAATCTTCCAATAAAAAGATACAGGCTCACTTGTCAACTCAGTCACCCATAGAACTCAAACTAAAGACTCTAAATCCTATTCAGTTAGAGTCCGTCACTGGTTCTGGCTCAATTGAGGTTTCAACACTAAAAGATTCTGGCAGCAAAAATCTTTTGGCAAATCTTAGGTTCGAATATAGCGATCTAACACCCAACCCTAAGTTCCAATTGAAGGGCTCTGTCGATCTGGCTGGAGCAGAACCACTAATCAAGCCCCTTTTGACTAAGAATTACTTTCCTTCACTCGAAATTACCAATCCCAAAGGATATCTCAGCTTTCAAAGTGAGGCTCACTTAAATTTTACCGAAACATCGTCTATAAATAAAAACTGGCTTGAGCAAATTCATCTAACTATCTTACCAAAAAGCGATTTACTGTTTGATGCAGAAGTAACCGGTCTGAAAGAAGAGTCTCCCTTACTCAACAGCGGGTTAAATCATAATCATATTCAAGCCGAAGTTAAGAAGAACATTCATATTACCGGGAGCCCCTCGGAATCCAACTCCTTCAATATACAAATTCACGATGGATTAATTGTCACTCAGCTAAAAGCCAAAAACACCTCTAATTCAGCCGCTTCAAAAATTGAACACATTCAGTGCAACATCAAAAATTTTACCGAGTGCAAGTTTAAGTTCGAGGCCATATCTCCTGTAATAATTGATATGCCGGCGGGTGTTGCTCTCAGAAAAATGGATATTTCATCTACCATTCACTTCCAGGAAGATGGCCACATTCAGAATTTAAAACTGGAACAAGTTAAAGCCTCACTTGGAGAGCTGAAAGCTAAGGAATTCAAGATTAGGGAAGCGGAATTTATAGCGCCTAAAGTCAATTGTGAAATTTTATCAGACATCACAAGTTGCATTATTGAGAAATCAAGCAACCATTTTAGCAACCTCTCCAATGAGCATGGGACCTTATCTGGAACACTAGATCTGAATAATATAAAAGTAATATCTTCAAGAGATAGCACACAGTTCAGCAGTGACTTTAGTAGTAACAGACTTAAGGTCGCTACCCCTGAAAATTATACCCTTGAGACTTCTCTTACTGGCTCTCTCTCCCTGGACGGGAGTAAGCTTGAGGGACAAAGCCAAGTTAAGGCCGGTAATTTACAACTCACCTCAAGTTTGCATCATGATATCGAGTTAGCAGTTGGCGCTCTTCAATTTTCACTGCCATATGTTGAGTTCAATTCCGCAGCACCTCTCAGTAAGGTTTTCCAAGGCTTACCTTTAGATATCGTTTCTGGGGGGCTTTCTGCCAATGGCGCTATATCATGGCCTCGCCAATCAACTGATACTATCGATATAAGTTTAACTAATATCGCTGCGATCTACGATAGTAGCTTTGCTGCAGGAGTTAATGGGAATGTTCTGGTGGAAACTCATAGAGGAAAATGGTTTACATCTAAACCACAGCCTCTGACTATAGAATCCATCAACGCAGGATTACCTCTAAATAATTTGTCCTTTTCTCTGTCTGTAAATAAAACACAAGATCTTATCCTAAACGATTTTTCTGCAGAGTTTCTTGATGGAAAACTGTCTTCCGAAGCTTTGTATTGGAATCTGGATAATATAGAGCGCAACAGTACCTTGTACGCAGAGCATGTATCTCTTGAAAAGCTAGCTAAAGAAACCGAATCGGAAAGTTTCAAAGCCAAAGGACGTCTAAACTTAACCATACCTATTACCACAGGCCCCCAAGGGATTACCGTTAAAAATGGTCATTTGGAAGCAGTCGAGCCTGGCGGAGAGCTAAGATATTATGGTGCATTTTCTCAGCAGATGCTCAAGGGCAATCCCCAGCTGAAACTGATCTCAAATGCCCTTGAAGACTATGACTTCCGCACCCTGGAAGGCAATTTACAATATCCTCCCAGTGGAGACCTATTACTCAACTTAAAACTTGTCGGGCGTAGTGAATCAATGGATTCAGAAAGAGACCTGATTATTAACCTCAACCTTGAGAATAATATTCCTGCAATGTTGCGCTCGTTACAAGCCAGCCGTGACCTGACAACAGCGTTAGAAAAGCAACTGGACCAATAGGTTGCTAGTACAGTAGGCTCTCCCCACTAGTGCATAAGGTCGACTAATTCAGAGCGGGTTAAGGTAGAGCCATTACAATTGCCAAATGTGGTCACTCCCGACGCAGTTGGCGAACCTGGCCTGATTTTTGACGTAACTGCTGAAGATGCAACAAATAAAAGGCGCCTAAGTGGCACCATAAGGAGTATCAGATGAGGGCCAGCCGGCTGATTCTTTTAGGAGTACTGTACACTTTGATTGCTATAGGTTGCACACCTACTGTAGCAGTGAAGGCCCCCAGCGAGCCAATTACTGTAAACCTGAATGTTAAGATTGAACATGAAATCCGGGTCAAAGTGGACAAGGATCTTGAAAACCTGTTTGACGACAAGGAAGGCATTTTCTGAGGAGATAGAATATGAGTATGGTAAAGAAAGCTCTATTAGTTCTGGGCTTGATATTGGCGTTACCCGCAATGGCGATTTCCTTAGAAGATGCCAAAAAGCAAGGGTTAGTGGGAGAAGCAAACAGTGGCTATATCGCTATTGTGGACGCCAGTTCGCCTGAACTGGAGAAGCTTGTAAAAAAAATAAATGCGGAACGTAAGCAGGCCTATACCGAGATTGCCAAAAGCCACAATGTCGATATTGCCCAAGTTGCGGCACGTGCTGCCGAGAAACTAGAGGCCCGCCTATCCCGTGGGGAGTACTACCAGGACAACCTTGGTCGCTGGGTGAGAAAATAAGCGCTCTTGAAGTAGAAAAACGGAAACTGTGACGTATTACATCGCTATCACAGTTAGTTTGAGGAAGCCCCACGAAACACACCTTTCATGGGGCCTCCCTATTTAGGGGCCAAAATTAGAGATTTCCAAACAGGGATTGCCCGTCAAGTCCCTGCTTTTCCATAACTTCCCTTAAACGTTTCAGTGCATCAACTTGGATTTGGCGAACCCGTTCACGAGTGAGACCAATTTCACGCCCAACTTCTTCTAGGGTG
Organism: Microbulbifer mixtoriginis (SeqCode); assembly: GCF_052467235.1. Lineage (NCBI taxonomy): Bacteria > Pseudomonadati > Pseudomonadota > Gammaproteobacteria > Cellvibrionales > Microbulbiferaceae > Microbulbifer > Microbulbifer mixtoriginis (SeqCode). The sequence continues at coordinate 3,650,075 of NZ_CP174305.1, read as the reverse complement.
CTCGCCTCAAAGCCACGTAATCCGAAGCGCCTGGATACAACTTCACACTGCTTATCGGGAAGCTCACCAAGCCAGCGATTAATGCTATCGAAAAGGTCGCTATCCTGAAGGAGTTCTGCCGGATCAGACTCCTGCTGGTCGGGTATAGTATCAACCAACGTCTTCTCGGAAGAAGGGCCTATAGGAGTATCTACGGAGGTGACTCTCTCATTGAGCCCCAGCATCCGTTCGACGTCCTCTACTGGTTTCTCCAACAAGTTAGCAATCTCTTCTGCAGATGGCTCGTGATCCAGCTTCTGTGCAAGCTCACGAGATGCTCGAAGATACACATTTAACTCTTTTACTACATGGATTGGCAGGCGAATAGTACGAGTCTGATTCATAATGGCTCGTTCTATTGTCTGACGTATCCACCAAGTAGCATAAGTAGAAAAGCGGAAACCTCGCTCCGGATCAAACTTCTCAACAGCGCGAATTAACCCCAAGTTGCCCTCTTCGATTAGGTCTAACAATGCGAGGCCACGACTAACGTAGCGACGGGCGATTTTTACAACAAGGCGTAGGTTACTCTCGATCATACGCTTTCTTGATGCAGCATCACCACGCAAGGCCTTGCGTGCGTAATAAACCTCTTCTTCAGCGGTCAGTAGGGGGGAAAAGCCTATTTCATTGAGATAGAGCTGGGTGGCATCCAGGTTCTTCTGTAAATGGCCATCGCCATCCAACCTGCTAACCCGACTCTTCTCTGTGGGGGAGGAAACGGAGTTATTTTTTGCCGCATTTCTCCGCGTACGGCCACTACTTTTACCTTTTTCGGAATTTAGTTTCTGCTCATCATTCTCTACCGCCAACTCAGGAGGAAAGTCTTCTGCCTGGCCAGTCATGGACTGGTCTTGCCGTTGTGCTTCCATTTCCCCTGCTCCTTGTACTTTGCCAATATCAACCGCATAGCATGAGACCAGAATCGGTCTAAAAAACGACCAATCAGGTACACATGTGCGACAGCCACAGAATCGGCTTGACCATTTGGTCGCCACGATTGCTGTGACCACCCCAAGTGGTATTAGTTAAAAGTCCATTTTTATTTGCAGAGCTTTAGAGCACTCTCCCGGCTTAAGGCAGATACGCGAGAGGGTCCACTGGCTGACCGTTTTTTCGTATTTCAAAGTGGAGCTTGTCGCGGTTGGTACCACTCGAACCCAGTTCCGCTATCCGTTGTCCAGCTTTGACCTTACTACCCTCTTTCACCAGCAGTCGGTGATTGTGGGCATAAGCACTCAAGTAAACATCGCTGTGCTTAACGATCAGCAGTTTTCCATACCCTCTCAGTGCACTGCCAGCGTAGATAACAGTGCCATCAGCTGCTGCCGATACAGATTCTCCCTTTTCACCGGCGATATCAACACCCTTCCGCAAGGGGTCTCCAGAGCGGAACTTACTGATGACTTGTCCACGGACAGGCCAACGCCAGTGAATCGCCCCTGTTCGCTTACTTTGAGGCTTCTGGCGCGTAGAGCTTCTCGTTAAAGATTTTTTATTCTTGGCGGGAATAGCTTTTTTTGTGGGCACAGGCTTAGCCACAGTTTTTTTTCTGGCTACAGGGGAGCTTGAGGCGACTTGACGCGGCACTTTACCATTCAACTGTAAGCGTTGGCCGGGATAAATATTATAGGGAGGCTTAATGCCATTGATAGCCGCCAGCTTGCGGAAATCCTGACCGTAACGCCAGGCAATAGAATACAGGGTATCCCCGCGGCTCACAGTATGATGATTGAGACGGATACTTGGAGGCTGATTTAGGGAACTACTCGGTGCTCTGTGGCCAGCACAGGAAACCAGGGCTATAGCCACGACACAGACGCCTAATATTTTTAACATCAAAGTCAAAAAATGACCAATATTAGGCTTATTGTTCCGCCAAAAATGGGCCTCAACTTGTCGTAAAAGATGACATTCCATTATTCTCTTTTTACATCAGACCACGGCATTTATGGAAAAAGTGTCTAAAGAAAAGCTCTAAAAATCATTGGAAAAGCTTCATAAAAAGCTGCCATACCGAGATATTCCAGATCTTATTGCGGTGTGGCGTAGGATTTACCTCGATGCCCCCCTCCGAAATAGTCCACCGCGAGAACCAGTACCGCAGCAACCAAAGCGGCAATAATCGCAGGCCCCAGATTCGCATTCTCACCTGTCTGGGCCATAAAGTTCGACGGGGATGTATTGGCGAGTAATGGCGCAAGCTTACTGGAAACAGTTTCGGCACCATTGATTGGTAGCTTCCAGGGCCAAATTATTTTCAGGCTACCTAATAAGATCCCTGCAAGAAAAGCCAATGTGCGAGCGACATATTTGTGCATCAACCAGGAAAGCAATCGGCTAAAAAGCATTAACCCCAGAGCGGCCCCAACCGCAAAGTACAATAAATTCGACAATTGCAGCTCATGTACTGCAGTGAGTACCTTGGGATAAATCCCAATCATAAGCAGGATAAAGGCACCTGAAATTCCGGGCAAAGCCATGGCACAAATTGCCAATGCTCCAGATAAAAATAAAGTAAGTGGCGTAGCTGGGATGTCCCCAGGGCGAAGCTCACTGACAACAACTGCCAGCGCGATGCCTAGAAAGAGAAAGACCGCTGTCGAAAGAGACCACCTGGGGATATTGCGAAGAATAGGGAAGGTAGAAGCCAGCACTAGGCCAAAAAAGAAAGACCAGACGAGAATAGGATATTGCTCTAAAAGGCCGCTAATAATCCTCGCCAGGCTGAAGATACTGATCAACACCCCTAAAAACAGGGATAACAGGAAGCTGCCATTGATGTGCTTCCACGTCGCTGATAGCCCTTCCTCCCGCATTATCGTAATACAGTGAGGCCCTATCCGGCTCAAAGAGTCGAGTAACTCCTGGTAGATCCCTGTGATAAAAGCAATGGTCCCCCCGGAAACCCCCGGAACAACATCTGCAGCACCCATTCCCATACCACGCAGCACTACACCCGGGTACCGGCTCTTAAAGAGCTCTCTAAATTTCATCGAACCACACCACTAAGCAGCGGCACAAACCGCACTGCTTCTAGCTTTTCCACATCGAACTGATCGGTATCCTGGCGACGAGAGATCATCATCAGGTGCTGTTGCTCCGAACCCACAGGAATAACCAGCACGCCATTTGGTCCCAACTGTTGCTTGAGTTCATCGGGAACCGTTGAGGGAGCCGCTGCTGCCAGGATTGCATCATAAGGCCCTTTTTCCGGCCAGCCAAAACCACCACTACTGAGATTGTATTCAATATTCTGATATCCCAACTCGTTAAGACGCTGGCAGGCCTTATCGAGCAAGGGTTCGACACGCTCAACAGAAAAAAGTTGTTCAACCAGCCTAGAAAGAATTGCGGTTTGGTAGCCGGAACCCGTACCAACTTCTAAAACTCTATGCAGGGATTTGGCCCTGCTCAGCAGCAACTCTGTCATGCGGGCAACAATGTAAGGTTGGGATATTGTCTGGCCATAGCCAATTGGCAGAGCTGTATCCTCATAGGCGCGGATCGCCAGGGCTTCATCCAGAAAAAGGTGCCTGGGGGTCGAAGCCATCACATCGAGGACTTCTTCATTGCTAATGCCCTCATCCCTCAAGCGTTGGATCAGGCGATTGCGAGTTCGCTGGGAGGTCATTCCCAAGCCTTCGTGTCTCAAGCGGTCCATAAGCTTTTATTCCATCCCCTGTATAACTCTCGCTTTCAGCCACAAATTTTATGTGTCCGAGTTCACATTGACCAGCTGTGCCACCTCCCTTAGCAAGGCTGTTGCGAATGCCCCAGGCGGCAACGCAAATTCCAAGAGGAGGTCATCAGACTGCCACTCAAAACGAAAGGCCTCTGGACGTAGGGCCAGTGGTCTTCGCTCTTGCTTGAGCCCGCAATGTTCCAGCCAGTTACACCAGCTCAGCCACTTCTCTAGTACTTGCTGCTCCAATTCGCCTTGAGGACCTGTGGCGAGGTTTCTACCGCGCCCCCACAAAGGACCACTGGGCTCACTTTGTGGCTCACCCTCAATACTTTGCTGCCAGCAGTCTTGAGTGATTCTTTCTGCCAATACCTGATTAAACAGCCAACTGCGCGCAGCCGACATGGCAAAGGCCTTTTCATTCTTACGACAGCGTCCCTCTTCTTCCGCCAGGTGACGCGCCAGGTTCAGGTTGCCGCCATCGATACCAAAGCGCTGCTCACCGAAGTAATTTGGCACTCCGCCACCTACCTGTTTAAGCACCTCTTCCGCAGCCACCCGATCACCACTTACATTGCGCAGGCGAATTTTAAACCGATTGCCTACATGCTCCCCGCGACGTAGTTTACGGCCGCCTCGAAAAAACCTCAGAAGTGAAACTTCTTCACTATTGATCTGCGACCAATCTGCCTCTGGCTTCTGTCCGAGCCAAACACTAAACCACTGCGTGGTTACGGCATGTCGATCCTTCAACCCAAAGTAGCTGACATCCAGAGGGCGCACTCCGGCGAGTTTGGCTAGCTGTTTTGCCACCCAGACAGTATTGGCCCCCCGCTTCTTAATATGCAGATACACATGCTCCCCGTCCTCTGTAGGTTCGGGAAAAGCCATCTCATCGACAACAAAATCTTCCGCAACAGTACGAAAATCAGCAGAGATTGCCGCCCCACCCAAAGCGCGGGGCCAATTTAGATTCCAGACTTCAGACATCATATCGCTCAAGTAAAACAGTGGCCTGGGCCGCAATTCCTTCACTCCGCCCGGTAAAGCCAAGCTTCTCCGTAGTCGTTGCTTTCACACTAATATCGGCGATATCCACACCGCAATCCGCAGCAATATAGCCGCGCATGGTTTCTACATGAGGAGCCATCTTGGGAGCCTGTGCAATGAGAGTGGTATCAGCATTCACCAGGCGATATCCCCTTTCCTTAATTAGGGTCATGACATGTTGCAAAAGGGCACGACTATCCGCTCCACTAAAACGCTCATCCGTATCGGGAAAATGATGACCGATATCACCGAGAGCCAAAGCACCAAGAAGCGCATCGCAAAGTGCATGCAGCAACACATCCCCATCGGAATGGGCTTTTAAACCAAAGCTATGGGGAATTTTTGCTCCACCAAGCACAACATGATCGCCAGGGCCAAACGCATGCACGTCAAAGCCCTGGCCAATTCTAAAACTCACTATCGATAATCCTCGGTGGGAGCGTAGCGCAGACGTAAAATGGTCTCTGCCATTACGATATCGGTGGGGTGGGTCACTTTGATATTGTCACTCCGACCTTCAACAAGTTGCGGAGAGTGACCAAAAATTTCCAACGCACTTGCCTCATCTGTAACAGCTTCACCTTGCTGCAATGCTTGACTGAGGCAGGAGCGAAGTAGTGCAAGAGGCGCTCGCTGAGGGGTCTGCGCAAGCCATATCTGTTTGCGATCCAGGGTTTGTTCAACACATTGAACACCGCTTATCTCAGACCCTCTCTTTACAGTATCACTGGCCTGACGCGCTAGCAGCGCGGTCTGTGCAACCTGGCTGTGCAATAGTGCACTAATGTCTTCCATTGCAACACATGGCCGAGCGGCATCATGTACAAGCACTGGGGTGTCGCCATGTTCCCGTTGAGCGAGAAATTCCAGGGCTGAGAGGACAGAATCCGCTCGCTCAGCGCCACCAATTACAGTGTGCATTAATGGGTGAGAAGCTTCTTTCAAGTGCGGGAAAAATTCATCATCCTTTGATAGGGCCACAACAACGCCAGCAAGTCCCGGCCAACTTAAAATATTCCGCAGGGTTAGGGACAATAAAGGGCGCCCCAGTAATGGTAAATACTGCTTAGGGCGATCGGCTCCCATGCGTTTACCAACACCCGCAGCGGGCACAACCACCCAATAATCTGTAATCACTTTTTAGCCTCTTCCGAGTCCAGGAAGATAAACAGGGTTTCCCCTTCCTTAATCAATCCCAAATCATAGCGTGCCTTGGCTTCGACACCATCAGTGCCCACTTTCAGGCTTCGTACTTCTCTCAACAACTGGCGATTTTCCCGCGCTAAAGCTGCATTTTTTTCCTGTTGCTGAGCAAGCTGTCGTTTGAGACGGGTAACTTCGGCAAGACTGCCATCACCAACCCAGAGACGATACTGAGTGGCAAGCAGAATAAAGGTAAGAATTCCCAGCAGCCATTTCATACGAGATTACGATATTTCGCTTGTTCGTATTATAGGTATTGCAGAGGAATCCCTCTGCAATACCAATGTGCGATTCAAATATTGATTATTTGAATTCAGCACGGCCACGGTAAGGAGCGGAACCATTCAGTTCAGCTTCAATACGCAGCAGACGATTGTACTTAGCTACGCGGTCGGAGCGACACAGGGAGCCGGTTTTGATTTGGCCAGCAGCGGTAGCTACAGCCAGGTCAGCAATGGTGGTGTCTTCGGTTTCACCAGAGCGATGAGAGATTACAGCGGTGTAGCCTGCATCTTTTGCCATCTTAATCGCGTCCAGAGTTTCGGACAGGGAGCCGATCTGGTTGAACTTGATCAGGATAGAGTTACCCACGCCTTTCTCGATACCTTCTTTTAGTATCTTGGTGTTGGTTACGAACAAGTCATCGCCTACCAGCTGTACTTTTTCACCTATCTTGTCGGTTAGAATTTTCCAGCCGCCCCAATCGCTCTCGTCCATACCGTCTTCGATAGACAGGATCGGATAGTTGGCGGACAACTCAGCCAAATAGCTGGCGAAACCTTCGCTGTCGAACTGCTTGCCTTCGCCAGCCAAGTCGTACTTGCCATCTTTGTAGAACTCGGAAGAAGCACAATCCAGAGCCAGGGTAATGTCATCACCCAAGGTGTAACCGGCCTTTTCTACCGCTTCAGCAATCACTTTCAGAGCGGCTTCGTTGGATGGCAAGTTCGGAGCAAAGCCGCCTTCATCGCCAACCGCAGTGTTCAGGCTGTTGCTGGACAGTACTTTTTTCAGTGAATGGAAGATCTCAGCACCTTGACGCAGGGCTTCGGCAAAAGATTCAGCTTTAACGGGCTGAACCATAAACTCCTGGATATCCACATTGTTATCGGCGTGCTCGCCGCCGTTTAGGATATTCATCATCGGAACCGGCATAGAGTATTCACCCGGAGTGCCGTTTACTTCAGCAATGTGCTGATACAGGGGGATTTTTTTGGAAGCTGCAGCGGCTTTAGCGGCCGCTAGTGAAACCGCCAAAATAGCGTTGGCACCCAGGTTAGCTTTGTTTTCAGTACCGTCGGCATCGATCATCGCCTTATCCAGGGCGCGTTGATCAGTTGCGTCCATACCTTTGAGCAGATCGGCGATAGTGGTGTTGATATTCTCAACCGCTTTCAATACGCCTTTGCCCAGGTAACGACTTTTATCGCCATCGCGCAATTCCAGAGCTTCACGAGAACCAGTGGAGGCGCCAGAAGGAGCGCAAGCGGAACCAATGGAACCGTCTTCCAGGATTACATCGGCTTCGACGGTAGGGTTACCGCGGGAATCCAGCACTTCGTAGGCTTTAACAGCGACAATCTTGCTCATTAACAATGGGCTCCGTATTAGTACTAACTAAACTTGTTACTTATTAAAAAGGTAATTACTGAAAGAAATTTTCCAATAGCTGCACGCAACAATTAAGGGTTCTTACTCTTGTGAAACTTTTTCTCACAGTTTTTTGTGAGTATCTCTAATCGTAGCTTCCATGAATAATAGCTACAGAATAAGTACCAAGTGCCCAAAAAGGGCGCGCGCTATGTATTTCTTACTTTTATTCAGTATCCAGAGGCGTAAAGCCTTTGATTAAATCATCCACAGCTTTCATCTGTGCGAGGAATGGTTCCAGCTTCTCCAGTGGCAATGCACTGGGGCCATCACACAATGCCTTATCTGGATTCGGGTGTGCTTCCAGGAACAGGCCGGCAATACCAATAGCCAAACCTGCTCGGCCCAGCTCAGTGACCTGTGCACGGCGACCACCAGAGGCAGCACCGGAAGGGTCGCGCATTTGCAGTGAGTGGGTGACATCAAAAATCAGCGGCGCACCGCCGGAGGCATTGATCATGGTACTGAAGCCCAGCATATCGACAACCAGGTTGTCGTAGCCAAAGCAGGCACCGCGCTCACACAAAAGAATATTTTCATTGCCGCACTCAGCAAATTTCTCCACCACATTTTTAACTTGCGGAGGGCTCATAAACTGGGGCTTTTTGACGTTGATCACTGCACCAGTCGCTGCCATAGCGGCGACCAGATCAGTCTGGCGGGCCAGGAAGGCCGGCAGCTGGAGAATATCCACGACTTCGGCAACCGGAGCAGCCTGGTGTACTTCGTGGACATCGGTAATCAAGGGGACCTTAAAAGTGTCTTTGATTTCCTGAAAAATCTTCAGGCCTTCTTCCATACCCGGTCCGCGATAGGAGTTGATGGAAGAGCGATTGGCCTTGTCAAAAGACGCTTTAAAAACATAGGGAATACCCAGTTTTTCAGTGACTTTTACATAGTGCTCAGCCACCTGCATCGCCAGGTCGCGGGATTCCAGTACATTCATACCGCCAAAAAGCACAAAGGGCTTATCGTTGGCGACCTGAATATTTCCGACTTCAATTGTTTTCACTGTCAGCTCCCTGTCATCTCACCCCCAATCACAGAGACCGGGGGCGGATTACTGATTAACCCTGGTTTTCACGCTGCTTCATTGCGGCGGCAACAAAGCTTTCGAACAGCGGGTGGCCGTCGCGCGGGGTTGAAGTAAATTCCGGGTGGAACTGGCAAGCAACGAACCAGGGGTGGTTCGGCAATTCAACCATTTCTACCAGGGTATCGTCTGCAGACCAGCCGCCAATTTTCAAACCGGCTTGCTGCAGGCGATCAACGTAGTTGTTGTTCACTTCGTAGCGGTGGCGGTGACGCTCTACAATGACGTCTGCGCCGTAGATATCGCGAGCCTTGGTATCTTTAGCCAAGCGACACTCCTGGCCACCCAAGCGCATGGTGCCCCCCAGGTCAGACTGCTCGTCGCGCTTCTCGATATTGCCTTCACTATCGATCCACTCTGTGATCAGGCCGATAACAGGGTGCGGGGTTTTAGTATTAAATTCAGTACTGTTGGCACCTTCGAGACCGAGCACATTGCGCGCAAACTCGATAACCACAGACTGTAAACCGAGGCAGATGCCCAGGTAAGGAATATTGTTTTCACGAGCGTAGCGAACAGATTCAAGCTTGCCCTCTAAACCGCGCTCACCAAATCCACCGGGAACCAGGATTGCATCGGCATCCTTGATCAGGTCAATGCCGTTTTCACCCTCAACGTCTTCAGCGTTGATAAAGTCGATATCCACTTTGCAGCGATGCTTGATACCCGCGTGGGTCAGGGACTCGATCAGGGACTTATAGGCATCCAGCAACTCCATGTATTTGCCAACCATGGCAATTTTCACTTCGTGCTGGGGGTTCAGCTTGCCATCGACCACTTCATCCCACTCGGAAAGGTCTGGTGCCTGGCATTCCAGCTGCAGTTTTTCCACAACGATATCGTCGAGGCCGTAACTGTGAAGAAGACGCGGGACGCCGTAGATGGTTTTGGCATCGGGCAGCGGTACTACAGCGCGCTCTTCAACATTGGTAAACAGTGCGATCTTGCGGCGGGAGTCCTCATCGATCTCGCGCTCGGAACGGCACAGCAGAATATCCGGCTGCAAGCCGATAGAACGCAACTCTTTAACAGAGTGCTGAGTCGGCTTGGTCTTGGTTTCACCAGCAGTGGCAAGAAAAGGCACATAGCTCAGGTGGATCAACAGGGCGCGATTGGTGCCCATTTCCACACGCAGCTGACGCACAGATTCCAGGAACGGTTGGGATTCGATATCACCTACGGTGCCACCGATTTCAACAATAGCGACGTCGACATCGCGGCCACCTTCTACAACGCGGCGCTTGATCTCGTCGGTAATATGGGGGATCACCTGTACGGTGCCACCCAAGTAGTCACCACGGCGCTCTTTGCGCAGTACGGTCTCGTACACGCGGCCGGTGGTGAAGTTGTTACGCTTGGACATCCGGGTACGGATAAAGCGTTCGTAGTGACCCAGGTCCAGGTCAGTCTCGGCACCATCCTCGGTGACATACACCTCACCGTGCTGGAAGGGGCTCATGGTACCCGGGTCTACGTTGATGTAGGGGTCCAGTTTGAGGATGGTAACCTTGAGGCCACGGGCCTCGAGAATGGCGGCCAAAGAGGCGGAGGCGATACCTTTCCCCAACGAGGAAACCACGCCACCAGTTACAAAAATATAGCGCGTCATGCAAAACCTTGGTCAGTTGAGCGCTCGATGAATGTCGAGCTTACAGGGCTGGCCCGGGCGGATAATCCAGCTTCTCCCGGTGCCTTTGAGACGGGGCGCCAGGGTAGCAGAAAACCCCTCTCCGCTCAATCGAAAAACCGCCAGCTGGGCGGTTTCACCGAAGGTGCTACTGGCAAAGTGGAGCAGCCCGCCTTACAGCAGAATAAATCGGCAACTGCCACCAGCTCTCCATCCAGATACACGAGCGGTATCCGGTCTCGCAGCCAGGGTTCCAACGCCCTCTCCTGCAACACCTTCTTGAGAGTCTGGGAGCGAAGTCGGTCGAGAGGCTGGACGCGCTCACCGCCCCGGCGGTATTTCACTTCATATACCCCCTGGGGCCAACCCTGCACCGATTCCAGTACACCACCTCTGGGCAACAGTAGTACTGACACGCCATCCCATTGAAGGCTTTCTTCGGTGGTAGAAAAGGGCTCCATGACAGGGGTCAGATAGAGGCGCTGCTGAAAGCGTCGCACTACACACCCACCCAGTCGTACTTCCACTTGGGCATCCGCACTCGCTTTCTCAATTTGCACTAAAGCTTCTTGCAGAACCACGGATTCCGGCGCCATACCACCCTGCAGCAACACCCAACCGCGCAGTAGATTTTTGCGCCGCGCAATACTTAAATTCATGAACGTCGCTAAAAAGAGGCTCTCCCCTAACCTCTCTCGCCTGATATCACAGATCTGCAAGTCAGCAAGCGCCAACTCCTCTAGCAGTAATGCAGATTCCCTAAGATTATCTGCAGCCCGCTGAATACTCTGCCGTGCCGACCAACGGGTGGATAAAACAGGCATGACCTGTTGGCGTAAATAGTTGCGCTCAAAAGCCTCATCAGCATTACTCTCATCCTCAATCCAGCTGAGCCCGTGTTCAAGGGCCCAGGCTTCCAGCTCACGGCGCCCCGCTGACAACAAAGGACGAAGTAAGGATTTACCCTCACCCAACGGCCGACTCTCCGCCATACCCGAAAGCCCAAGGACGCCCGCTCCCCGCATTAGTCTATATAGAAAGGTTTCTGCCTGATCATCCCCATGGTGACCGAGCAAAATTTGATCACCGGAGGACATCACCGAATCAAAAGCCTTGTAGCGAGCCTTACGCGCCCCCTGCTCTATCCCACCACCGCTTCTATCGACTTGCACACGCACCGCAACAAAAGGCACTTGCAGCTCACGGGCAACAGCTTCGCAGTGGCCAAGCCAGCGCTCTGCATTACTACTTAGGCCGTGGTGCACATGCACTGCCTTAACGGGGATACCATTCTGGTTGAGAAGATGCAGCAAGACAGTGGAATCCAAGCCACCAGAAAATCCAACCCATAGCTGTCCCAGAGCCGGGTGGCGCTGCATCGAAGACTTTATAAGTTGCGGTAGAGAATTTGCTGCGGATTTGGAGGTCACTGCCTATACCCTGGAACTGAGATCGACACAGTATACCGGTGCTGGCAACTTGAGTTGATGGACTTCTGAGCGGGAAGCGGGATATTGCAGAGCTACAGCTCTTCAGCAACTCAATCACTTAAAAGAGAGGTGTAGCCCAGACCTCAATTTTTACAGACCCGGGCATTTAATTACCAAAAACGGCTAGAGATAAAAGTCACTAACCCGCACAGCGAATATCAGCAGAAGCTGCCGCATCGGGTACCAATCGAACATTGGCTACGGCTATCGCTGCGACCCCCTCACTCTCCAAGCGGAAGGCACTGAAAACCTTGCTAAAGTCAGCGCCAGCTTTGGCAAAGCATTGCAGGTCCACCGAGAGACGGGTCCAGTTATTCAGCGGCATGGTTTTCAGAGTGGCTTGCAGCGGCACTCTGGCAATACAGCCCTCTCCACAGGTCACCGCCGCTTGTAACGGTTCACGCAGCTTCTGATCAACGCGAATATTCAGGCTCAAGGCTGAGCCCTCCTCCAAATAAATGTCCAAGTTCTGCATATACTCCGCAGACAACTGCACAGCACCGGGGCGCAGGCCCTTCCACTCGATCAAACGCGCATCTTCTTGAGAGGACATATCAATCGAGGTCACAACGATATTGTTATCCTCACCACTGGCCGCTCGGTTGCCATTCACTGGTACTGCCTTGGCTCCGTCTTCGGCAATATTCAATACCCAGGGAGCGCGCGGACGGGAAACCAATAACCAGGCATCCTCCAGTCCAGCCGCAGCCATATTTTCGCTGGTCTCAGGCAAGTCGTTGCTGACCAGGGATTCCTCATTCACACTCAAGCCGTAACCCAAAGCAAACAGGGGATCGTAGTGCTCGTGGTATGGATTCAAAACCGTTTGATTGGTGTACATCGGCCAGCTAAAGGGCAACTTACCAGTGAAATCGTAGCGAATCTCACCTTTGGCACCTCGGAATAATACATCGGCCACACCGGCACCCTCAGACCCCGGCAGCCAAGCGGCCACAAAAGCATCCGATGCATTTAATTCACTGTTCACCCAAAGCGGGCGACCGGACAGGAAAACACTGACAACTGGAATTTCCTGTTTACGCAATTTCTTCAACAGTGCCAGATCTTTCTTATTACCGCGCTGGTATTCCAGATTTGTGATATCACCATGCCATTCCGCGTAGGGTTCTTCACCATAAATGGCAATAGCCACCTGGGGTGCCTTGCCATTGGCAAAGCTGGCATCGGTAAAGCTTCCATCCTCACTCAGTATGGCTTCACCACCCACGCTCTTTACGGCTGCGGCGATGCCCTCAAAGATGGAAGTAGCACCGGGAAAATCTTCACGGGTATTACCAGTGCCCTGCCAGGATATTGTCCAACCACCACTTTGTTTGGAGAGGTTGTCGGCCCCATCGCCGACGACTAGAACATTCTGCTTCGCGGCTAGCGGCAACAATTGATCATTGTTTTTCATTAACACCAAAGACTTCCGCACTGCCTCTCTGGCGATAGCGCGGTGCTCGGCATTGCCGAGAATACCAGCCTTGCCCGCTAGGGGCATATTACGCTCGAACAAGCCGGCGCGAAGTTTCACTCGCAGTATGCGGCGCACCGCATCATTCAAACGCTCAGTGGGGATTTCACCGCTCTTCGCCTGAGCCAAGGTATTGTTGTAGAGGGCCTTCCAATCCGCAGGCACCATAAACATGTCCAGACCAGCGTTAATTGCCGCGGCACAACTTTCCAGAGTGCAACCCGGTACGAAACTGTGACCATTCCAGTCCCCGACTACAAATCCATCGAAACCCAAACGCTCCTTCAAGACATCTGTCAGCAAGTATTGATGGCCATGCAGCTTCTCACCATTCCAACTATTAAAAGAAGCCATTACCGTTTGCACACCAGCGGGCAAAGCGGTCAGGTAACCTGCCGCATGTACTTCTGCCAGCTCCTTTTCAGGCACAGCGTTATCCCCGCGGTCGATTCCACGTGTAGTTCCACCGTCACCGACAAAATGCTTAGCCGTGGCGACCAGGTTTTCCCCGCGCAGAAAATCGGCTTCGTTCTTGCCACCCTGCAACCCTTTCACCATGGCTTCCGCATAGTCAGCCACTACAGCCGGATCTTCAGAATAACTTTCATAAGTGCGTCCCCAGCGGTCATCCCGCACTACCGCCACAGTGGGGGCAAAAGTCCAGTCGATACCGGTAACAGCGACCTCGCGGGCCGTCGCACGACCAATACGCTCGATCAGCTCAGCATCCTTCGCCGCCCCGAGGCCAATATTGTGGGGAAAAAGAGTTGCCCCAATAACATTATTGTGACCGTGCACCGCATCGGAGCCCCAAATCAGGGGAATAGCAACACCGCCATCGGAAGTGTCCATGGAAGCCTTGAAAAAGGCATCGGAAAGCGCGAGCCAATCTTTAGGCGTGGCAAACTTATCGTTGTTTGGAAAGGCACCACCACCGTTTAGCACAGAGCCCAGATGGTATTTCTTAACATCTTCAGCGGTGACGTGGCGGATCTCCGCCTGAATCATTTGCCCCACCTTCTCTTCCAAAGACATGCGCGACATAATTTCGGAAATACGCGCTTCCCGCTTTTCGCTGCGTGGAAACGCGGGCTCGAGTAGCGGCCAGTTTTCCAGGCTACCGCCACTGCTTATCTGGGAGTTATCCTCTTTTGACGGAACTTCTTCCCCCTGCGGCTGACAGCCAACAAGTGCCGAAACACAGAGCATTAAGCTCAGTGAAAATCGTTTTTTTAATTTCACGGATAACTCCCAAAGTTTTCCCACGCGAGTCCTTCTGTCCTACCAATTCCATCGCTATCAGAATGAGTAACACAGATATTATTATTTCGGTGTAAATCCCATACTCCAGCCACAGCCAATAAGGCCCCGATTGGATTTCAGGTATTCCACGCAACGGTATCAACGGAGCAAAGTGCAATACTTGCCGAGGAGCGCCAATAGAAATCCGATGGATTGGGCTAAATCACAGACAAGGCGGAAAACAATTTCTAGCTGGACTACTTAAAAAATAGCCTGGAGAAACGTTTCAGTTGCCTTTGCCCACTACTCCATCGCAGCGCCACGCAGAGCCGGAGAAAAAGCACCGTAATAAGCGATATAGCAGTAGCACAGCAGCGGTACTAAAAAAGAAATCTGAATACCCGCTTCATCGGCGAGCATCCCCTGAAGCAATGGAATAACCGCACCGCCAACAATCGCCATGCACAGGACACCGCTGCCCTGACTGGTGTACTGACCCAAACCTCGCAACGCCAGGCTGAATATGGTTGGAAACATAATGGAGTTGCAACCCCCCACAGCGACAATCGACCATACAGCCAAATAACCAGAGGAGAGCATCGCCACCCCGATAAGTACTACAGAACCCAGTGAACACACTGCCAGTGTTTTTCCCGCAGAAACATAGCGCAGCAGCAGGGCCCCGGCAAAGCGGCCTACCATAGCGCCACCCCAGTAGTAGGAAACATACTTTGCCGCTTCAAATAACTGCATTTCAGCAACAGAGGATTCACTAAAAAAGCTAACCAGGAAACTTCCTATAGCTACCTCGGCGCCTACATAGGCAAAAATACCAATTGCCCCCAGTGTCAATCTGGGAAAGCGCCAAATGGAAAAAGTCTCACTGCGGGGCGGGCTTGTACTGTGAGAAAGGCGGTGTTCGGGGATTGTCGGCAAGCGAATCCAGGAGAAAAAAGCCACCATCATCAACAGCACTACTGCCAACCAGAAATAGGGTTTTTCCACCAGGGCCGCCTCCCTAGCGCGAAATTCATCGACACTAGTTGCCGTATCGGGATCGGCGCCCATTGAAATCGCGGCAAAAAAAACGGCACCACCGGCAACCGGCGCCAAGGTAGTTCCCAGAGAGTTAAATGCTTGGGTTAGGTTTAAACGGCTTGGAGCCGTTTTGGCACTACCCAAAGCAATAACGTAGGGATTTGCTGATACCTGCAATACTGTAATACCAGAAGCCAGTACAAAAAGCCCCAATAAAAACACTTCATAGATTTGCAGGCGCGCAGCAGGAATAAAAACCAGGCAACCAGCACAAGCCACTAATAAACCAAAGACCAACCCCAACTGATAACCAACTCTACGCAACAGCAACCCAGCAGGAACGGAAACCAGAAAATAGGCTGCAAAAAAGTAAAACTGTACCAGGACAGCGCGGGTATAACTCAGCTCAAAAACATTTTTAAGATGTGGCACCAGAACATCATTCAGCCCGGTGATAAAACCCCACAGAAGGAAAAGCGAAGTCAACGCTGCAAGATTTAAATACCCTGGAGAGCGCCCCTCTTGAGCCTGGGCATCTGAATCACAAACAGCCATTTCGTTCGAGTGAAGACTCGAATCGGGCAACATCTGGCGCATTGGAAACCGATCCCCAAATTTCAAACTCGTTTCTTGGCGATTATACTGTTCTTCCTAAACGCTTTTGAGTCGCCAGCGGAAAATTAAGGACAAAATGTGCAATTTTTTATAACCCTTAATAAAAAACACTTTCACTCAATGAAAGTTGTCTTATGGGTCCAGATTGCCGAAAGTAACTTGACTAATCACCCCGAAAAGCGACAAAAAGGACTAAATAAGGGCTAAGCTGGAATCCTAGCGCACAGGCCCACTGGCGGGCACCGGTAAGCCAAGGTAATATCTTCCGGATAATAATGAACGCGATGATGAGCGTCTATCCCGTCATTTTCACAAAATTAAATATACGGGACATCATGCAGTACTCTACCCGTCAATACTGGAATGCAACTGCGGAAATTCCTTCGACCCGCTGGTTTTGGAAATTACAGCTGGTCAGCTGGATTGGCATTTTGTTGGTGACATTCCTCTCCCTGACTCTCTGGCATTCACCCACTGAGTGGCCAAGCTTCGAGCCAGCAAATACTATTTTCCAGTGTGCTGTGGCTTTTGTTCTCTCGGTATTCCTAAGACCCATTTTTGATATCGCCTGGGACTCTGAACTGGCCGTTCGCACAGTTATCTATCTACTCGCCGTTGCGGTGATTTCCGGCATCTGGACCCTGATGCGCATGGAGGCCTATATCCGCTTGAGCGGGGAGCACTCCATCTGGTCTGAATTCGGCGGCTGGTATTATGCCTCCCTCTTTGTCTTTCTTTTTTGGAGTGCACTTTACTGTGGCGTTAAATACCACATACTGCTGCAAGGGGAACACAAAAAAATGCTTGAAGTGGCCGCGGACAACGAGCGCGAGCAACTTCGTAGACTCCAGGCAGAGGCTATCGCCAATGAGGCCCAGCTTAAAATGTTGCGCTATCAGCTCAATCCCCACTTTTTGTTCAATACACTAAATTCCATTAATGCTCTAATTCGCTTTCAACAGGCCGATGAGGCCCGCGAAATGGTGGTACGACTCAGTGATTTCCTGCGCCTCTCCCTAAAAGAGAGCCCTATGCAAAAAGTAGAACTTGAACAGGAAGTCAAAGCAGCACTCCTCTATCTGGAGATTGAAAAAACCCGCTTTGCTGACCGTTTGGCTGTAGATCTCAATGTCGCTGATACAGCCCGGCAAGCACTGGTGCCCAGTATGTTGCTACAACCACTGGTAGAGAATTCAGTAAAATATGCTATCGCCCCCAATGAAATGGGAGGCACCATCGGAATTCATGCGAAAAGTACCGGTGAGCGCCTACTGCTGGAGGTACAGGATTCAGGCTGTTCCGAAGACTGCGCCGGCGAGAGAAATTTCCAAGCAAGTTCCACCGGTGTTGGACTGAAGAATGTACGGGAGCGACTTTCCAGCCTCTACCCACAAAATTACCGTATAGAGCAACAGGAAAAACCTGATTGCGGTATGTCGATACGAATCGATATACCGCTGGAAAAATCCACGCACCCCACCAATAAAACACAGGGAGAAGTCCAATGAACAAACTCACTGTCGTGCTGGTGGACGACGAACCCCTAGCCCTGCGCCTGCTGCAAAGCATGTTTGAGGAATTCCCGGATATAGAAATTACCGCCTGCTGCCGCAATGGGCGCGAGGCGTTGCAAGCCGTATCTGAATACAGTCCAGACCTATTGGTTCTGGATGTGCAAATGCCCGGGATGAATGGCTTTGATGTGGTCAGTCGTCTACAAGCCGACACCATGCCACTGGTAATATTCGCCACCGCTTTCGACGAATATGCCCTTAAAGCCTTTGAGGTTCACGCTGTCGATTATGTTTTAAAGCCCCTGGATAACGCTCGCCTAGAAACCGCCCTTGATCGCGCGCGCCAGCGCTTGCAATTGGCACATGCCGGCAAAAAAGATATCCACCAAGAAGAAAAAAACCGGCTGCTGCGCTCTATTGAGGAAATGAGCTCAACCAAGGGACAAGCCTCTGAGACTCGCACCCCAGTGATCAACAATCGCCTGGCGATTAAGGATCGCGGCAGTATTACTATGGTCAATCAGCAGGATATCGAGTGGATAGATGCCGCCGGTGACTACATGTGTGTGCATGTAAAAGGGGAAACCCATGTTATGCGCAGCACCATCAAAGACCTGCAAAAACAGTTGTGCCCGGATAATTTCAAGCGTATTCACCGCTCCACCCTGGTGAATCTTAACTATATCGTACACATCAAAGTACTAACTAAAGGAGAGTACTTTCTCACCTTAACGAGCGGCGCTAAAGTCAAAGTCAGCCGTAACTATCGCCTACCGATCAAGGAATTTCTCGAAGCCAACCGACGCATAGCTTCAGAAGCCTCCTAAACAGCTTGCCCTTCAACGCCACTCAATACCGGCAGGGACTCGCCGGTATACCAGCAAAATAACCAACCTAAGCAATATCTGATCCACGCCATCCAGTTAATACAGAGAGCCCCTTTCTTTACAAAAAAAAGCCGGCATGGAAATACCGGCTAAACGAGCTCAGAAGAGAAGAAAAAAATTAAGCGCGTTTTTCTGGGCGGTGACCAATGGCACCGTAGTAAAGAATATAGAGGTAGCAGAAAATAGGCAGGACAAATGCCAACTGGATACCCACCTTGTCCGCCAATAATCCCTGCAATAACGGCACTATAGCGCCACCGACTATAGCCAGGCACAAGATACCAGAACCCTGACTAGCCGCCTTGCCAAGTCTCGCAAGAGCCAAACTGAAAATTGTTGGGAACATAATGGAGTTACACAGCCCCACCGCCAAAACAGCATACATTGCCAGGTAGCCGCTACCAGCTACAGTGATAAGCAGAAGTAGGCAGGAACCCAGGGAACAAATTGCCAGCACTTTTCCCGCGGAAATAAAGCGCATAATCAAGGCACCGGCAAAACGCCCAACCATGGCCCCACCCCAGTAGAGGGAGATATAGAACGCTGCCTCGGATTCCTCGAGACCAGCAATAGAGTCTTCGGCAATAAAGTTCACCAGGAAGCTGCCGATAGAAACTTCCGCACCGACATAAACGAAAATCGCTACCGCCCCTAATACGAGATGGCGATAATTCCAGGCCGAAGCTTCACCTATCTCCGATGGGGTCTGTGAAGTATTGCTGACAATAGACGGCAGATTCAAAAACGCAAAAACCAGAGCCAACACGGCTAGGGTAGCCGCCAGAATCAGGTAGGGCACTTCGATCACTGAGGCACTGACTGCGCCGACGGCAACTCCCGCAGCTGGGAGAATTAATAATGCACCGAATTGTGGGGCTACGGTGGTACCTAGTGCATTAAAGCCCTGGGTCAAGGTTAGTCGGCTGGGTGCCGTGCGCTCATTTCCCAAGGCGGCAACATAGGGGTTTGCCGATACCTGTAAGATAGTGATACCGGAAGCGAGAATAAACAGGGCCCCTAGGAAAAGCCCATAGACCTCCATGCGCTCCGCAGGAATAAATAGTAAGCAACCCAATACCGCGATAGTGAGGCCGGTGACGATACCTTTTTGGTAACCAATCTTACTCACCAGACTACCCGCCGGCAGGGAAACCAAAAAATAAGCTCCAAAAAAACAGAATTGCACCAGCATCGCCTGGGCATAGTTCAGCTCAAAAATCCCCTTGAGATAGGGAATCAGGATATCGTTCAAACAGGTAATAAATCCCCACATAAAAAACAGTGAGGTCAAAGCTACCAGCGCAAATTTTTGTCCCGCTTGATCACCAGCTTGTAACTGCACAGCATCCGTTGCCGTATTCCTCTGCAAAATTGCCATATTTGATTTCCAGAAACTTCTGCCGCAACTAAACCGTAAATGGCAAGCCAGCACTTAAACACTTGTTATTCTTTTTGCTTTCTACCATGGAGGCACAGATACGACGCAGCGGTTTTCGATAAGGGGGGCTAAAAATGGGGGCAGTAGGGACAGTGTAAAGTGCCCTGGACACGCTCAACTAGCGAGGCAAACAAATAACAGAAGACGAATAACCCACCCAATAAACGGGGAATCGCCAAATATAGAGCAGATCTCGTAAAAGGAAACTGGACTCAAAAAAACAAGAAAAAAGGGCAGCGCCATGATCGGGACTGCCCTTTTTAAGAATATTAAGAAACGATATTGCCGTAGCTCATCAGACGCTGGTAGCGCTTTTCCAGCAACTCATCAATAGGAATAGCACTCAACTGCTCCAGTTGTTCACCGAGGCGCTCCTTCAGGCTCTCAGCCATGGCATCCGGATCTCGGTGCGCACCGCCGAGGGGCTCGGGGATGGTTTCATCCACAATACCCAACTCCTCCAACACACTGGAAGTCACCCCCATAGCCTCGGCAGCCAGTGGAGCCTTCTCTACGGTTTTCCAGATAATATTGGCGCAGCCCTCCGGAGAAATCACAAAGTAGGTGGAGTACTGCAGCATATTGAGCTGATCACCAACACCAATTGCCAGAGCACCACCGGAAGAACCCTCACCAATCACGGTACAAATAATCGGCGTGCGCAAACGGGACATCACCGCCAGGTTCTGGGCAATGGCCTCACTGATGCCACGCTCTTCACTATCGATTCCGGGGTAAGCCCCTGGAGTATCGATCAAAGTCAGCACCGGCATTTTAAAGCGCTCGGCCATTTCCATAATGCGCAAAGCTTTGCGGTAGCCCTCCGGCTTAGGCATACCGAAGTTACGCGCAACCTTCTCATTCACAGAGCGCCCTTTCTCTTCACCGATCACGGCTACCGGTTTGCCATTCAAGCGTGCGATCCCAGTAATAATCGCCTTGTCATCACCAAAATGACGATCGCCATGCAGCTCGTCCCAATCGGTGAATAGCCGCTCAATATAATCCTTGGAGTATGGACGCTGCGGGTGCCTGGCCACCTGGACCACTTGCCAGGGACTCAGGTCTGCGTAGATGGACTCGGTCAGAGTTCTGCTCTTATCCCGCAGCCGGGTCACTTCATCCGCGATATTCAGCTCATTGTCGTCCCCGACCAGCTGCAACTCTTTAATTTTGCTTTCCAGCTCTGCAATCGGCTGCTCAAACTCGAGAAAGTTGAAATTCATGAAATCTGCGCCTTAACTCTTTTCCATGCCTCTGGGCAATCACAGCGACATAGCTTAACTGTACAGAACCGACCAGTCGAGCCCAGTGGACTTTAACGCCGCTCAGCGTATTGAAGTGCCACCCGCTCACGCCCCAGCAACTCCCGCAGGGACTGAACCATCTGATCATTCGGCTCCACATTCCACTGTGGAGGCAGGCGGTAGAGACCTCGCGCATCGTGGCGCAACACTTCCAGACTGACCCCGCACTGGCCACCGGTATAGGGCTGCAAACACGAGGCCAGACGCTTGGCTAATCCAGGGGCCACAACACCGGTATCGACTTGCAGGCGCACACCGGTCACCCGGCTCTGACGCAGCTCATCCAGGGTGGAAACCCCATTCACGGTCATTTTCAGACCGCCGCTGTAATCGTCATTGGCCACGGGGCCTTCGAGTACCAGCAGCGCATCCTTAGCCAGCTTGTCGCGGTGTTCGCCAAATGCCTCGCTGAACATGGCCGCCTCAATACGGCCGCTGCGATCATCCAGGGTAACAATAGCCATGGAATCGCCACGCTTGGTCTTCATCACCCGCATGGCAACCACCAGGCCCGCCACTTTTTGCGCTTCGCGGCCAGGTTTTAAGTCGGCGATTCGCGCCTTCACCAGGTGTTGTAACTCACCGGCATATTCGTCAATGGGGTGGCCGGTGAGATACAGACCCAGGGTGTTTTTCTCACCCTCCAAGCGCTCGCGAATACTCCAGCAGCGAGTGCGACGGAAGTCCTCGTACACATCACCATCGGAAGATTGGGGCACCACCTCACCGAACAAATCCATCATGCCTGCATTGGCATTAGCCTTTTGCTGTTCCGCCGCCTTCACCGCTTCATCCAGCGCGTTAAACAGCACCGCGCGGGAATAATCCAAGCCATCACTGCCGCCAGTATCCGGTCCAATGCTGTCGAAGGCACCAGAGCGCACCAGCGCCTCCAGTGCGCGCTTATTCACCTTGCGCGGATCGACACGCGAGCAGAAATCGAACAGATCGGTAAAGGGACCGCCCTCTTCCCGCGCCGCAATAATATTTTCAATCGGCCCCTCACCCAGGCCCTTGATGGCACCGAGACCGTAAATAATGCGGTTATCGATATCCACCGAGAACTGGAAGCTACCCAGATTCACATCCGGCGGCACCAGCACCAGCTCCATGGCTCGGCACTCTTCGATAAAGGTCACCACCTTATCGGTCTTATCCATATCCGAAGACATGGTCGCCGCCATAAACTGGGCGGGATAGTGCGCTTTCAGCCAAGCGGTCTGGTATGACACCAGTGCGTAAGCCGCAGAGTGCGATTTGTTAAAACCATAGCCTGCGAACTTCTCTACCAGGTCGAAGATCTTAATCGCAAGTTCGGGGTCAATTCCTTGCTCTTTTGCCCCGTTTTCAAAAGTGGCCCTCTGTTTGGCCATTTCCTCCGGTTTCTTTTTACCCATCGCCCGGCGCAACAGGTCGGCGCCACCGAGGGTATAGCCCGCCAACTCCTGGGCGATCTGCATAACCTGTTCCTGGTAAACAATAACCCCGTAAGTGGGCTCCAGGATCGGTTGCAGTTTTTCATGCTGGTATTTGGCATCCGGGTAGGCCACCTGGGCGCGACCGTGCTTACGGTTAATAAAGTCATCAACCATGCCCGATTGCAGCGGACCCGGACGGAACAGGGCCACCAGGGCGATCATATCTTCCAGGTTGTCCGGCTGTAGGCGCTTGATCAGGTCCTTCATACCCCGGGATTCCAGCTGGAATACCGCCGTGGTCTCTGCCCGTTTGAGCATTTTGAAGGTTTCTTCATCGTCCAGCGGCAGCGCGGCAATATCCAGGGGCTCCTCACCCTCACGCGCGCGGGTCTCATCCACCATGCGCTTGGCCCAGTCGATGATGGTCAGCGTCCGCAGGCCGAGGAAGTCGAACTTCACCAGGCCCGCATCTTCCACATCGTTTTTATCGAACTGGGTTACCAGACCCGCGCCAGTCTCGTCACAGTAAAGCGGCGCAAAGTCGGTAAGCTTGGTGGGGGCGATAACCACACCACCGGCGTGCTTGCCCACGTTACGGGAGACCCCTTCGAGCTGCAGGGCCATTTCCCAGATTTCCTGGCCCTCATCATCGTGGTCGAGGAATTCCCGCAGGATCTCTTCCTGGTCGAAGGCCTTTTGCAGGGTCATGCCCACATCGGGGGGAATCATTTTGGACAGCTTGTCGGCGAGGCCGTAGGACTTGCCCTGTACCCGCGCCACGTCCCGCACCACCGCCTTCGCGGCCATGGTTCCGAAGGTAATAATCTGGCTCACCGCCTGGCGGCCATAGTTATCCGCAACGTAGCCAATTACCCGGTCGCGCTTCTCCATACAGAAGTCGATATCGAAGTCGGGCATCGACACCCGCTCCGGGTTCAGGAATCGTTCGAACAGCAGATCGTATTGCAGCGGGTCCAGATCGGTAATGTCCAGCGAGTAAGCCACCAGGGAGCCGGCACCGGAACCCCGCCCCGGGCCCACCGGTATATCGTGGTCTTTGGCCCACTGGATAAAGTCCATTACGATCAGGAAGTAACCGGGGAATCCCATCTGGATAATGATATCCAGCTCAAAGCGCAGCCGGTCTTCGTAGACCTGGCGGCGCTCGGCATAGTCCGCAGCGGATTTGTCGAGGATGGTGGCGAGGCGCCGCTCCATACCCTCGTAAGAGACCTTTTCGAAGAACTGGTCTTCGGTCATACCCTCGGGAATCGGGTATTCCGGCAGGAAGTATTTACCCAGCTGGATTGGCGCCGAACAACGCTTGGCAATCTCCACGGTGTTTTGCAGGGCTTCGGGGATATCGCCAAACAGTTCCCACATCTCTTCCGGCGTGCGGAAATACTGTTCGGCGGAATAACGGCGCTCGCGGCGAGGGTCATCGAGGGCGCGACCTTCGTGAATACACACGCGCACCTCGTGGGCCTCAAACTCGCTCTCCTCCATAAAGCGCACATCGTTGGTGGCCACCACTGGCAAATTTAATGCCTGCGCCAAATCCACTGCCGAGTGCAGGTAGTCTTCATCGCCGGCGCGACCGGTGCGCTGTAACTCCAGGTAATAGCGGCCGGGGAATAACTCCGCCCACTCCCGTGCCAGCTCCTCCGCCTGGGCGTGGCGCCCCGCCACCAGTGCACGGCCCACATCGCCGTACTTGGCACCGGACAGCATCAGCACCCCTTCGCTGTACTCCTTAACCCATTCGCGCTTGATATAGGCGTTACCGTGGTACTGCCCCTCCATCCAGGCGCGGGAAATCAGCTCGGTAATATTGCGGTAGCCGTCGGCGTTCATCGCATAGAGCGTGATCAGCGTAGGCTTGCCTTCGCCGCCTTCGCTGAGCCAAAAATCCGCTGCGGTAATCGGCTTGATACCGGAACCCAAACAGGCCCGGTAAAATTTAATCTGCCCGTAGAGGTTGCACTGGTCGGTAATCGCCAGGGCTGGCATTTCCAGCTCCTGGGCGCGGGCAATGGCCGGCTTGATTCTTACCAGGCCATCGATCAGGGAAAATTCTGAGTGAATTCTTAGGTGGACAAAGGGTTGGGTCATAGTCGCATTTAGTTCCGGGCCCTGCGAGGCCCGGCCCCGACAAAGCGCTATCGATTGTTTACCAGATTCGGCCCATTTGCCGCGCGCGCTCGGTGCAAAGCTTTAACACTGCACGGCGCTCATCATTGTTCATGGAGCCCCAGCGGCTGATTTCGTTACCACTGCGAAAACAGCCCTCGCACAGGTCCTGCTCATTCAGGGCACATACGGAGATACAGGGGGATTTCACCGGGCGCTCTTTCGGCTCCACGGTTTTTACCGGTTGTTCAGACATCTTTAGCCTCAAGCGGGACCAGTTCACTGGCGAAATGTTTGCCGTTGGCCGCATAGTGATCGCTGCTGGCTTTGAGCAGCTCGTAGGTGGCGGGATCGAGAGATTTTACTACCTTGCCGGGAGAGCCCAGCACCATAGAGTAATCGGGAATTTCTGTGCCCTCGGTCACCAGCGCATTGGCGCCAATGATACAGCACTTGCCGATTTTGGCCCGGTTTAAGATCACGGCATTGATACCAATCAGGCTGTAATCACCAATATCACAGCCGTGCAGCATCACTTTATGGCCTACGGTGACACCGGTGCCGATGGTTAATGGCACACCCACATCGGCATGCAGTACCGAGCCATCCTGTACGTTGCTGTATTCACCGATAGTGATCGGCGCACAGTCGCCGCGCACCACCGCGTTAAACCATACGGAGCTGTGCGCAAGCATACGCACATCTCCAATCACATGGGCACCGGGCGCAATATAGTGGCCCTCACCTTCCAGTTGTGGCTGTTTATCCCCCAATCTGTACAGCATTTGGCCTCCGGCTCGATATGATGATGAACCGCTTATTATCTCGCGCCAATGAGGCCGTGGCTAGGGAGAGATGATTGCGCTTTTCCCAATATTACCCGCTAGAGCAGCTCGCCCTGCTGGACAAAGTTAGCACCCTCAAGGGTGAGCAAGCGCGCTTTCAAAGACAGACCGCCGGCGTAGCCGGTAAGGCTGCCATTGGCACCGATTACACGATGGCAGGGAATAACGATGGCAATCGGGTTCGCACCATTGGCCCGCGCCACCGCGCGAATAGCCCGTGGCTGGCCCAACCACTGGGCTTGCTGGCTGTAACTGCGGGTTTCGCCAAAGGGAATTTGCAACAGCGCACCCCAAACCCGGCGCTGGAATTCAGTACCCTTTGGCGCCAGGGGCAGATCAAAGCTTTTGCGCTGGCCGGCGATATATTCCCGCAACTGCTGGGCGGCCAAATCCGTCAGCTCCGAGGCGCCCCGCTGCCAACCGCCCCCCAAACGCAATGGTCGTTCATCATCATAAAACTGGAGTGCAACTATACCTCTGGCGCCTCGGGAGAGCCCCTCTCCCTCCTGCTCGCAGGCCGCGATGGCAACATCCCCCAATTCCGTGGTGTAACTCTCATAGACAATCATTTTTTCTCTCCAGATTTCAGGGACTGCCACAACAAAATGGCTCCATATGCCCGCCAAGGCCGCCACTGCTCTGCCCGCTCCAGGACCTGCTTGGGTTTTGCCTTTTCACCATCACTGCCCAAGGCTTGTAGAATACCCAAATCCGACGCGGGGAAAGCGTCCGGCATCGACAGGCCACGCATAGCGATATAATGCGCCGTCCAATCGCCAATACCCGGCAGTGCTGTGGCCTGGCTGCACCAATCCTCCAGGGACTGATCGGCAAAACTCACACGGCCATCCAAAGTTGCGGCAACAAACTCCTGTAGGGTTTTCATCCGAGCCCGGGTCAAACCCAGATCCGCAAAGTCCGCCTCAGCGAGACGCTCGGCCGTTGGGAATAAAAACCGCTCTCTGCCAGCATCGTCTACAAACGACTCCCCGTAGCGGGCCACTATACGTCCGGCAATAGTGGTCGCCGCCGCGACACTGATCTGCTGACCGAGAATCGCCCGCAGTGCATATTCGAATGGGTCCCAGGCACCGGGCAAGCGCAGGCCCGGATTCTTCGCCAACTGATCTGCCAGCAATGGATCTTCGTTTAATACTGTCTGGATCTCCTCAATATCCGCATCCAGATCAAACAGCCGGCGCAGGCGCTGGTTCAGCAGATATAACCCTGCCCCACCTTCCTGACCAAAAACCTCCACTACCAGGCGATTTCGTTCCGGGTCGTGGGAGACCTCCATCACGCCGCGACAAGCATCCAGTTCGAAACTGCGTGAATAGACCTCCCCCTCCACCTGCTCTACCCCCGCCAAAGCGCGAGTTCCCAAAAAAGCCAGGAGTTGCTGCCAATCTAACGGCGGGCGGTAATCCAGGTACAACCGTACCCGTGTGGCACTCGCCTTCTCCACGCGCACTGCGTGCCCCTCCCTGCGCACCTCGGATGGAGTGCGTTGATAGATCTGTTTGAATACGCCGTTAAAGCGTCTCAAGCTGTTAAAACCTGACTCATAGGCAATTTCAGCAATAGGCAGGTCCGTATCCCGCAGTAAACGAAAAGCAAACAGTGCTCGCTCGGTTTGCCAAACCGCTAAGGGGCTTACCCCCAAGTGCTCAGAGAACAGACGGCGCAAATAGCGGCTGCTGACCCCGAGACGCTCTGCCAGTCGCTCCACAGACTGAGGCTCGCGCTCACTGCGCATCAGTTTTAAAGCGCGCTGCACGGTGGTCGATACCAATCCCCAGGCTGGACTACCCGGCGCAGAATCGGGGCGACAGCGCAGGCAGGGCCTAAAGCCCGCATTGGCCGCCTCCGCCGCAGTCTCAAAATAAGTGACATTGCGCTCCAGCGGAGGCCGCGCGGGGCAGATGGGTCGACAAAAGATACCTGTGGTCTTCACCGCCGTAAAAAAACGCCCATCAAAACGCCGATCGCGGGCAAGCCGCGCACTGGAACAAATTGCCGCATCAATTTTCATTTGCCCTCCCGAATCTGACTTCCAGTGTATTTCCACGCTGCCTTGGAAACTAGTCAAAAACGGAACTGACCCAAAAACCATTAGACCCGATAGTCACAACAAGACTCAAGCCTTCGTTATCATGAGAAATACATTCACATAACCAACGTTTGTCGCGGCAATGACTATATCCGGTTGCCAGATTAATTTACGCACCTGATTACTCTTTACAACTCACAAGAAATTTTCAAAACCATCAACGTCTCTCTACTTAGCCCCATCAAAAATACACACCGGCAACAAGCTGAAAATTTCTCAGCACAAATGTTCGGGAATTTTCACTTCCCTCACCGCCAACAAGAAAAACTAAAAAAATAAACTGCCATTATTTTTTCAATAATCACCTTTATTCAGAGAAATCACACATATTTACCCACATCGAAATTCGGTGGCTCATCTATTCTGATAAGAAATAAAAATCAGGTATTTACTCCACAAATTACATCTATAGGGAAGCAACCTTCAAGAAGTGGGCACTTATTTTCACTTCTATTTTCTCGTAGCAAATGACAGTTCTTCCCCAACAGATAACAAAAAAGTATTTGTTTCCAGAGATTTCAAAGCATGTCAAAAATATCGTTAATTGTATTTTTTCTTTCGCTACTGCTATTGAGTGCCTGCGGATCGGACAAAGGAAAAGCCCGAGCCGCCGATAACTTCCCCCCGGGCTCCAATGTGACAGACAGTGATGGAGATGGCGTTCGCAATTCCGACGATAACTGCCCCAGCATCAGTAATCCCTCCCAAGATGACCTCGACAGCGACGGTAGCGGTGATGCCTGTGACAACGATGATGACAGTGATAATCACCTGGACTTAGAAGATAACTGTCCACAAATCGCCAACATCGATCAGGCAGATAGTGACGGCGATAAAGTTGGCAATGCCTGCGATGAAGATCTCGATGGTGATGAAGTAGTCAACGATGCGGATAACTGTCCTGCAAACGCCAACCATGAACAGAGTGACATGGATGGCGATGGTGTCGGTGACAGCTGCGATAACGACCTCGATGGCGATGACTTCACCAATAGCCTCGATAACTGCCCCACCGTCTCCAACCCAGACCAAACCGATCAAGACAATGACGGCATTGGCGATCTATGTGATAGCGACAGTGATACCGACAATGATGGCCTGGATGATGGTGTAGACAACTGCCCGCAAGTGCCCAACGGAGATCAAGTGGATACCGACAACGACGGCACGGGCAACGCCTGCGATAACGACGATGACGGTGATAGCATAGAAGATATCAGTGACAACTGCCCTGGCAAACCAAACCCAGCACAAGAGGATCAGGACAACGATGGATTAGGCAATGTCTGCGATCCGGACCTCGATAACGACGGCATTGATAATGAAGCTGATAATTGTCCTGCTATCGCCAATACCGACCAAAGTGATATCGACTCCGATGGAAAGGGCGATCTATGCGATAGCGATGATGATGCGGATGGCATTGAAGACCATGCCGATAATTGTTCCGTCGATGCCAATGCAGATCAAACCGACACTGATAGAGATGGCAGAGGCGACCTATGTGACTCCGACCGGGATGGCGATGGGGTAGACAACGATGCAGACAATTGCCCCCTCGTGGCCAATGAGGACCAGGTAGATACCGACGGTGACAGCTTCGGCGATGCCTGTGATAACAACTCTGATATCGACGGGGATTTAATTACTGACTATGTCGACAACTGTGTAAACATTGCCAATACCAGCCAATTCGACCGAGACGGAGACGGTATTGGTGACGCCTGTGACAACGATAAGGATGGTGACGGCAGTGCCAACACAGAAGATAACTGCCCTGCCATTCCCAATCGAGACCAAGCCAATAACGATAGTGACCAGTTCGGTGATATCTGTGATAGCGACGATGATAACGACGGTATCATCGACCTGATCGATAACTGTCGCTTCGACCCCAATGCCCACCAAAAGGATAGCGATGCCGACTACCTCGGTGACGCCTGCGACCCCGATCTGGAAAACGATGGCATCGTAAATAGCAGTGACAATTGTCCCCATAACCCCAACACACTTCAGGAGGATCATGATGGGGACGGCGTCGGGGATGCCTGCGATACCAATACCGATGCAGATAACGATAGCTTCGACGATGGTGTAGACAATTGCCCCGCAGTAGCGAACCCGAATCAATCAGACCAGGACAACGATGGCCTGGGAGACATTTGTGACAATGACCGGGATGGCGATGGTACGACAAATGAACAAGATAACTGTCCCTTCGTTCCCAATGATCAAAGCGATAGTGACGGCGACGGAAGCGGTGATCATTGTGACAATGATGTCGATGGAGATAGCATCGAGGACACCCTAGACAACTGCCCACATGTACCAAACCCGGAGCAGGAAGACGGGGATGAAGATGGCAACGGCGACGCCTGCGATAGTGATATCGATAATGACACCCTGGATGACAGCGCAGATAACTGCCCAGCTATTTCCAATCCAACGCAAACAGATAGTGATGGAGACGGACAGGGAGACGCCTGCGACCTCGACGTAGATAACGATGGTGTGGAAAACACCTCAGATAACTGCCCTCAAACCTGGAATCCGAATGGAGAAGACTCTGATCAGGACGGCATTGGTGACGCCTGTGACTACGATACTGTCCTTTCCTGCACTTCCTTCGAGGGGCTTGAAATAATGGATGGCGCTAGCACAGAGCTGGAACATGGTATCAATGCTCCCTGCGATGGCTGCTCAGTAGTTTCATTAGCCAAAGTAGGCAATGAAATACTCTCCGATGCCGCCAGAATGGAAGTTGCGAGTGGCGCTGGAGGCAGCACTTATATCCAGGTCAACCACAGTAACGTGAAAAGTGGTCGCTACCTACTTAGCTTCCTGGTGGAAAATACGAGCTCAGTACTGGATCTTATCTACCTCAACAGTATTACCATCAGTACCTATCTGGACGGAACTGCTACAGGTGAAAGCATCAGCGGTTATAGGTTGGCTCCATTTAAGGTCAATGGTGCCCAGAATCACCGCCTGTTACTGGCAAATACTCAGGCAGACTTTAACCAGGTACGCCTGACTCTTGGCGGATTGGAGCTCACCAATAACAAGCTGGATATCTATCTCGCCTGTGCGGTTCCTATAAGCCTGCCGTAGTAAAGCCCTTATAAAAGTAATAAAGCCCCGAGTTCCGGGGCTTTATGTTTACAAAGGTTTATTGAAACGATATTTGACCGCGCATATAGTCAACGGCTTGGCCGATTAGAATAACCTCATCACCTACAACCTCACAGGTGAGTACTCCGCGCCTCTTTGATAGCTGCATTGCATTGAGATATGACTTACCCAAAACCTGACTCCAATAGGGTGCCAACTCGCAATGTGCAGATCCTGTTACGGGGTCTTCATTGACTCGCAGCTTGGGAAAAAAACAGCGACTGACAAAATCACAGTGATCCCCCGGTGCGGTAATTATCACACCCCTCAAATCGAGCTCAGCCAGCAACATGAAATTAGGCTTTACGCTCTTTAGTTGAGTCTCGCTATCCAGCACAACGATATAGTCAAAGGCAGCCAAAGTTTTCACAGGAACCACACTTAAAGCCTCGGCCAAACCTGATGGACATTCCGTTGGGGCAGGGATACTGATAGGAAATCGCATTTTATAGCCGCCTTCGCAGAGCCCCACTTTTAACAAGCCACTGCGAGTTTCGAAGTTGATAACAGGCTTTGCGTACGATAAATGTTTAAACAAAACATGGGCTGCCGCCAGGGTGGCATGACCACAGAGATCCACCTCAGCTTCAGGTGTAAACCATCGCAGTCTATAGCCCTCTCCCTCGGAAACAAAAAACGCCGTTTCAGATAAGTTATTTTCTGCAGCAATATTTTGCATTTGTATATCTGTGAGCCACTCATCAAGTGGACAAACCGCGGCCGGATTACCAGAAAAAATTCTGGATGCAAAGGCATCTACCTGATAAATATTAACTTCCATGTTCTTCTAAACTTCCCACTTATAAAATAACAACTAGAGTACTACTAGTAGCACCTCTATTACAGGCAACATATACAACGCAGCACAAAATTAACAAATATAAAAAAGGGACAATTTAGTGCCCCTTTAAGTAGAAACCTGGCTTTAAATAAAAAGTTAAATTTTCACCTTATCCATACCGCATACTCCAGAACTCTATCAATCCAAAGGACAAACACTTGCCAGGGAAGTAGTGAAAGCCCGCTTCATAAACTCAAACTGCTCATTGGTTTCCATGTGTGCACTCAAGGAGTTTCTGGCCGAGAGAAAGCGCTTTTTCTCAAGCTCCGTCATGCCGTCATGATAGAGGTATAATTTTTCAATCGGCTTCATGGCCGACTTTTCACTTCTATAAAATTTATCCTTGGACATAGCAAGGTCAACCTTATCCCGTATTGACCCATCCGGCATTATCTGAACAGACACACTCGGCACATAGTTTGCAATTGGCCCTTTTAGATTTAACACCTCGGGATTCAACTCACTGAGTTTCTTGGCGATATAGACTTTCAGTTTGTTATTTCTAACTTCCAATTTCACAAACGGCTTTATTATTTTGAATTTATCTTTATCTTCTTCAAACAACTGCACAGACGCCTCCAACATCACCAAACTCTGGGTGTTTAGAAAACGTTCATATTCCTCTAATTGACAAGACGCCTGTACATACTGACTAAAGAAGAAGGCAAGAACCAGGGCTGGTATTTTCATAGTTCTAATGATTATCCTTAATTTTTAGATATGGACCGCCCAATTCCACTGGGCAAATCTGACGTATATCACACCCTATTCTAGTCGTCTTTTTTTCTTGGATAATCTATAGGTTCACATTTGCGGATCTTCCCACAGAAAATACGCAGCTTCCTTCATTTTTCAGGTTATATACGCCATACAAAGGCAACACAAATAAGTACAAGGGCCAGACTTTCAAGGATTCATTCACCACGAAAACCAATGTAATAAAGCTGCTTAGAAGCTGTTTCATAACTTGAAATCGACTATTCTAACGCAATTACATAGAAAAAAGTCCAGCAATCGTGAGCCAATTCAAGTTATAAAACAGTTTCTAGCGTCATCGCCATAACGCTGCTGCAACTCCATATCAGCGGCACATACCGCCGGCGCAGTGTTGCAACCGAAGGGCTCGAGCAAGTAACGAAGCGGGATAAAAGGTGACAGCTCCCTATTCCCACTCTCTGTGCGGAAGAACAACTCGCGGTTAGTCACGATTGTAAGACTTTCAACCGTGCCAGTGGCATTTCCACGCAAGTAGATGTTCTAAAGTAAGGAGAACTCATCTTCCATCTTGACGAGAGGCTTGGGATTTGCCTCACGCGAGACAGGCCACAACCGAGAGCCAGCCCCACCTGCAATTATTAAGACATGCATGTCAACTCACTTGCTACTTATATCAAGATAAAAAAATACAGGAATAAATAAATCAAATCGTCACAGAAAACGCAGCAATTAAATTCTCACGAAATCGTTAATTGCTTCTTGAACGTTAATCTTGTTATGCGTTACCCACCGCTGCCAGTCAGCGACCTCACTCCAGCCACTCAAGAAAACAAAGTCCAACCCTGCGCCACTGGCTGCCTGGTAGTCGTACTTACTATCCCCCAAAAAAAGTGCAGGCTTTAAGATATTCCCATTTGCCAATTCACGAGAAAGAATTTCATCCTTGGTATGCGGACTTCCAAAAATACCCCCATCAAATAGCCCTTCCAATCCTCGCTGGGAAAACACATTGCGCAACTCTTCCTGATCCCCGCCAGAAACAATAAGCCATCGGGCGTTGATCGTTTTCTTACGTAACTGAGCAAGGCCGCTGACGATATCGCAGCTCAAAAGGCCTTGACGAACTTCTTCAGCGTACGTTTTCAGTAAAACGTCAAGGCCCGGCCCAGAACAACGCAATGCCAGCTCAGGCAGAATGTATTCAAAAAAATAGGCAAACTTTTTATACCGTGATACACCACCATTTGCCAGATGATAGTCCACCATGGACTCTGCCGCAGCCTTCCCATAAGGCAAGACGGCTTGATAAAAGGCTTGAGTTTTGACAGAATTTGAATGCAACACCACACCATCACAGTCAAAAACCAAAGTTTCGTAGGCGGATATATCAAAGTTCATCGTAAAACTCTTTCATTGCCAGTGAAATTTGATAGCCCTCATACCCGTCAATATCCACACTGGAAATTTTACTGACCTGGTACATAAAAGGCTTTGAACCAAGAAAGTAACCTTCAGCCAAGGTAGCCTCTTTATTGCGCATGTATAAGCCGTTGGTAACTCGATAGATATTAGGTAATTCTTTACTGATGGTTTGATGCCTATCTGCACGATAATTCAATGGACCCTCATCACTCCAGAAGTATTCCTTCAGTAAATTAACAGACACCAAACTATCATGTATCTTATTTTCTACAACCTTAGAAAGATAAAACTGAAAAGCCTCGCGATACTCTGAGGGCTTCATTAACGGTAAGACAACCGTTACCCAGGCAAAGTGTTCCGTAGGCAAATCATTGATAACTCCCTTGATTACCTCGCTAAGCGACGCATCATGCCCAGTGCTAAGATAGCTTTTGGGAGGAATAAACTCAACGCCCATATTATCTGCAATGGCCTTTACATGGATAGAATTAGAACTTAAAAATATACGATTTCCACTTTGCAATCGTTTTAATTGATCTATTTTCCACTCAACAAGATTTAGCTTCTCATGATAGGGAAGAAAAAATTTTTTCTTTAAGCGGCTACTGCCTTCCCGCACAGGTATAACCACAGAAATACCAGTAAATTCATTCATCCGATCATTTCTTTCACACCTATACAGGCCTCGAGATAAACGTTTACATCAACGGAGTACGCTATATAGTGAAAGCCCTGCTGACGCAAGATTTTGACATTATCGAGAGAATCACTGAAAGCGCCCAGTAGAACACCTTTCTCCTTCGTCTTTTGGGCAATCTCTCGCATTAAATATAAGACCTCTGGCGCATCTACATCACCAGGTTTCCCTACTGACTGCGAGAGATCATATGGGCCAATAAAGAGAACATCGAAGTTGGGCACGTCGAGAATCTCATCTAAATTCCGGACGCCTTCAATCCCCTCCACCTGCAACACTACAACTGCCTGGTTACCTTGCGCAAAGTAATTGGCTTTATCTTGACTACCGAACTGAGCTGCTCGAACAAAACGACATACACCACGGCTACCGTGGGGATAGAAACGCGCAGCGGCTACTGCTGCGTGTGCTTGGTCCGCCGTATTAATATTGGGCACCTGCACTCCAGCAGCACCAGCATCAAGCGCATTCCCAATAGCGTGAGCATCAACGCCCTTGACTCTCACGATAGGTTGCATCGACGTCAGGCGTGCTGCTCTAATATGATGCTGAAGGTTCTCCAGGCTAACAGGGCCATGCTCCGTATCTAAAATAATGAAATCCAGGCCAGATAGTCCTGCTGCCTCGACAAATGCACTATCAGTAGTCTTGCTAAACATCCCGACAGCCACTCTATTCTGCATGATATCAATCAATGCCATGTAATTTCCTACGAATCAATTTGCGCGGAATAGTGCACAGGTTAGAGTGCATAAACACTGGCAACATTAATGTTATAACGCGTTGGCGTGACAGCCTTAATAGGGGCTGCGCCTTCTGCGTCTCCATAAGCAACCAATAGCTTTTCCATCTCAATATTACGTGGGTCATCCGCAGCAAACCCATCAAAACCAGCCATTAAGACCTGTTTAGCATTGCCACTGGTTGCCACAGCTAACGCATAGGCAACGACGAGCGATGAAGGCGCAGTGCAGTGAGTATCTCCAAACTCAAATAAACCTGCCTGCACATTTATGCCGAAGTCCAGCACCTCTTTGTCCGCAAGTAACCTCTGTACATCTTCCGGCAGCATCGAGTAAGGTGTGATCAAAGGCTGCGGCAATTGCGTATGTGCCCCACAGTCCGCCAACAAACGTAATGGGTGACAAGCCACGCGTAAATCTATCAATTCAGCATCAATAGCGTTTTGTGTGTTCAATGCCAATACCAATGGCTTTTGATCACTGATATAACGTTCAAGCGCCTGCCGATGGCGTGCGACACCGGGCCCAGTGCCGAGCAACAACACATCACGCCCCGTAAAATGCTCAAACGGCGACCATTGTCCTTTTGGTTCACCACGGAAGAAATGTCTCGCAGCATCCAAGGTATTCAGACTGAACTTTTTGCCACCTTTCAAGCGCAGATGCTCGATAACTGCCAAGACGTCTTCGTCATCGAAGCGAGAGTCACTGAGCATTTCCTGGATGTAGGTAGGATGAATACCGTACTTACCTGCCAAGTAATAGTAGGGGTTGGTGCCCCAACCGTAGTGGACCTGCATGGGCTTAAAATGCTTACGAAGTAGCGCCATCAACGGTACCATATTCGAAGGCTTACGGCCCCTCTCAGAAATTTCAATGGCCAATTCTTCTGTACGCGCGTTCCCCGGCCCGCGTCCCATGCCTGTCACTGTAGAATCCACCCAAGTCACACCTTCATCCAATGCACGTAAAGTATTGGAGAGAGCCAGACCAAGATTGTCGTGAGTATGAATACCCATCTCACCGTTCCACTCACTGCGGAACCAGTGGATGAGCTGCGTCACTTGATCCGGGTTCATGCTACCCATACTATCCGCAAAGTAGAGTACATCCAGAGGATACTTTGCCGCTTCTCGAGCTAGGCCCTTTACCTCTTGCTGGGTTCGGTCGGCTACTTGCATTAAATTAAAACCGACCTGATAACCCCGCTCTTTTAACCAGCCCACTGCCGGCAGTGCCTCGGTAAATTCATGCACATGGCAAGCAATACGCACTAAGCCCACTGGGGATTGATCTGCAGGCACAGGGAATAAATGCTGCAGCACCTCTTGCTGCGGGAAATCCCCAATCAGCTCAATGCCGTTAACCATGACACCGACGTCCAAGCCTGCCGGAATATCTAAGCTTCTAATAAAATCATCAGTAGTAAACGCACAGGGACCTTGAAAACCTTTGCTTTTCAGTGTGCGCAACCCCAATTCCACGATATCCACACCTGCGGCCTCGACGGCCTCGATGTAATTGAGGATAAGATCTCTAGAAAAATCCCAGCAGTTGTAATAACCACCATCTCGCATGGTGCAATCTAAAAATTTCATAATCTAGGCCTTATATAAGCTTAAAATGAAAAACCTTGAAACACTCGAGAGATGAAGATAAAAACTTATAGCATCATTGATGCAGAAACTTTTGGCCTCCAATTGCTAGACCTATTTATCAAAAGTTTCATATCAAGGAAACCAACATTTTCAGGCACATCCACAGAAAAACTTCCCTTCACCTCCCTATCTAACACTGCAACTCCCTTACAGTCCTTAAGTCTTAAAATTAAACTTTTAATGTTTTTCGAGTAATCATCCAATCTAAAGGATAATTTTTTATTGCTGATAAATGGAACATCAAATAGAGGGCTCTCATACGTACCTGCGCCATTCTCAACTGTTTTTTTCAAACTTGAGAGCCAATCATTTAAAGTTAAAGTCAAATCAATACTATTTTTCAACGCGCTGATCAAATAACTTGAATCTATACTGATATCTTGTCGATCCCAATCGTCCGTAGATATCTCCCCGACATCAGACACCATTTTTTTGGGTACTTCATGGGTGAGAGGGTGAAGAAAACTTCCTCTACCGAAAGCTAATTTAGGGCGATAAGCAATGCCTGGACACGCCCCTATGGCAGAGCACCATATAGAATCCGTTAAGTAACTTGAGAAATAGAAATCTACGCTTGAAGCAACAACTACCTTCTCTTTGGCTGTGGCTCCAATCAAATTAAGAACATTACTCTCTGGAAAATTTGATACTATAGAATTAAAGCAGCTCAATTCACTAGAGCACTTTGAGGCTACAAATTTTTCACGACCCTCTGAAGGTACACGAGTAAGCCCATCAAAAACAAAGAGGGGATTTTTATACTTACAGGAGAGGTAGTCTATAACACCACATATTACAGTCTCTCTTTCTATGAACTTACGCTTTTCAAGACTCAACCCAAACCAAAACACCCTATCAAACCTGCTAAGCTCCCCCTCACCATCAGTCCTGGACTTAACCAATGAATATTTCAAAGTTTCGAAGAAACTTCTGGGTGATCGGGTATAAAGAGATTTTGACGGCATCAAATAAAAGCCAGACTCTTCAGCTTGCTCGCATCGAACAAATGATGTCGAAACCTCATCCAGCTCGATAAAAGAACCAGAAATATTTCGATACTTAACCTCCTCCAACTCATGAATCAAGCTGAGTGTTGGAAAGAGTTTGTCATAAAAGTAATGATATGGCCTACGGTACCCATTCAATATTCCATTAAAGCAGCCTTTATCGCCAATGGATAGATTCATCAAGGAACTTTCAAAAATTTTTTTAGCTTTTGACTTGGAACTATTTCCACATACGACCAAGTCGAAAGCTGGAATATATATAGAGTCACAAAAAACAAGATGCTGAATCACCCAGAATCCTGCTGCACCACTTTTAAAGTACAAAAAATTATGAGGGCAAATAAAACAACTCTGATTACAATAATCACTATCGCCACCAAAAACCGAGGGTGAAGTTATACGATCACCTGCAGTGGCCTCCTTTGTTATTTCAGAAAACTGCCTCTCTTCGAAATAAATAAAAACATCAAGTGCGCCCCTCCCTAAACCTCCGAAGCTGTCAGGTTTAACATCCTTTCGATCTACAAACCTCATCTGCTGCCCCTCTAATAAACCTACGACAAAAATTTACTTATTACTCGAATATACGCATTGAACAGCTGGTCAGCCCCACACCTAGAGAAAATGCAAGTGATTGAGCAGCTACAGTTTTAGAGTGGCCAGTACACCTCGGTGTTTCCTCTAGGTGATTGCCAAAATCACCGTATTTTAGGGGGGTATCTTCCTTTAAGTGCAGGCTACAGCTAGAGAAAACCGGCTTTAAAAGATAACTGTCAAGGCTTACAACTTCTAAGTTAGAAGAGAAATTATTATATATTTTTCGTCGTTTTATACAGGATACTGCTTCATTAAAGACTATGCTTTTATCCTCTGCAATTACGCTTCTAGCATGCGTAGAAAAACTAAAGCGCGCTAGGCCCTGAAGGTGACTCCTATCACTTCCAACTGAGGTAGAAATACCCCCCAAGTCTAGTGAGTTTTTCATACCATAAGACAATGAATAATGGCCACTACTTGCCCTAAACCACTTATAGCGAGATTCATCACCATGCATATATGGGTCACCAGAATCTACTATCACACTACCTATTCCAGAAGACCAAATGTCAGCATACAATGGAGAATAGCGCCCATGAGCACTCTCACCATTGTGGCTCAATATCAAAAACTCAGTATTATGATGTCTTGATGCGCTACGATAGCAACCAAGCTCGTTCATTCTTCTCCAACAGCTAGTTTTCTCTTGGTTATTAAACTTATTTTTTTTGATGGCTTGTTAATCTAAGCCCCACCGGGCTATCTCCATAGACTGGTGACGAATCATGAGGATTCTGGTTACTTCGTACTACATCAGGATTATTTTTTAGATAGCTAACTCTGCAAATTAATTCCGAGAGGCTTCGACCTATGCGCCAACCATAGCGAGGATAGCGCTGCACGGGTGTGAGCCTTGCATCCTCCAGATCTGAGAACGGAGAGTTCTTGAGTAACCGTACTTGATATTCCTCATTCACTACAGTGTTCGCCATACATTATCAATATAATGGTTGATATTTAATTAGAGCCTATTGATACTGGTAATTAATCCACCACAAATAAACACCAATACAAGCTAGGCAACTATGCAGTCGGCCAAACCAAACACTTACTTCATCAATTAAAGTTGGCAAAGACATGGACTCTATTAAACATAACCTTATGTTTTTGACTTACAATCCGCATATACTATAAAGCACTCTTCATTTAAGGCGCCCATTAAACTTTCGTAAATACCTACAGGGATTGCGATTGACCATCCAGATGCCAATATGGCAAGTTTTAATGTTCCGAATTTTGTTTGCATATCAAAATACAGCTTACCCCAAAAGTATATTTACCCATCGCCTTATAATAATTTTTTTCACTTGCGAAAATCGATTTTTAGAAACATAGCAACTGATAATTCTAGAGCTTATCGAACTTAGAAGTACACCAGCCCGCCCGCTAAATGTCCAATCAATAATGCGCCAACTTACTTTAATTGATGCGTATCAAACCTAATAGATTAGATGTACGACATTTTCCTATATGATAAAACTTAGATATCACAATTAGGACGCCAAATTTTGAGTTCAGATATAATGCGACTAGAAATACCTGCTCGTCAAAAATCGCTAACATCAAGTGATAACTGAAACTCCCAAATGCTGTGATTATATCATCTTGCAGCCCCTTAAATAATACATTTAGTGTTGGTGTCCTGCTTCCCCGGATCGCTCCTGACCTACCATTTAGGCGATTCATTACAAGTTGAACTTTCTCGCCTATTACTTTATTGATCTCTCTCCAAAAATGAATATGAATGAGTAAAATAGATATCAGGCTTTCAGCCTTATGCAATCGCCCCATGACCAGTGAACTCAAGACCATTTCCGAATGGTAATTGTTTTTATTTTACCTCTGAAACTCACCATATGACTAAATGCTGTCTCAGCTAACAAGTCTGATCGTTTACCCGTCAATCTAAAAATAACAGTAAAAAATATTTTACGCTCTACCAAAGTCAGCAAAGATCCGCCACGCTCCTTGCCTATAGCGGTATCACCTTCCCAGTCGCCAATCCGATTAATTCGGTCTACAACAGCTGGTCGATCATATATGCTCACTCTGTTTTTGATGTTTCCGCGTCGATCATACTTGCCGTTTCGCTTGCGATAGAGCTTTGATTTAATCCTAAGATGCTTGAATAAGTCTCCACCATTTTCCTGATCTAAATAAATTAGTTTGCAGATCGTTTCATGATGTAACGATACAGCTTTATGTCTCTTTAAATAGCTCACAGTCTGTTTTGGACTTAATTCTTTCCGAGTTAGGGTGTCTATTTGTTGCCACACGCTATCAATCACTTTTTGTGCCTTGTACGCTTGCTGACGTCTTAGTTCGGCGAACTTATGTACTTGCCCGAGACGATATCCTCGCAGGCCTATATTGAGTCATAGCTCTCGGCTGATCGTCGAGGGATATTCCTCTAACAATTTTGCTATTGCTCTCTGAGGATGTCCGGCTTTTTTAGGCTGTAAATCTGGTGTCGTTAGTTCTCACTTAGTTGGTAGTAGCTCCTCAATGTCTTTATCTTGATCGGGAGAGGTTCCGACTCTACCAGCTGAGCCCTCCTATACCAATTGCACTTATTATCCGTGACCAAGATTGAAAGAGCACTACAATATGTTGATAATCATTTTGATGATTTTGACAGAGTATTTTTCACCCCCCCTGTTACCTGACAAAAGATAATATCTTTAATTTTCAAGGGAAAACATGGTACGTATTTTATATATCAGCACCAAAATAATTCTCCAGCTGGGCTTTCGGGCATGGCTTCCTTTTAGGACGCTGGGTATTGAATTTAAAGAACAGGGGATTGATATTTACAAGCCGTTGCTCTTTGAAAATTTGCGTAGAATAGGTGAAATGTCTCCCGCTGCCTTGGTAGCCATGCTGGTGGAGAACCAAAGTGTTATCTTTGATTCGATGGATATTATGGAGTATGTCAATGAGATTGGTGGCAGACATTTACTTCCCTAAGATCCCTTAACGAGAGCTGGGGCACGTTCCTTCTTAAGTTGGCTGTGTGCCAGCCACTCAGGGCTATGCCCACAACTTTCATTTGAAAGTGCTTTCTAACAGGATAAGCGTCAGATGACCCAGTCTGAGCAGGCAGATGCCGAGCGATTGTTTCACTGCTGGGAGCAAGAATTAGTCCATAGTGGTGGCCCTTACCTTTGTGGTGATCTCTCCCTCGCAGATCTGGTACTGATGCCCACGGTTATCAGGTTGATTTCCCATAGCCCGGAAATGTGTGATTGGCCCCGGGCTCATCAATGGGTAATGAGGCTTCTGGCAAGAGAGAGTGTGGAAGAGTGGATGTCGGAAGCCAAAAGCTTAACCCCGGTAATTTTGCATAGCGATTGACAGTAAAGACATAGAAGCTATTTCATAATTTTTTTAATGTAATTAACATGCATGTAATATAGAAAAAGGCACGATAAGAGGACAAATATCGCTCCCATCTAACAACCAAACGGCTGTAATTTCCCAGCCAGGTAAAAGTCCGCTTAATTTTCCAACGGCAAGCATACCTTCTGAGTTTTCTACGAGCCTGCCTTGAGGCTTATTTCCTATTTTTCCGGTCTTGACAGATAAGGTCGATTCCACGACTCAACAGGTTATCTCCCAGAGCCCGAAGTAATGGTGCTTCCCAGTGGAATCCCTTCGCCATCGACCACCACCATCCACTTTGAATCCTTGCCCCGCTTGGTTTTCCCAATTTCATAGCCCCCTTTTTTTCTGGTGCAAATCTGCCATCAGAAAAGACCTCCTCCCAGTTAAGCAAAGACTGTTGATTCAACAGCTCTTGGAATCTTCTCCATGCCTGCAACCAAGCTCCTTGCTCTTCCCAAAATTGCAGCCTTCTCTAGTATGTACTCGGTGATGGATAGTGGGAAGGAAGATCTTTTCATCGAGTTCCAGAATGCAAAACCCACAGGATGTCCTCAAAGCAATCTCGATCATCAATGGGTGTGGGGCCTCCCTTTCCTCGTTTCAACTCAGGAAGACAAGGCTCGATCAATTTCCATTAATCATCGGTTAACTCTGATTTGAATCGGCTCACTATTGCTGGATTTTTTTCTATTTACCTGTGTGAGAATAGCCGATTTCAAGTTATAAAGCAGCCTCTAGTATGGATCACGGGGTTTATCTTTGGTTTTAGGTTTAGGTTTAGGTTTAGGTTTAGGTTTAGGTTTAGGTACCTTCATCAAAACCAGTAAACTCCTCGTTTTCAAGGGGATGTATCAGATTTGGCCTGAACTAATACACTTTGAGCTTATTATTTCTTACTTCCAGTTTCACAACTGGTTTTATTACTTTGAATTTATCCTTATTCTCTTCAAACAGCTACACAGATGCCTCCAGCATCATCAAGCTTTAGGTGTTTAGAAAACGTTCATATTCCTCTAATTGACAAGACGCCTGTACATACTGACTAAAGAAGAAGGCAAGAACCAGGGCTGGTATTTTCATAGTTCTAATAATTATCCTTAATTTTTAGATATGGACCGCCCAATTCCACTGGGCAAATCTGACGTATATCACACCCTATTCTAGTCGTCTTTTTTCTTGGATAATCTATAGGTTCACATTTGCGGATCTTCCCACAGAAAATACGCAACTTCCTTCATTATTTCAGGTTATATACGCCATTTGAGGACGACACAAAGAGGTAAAAGAACTAGTTCCTAAAGTACCCATTGAGTGAGGAAACCAATACGGGAAGCCTCGCTCCTCTTTACCTTCGGTAGTCATCCAGAATTACCGGCGGCAAGCTTTTGGCTTCCAGCATCCACTCTTCCACACTCTCTCTTGCCAGAAGCCTCATTACCCATTGATGAGCCCGGGGCCAATCGCACATTTCCGGGCTATGGGTATACAACCTGATAACAGTGGGCACCAGTACCAGATCTGCGAGGGAGAGATCACCGCAAAGGTAAGGGCCACCACTATGGGCTAATTCTTGCTCCCAGCAGTGAAACAATCGCTCCGCATCTGCCTGCTCAGACTGGGTCATCTGACGCTTATCCTGATAAAAAGCGCTTTCAAAAGAAAGTCGTGGACACAACCCTGAGAGACCCGCATGTTGCCAACTTAAGAAAGAACGTGCTCTAGCCTTGGCCAAAGGATCTGAGGGAAGTAAACTTCCGCCGCCAATATCGTTGGCATATTCCATAATGGCTAGGGAATCAAAAATAACACTCTGGTTTTCAACCAATACGGGTACTGAAACAGCGGGGGATATCTCACCAATCCGGCGAAGATTTTCAAAGCGCTGCGGCTTGCGAATATCAACAACCTGCTCTTCAAATTCAATACCCAGCTCCCTAAAAGGTAGCCATGCCCGAAAAGCCCAGCTGGAGGCATTTTTAGTACCAGTGTATAAAATACGTTCCATGTTTTTCCCTTAAAATTTTTAGATACGGTCTTTAAAACAGATAACAGGGTAATTAAATAGACTCAACTATAAATCCAAAATGATGATCAACCTACTGTAGTGTTTCTTCAATGTAAACCTCCTTATTTTTTATGATTAATCACTTAGCTTTTTCTATCAACCGATAAAAGAGTCTCCATAAAAGCAACATCTGATACTCAATATTTATTGCATCTAAACTGCACCCCTACTTTCCCCTAAGAGTTTATTCCAGGTAAAAATAAAAAACCCGGCAAATACCGGGTTTTTAAGGTGAAAATTTGCTTAGTTTTACTTCAAGCCAAGAACTTCTTTACCCTGGATGAAAGTAACATCCACGGGTATATCCGCCTCTGCCAATCGATCCAGGTCAGCCTGTAACTCAGGACCGATAACCCCTTTTTCAGCGAGCAG
Source organism: Microbulbifer mixtoriginis (SeqCode) (assembly GCF_052467235.1). Taxonomy (NCBI): domain Bacteria; kingdom Pseudomonadati; phylum Pseudomonadota; class Gammaproteobacteria; order Cellvibrionales; family Microbulbiferaceae; genus Microbulbifer; species Microbulbifer mixtoriginis (SeqCode). The sequence goes on along the minus strand of NZ_CP174305.1, from coordinate 3,605,543 downwards.
AGTTTTGGCCTGCTCGTAGTTACCATCACCCTGAATAGTCAGGATCAGGCGCGACAGGTTGGTCATGGCCTGCTGCATTTTTTCGAAATCCACACTGTATTGACCGGTTTTCGGATCGCGGGTAAAGGCGCCCTGCTCTTTGAAGAAGTTAAAGCGCATCATATTGGCCTTACCGTGGGCACTGGCTGCACCGAAGCGCACGCTGCGGAAAATACCAGCGAGGAAGGTAACGTAGTTATCCATCAGCTCGCCCTCTTGGATCTCGCCTTTCTCATGCAAGCGGGTCACCATATAAAGGCCGAGAATATCGGCTTTGCCTTCTTCCAGAGAGGAAGAAGTCTCCTTCAACACCTGGCGTACATTTGCTCCGCCGGTCACAGTCTTCTTAATACCCAGGCCGTGCGCCACCTCGTGGAACATGGTATTGGCAAAGAAAGCGGGGAATGTGATGTGCTTGCGCTGATCTGGAGCAATCAATACATCGCTGATGGGTACCAGGATCTTGTCAAACTTGGCACGCATAGCGTTTTTCAGCTGCAGGCGACGAGTGCCTTTCGCCAGCTGAACTTCTTCATCGTTAGGCAGGTTAATGGCAATCGTCTTGGAACCCGCATTGCTGTGACCTGCGTAGAAAAGTACATCGTACGCATTCAGATCAGAATCAGTACCCGGCTCTTCGGCCTTGTACTTTTCTTCTACCGGCAAGCCTTCCTGTAATTCAGGCAACAGCGCAGCAAACTTGGCCAGCTTCTTACTCCACTCTTTATCTTTGAGGAGTACGTAAGACTCGTAAGCCGTGCGATAGGCGAACATTTGATCTTCGTAGTTTTCAATGGGGCCGATCACTACGTCGATATCATTTTCCTTCATGTCCATCCATGCCATATCGCTGGGACGGAAATTATCATTGAGCAGCGCGTCGGCACGCATGTCCAGATAGTTGGCGAATTCTTTACTTTCCGCCAGCGCGGCTGCCTGGCGCAGGATATCCGCTGCCTTCTTCAGGTCAGCATTGTAGGCTTTGCTGTAGGGGATCAGCTCCAGCTTACCAGCATCGTTGCGGCGCACCAGAGAGTAGAGGCCATCTTTTCCAGGTTGGTCCCAGTTCTCAAACTCTTCGCGAGTCATATCTGCCGGATAGAAGTTGGCACCCAGGGGTTTGAGACCGTAGCCAGTGATAAACGGCTTATTGTCATTGAGGCGATCCCAAGGACCGTAATTAATCTCGGCAAACTTGCGCGCGCGGTTGTCTTCGATATCGGGCAGCAGCACTTCTGCTGGGCCGTAGGACTGCAACCAGAACAGTCGATCCATGATCCGGCTGGCATCAATCAACAGGCCGATCATCTTACGCTGATTCTCGCTAAGATTACTCATATCAGCGGTAAGTTCTACCGGTACATAAATATTAAAACGCTTATCAGCGTTTTCTATGGCTTGGCCTGCGGGCGGTGTGACCGTCTCAGATTCTACAATCTGTGCCTCCGCTTCATCTTTACGGATTTCCTCGGCCTGTTTGTCTTTGCTACAGCCGCCCACCAGCGCCATGGCCAGCAGTGCGGCAGCGATCTTGGTAGTGTGAAAGGGAATGGTCATATCGCTCTGCCTATCATTTTTTTGTTTCGGCGCCACATTAGTCTGGCTACACACAATTATCAAGACAGGCTTTTATGGCTCCGCCACCTGAGAAGCCACAGGAGTTTCCTCCCCCATCCCAGCCGTACGCTCCTGCTGTTGCATGCGCCACAGAGTCGCATAGTGCCCGCCTTCCTCCAGAAGCTGGCTGTGGGAACCCTGCTCAACGATCTGGCCTTGATCCATGACTAAAATCTTATCGGCATCTACAATTGTCGAAAGACGGTGGGCGATCACCAGTGTGGTCTGTTCGCGGGCAATTTCTTTCAGAGAGGCGACAATACTGCGTTCCGAACGGCTGTCCAGAGAGGAGGTGGCTTCATCAAAAATCATAATCGGTGGTTTTTTGAGCAGCGCCCGCGCTATGGCAACCCGCTGTTTTTCACCACCGGATAGCTTAAGGCCGCGCTCACCAACCAGAGTATCCACCCCCTGGGGCAGCTGGCGGACAAAATCCGACAGGTGGGCATGATGAATTGCAGCCATCACTTCCTCATCAGTGGCATCCACCCGCCCATAACGCACATTTTCTTTGATTGATTGGTTGAATAACACCGCATCCTGGGGCACCACACCAATAGCGCGACGCAAGGATTCCTGACTGACCGTACGAATATCCTGGCCATCAATGCGAATCGACCCATCACTTACATCATAAAAGCGGAACAACAACTTAAACAGGGTCGACTTACCGGCCCCGCTGGCTCCCACAATCGCCACTTTCTGGCGTGGCAGCACGGAAAAACTAACCTGGCGCAAAATTTCACGATTGTCTTTGTAGCCAAAGCGCACGGCATCAAATTCAATTCGCCCTTCCTGCACTTGCAAATCTGAGGCCTCGGACTGATCGGCCACCGCTGGCTTAACCCTGAGCAAAGAGAACATCTTTTCAATATTGGCCAGGGCACCTTTCATTTCCCGATAGACAAAACCGAGAAAATTCAACGGGATAAAAATTTGCATCATAAAGGCGTTAACCAGGACAAAATCTCCGATGGTCATCTGCCCCTTGGTCACACCTACTGCCGCCAAAATCATCGCTGCGCACATGGCAGAGGCAATAATCAGTGCCTGGCCAGTGTTTAGGCTAAACAGCGATAGGCGGTTTTTACGCCGGGCCCGCTCCCATACCGCCAGCTCACGATCGTAATGATTCGATTCGTGCCGCTCATTGGCAAAATATTTCACCGTCTCATAGTTGAGCAAGCTGTCTACCGCACGACTGCTGGCCTGGGATTCGGCTTCATTCAGGGCCCGTACAAAACGGGTGCGCCACTCGGTGGCCACGACAGAGAAACCGATATAAACAATAACGGCAACCAGCACTACCAGAGCAAACACGCCGCTGTAATTCCACCAGAGCAAACCTGCCACCATGGCAATCTCAAGCAGTGTGGGTACGATATTGAACACCATAAAGCGCATCAAAAAGCCGATGCCACTATTACCCCTTTCAATATCCCGAGAGAGCCCCCCGGTACGCCGATCCAAGTGAAAGTCCATATCCAACTTGTGTAGGTGCCGAAATACCTCCAGGCCAACTCGACGCTGAGCCCGTTCCGTCACCCGACCAAAGATGGTATCCCGCAACTCACCAAACAGAGTACTGGAGAATCGCACCGCACCATAAGCCAATAACAGCCCCAGTGGCAGAGCTATGGCTTGGGCAACACCACCGGTTTTATCCAGATTGTCGACGATATGCTTGAGGATAAAGGGTAAAGTGACCCCCGCAATTTTTGCCCCAATCAGGCACAAAATTGCCAGGGCGACAGCCCGGCGAAACTCCAATAAGTAGGGGAACAGGGTTTTCAGCGCACCCCAGTGCACCTCGTCCAGAGAAACAGTGGACTTGGGTCTCGGCATAATCAGTTCCGGAAGGAAAAATAGCCGCCTATTATAAATAGACTTAAAGGGTTATATAGACGCTCAATCGCAGAAACCGATTGGATGCAGAACCCCTAAACCAAAAGTTGAGCAGCAAATCTCAAACCTTGGCTACCAAGCCTCCATCCACATTAATCGTTTCCGCCGTGATAAAGCGAGAGTCATCTGACGCCAAAAACACAGCAGCATTAGCAACATCGAGCGGGTATCCTGGCCCCTTCAGCATCTGCGCGGGCTCTAAGAAGTTAGTAAAGACATGCTTGCCCTCTGGAGAGGTAACCGCCTCGGTCAGTATCTGCCCAGGCCGCAAGCAATTGGCTCTGATATTGTGACGTGCGCCAATTCCGGCAATATAACGAGTAAAGGCTTCCACCCCTGCTTTCGAGGCATAGTAAGAAGCTGATGGCAGGAAACTAACCTGCTCCAATTGCGTATCGGTTGGCGCACTCTGCGCAGCAAGCGAAGACACATTAATAATGGCACCACCCCCTGCGCCAATCAGGTAGGGCCAAACCGCTTTACACATCAGAAAACAGCCAGTCAGGTTGACTTTAAAAACCTCCTCCCACTCCTGTAAGCCCTCGTAGGGAAACATATTCGGCGCACCCGTCCCTGCACCGTAAAACAGGATATTGATTGCCCCATAGCAACTGATTGTCTCCATCACTGCTTGACTGACTAACTTGTTATCGGTGACATCGCAGGGGATATAAGTAGCTTCTCCGCCGGAAGAACGAATGGACTGCTCGACCTTTCGCCCCTCCAAAGCGCGGCGCGCCAAAATAGCCACCTTGGCGCCCTCCTCCGCAAAGCGATGAGTAGTCCCATCACCGATACCTTCATTACCGCCAACAACAATGGCGACTTTGTTGCTTAGTTTTCCCATAGTCGGCACTGCCAAAGTCGATAATTACTGTATTGATGAAGAGAGTACTTATAGTTAAGGAGTCCCTGAAAAATTCCGTAATACATTTGTGGACCCCCAAGGCTGTAGAGGTTAGACAAAACTCCTGGCCAATGGCCTTTGCAAGAGCTGAAACCCAGCAGTTGCAACCTTCAACATCAGCCTTCTAGCTTTCAAAGCAGCCTAAAGAATTATGAAGGAATTCCTTAATTTTAGGTTAGCTATATAAAAGCCTAGTATCACCGTGCGATATGCCAACCAACAAATCGGCCAAAGAATATTTTCATGCCTCCATAAAGAACATATGAAAGACATGTAAATATACGACCGCAAGAAAACTAAGCCTCGTTAAAAGTGTGATTTCAGTAAAATAGATTAGATGCCATGGACAGAAATCAAAAGAGAAAGCTCAATGCAAAAATTAATGGAAAAGCCTTATCGCAACCCCGCCGATTTACAACTAGCGCTGATACGGATTTATATTGGGCTTAACTTTACTCACCATTTTGCTGAAAAATTCGGACTTCTAGGCGCCAAGACTTACGAAGAAGTCGTTCAATATTTCACAGCTATAGGTTTCTCCAGCATCATGGTAGTTATATCTGGGCTTTGCGCATTTGCCGCATTTATTGGTTTCACTTTTGGCCTATTCACTCGTTTCGCAGCAATAGGAACGTCACTTTATTTGCTCATCGCCTTGTTTTCAGGGCGTCACTATCTCGCCGGCTTCTCCTGGGCTAACCATACTAGCGGCATTGTTATTAATGGTGTAGAGCAAACCGTTTATGGTGGATGGGAATACCCCTTATTTTGGTCATTTATCTGCCTATCGTTCGTGTTAACGGGTGGTAGAAAGTGGTCCTTAGATGCACATTTAAGAAAATCCAGCTCTGCTATTATTAGATTTTTAAGCCAGTGAGTTACTGCGAAGAAAAAATTATCGGTTTTAAAAATCACAAGCGTCTAGGCGATAAGTATCTTTAGCACTGAACAACAAAATCAAAGGGTAAATCTATGCAATATAGCCTTCACCCACTAGTTGAAACCGATGCACATGAAGGCCTCGTATGGGTCGATTGGCAAAAGAGATTATATTTCACCTCCAAACCTTCAAGTGATTATCGAACTCCATCGGCCATTCGTTATTTTGATTTTAAAGACAGGTCTATACATACGGTAATTGAGCGAAGCAATATGGCTAATGGTATGTGCCTGACAGCTGATAAAAATCACCTGCTAGTGGCTGAACAGGGATTCCATGATAGTCCTGGATGTATTAGCCGCATAAATTTAAATAGCTTTTGCCGAGAGATTATTGTTGACAACTTCAAAGGACTACCCTTTAACTCACCTAACAAGATAGTTCAAGCAGACTCCCACTTTTTCTTTACCGACCCCGATTATGGTTACTACCAGGGGTTTAAACCACAAAGCGAATTGCCCACCGGCCTATACTCCTATGATGCACAAGCATCGCAATTATTTTGCCTGGGCGACGAATTTATTGTTCCTCACGGGCTTGCACTCTCCCGCAATCAAGAAACTTTGTTTCTAGTTGATAACTGCAGTATCACAAAAGAAAAGCCTTTTTACGACCCCAACCATGAACAAATTATATTCACCCTCCAGCTCAGCTGTGGGTCAAGCAATGTTCAAACAGAAACAATCATCAAAATACCCCCACAGGGTTTTATCGATGGAATAATTATTGGAGAGAACAAACAGCTAGTATTTACCTGCTTAAATAAGTTGATGACCTGTTCAGCACAAGGAGAAAACTTGCAGTGCCTCTACGAAAGTTCTGAGGATATTAACTTTGTAAACATAGCAATGGCAGAAGGAAGGCTATACGCCACTTCAGATAATGCCATTTACTATCTTGAAGCTTAATGAAAAACATGAAAACAAACCATGAAACCCAGCAAAAGTACTACCACCTTTGGACTGACAAAAGTCATATTTCCAGGACAACAGAGCACTATTTAACGGGCTTTAGATTAATCCAATATTCCAACCCCAATCCAGAATATCACTACAAAGATTTGCCAGAGGTAATAAACAGTGAGTTTGCCATCTTACCTCCCAGCTGGGAAAGTGATTTTCACCCAACACCCAGTCCACAATGGGTCATTACCTTATCCGGCCGATGGAGAACAACAACAAAAGATGGGGTTTGTGTAACCTACCAACCAGGTGATGTGCACTTTGGTGGAGATTTACCGTTGAAGGGAGTGCCGTTAAATCAACAGGGTCACAAAGCGCTTAATCCATCCTCCAAAGAATCGACAAAGGTACTGATACTTTCTGTCAACACCCCTCTTTCAATTCCTGAAAGCCAGTTCTGCCCCTAAATACCATAGCTATAGTGAAAGAACATATAAATTATTATGGAGGATGAGAATATTATTTTTGAACAGCTGGCAATTTTCGATTTGCTGTCAAAGTTTATTCTCACTATAGATAATCAAGACGCCAAGGTCTGTGCCTCGCTATTTACCGAAAATGGTCGCTTTGAAAACGGTAGTTTGATGATTAAAGGGCGGCAAAAACTTTATGAATAGCTGCTTGTCCACAGCCGTTTGGGTACCCGACATATCACGTCTTCATATCTTTATGTTGTTTCTCTCGATAGGGCGACCGATAAGAGAAAATCAACCATAGTAGTTTTTTGCAGCAACTCGCGCGGGTTATTGCGTGGTAATGGCGGGCCAGTATGACGATGAACTTGTGAAGGTTAATGGTGATCGGCTATTCCTGCGCCGAAGTGCCATCGCTTCTGGTTTACCTGAAGATCCAGAATTTTCATTACTCAATGCAGATCAGCAAACTGCACATGTAATAAAACCCTTATTAGATGCATGGCAGCAACTGGGCGAACCCATCAGGCATTGATGACACCAATTGTCGAAGCCCCTATGACAGCTACACGAGCACTAGCCATACTGAAAGAATATGGAAAATCAAAAAGAAAACAATGATTCAGCACCTGACCAAAACAGAAATAAGATTTGCTGTATTCTATGTTTGCCTTGTGGAGAGATAATCACTTCAATCAGTATCTATCCAGGCTTAACGCAATTGGCTCTGATATTGCAATCTGCCTAAATTCAGGGAATGTAATAAAAAAGCCTCCCACTCCAGCCTCAGAGGGCTAATCATTGACTAGAAATAGGGCTTCAATTGCACATCCGTCAGTACACTTAGTGCAGCGAGTAGAAACACATTGATGATCTGGCCCCACTCACTACGCTAAGCAACAATGTATCAATAAGGAAATAAAAGAATTAATATGCTTTAGCCCCAGCTCTGGCTATCCATGCCTTACATGCACCACAAGGAGGCCTTCTATCCGATTTCCCTTTGTGCTTATTGGGCTGACGAGCCGCAAAAATACTATTTTTGATAGATTGACTGTTTTCTCCTGATTTACGCCGCTGACTGAATGCCCTTCTCAGGCAGTCTACCTCAGCACAGGTTCGACCAAAGATATATCGGTCTACATCCAGTTCTGCCGGAATAGTGTTCCAAATCGTATTCGGGATATATCCTCGACTGGTTCCATTCCCTGTTGATCCTTCAAACCACTGTTCTAATATACTGTCGTACATAACTGCTACCATACTCGGTGTGTTCGAACCATTTCCGCCACGGTCCCTGGCTAGTGTTCTAACTTTATTGACGGCCTGATTCCCTAAATTTTGGGCAGAGCCAGCCTTCGGTACTGTCTGAATATATTTGACATATTTTTGGCAATGCAACATTGGCCGGCGCTTAGGGGCTATCCCCTTATAGATAGGACCAAACTGACTGATAACATTATGGGCATGGTAATAGGCATGTTCCATCACCGGAGGAGGCAACGGAGAACCGTTTTCAACCACAAAAATACCACACTTATTACACTGGAACTTATGATGATATTCTGGCATCTTGTATATCCTTTACGTTAACCCAATTTAATTAAAAAGTTAAAAACTGCTCTTTTTATTTCTCAAAGAAATCTACGCACCCTTTAATTGAAAAGGCACCTCTTAGTCGAGAATGGATCTGTTTTTGTTACATTAAATATCTATAAAATAACCATCATTAAAACTGGCCAAAAATTCTTGGCCAGCGAGCGTTGGCGATACTGCTAGTTAGCAGCGAAAATCAGAAGTATTTATACTGTTACCTTCAGCTTGGTTCTATAGCTTCAAAGTCATCCTCGCGCAGGCGCATGGTTCCATCCTCTTGCAGGACCCATAGTTCCCGAGTGATAACTCCTTGCGCATTGTTCATCTTCCACTTACTGGTAAGAACTGTTGAGGAACCATCAACTACCTCAATCTCGGTATCCTGATAAGCCACATCAGAGAATCCCTGAGCCACTAGGTTTTGCCAGAAAGCTTTTATCTGCTCCCGACCTAGAAATACACCAAACGGCCTGGCATTCATTTGAGCATTCTGTTCATACATTGAAGCGCAGCCTTCAGCATTCCCTTGATTAAAAAACGACTTCCACTGTTCGCTGGCCACAATAGTTTTCTCAATAAGTATCTTGTTCATATCCGACTCCTCTTGATAAAGGTTTGATCTTTAACTTCCATAAGCATATTGCCCTAACGCACCGCCTGTGATAAATACACATTCAATCAAATTAGTGTTTAGTGAAATTAAACTATGAAACCCACTCTAGAGGATATGCAGATATTTTTAGCCGTAGTTGAGGCCCGCAGCTTTACTGCCGCAGCAGACAAGCTGGTACGTACCAAGTCGGCAATTAGCCAGGCAGTGACTAGATTGGAAGAAGATCTCGGTACAAGGTTGCTTTACCGGAGCACCCGCTCGCTTTCACTGACGGAGACAGGAACCCAATTCTACGCTCACTGTCGCGAGATCCGGGATATCTACAACAACGCCCTGGCCGATTTAAAAAGTAATAACAAAGAACTCTCAGGCACACTGACAATCACAGCTCCCCACGCGCTCTGCGAGCCGGTTATAGTCCCTGCAATTAGACAGCTTAACGAGCAGCACCCACAGCTGGGGGTTCGTTTACTGGCGGATGATGCCCCAATGAATTTGATTGATTCCCAAGTAGACTTGGCAATTCGTGTAGGTAACCTGGATATGCAATCCGCCAAAGTGTCAAAGCTGGGAATACTCCGGGAAAGCCTCTATGCGAGTAGAGGATATATAGAGCAACAGGGAGGAATACCTGACGATCTTACCGAATTACGCAACTGGCAACATATCATCAATGATTGGCAAGGCACCCCGGTGAAATATCAGCTGGGTAGTAAAAAAGAGATTCGAGTTATTCCCAAGATACGCTGCAACTCACTACATGACATTTTACAAATGACAACAATGAGTTTAGGGGTTGCAAGACTACCAGACATTGTTGCAGAAAAATTGGTTAGAGAAGATTCTTTAAGGCATCTAGCCACAGTAGCTTCAACTCCTGTTCACTATATGCACCTTTTTTCTAAAAGGCCTCCGCCAAAGGTTCAACACTTCACCAAGATTTTGAGAAGATTAATGTCATCTTATCACTAGCTTCCGAGTTATCTTCGACTGAGGTGCTATCGAACACAGGTAGGACCTTAGCCTTAGTATCCGATAAAAATTTACAATAAATAAAAAGAAAAAACCCTACAGGCAGGGTCAATTTTCAAGTGCCAGAGTTCTTTCCCGCTCCACAAAAGAGCGCTTTACAAACTCAGAAGCGCTAAGACCCAACTCCTCTTTGAATGCCCGGGAAAACTGGCTGGTGCCGTTAAATCCACAATTGAACGCCACTTGTAAAATACTTGCATTTTTCCCGGCAGCCAATAACTGTGCGGATGCGGCCTCCACCCTGGCACGTCTCACCAAGTTAATATAAGAGGTATTATGAAAACGCAGCGCTCTATGTAAATAGGAGGTTGAGATATCCAATGACGCTGCCAGCTGTGGAGCGGACAAATCCGAGTCACAACAGTGTTTTTGAATCAGCCTGCAAGCCTGTTGAAAAATAGACTTTAAGCGACTCGGAGTTTCCGACTCCGCCTGCAAATTGCCACGACTCTCCTGGATACAGGCAATAATTAATTCGGCTATCGGATTAAAGAGGAAGCTGGAAGAAGCAAAGGTGCACCTCTGTTTGGCCTGGGGAAACAGCAAAAGATAATTGCGTAATAAGAGGCCGGGACCACTGCTACCATCTATGGTCAGAGGACAGTTATCCTTGGGACCTGAACGAAACCCCTCGAGCTTCTCACGGGGAATGCGACACAATAGCGAGCGACTTTCATGAACCAAATCATGAGTAATTGTCTGCGCCAGATCAACCAAGTAGAGTCCACCGGGATTCATCGGGGTAAAATAACTCCCACGCTGTATAGCACCACGGCCAGATAAAAGATATATCAATGTATAATTGGCATAGCCATCACTCAAGTGATTGCTTGCTCGATGGAAAGAATTCCCAGAGAAGCAGGCTCGAGCAAATGAATCTCCCGTTTCAGGATTGGAAGATACTGCAAACTCCCCATAATACGTGCTGTTATGATGAGACTTGAGCAACAATTCACAGCGGTAGGGTAGACCAGCCTCCATCAGCTCCTTCCAGCGGCGCCAGCGTTCATTAACTACAAAATCATCTGTCCTGGCCACCCAGTCAAAAAACGGAGTCTTATCGCGATCTATCGAAACATCAGTCTGCATGACATGCTTATCCTTAAGCTGTCCATTTATGGTATTAAGCAAGAATAATAGATTTTTGAAAGCCTCTTTGTACCCAAAAGTTATTTCGGCGGCATCCTAATTTTTTCTACACCAGGGTACAGGCTGGAGAAGCGGCACCTGTAAATAATCTCCAGAAACACGCCTTAAAAGCTATTTTCATAAATAGTGAAGCGAAATAATCAGTGGGTAAAATGATGAATGAACTACAGCTATTCAGAGACCGATTCGCAATTAGCGACCTACTTGCTCGCTACACTTTAACTATCGATAACCGTGATGCCCGAGGTTGGGCGTCACTTTTTACACTTGGCGGTCGCTTCGAGCATGGCAATCGAGTAATCCGAGGAAGGGAAAAACTAGAGCGCTATGCAGTCATCCACAACAACCTGGGTAGCCGGCATATTACCTGTTCGCCATTACATCATATTTCAGAAGATGGGCAATCTGCCTCAGGCAAAGCAACTACAGTATTTATTTTTAGTGACTCGCTCTGGTTATCGCGTTGCCGTAGCCGCAGAATACCATGATGAATTAGTCAAGGTGGACGGCAGCTGGCTATTTCAATGCCGCCGTGGCGTTATTGCTAAGCTACCGAATGATCCTGATTTTCCCATACTTACTGCGGATCCCAATACTCGTGACCAGTTAAGTCTTTTAGAGGATGCCTGGAAAGACTTGGGTGAACTGATATCAGATTAAAGCTACCAATATAACGAGTATCAAAAAATCCGAATCCGTGAAGTATTCCTCTAGAGCAGGGCTAATTCAATGTACGTAATGGCACATCATCCCTGCGCCCAATAGAAGCGCCCAGTATTCTAACGAGGAACTCGGTTAATACTCCGGCAGTAAAGCCCCAGATTTCATAGTCGCCAAACTGGTAGGCGGGTAGATAAATAGCTTGATTATCGATAGTGATTCGGTCAGTGCGGATACGGGGATCGTCAAGAAAAAACGACAAAGGCACACGAAAAATCGCATCCAGCTCACCAGGGTTGGGCCTGAGATGGGTATCCGGTGAGATTACCCCCACCCAGGGAGTGACATGTACCTGCCAGCGAGTAGTGCGTGGCCACAGAGGGCCGAGCATCCGCACCTGATTCATAGGCAGGTCCACTTCCTCTTGAGCTTCGCGCAGGGCAGTATATTGCAGGGAGGGGTCGGTGGCATCCCAACGCCCGCCCGGTAGGGAAACTTCTCCGGAATGGGTAGATAGTGTATCGGCGCGCTTAGTCAGCACTACATGGGGGTCTGGCTCTTCGGTAAGAGCAATCAACACAGCGGCATGGCCATACAATTCTGGCCCTGTTGGTACGCCAGCCTCCAGCTCTTCTATTTGCTGGGAAATTTTCTTTTCGATAATCGATAACATATCCACTTATCCCGCCTCATACAACAAAGGCTCCCTAACGTTCATCATACCGATTCCCGATGATAACACCGAGCTGTATACCGCAATCTCCATTTGCGGCTCCCAGCCAGTTACTGCCGCTCAGCCGAAGCTGCATCCAGCTGGGACTGGGGCGTATAGCCCCCTTTGAGCTTCTCACGAATCGTCTGCACCAACGCGTAGTACACCGGCACCAGTAAAGTGGCAAACAGGCTGGCTGCGAGCATACCGCCAAACACGACCAACCCCAGGGAAATACGGCTTACGGCACCCGCGCCTGTGGCTACCAGCAACGGTATCACTCCGAGAATAAACGACATAGCCGTCATCAATACTGCCCGGAAACGCAAGCGGGTGGCGGAAATCGCAGACTCGGCAATAGACTTGCCTTTATCCCGTTCCACACAGGCGAACTCAACAATCAAAATTGCGCTTTTTGCCGCCATACCAATTAACAACACCAAACCGATCTGGGTATAGAGATTATTGATAGATCCGGCCAGCCACACCACCAACATGGCACCGCAAATCGCAATAGGCACGCACAAGAGCACCGCAATAGGAATACTCCAGCTCTCATACTGGGCCACCAAAAACAGGTACACAAATATTATGGCCAAACTGAACAGGATGGGAGCCAGATTGCCTGAGGTAACCTCCTGTAAACTGATTCCGGTCCATTCATAGCCGTAGCCTTCCGGCAGCCTGGAGGCCAGCTCCTCCATGGCATCCATGGCCTGACCGCTGGAGTAACCCGGTGCTGGAGCGCCATTAATCGTCACACTGTTATAGAGGTTGTAGCGAGTGATAGTTTGTGGTGCCACAACCGGTTCAATAGTGGAGACCGAGGTAATCGGCACCAGACCACCACTGTTGGCGCGCACATAGAAGCCCGCCAGATTTTGTTCGTCATCGCGAAACTGCGCATCTGCCTGGGCGATCACTCGGAATACTTTGCCATATAAATTAAAGTCGTTTATGTAATATCCGCCCAGAAAAGTCTGCAGTGTCGAATAAACCTCTGGCAACGGCACACCAAGTACGTGCGCTTTTTCTTTATCGATCTTTAATTCCAACTGGGGGGTAGCCGCCTGGAAACTGGTGAAGGCCTGGGAAATTTCCGATCGCTGATTGGCCGCGCCCAGCAGATCAATCATTACTTGTGATAATTCTGTAATACTGCGCCCCTGTAAATCCTCCAACACAAATTCAAACCCTCCCACGGTACCGATACCCGGCAGGGGTGGTATGACAAAAGGCATAATCTGTGCGTTGGGTATCTGCGCCAGTTTTTTCTGAGCCCGCTGCATAATGGCGAACTGGTGATCCTCTTCACTGGTGCGGTCATCCCAGGGTTTTAACACCGCAAACATCATTGCGGTATTAGATGAGACACTGTTGGTAAGCAGGTTATAGCCGGGCACACCCACCACATGGGCCATACCGGGTTCTTCCAATAATATGTCTGTAACCTGATTCACCACCGGGCCAGTGCGCTCCAGGGAGGAACCATCCGGCAATTGCACATGTAGCATAAACGTGCCCTGGTCCTCATCAGGGATAAAGCCAGTGGGGATACTACTAAACAACCAAAAGGCCAGCAGGAAAATACCGATAACGGAGATAATTCCGATTAGCGGAATCTTTACGCAGGCTTTTACCATGCCCACATAAAAATTGGTGGAGCGATGCAGCCCTCGGTTGAAAAAACCAAATACCCCGGTCTCTTTCACTCCGGCAACTTCGCCTTCCTTACCCACTTTTAAAATACTGGCGCAAAGTGCCGGGCTCAGGGTAAGGGCATTAAGGGAGGAAATCGCGACCGACATAGAAATAGTAACCGCAAATTGCTGATACATTTTTCCGGTGATACCCGGCATCAACATGACCGGTACAAACACCGCAAACAACACCAGCGTAGTGGCAATGACCGGCCCAGTAACCTCACGCATAGACTGCAACGCAGCCTCCTTTGGCGTTAGGCCGTCACTCATCAGTCGCTGGGTGTTTTCCACCACAATAATCGCATCATCAACCACTATGCCAATCGCTAGAATCAGCGCAAACAAGGTGATGGTATTAATAGTCATACCAAACGCCAGCATCAATGCAAAAGTGCCCACCAGTGAAACAGGAATGGCAATAGCGGGGATCAGGGTGGAGCGCCAATCCTGTAAAAACAGGAAGACCACCGCGATCACCAAAATCAGGGCAATAAATAGTGTCTGCACCACCTCTTTGATAGAGGCCTGCACAAACAGAGTGGTGTCGTAGAGGATCTCTGCCTTTAGGCCATCTGGAAAACGCTGGGAAAGCTCTTTGACCTTGGCCTTGATGCCGTCAGCCACTTCAATGGCATTGGCTTCCGGCAACTGATAAACACCGATCACTGCCGAAGCCTGGTTATCCAATTGCCCATAGGAGGAATAGGACTCACTGCCTAATTCCACCCGCGCCACATCTTTCACTTTTACCATGGCGCCATCGGGTTTGGCGCGAATAGTAATTTCCTCAAATTCCTTGGAATTCACCAGGCGCCCCTGCACCAGGATGTTGTATTGAAATTGCTGGTCCTTGCGAATGGGTGGCGAGCCAATCTGCCCAGCCGCTACCTGCACATTTTGTGCCCGTACCGCGCTGATAACATCCTCGGTGGTAACGTCCAGGGACGCCATCCTATTCGGGTCCAGCCACAGGCGCATGGCGTAATTGCGCGAGCCAAAAATAACTACGCTGCTCACGCCCAATACGCGCGCCAGCTCATCCTTCAAATAAATTTCTGCGTAATTGGCTAGGAAAAGTTCATCGAATTTCTGCTCAGGAGAAAATAAGTTCACGACCAATAGCAAAGTGGTGCTTTGCTTGGAAACCACCACACCATCGCGCTTTACATCCTCTGGCAATTGCGGCGTGGCCTGCTCCACACGGTTCTGTACATTGACCTGAGCGATATCATCGTCATAACCAGATTTAAACGTTACCGTGAGACTATAAGAGCCATCGTTGCCACTGGTGGAGGACATATAATCCATGCCTTCCACGCCATTCACTTGGGATTCGATGGGCACGGCAACACTATCGCGCACAACTTCAGCACTGGCCCCGGCGTAATTGGCTGCGACGTTTATTGTGGCTGGAGTAATTTCTGGAAATTGCGCCACCGGCAATAATGGCAACGAGAGAATACCCGCAAGAGAGATAAGTATGGAGATGACAAAAGCGAAACGGGGCCGCCGTATGCAAAAGGCACTGATCATAAATTCGCTAAGCCCCCCCCATTTCAGGCGGGCTATTTATAATCATGCTCTTGTCCCTCGTATCGGTGGCGTTCGCCCTCCTCCACACCTTCAGGAAGTTCCATGTCATCGGGGAGCAGTGTCCCCTGCCCGAAGCCTATAGGCTGTTTGGTACTTTGCTTACCTACGGGAGAAGCGCCACCGCTTGCGGGCTCTGCCGGCTTTTCTGATGCGTCGTAGGGGTTCCGCGGCGTGTTTTGAGGGGTCACTGGCTTGCCCGCAACAACCCGCTGCAAACCGTTAACGATGACCGACTCCCCAGCAACCAACCCATGGTTGACCGCCCAAAGCTCCCCCTCCCGCTGCCCCAAAGTGACATAGCGTTTTTCAGCAATATTTTTCTTACCCAGCACAAAGAGGTAACGCCCCTGCATGTCCTCCAGCACTGCAGATTGCGGCACCAGCGGTTTAAGTGCCTCAC
The DNA here is from genome assembly GCF_052467235.1 of Microbulbifer mixtoriginis (SeqCode). Lineage (NCBI taxonomy): Bacteria > Pseudomonadati > Pseudomonadota > Gammaproteobacteria > Cellvibrionales > Microbulbiferaceae > Microbulbifer > Microbulbifer mixtoriginis (SeqCode). Next base: position 3,589,302 of record NZ_CP174305.1, on the reverse strand, counting down.
TGCCTGTATACAAACGGATTGAGACCCGAGCAAATTGTCCTTGCACCAGTAGGCTGCCCGGATTGGGAAAGAGTGCGCGTACCGCTACGGAGCCGGTGTTGGGGTCTATCTGGTTATCGATAAATACAATCCTGCCCTGATAGGGGTAAAAATTGCCATCCGGTAGCTCTATACGCACATCCAGCCTCGTTGGCGGCAACCCCTCCCGGCGGCGGCGCTCGGCATCCACCTGTACGGCATAGAGTTGGTTTTCAGGAACCTCAAACAACACATAGATTGGGTCCATCTTGACGATGGTAGTGAGCGGGTCCGAATCAGGTCCCACCAGGGAACCCTCAGTGAACTGGGTACGACCAATGCGGCCGGTAAGTGGCGCGTAAATCTTTGTGTAGGAGAGGTCTAGGCGAGCACTTTCCACTTTGGCCCGATCTGCATCGACCTGTGACTTGGCCTCTTCAAAAGTGCCCAGTAATTCATCCATCTGCACCTGGCTGATAGCACCTGTAGCGACCAACTTTCGACCACGTCGATAATTGCGCTCAGCGATCCGCAGAGTTGCCTCGGCGCGCTCCAAATTGGCGCTTTGGTTATCCAATTCAGCGATAAATGGGCGCGGATCTATTTCAAATAGCAGGCGCCCTTTCTTAACCGTTTCCCCCTCTCTAAAATCGCGACTCTGGATATAACCTTGCACGCGGGGGCGCACCTTATACTCATCGGTGGCCTCCACCCGGCCGACAAATTCAAAGCGCGGAATCACTGGCTGTTCTCGCACCACCAGCACCTCTACAGGAGGCGGTGGCGGTGCCTTTTGCTTATCGTCTTTGCCGCCACAGGCCGCCAAGGCGATCAGCACAAGCCAAAAAAATAAAATACGCGCCATAGTAAAGCTGGCACCGCCCTATGAACTTCAACACCTTTAACAACTATAGGCGTCAAAAAGCTGGAAGCTGGCGCTGGAATCTTGCATGGGTATACTGACGCCATGAAATTTTGTAGCCAATGCGGCAGTAATGCCGTCACATTTTCCATCCCCCAAGGCGATGACCGCCCTCGCCACCTCTGTGGCAATTGCGGCACCATCCACTACATCAACCCGCGTGTGATTGTCGGTGTTTTACCCTACCTGGAAGACCGGGTCTTACTGTGTAAACGCGCCATTGAGCCACGCCTGGGACTCTGGACCCTGCCCGCCGGCTTTATGGAAAACGGTGAAACCAGTGAAGAAGGTGCTTTGCGCGAGTCCTGGGAAGAAGCACGTGCCAGCATTCGTGTGGACGAGCTTTATTCAATTTATGACATTCCGCATATCAATCAGGTTTACCTGATGTATCGCGGAGAGCTCACCGATACGAATTTTGGCCCCGGGCCGGAGTCACTAGAAGTGTCACTATTTCGCCAGGAAGAAATCCCCTGGGCTGAAATTGCCTTCCCGATCATGCATAAAACTCTCAAGCACTATTTCACCGACACGGAGCAGGGGCAATACCAGCTGCACCGGGGCGTTATTTCGCGGAAGCTATAGTGGTAGCTGCAGCGCGAGCCAAGCTGAAGATAGTGCACTGGAAGAGGACTCTGGGTGGGAGAAGCACTCACCCACCTGGGTACATTTAAAAAGGATGTTCCAATGAAATACGCCTATATGCTTGCGGTACTGTTATTAGTAGGCGTGGGCTTACCCATGTTGATTCCCGGTCCCGATGGCAAACCGATTATGTCTCCCCAAGACTGGCTTCCCGATCAGCAGACTCTGGACACAGTTCGCCAGCAAGGCCAACGCGCCATTCAAGCGGTGAGCGACAGTACTCAGAAATCTGCCGAGCAACTGGAAACCCTGGTGGAATCCAGTGGCCTTTTGCCAGAAGAGCAACATAAACAGACCAGGGAGGTGTTTAGCTGGCGGGACAGTGAGGGCAATTGGCACTTCTCTGATTCGATACCCGAGGGCCTGGATACTCATGTACGTATACATCGGATAAAACCCATCAATACCCTGCCCGCCACACCCAGCAACGATGCTCAGCCACAAGGCCCCCAGGCACAGCTATTGCAGGAGAACCGTGAGGGCGATAGCCGGATTTCACAGATTTTGAAAGAGGTTCAAGCGCTAAAAGAAAACAGTCAGCAGCGCCAGCAGGCACTGGATAACCTTTAAAGCCCTCTCTCGCGAATGGCAGGATACTGTTTATCTCCTGCCACTAGCGAATTTTGCCGCCACAACGCTCATCCAGGCGCCAAAGGTCAAAGGCCGGCTCCTCGTAAGGATGTGCCTGGTAGAGGGCTTCAAGTGCTGCATCCACAGACTCATCGGCACACGCCATCTCAACCCGATATTCCTCTACCTGCTCTATCTGCCCGGACTCACCAATAAACGGCTGACTGCCCGCTAGTGGCCGGAACTGACCGGCACCCAATACCTGCCAGCAACAACTGTCGTAGTCGCCGATTCTGCCGGCTCCGGCGTTAAACAGAGCTTGCTTGACAACTTCCAGATGACTTGAGGGTATATAGATACAGAGCTTATGCATTCTACTGATTCACTATTCAACGGTGTATAAAGTAAAGGGGCCTTCAAGGCCCCTTTACAGTGCAATACGATTGAAACGTCTAGAACATCAACGTCATCAGCTTGCGCTGATATTGGGTGGCGATGGGGTCGCCGGCACCCAAGCTTTTCACCATATCGAGAAATGCCTGCTTGGCCGCGCCATCGGCAAAATTCATATCCTTGCGCAGGATATCCAACAACAGCTCCAGGGCTTCCTCGTGACGATTGGCCTGACTGTACTGTACCGCCAGCTTATAGGCAGAATCATAATCCTGCGGGTTCTGCTCCAGGGCCTTCTGCAGCGCCTGAATCTCGGGGGTATCCGCCGCCTGTTGTTTTAGCTCCAACTGGGCCATCAGGCGCTGGTATTCCGCATCCTGATCCGCCAGCAGAATTTTGCTGAGCACGGTTTCTGCTTCCGCAGCGCGGTTTTGATCGAGCAGCAACGCCGCCAGGTGTTTGGCAATATCCACCCGCTCGGAGGATTCAGCGTAAGCCTGGCGCAGCAACGGCAGGGCTTCATCCACCTTGCCCTCACCAATCAGCGCCTGGGCCTGCTGCAATTTGATGTCCCAGGGTTTGGGCAGATATTTGTCGAGCATTTCACGAATCTGACTTTCCGGCTGCACCCCGGCAAAGCCATCTACCGGCTGCCCCTCTTTGAGCAGCATAACTGTAGGTAAGCTGCGTACCCCCAGCTGGCCGGCGATCATCTGCTCGGTGTCGGCATTCACTTTTGCCAGGAGGAACTGGCCTGCATATTCATTCGCGAGCTTTTCCAAAACCGGCATCAGCTGTTTGCACGGCTCGCACCAATCGGCCCAGAAATCCACCAGAACCGGGCGATTCATGGATTCTTCAATGAGTACCTGCTGGGCGTTTTCTGCCGTTACATCGACAATAAAATCGTTCACAAACTCTCCTGAGTAATGTCTTGCTAATCTGCTGAGGTTCTAGCGGTAGAGGGTATCCATGCCATAAGCCAGCTCAAGGGATTGCCGCTCAATTTTACGCAGCCCCTTAACCACCAGGCCATAGGAGCGATCCGCCATCCGCTCAATTTCATAATCCGGCACTGTGCCATCGAGCAATACAGTATTCCAGTGCTTCTTGTTCATATGGTAACCCGGCAGCACGCCAGGGAAGATATCCCGCAGGGCCTGAGCCTCGTCGGGATCACACTTTAAATTGGTCGCATCTACCTCGCGATAACGGCTGAGAGTCGCGAACATACGCCCCTTAATCTTGTACACCGCAACATCGGGACCAAAGGGGAAGTCCTCAATCGCCTCTGGTCGCGCAAGTAAATAACTCCGCAGTTCCGCCTTGTGCATTGTTAGCGCCTACCAGTCTAGCGAAGAGGGTAAGCGTGGCGACGACAACAGCTTGGCGAAACGCTGCCAGCGCTCTTGTGCACTGTTTGTATCTCGCTCCACATAATCAGCTACGAGTTTTTTGCCCCAGTTGTAATTAATTACATAGGCACCGTAGGCATCGACAAAATCCTTGCGCTGCTTTGCCTTGGCCGGGCTCATCAGCGTGTATTTCTCAAACAGTACCGCAACTTGCTCTGGGGCAATTTCACCATCGATATACTGCCGAGCAATTTCATTGCCGGCAAAACTGAGCTTATCCACCAGCCCCATCACCCGCTCATACTTTTGCGCACTTTGAGGGTCCAACCCGGCGAGGGGATAAAGTACCTCCATCTCGAAGCGGTTTTTTTCCTCCCCAGGAAAGGCCAGATCGATACCGTAATTGGCACTGCCCTCGGCAATCAGAGATTGGGGGCTGAACAGCGGATACACGCTGTATTCCACCCAGCCACGGTCTTCCACCAACGTCTGTTCCAACAACGCGTTATAGGTGTGATGGCCCGGGTAGCCTTCATGGCAGCCAAGGTCGATCGCGCGATCAATGGTAATCGGCAAGCCACTGTTCACCTGTATCAGGCTATGCGCCCCTCCCTGATACCAGTTGTAACCGCTCCAGGGTTTGTCACTGACATATTCAAGGGCAAAATTTTCATCCTGTGGCAGCGGAATATACTGCTTGGTGCGCTTGCGACACTCCGCAATGGCTGCATCAAAAACCTCTTGGAGCTTGTCCACTGGGATTTCATACTGCTGCCGAAACGCCTGCACTCGCGCACTTAGGGGCTCATTGCCGGGCAACAGCTCATCCAACTCCTGCAAGAGTGGATCGAAACTAGTGAAATTTTGCCTGGGGGGCTCGGTGTCATAAAGCTCGCGCGCTTCTTTGGCAAAGTTGCGCTCGCTTTCGCCAGCAAGGCTGCGGGCGTGAGCCACCAGCGCAGCCAGTTGAGTTCGCAGGTAGTGTAGACGCAGGCCGTCAAGGGAACCATCCACCACGCCGTCCCCGGGTAGCTGAGCGATGAGGGCGTTACCGCGTTTGGCAATATCCGCCGGGCTGGCCTGGCTCTGCTCCGCCTGCTCTCGCCACTGCGCCGGGCCATAATAGGCATCGACATAACTCTTGTCGTGATTACCCAATTCCAACACCAGGGCAACATAGTCCCTGGCCACTGTATCCATGGACATATCCCCTTTCCCTTCTATTGCAGTTTTTTGCCCTTTAACCTCTACTGCTTCTCGTAACTTATCCTCTGATCGCGCTTTACCCTCGCAGGCGGCAAGAAATAGAGGTGCAGCCAGAATTGGCAACAGACACACCGCCTTTACTACTTGTTTCATTATTATTTCTCTTGAAATTTATTTCACATCTGGAAGTTTACTCAGCCGGGAAAACCCCAAAACGGCCTGCTATGGCAGGACCAGGCCGGGAAGCCCCTCAACGTTGACGACCGGGATTTTCCTGAGCGGAACTATCTTGCTTCTCTAAGCCTTCTTGCTGAGCTTCACTGCCCCCCGCAGGCTCAGGTTCCCGGCCATCGGTCTGTACATCAAACTCTTCAGTAACCGGCGCAGTGCGCAGTACCAGGAAACCGGCGATACCGGCAATTACAGAAGCCAGTAAGATACCTGCCTTGGCCTGATTCAACAGGTTATTCTGGTAACTGAACGCCAGTTCGGCAATAAAGATCGACATAGTAAAGCCGATACCGCCGAGTAATGCCACGCCAATGATATGCTGAAAATTAGCCAACTTAGGTAAGCTGCCCAAGCCTAATTTCCAACCGATCCAAGTAGCCCCCACAATCCCAATCAGCTTTCCGAATACCAGCCCAGCGATTACCCCCAGGGTTACCGGGTTGAAAACTGCACTTGAGCTAGTAAAGCTATCGAAGGGAATGCCTGCATTAGCGAGCGCAAAGATGGGAATCACCAGAAAGCCAACCGGAGTGTGCAGGCGGGTTTCCATACGCTGCAGAGGAGACTGCGCCAGGTTAACGCCACTGCCTAGGGCCATAACCCGTGCGCGTAAGGCATCATTGGCAATGATTTTATCACCGGGACGGAAACAGCGATCGAAGCTGCGGATAATATCTTTAACAAAGGAACTAAACGCCACTGGATCGTACTTGGGCTTCGCCGGCAGCGCCATTGCAGTTATGACCCCCGCAATGGTGGCGTGAACTCCGGCCAGATAAAATTCATACCACAGCAGAATGCCCACAAATACATAGGGGGGGGAGTTACGCACGCCAGCCGCCTTCAGCAACCACATGATCACAACCAGGCAACCCGCAGCGATCAGCGCGGTCATATTTACCTGCTCTGTATACCAGATAGCGATCACCAGAATGGCGCCCAAGTCATCAACAATAGCCAGAGCCACTAAGAAAGTCACAACCGCGCGAGGCACACGATTACCCAATAAGGCAATACAGCCCACGGCAAAAGCAATGTCCGTGGCCATGGGGATGCCCCAACCGCGCTCCGCCTCACCGCCAGCATTGAATGCTGCATAAATCAATGCCGGCACCACCATGCCACCGATTGCCGCCATCACAGGTAGTACCGCATGGCGTAAATCGGACAGCTCCCCTACCATAAATTCCCGCTTGAGCTCCAAGCCCACTAAAAAAAAGAAGATCGTCATTAGACCTTCATTAATCCAGTGGTGTAGCGATAAAGAAAACTCCCAATTTCCCACAGTGAAACTGATGGGCATATGCAAAAGGGTTATGTAGACATCTTCCAGGGGGGAGTTTGCGATAATGAGCGCCGCCAGCGCAGAAAGCATCAGTAAAATACCACTGCTGCTCTGCCGGTGGATAAACTCTTCAAAAGGTGTCACCAGGCGCCCAAAAGCCTGTTCTAAAGGCGCCTCAAAAACCTTTCCTTTGCGGATCTTGAACTTATTCAGAACGCTTTTTGCCATCGACAACCCCCTCTTTAGTAAAGAGTAGCCCGACTAGAAACGGAGCCGCACTTCTACCTATGGGAGCCAGAGGTTAGCATGGCCACACTATTCTTAACCATTTGACAGGACCCAGTAGCAAAACATGACCCGCTTGGACCAACTGCTAGTACAGAGAAAACTCGCCAATTCCCGCACCCACGCCAAAAAACTGGTTGAAGCCGGCAGGGTCACGCTATCCGAGGGCGGCCCCATGGAGCTGGCGCGCAAAGCTGGGCAATCCGTCAGTGAGAACTGCGCCTTAGAAGTCACTGCACTACCCGAAGATCAATATGTTTCCCGCGCCGGCCTAAAACTTGCCGCGATACTCGATCACACAGGATTAAACCCTATGGGCTGGCACGCCCTGGATGTAGGCTGCTCTACTGGAGGCTTTAGTGACTGCCTGTTACAGAGAGGCGCCACTTCCGTAGTAGGGGTAGATGTAGGACGAGATCAGCTAGCACAAAAATTAATAGATGATCCACGTATGCACCTCTTCGAAGGAATTAATGCCCGTTATTTAGAGGCATCACAACTTTCTCCTTACGCAGATACTGGCTTTGATGCCATCGTGATGGATGTATCCTTTATTTCCCAAACGTTGATACTGCCGCAGCTGCCTTCTTTACTCAAACCCGAAGGCCAGCTGTTGACCCTGGTAAAGCCACAATTCGAGGTGGGACCTGAGGGCATTGGTAAAGGGGGAGTGGTGCGTAACGAAAAACTTTACCCGCAGGTACGTGAGCGTATTACGGCATTATGTGATGAACTCGGCCTTGAAGTGAAGGAGTATATTGATAGCCCGATTAAAGGGGGCGACGGCAACCGGGAGTTTTTGCTCTGGGCAAGCCCAGCAATTTAAGATTAATTAAATCGAGAGAACAGGTTAATAAGGAATTAGATGAAAGACCCTTTACAGGGTCTTTCAAATTAACATGCTTTAAAAATAATTATTGCTGACCACTAAACTGGTCAGTGAGAAGACTTAGAGGAATTACACCGTTTTGCAAAACTTTCCCATGAAATTCTTTTATATCAAAGCCTGCCTTTTCCTGCTCTACCTGTCGAAGCCTCAAAATATGTGTAAAACCAATATAATATGAACTTGCCTGACCTGGAGAGTAAATAAAGCGATTAATGTCTCTAGAAACTTCTGCATCTGTCAGCCCAGAAACCTCAGAATAATACTCCCTAGCTTCTTCCAAAGTCCAGCCTTTTGCATTTATTCCAGTATCAACTACTAAGCGGGCAGCTCTATGCAGCTCCGCCTTTAATCGACCTAGATTTCCATATTGATTACTATCATACCAACCCTGCTCAAAAGCTAACCGTTCTGCATACAATCCCCAGCCTTCAGAAAACCCTGAGATTTTGGTAATACTCCTAAAGAGAGGGAGATTAAGTTTACCAGTAAATGAATACTGAGCATGGTGACCGGGTACCCCCTCATGATAAACAAATCCAGGTAAATCCAGCATTGTAGTGTCTACAGAATTATTTACATAAAGCAAAGCACTTTCGTTATCTTTAGCAGGGGCATAAGCATAACTAATACCATTCACTAGCTCTAACTTAGAGTAATCAAATTCAGGGAATAGATTAACACTTTTCTCACTTGCCTCATCTAAAAGCTCTTTGAAAACAGCAAGCACATTTTCCTTTGCTACTTGTGGCGCATCCTTGCGGACCATGGCGTACAGTGTAGCCAAATCATTTGACATATCATAACCAAGCGATTCAAATTCCGAATAGACTTCTGTATGCAGATCCCTGAGCGCATCAATACCTATTTGATGTAATTCAAGTGCATTAAGCGGCATACTGACTTCTCGGCTTAACAAGCTATTGTAATATTCCTTACCTCCCGGATATTGGGCAAGACCTGGATTTTCAGGTGCATCTTCCAACTGAGTTAAGAGTAAGTTTGACACCTCTGTTCGCATTGGAGTAACTTCCTCCTCCAATATGTACTTACATCGTAGCAACCACTCTTTACGCTGCTCCGCTGAAACTTCTATCTTATTTACAGCAGCCTCCAACATTAAATAGATAGGGTCTCGCTCAGGATTTTCTACCCAATAATCAAGCCAATCAAGCACCGATAAAATAGTCTCTTTGTCATCAATTATTCCAAGCCTACCCCTAACCAACAACCAAAACTCCACAGAGGAATAATAGGATGACAAATATTCTACTTGACTTAAGTAGTGCTCAACATCTCCCGCATTTTCAAGCATAAAAAAATAAAATATATCCTGAACCTGAACTGCAGTGGAGGCATTAATAACAAAATGAGGCTTACTTTCAACAGCTAAGTAACTCTTCAAAAACCAACTATAAAAATCGTAATCAACATTCTGCACATTGCTTAATAGCCGCCTATCAAATGCTTTCAATTTAACCAACGCCTTAGTATATAGCTCAAGAGTTTTCGCCTTATAAGGTAAAGAAATTGGAGTGATGCCAGGCGAGGACAAGCCCACCTCCTCATGCACTCGATAAATTAAAGCCAAAATCGGATCCCGTCTAAGGAGCTCAACATTTGACTCCTCTATAAATGAGTCAAAATTCGGATCGTATGCCTGAAGTGGAAAACTAATAACAAAACATAGCGCAACCAAAATATATTTAAAGGCTCTCATAGAGTTTCCTTGTAAACTGTATCTTTAAGAAAAAATAATAATGCCAAGAAAAATATCAAAGTGGAATAATATTCACTCAAAACGCCCGGCGTTCATACCTTATAATTACAAACAACCTAACAAAAACAATCACTCAACACTCGCGATTTATACCAAAAACAAATCATGCCAAGAATACTGCAAAAACTGACAAGGAAATTACAGGCACAAATTATAACTTGATTCACTTGAGACAAAGTCAATCAGAAGCGATGCCTATGCCTTGGGAAACAGGCATGAGCATATGAACAAACCCAATATTAATTAGGAAATCGTACCATCGCCGCCTCCAAGAGTTATTGCAATCACTACAGCTGTGAATTTGAAATGGAACAGGGCTAAAGCATCAGCTTTTGGCCAAATCCTGAGGCTAGATATCCTAATATTTTCGCAAGAATTTGAACCCCGATTACTGCCACCACACCCTGCAGCACAAACCAACTTTTGACAACTAGAATCACCTAAAGAAAACTCTGCTAAAACCAGCACTAAATAACTTGGCGACCTGATTGCAGAATAAGCAGGAACATCTCAAGGCTTCAAATTTAGGATGGACACTGAAATAAAATTAGCGAACTCCCAATTTAGATATTTTGCTTCCAGAAGCTGTTTCATAATTTCTTTAACGTATTTAGCATGCAGGAAATGTAGAAGAAAGCTCTATAAGAAGGTAAATAGCGATCCCACCTGACGATCAAGCGACGGCTATTACCCAGCCTCGCAAAAGTTCGCTAAACTTTCCGACGCCGAATATACAATCTAGGCTTTCTGCCTAATTGTTTCGAAGGCTTTTTCCTATTCCTGCGGTGAGGGAAAATTATTTCAACTTTACAGCGGGTCAAGCTGTAGAGTAACGGGTCAGAATCTGCAGCTTTGTCGTACACAAGGCTTCGATTTTTTATTTTTATAGATAACACCAAGTAGCGGATGTAATAAATTTACTTCTACTGGTGAGGCCGAAGTAATGGCGCCTCCCAACGGAAGACTTTCGCCAATGACCACCACAATCAATTTTGCACCCCTGTCCCGCTTGGTTTTTCCGAATTCTGCTCCCCTTTTTATGCTGAAGCAAAGCCGCCACCTGAAAAGACTTCTTCCCAGTTAATCAGGGATCTTTGATCAAGTTGTCCGAGAAATTTTTGTCAAAGCTCCAACCAAGCGCCTTACTCTCCCCAAAACTGAAGCTTTCTTCAGCAACTACTCGTTGATGGATAAGATAGAGGGAGATTTTTCCATGGCGCTCCTAAGCGCGAAATCCACAAGATACTTTCAAAACGTACACGCTTATCAATGGGTATGGGACCACTTTTCTCACGTTTTAGCTAGGGTAGGCAAGGCTCAATCAATTTACACTGAGCGTCGGCTAATTCTGACTTAATCCCAACTAAACTTACTGTATCTTATCATTCCATGAGGTAGCAAGAATAACTAATTTCAAGTTATGAAACAGCTTCTACCAATTAGAGCTAAGTAATATCCTCATGCCCACCTCTAAAAACCCCCTTTAACAAAAACTATTTATTACTATCACAATCTATAAATAAATACGTAATAAATACCCCCTATCCTGCGCACATAAAACAACGACGCAGATAATCCCAATGAAAAGATTAATTTTGCTGTGTACGCTCTCCACTTCATTACAAGCGGCTCCACTGACTAACTACAGGATAATAGACGGTGACACAGTTCACGGATATGTTTCTGGTGAATATGTTGAGATACGTCTTCAGTGCATTGATGCACCAGAAACCTATCCCAGCACGCAAATATATGGCCCAGAAGCCACTCAAACCCTGAATCATTTATTGTCATTTGGCACTGTGGATTTCCAATCGACAGGAAGGGATCAATACGGCAGAGAAACTGGCTATCTATTTGCAAATGGATACAACATCAATCAAGAAATGGTTGCAAGAGGAGCCGCTTGGAATTACGCCTACTATTGCGAAGATAAATTCAAGATTGAGCAAGACTTTGCATACTACTCAAATCTAGGGTTATGGGGCGAAATGGAAGCAAAAGACCCCTACTGCTTTCGCAAGAATCTAGATCACGATTTTTGCTATTACAATCCGGAAAACAACTTCTTTTTAGATGATTAAAAGCTAAATTTTCTGAACATGAATTTTTACCCACTAAGCAAACAGTTCCCATAAAGCTCAAAATAAAAAATCATTAGAGCTACCAAACTGGTCTATAACTTACACCATACAGGAGTATATGGGACTGTTTGCGGATATTTTAAGAGGAGATTCCTTGGGTTTTACCTTTGGGAGGTTGGGTAAGATTCTATTGCCTGTCCACCCTTTTTATAGAGGACTCCTCCTTTCATAACCAATGAGACATTGGATAGAAGGTTAATATGCCTCAGCACATCCCCTCTTACTGCGATGATATCGGCAAATTTTCCTTTAGATACAGTCCCTGATTGGTCCGAAACCCCCATCATTACTGCGGGCCAGTAGGTAGCTGCTCGAATTGCATCCATAGCGGAAAAATTCATCTCTTCAACCAAAACGGCCAATTCGTTCCAAGTGCTTTGGCAATGAAATTTAGTTGGGATACCACTATCTGTCCCCACAAGAAACACCACACCAGCATCTTTAAGCTGGGAGATTTTCTTTTTCAAAGTTGGTTTACGTAAGGGAGTTAACTGCATGTACTGCAATTGCCCAGGGTTTCTCAATGACTGTTTAATATCGTCAATAGTGTCTGGTTTTAGTCCTTTGTGCCAGCATGTATCATCCAGCCTTTCCGGGTTATCCACAGTGTTACTATAGTTCCAGAGACCTTCTACGGTTGGAGTCCAGAAAAGTGGCCCCCCAGCAACGCGGCCCTTAGCAGTGCGCTCTTTTAATAACTGGATGATATCTTCAGGGTACTCAGGTGCTGTTGTCAGCCCTGTATGTTCAAAGTTATCGACACCTATGGCCAGCCCTCTGCGGATCTCATCTGGGCGGTGCGAATGAGCTACAACTTTTAAACCATGCTTATGGGCCTCATCCACGACCGTTTGAGCAACTTCTATAGTCATCTTGTCATGATCAATCAGCTTAATTATATCGACACCAGCTGTTGCCAGTAAGTTTACTTTCTTTTTTGCTTCAGGGGCACTAGAGACTGACCAACGAAAAGCTTCAGTACCAGGATAAACTTCATGTTGGATAAATGGACCGGAAACAAATAGCCTTGGCCCGGCAATTTCACCAGAAATGATTTTCCGTTTTATCTCTAAAGATGCTTCTAGCGGAGCACCCAAATCACGAACACTAGTAACCCCGGCTAGCAGTAATTGTATTGCACTAGCAGGCATTATTTCATTGGTCAGGCGATGTAGGTAGTGTTTATCCCAATGCACATAGTCCGAGTGTCCACTGAGCATTAGGTGAGCATGATTTTCCCAAAGTCCAGGTAAGACATCCATCCCCTCAGTAGAAATAATTTGATACCCGTCGGGGACGGGAAGCGTTTCAACCGTGCCAACTTCCTCAATTTTGTCGCCCCGAATTAAAATCACACTGTTTGCGATTGGCCGATTACCAAAACCATCGATCAGCCGCCCCCCCACAAGCGCACTTCTCGTCTCCGCCTGAATTGACAAGCTGAACAGCAACATAATACCAAGAGATAATGCCTTAATTATTTTTTTTATCATTAAAATTTCCTTCTATTAGCTGGCGATAAATTCAAATCAACAAAACAGGATAAAAAGCCCCCCACTCAACTAAAAGCGCTTAACATGCATTATCTAAATAGACATACCCAATAGCGCTTCATAGCTTTTCAACCAACATCGGATCGCATAGCTAGTTTTGACCTATATACACCCTACTAACTTAACGAGCAACACTGCAAAGACCATAAATCAGACAATACATTCATCTCTCACATAGTCTAAACAGTTATTTTATTTCTGAGTATAAACATATTGCAGCATCGCTCACCATCAAGCCCATATTTCATAACGCATGATCAAATCCCGACATAATAGAGACAGCATTAGTTTTTCACGACAAACTATCATTATATATCGTACTGCACAACAAAACATACAGACCAAAATACAATCAAGAATACATAAAGAGAAAATAAAGGATAAAAATATTCCGGTCAAAGAACTGGGACTGTAACATTAATTTTTTATGGATTTACAACTCAGTGGCCATCCTACCCACACGCAGTCTTTCATCTCCATTAATAAACTATTAGAAAGAATAAAAATTAGACAAATCAAAAAATAAGCATCTAGAGAACTTACCGCAGCATCTATTGAAATTCTTGCAATCTATTTTACACAATAAACAAATAAACAAATAAACAAATTAGAATAAAACTCCTAAGAAGGAAATGATGACTACACCTAAAGACGACGTAATATCAACCTTCCAACCCTACAACAAATTGCTCAAAACCATAAGGTCTCACGTACCTACATAAATTCCTAACACATTGCTCAGAAACTTTTATCTTTCGGCAGAGATAGATAAGACCGACCTCACGAAACCCAAGAGAACCCCTTAAAAATTTGGAATCTACAAGCTTATCATGTATTAAATATTGGCTCTTTTGAAGCTAAGATAGACAGACATTCTTAGAAAATACAAATAAACTGCATGCTTTTTACCACCCTAAATATACGAGTTAAGAAGTGATCAAAACAGCTACAAATAAAGTGCCGTTGATTATAACGTTGCTCCTATTTTCCTGGCCATCGATACTCTATGCATGCTCCCGAGTTACCTGGAATACTGAGCAAGGTGTTTTTGCCGCCAGATCAATGGATTGGGGACATTCTTTTGAGGATATTCTTTATATAAATCCTCGAGGTATGAAGATGGTTGGTGAGGATGGCCATAACCCCGCCAAATGGACTTCAAAATATGGAAGTGTTGTACAAAGTATTATTCCTTATGCCCGCCAATATGGCTTCTCAAATAATGACGGTGCTACCGACGGAATTAACGAGAAAGGTCTAACGGCACATATTCTATATCTTGGAGCAACCCGCTACGCCAAACCAAATAATACGCCAGGAGTATCCTATATGCGCTGGCTGCGTTTTATTCTCGATAACTATGCTACAGTCGCAGATGCTGTCATTGGGATGAAAAATATACGCATATCGCCAGTGAAAGTTGGTGGCGAAGTTCTTGGTGCACATATGGCAATAGAGGACCCAAGTGGTGATTCAGCTATCTTCGAAATAATCGATGGTAAATTAGTTGTACATCACGGTAAGAAATTTTCGGTCATGACAAATGACCCACCATATGGATGGCAGCTTCAAAACCTGCCTTTTTACCAAGGCTTTGGTGGGATTAAATCTGTACCTGGAGGGATTGATGGCGCTGACCGTTTTGTTAGGTTATCTTACTATCAACACAATCTACCAAAACCTGCCAATGCTATTCAGGCAGTCTCTTACCTCCTAAGTGCTATCCGTACTGTGGCCGTTCCTTTTGGCGCACCTTATAGCCGCCCCAATCAGGAAGAAGGAGCTGAAGAACCAGCTACTTATCCCACTTGGTGGCTTTCGGTGATTGATTTAAAACGCCGAATTTACTATTTCAACTGGGTCAAAAATCCAAATATTGTTTGGGTAGATTTACATGGAATCGATTTTTCAAAGGGCACAGGAAAGCGGGTTGCCGACCCAAAGAACCCCAAATTGGTTGGAGATATCACGGATGTATTTAAGCCACTAAAAAAATGAACAGAAAGAAACACAAAGTGTACAGGTTACTCTAAAAACATCGCTGAATATAAAACACTCTGCCCGATACCCAATATGGCCTTAATTACAGCCAAGAATTTACATACTTTGAAATAAATCTACTTCAACATGTACATCCCTTCACTTTCAGGGCTGCTTAACCTAAAGCCAAACTTCTCGTACAGCTCCGGTACATCCGCCATAAGGGTAATATAAGCAGAAGGAAGCGCCTCACGATCCAAATAAGACATAATGTGTTCCATCACAACCCTTCCCAACCCTTGACCTTGATAAGTTGGGGCGACAGCGACATCCACAATCTCAAAATTTAAGGCTCCATCACCAACCACCCGCCCCATGGCAATGGTGGTTGAACGAGTTTGAATGTGAATGCCATAGAGACTATTTGGCAACCCCTTCTCTGCGGCCTCCCGACTTCTTGGGGATAGCCCACTAATCTGCCTGAGGCAAAGAAAATCCTCAACTGAAGCCACAGTTTCAATAACTTTAAACATACTGCCGTCTACATGAGTATTTATGAAACCTACTCACTTCAATGAGTAGTTATACCTCCCGAATCTCAGTAACCACTTCCGTTTTTACGGAGTTAGCAATAAAGCACTGCTTGTGGGAAAGATGGTGGATTTTTTCCAATTGCTCGCGACTAGGTTTCTTTTCACCAGAAAAGCGGATCAAAGGTCTCAGAGTGACCTTAGTCATGGCCAACTTACCCCCCTCTATTGTATCCATCACGCCTATCGCTTCATCGCGATACTCATCAATGACGAAACCCCTTTTTGCGGCAATTGCAAGGAAAAACAACATATGACAACTAGATAGCGACGCCACGAAAGCTTCTTCTGGGTCGACATTTTCCGGGTGTGAGTAGGGGATTGGGACAATATGGGGAGATGAAGAGGCTGGAACTGACAAACCGCCATCAAACTGCCAAGTATGAGCGCGGCTGTATTGATTGTCGGTAAAAATCTGGTCATCACGTTGCCAGACCACTGTAGAAGTATACTCAGACAAAATCTCTCTCCTTCTATCCAGGGCACACACTTTCAACTATTGATATACAGGGCTACCGAACGACTCCGGAACCAGGAGGTATTTAGCGGAGTGAATAGAGCCGAAGGGTTCCTTCTAGGGCAACCTCAGTTTAGAAATGACGCGGGATGGCAGAAAATTGGGCGCTAGATGCGCCCTTGGGAGATGCTTAGTCTGCATCTACTTGCTGGTCGGTGCGCGCAGCCATAATAAAATCATTCTTATGCAACCCCTTGGCCTCATGGCTCCACCAGGTCACGGTTACCTTACCCCACTCGGTAAGCAGTGCCGGGTGGTGGCCCACTTCTTCTGCGATGGCACCTACACGGTTAGTAAACGCCAAGGCCTGCTTGAAATTCCGGAACTTGAACACGCGCTCCAGCTGCATAATGCCGTCGCGGGTCATTGGCGTCCAATCAGGAATTTGGCGCAGCAATCCTGGCAGCTCGTCATCGCTGACGAGAGGGGCATCGGCGCGGCAGGCTTCACACTGTTGTTGGGCTAGCTCAGTCATGAATAAATCCTCAAAACCTTGTTTATTATCGGTTATTTCACGTGGGGCTCACTCTAACCGGGGCTCTTCCACGACACAAGCGCAGACGTTAAAAACGCATTATCTACGGTTTTCACTCGCCAATATGGGACAGTGTGCTAAATGCTTGGATATCAATTCACGGTGTAAACAACCATTGTCAGGCTGATCAAGGGTCTCCGGCCGATATGATAATTTTTAAGCAGATACACAAGCGTTTATAAACCCCTTTTGGCAAGGATCGCCATGAAAGCCCCTCTTAAACTGTTGATTTTGACGTCGCTCACTCTTGTTTGTGCCTGTGGCCCCCAAGGTACCGATAGGAAACGCATAGTGCCCCCTCAAGTTGAAACGATGATTGAAATGCGTGCCGAGATGGAACTGGCCTTTCAGCAGCTGAGCCAACAATTCGTTAACGGTCTGTGGAAACTGTTTCCGTCCTGGGCAGTCCGCGAAGGCTATTATGAGGCTGCCATACATTTACAAGTGCCTGACAAGGCCTTCCGCGCCTATCTACTGGACTTCGCTCAAACTTATGAACGCAAGTTCGCCGCTCTGGATAGTGAATTACTCAGTATTTCTTCCCTCACCGATATGGCGCTTATTATGAATTTCCTACAGCGCCTGCAGTGGGAATATACCACCTTCAAATCCTACCAGTGGGACCCCTCCATATATAACGTATCCCATCCTTTTGCCCTGATTTTAAATACCGAGTACGCCCCCCTCAAAAACCGACTGCGCACCTTCAATACGCGTATGCGCTTGGTTCCCGATTACTACCAAGCCGCAAAACAGGCTATCCGTAGGCCCGCCGCGCCACAATTAATGTTGGCTATTCAACAGAACGAAGGTGCCCTGGAAGTTTTTGGGACTAGGGTAGAAAACCTGGTAGAAAGCAGCCAGATGTTTGATGATGAAAAAGAAGTATTCAGGCAACGTCTGCACGCCTCCCGTGAAGCGATAAAAGACTATGTAAACTTTTTAAAAAATTTACAAACCAGCCTGGAAAAATCTGCAAGGTTTCGTGATTTCCGTATTGGAGAAAAGCTATATGAAGAAAAATTCCGCTTTGATATTCAGATTGATACCAGTGCCAGTGCCCTCTACCTGCGTGCTTTGGAAGAAAAAAAACAGGTCCACAGTAAAATGGCGGCGCTCACCGAGCAACTTTGGCCGAAACATTTTCCCGATACCCAGTCACCATCAAATCAAATGGAAAAGGTCCGGCGCCTACTCGAAAAACTATCCCTTAATCATGCCAGTAAAGATACATTCAAAGAGGTTATAGAAAAGCAAATACCACAGCTGGCAAACTTTGTCATACAGCACAATCTACTCGACCTGGACAAAGAAAAGCCACTAATAGTACGCACTACCCCCCCCTATCTTCGTGGCTTTGCTGTTGCCTCTATCAATGCGCCTGGTCCCTACGATAAGAATGCCAATACCTATTACAATGTGTTGCCCATAGAGAATTACAGTGATGAGCAAGCGAATAGCCTGCTGCGGGAATATAACCATTACACTTTGCAAATACTGAACATTCACGAAGCCATCCCCGGTCACTATACCCAGTTGGTTTATGCCAACCAGTCTCCGAGTATTATTAAAACCATCTTCGGTAACAGCGCCATGATTGAAGGCTGGGCGGTCTATGCCGAACGTATGATGCTGGAGGCTGGATACGGTGATTTTTCGCCGGAACTCTGGCTGATGTACTACAAGTGGAATTTACGCGTGATTACCAACACCATTTTGGATTACGGTGTACAAGTCAAGGGCATGACAGAAGCCGAAGCAATGAATTTAATGGTTGATGGGGCTTTTCAACAACGGGCTGAGGCGGAGGGAAAGTGGCGTAGAGCAACTCTCAGCCAGGTTCAACTCACCAGCTATTTTGCCGGATTTACAGATATCCTTGCCTTGCGCGAAGAAGTAAAGAATAAGCTCGGAGATAAATTCAACTTAAAGGAATTCCATGAAAGCTTTCTAAGCTTTGGCAGTGCGCCAGTGCCGATTATTCGAGAACTAATGTTGACCCAACTGGAGAAGACGGGTTCTATTTGAACCAAGCACTCTGTAGAGCTCTAACTCTCACTCTTCTGACAAGATCCAATAGATTTCCAGTGAAAAGTGCCCAGCAAAAGATCAAACAGAGGGATAGTCAAATTAAAATTACATTCATTCATCCACTTACGTTGATGATGTATGCGATGCAATTGAGCCAACTCACGCAAAACGGGAACTCGATGAAACCAATGATCTTGAGGCTGGTGGTATCCCAAGTGCAACAATTCATAACCCAAATGATTTACCACCATAGTCACAATCAAGAGGTAACCAGCATTCATCGAAAAAAGTATGGAGAAAAAGTATCCTAAAATTGGCGCAATCACTAAAGCAAGAGTCGCAGTTAAATAAGTGGGGAAAAGTACTATTCTCCAGTCTCTGGTAGAGTCAATAGAAAATAGGGGTGGAGAGAAAAAACTGTGATGATCCCCGGTATGTCTGCGATAAAACAGCCCTGCAATCCGAATCTTTTTATGACCAGCCCAACGGTGACTAGCGTATTCAGAAAAATTATATATAACAGTCCCTGCGGGGATCACTAACAACTCCCAAGTTTTTAACAAATCCAATTGAAATATGCAGTAGATACAAACTCCGGCACCAATAGCTAGAATACCCATCAGATGAAGCCATCCATGGTAACGGCCTTTCACTCGCGCCCTGTATCCAGCCCTGAAAGGGGCCGCATCGTGATTGATCGACATATTTGCTCCTTTTTATTAGCGTTGGAATTCCGTAAAACTATATAAACAATCAAAACCCGGCAGTTTGATTACATCCATCTAATAGCGATGTACAGAGTGCCCCTCATCATTTGCACTAGAAAATTTAAGAATTTGATTGACCAGAAATATAATCAGGCGGATGATTGAATTCTAATAAATAATAATTAACAGCATTATTTGTGAGATTGATAATGTCGAATCATCTCAGATCAATGGATTTGAATTTACTGCCTGTATTTGATGCCCTGATGGTCGAACGCAACCTGACTAGGGCTGCAGTAAAGCTACACATGAGCCAACCTGCAGTAAGTGCTGCCTTAAAGCGTTTGAGATCCACCTATAACGATGCACTTTTTATCCGCACCGCAAAAGGCCTACGCCCTACCGAGCGTGCGCTGGCACTACACCCTTCCATTCACACGGCTCTTGGGGCAGTGAGATCAAGCTTCCGGCAGCTCGACTTTGAACATCGCGAGGCAGAACGGGATTTTTCGATTGTTCTACCAGATGTGGTGGAAACCCTTATGATTCCAGGACTCAGCGCCTGGCTACGAGAGTATGCACCAGGGATAAAGCTTACAATATTACCTGACGAATCAGAGATGACTTCCAGAATGGTAAGTAATGGTGAAGTCGACTTAATTATCGATTATTTACCATTAGAATCTCCCAATTACAGCAGTCTGATTATTGCCGAAGAAGAATTGGTGGTGATCGCAGGGGAGCATAATGAAGAGGTGGGAAAATCAATCTCTGAGGCAGATTTTCAATCAATACCACAAATATCATTGCTGAGAGGAAGCCCCGTAGGCTCACCGATGGAGAGGCTGGCCAGACCGAATAAATTACAGCGCAATATTTGCCTGCGTGTCCCTCACCTATCCTCCTTTCCTCATATAGTCGCCACCACCGATTTAATTGCCGTTGTACCCGCAAGGATGATGAAGTCCTCTCATTACCGAGCACTACCTGTTCGTACAATTGAGCTGCCTATGGATTTCCCCAAGGTCAGCCTGCAGCTGATTTGGCATAAGTCACAAACTAACAACCCCGCCCATCGCTGGTTAAGAGAAACCATTTTGCAGCTTTACCCAGAGCTGGGGATGTAGAAGCTTTTGGAGTGGGCTGTACCAGAATGAATCTAATTGAGGCATCAGGTTAGGCTTTTACTATGCCTGTTTTACCGTGACTAGCTGAGAAGACAACCTAGTCCCGCCAAACTTAATCCCTAAAAGCTTGAAGACAAAAAAGCCGGGAACCTCGCGGACCCGGCTTGTTTAGATTGGGGCAGCCCTTAGGCGAGACCCTCCTCGATTTTCGCCTTCCAGATCAATGGTCCCGTGGTATGCACAGACTCACCTTGGCTATCGACTGCTACGGTTACTGGCATGTCCTCCACCTCAAACTCGTAGATGGCTTCCATACCCAGCTCCGGAAAGGCAATTACCTTGGAGGCTTTAATCGCCTGAGCCACCAAGTACGCAGCGCCACCCACAGCCATTAGGTACACCGCTTTATTGTCACGAATCGCTTCAATTGCCATTGGGCCACGCTCTGCCTTACCGATCATCCCTTGCAGGCCGGTCTCTTCAAGCATGGTGCGCGTAAATTTATCCATACGGGTGGCGGTAGTTGGGCCTGCGGGGCCAACTACTTCATCGCGCACAGGATCTACCGGCCCTACGTAATAGATAAAGCGGCCAGTCAGGTCCACTGGCAGCTTCTCCCCTTTCGCTAGGATATCCACCATTTTCTTGTGAGCGGCGTCGCGACCAGTAAGCATCTTGCCATTCAGCAGCAAGGTTTCACCGGGCTGCCAGCTCTGTACATCCTCTGCAGTAACGGTATCCAGGTTGACACGGCGAGTATTGCTGCCAGCTTCTCGAGTAATTTCCGGCCAGTCTTCCAGCTTCGGCGGAGTCTGGCGCGCGGGGCCAGAGCCATCAAGAGTGAAGTGGGTATGACGAGTAGCGGCGCAGTTGGGAATAATTGCTACGGCCTTATTTGCTGCGTGAGTAGGATAATCCTTCACTTTCACGTCCAAGACAGTGGTCAAGCCACCCAGGCCCTGGGCACCAATGCCCAGCTTGTTGACGGAATCGTATAGTTCCAGGCGCAACTCTTCGGCACGGTTGGAGGCACCGCGCTCCTGCAACTCCTGGATATCGATAGGATCGAGCAGGGATTCTTTGGCCAGCAACATAGCTTTCTCAGCAGTACCGCCAATGCCAATACCCAGCATGCCCGGCGGACACCAGCCCGCCCCCATCTGAGGCACCATCTTCAGAACCCAATCCACTACAGAATCAGAGGGGTTGAGCATGGCAAATTTGGTTTTGGCTTCACTGCCACCACCTTTGGCTGCCACATACACTTCCACAGTTTCACCAGGAACGATTTCATAGTGAATCACTGCCGGAGTGTTATCACCGGTATTCTTACGGGCGCCATCTGGGTCGGCAAGAATAGAGGCGCGCAACACGTTGCTGGCATTTTGATAAGCGCGGCGCACACCTTCGTTGACCATGTCGGTAACGCTCATGTCCGCTTCCCAACGCACATTCATACCCACTTTCAACTTCACGGTGACAATGCCGGTATCCTGGCAGATAGGGCGGTGGCCCTCGGCACACATCCGTGAATTGATCAGGATCTGGGCCATGGCGTCTTTGGCCGCCGGGTTGACCTCTTTCTCATAAGCCTTGTTCAGGGCCTGAATGAAGTCCTGTGGGTGGTAGTAAGAGATAAATTGCAGCGCATCAGCAACGCTGTCGATCAGATCATCCTGGCGGATAGTGGTCATGCCCAACTCCGATTAACGTCTCAAGGCCGGCGATTCTACACGAAATGTAGGGTTATTGGCCTGTTATTAAAATGGCGATAAATTTTCCACAGGCAATAAAAAAGGCGAACCCAAGGTTCGCCTTTTCTAGCCCCTGAAAAACTACATTGAGGAGGCTGTAGGCTCACTGGACTGCAGAGAGCGAATCGCATCGCGCAGTTGTACCAGATCTTTGTTCACCGAGCGACGGTAGGCATCAATAGACTCCACTGCCTCTTCATTGGCTCCGACACGCATAGTCAGATCACTGCGCACAGAGGCCAGCTGACGCTCCAGGCGTGAAATTTTGTCGGTCATCTCACGCTTGCTCTCAATACTGCCTTTACGCAATTCCGCCAGGGCAGATTCAACCGCAGCAATCTTTTTCACACTGGCATCGAGGCTACCGAGCTTGCTGTTGAGTGAAGCAACCTGTTTCTTGTTGGCTTCGTTTGCGGCCTTATTGGCTGCAATACTCTTGCGGTTGGTATCGTAAGCCACCCCCCAAAGCTTGCGGATCTCGGAGGAGTTCTCCTTGGCCTTGGCGCTCAGCACCTCAACAGAAGCTGTAGACTCCTCATCGGAGAGACTAAAGCGCTTCTCCAGCTCAGCAATCCGGTTCTCGGCATCGGCTATGCGATTCTCCGCGTTGACCAGCTGGGTACGGCTTTCCTGCCACTGCTGGTAGAGGAAACCAGAAGCAGCAAGTCCCCCCATGGCTAAGACCAAGGCACAGAGGCCTAGGAAGGAGAAGCCACCGCGGCGCTCCTCAACGATCACTTGTGGTTCCTGGGACTGCTCGCTGCGCTCAGGAGAGCTGGGCTCCAGTGCGGGTTCGATGGCGGCGCTGCCGTCCAGTGTGGGCTCTCTACGTTGCATGTATCAATACACCCGGTAACTAATCTGGTGGGTTCGGTACTGGTCAGTTCGGGATTGTCCCGCCCGGCACCGCTAAATTCATTACTTAGAGACAATCAAGCCGGGACAGATTCGTCGAATTATGCGGCAGTTATACCAAAAATTGACGAAAAAGTAATCGGCCACAAGTAAGAATAGACGACAGCAAAACATTGGTGTCATCAAACACCACCCCTTGAGTTCGAGGAAAACGTCCCAAAATCCCCTATTCTACTGCGCCGGCTTAATTCTGGCATACGGCGCGTGTAGAATGCTCTCACCAATAACCCTAAACAAAGGAAGGAAGACACCATGGCTTTCGAATTGCCCGAACTCCCCTACGCGATGAATGCCCTGGCCCCCCATATCTCTGAAGAGACTCTGGAGTACCACTACGGTAAACACCACAAGACTTACGTTGACAAGCTGAATGGTCTGCTGGAAGGCACTGCTGACGCCGATAAATCCCTGGAAGAAGTGATCAAGTCCTCTTCCGGTGGCGTATTTAACAATGCCGCACAAGTATGGAACCACACTTTCTACTGGAACTGCCTGAGCCCCAACGGCGGCGGCGAAGCCACTGACGCTGTTGCAGAAGCTATCACCACAGCATTCGGCAGCTTTGACAAGTTCAAGGAAGAGTTCACCACCAGCGCGGTAAACAACTTTGGCTCTGGCTGGACCTGGCTGGTGAAAAAAGCCGATGGTTCAGTAGCTATCGTCAACACTTCCAACGCAGCCACTCCGCTGACTGATGAAGGCGTTACCCCACTGCTGACCTGCGACGTATGGGAACACGCTTACTACATCGATTACCGCAACCTGCGTCCTAAGTACATGGAAGCTTTCTGGGCGCTGGTGAACTGGGAATTTGTAAGCCAGAATTTCGCCTAATCGCGGAATTACCTAAAAAGCGGGCACTGCCCGCTTTTTTTATGGGAGGAAATCACTCCCGACATGGCTCCAGAATACTGCCCCTAGTCAAAGACCCATCTAGTGCGCACAATACCCTCTGGAGTGCGCTGTTCTCGCCACGTTAAGCGCGGCCAGAATTGGCTCAAAAACCTAAAGAATGCCACCCAAGTGGCACAATATAGCAATGATTATCCGAACACTGGGAATATGCTTATGAAGTTGAAACCAACCCTGATCGCAGCTGCCATTAGCGCGCTGGTTATCAGTGGCTGTGACCGCGGCGCCCCCGAAGCTGCACAGCAGAATGCTGCCTCCGTCACCGCGGAAAGCAAGTCCATTCAAGACAGCACTGCCAAGGTGAGCCAAGAGGCCATCAAGCAGGTAAACCAGATGTTCGAGGACTTCTTCCAGGAGCATCTGTCTCGCAGTCCGGAGTTCAAAACCTTCCTGGGCAAAAAAGAAGATTACGATAAGTGGGATAATCTCTCCCCAGAATTCGCCAAAGAAACACTGGAAATTAACAAGCGCCAGCTCGCCGAGCTGAATAAGGTTGACCCCAATACTTTGGATGAAGCCACTCGCCTGAGCCTGCGTCTTGCCAAGCGCAATCTTGAGCAAGACATTGAAGGCTACAAGTGGCGTAACCACTACTACCCGGTTAACCAGATGTATGCCACCCATACCAGTGCGGCATCCCTGCTGATCAGCCAGCATCGTATCGATGCAGTGAGTGATGCCGAGGCTTACATCGCCCGACTGAACGGCATGCCCCAATACTTTGCCCAACTGGAAGAGAACCTGAAAGCCAACGCCAAGGCCGGTACTATTGTGCCGAAGTTTGTCTTCCCCTATGTGATCAGCGACTCACAAAACCTGATCAGCGGCGCACCTTTTGAAGGTGAGAAAGACAGTCCGCTTTTTGCTGACTTCAAAGGTAAAGTCGAAAAGCTGGAAATCAGCGCCGAACAGAAAAAAGCGCTGATCGATAAAGCCAGCACCGCCCTGCAAGAGAGCGCTGGCCCAGCGTACAAAAAACTGATCAGCTACTTACAGGAACTGGAAAAGAAAGCCACTACCGATGACGGCGCCTGGAAGCTGGCCAACGGTGATGACTTCTACAAGTTCCGCCTCGGTGTATACACCACCACCGATATGACAGCCGATGAGATCCACCAGACTGGCCTCAAGGAAGTTGCGCGGATTCACGATGAAATGCGCGAGATTATGCGCAAAGTGAAGTTTGAGGGTAACCTGCAAGAATTCTTCGAGTTCATGCGTACCGACAAGCAGTTCTACTACCCCACTTCTGAGGAAGGTAAAGCGGAATACCTGGAGAAGGCTACCGCCATTATCGACACTATGAAGGGCCGCCTGGACGAGCTGTTTATCACTAAGCCCAAAGCCGACCTGGATGTACGAGCTGTGGAACCTTTCCGCGAAAAATCCGCAGGTAAAGCTTTCTATCAGCGCCCGGCGCCCGATGGCTCGCGCCCAGGTATTTACTACGCCAACCTGTATAACATGGAAGATATGCCCACTTACCAAATGGAAGCACTGGCTTACCACGAGGGCATCCCCGGTCACCATATGCAGCTCTCTATCGCACAAGAGCTTCAGGATATCCCCAAATTCCGTAAGTACGGCGGTTACACCGCCTACACCGAAGGCTGGGGCCTCTATTCAGAGTTAGTACCGAAAGAGCTGGGCTTCTATGAAGACCCCTACTCAGACTTTGGCCGCCTGGCAATGGAGCTGTGGCGTGCAGGTCGCCTGGTAGTAGACACTGGCCTTCATGCCAAAAAGTGGACTCGTGAACAGGCTATCGATTATCTGGTTGAAAATACACCAAACCCGAAAGGCGATGTGGTTAAAGCCATCGAGCGTTACATTGTGTTGCCTGGTCAGGCGACGGCTTACAAAATCGGTATGCTGAAAATTATTGAGCTGCGAGAGAAAGCCAAAGCCGAGCTGGGTGATCAATTTGATGTGCGCGGCTTCCACGACACCATTTTGGCTAACGGTGCGGTACCACTAAATGTTCTCGAAGAACTGGTAGACGGCTGGGTTGCAAGCGTTAAAGCTAAGAGCTAACTTCTCCGGGTAAATAGCACCCAATAAAAAAGGCCACTCTCAGAGTGGCCTTTTTTGCAACTATCTAAAGGAGTTAAAAACTACTTTATCCTTTTTTAATTGCAATCCAGTCATCCACTTGGCGCTCCAAGATTGCCAATGGCAAGGCCCCATTGGTCAGCACCACATTGTGGAACTGGCGAATATCAAACGCCTCGCCCAGCTCCGCCTGGGCCCGATCACGCAACTGCAGAATTTTTAACATTCCAGCCTTGTAGGCCAGTGCCTGCCCAGGCATTACCAGGTAACGCTCGATTTCTGTGGTCACTTCGGTTTCGGTCATGCCAGTTTTTTCCACCATATATTCGATGGCTTCTTCGCGACTCCAGCGCTTGTAGTGCATACCAGTATCCACCACCAAACGCACCGCACGGAACATCTCGGCCTGCAAACGGCCAAGATCATCGTAGGGGTTTTCCTGAAAGCCCGCTTCCTTGGCAACCTGCTCAGAATAAAGTGCCCACCCCTCAGCGTAAGCCGTAAACAAACCCAATTTGCGGAAAGTGGGCACACCTTCTAGCTCCTGAGCAATCGCCAACTGGAAGTGGTGGCCGGGAACCGCTTCGTGATAGGCCAGCGTGCGCATACCAAATTTCTTGGTTTCATGAACATCACGCAGGTTTGCATAGAAAACCCCCGGACGGGAGCCATCCATAGCCGGAGGGTTGTAGTAAGCCCCCGGTGCGCCCTGCTCTTTAAATTCTGGTACCCGTCGTACTTCAACCCCCATCGCCGGCTTCACATCGAAATAATCTCCTAGCCCAGCATTAATCTCATCGATCATCGCTTGGTAGTCGGCAACTATGCGTTCGCGCCCCTCATCCGAATCTTCGTATAAAAACTGGGGATCATTGTTAATCACAGAAAAGCGGGCGCTGATACTGCCGCTATCTTGCCCAATTGAAGAGAAAATACGATTCATCTCCCCCTCTATTCTTGCCACCTCTTCAATACCAACTCGGTGCAACTCCTCGGGGGACAAATTCGTTGTGGTGTGGCTACGAACCTGGTACGCGTAAAACGCCTCACCATCAGGAAGCGCCCAAACACCATTATTTTCGAAAACCTTGGGCTGTAACTCACGATAGTAAGCAATCAGATTCTTATATGCAGGATATACTTCTGCATCAATCAAGGCCTCTCCCTGAGCGAGGATACGCACCCGCTCCCCATCGGCCAGACCTTCAACTTTATTTAGGCGTTCTTCAAGGGAGGTATAAAGAATATTCTCATGGGCCGGTACCGCTATAAACTCTTGCATCTCTTCCAGCACGCTGTCGATAACAAAGCGGGGAGGCAGGATGTTTTTTTGCTCACGGATTTTTAGACCATCAAGCACCTGTGAAAATTTGCGGTCAACCTCACTCAGGCGGGAAAGGTAATAATCCGCTTCTTTGACATTATGAATCTGGTGCACCTCCGCAAGAAACTCCGGCAGGCTG
This sequence comes from Microbulbifer mixtoriginis (SeqCode), assembly GCF_052467235.1. Classification (NCBI taxonomy): domain Bacteria; kingdom Pseudomonadati; phylum Pseudomonadota; class Gammaproteobacteria; order Cellvibrionales; family Microbulbiferaceae; genus Microbulbifer; species Microbulbifer mixtoriginis (SeqCode). Next base: position 3,561,446 of record NZ_CP174305.1, on the reverse strand, counting down.
TTTTGCACTCCAAACATTTGGTTAAGCGGATAATTGTGGTGTTTCCAGCGCTCCCCCTCCACCATATTGCCAAGAAAGTAGGCAAATACATCGTAAGAGATCGCTTGCTGGCCATCCATGCCTGCACGATCGTACTCCTGCAGAACGGCAAGCTCATCCTTAATCATCTGCATCTGACGCTGCTGTTCAGCCTCAGAAGCGTCATCAAGATGGGCATTGTGTCCATCGATTCCAAACTGCTCGAGCAATCGCAACTGGGAGAGAATTTCTGGACTGGTACTGCCGAGCTTGAAAAAGGCCCGCTCAAAGTACACATCTATTGACCAGGGTTTAAAATAGATCGCGTTGACCGCAACAACAGAAACCGCCGCAACCCCCAATAACAAAATACCGCCAAGCCATTTGGCCAACGTTTTAATCATTTTTTATTCTCCTAATATAGATATTGCGGTTCTAACTCCTCTCCGCCCCATGACGGCCCTACCCTGAGTGAGTCATGGCCAGCTAGGTCATAGAAAAAATTATACTGCCGACACACCGCACACCCATATTAAGCGCTATATCTTGATGGGAGAAACAAAATCACTGGGCTTTAACGCAAGCAGAGAGCAACTCACCTTTTGCAGAATATTCTCGGCAGTGTTTCCCATAATAAAACCGGGTATACCCGCACGACCCACAGTACCCATGATGAGGAGATCCAGCTCCTCCTCATCGATCAGCAGGGGAATATAGCTATCTGGGTGAGCAATGACATGGTGAACTTGAATATCCCCGCCGATACCCGCAGCCCGAATAAGTACATCCAATTTTGAGCGGTGTTGAGATCGAGCCGCTTCTGTAGCCTGGTCCAGCTCCTCTTCAGAGGCGCTGATAGGGAAGTGACGACGCAAGAACTCATCAACGTCATAATCCCAGCAGGAAACAACGTGTAAAATACCGTTACAACTATCCGCCAACACCCGCGCCCAGCGTAGTAAGCGGATCGCCAGATCGTAAGTACTCCCCTCATCACACTCGGGGTCAATCGCCACGGCCACCCTTATCTCAGTGTGCGCACGCTCTATGGGACGACACAGCCACACTGGGCAGGGGCACTTGCGTAATAACTCCATATCAATGGCTTTGAAGCCCTTGAGCTGGCTCAGCCCCTCCACATTTTTAATTACCAGATCGTAACCTTCGCTAAGTACGCGGCGAATAACTCTCTCTGCAGGGCGTGGACCACAGTCAGATTCGATCTCTATATTCACCTGCTCTTTCGACAGTTTCATACGCTCTCGAGCTGCGGCAATTCCTTCATTTACACGTTCCAGCATTGCCTTAACACAGAAGCTACTAAAGTCCTCAAACCCCGCCGGTACCGCTGGGCAAACCAGCAGCACCTTAATTTCCGCATGATTATTGCGGGCTATGGCAAAAGCCTGTAACAACCCACTGGACTCATCTTCAGCAGCATGGCTCACATAGAGGACTTTATGAATATTCGGCATAACAATTTCCTCAAACTGTGGGCATTGGAGGTAAAAGCAGACGGAGACCACCATGCAGCCCCTGCGGCCACCACCATTTAATATGGTCGATGAAAGCCAATTCACAGAAGAAGAATAGAAGTGCAGCTCTAGTCACCACCAGATTGAATACAAACCTGGGAACAAAAGAGGAAGCAAAGGGGGGGGGTTATAGAAGGGGCGGCGGCAGATGACCCAGAACTCTTTGACAGTCTCCTAGGTCAACTACTGAGTTAGGCTTAGGGGCAAATTGGATACCCTAGATATCCAGCACCTGCTTTACAAAGGGGATGGTAATTTTACGCTGTGCCATCAGGGAGGCCCTATCTAACTGCTCTAACAGCAGGAACAGTGCGCGAGTATCCCTAGGCGCGCGGTGCAAAATGTATTGCGCCACATCTTCAGGCAGATCGAAGCCGCGCAGGCGGCTACGCCTGCGCAAGGCAGCCACTTTGTCGCGATCATTCATTGGCTGTAACTGGAATACCAGCGACCACTGCAGGCGCGACAACAAATCAGCCAAGGAGATATCCATCCCCCGCGGAGATTTTCGCGCCCCTAATAATAACTGCCTACCGCTGTCTCTGACCCGGTTGTATAAATGGAACATCGCCGTCTGCCACTCGGGCTGCCCCTCTAACAAGTGCAGGTCATCAATACACACCAGATCCAACTGCTCGAGGCCGTCGAGCAGTACAACCGGGTCCATGGCCATCAATTCAGCCATAGGAATATATTGGAAACTACGACCATTGGCCTCGGCACTCTGACAAGCAGATTGCAGCAAGTGGCTAACACCACTTCCTGCATCCCCCCAGATGTAAATCACCGCTTCGGGATTTTGCCCACTGGCAAATGACTGCAGCAGAGCTACAACTTGGCGGTTGGGGTCCGACTCCGACAGATAAAAGTTATCGAAGGTAGCATCGTCTCGCAGGGATACTCCCAGCGGCAACTGTTGCGGAATACTCATCTCAATCCCAACGATAGCGCAACGGATTATCAGCGCTGCCCAAAGGTGCACGGTGCCCATTCAACTCAATGGCATCCTCGTCCCCATGTGCTCGCAACTTATGATTTAACGCCAGGGTATCGCGCAAATTGCGTAGGCCTACGGTGGCACTCAATGCCAAGCGCATCCGATCTCCCTCCACAGAAAGGAGATTTGCACTGCTCACCTGCGCCAGTCCCTGTAAATAGGCCGAGGCCTCTGCGTAATCGGCAAAGCTATCCACGCCAGATAACTCCACAAAAATTGAGCCCTGTTGGGCATCCTCAATACCGGGGCGCACGGCATAGCGTTGGGCAAGCAAGTTAGCCATCTGATTAACACCGCGCAGTGCAACCTCTTCCAAAGAGCCACCATTGCTATCAAAGGCATAACTGCGACCACCGTGCAGTAATAACCAATCAGCCTGCCAGCGGCGTCCCGACGCCTGAAGCAAGCGCCCCATCAAAGTGGCATCCGGCCTGTAGCGTAAACCAGCGCGCTCTGCGGCCTGTTCACTCTGAGCCCAAAGGTCACCAAGAGGCATATTGTGCTGATCATTGAGGTCCATCACCGGGAAATCCAATGGCACACCGCGCTCCACAGCCATAGCGTCCAATACCGAAAAGAGCTCCGGGGCATCTTCTTCCCTGAGGATACTGCGCCCTTCCTTTAGGGTATCCACAGCCAGCCACACCAGAGTGCCGGGGCGATTATTGGGCCACATCGGCAAACCCAACTGATGGACTTGCCTGGAAATAGCTTGGGGATCAAAAGAGAGATGAAGGTAGAGCTGGTTATCTTCGCTGGTGTAGCGGTAACCTTCTAGGAAATGCTGGGCTTTCTGCAGGATAGGCTGCAAATTTGGATTACTGCCAATTGCGGCGTCTCCGGTGACACGCATAAATATCCGCTCCAGCCCCCGGCTGCCAGCACTCGCGCGGTCAGTAGCCCCACGGCTCGGTACAGCCTCGACCACTTCATACAGGTCCGAGATAACTCGAGCCTGGACTGGCAGAATTAGGGCACCGAACAACAGGACCAAAAACTGCAACACCAATCCCTGCCGGAGCAGCTTGTGCATAGGATTCTTCTCCAAACCTCATTCCAACCCGTGAGCTTGCACGAAATCGTTGTTATTGCGCAAGACGCCAAAATCCACGGCTGGGATAAAAATTGGGGCTATTGTATCAGCGTCGGCGACTTCTCTCAGCCCCGAGTTCTCACTATTAGAGGGTTTCTAGCCGTTTAACTGAAGATAAATACCAGATTCCTTCATTGAGATGCCCACTGGGCGTGGCTACCGGACCAAGACCCGGCTAGAATACGCGCCCTTCGAAGACCCACTGCAGGAAGAATCATGAGCGATTCCAAGCCGCAATCCGCTGAAACATCCCTCTCTTATAAAGACGCCGGTGTCGATATCGACGCAGGTAACGCCCTGGTAGAGCGTATCAAGCATGTCGCCAAGCGCACTTCCCGCCCGGAAGTCATGGGAGGCCTGGGCGGTTTTGGCGCTCTCTGCCAACTCCCCAGCGGCTATAAAGAGCCAGTCTTGGTCTCCGGCACCGATGGCGTGGGTACCAAATTGCGCCTGGCTATGGACCTGGGCATCCACGACACCATTGGTATCGACTTGGTTGCTATGTGTGTCAATGACTTGGTGGTAGCAGGTGCCGAACCACTTTTCTTCCTCGACTACTATGCCACTGGCAAGCTGAATGTGGATATCGCCGCTGAGGTTGTCTCCGGTATTGGTAAAGGCTGTGAGTTGGCAGGCTGTGCCCTGGTCGGTGGCGAAACCGCCGAAATGCCCGGCATGTATGAAGGCGACGACTACGATCTGGCCGGTTTCTGCACCGGGGTCGTGGAGAAATCCGAGATTATTGATGGCAAAAAAGTAAAGAGTGGTGATGTGCTCATTGGACTCGCTTCCAGCGGCCCCCACTCCAATGGCTACTCTTTAATCCGAAAGGTACTCGAAGTCAGTGGCGCCGATTTACAACAGGAATGCGGTAGCGAAACGCTAGCCAAGGCATTGATGGCCCCCACCCGCATCTATGTTAAGAATCTGCTGCAACTGATGAAGAGCGTCCAGGTAAATGCCCTCAGCCACATCACCGGCGGCGGCCTGCTGGAAAACCTGCCCCGCGTACTCCCGGAAGGCTGCCTTGCTCGTGTAGACGTCACTAGCTGGGAGATGCCCGAAGTGTTCCGCTGGCTCCAACAGGCAGGCAACATCGACGCCCGTGAAATGTACCGCACCTTCAACTGTGGTGTCGGTATGGTAATTTGCGTACCTGCGGAACAAGCCGACCAAGCACTGCAAACCCTGAAGCAAGCAGGTGAAGACGCCTTCGTCGTGGGCAAAATCGAAGATGCTGTGGCAGGCGCAGATACCGTAGAGCTGGCGGGCCTGTAATGTCACAGGGAGTATGCAAAGTTGCCGTGCTGATTTCCGGTAGCGGCAGCAACTTGCAGGCGCTCCTGGATGCCTCGGCAAATGCCGGGGCAGACTTTTCCGTCTGCACAGTAATCAGCAATAAGCCCGAGGCCTTCGGCCTCAAGCGCGCCACCGAGGCCGGAGTCCCCACATCAGTGGTCGACCATCGCAACTTCTCCGGCAGAGAAAGCTTCGACCAGGCGCTAATCGCAGAAATCGACAGCCATCAGCCGGATTTGGTTGTCCTGGCCGGGTTTATGCGTATCCTCACTCCCGAGTTTGTTCGCCACTACAGCGGTCGCCTGCTCAATATTCACCCCTCTTTACTGCCAAAATATCAAGGGCTCCATACCCATCAGCGTGCTCTGGAAGCCGGTGATAGTGAGCACGGTGTTACCGTTCATTTTGTCACCGAAGAGCTCGATGGCGGACCACCCATCGTTCAAGCCGCCGTACCTATAAAGGAAGGGGACACTCCCGAATCTTTGGCAAAGCGGGTTCAGGTACAGGAACACGTCATTTACCCCATGGCTGTTACCTGGTTTGCCCAGGGGCGCCTAAAAATGCTGGCAGACCGCTCGCAACTGGACGGCGAGCTTCTACCTCTTAGTGGCGCCAGAATCGATAGTTAAGCAAAGCCAAGCTGGCGGGATCAGCATTGCAATGTACTTTGCGGGTCGCGCCAGCTAGTATTCAAAGAGGTTCAGATTTTGCGAGGCTCTGTCGTGCGCATTTTTTTCTCCTCTCTGTTTTTTCTCTTTCTCTCCACTCAATCTCTCGCCAGCCAATTGGAACCCTTTAAGGCGACTTATACCGCAAGGTACAACGGCATTAGTGTTACAGCCACTCGTGAGCTTACTGGGCAAGAAGGGAGTTGGCGGCTGGACTTTAATACCTTTGCGCTTTTTGCCAGTATTAAAGAATATTCCCGCTTTATCAGCCAGGACGGCAATATTACCCCCTACCACTATGAGTATCGCCGCAAAGGACTCGGCCGCGATCGCGGTACAATTCTCAGCTTCGAACCCGACAAAGGCATGGTGTTCAACGTCTCCAACCCAGAACGGGATATGGAAAACGTATCGCCAAACATCCTGGATAAGTTGAGCTATCAAATGCAGCTAACACTGGATGTCGCCGCAGGCAAAGAAAATCTCCAGTATGAGGTCGCCGACGGTAAGAAGATTCGCAAGTACACTTTCGCCAAAGAGGGCACCGAAGTAGTAAAAACACCAATGGGGAAAGTAGAAGCAATAAAGGTACGCCGGGTTAGAGATGCGGACTCAGAAAGAGAGACGACCGTCTGGATTGCACCTCAATGGAACTACGCCTTAGTGAAGCTGGTACAACGTGAGGAGAATGGCAAAAAGTACCAAATTACTTTGAAAAAGCTATCTATCAATGGCAAAAGTGTCGGTGCTGGCCAATAAATTGCCATTTTTTTACAGAGGCAAAAAAAATATTCACATTTGATGGATTTTTGCCTCCTTTCTCTTTATAAAGTGACTCCTTTCCCTTGCACAGGCAATTCCTTGTTGCCTAACCTGTTTAAAAGCGAGGGATTTGCTACGAAAACGGAAGGCATCTATATAAATCTAATGGCCTTCCCTCCATATCCCAGCATTTCCAATGCTACTTATGGTTTTCAGTAATCAGCAGACTTAGAGATGGGCTCTCATGAATAAGAAATACCTGCGACATGCAGTTTTAGCCGCAGCAATCGGCTCCGTTTCCCAAGGCGCTATGGCCGCGGGCTTCTACCTTCAGGAAACCAGCGCATCCGGCCTTGGCCGTGCCTTCGCTGCCGAAAACACTATCGGTGATAATGCCTCCATCCTAGCCCGCAACCCGGCTGGTTCTGCACTATTTGATACTTATACTTTGACTGGCGGCCTCACCTACGTCGACCCCGAAATCGACGTGGCCGGAACAGTTACTAACTACGCTTTTAGCCCGCAACTTGGCAGATATGTTGCCGTTAGCTCTTCTGTGGCTGACGCTAGCGACTATGCCACCAGCGCCTTTATCCCCAATGGGTATCTGGCAGCACCAATCAATGATGATTGGTCCTGGGGCTTAGCTATGTACACAGATTTCGGTCTTGAGACTGATTTCCCCGACAGCTTCCCCGGCACCATCATCGCCAACAAAACCAACTTGTTGACCCTTAATATCCAGCCCTCTGTTGCTTACGATATTAATGACACCTTTAGTATCGGCGCATCTATTAACTTCCTCTACGCCGAAGCAGAATTATTAACCACCTTCCCCACAGATTACGAAGTTGTTCCTGCTCTGGCCGATGCAACTATCTTGGATGTTAAAGGGGATGGCTGGGATGTAAGCTGGACAGTCGGCGCCCTGTGGCGCATTAGTGACAACACCCGCGCAGGTATTTCTTACCACGCAAAGTACGACCCCAAGCTAAAGGGTGATGTTAATTCGGATGTTACCCCCGCAGAAGATCCCTTTGATGATGCCAGCGGCAGCCTGACCCTGAACCTACCCGACACCCTGGAGCTGGGTCTATACCATCGTTACGATAACAACTGGGCTATCGCTGTTGGCTATATGTACACGAACTGGGATCGCTTCGAGCGCCTAGCCGCATTTGTTCCAGCGGGCGGCGCCGAGTGGGACCCTAAAGTACTTAAAGAGGAAAACTTTAAGAGCGGCTCCCGCTTCAGCCTTGCCGCCGAATACTTCTTTAATGACAATGTAACCGTACGCTTTGGTTACGCCCATGACGAAGGTGCAGCTCGTGACGGCTTCAATCGCCACGAAGAGGAAGTTATTAGAGAAGAGACAGGCTTCGATTTACCAATTACTTGGCGCACACTGTCTATCCCCGATACCGACCGTCAATGGCTGACCCTGGGCGGCACCTACACTCACAATGATCGCCTGAGTGTTGATGCTGGCTTCGCTTTCATCTGGGGTGATGATGAGCGAATCCAGGAAGTTTCAGAGCCTGGAGCTGTTTTCGCATACTACGATGGCGGCACCACCAAGACCGAGGCTTGGCTATTCAGTGCAGGTGTAAACTACAGCTTCTAAGTAGTTCGCCCTCTCGACAAACAAAAGGCTCTACCCCGGTAGGGCCTTTTTTAATTCTCCTATCGACCTCTCACCCTAGCGCCTCCAAACCCACCAACACCTCACCCCCATCAGCATCAGCATCAATACCACTTAATAGCAATATTAAGAATTAGTGGTTAGATATCTATCGAAAGTAATTTGTTATATAGCCACCTCAACAATTAAGAAAAACAACACAACATCGAAAATCGACTCATTATTGAAAATATACAAATTAATAATACTCACTTAAAAGAAAACCAAATGACTTTATCGAGAACACCAGCTTTCTAGATAATTTTTGTAACATGCCATAGTGAGTGACAACAGTGGCTCTAAAACAGAAAGGTAATCCTCTCATTAATAAGTCTGAAATGGGGCAGCAGAAAAACTAGCAGGCAGGCCCAAAACCTCAAACTTAAAAAGTCAAACCAAAAGAGTAAAACATGAAACTAACCGTGGTATTTCTCCTACTAATAGCAAGTCTTGATGTTGCAGCATTATCCATGGGAGAGGCAATTAATATAGCCGGGCGTCAACGAATGCTATCTCAAAGAATCACTCAAGCATTTATCCTAAACGGTGTACAACCCGAAGCACAACGCCACCAGAAAGTATTGAAACGGTCAGTGCAGGAATTTGAGCGTAACAATCAGAAACTCAATACGTTCCCAGCTGCAGAAAAAATCAAAGATCAGCTAAAAAAAGTACAGAGCGAATGGCAACCCTTTAAGCAACTCAGTCTGCAACCGGTAACCAGGGAAGGAGCAACCGACTTATTCCTGCGCAGCAATAAACTATTAACAGAAACGCACAGCTACGTGGTTAAATTACAGCAACTCGCCAATCACAATTCTGCCGAACTAATCAACATTGCCGGTCGGCAGCGAATGCTTTCTCAAAGAATTTGCAAGAATTATGCTGCTAAACTTTGGAACATCTCACCAGCTGAAGCGGAGCAAGGGCTACAACAAGATCTTACAGAGTACTCCAGTCGCCTAACCCGCCTTCTGGAAAGCACACTCAACACCCCTGAAATCAGCAGTAACCTTCTCAAAGCCAAAGATCATCTCAACTATGCCAGCCGAGGCTTTGAAGGGGAAATGAAATTATCTGAACAGCGTCAGATTCAAGTAATTACTGGCACTACAGACTTGATGCTGCGCGATATGGATGTCGTTACCAAGCAATATGCCAGCTTGCTGGACTCAAGAGAATAGTCATGAAAACAGATGTTGAATTTAGGCCCAGCATGGAGGAGCTTCTGGAAAAGCTGGCAACGCCAAAATTCCGAGGCCTAAATCAACAAGCTAATGACGAAACCATAAAACGTATGAAGCAGTCCGTGCCGATATTAATCGGGATTGGCAAAGCTGGGGATCACATACCCGGCATGCGTAAGAATCTGATTTTACACGCCGGCCCACCAATCACATGGAACCAGGCCTCGGGCCCTTTAAAGGGGGCAATTATTGCCGGCCTCCTATTTGAAGGGCTCGCAAAAAACAAAGAAGCCGCCATAGAGATGATGAAAAAAGGGGAGGTGGATTTAGAGCCCTGCCATGATCACAATGCCGTAGGACCAATGGCCGGCATTATTACCTCTTCAATGTCAGTGTATATTGTTGAGGACCAACTCTCTGGCTATAGAACTTACTCCAACCTCAGTGATGATAGAGGTGATTTTCGCGGAAGCTCCATTCGCTTTGGCGTTTACGAAAAAAGTGCTATTGATTACCTCCACTGGGTTGAGAACAATGTGGCCCCAGTTCTCAATCAAGCCATTGCCGATGTCGATGGGATTGACTTCCTGCCAATCATCGGCAGAAGCCTACTTATGGGCGATGACTGCCATGTAATGACCAATGCTGCCACTTTAATATTCTCCAGAATCCTCCTCCCTGGTGTTATCAAGGCCAGCCCTAAAAAAGAGTGGATAGAGAAAATTGCCTCACAGATTTACCAAGATGAATCATTTTCCCTGAATGCCATCATGGCCACCTGTAAAGCGATTGCGGATGCGGGTAATGGCATACCACACAGCAGTATTATCACAACCATGGCGCGTAATGGTACCGAGTTCGGCATCAAGATATCAGGACTCGGTGAAAAATGGTTTACCGGCTTAGCCGGTGTTGGACGCGGTTTTTTGATGCCCGGAATTACGCCTGCGGATGTCAACCGCGATATGGGTGACAGCGCAATAACCGAAACCGTAGGGCTTGGTGGTACTGTGAAATCACTATCCGGTTCAAACCTGGATACGATCGACAACACTCTCAAGATGTATAGCATTGCACACTCAGAGAGTGATTCTTTCTTAACTCCAGGTATTGATGATCGGGGGCCACCGCTTGGATTCGACCTATTAAAGATCGTCAAGACCAATACAACCCCAACAATCAACTCAGGCCTGGCACACAAAAATATGAATCGCTATATGGCCGGTACTGGATCACTTCACCCTCCAATGGAGGCTTTTATTAAAGCCGCTGTAGAGTTTTCTGAAATTGAAGTCCCCTTAACTCAAATGCAGTCCTGACATTTTTTAAACAAAAAAAGGGGAGTAACACTCCCCTTTTTTGGCCACTTCTCGCAAAGCTAGCAGATTACCAGCCGCACTGACGACCCTTGTTCTGCTCTTCCAAGTATGCCATCAAAGGCTGGAAGTAATCGATAATTGCAGATGCATCCAGATCGCGCTGGCCTGTCAAAGCTTCCATCGCATCCGGCCAAGGCTTACTGGCACCCATAGCCAACATGGTACGCAATTTCTTGCCCGCTTCATCATTTTGATAAATAGAGCAGCGATGCAGTGGCCCGGTCTCACCAGCAGCTTCACACAATGCGCGGTGGAACTGGAACTGCTGAATGCGAGCAAGGAAATAGCGGGCATAAGGAGTGTTGCCGGGAATATGGTACTTGGCACCTGGATCGAAGTCCGCTTCGGTGCGCTCTACCGGGGCCTGGATACCCTGATACTCCTCGCGCAGCTTCCACCAAGCCTTATTGTAATCAGCCGGCTGAACCTCACCATTGAAAACCTGCCAGCGCCACTTATCTACCAGCAAACCAAAAGGCAGGAAAGCAATTTTATCCAGCGCCTGCTGCATCAGATAACCGATATCTTTGCTCTCATCCGGCACCTCATCCATCAGGCCAATTTCCTTCAGGTACTTAGGTGTGATAGACAGGGCAATGGTATCGCCGACAGCTTCGTGGAAACCATCGTTGGCCCCCTCTTTATAGAGGAAGGGCTGCTCCTTATAAATGCGCTGATAGAAGTTGTGCCCCAGTTCATGATGGATAGTAACCAGATCTTCTCCGGTCTTGTTAATACACATCTTGATGCGGATATCATCCTGGCCGTCCATATTCCAGGCGCTGGCGTGACAGACAACATCGCGATCACGGGGCTGCGTGAACTGAGAACGCTCCCAGAAAGTTTTGGGCAATGGTTTGAAGCCGAGAGAAGTAAAGAACTTCTCACCCGCCTTGACCATATCCTGCTCACTCATCCCCGAGTCAACAACGAGCTGAGTCAGGTCATAGGGTGCCTGCATGTCATCGTCTTTGACCAGGTCATAGACATTGCCCCACTCCTGAGCCCACATATTACCAAGCAGATGTGCGGGGATTTTACCCTGAGCAGGTACTACCTCATCACCGTAGTGATCATTTAGCTTGGCGCGTACATGGCAATGCAATGCCTCATACAAAGGCTTCACTTTGCCCCACTGAGCATCCATATCGGCAGCGAAGGCATCTGGCTCCATATCGTATTTGGAGCGCCAGAAAACACTCAGGTTATCGTAACCCAGCTCCTCAGTGCCGGCATTGCCGATCTCCACTTGACGCTCATACAGAGGCTTCATAGGAGGGGAAACTTTACGCCAGCCCACCCACAAATCCTTGAGCAGCTCTGGGTCGCGGTTGCTAGCCATAACCTGACCCATCTCGGTCAGGGTGTAACACTTTTCAGCCCCTTCCTCTTCCCGACAGTACTTACCGGCACCATACATACCCTGCATTTTCGAGCCGATTTGCGCCAGCTCAGCGGTCAAAGCCGGATCTTTCGGCGCCGGGAACACCAAACCCTGCTTCAGCATGGTCAATTGGCGACGGGTATCTGGGTCGAGCTCCAAGTCATTAAACTTTGCCGCTTCCGAAGCGAGCTCCACAGCCATCGTTGTATAGCGCTCGGAAGCGAGGGCTTCTACATATTGCGAATCAAGATTGATATAAGTGGATGCCAACCAAGCGGCGTGGCTCATTTCCTGAGCCATTTTCTCAAGGCGGGCCTGGGCATCATTGAGGAATGCCTTGGCATCCTCAGCAGTCAGCGGGCCATTTTTGGCCGCTGGGTTTTCTGCGGTGGCCTGAGCCACCCCCATGGATTTTGGTGACTGCTGATTGCTGTCACAGGCAGACAGCGCTACTGCAGCGGCAATGGCAAGAGCAACTTTCTTCATCTTCCCCTCAAATAATCGTTATTGGGCCTAGCTATAACTGTCGCCGTTTATAGCATAAGCAAGCTGCTAGCAGCGACGGTAAGCTTATGAGTTAGCTACAGATCGACACAAAATCTCACGTATTCGGCGGTTTCTGGGGAAAAATACGGCGTGATCGGGTACGGCTGCCAACAGACAGCGAGACGATTAGCCTCAGAGGCCATCTGGCGAAGAATCAGGGAAAGCTTTAAAAAGGAAGGCGTTTAAGGAGGCAGCCCAACCAGCAACACCCTCGGCACATGATACCACTGCTACCGTTGCTCCCTTCCGGGCCTGGCGGGGTTCGCAGCTGCTCATTGCGAGGGGACCGGAAGGGCCACCACAACGATCTTCGGTGCATCCGAAGAGGGCGCGATTATAGAGGGTTAAAGGCGCAAGTTCCAGCCCTATTAACAGGTTATAATAGGCGACTACTACTTTATCCCCTTCTGAAGAGTTAACCATGCATCTGTTTGTCGATAATTTGACCAATGTTGATTTCAGCTACCTGGACCACCAGCGTGGTTTAGTGGGCGAAACCTGGCTAGCGAATGCCGCCCTGGATGGGGCTCTCGATCACCAGGGCATGGTTTGCGATTTTGGTATCGTTAAAAAGACATTGCGCCACTGGCTAGATGATCAGCTGGATCACCGCCTCCTGGTTCCGATCCTCGCCCCTGGCCTGGCGCTAGCCCATCAAGACGGCAATATCTCTCTCAAGTGGCAACTCGCAAGCGGCGAGCAGATTTCAGTATCTGGACCAGAACAGGCATTCGCCCTAGTAGAGAGCGATAGCATCAATGCTGAAAGTGTTGCCCGCTGGAGTGTTCAGCAACTGGCTAACTCCTTCCCTGCCAGTGTTGAGCAGCTCAAGCTATCTTTTGAAGACGAGCAAATTCAGGATGCCTTTTACCACTACAGCCACGGACTGAAAAAACATCAGGGCAATTGCCAGCGTATTGCCCACGGCCACCGCTCTCGCATCCAAATTTTTGTTAATGAAAAGAGAGACAAATCGCTAGAGCAAAAGTGGTCTCAACGTTGGAAAGATATTTACCTGGGTACCCGTGAAGACCTGCGCGAAGAAAATAAAGAGAATGGACATAGCCTGGTCTTCGCCTACAGAGCCCAACAGGGAGATTTCACTTTGCAATTGCCCGCAAGCGCCTGTGAAATTTTGGATTGCGATACCACTGTTGAGCAGCTGGCTCAATATATCGCCACGACTCTTGCCGAACAGTACCCCGGCAGTGAAGTCAAAGTGCGAGCCTATGAGGGGCTCGGCAAAGGAGCCATTGCCAGTGCTAAGCTCTAGCCCCTGTAAAAGCCACTAAAACCAACAATTCTCCATAGTCTCAAGAGACTTGATTTTGAATCTGATTCTTTTGCAAGAAGCGGACTTTATCAGCCCTGATATCGTCCGTCTCTCTGGCCGTAGGCTAGAACATATTGTCAATGTTCACCGGGCCGAGCCCGGTCGGCAACTGCGTGTGGGTCTGCTGGACGGAAATATCGGCTATGGGCAAATCACTACTCTCGCCGATCAGCAAGTAGAGCTCCGGGTGGAGCTAAGTAAAAACGCTCCACCACCTCCTCCCATCACCCTGATCCTGGCGCTGCCACGTCCCAAAATGCTGAAGCGCATTATCCAGCATGTCACCGCACTGGGAGTTAAAAAGCTGGTCTTGATCAATAGCTACCGGGTGGAAAAGTCTTATTGGCAAACCCCATGGCTAGAAGAGAAAAAGCTTTTTGAACAATGCCTGCTTGGGCTCGAGCAAGCCGTCGACACACAAATGCCAGAAATTCTATTGCGCAAACGCTTTAAACCTTTTGTGGAAGATGAGCTACCTGAGCTGTGTCAGGGCTCTCAAAAACTGGTTGCTCACCCGGTCGGTGGCACAGCTTGCCCAGTAGATATCGGAGAGGCCTGCACCCTGGCAATTGGTCCTGAAGGGGGGTTTATTGCCTACGAAGTTGAGAAGTTAAAAGAAGTGGGGTTTCACTCTGTACACCTGGGCCCACGAATTCTCCGAGTGGAAACAGCCCTACCAGTTCTGGTAAGCCGACTTTTCCCCTCCTGTTAAGTGTAAGTCTCGAGTCGTGGTCACATGCCAATTTCACAGTGCATGTGACCCATACTTCTCATATTTATTTCACAAGCCATTAATATCGCTCGCCCAAAGCTTTCAAAAAGCTACGGCAATATGGTCTTGTTTACCGCAAATTGTCCTGGACTCAAATTTGAGACTTTTGCACGCTTCCTTCATGAATATTTCATCATTTTGTCACAATTAAGACATATTTTGCGGCCTCGTTTTACTTCCCTAGGCTCTGAGATCACATGTACCTTTTTCTTCAACGACTGTGCCGCTCATTAATACTATTAATACTGCTTGCTACTAACCTTCTAAGCCCTTTCGCCGCCGCTGAACTTCCTCCTTTTCCTTCAGACAGCACTGGAAAGCTATTTAGCCTACACGGCTCCAATACTATTGGCGCACAACTGGCACCCAACTTGGTTCAAGACTATTTCATTGCGAAAGGGGCGAATGACATTAGTGTCCAGCCACTAGACGCTCCCAACGAAATCCGTATTCAGGCAAAAGTTGGCAACAATTCTGTATTTGTCGATATTGCTGCACATGGTTCCAGTACGGGCTTTACTGGGTTAAAGCTGGCAAAGGCCGATATCGCCATGGCTTCGCGCCCAATCAAAGACGGTGAGTTCACAGAGCTGAGCACGCTGGGCGATATGCGCAGCCGCAATGCGGAGCATGTCATTGCCATAGATGGACTGGCCATAATAGTGCATCCACGCAACCCACTTCACCAACTGACCCTACAGCAAATAAGTGCTATTTTTTCTGGTCAAATTAAAGACTGGTCGGAACTCGGTAAAGGCAAAGGGCGAATTAACGTTTATGCCCGAGACGACCAATCAGGTACCTGGGATACTTTTAAAAGCTTGGTGCTTGGCAAGCGTTACGCTCTCACCAGCAGGGCCAAGCGCTTCGAGTCCAATGATCAACTTTCCGACCGTGTTACCTCTGATCCGCGCGGAATCGGTTTTGTTGGGCTAGCATCCATTCGTCAGGCAAAGGCTGTAGCCGTTTCTGACCAAAATACTCTGCCGCAGGCTCCAGAGCACCTAACCATTGCTACGGAAGACTACCCACTGTCACGCCGCCTTTTCCTATACACTCCGATTTATTCCTCCAACTCTACAGCGAAAGAATTTCTGCGTTTTGTACAGAGTGAGCTGGGACAGGAACAGGTGAAATCCTCTGGATTCGTCGCGCAAACTCCCATCGGCTTTAAACCAGAGGATTCTCGGGAAGGACCAAGCGAATATTTGAAGCTTACCCGAAATGCTGAGCGACTCAGTATCAATTTCCGTTTCTCCGAGGGCAGTGCTTCCCTGGATAACAAGGCTCAGCAGGATATTGAAAGGCTGGCAAAGTACATGGAAAAGCCACAGAACCAAGGTCGAAAACTATTACTTGTCGGGTTTGGCGATGAGAAAGTCAGCCCTGAACGTTCGGTTATCCTATCCAAACTTCGCGCAGTTACCGTACGTTCAGCTCTGCGCGATTATAAAATTAGTACCGCGCCAGTGCAGGGTTTTGGTGCTTACCTCCCAATCGCCTCGAATAACTCCAGCGCAAAAATTAAAAATCGTCGAGTTGAAGTTTGGCTACTCTAGCTATTAAAGTCCGGCCAGAATCAGGGAAGAAGAAGCGAATAAGGCTGGATAAATAGACATCTAAAGGGAGGCCACCGCGGCCTCCTTTTTTTACGACACAAATCATTGTATTTATTGAAAAATGAAAAATAGTTAAGGAGCAAAACTATTTTTTCTTAGGGGAAGCGGAGCTATCGTTCAAGGGTAACGATAAATTAGCAATAAAAAAGCCGCGTTTAAACGCGGCTACAATGGTGGCACAAGCCACCAGGTCTCACAGAGAGGAACGCCAAAGAGCGCTCCGGGGAAAATTTCCCTTCAAAACAAGCGCGTTACCGCTTTCTTGTTCAAGGTGCGGCTGACGCAGCCGCACCACATTAAGCTACGGCGCCTTCCGCCTCAGCTACTTTTTGCAAAGCCAGCTTCGGATCTACAAACTCATATCCCAGTACATCGGCAACTGCCTTGTAAGTCACCATACCGGCGTGAACATTCAGACCTTCCAGCAGGTTGGCATCATCCAGCAACGCCTGCTTAGCGCCTTTGTTTGCCAGGGCTACAGCGTAAGGCAGGGTAGCGTTGTTCAGAGCCATGGTGGAGGTGCGTGCTACACCACCGGGCATGTTGGCCACACAGTAGTGCACTACACCATCGACAACGTAAGTGGGCTCCTGGTGAGTGGTCGCTTTGGAGGTTTCGAAACAGCCACCTTGGTCGATAGCTACATCCACTACCACTGCACCCTTCTTCATACGGCTGATGATATCGCGGGTCAGCAGCTTGGGAGCTGCGGCGCCAGGAATCAGCACTGCACCTACGACCAGGTCTGCTTCCAGGGCGTGCTTTTCAATCGCATCATTCGTAGAGTACTCGGTGCGTACAGCACCACCAAAAATGTCATCCAGCTGACGCAGACGTGGCAATGAACGATCCAAGATGGTGACGTCGGCACCCATACCCAGCGCCATCTTGGCGGCATTGGTACCAACAACACCACCACCGATGATAAGCACTTTGGCAGGTGCAACACCGGGAACACCACCCAGCAGTACACCGAGGCCGCCCTGGGCTTTTTCCAGATGATGCGCACCACACTGTACAGACATACGGCCGGCAACTTCGGACATGGGGGCCAGCAGAGGCAGGCCGCCAAAGCGGTCAGTCACAGTTTCATAAGCGATGCAGGTTGCACCAGATTTTACCAATAGCTCGGTTTGCTTGGGGTCTGGAGCAAGGTGGAGATAAGTGTAGAGAACCTGCCCTGGGCGCAGCATTTCGCACTCATTGGGCTGCGGCTCTTTCACCTTGACGATCATATCGGCAGTAGCAAAGATCTCTTCCGGAGTCTCAATGATTTTGGCTCCGGCCTGCTCGTACATTTCATCAGTAAAACCGATAGCGGCACCGCCATCTTTCTGTACGATTACTTGGTGACCATGGCCGATCAGTTCGCGAACACTAGACGGCGTCAGGCCAATACGGTACTCGTGGTTTTTGATCTCTTTCGGGACGCCAATCAACATTTTCTGCTCCTTAATCTCTGCGTTTGGCGTAGTCTCCGCAAAAAACTTGGAGCTACGCCTACTTTCTGTGTTTTACCCAGTATAGGGCCACTTTAAAAGTGGATTTCTGTAAGAATTTTTAACAAACTAGTGGAATCAACTACTTACAATAGCAATAAGACTATTTATTGATCTGATCGCCCACAAAGGAAACAAGATATGCGCAAGCGCGCGGGAGAGCTGAATACCGTAGACCGCAATATCTTGCGGGTTCTGCAAAAAAATGGCCGTACCAGCTATGCAGAGCTAGCTCGTCAAGTGGGATTGACTGCTACGCCATGTGTCGAGCGGGTGAAACGGCTGGAAAACGATGGGGTTATTCAGGGCTATACCGCGCTGATCAATCCAGAGTTTCTCGACGCAGCCCTGGTGGTTTTTGTGCAGATTCGCCTAAACCGTTCCGCCCAGGACGCCTTCGAAGAGTTCCGCAATGCTGTAGCAGCCCTGCCGGAAGTACAGGAGTGTTACCTGGTATCAGGCAACTTCGATTACCTGATCAAGGCACGAGTTGCCGATATGAGCGCCTACCGTAAGTTTTATGGTGAGACCCTTCTGACTCTACCGGAGGTACAGGAGTGCACCAGCTATGTGGTAATGGAGGAAGTGAAAGAGACTTTAGAGGTGCCGGTCCATTACAACCGCTAGCCCCAATTTGCGGAGTTAGATCACAAGAGAGACGACTGATCCATCGCCCCTCTTGCTTGCTAACAACACATGAAATCAGTACTGAATTCCCAGCTTTCGATAGATGAAGCCTATCACCCAGGCGGGGCCGATAAGCAGGAATTGAATATCCTTGAAGAAGGAAGGTTTTTTCCCTTCGATGTGGTGACCGATAAACTGAAAAATCCACATCAGCACAAACAGTCCCAGCGCGGTTTGCCAGACGGGTATTCCCAGCCGCTCTACCACAGACCAGGCCCACAGGCACACTAGCGTTAGTGCAGTCATCCCCAGGCCAATGGAGAATGACAGGGCGAAATAGAACAACATCACCGGCACTGTGATCACTACGGCCCAATTTAACCAGGGTATTGATGCCATAAACTGCGGCTGGGGTATGGCCCATAAGAGGCCAGCGACGGTGGCGTAAATCACTGGTACCGCAATCCAGTGAATAGATTTATTAACGGGGTTCTGATGGCTTTCACCATATTCGGCAAACCACTGTTGGGCACTGCGCATGACAATCTCCTTTTCTTATTTTTTATTGTCAGACGCTCATCTTGCTAAACAGCTGCAACGCAATCAATGGCCGAATGTATCAGGCAAAAGCGCAAAGTAATCAGCTAACGCCGCACATAGGCATCCAATTGGGTGTGATAGAGCTCTGCCATTTCCTCGTCGAAACAACAAAAAACAATACTCACTGGCGCCCCTTCCCTCTCCTGGTGTTGCTGTACCTGCTCTACAGCAATTTCCACAGCCTGCCTGGGAGGGTAATCGTAAACACCGCAGCTAATCGCGGGGAAGGCTATAGAGTACATGCTCTCTCGCCGCGCTAAGGCCAGACACTGGCGATAGCAGCTCGATAGCAGCTCTGGCTCACCCAGACGGCCCCCGCGCCAAACGGGTCCGACCGTGTGATAAATACGTTTAACGGGGATTGAGAAAGCGCTGGTAGCACGGACCTCGCCAACTGGACAGCCGCCGATACTTCGACAAGCTTCCAGTAGCTTAGGACCTGCGGCACGGTGAATGGCCCCGTCCACACCACCACCGCCGAGCAGGCGTGTATTGGCGGCGTTGACGATGACATCGACGTTCAATCGTGTGATATCACCGAGATGAACTTTGATCACTCAGTATCTCCAACCGCTATTTGAATAATCGCTGCGGATGGAAATCCTTTTCGCTTCACAACAGTCGCGCCCATGAGTAGGACGCGTCCTCTGCACTGCAGACAAGTGGCCGGGCCAATGCAACAGGGCCCCGCAGCCCCCGGGCTTATCCCAGCAGTTTCTTGTGTTGGGAGGCCACAGTTTCCGGGCATTTCGTCAGCGCGCTAACTATGACGATAGCAGCTGCTGAGAAAATGAAACCTGGCAGCAACTCATAGATATCGAAGATTCCCCCAGACAGCTGCTCCCAAATCACTACGGTAAGCCCACCGACAAGAACCCCGGCAATGGCTCCACTGCCCGTCATACGGGACCAGTAAAGGCTGATCAACAGTGCCGGGCCGAACGCGGCACCGAGTCCTGCCCAGGCATAGCTCACCACATCCAAAACCTTGGAATCCGGGTCCATCGCGATCCACACCGCGATCAGGGAGAGCCCAACAACAGCCCAGCGCCCCACTTTAACCATGGCCTCCGGACTGGTCTTGCGACCAAACCAAACATGATAGATATCTTCCGCCAATGCCGCAGATGACACTAACAGCTGGGAATCTGCCGTACTCATGATGGCTGAGAGAATCGCTGCCAACAGCACACCGGCAACAATCGGGTGGAACAACACCTGAACCAGCTCCATAAAGACAGTCTCACCATCGGGCAGCCCTTGTTCCATTTGCAGATGGGCAAAGAGACCCACCGCCATGGCGCCGAGAAAACCGATCAGGGACCACACCGCGGCAACGGTTGCCGCTGCTGGCACATCATCGGGGCTGCGAACTGCCATAAAGCGCGCCAGGATATGGGGCTGACCAAAGTAACCCAGCCCCCAGGCCAAAGAGCTGAGAATCGCGACTAAGCCCAATGCCTGGCCGCTGCCATCTGTGAGCCAATGCGTTAATTGCGGTTGCTGCGCTTGCAACTGGGCCCAGCTGGCGGAAAAACCGCCCTGGTCCGAAATCACAACCAGAGGTACGGCAATTAGAGCAGCGCTCATTAATAAGCCCTGAAACACATCAGTCCAGGATACCGCCAGGAACCCACCAAACAGCGTGTAGGAAATGACAGCTATAGCACCAACAATTACCGCCCAGTGGTAATCCCAACCGAATACCGTTTCAAATAGCTTGCCGCCGGCAATCAGACCAGAAGCCACATAGAAGAG
Organism: Microbulbifer mixtoriginis (SeqCode); assembly: GCF_052467235.1. Lineage (NCBI taxonomy): Bacteria > Pseudomonadati > Pseudomonadota > Gammaproteobacteria > Cellvibrionales > Microbulbiferaceae > Microbulbifer > Microbulbifer mixtoriginis (SeqCode). The sequence continues at coordinate 3,540,686 of NZ_CP174305.1, read as the reverse complement.
GAAAAACAGCAGGATAAAGACCGCGCATACCGTGCGCAGGTAGGGGTGCCCCATTTTGAAGCGACGATCCAGGTAAGCGGGAACTGTGAGGGAGTCATCCAACTCATAGGTATAAATACGCAGGCGACGCCCCATGCTAACCCAACTCAACACAATTCCCGAGAACAGGCCTATAGCGATCCAGCCTGCGGAGAGACCGGCAGCATAAGCAGCTCCGGGCAAACCCAGCAGTAACCAACCGCTCATATCCGAAGCGCCAGCCGACAAGGCTGCTACAGCTGGAGGCAGCGAACGGCCACCGAGGAAATAGTCACTGGCATTTTTGGTGCGTAAATAGGCGTAAATGCCGATCACCAGAATCAACGCCAGGTAGGCGATAAAAGTTAGGGCGACGAGCCACTGTGCGGACATGGGAATTCCTTCTGCTCAAAAACGGAATGGCACCGAAAGAAGGCAATGACTGCGACACTTGCTCGCTTTTTGAGCAAAATGCACTACAGAACCGGAGCCACTTCAAAAATAATTATGTTTATTGCGCGTAAATCTACTTAACGGCTGGCGCCAACTCAATCCACAAACTAAATATTCAGAACAACCACAGAAAAAAGACAATACTATGGGCATCTGTCTGGACGAACTGCGCCTCCAGGTTATCCGTCCAACCCTCAAGCACTTGAGAGCCTGGAGCCAGGGCATGGAAAACCTTTTGCTGGGCACTGCTGCACAGGAGTCACAGCTGGGCTTTCATCTCAAGCAGGGACGGCGCCACGGGTTGGGGATCTATCAAATCCAGCCACATACACACCGGGAAATCTGGGATAACTACCTGATTGATCACCCCGCACTGGCCTCAAAAATTCGAGGGCTCGCCAGCCAACGGGATTTTCTCGACCACCCCCACAGCGAACTGACCACCAACCTGCGCTATGCCACCGCTATCGCCTGGCTGGTTTACCGCTCGGCAGAAGTGCACAAAATACCCGAATCAGACACCCACGATGTGGCCAAAATGGCGCGATTGTGGCACCAGCACTTCCATCACGGACCCAGTGCCACTACGCGGGATTTTGAATGCAGCTATGCCCAGCTGGTGAGCGGTGCCGATCCTACAAATTCAGCGCCGAGATATACTGGGGCTCAACCTCCTGGGCATCGTCCGGCTCCCACGAATTCACCTGGCGCTGAATTAAATGGTCAGGGCGCTCGGCAGCCGACGGCTTAGAGCGATCCAATTCCAGACTTTCAAAATCGTAGAGATCCCTGTCCGCCAATTGCGACGGGGATATACGTGTTAATGCGGCAAAGATATTTTCACTGCGCCCTGGGAATTTATTGTCCCACTCCCGCAACATCTGCTTGATCGCCTGGCGCTGCAAGTTTTCCTGACTACCACACAAATTACAGGGAATAATGGGGAATTCCTTGAACTCCGCGTAACGGGCAATATCTTCTTCTCGGCAATAAGCCAGCGGGCGAATCACAATATTGCGCCCATCATCGGCACGCAGCTTGGGCGGCATTGCCTTCAGGCGACCACCGTAAAACATATTCAGGAACAAGGTCTCGACAATGTCGTCTTTATGGTGACCAAGAGCCACTTTGGTAGCACCGATTTCCTCGGCAAAGCCGTAAAGGGTACCGCGACGCAGTCGTGAACAAAGGCTACAGGTGGTCTTGCCCTCTGGCACCACTTCCTGCACCACCGAATAGGTATCTTTCTCTACGATATGGTGTGGCACGCCAAGGGAGCGCAGATACTCCGGCAGGATATGTTCAGGGAAACCAGGCTGCTTCTGATCCATATTCACCGCCACCAACTCAAAGTTCACCGGGGCGGTTTTTTGCAGGTTCAGCAGAATATCCAGCATGGCGTAAGAATCCTTACCACCGGATAAGCAAACCATGATTTTGTCGCCCTCTTCAATCATGTTGAAGTCGGCAATAGCGCGACCCACATGGCGGCGTAGGCGTTTCTGCAGTTTGTTGAATTCGAGTCGCTCGCGGCGATTTTCCACTTCGGACATGGTGTCTCTCTAACTATTTCGGTACCGGTGACCGGGGCTGGGGGTCACAGCCATCGCCTATCAGTGTGGAGCGAGGCTTTCATATTGCTAGGGGGCGCGATTGTACGCATTTCGATCACGGAGTACACGACTCCCCATCCGACTTATCCGCCAACAAGAACTCAACACAGGGCCAAACATGCTCCAGCAAGGCAGGCTGTGCCTTGGCGGTTGGGTGGATACCGTCGGATTGCATGGCGCCGTCTGCAAGCGCGACGGTTTCCAGGAAGAAGGGCACCAACCCGACCTGTTCGGATTTGGCCACCTTGGGGTAAACGGCGGCAAAAGCATTGGTATAGGCGCGGCCGTAGTTGGGCGGGATACGCATGCCCAGCAGCAAAACCTCTACACCAGAGTTCTTCGCCAGCTTCACCATCTCCATCAGGTTGCGCTGTAAAGACTGAGGAGGGTATCCCCGCAGACCATCATTGCCGCCCAGCTCTACAATCAGCCAACGCGGATTGTGCTCCTGCATCAGGCGCGGCAGACGCGTCAACCCACCAGAAGTCGTCTCTCCGCTGATACTGGCATTGATCACCCGAACTTTTTTGCCCTTTTCCTGCAAACGCTCCTGCAGTAATTGCACCCACCCCTGCTCTTCATTGATACCGTAGGCCGCACTGATACTGTCACCCAGGACCAACAAGGTATCTGCCTTACTTGCCTGGGCAGCTCCAATGGGGATAAACAGCAACAGTACCAAGCTGAATTGAGCCGCCATCTGCCGAAAAATGGCTGTCGTCATGTCATACTCTCCAAAAATTCGCGCATCCGTATAGGGAACACAGTATGTCCGCCATTCTTACGGCAGAAAACCTGTATCACAGAGTCTCCACCAGCGAAGGGCCATTGACCCTATTAAACAATATCTCCCTGCAGCTGGCGCGTGGAGAGAGTCTGGCTGTGACCGGTGCCTCAGGTTCCGGCAAGTCCACCTTGCTCGGTCTATTAGCTGGATTGGACAAGCCCAGTGAGGGAAAAATCTGGCTGGCCGGCGAAGAAATTACCGCCATGGATGAAGAACAACGTGCGGCGGTACGCGCCCGCTGTGTGGGGTTTGTCTTCCAAACCTTCCAGCTACTACCCGGTCTCACCGCTCGCGAGAATGTCATGCTGCCCAGTGAGCTGCGCGGTGAACGCGGCGCCGCCAAACGCGCGGAGGAATTCCTAGCCAAGGTCGGACTCGAACATCGTCTGGGCCATTACCCGCGCCAACTCTCCGGCGGGGAGCAGCAAAGGGTCGCCATTGCCAGGGCATTCGCCAGCTTCAGCGGCGAGGACGCTATCCTTTTTGCCGACGAACCCACCGGCAGCCTGGATGCCGGCAACGGCGCCAAGATCATCGATTTACTCTTTAAGCTCAATGCCGAATCCAGCACCACTCTGGTGTTGGTAACCCACGAGCAGCGCCTGGCTGAACGCTGCGCCACTCACTTGCGTATGTCTGCAGGTGCCGTGGAATCCTACGAGCCCCTTGCCGGTGACGACAACTTCTCGGAGGTATCCGCCTGATGCTGCCACTTAGATTGCTGTTCAGGGACTGGCGCGGTGGCGAGTTGGCGCTAATTGCCTCAGCCCTGATTTTGGCTGTTACCTGTGTCACTGCGATCGCCCATTTCACCGACCGCCTTACCCGCGCCATGGAGCAGCAATCCCTCACCTTCCTGGCCGCAGAGCGGGTGCTGCGCAGCAGCAAACCCGTGGATAGCGCATGGCTGGAGGAAGCCGACAAGAAAGGTTTAGAACTGGGCCAGATAGTCCAGTTTTCATCCATGATCTCCGCCAACGACCAGTTCCAGTTTGTCTCGGTCAAAGCTGTCGACAAAGGCTATCCATTGGTGGGACAACTGGAAATCAGCAAGTCCCAGGGAGGCCCTGGAGAAATTGCACCACAAGGCCCCCCCCCGGGAGAAGCCTGGGTGGAGTCCCGCCTTCTACCTTTGATGGGAATCCAGCTCGGCGATCCTATCGCCCTCGGCGACACCCAACTGAAAGTGACAGCCATACTGGAGCGGGAACCCGACCGGGGCACCAGCCTGTTTGATATGGGCGCGCGAGTATTAGCCAATACCGCCGACCTGCCCGCCTCAGGTGTAATCCAGCCCGGCAGCCGTGTGCGCTACCGATATCTGTTTGCCGGTGATGACCAAGTCCTGAAGGATTACTTTGACTGGCTCAAACCTCAACTGACTGAACACCAGCGGATCTTGGACCTGCGCGAAGGCCAGCCCCGGGTTGCCTCGGCTCTGGATAGAGCCGAGTCCTTCCTATTTCTCGCCGCCAGCCTGGCCGTTCTCCTCGCCAGCGTCGCCGTCGGCTTGGCAGCCAGACGCTACGGACTCCGCCACGGCGCCTACGTAGCCGTAATGAAAAGCCTCGGCGCTGGGCGCAATAAAATTCTCGGTATCTACCTGGGGCAGCTGGCCGCCCTCACCCTGATTGCCACCGCTATCGGGCTGGCACTGGGCACCTTTATCCAGAGCCAGGCGGTCAACCTGATGGAAGGGTTCTTCCCGGTTCAGCCCCCGGCTACCAGCTGGAGCCCACTGCTGATTGGACTCGCCACCGGCCTCGCCTGCGCCCTGGGCTTCGCCCTGCCGCCACTTTTCCGTTTGGCGCGTACAGACCCGATGCAAACCCTGAGGCACGACTGGAGTAACCCGGACAGACGCGAATGGCTCGGGCTGATTCTCGGCCCCAGCGCCATGCTGCTCCTAATCTGGTGGCTGTCCGGCAGTCTACTCATGACGCTCGCCTTGTTTGTCGGCATGCTCCTGTTGGTAGCAGGCAGCGCCCTGGTCAACCGACTCCTGGTGCGCGGCAAATTGGCTTCCCTCGGCGGCGCTTGGCGTATTGCCCTGGGTAGCCTGCAACGCCGAGCCGCGTTTAACACCCTATTGATTGCCGCTTTTGGCACCGGATTATTGGCCATGCTGGCCATGGTCTTTGCTCGCACCGCCCTGGTGGACGAATGGCGGATGCAATTACCGGAAAAAGCCCCCAATCACTTCCTCCTGAATATCGCACCCCACGATGTTCCAACCATGGAAAACATGCTGGCAGAGGGTGAGGTAAGCAGCACCGAGTTTTACCCCATGGTGCGCGGCCGTTTGGTAGCGATTAACGGCGTCTCGATTAAAGAGAAAAAAGATCGTCCCGGCGGCGTTCGGCGGGAGTTGAACCTGAGCTACACCGATACCCTGGCGCCGGACAACCGTATCTTGGAAGGCGAATGGTGGGACAAGGCCAGCGAAGGTGTTTCCGTAGAAGTGGAGCTGGCAGCCCAGCTGGAACTATCACTGGGAGATCAGTTGCGCTTTTCCATCGGCGGACTCGAAGTAGAAGCCCCGGTAGCCAGCTTCCGCTCGCTGGACTGGAACAGCATGCGCCCCAACTTCTATATGATATTTGCACCGGGCACTATCGATGATTTCCCGGCTACTTATATCACCAGTTTTTACCTCCCACCGGAGGACAAGCTACTGGTCAACGATCTGGTTCGCGCCTTCCCCAGCGTCAGCGTGATAGAGCTGGATAAGATCATCCAGCGTATCCGCGACACCATTAACCAGGTCTCTTTTGCTATCGAATCGGTTATGGCCCTGATGCTGGTGGCCGGGGTCCTGGTATTAATTGCCGGGGTGCGCGCCAGTATCGCCGAGCGATTGCAGGAAGCGGCAATTATCCGCACACTGGGAGGCCGCAGGCGCTTGTTGCTGAGAAGCCTGATACTGGAATTTGGCCTACTGGGTTTTGCCGCCGGTTTGCTCGCGGCTATCGGTGCTGAAGCCACCTTGGCGGTGCTGTCTTATTGGGTCTTTGAACTGCCGGTGATATTGCACCCAGTCCTTTGGCTAACCGGACCACTCACCGGTGCAGTACTGGTTGGCACCGCCGGTACCCTGGCCTGTTACAGCTCGATCAGCCAGCCCCCGCTCAGAGTACTGCGCGAACTGGCCTAACTGATGAATGTCGGCTCTTGAGAATAAAGATGTAGTTTTTATGGACCTGGATTTCGATCGCAAACATATTTGGCATCCCTACTCCTCCCTGATCGACCCGCCCCCGGTATATCCGGTAGCGCGGGCCGAGGGGGTAAGACTTTACCTGGAAGACGGGCGCGGCCTGATCGACGGTATGTCCTCCTGGTGGAGTGCCCTGCACGGCTACAATGTGCCCGAGCTAAACCAGGCCATGCGCGATCAGATGGACAAAATGTCCCATGTGATGTTCGGAGGGTTAACTCACGAGCCCGCAATCGAGCTGTGCAAGAAATTAGTGGAAATCACTCCACCCGGCCTCAACCGGGTATTTCTGGCTGACTCCGGTTCAGTGTCTGTGGAAGTGGCCATCAAGATGGCTCTGCAGTTTTGGCACTCCCAGGGCAAACCGGGCAAGAGTAAATTGCTGGCCCTGCGCAATGGCTACCATGGCGATACCTTTGGGGCCATGGCCACCTGTGATCCCGTTACCGGCATGCACCACCTGTTTGCCGGGCAATTGAGCCAACACCTGTTTGCCCCCGCCCCGCAAACCCCTTTCGGCGAAACCTGCCCGGATGAAGATATCCGTGAACTGGAACAACTGATTGCGCAAAACGGCGATCAACTGGCCGCGATTATTTTAGAGCCGATCGTCCAGGGCGCTGGCGGCATGCGTTTTTACTCTGCCGATTATTTGCGCCGTGTACGCGAGCTCTGTGACGAGCACGATCTGCTATTAATCGCCGATGAAATCGCCACCGGCTTTGGTCGCAGCGGCGAGTTATTTGCCTGTGAACACGCCGATATCACCCCGGATATCCTCACACTGGGCAAAGCCCTCACCGGTGGCACCATGACCCTCGCCGCCACACTCTGTACCGATAAAGTGGCCGAAGGAATTTGCCGAGGCGAAGCCGGTGTATTTATGCACGGCCCCACTTTTATGGGTAACCCCCTGGCTTGTGCCGTCGCCGATGCCAGTATTCAACTGCTACTCAGCGGACCCTGGCAGGAACGAGTGACCGCAATCGAGCAGCAGCTGACCGAACAGCTAGCCCCATTAAAATCCGCACCGGGTGTCGCCGATGTTCGAGCCCTTGGAGCGATTGGCGTGGTGGAAATGCGCGAGCCGGTCAATACGGCCAAAGTGCAGGAAGCCCTAATCGAACGCGGAGTTTGGCTGCGCCCCTTCGGCAAGCTGGTCTACGCCATGCCGCCCTATGTGATTACTAAAGAAGACCTCAGCCAATTAACTTCGGCAATGGTTGATGTATTGGGCGAGGTTTCTTAGCCTCCGTACCAATTAATTTGTGAAACCGGCCTCAATAATACCGGGTTAACCGGCTCTTCCTGTAAATAACCTTCTCTTTGCTACCGCGAAGAGAGGGTTAACTAATCAAATTCCATGACACGGGGCGCCTCTTCCTGGCTAAAGGCCTCCGTTGGCCCCTCCCGTACTCACCGTTCTCAGATTCCATTTTCTTGACCTGTTCAAGCTTCGATCAGCCAGATCGCAATTTCTGCCAGAAATGTTTTGAGCCCCTAAAAATTCCTGTATCATAAATCTTAATGATAGTTATCCTCATTTACGATAGCGATCAAAGTGACCAAAATGATCACTGATAAATGTTAGGCATTCACCTCGCCCGATCAATGCCTTACCAACCCTTAAAGTTTGGGCGTTAGAGAGGAAAGATGAGAACTTTAATTGCATTACTTTTTGCTGTTACTTTTGCTACCACAGCGCAAGCTAGCGATGCTTCTGGAGAAAAGCCCATTCAGCACCTTAAAGTAGCGGATGTTACTTCGATGAAGGATGCCAAGAAGATTTTCGTTGAGAAAACCGCAGAAATTAAGAGCAAGCAAAAGCTTGATGCTGCTGAGCTTCACCAAATACATGTCATCACCTACACACTTGAGAAAAGTGTTGAGTTTTTCGCTGAGAACCTAAAGGGTGACAAGCAAGAGCTGGCAAAAGAAATTGCCGTTGTTGTGGAGAATATCCATCTTAACTCCGAGAACAACCGTACAGAAAAGACCCGTAAGGACCTTAAGGAATACTTTAAATTAGCAGACAAATTTGCCGCTGGGTTTAAGCATCACTAATAAAGCTTAATCCTGAGCTTAAACGGCGGCTCTAGTCGCAGCGAGAGGCTCGTCTGGTTCGATTGAAAATTGAAGGGCTAACTATCATTAGTTAGCCCTTCAATGGCAACATAACCCATTCATGGCTAAGCGCCACCATCTCGATCAAATTCTCAGCGATTCCCATTGTCCATATTTCCCTCCCTTTTGATCCGCCTATAAATCTCCTCGCGGTGTACAGGCAGGGATTTTGGAGCAAGTATTCCCACCTTTACCTGATTACCCTTAACTTCCAATACCGTGACTGAGACATTTGCTCCAATCCGTAAGTTTTCGCCTGTACGGCGCTTTAAGATCAACATATTTGTTTCCTACTGATACTCAAACCATGGATAGACCTTCCATAATGGGAAAGCTTGAATAGAAATGTTTTGAGTAACTACGAGGAGGTGCGCGAGAACGGTAGGCATAGAAAAAGAAAAGGCAGACGCAACGCCCCCAGGGCTTAGAGAATCTCTCCAAGCCGCTGATTGTGCTCCACTTTATTGAAGACGAGCGGGTTTGTAGCGTACTATGCATATAGCCACTTTGATACCGTGATTATCAACTTGGTTAGCTGGCCCCAGGTGTTCCAGCACCTTGGGTCAGCGCCTTTTACTTATTCTTACTTCACGCTACCGGTCTCCTTTGAGAGGTGATTTTTAGAGGATTCTTGGTTTCTTGATTCTTTCGACTCTTTGAATCGAGCTGCTTTGATTGTTGCCTTTAGATGGCTTCTAAATCTCGACCAAAATACCAATAAATATCTTTCGATTTTACGTGGCTTTGACACTAAAACAATCCTAATAAAATCCAATAAGATTATTTTTGTGCCTATATTTTTTATTATTTATGCTTTGGAAAATTTCAGTTGCGCATAAAAATGGCCGTTTAGATTAATATACCCACCGCTCCCACGCTGGAGTTCAGACAACAATAGATCATCAATGCTTCGACTTAATACGTACCCCATATATCTACAGAAAAGATCTCTCCATAGACCAAAGTAACTTGCAGACTTTTAAGATATTACTGCGAGATTTAGGAGCCTCTGAACAACCCAGTGATGCCTCAACTTACAGAGTGGTTTCAATAAGAGCGTAGCTTCACAGGAATGACTAGACCATAGAAGAAATGAATCGTTATGGAAGCCCCTCAGGCCGATCCTTGAAAGCCACATCTGCTGCTTTGCAACGCTTGCAAAGGGCTACGTCCATTCGCGCGAACTGCACCTAACATCTTTAGCCTTCAAGATCCGCAGAGATATTACAGAGTGATTCAGAGGAACCCTGGATACCTTAACCACTCCCCAACTAATACCAGCCTGTAAAAGTTGGCGAGTGCTAGCTTAGGGATTTACGATCATATTGACCCTGATATTGGAGAACAAGAAGATAAACCCCAAAATAGCAATAAAATCAATTGCTTACGAACTAGCGTTAAAATTGGGATAGTAGTCAAAGTGATCGCTTTTCCAGTTTGCACGGATGTATCAGGATACTTTAAGTCTATGGTTTTAAATAAAAATTTAGACCTTGGCGTAGAAATTGATTCTGAGATAACAATCAGGATAATAGTGGTCAGAATGATTACTGTATAGCTGTTAGGCGCTCCTCATATCAACACCAATATGGAATCAATATGATAGAAGTGAAAGCTTCCGTAAGTGATATAGATATAATGGTACAAAAGTGGGGTGATATTCTTGTCCCTATTTATACAGAAAAACCTCACCATAATGGAGTTGCCCAGCTCCTTGGAACTGGTTTCATTGTTCAGGAAAGGAGTGAGTTTTTTCTTGTTACCGCTCTTCATGTTGTAAAAGAGCATGCAGAAGAATTATTAATTGTTAACATAAATAGTCATTCTATACCACTAAACAAGATGCCTTTTGCTATATCTGAAGAAGATGATTTAGCTGTCAGCCATTTAAGCATTGACTGGCTTAGTAATAATGGCATTGAGAAGATTAAAGCCTTACCAATTGATAACAATAGGACTGAATCAGAATCAACAGGGATAAACTTTTTAATTGGTTTCCCTGGAAAGAAGAATATTATCAATCCAAGACTCAACAAGATTAAAAAATATATTCAAGGAACAAGCTTTACTGCTCCAGTAAAAAATCATCAATCCAAACCTCATATACGAAACCCTCTTGTATTTCATTTCAGTAAGAAAAATGCTGTAGATAGCGACAATAAGAAAGTAACACCCCCCAGCTTTAGCGGTAATAGCGGTGGTCCAGTTCTTGAGCTTGTAGGTATAGATTCAGAAAATGAGCTTCGATTTGCGTGCCGTTTATCAGGTATATTCGTTGGTTGGTATGAGCGTGAAAAAGAAATTATATCTATAAAAAGTAGCACTCTGCGAAATTTCATACACTCTAAATACTGGGAATAAATTCTGCGCCTAACAAGCCCATCCAAGCGACCGTGATCTTGCCCCGTTTTAACGGACACCAAAGTCAAACAGACGAGGTGTCTTATGCCGAAATACAACAAACCTAGAAAGACTTGGCAGTATTCAAACGAATTCAAAGTGAAAGCGGTAATGCTTAGCTTGATAGAGGGTGTTCAAGTTAAGGAAGTGGCCGAAACTCTCGACATTCACCCTTTCATGCTGTCACGATGGCGAAAAGAGTTTCAGGAGGGGAAGATTGTGGCAGATAAACGAAGAAAGCTTACTGGTGTAGTCTCTAAAGCAGAGAAAGAACTTTCTAGAGTAAAGCGTTTAGAGGCGGAGAATCGTAAATTAAAGCAGGAGCTTGATTTGTTAAAAAAGTGGCAACGGTTTCTTGCGGAGGAACATCAGCAAGATATCGATTCATCCAGAGGTTCGGATCAGAACTAGGTATCAAAAGAACTTGTCAGTGGCTGGGAGTATCGCGCAGTGGCTATTATGATTGGCTGAAGAGGCAGCGATCGCACCGAAAACACCAAGATGATGATCTAAAGGTTCAGATTCAAAAGATTTCGGATGACTCTGCAGGGCGCTATGGTAGTCCAAGAATTTGGAAAGCCCTGCTGACCAAGGGATATGAAGTTAGCCGTAAGCGCGTAGCCCGGCTGATGCAGGAATTAGGAGTCGTAGCCAGAGTTACGAGAGTGACACGTAGGGCACCAGGCATAAAGCGTTTCCTAGCCTCTGGGGAGAATCTTAGACCGGATGGAGCTGTGCCTAAAAGCAAGAATCAAGTTTGGGTTGCTGACATAACCTACCTTAAGGTTAAGGGTCAATGGCAGTACTTGTCAGTGGTGATGGATTTGTATTCTCGCCGAGTAATCGGTTGGAGTTTAGATACGAAAAGAACAACAGAATTAACCCGAAGAACCCTGATGAATGCTGTAAGGAAAAGAGGATCCAAACCGGGATTAATATTACACACGGACAGAGGTGTAGAGTACAGAGGGTCCGAGTATCAAAAAGAGTTGAGAAAATATGGAATCCAGCATAGCTTGAGTAGAGCGGGTAAATGTACGGATAATGCCCATATGGAGTCGTTCTTCCATAGCTTAAAAGCTGAACTGATTAGAGAAACTAGATTCCAGACAATGAGCCATCTAAAGTATGCTTTGGCTCGATATATTAATGATTTTTACAACCGTAGGCGGCTGCATTCAGCTCTAGGCTACCGATCACCAATGGAATATGAGCGAATAGCAGTATGAAAAGTAGTGTGTCCGTTTTATCGGGGCAAGATCACCGCCTACGGCGGCGCTTGATGGGAGCGTTATGTGGCATGCAGATCTATCAGCAGACTCAAGTTGTCGCCAAAGTGATGAACATGCACGTACGTCATATTTCGGTCATTGATATACTTAGTTTCTCTGAGAACATAACTAGTAAAATGGAGATGTAACACCGTATATTTTCCCCTTGCATAGTCATCGTCATCTTGGAGATGCCTAAGGAAATTAAAGGAAAGAATAATGCAAGAGCCTGAGCCCAATACAAACGGTATTCAGAACCTTCGCCGGTGGATAACTTGGGCAGCTGTCATAGGTACGGCGCTTTGGGCTGGCTACTTCTTTATTTTTCTCATTTATCAGTCAATTGTCGGGAGCGCCACCTCCAACAACTGGTTTCTCCAAATGGTCCAAGAACATCCGGCCGCGACCATAGGAATAGCCATGTCAGCGATAACAGCGTTTTGTCTCGTTGCATTGCTGGAGATCGCTCGAGGTCCAATCGAATTCGAAGCCATGGGTTTTAAATTTAAGGGGGCTTCTGGCCCAGTAATACTTTGGGTATTCTGTTTCCTGGCTATGATATTTGGAGTGTGGTTACTTTGGGACAAGAAGGGGGCAGGTAATTCGGCAATAGCGACTGCTCCCACATCTAAGGCTGATTCACGGATATTGTTGACTCGAATGAGCTACCCATCAATTGATTATCTGAAATATTGGGAATCTACCTCGGCTAAAATCTCGCCATATCGTTCTTTGCCCAAATGCCACATAAATCGGGTAGCCGGTAGTTTCTAGCTACCGGCCCCCACACCACCTATCGTGCGAGTCCGCAATGGGCGGTTCCCTATCCGTAATGAACTTCTACCCAGCGATTACGTCGAGCAGCTCTTCATTTGAGTTGAGTGTCATGGCTGTGTGCTACGTCAATTTTATATCCGGCTGACAACATATCGGTAGGCTAGCCCTGTCTTTTAATTCGTGGATTTTGGGTTCAGGCCTTCACCGTATCTAAGGTATTACTCTTGGCATTAGGCTACTATGCCGTCGGCTGACTTCTGTTTAATCACCTTGATCATTACTGACCGAGACGCCGCTGTGTTCCACCATTTTTTCTCCTCACGATGGTAGCTAGCGGGTTGGGCCTACTTATGAGTCAGCGGCCGCCTGTCAGCTTCACAGCAACAAGCTAAACAGATCTCTCCCGATAAGAACGTGAACTTTCACTACACAACTGTATCATTTACTCTACCCGTTAGATCACATGACTTCGGTGTCCTTGGTCACCTCGTCTCCAGACTAAGCCTTATAGGATGTTTCTGTTCGTCAGCTCATAGTTTTGCTAGCGGCTTCCTTCCCACAAGACCTCACGGTATTGCAGTTGCCATTCGCTAGTAGTTAGCATTTAATGGAATCCATTAAATGGTGATCCTCCTACAGCGGACTTTCACCCCATTAATCCACGCTCTTGCTGGGCGTACCAAGTCAATTAACTACGCGCCTTTGGCGCCCGACAGCTTACACGCCGCTTCGTTATGTTTCTGAGGATGACAAGTGCATAAAGATCAAGTTCGAAGATTTTATGAGGTTCTTTGGGATGCCCACGATAAGAAAGCAATGCCATCGATCCTGCATAAGAGCTTCTCCTTTAGAGGATCATTGGGGCAGGAAAAGCGAGGTCATAAAGGTTTCGCTGAATATGTCGATATGGTTCACAAAGCACTGGGTGATTACAAGTGTATTATTGAAGATCTCGTAGAAGAGGAAAACAAGGTTTTTGCAAAGATGTCCTTTACCGGATTTCATAGAGATGAGTTTATGGGCTTTTTACCATCACATAAACGCGTAACTTGGAATGGATGTGCTTTGTTTACCTTTGAAGGTGATCGAATCTCTGATGTATGGGTACTGGGTGATTTAAAGAGCCTTGAAAACCAGCTCAAGAAAAACGAAATATAACAGTCGCAGTCAGCAGGACCGTCGCTACGTGCCGACCTCTGCTGCAAGGCGTTAGTTTTCATCGGGCTTCGATCAATGAAAGTTATATATCTAACCTTATTAATCATCCTTTATTCTCAGCGAGCCATTTCGTTTGAATATGATCATAAGAATTTAAGCGTTGATTTGAATAATGCCACTGACATTGTTATTGCTAAGAAAATCTCAGGCCGCATCGCGTACGCAGATATGACACATGAAATTAGCTCATATAACGCAAAGCCTATTGAGTGGCGTGACTCTCCAGCGTGGGAGAGATTGCAAGATCTGAATCGAGGTATCGACTCAACTTTCTTGGTATTGAATTCAATCAAGAGTACTTTTGAAATAGGGGATCGATTTACATTTAATGACTCATGGATACCTGTTGAATTGGGTTCAGTTCAACTGTATTTTCTATATCGGAAAAATGATCAAATCCAGTCTAATCCGTGTCATCGAATACCAATCGGCGATAACAAACAATCAATCGTCGAGCTTTCTTCAGATCCTAATGGGATTATTGGTTTGGTTTTACGCAATAAGCTATCATTTTGCGATTCAAAAAACTGACAAAGCAATGTACTTGACCTCCACTGCGCCGCTTTATTTTGTGCTTTAATAGCACAAAATCAACCAACTACGTTCCGGCCAGTGCTTGGGGCGTCATGACTAAGACTTTCCACTGTTAAGGAGGTAATACAATGTCAAAGGAAAGAACTAAGAGCTTAGTCGATTTATTTTCGTCTAGACTAACGACTCTTGGTCATATTCTTGAAATTTCTGAACAGCACTTCCATGAGGAGTCAGAATCCATATTGGATTTTCGACTAATTGAAGACATGCTTCCTTTTGGCACACAGATCGCCTACGCATGTAATCAGCCTTACAATTTCTCGCTTTGGTGCAAAAATCAGGAATCCGATAATCTATCTCCTAAAATTGAGTCCTTAACCGTAGCTAAGAACCTAATTGAGCGAACTAAATCTCAACTTCAAGATTCGGAGCTAGGAGATTCAAAATTGTCAGAACTAAAGCGAATAAACCTTAATGGAAATCAATATCTTGAGTTAGAGGGGAAGGATTACATTCAAGAATTTCTAATCCCCAACTTTTATTTTCATTTGGTTTCTGCTTACAACATCATGCGGATGAAAGGGGTTCCTTTGGGAAAGGTAAACTATATGGCACATGTAGCTCCCTTGGTTAAGGTGGCATAACAAGTGACTATGGTCCTTAGTCAATTATTTAAGCCATCTTTTTTGGTTTGCCAGCAGCGACTAGGCGCTCATACATTGATTTTAATTTAGGGTGCATTGTATTGCCGACATCATAGAAGAAAATAAGACTGTACACACACGATGTCGTCCGCCTCGAATATAGGGCTAACCCTGGAAGCTACTGCTATCACGACTTATCGGGGCGATTCCCACGAATGCTGCAATCTATTTGCGGTTCAATTTCCCTAATTCTGGAAGTTCGCTCATTAGCGTGTAAGCCAAAACATTTCCGACCCCTTTAGCACTCAACAGTAGGTCGCGCCTTTGCCGCCACTCAGACACACTGTTAACCAGTTTATCCAGTTGCTTGTCGATACCTTGTAGCTCTTTCTTTATGGTGTTTAGAATGGTCTGTATAGGTTTGAGTACTGATTTCGGCATTCTCAGGAGCCGATTCTTTTGCATTGTGCTCATCTCTAAACACTGACTTCTTACCACCAGCAAGTCACTGAAATCCCTAAGTTTTTCTGGTTTCAGCACCTACAGTCTTGGATTCATGACCTCACCAGAATGTGCAATATCAATTGCATCTAGCTCGTCGGTTTGGCGAGGCGTCCTTCGGATTTAGCGAAGCTTCTTATCTGAGACGGATTGCAAGCGACAATAGGTAATCCTGCTTTATCTGCGGCGCAAACAAACTCTAATTCGAGCCTTCCAGTAGACTCTATTAATACGCTCTGAGGTTTAAGAGGTTATAGTTGTTTAATGGCATCCTAACTACCATTTTTATCATTGGTAACACTTAAGAATTGGCCAGTAGGTCTCATATAAATATCAAGTTTTTTACTGCTCATGCCGATACCGACACTGATCTCTTGAGGTTCCATAAGATAAGCTATCTCCGCCTTGCTATTCAGGCTCAAGGCCCACATGACTATTCGAGTTATGCCCATTGAGTGCTTATCACGTACATACTAGTTATCGGTCTTTTACGAACCGGCCAGACAGCGAACTGTGATAAACAAAGCCTTCGGTGGCCGCCGAAGGTGGGACTCAATTTACTCGTTAGCGAAAAGGATTTTCAACATCAGAATCGGGCAAGAACAATCATACAAAGCCCAGTAAAATCGCCGCCAAAAATACGGCTGGATCTCTCTACCATTCAGCATTTGTTGGCGACGTTATGCCACCTCATCCATACACAACCTGTTTTTGTAAAAAACTTTTAAATTCGGTCTTAAGTGTCTATGATTCTCATTCGTAATTGAGTGAAAGTTATTTTGGAGAAATATATGACACTGCCGAATTTGAAAAAGTGGGCTTTTTTCTATTTTTCAGCTGGCTTTTCACCTGAAGAAAACACCAGGATAAATGAGAATCAACATTGCACATTCATAACCGTTGGTTTTGACCCTTCTGCTAAAAATGACAATTCTATTATTGAAACAGCGGTAAAACTTGTTAATGAAGGTGTTCAGTCTATTGAGTTGTGTGGTGGTTTTGGACCAGAATGGGTTGTTAAATTAGAAGAGGCATTACAAGACGACACTCCAATCGGTATTGTAATGTATGGCCCCAAGTACAGAAAAAAATTACTTGAAATAATGAAGCCTTGATACTTAACATTCAAACAAAACTAGCAATAAATGCTTATAGGTATTTCGACAACAATAATCTAAAGGGTATAACAAAAAAACGACGCCTCAGCGCCACTGTATAAGGAGTTATAGGACCTGGAATGGCAAGGCAAGGTTAAAACTTAAAGCTGTAATTACACTTTTCGTAATGGCGCTAAGTGAAAGACTTACCAAATAAACTAATCTCAAAGAAGCGTAAAATGAGATACAGAGAGTACGTAGATCATCCACGATATGGTTCCAAGCCAATATACTCCGGAAGCAAGATGACGGCTGAAATGGCTGCGTCTGCTCATTGGAGCCTTGATAAAGATAGTGTTTTCCCCGAAACGGCTATCCCTGCAAATATTGATAGGCAGAACTATTCAATATTTCCGCGTAAGTTTTACGTAGATATAGAACGCTGTTGTATTCAATGCAGGCGATGGTTTATTTTTTTTGCTAACGAGCAGAAGCACTGGTTTGAAGGGCTGGGGTTTTATGTTGATGCCGATTGTACCAAATGCGTCGACTGCAGAAAAAATGATCAGAACATTAAGCTGATGCAAAAGAGATATCAGATCCTTAGTGTGAAAAAAGATCGTAATGCAAAAGAGATATCTGAGCTTAAAAGAATTGCCTTAGAGCTATTTCAATTGGGATATATCAAAGATCAAACTAAAGTGGATAGAATTGGCTAACAAACGCAAACAAACCGGCCTATCGGCCTCGACTCACAACGCTCGCGTTTGTTGCAGACGTTAGATTGCCATGGTCAAGTCAATATCAACCGTTGTTTTAGTAATCTTGATGTTGTTTGCTATGAAGCAGTGGATGCTTTCTAAAGATAAGCAAGAAAAACTTGCGAGACTCAATGCAATTGAAACAGCAGAACAGTGCCTCGCGGTTGGTGGGGAGCTTCGCCCTGTGTGTATGTCCGGTACTAAAATGTGCATCGTTAACTATTCGGATGCCGGAAAATCCTGTCTAAGTAGTTCACAATGCCAGGGTGAATGTAGGGTTTCGGAGAGTAAGGCTGGCAACGTTTTTGCCGTGGGCCAGTGCTCTACCTCCAATAATCCTTGTGGTTGCTGGGCAAATGTCGAGCTAGGTATGGTAAACCATGCTATTTGCTTCGACTAAATCTAACAAACGCAAGCAGTATGCTAAGGCCCAGCGGGCCTCCGCGGACGTTAAGGCACTATGAAACTACTACCAATAATTTTGTTTCTTTGTTCCAGCACCTGCTACAGCTGGGAATGTGCCGAGCGTGATCCGCCAGTTTACATTGAGGAGTTCTGGAATCAGCGACCCAGAGTTATTGTTGCCCAAGTGGTTTCAGGAAAGTACGATCTGAAAGCAAGAGATGAGTATGAGTACCAACTTTTGGTCAAGCATTGGCTTAAAGGAAATTTGAGAAGAAACTTAAATATACAGAGTCGTGATTCTTTGCAACTTTCAATTAGCGAGAAATACATTTTTCCAATTAAAAATAGTACGGTTGATTTTTGTGAATTGATTTTGCCGTTTTCGTATAGCTGGCTAGAGCGTTTTGATATTCCTGTGGAGCGGGCTCGTGTAGAAAAATTGTGGAGTTTTCAGGTTACAAACCCTAACGATACACAATGCAGCCAATGTTAGAGAAACTATGAATAACGAATACAGAGCAAGGGATTGGATTAACTTCATTTTAGAGAGATGTCAGTTCCCTGATACACAAGCGCTAAAGAATCACCTCGACAAAGCCGTGTTTTCTGAGTTCTGTCAGTGCGGATGTAATAGCTTCAAAGTTCTGGTCCCGGATTTCATCAAGGCCATTGCAGTTCCAGGTAAGTATCGTGTAATTTTTGAAGCAAACTTTAATCTTGCAGAAGCAGGTAAAACGTTAGAGATCCTAATTTTCTCTGGAAAATCAGGAATGGTTGAATACATAGAAATTGACTGTAGTGGTAACAACTTTCCTGTCCCAGAAATAGTTGAGGTTGTTGGAGAACCGTTTCATGTCAGTGCTAGTAGTGCGCTTGCTCTCTAACGAAAGCCGGCACATGCACGCACTTCTTGCGCTGGACTCACAACAAATTGCTCACCTTTGCGGCGGGCATTAAATTCACGGAGATATCGTGCTAAAGATTCTGAAACTTATAACATTTACACTATTGAGTATGTCGGTACTGGCAGAGTCTATTGAGTCCATTAACAAAGATAAGCACATTGAAATCTCAGGTTTTGACTGTGCAGATAAAAGCACTCATATGATTGAGTGGCTAGGACTGGGAACGGATTATCGTAGCTTCGTAGTAAAGGATGTAGAAACAGAGCTTTATAATCAGCAACCAGGTTCTCAACTTTTAAAGCTTGAATGCACTGGTGAACCAGAACTGCTGACTGGTGCGTTACCACAAGATGGAGTTGAAGCTAAAGCAATCTTAACGAGGTTCTCGGTGACATTTCCTCTTAAAGCTACCGTTAATCTTTCTGGTACCATCTGGGTGTTATCTATTGATCAAAATTACTACGCTGAAAACCTAAATTTACTCACCGATCGTAAGCTAACAAAAAAATTCACTGTCAAAGGCAGTTCCAAGCAATGAATTTTACAAGCAGATGCACTACGTTCCGATCAGCAGCCTCTATTGGACTCGTTACCCTCACTGATAAGCTAGGCGTTATCAAACAACATAAAGTCTCACTACCTGTATTCTGACAACTTAGCAACTTGTTTCTACTGATTTCACCTTCATTTCACCTCTGCTTCTTTAAAGTGCTGCTCAACCAGTTCTTTAAAGGAGCTAGCCATGTCTAGCAGTATTCACTTAAAGCAAATTGACCATCGCTTTACCTTGGCCAAACAACAGGTCAGCCTGTTTGAGGATTTAAATATTGAGCTGCACAGTGGTCAGTCTTACGCCATTGTGGGGCCCTCTGGAGTAGGCAAATCAAGCTTATTACTGTTAATGGCGGGTCTTGAACCTCCCGTTTCTGGCGAAGTGCAATTCCAAAAAAACGGTAAACCGCAGCTATTAAAGAGCCTGCGTCAAATCTCAGGTTTTATTTTTCAGCAGTTTCATTTGTTACCCGAACTCGACGCCTTAAACAACGTCGCGCTGCCTTTAAAACTAAAAGGCGATAAACGTGCATTAACCACAGCCGAATTATGGCTCGACAAAGTGGGGCTAGCTGAGCGAATGTACCATAAACCACAGCAGCTCAGTGGTGGTGAGCAACAACGGGTGGCCATTGCCCGTGCTTTTGTCATGCAGCCGCAATTTATTTTTGCCGATGAACCCACGGGTAACCTAGATGAAAAAACTGCGCAACATATCGCGCAATTGATGTTTGATTGCTGTCAGCAAAGCGGCGCGGGGCTGGTACTCGTCACTCACTCGATGGAATTAGCGCAGCAGGCCGATACTTTACTGCAATTGGGGCAAGGCAAATTAACGGTCAAGGCGCGCAACCAAGCTACGTCTAGGGTGGGCGCATTATGCTGATTTTATTAGTGTGGCAATTATTCCGCCAGCAATACCATCAAGGGGATGCGCGCTTAATTCGCTGGACCCAAGCAAGTTTGATGTTTTTCATTTTAACACTCAGTTTGACCAGCAGTTCCATTCAGGCTTATTTGGCCAATAATTTGCAACAAATGCTTGGCAGCGATTTGGTAATTTCTCAGCATCAAGCCCTAACCGATGCGCAACTAAACAAGTTGCACCAGCATGCACAGCAGTTGAGCGTGAGCCAGCTGGTGAACGTAACCTTGACCCATGATCACCATTGGCAAGCAGTGCAGTTAAAAGCAGTGGATGATCATTATCCAGTGCAAGGCACCGTGCAAGTGGCGTTTGAGACGGATGGGCAAGAGCAATCCCTGAGCCATGGACCTAAATCCGGTGAAATCTGGGTCGATAGCCGATTGTTTGCTTCGCTGCAGCTTACCCTTGGCCAACCCTTAGATATGGGACATGGACAATTAAAGCTCACAGGTTTGGTACAACATGAACCCGACCGCCTGCTCGAAGGCCATTCGGTGGCGATGCGGGCATTGGTGCATCTAGATGACCTTCCACTGATACAAGCCGACAATGCCCTCTTTCGCTATTTACTTGTGGGGGATAAAAGCGAATTGAACACCCTAAAACAGTGGGCCACCACTGAGCTAGTAACTGCACAGCTTTATGACAAACACAGCGGCCATCCGTTGGCAATGTTTTGGCAACGGGTTGAGAATTTTGTGGGCTTAGCATCGGTACTGTTGTTTTTGATGGCAGCCATTGCCATCGACCAAGCCGGTCGACGTCAGTTGTTATCCCAGCAGCGTTTTGCGGCGGTGTGTTTGGCCATGGGCAGCAATAAACCCCAAGTGTTTGCTTTATCATTTGGTCAATGGCTATTAACACTCATTGCAGGGCTAATTCCGGCAACCGCCTTGGCATGGGGGGCCGAATACCTAATTTTGCTACAAATGCAGACACAGTTTGCTGACCTAACCACCACCTGGGTATGGACAGATTTACTCAGCAGTTACGCGCTATTGTTAGCTCTATTGGCAATTTTCCAAATTCCCAATTGGTTAGTGATGGCCAAAGTAACCCCGGCACAGTTGATTCGCCAAATGTCGAGTCCGAATCACTTATTACCTCGCTATGGATTTGCATTAATCAGTGTGGCTGCGGTGGCTTTTGTTTACTCCGACAACGGTCTGCTCACGGCCATGACGCTATCCGCTATGGCAGCCACCTTGATACTGATGATGGTATTGACTTGGTTGGTGCTGAGTTTGGGCCATACGGTGACGAGCCGTGCAATGGGTATGATGGCTTTTGGTTTTTATATGATGAAGCAGCGCTTACTCAGCAAATCCATTCAAATTTTGGGCGTTGGAATGTGTGCCACCTTGTTGCTGTTCACCTTGAGTTTGATGAAAGACATTGGCCAAACCATGGAAGGCTATACCCGCGAGCACGATGGTAATCTGATCATCACCCAGGCCAATGAACAACAGGTGCAAGACATTCGCCAGTGGAGTGCACAAACTGGCAGTGACATTCGCCAATTAAAGCCGTTTTGGTACGGACAGTTAAGCCATATCAATGGCCAGACGTTGGCGGAATTTGCCACCAGCCCCAGCGAAAGTTTGGCTAGTTTACAAAAGCCTGTTCGCTTGCATTTCAGTATTCAGCAAGCAAACAACAACCAAACTGAGACAGGCCAACGCTGGCAAGATCGAGATGCCGACTGGCAACAAGTGTCGGTAGAGCAAGAAGTCATGACTGATATGGGGTTGAAACTCGGCGACCAATTACAGTTTGAAGTTGCGGGGCAATCTTTGAACTTTGAAATCAAAGCCAGTCATAAATACGTGCCTGGCGAAGGTTCCATCACCTTTTGGTTTAATGTGCCACAAAGCACCATGAACCAGCTTCAAACACCGCCACTTTATATGGGTAGCCTTGAGCTTGCGGACACTGCTTGGGGTCAGCTGGCAGAGCTTTGGCAGCGTCACCCATCATTGCGGTTAATCTCGGTGCGCGAATTGACGCAACGCTTTGATGATACTTTGTCGATGGTGATTAAGCTGGTATCTGGATTTAGTTTGATGATTATTTTACTGGCACTGCTGGTGATCAGTGCATCGGTCAAAGGCTATGAAGCTGATGAGCGTAAAAAGAACGCTTTACTGATCAGCTTTGGCCAGTCACGCCTTGCCTGCGGTAAACTAAGCCTGTTTGAGTGGTTGCTGACTTCTTTAATTGCTAGCGTGGGGGCCATTTTAGGTACTAACCTTACGGCTCAATTGATCTATCAATCTCAATTTGGCATCAATTACAAGCCAGATTGGTTATGGATCATCGCTACTTTACTCGTCAGTGCATTGGTGGTGTGCAGCGCTGGCATGATAGCCAATCGCAGCAGTTTAAAGTTTTCCGTTGGGACCTTGTTAAGAAACGTAGGGTGATCAACTTTATTGATGGAAGACCAACAGGATTCGGCCAATAACGTCATCGAATATCTTGAGCCCAAAGGGCTGTCGGTGGATGACGTAAGTAGGTCTCAATATACCCGTTAGCGAAAAGGATTTTCAACATCAGAATCGGACAAAAAAAACTATACAAACACAGGCAGTTTGTTCCAGCCCTTCTGGCCTCTGCTGACGATAAGACGGCCATGTATAACGATATTGATAACAATTGTATTGTTGCTTTCAGGCTGTACAAGTACCAAAGAGCAGAGAAAGCCGGAGCCAAAGTTTCAGGTTCAAATTGAATCTTCGGGAGTGGAGTATTCAGTTACAAGAACCATTGCATTGCAATATCTCTCCTATGTGTCACGGTATAACTATGATGGTGAAAGTATTGAAGTTAGCAAATGTGACGGCACAGTGACCAATGAGTGCCATTATTATGTGAGCTATATAGGAAATGGTTGTGGGCAGGACTCATATCTCATTGAGCAATGCATATCAGATAAATGTACTTTCAGTTTTACTCCATACAATGCCGGGACCGTAATTTGTGAATATCCTTAACAAAAGGGTCCAATCAACGCCCAAAGCTATACACCTTCTTGTGCAAGGACCTGCATCCCTATTATGCTACAAACAACGTCCCACTTCGGCTACCTGTGCTGGCAACGTTAGGTCTGAATAAATTATCTGAGATCTTCAAGAAGATGGAAGTTGATAAAAGCGGCACTCGAAAAAGAGCCAATCAAATTAAGCCTTATCGCTGTAAAAATCTAATATGTGTTCTTGAATACCCGATGGATATGAAGAACATAGGAACAGTCATTCGAAACGTCAATGCTTTAGGCGTCGAAAAAACCTATATTATTGATCCACGCAACTCACTGCCTGATGAATGGAAGGAAATGAGAGAAAGGAAATCACTCTCAAAACCGTCTGTCTCAGCAATCAAATGGAGCTTTGTAAAGCGATTTGATAGTACCGAAGAATGCCTGGATCATTTGGCGAACAACAGATTTACCTCGATTGTTACCTCTCCTCATGTAAAAGGAAAAGACAACTTTATATTGCATGAGGCCGATTACACTCAGCCAAGATTAGCAGTATGGTTTGGTAACGAATCTAGAGGTATCAGTGATCTTGCAGTCAAAAGTAGCGATTTCTGCGTATCTATTCCAATGTTTGGAATGATAGAAAGCTTAAACCTTGGAACAACTTCTGGGATTGTATTGTATGAAGTTACCAAGCAGCGCCGCGAGTACCAGGAAAAGTATAAGCGAGCCAACCGTGGCACCTGACAGAGCAATTCAGCTGACATCTTGCTTTGTGCATTCTGATTTAGTTTTCACTGGTAAGTAGGCTATTTTTTCGTAAAATAACGATACAAAAATTTAGGTGTTTTTTTCTATACCCACGTTAAGCGTTAAGGTGATCACTTGCTAGTAACCGTTGCTAGATTCTCATTTCCATATGAAGCCCAGATTGCAAAAGCAAGACTTGAGTCTGAAGGAATAAGCGCCTTCATTGCAGATGAGCACACAGTCAATATGCAGTGGCTATATTCTAATGCTATGGGTGGAGTAAGGCTTCAAGTGTCGGAAAGCGACCTTGATAAAGCCCATGAAATCCTTAAGCAAGACCGTTCCAATCTTGTAGACCAAGAATTAGGCTGTGATGGGGAAAGGAAATGTGAGTCCTGCTCTTCACGAAATATTGAGCCATTTACCAAGGGAAAAAAGCCCGCATTTTTGGTCTTCCTACTCTTGGGTATGCCTCTATTTTTCTACCAACATGGTATTAAGTGCAGGGATTGCGGCCATTTCCAAAAACTTAATAATCACAAGTAATAAGGCATCTGCCCTTTGAGCCTCCGTCTAGCTATCTAGATTAGGACATTCTTTACCCTCTGGTCGTTCGAGTATGATCAATAATACGGGCAAACAGTGACTCAAATAGTAGTAAGTGTTCACCGTGATCTCAGCATCCGAAATGAGTCTAAAATTCACGATTATATCAGTGTGATAAGGACGCCCAAATTTATGAGGGTAATAACATATGACCGCCAGTTCTTATTTACCGCAGATAGGCTTAACCGTGACATCCACGCCTAAACCCAAGGTGCCGTTAATAGGGGAAAATAGCTCACAGCAACTAAATTTCAGCGGATTTTCCTGTCTTCTTGGGCAAGGTACAGTTGACTGAGCCATCGCTAACCACCTTAACCCTGCCCAATAACTTCGCTGTCACAAGATGATTGGTGACCCCCTCTTTATGCGCGTAAAGTAAATGACCAGAAAGTACCGATAAGAATAATACCTCCAATACAATTAGTGTTTGTGGGAGCATTATTACTTTAGTGTGCAATAGGAAACCCCCGACGCAAAGGTCAAAACGATGACCAACGTTAATAACTGAGTAAAACGCTGCAACTGACTTAGAGGTGTCAAACTGGCTTGTTGCCCACAGTCGACATAGACTTTATCTACATAAGCATCAAATTTCATAGGTAAACTCGATGCCCCTTTGATGGTGTTTTCGATCTCACCCACAGGGTAAAACGAAGGGTTGAAATTGACTTAGGCCTTCCAGAAAAATTCAAAAGCTTAATACAAATTAGCGAATTTCAACCAATTTTTTAGGTTAAGGCTATTGTTATATAGTTCATCAAGCTTTAAGACTCTGGCTTAAATGACAATATTTTACATACAGAGAAAACCACTATGTGTTTTTCAGCCACAGCATCATTCGGATCAGCAGCTGTCCTTCTTGTTGGCGGTGCTTTGTGCACAAGACACGTTATGAAAAATGATAAAACCTATTTATTACTCGCGATTACCCCTATCCTTTTTGCGTTACAACAAGCCATTGAAGGAGCGGTATGGATTGGGTACAACGAGAACATAATATCATTGATGACGCTTTCTTCTATTTTATTTTTATTTTTTGCCTTCTTCTTTTGGCTTACTTGGATACCTATTGTAGCCTATAGCCTTGAAACAAAAAAATGGAAAAGAGTTTTTTTCATTATATTTATCATAATAGGTTTTGTTTTTGGTTTATACCTATGGATACCTGTCCTATTAGAAACAGGGCCAAGGCATTTAATAAAAACAAGTGTATGTGGACATAGCCTGTGCTATGAAGTGTCCGGTGGCGGATTGTTATCCGTTATAGTACGAGATATTATCTATGCCTCGCTTGGTGTTTTATTTTTATTATCGAGCAATCGTCTATTTAGGAAGTTTTGGGCACTTGTCATGCTATTCGGTGCTATCACTTTCTTTACTCAACGTGAAACATGGATATCAACCTGGTGTTTCTTTGCTGCACTATCGACCTTATGGATTTATTTTCTATTAATAAATAACCATAAAACAAACATTAAAAAACAAGCATTATGATTTTAGGGATAAAGCTAACTTGACTGCAAGCGTAAAGGGAAAGACCTCCAAGGAATTTTTTAAGGAGCTAAGACCGCGATGCTTTTGACCTGATGCTTGCTTTCAATATCACATAACGCGTTACTGCATCAGACTATGGTATAGTGCTGACAACACTATACAAGCCAACACCGGCTATTAAAATATTATGAATCTCAAATTTGTTTCGCCGAGCATGAAAAGATTGTTTTTCACTCTGTCAGTTATATTTATTTCCGGATGTGTTTCTACCGCTAACATATATGAGAGAAATACCAAAGCTAATGAACTAGAAGCACAGGCTGAAGACGCCAGAGTAAACAATAATTATTCCATGGCCAAACAGCTGGACAGAAAGGCAGAGAAGCTACGAGAAAAAGACTCTATCAACAAAGAGGATATTGTTGCAGGTATTTTTTCCGAGCTTTTTAAGCGATTGCTCGGAGGAAGCTCTAAAAACGATCAACATGGCTGGCAGTAAAGCAAAGCACTAAAGTAAACCTTTACCAACAAGCATTACGCGGCTCAAGATCTCTATGCCGAGGCTGATGGTATCATCTGATTTGGGTCGGCTTATTTTACAGTTAGATATCGATTCTATTTAGCTGGTCACTGTGGTTCTGAGATAGACGAGATCTTATTATCTATGAGAAAGAATACATTAGCCTATGAGGTTTAGAGTGAGTATTTACTGCTTAAAAAACACCCAGCTTTGCTCCAACTAAAAGAAGCCTTCGCAGGGCTGCTAATAGTATGCTTCACACGGGACTAGTTGCCGGTTAGCTTAGTGATAACTATGATCAGCAACTACACCCGAACGCTGCCCGAAGTGTTTAAAAGCCAAATTACCGGAAAACCCGTGCACCCCATACTCTCCATAGAAAACCTGCAGTGCCGCTACGGCGAGCAGGTGGTTATCGAATCAGTTTCCTTTGCTTTACAAGCCGGGGAGATTGCCTGCTTATTGGGCCCCAGCGGCTGCGGCAAAACAACCCTGCTGCACGCCATCGCTGGATTTCAGCCAGTCGTTGCAGGGAATATTCAACTGTCTGGAGAAGTAATCTCTTCTCCCAAAGTAAAGGTTCCAGCGGAGCAGCGGAAAATTGGGGTGGTATTTCAGGACTATGCCCTCTTCCCACACCTCACCGTTGAGCAAAATATTGCCTTCGGTATCCAGTCAATGCCGAAAGGCCAACGGCAATCCCGTACCCAGTCGTTGCTACAGCTAGTACGCCTGAAAGGTTTTGGGCAACAGTATCCGCACCAACTATCCGGTGGTCAGCAGCAGCGTGTCGCTCTGGCTCGGGCACTGGCACCGCGCCCCAAGTTGTTGCTGCTGGATGAACCCTTCTCTAACCTGGATACCGAGCTGCGCCGCAGTCTTGCCGCCGAAGTCCGCCATATACTGCGCGAAGAGAAGATCCCTGCGATTATTGTTACCCACGACCGCCACGAGGCCTTTATTGCTGGAGACAAGCTGGGAGTACTCAGCCAAGGTCAATTACAGCAGTGGGACAGCCCACAGGATACTTATCAGAAGCCAAAGAATTTGGCGGTTGCGAGAATCGTTAGTGAAGGGAACATTATTTCCGGCACTGTCCTGGGCAATGACCTGATCAGCACCCCATTAGGGGAAGTAAATATGCCAACAGCTGCATACGAAAGTGGAGATAGGCTCGAACTGTTTGTGCGCAGTGAGGATATTGCCGCAGGCGAACATCCCGGTGCGGTTATGGCTCAGGTTGTGGAAAAGAATTTTCTCGGCAATCAAGTGAGCTATCGCTTTCAGTTAGCCGCAGGGGAAACTGTCGAGGCCGCTTTGAATACCAATGTTCAAGCGGCTCCCGGTGATAAACTCCCCCTACGTCTCTCCTCTGCGCTGGTGTTTGACCAGGCCCGATAGCAGCTATCAAGACAGGGCGGGCGCTTCAGAGCTCGCCAGGGCTGTGCGCTCCTCACCTCTGCGCCACCCAATGGAACGGCTCAACAAAATCACCGGGATTAATCCTACCAGGACAATCAATAAAGCCCCCAGGGCCGAGCGTTCCAGCATCTCATCAGAAGCAAACTGGTAAACATAAGTCGCCAGGGTGTCAAAGCCGAAGGGGCGCAGAAGCAACGTCGCCGGCAGTTCTTTCATACAATCCACAAAGACCACCAAACCACCCGTTAGCAACCCTGTACGCACCAAGGGGAGGTGCACGGCCCACAGGGTTTGCCAGCTATTGCGCCCCAGAGAGCGGGCAGCCCTATCCATTGATGGGGTTACCTTCTCCAGGCTGGATTCTATGGCCCCAGTAGATACCGCCAGGAAGCGCACCGTGTAGGCAAAAATAATGGCAAAAATACTGCCGCTTAACAGTAGCCCTATGGAGATATCGAAGTGCTCACGTAAAAAAGCGTCGACGGCATTATCAAATGCGGCCAGTGGAATCAGGACTCCAATCGCCAATACCGCCCCGGGCATTGCATAACCCAGCTTGGAAAAGCCGACCAAGAGTCGTACGGACCTTTTGGGTTGCAGTCGCTTACCGTAAGCCAACAGCAAGCCCAGTAGTACGGAGACCAGTGCTGCTGCAATAGACAGTAACAAGCTATTGCTGGCGATCTGTATAAAATCTTCGCTCCAATAGCTGGAAAAGTTACTAAGTGCGTATCCACCCAGAACCAGCAGGGGAATAATAAAACCGGCCACCAACAATAACCCACAGAACAACAGGGCTACACCAGCCCGCCAACCGCACAATACATAACGTTCACGCTGGGAATTTGGCGACTGTACAAAGTGCTTCTGCCTCGCCCGCCCCATTCGCTCCAACGTAATTAACAGAACAACAAAAATCAGGGTGCTACAGGCAATTTGTGCCGCCCCCCCTAAATTACCGCGGCTCAGCCAGGTATCGTAAATCCCAACACTCAAGGTGCGCACCGCAAAGAAGTCGACAGTGCCGAAGTCATTCAGGGTTTCCATCAGCACCAGTGATAAGCCCACCGCAATTGCCGGGCGTGCCATTGGCAGGGATACACGCAAGAAGCTTTGCCAGGGCGTGCAGCCCAATGACCGGCTCGCGGCCCGTATACTGCCGCACTGTTCGATAAAGGCCGCGCGCGCGAGCATATACACATAGGGGAAGAGCACCAGTGACAGCATGGCAATCGCCCCACCCATACTGCGAATCTCAGGGAACCAGTAATCCCTGGCCGTCTGCCAACCAAACCAAGCCCGCAAGGACTTTTGCACTGGGCCCGCGTACTCCAGCAGATCTGTATAGACGTAGGCAATCACATAGGCGGGAACTGCAAACGGCAGTAGCAACGCCCACTCGAACAACCGGCGCCCGGGGAACTGGCACATACTCACCAGCCAAGCGCTGCCAACGCCAGCTATCAATGTTACCAAACCGACACCGCCAGCCAGAATCAATGTGGAGGATACATAGTGAAACAGCACCGTGTCTAACAGGTGCGGCCAGATATTTTCTTCAGGGAAAAATGCCAACCAAAAGATAGATAGCACTGGCAGGGCTACCAGTAGGGAAATAGTAGCTACCAGTAGCAGCCAGCGCGACGCTGATAAATTCGCTCGGTTTAGCATGAATTAAGAAATCAAAAGCTCATTATAAAAGAACGGCCCTGGTCTCTCGACAGGGCCGTTCGAATAAGGCTGAGATAGTGCTGCCAATAGGCTGGGCAGCAACTCCCATTCAGTTAATCATTCTAAAAGTCAAAGCGTACTTCATCAACCATACGGGAAGCCGCCGGAACGTAGGAACCGATTTCCGTGAGGCTCAGATCGTCTTCTTTAAACTCACCCATATATTCCTTGATCAACTCAGAGCGAGCAGTACCGGGGCGTACAGGGAACTCAAAATTTTTCTCAGCGTAAGCGTATTGAGCATCGGCACCACTGAGGAATTCCAGCAGCTTAACGGCATTTTCACGGTTGGGGGCATGCTTGGTCAGCGCCGCGCCGGAAATAAACATATGGGTACCGCGATCCTTCTGGTTAGGGAAGATCAGATTGACTGACTTGGCCCAATCCACCTGCTCCGGCTGCTCCTTGTTGGTGATCATTTTACCGAAGTAGTAGCTGTTACCCAGGGAGAGGTCGCAGACACCTTCGCTAATGGCTTTCACCTGTGCACGGTCATTGCCCTGCGGCTTACGCGCCAGATTCGCTTTCACGCCTTGCAACCACTCTTTAGTTTCTGCTTCACCGTGATGGGCGATCATGGAGGCGATCAAGGACAGGGTGTAGGGGTGCTTGCCGCTGCGGGTACAGATTCGGCCCTTCCACTTAGGCTCTACTAGCTCTTCGTAGCGAGTGATCTCACCGGGTTTAACGCGGTCTTTGGAGGCGTAAATTAAACGCGCTCGGGTTGTCAGGCCAAACCAGTTACCGGCCTTATCACGGAATTGCGCCGGGATATTGTCTTCCAGGATTTCACTACTTACCGGTTGGGTCAGCTGCTTATTAAGCAGGTCCATCAGACTACTGGTATTGGAAGTCAGAACCAGATCGGCAGGGCTGTTGCGCCCTTCCCTTTGCAACCGCTCGTTCAAGCCTTTGCTAGCGTAGACCACTTTGGTCTCAATACCGGTTTTCTCGGTGAACTCCTGCAAGATCGGCTCAATCAGGAAAGGTTGTCGGTAGGAGTAAATATTTACTTGCTCAGCGGCATTGGCCCCAATGGCACCAATCAAACCAACAGTTGCAATCGCTTTTTGAAATAGAGATCTGGTAAACATGGGAGTCCTATCACCCTGGGGTTAATTTGAGAAGCATTCTCATTTGGAAAGGTATTAATGTCAACCTGGAACTTCTCTACCCAGCAAAGTCGCAAAATCCCTCCTATGCTTAGATTCAAACCAGTCACCTGCAGAGGCTCTATGCATTACCTTATTCTGCCACTCGCTCTGGTTTTTGCCTTATCCGGCTGCGACCGCAAGGGTGAGCCACATAAGGCCCAACCATCGGGTAGTGAAGTAACCGCTGGTCAAACAGCCAGCGAGGCAATGAAACAGCCGATTAAGCGAAACGCGAGCAGCACGGTGGAAGACCCCACCAATCAGCTACAGGCTACCGCTTCGGGTAGTGAAACCATTTGTACACCGGGCTGGTTTACCTGGGTACAGCGGCAAGTGATGGCCCAACAAGATGGCGACCTGAAAAAAATGTACCCATCAGGTCTACCCCCTACTGGCAGTGCAGAGTGGTTTGATGCAATCACCAAGCTGACGGGCGGCAACCTGGCCGATGTAAAGCCCGGCAGCCCGGAGTGGTGTCTAGCAGTTCAGAAACGTCTCAGTCACCCCGGTGACCAGGGCCTGTAAGGCAATCAAAAGGCCAAGTATCTTGCTAAGTAAAAGCGAGATGTAAACCTTCTATTACCCGGTCAATTTTTCAACCGGGTCCGCAAGCGAGGTAGTGAAAAATGAAGTTCTTCAGCAGAATGTTGCTGGCACTAATCGCCGCAACCACGCTACAAGTCGCCATCGCCGACGAGAAACCCCCTCCCGGGGCTATGGCACTCTCTATGGTGCTCACAAAGTTAGAGCAACAGGGTTACACCCCTATTGTGGAGGTAGACCTGGAAAGAGGACGCTGGAAAGTGGAGGCCTACAAGGGCGATCAGAAATACGACCTGATTGTGGATCCTAATTCAGCAGAGGTCCAATCCGAAAAGCCCGATAACAGCTGACTCGCATAGTCTGCGATCACTCCTACCAGCCCTCCCCGGATTAGGGATACTCTAGGGAGGGCCTGAATTCATCACAGTTTTTACCAATGTGGTGGCAACTCACGTAACCACAGTGATTATGTCTATTCACTGACGTAATTGGTCAAGCACCGCGAGGATGAATGCGTTAGTCTGGTCTAAGACAAACGCCAAAGGATAATAAAATGACCATCCAGACGCTTACTCGGCAGGATGCAGACAAGGCGCTACTCCAGAACCAGCTAGACAACCAGCGCCGAGCCCATCACGCCAACCCTGTTCCCAGCTATCAGCAGCGTGTTCAAGATCTAAAAACCCTGGCACGAATGCTGCGTGAACAGCAGGAAGCCATTATTGAAGCCATATGCTGTGACTACGGCAATCGCTCGCGGGAAGAAACCCTGCTATTGGAGATATATCCTGCGCTTTCCGGCATCAAGGATGCCATAAAGAACATCAAGAAATGGATGAAGCCCAGGCGGCGCCATATCGACTTCAAAGCCTACCCCCTGTCAAAAAATACTGTAGTACCTCAACCCCTGGGAGTAGTTGGGGTAATCGTGCCGTGGAACTTCCCCATTAACCTTAGCTTTTCACCTCTAACCAATATCTTTGCCGCAGGCAATCACGCAATGGTAAAGATGTCTACCAACTCCTGTCGGCTTGCTGAGTTGTTAAAAGAGGTTAGTCCCAAGTATTTTCCAGAGGAAAAACTCTCTTTTATTGCTGACTATGGTGAAATAGGTCCACTATTTTCCAGCCTAAAATTTGACCACCTAATTTTCACCGGCTCCAGCACTACTGGGCGGGCCGTGATGCGCTCCGCTGCAGAAAACCTGACTCCAGTCACACTAGAGCTTGGAGGGAAGTCCCCCGCTATCATCGCCCCCGATTTTCCCATCGAAAAAGCTGCGGAGCGTCTGATCCACTGGAAAATGGTCAATGCCGGGCAAATATGTGTCAATGTAGATTATCTCTTCATCCCTGAGAACCAACTGGATACCTTTATTGAGCATGCCAAGCGGGTAATAAAAAAGCACTTCCCCAACTGGCAAAGCCCTGACTATACCTCCATTATTGACAACGCAGCCTACCAGCGTCTGTGGAAAACACTGGATGATGCCGTCGATAAGGGGGCTAAGGTTTACGACCTGAGTGCCGGAGAACTCAAACGAAATGACAGCCTGCGAAAGTTCCCTCCCCATCTATTAATCAACGTAAATCGGGACATGCTGGCAATGCAGCGGGAAATTTTTGGCCCGCTTCTACCAATTATGACCTACTCAAGGCCTGAAGAAGTCATTGACTATATCAATGCTCAGCCACGACCACTGGCAATTTATCCCTACACGAACGATAAGAACCTGCAAAATCGCTATATTGAGCAAATTATGTCTGGCGGTGTGTCGATAAATAACTGTGTATTACATGTTGGACAGCACGATATTCCATTTGGTGGGGTTGGGGAAAGTGGCATGGGTCATTACCACGGTTACGAAGGCTTCCTTACCTTCTCCAAATTGCGCCCCATCTACCAACAGGGACCAATCGACCTATTGAAATTAATGCGCCCCCCCTATGGAAAACTTTCCAATAAACTATTGAACCTTATGCTTAAGATGACCCGATAAAATTGGGTACTGGAGAGCATAACCGCATTTAAAAATAATAACCCGGCGAACCCATACTCCGGGTTATTATTTTCGATTCATTCAAACATTTAATTAAAATCACTGGCGTAATGATCATCCACTGTCCACACTAAAAACATGGCTTGGTTGTAGTGTGGAGCCTCGCGTGAGTTTTATTGTAACGGTCATGCTCGTTAGTAATTTGACAAACCCCATTCCCCCAGGGCTAGACCCTAACAAACCCGCCCCAATCTACGATAGCCCCGATCTTTACGGAGCAACGCCTTCGGTTATTGCTCTAGATCCATCGACTATTAGAGCAAAACTCTACAGTCTTGGATTTAAGCCTATAACCAGTATGCGCTTCGTGGGGGGGCGCTGGAAGATTCAAGCAGTTTACCAGGGCGAGCTCCGAGCCCTGGAAGTAAACCCAGATAATGGGATTATTTTTGCAGATCGACCAGCCAAATAGGTAACAAGAAAATCCTGAACCAACCTTATGAAAAAAGGAAAAATATTAATACTCGGAGCAGGTTCCATTGGATCATACCTAGCGGCAAAATTTTTCCGGGCAAACTATCATGTAGATGTCATAGGAAGAAAAGCGGACAAAATTGGAGAATATCTCCTCATCAACTCTAAGAGATATGACTTCCCGCCCACCTCAAAGGAGATCAGCACTCAATCAACCTATGACTTTGTTTTTTTAACATGCAAAATCTATGACCTAAAGAAAAACCTCATCAATTTAAGCAAGACAAGCCCAAAATCAAAAATTATTATTCTATTACAAAACTGCCTTTTTGATATCTCAGAGTTTGAATACACTTATCAGAAAAACTTCACTAGCGTCTTGGTATATGACGGCTTCAATCTGAACAACAATAAACTGAAGCATACAAAAGGTTCTGGGTTTCTCATTGGGAATGACAAATACTCAGAAAGCTTACTGCAGCTATTTAAAGACTCACTTATCGAGACCAAAACAACTAGCAACATAGTACAGCATCGTGTTGAAAAGACTATTTTCAATTGCACAACAAATATATTTTCAGCCACCTATTCAAGAACCCTCAGGGAGCTTTTTGCAGACGAAAAAATAACTAAGCACATGAAAAATGTACTATATGAATCCTACGAAGTTCTCTCAAAAGAAATTGAGATCAATCAAGACAAACAAGAGATGTGGAAAAAACTCACCCAACAAGCCAAAAATTTGGATCATTATACTTCAACCTACCAGGATGCTAGAGAAAATAAAGTTACTGAACTTTCCTACTTGAATGGTTTTGTTATTAAATTAGGCCGTAAAGTAGGAGTTGCCACTCCTTACACCATTGAGGCCGTGAGTAATTTTAAGAGAAAGTATCCTAACTTATATTGAAATTACCTAGCTGTCCGCCCCAAACTCCCAACTGGCTACTTATTGTAGAGCATTCAAATAAACCTACGACTTTATACTGACCATGAAGAAGCATATTTAACTACACCGCTAGGGCCCAGTATGATTTACCTTCAATCTAGTAGCAGCACTAAAACCAAAGATAAATCTGATCAATAAATAGAATTCCGATATTGAAGAGGTGTCACCCCTTTCCACCCTCGGTAAGCGCGTATAAATGAATTAGGCTCCTTAAACCCTAGCATAAAGGAAATTTCTCCCAGATGGAGATTAGACTTAGAGAGATAATGATCAGCCAAGCTTACCCTAACCTCCTGTAAGACAGACTGAAAAGTGTGATTTTCCTCCCCAAGTTTTCTCTGTAAAGTTCTTTTGCTGATCATTAAACGTTCAGATACAGCTTCAATAGAGCTCTCACCAGCCGGCAATAACTCCATTAACACGGACCCGACCCGCTCTCCCATTGTGGCTTCGCTGCCCAGATCCTTTAGCTGTTGACTCAATTTACCTTCAAAAAAATCCCACATACGGGCATTGGCAGTCAGAAACGGTTTTTGTGCATCTTGTGCTGAGAAGCAAATTCTCACCCGGTCTGATTTCTTAATTGAGCAACCAAAGAACATCTGATAAGGCGTTTGATCTTCCGGTAACTGCGGTAGAGCCAATGCCAAAGGTTGAATTTTATCCCGGGTTCCCAATCGAGCCAGGCGGATATAGAAAATTAATTCACTCAATCCCAAAGCTGTGGGGATAATTTCATCACTGCCATAGCACTCTAAATTAAGCCTTGTGTACTTATCAGTAATATCCAAGTGCAATTCCATTGGACCAATCAATGGTTTGTACTGCTGTATCCGCAATAAAGCTTGATTCAGGTTTTCGCTGCAAAGGCTCGCAAACACAGGGGGATCAAATGTTTCAGCCGTAAGATGCTCTGCCAATAAGAGCGGCAGTGGCTTATCCTTCGAAGCCTGGTCAATACCACACCAGAAGCGGAAATATTCCACCGGAGTCAGTGTCACAGACTCCCGCTGCAATAAATCCGCAGGTAACCCGGCATAGGCCAAAGCCAGCGCTGTATCGATATTCATATCGTGTAATATCAACTTCCAGCTAGGAGGTACCAAAAATTTAGCTGCACGTCTGATCATTACCGGGCCTTCCTACAGTTAAGACTTTTCCATCGTCTGACGGGAAAACTTCAGTAGCATTTTACGAGGCAATAAAGGCATTATCCAATTCAGAAACAACTTGAGCCGCGTCTCATTAAAAGCAACCAGATCTCCACGCTCCATAGCCTGATAAGCACATCTGGCAACAGACTCAGCTGAGCGGGCATTCTTCCAAATATCAACACCCTGAAGATCGCCTGCCGCGACGAATCCTGTTGCAACAGCGCCGGGGCACAAAGCGGTTACTGTCACACCTGTGCCGTTCAGCTCCTCAGCCAGTGCCTGGCTGAATGAAGTTACATAGGCTTTAGTTGCGTAGTAAACCGCCTGTAAAGGGCCGGGAATAAAAGAGGCTGTAGATGAGACATTAAGGATATGCCCGCTATTTCGGGCAACCATACCCTTTAAATACAGATGGGTGAGATTGGTAAGGGAAATCATATTTACCTGCATCATACTCTGCTCAGCTTCCAAGTCCCGCTGATGAAAAAGGCCATGACCACCAAAACCCGCATTGTTGATCAGGGTACCAACCTCCACATTCTCACCTTGGGTTCGCTCAAAAATTCTCTGTGCGGACAACGGGTCAGATAGATCTTCAGCAATTACCATTGCTTGGACACCAAACTCTTTCTCCAACTGCTGCTTGAGTGATAAAAGCTTCCCCTCAGACCGAGCAACCAGAACCAGGTTGCCACCTTTAGCCGCATGTATCTTGGCCAACTCCAGACCAATACCACCAGAGGCTCCTGTGATAAGTGCCGCTTCCATCAAATTGTCTCCCAAGTGTTAATCTTAGAATCAGTATATATACTAAAGACGCCAACCAAGAATCCGATTGTGCCGGTTGGCTATCCAAACATGCCATCGCTCAAAGGGATAGTTTCAACTTATCTAAGATTTTTTCAGAAACGTTGAAATAAGCTCGAGATCTCGTTTCTCGTATTAAGGGTATTGAAATCGCAACCCCAGAAATTGAGAGACGCTACGTTTGGGTAAAGACGGAATAATTTCCTAGGTTAGCTTTCACTAGCGGTGACCATTGCCCTCGTACATACCATACCTATTAAAATTCAGTGTATTCAGGCTACCGTTGCTTGTTATTTTTGATGCTGTGACTTTATGGTCGCGTCACTGTTCACTCTGGAGAGTAAGAACCTCTACCTCAATTGAGTCATATACTGTGACTCCGTGAACCCAACGTTCTAACATTCATGCATTGATTACACCAGCCTGGGCTTAAACAACAGGGTATTCTCTTGGTACTTGATTTATATAGCATTGATATTACAAGGGGCATGAAGCACACTTAACACACAATTTAAGACGCAGTTTTAGCCTAGCAACTGTTTTTTTTGCTAGTGTTCTCCACATGCAAAAATCTAGAAAGGCTTCACTACTCCCAACCCTTCAGCGTGGTGTAAAAATAGTATTTATCACTTTTAAATTAATTTTGTTCATGTCTAAAAGACTGAAAGTTCCTGGCAACATTTAGTTACCCTTTAATATTCACCATGCACACATGACTTAGCCTGAGATAAATAAAAAAATTAAAAAATCAATTTATAGAACTCGATCAACAAGTAACTGGCAACCAAAACTATTTACCAGCTAAAGATATATGCGAATTTTTATAATAGAAGACGACATCAAATTAAGCCATTACCTTCACAAGGGCCTCAACCAGGAAGGGCATAGTGTAGAGCTATGTCATGATGGAAAAACAGGATTAATTCAAGCTAGCACCGAAAATTTTGATGCAATCATCCTTGACCGAATGCTTCCTGGTATGGATGGGCTAAAGCTATTAAGGTCCCTGAGGGGAATGGAAATCAGTACACCGGTTTTAATGCTAAGTAACCTCGGAGACGTTGACCATCGCGTTGAAGGTTTACGTAGTGGATGTGATGACTACCTTTCCAAACCTTTTTCTTTTGCGGAGCTTTTAGCCAGAGTCGAAGTCATTGGTAGGCGCCAACCTCAGTCCAATACCTATGAATCCCTTAT
The DNA here is from genome assembly GCF_052467235.1 of Microbulbifer mixtoriginis (SeqCode). Lineage (NCBI taxonomy): Bacteria > Pseudomonadati > Pseudomonadota > Gammaproteobacteria > Cellvibrionales > Microbulbiferaceae > Microbulbifer > Microbulbifer mixtoriginis (SeqCode). Next base: position 3,502,701 of record NZ_CP174305.1, on the reverse strand, counting down.
TGTTTCAGACCTTGAGCTCAATCTCTTAACAAGAAAGGCACAACGCAGAGGCCGTAGTATTGAGCTATTAACCCAAGAATTCAAACTCCTAGAATATCTTATGAGACATGAAGGTCAAATTATTACAAAAACAATGCTTTTGGAGCAAGTCTGGGACCTTCATTTTGACCCCAAGACCAATGTAGTAGAAGTACACGTAAGCAGACTGAGAAAGAAAGTTGACCAATCTCAGGATAGGCCTCTTATTCACACAGTAAGGGGGGCCGGTTATGTCCTTCATGAAAAAAATTAAGCTACATAAAAGCTCTAGTTTCAGACTGGCAATTATTACATTCAGCTGCGTCTGCCTTAGCTCCAGTATTTCACTGGCAAGCATCTATTTACTCACAAAGCAATCCTTGACAAATCCAACATTTCATAAAGTTGAAAATATAACAAAAGAATCTATTGCAGAAATCAATGACCTAGAATTTTTTCACCCCGACCTTTTTCCAAACTTCCAAAATGTAAAACCTAGAAATTTTATTAACAACCACGCTTCACCATCAAAATTTACTAGCGATTACACACACCATTTCAAACACCTTTTAAGTAAAAGCAGCTTAAGTCAGCAAGAGAAACTTGCTATTCAAGGGCGATTATTCGCACTGGGAGAGGACATAACCCCACCTCTAGAAAAGATTCCGGCCAACTTAATCTGGTATCTGCTTAACAGCGAATTTCCCGAAGATTTTCACGATTATGTAGACCAGATTACTGATGAACGATTTAGCCATTGGCCCCAATACCATAAAAAACGTCACATAGATACAACACTACTTACAAAATATTATATTGAAACTGAGTATTTTTTAGATACAGAGGACCTCTGTGTACAGCTTCAGGATAGAAAGGGAAATATTATACTCAGCAATATCGAAGGAACTTCCCCACAAAGCACTAATTATAAGTCTACATACACAGCAACCTACAATCCAGACTCTACATTTTCTCAAGAACATGAACAACACATATGCCTAGCAAAATCTTCTCAACTTAGTGATGGAGGAGAACTCATACTGGGAAGGGATTTCACCCAAGAATTTCACTTATTGAAAAACCTTAACTCAGCTATTTTTTATGGGCTTTTGATCACTACAATTATTAGTCTAATTTGTGGATATCTTGTATCTAGGCAATCAGTCAGAAGAATAAGCGAGATCAACAAAGTATGCCGCCAAATTATGTCTGGCGATCTGGACAGACGGATCCCATATAATAGTAATGGCGGAGACTATGATCAATTATCTATACATATCAATACAATGCTGGACAAAATTCAACAGTTGATGATGGGGATAAAGCAGGTTTCCGACAACATTGCCCATGACCTAAAGTCCCCACTTTCTCGGCTACGAGGCCAGCTAGAACTATTATTGCATATAGAAAAACCAGATAAAGATACCATCGAAGCCATTATTAATGAAAATGACAAGATCATAGAGTGCTTTAATGCATTACTCAGGATCTCACAAATTGAGCAAGGAACGAAAAGGTCAGAATTTCGACACTTTTCACTACACAAACTCCTTAAAACCCTAATAGAAGTCTATGAACCGACTTTTCATGATCAGGGAATATTTCCATCCATCACTTTAGATGATGAGCAGCATATGATTTTTGGGGATAAAAACCAATGGTCTCAGTCTATTGCAAATCTATTTGATAATATAATTAAGTACGCACCAGGAAGTGGCAATCTGGATATTAGGCTTTCAGCCCAATCTCAGCAGGGTAGAGATTACCTTCGTCTGCAGCTACACGATAGCGGTTCAGGAATTCCAGAAGATGATCAAAAAAAGGTCTTTGAACGATTCTACCGGTTGGAATCGCATAGGCATACAAAAGGCAACGGACTTGGATTAAGTCTTGTTTTAGCTGTTTGCAATTTACACAAAGCCAAGATTCATTTAGCTAACTGCAATGGATTAAAGATACAGATAGATATCCCATCAATCACAGAACCACATTCCGCCCATCCTTTAAATTCTCAAGAAAGCAAGCCCACTGAATTATATTGAGTGTTTATCTGCAAGAGGAAAAAAAATTATTTATAGTTAATTTCCACTTACAAAGCAAAATTGCCATACTATTGTATGGCAATTCTGCTTATTCTTAAAATATAACAACCAGCAAGAAGGTTAACGCTCACCAACAGAATCACGAATAATTTCAATGGATGAATCCATGGTCGCCGTTACAGGCAACCATACAATCAAAGTCTGAGATCCATCAGTATCTCTGATAATACCCAATTTTACATCGGATAGTGCTTTGCCATTGAATTTTACTTTCGGAGTTTTACTTGTTCTCCATTGGCGAATAATTAGTGATGGGTTTACCAAAGGACTACTATCATTAGCTTTCACCAGCAAAGAAATATCTCCTGATACCCCATCTGATGTCAGGCTATAGGCTCTTTCATCTGTGATAAAAGTAATTGCATTGTCCTTAACACCTTGAACCGCATCTATTACAGGTGGAGAAATCCATGAACTTGCCAAGTCTTGTAAATCAACCGGTGTTCCCTGAGTAAATCCATACATCATAGATCCAGAACCATATTCAAAGGCCTCTAGATTACCAACCGCAAAGTGAGAAACTCTATCATTGGCAACGGAGAATCGACCATCGGAAGGAATTTGAGCTATTGGCCAATGATTCCAAGGGCCTGCAAACGGAAAAACACCTCCCAGGAAATCTATATGCTCTGAACTCTCCTCATTAGCAGAGGGAAAAAAACCACCTGCCTGACTTACTCCAAAGACCTTCCAGTTTGTTTGGCTATTGAGCACCGCAATATTACCGGGCAAAGGGCTGGGGTCCACTCCATCATTAGGTCTATCTAAGGATATAGGATAAATTATATCAGAGGAGTCCCCCTTAAGCCCCGCAATCGAAACTGCATTATAATTCAGGAAGTCCTCAGCCTTTTGACCAGGTCCTAGTAACCATTGGAAGTCCTGGTAAAATTCTACTCCACCTTCATCAGCTGCAGGATGGTAAAAAACATCCCGGATTGCCACCCCATCGGGATAAATTGTATGCACCTCATCAATATAAGCAGTATCCATAACGAGTAAATCAAATACATCTGCAGCAGCATAACGCCAGTGAACCTTAACCCGTGCAGGAGTATTTTCAATCATGCGAACATGGGTTCGTAGAGCCGCCTTATCAGACATGTGTTCAGCCAAAGAAACAATTGGATTGACTGAAGCTGGAGTTTCAGGATCATCTGGATCTGGAATTACTAACTCCACACTTTGATCAGACATCCACCGATTATCCGTCACCAAGTTCATGCCGTGTGATGTTCCTCGCCAATATACATAGCTAATCGGCTTATTATCGAACCGGACTACAATATCTTCGTTGTTCGTAACCCTCCATAGGTTATCCCAAGCATCATGAAAGTCTAACTTTGTATAAATCCCACCAAACTTCTGAGGGTATTTTTCCAGATCTGGCAATTGCCGCTTTGTAAAACTAGGATCTGGAGCTTTCTTTTGTGCTAATAAAAAACCATTGTAACTATCATAAAAATCCTTAGATGTCCGAGAGTGTTTATAGATGGCAATCTCGTCTATTGCCCCATCAATACCGAATATACTGGAGAAGTGATTGAATTCATTTAATTCACTCTCCCGAACCCCATCGGTTGCCGGTAAAGGTGAATTATTCATCCCCACAATCATTGGCATATCTGGAGTCGAAAGATTGACATCATAAGATTGACTCTTATCTAAAACACCATTGATATAGAGTGATAAATTCTTTTCTGCAGAAACACCAACATGAACCCACTGATTAACTGGGATTACGCTATCAGAGATTAAAGTTTTTCCATTTACCGTAAAAAGGAGTTTACCGTCAGAACTTACTCCAAAATAATACCCCTCATTTCCCATATTATCTGACTGGTGAATAATAGGAGCATTATTCCATGGATAAGCGGCTAGATTAATCCAGGCTTCAATGGAAAGAGCCTCCTTAAATATGGGTGCCTCATCCTGCGCTACCACCACTGCTGATCTATAACCGTCAAAAAAAAGGGCCGAACCAGACACACCAGCGACCCAATCTCCTCCGTGGCTATCAATATATCCAGTCGCTGATTTCAAGCTCTCAACAGTACTCGTGCCCTTACCCTCATCAAACTTCCAATGAGCCACTGGCAAGCCAGGGGGAGTATAATTGACTATCGCATTTCCATTACCCTGAGACACATCTGCCTGTAGCTCTCCAGACTTATTTTGTACATCAGCTATGCCATTTTCCGTGAGACGCATAGTCTGAATAATGGCCCCTCTACGCACATCCCAGTCTGTGATGGTATCAGTGCCTGGCCGGTATAACCTGGTTACATTGCCATCTCGAGTAATCGTATAAATCTCATGGACTACCCCTTCGGGATCTCGCCCCATTTTTGCATTAGCTTTCGGGAAGTAACGCCAATGAATAACAACCTTTTCATCTGACTGCTCTAAGATACGAACATAAGAAAAGTCATTTGATTTATCAAAGCGAGTATTAGCATCACTCGAAATATCAGCCAAATGCGCTACAGGATTAGAATTGTTTCCAAAATGCCAGACAGGCCGGTAACTATGATCACGAGCAAAAACAAGCTTACCTTTCCCTTCAAGGTTCACAATGATGTCAGCATAAGGCCCTGTGATCTTTTCCGGAATATCTACTGAGTTGACACGGGTATAGTGCGCAAAAAAACCAGCCGACGCTTGGCTTAAGTCTACTTGCGAACTCCTGGATTCTAACGCCTGCCCCTCTCCAGAGCCCCCCGAATCCTTGCAGCCTAGTACTGCAAGACAGGCAGCTAGTACAAGATTACCTTTTGATAGCAACATATCTGCTCTTTCCTCCCATTTACTGAAAGGGAAGTCTAAAAGGGCATGCTAACCCTTTGCTGGACTGAACATTAAATATATGTAATGTTTCTCCTCCAAATTAGTATCAATTACTTATATATCGAGTCCTTGCCGACCTATATCATCATCCTTGTTACAACCAAGAAAGTAATAAACAAAAACAATCAGAGGATTATTTTCAAAAGAAAGGGCTATCTCCTCAATTACCTGTTTCACCAAATAAGGATATAGATCTTAAACACACTGCACAGAAATAAGCCGAGAGTTAACCTAACCTAACCTAACCTAAGCGGCAATTGGCCCATTTGAAAGTCTGAAACAATGAATAAACCCGAAAGTTATTTAAAACTAAAAATACTTTTTCTTATCTCTCTATTAGTAGTAGGAACTTTTTTATTAGTAGCGCAAAAGACGCAAACTGATCAAGAACACCAGAAAATTCTCTCCGTGCTTTTTATCGGCAATAGCTACACTCGCCCGCTTCCTACAATGATCCAGTCAATCGCTGAAATTAATGGGACACAAATCACCTATAGATCCTTAACCCCAGGTGGATGGACCTTGCGAAAACATTCTGAGTCTGAAGAGACATTAGAAGCTATTCATGAGAGAAAATGGGACTATGTAGTGCTTCAGGAACAGAGCCAGCTTCCATCTTTTCCTGAAGAACAGAGACGAAAAGAGATTTACCCTTACGCGAAAAAACTGACGGATGAGGTTCGAAAAGCCGGAGCCACCCCTCTGCTCTTTCTAACCTGGGGACGCAAACATGGAGATATTCAAAATATTCCTGACGATACTCGCAGCAAAATGCAAACTCGTCTGCTAGAAGGCTACCAAAATATGGCTAAATCAATAGTCTCAGAAATCGTTCCAGTCGGCCTTGCGTGGGAGGCAATTCAATCTTTAGATAAAAACATCGACCTTTACACTCATGATGGAAGCCATCCCAACCGTAAGGGTGTCTATCTATCTTCTCTAGTCTTTGCTTTCCATCTAGTAGGCTTATCGCAGTTAAATATTCCTCCCATCACGGGTATTCCCGAAGAAACAGCAGAGTTACTTGCACAACAAGCTAAGGCACTCACATTGAGTCCATAAACTTTTCCCAAGTCTAACCATCATTGGGAATATCCAGGCATGCTTCGACTCGTCACAGCAGCTATCTAGCATTTTGTTCTGGACAAAAAAAAGCCCCGCAATTGCGGGGCTTTTTAGATAGGCTATTAGGCCGGCTTACATCATGCCGCCCATACCGCCCATGCCACCCATACCGCTCATGTCAGGAGCAGCCGGCTTGTCTTCCGGGATCTCAGCAACCATAGCTTCGGTGGTGATCATCAGGCCAGCGATAGAAGCTGCCGCTTGCAGAGCAGAGCGGGTTACTTTAGCTGGGTCCAGGATACCCATTTCCAGCATATCGCCGTACTCGCCGGTAGCAGCGTTGTAACCGAAGTTGCCTTCGCCTTGCTTGATCTTATCAACAACTACAGAAGCTTCATCACCAGCGTTGGCAACGATTTGACGCAGAGGCATTTCCATAGCGCGCAGGGCTGCAGCGATACCGTGGTTCTGGTCTTCGTTGTCGCCAGTTACAGAGATAGCCTGAGTAGCGCGAACCAAAGCGGTACCACCGCCAGGTACTACACCTTCCTCTACTGCAGCGCGGGTAGCGTGCAGAGCGTCTTCTACGCGAGCTTTCTTCTCTTTCATTTCCACTTCAGTAGCGGCGCCTACTTTGATTACTGCAACACCGCCAGCCAGTTTGGCTACGCGCTCTTGCAGCTTCTCTTTGTCGTAGTCGGAAGAGGACTCTTCGATCTGTGCACGGATCTGGCCAACGCGAGCTTCGATGTCTTTAACATCACCAGCGCCATCAACGATTACAGTGTTTTCTTTGGACAGGGTTACGCGCTTAGCAGTACCCAGGTGCTCCAGAGTAGTACCTTCCAGCTCCAGACCAACTTCTTCAGAAATTACGGTGCCGCCAGTCAGGATAGCGATGTCCTGCAGCATGGCTTTACGACGGTCGCCGAAGCCAGGAGCTTTAACAGCAGCAACTTTAACGATGCCGCGCATGCTGTTTACAACCAGAGTTGCCAGCGCTTCGCCTTCTACGTCTTCAGCGATGATCAGCAGCGGCTTGGAAGCCTTAGCTACTTGCTCCAGCAGGGGCAGCAGGTCGCGGATGTTGGAGATTTTCTTGTCTACCAGCAGGATGAAAGGGCTATCCAGCTCAGCAGTCATGTTTTCTTGGTTGGTGATGAAGTAAGGAGACAGGTAGCCGCGGTCGAACTGCATACCTTCTACTACGTCCAGCTCGTTTTCCAGGCCAGAACCTTCTTCAACAGTGATAACGCCTTCTTTGCCCACTTTTTCCATGGCTTCGGCGATGATGGTACCAACGCTCTCGTCGCTGTTAGCGGAGATAGTACCTACCTGAGCGATAGACTTGGTGTCTGCACAAGGAGTGGACAGACCAGCGATGTGGTTGACCGCTGCGGTTACCGCTTTGTCGATACCGCGCTTCAGATCCATCGGGTTAAAGCCAGCGGCTACGGATTTCAGGCCTTCGGTTACGATAGCCTGGGCCAGAACGGTAGCGGTGGTGGTGCCGTCACCGGCAGTGTCAGAAGCTTTGGAAGCAACTTCCTTCACCATCTGCGCGCCCATGTTTTCGAACTTGTCTTTCAGTTCGATTTCTTTTGCTACGGAAACACCGTCTTTGGTTACGGTAGGTGCGCCGAAGGACTTGTCCAGAACTACGTTGCGGCCTTTAGGACCCAGGGTAGTTTTAACGGCGTCTGCCAGGATGTTTACGCCTTTCAGCATTTTCTGACGAGCGTCGTCACCAAAAATTACGTCTTTAGCTGCCATGATTCTTATTCCTCAAATTCTTTTTGCGAGTAAAGTTAAAGGCTTTTCTTAGCCTTCCAACACGCCGTAGATGTCACCTTCGCTCATGATGATCAGCTCTTCGCCGTCCACCTTGAGGGTATTGCTGTCGGCATAGCGACCGAAAACAACAGTGTCACCCACCTTCACAGACAGTGCGCGAACATCGCCATTGTCCAGCTGCTTGCCCTCACCCACGGCTACCACTTCACCTTGGTTCGGCTTTTCTTTGGCAGCACCTGGCAGCACGATACCGCCAGCTGACATCGCTTCTTCTTCCTTACGGCGTACTACGACGCGGTCGTGTAAAGGACGAATTTTCATGGATAAGTTCTCCATTGAGTCGTTTTTTTAAGGTTTTCAACATCGGCGGCACTGGCTTTATGGGCCGGTAACCTCACCCCTCTCTGATTCCCAGAGGCGGGGCTTAATTCTCAGTTGAACCCTATCTATGGGCGCGAGAATGGATTTCAACAGTCTTCAATAAAAAAACTACAAAAGTGCCGGGTGAAGCACAAAATAGTGCACTATTTAACCAGCTCAATCTTTATGATGCTTGTGATCTACCTGATCCATAGGTTTTCGCTCATCCCTAGAAAATTCCCCCTCGATAATATCTGGACCGCGTTGGTTGGGGTCCGAGCTGCGGGGGTCACCAGGCCGCACAATGGTGATATGACGCACCAGTCTCCCCAGTATCAGTTGGCGTAAACCCGGTATCAGGCAAGCAAATCCGATGGCATCGGTGATAAATCCAGGAGTGAGCAACAATGCCCCGCCCACGGCAAGAAAGATTCCTTCAACCATCTCCTGGGCAGGTATATCGCCTGTTCGCATCTTCTCCTGAGCCCGCATTAGGGTCGATATGCCCTGCCGCCGCAACAGGGTTACGCCAACAATAGCGGTTAAAAATACCAATCCAATCGTGGGCAAGGCGCCGATTTCTCTCCCTACGGTGATTAAAACCCACATTTCAAGTACAGGTAGGACTATAAATAGAAGCAGTAATGGGCGCATTGAGGGAATTCCTAATAAACCAGCTCTACGAAGCTGGGACGATCAAGGTTTTTCAATATGCTGAAGTAAATGGAGTGGGGAGGCAAATTATTCAAGGGCGCCTCAATCAACCCACAGCAACTAGGAGAGAGGGAGGCTTTGATGGCAAGCGAGCAGCAGGACACCATAGAAGTGCCGGCCATTGGCCGCAGTCGCCACTTGGTAGACGAAATATTAGCCGAGGCCGACATCCAGGTGAATGGTGATAGGCCCTGGGATATACAAGTCCACCGCGAGGAGGCCCTAGACGAGATTGTCGCTCGTCACAGTATGGGGCTCGGTGAGACTTATATGCGCGGAGATTGGGATGTCCAAGCGCTGGACCAATTTGTGTACAAAATTCTGGAAGCCGACCTTGGCCGCCATGCCAAGACCTGGCGCTATGCTTGGCGCTACCTGCGCAGTTTCTTAATCAACCTGCAAAGCCGTCGTCGCGCCTTCGAGGTTGGTGAGCACCATTACGATCTCGGAAACGAGTTTTATACAGGTATGCTCGATAACCGCCTTACCTATAGTTGCGGTTATTGGAAGGATGCTCAAACCCTGGACGAAGCTCAAGAAGCCAAGCTCGACCTTATCTGCCGTAAGCTGCAGCTAGAACCTGGGATGCGTCTATTGGATATCGGTTGTGGCTGGGGGAGCCTGATCGGCTATGCCGCCCAGAAATACCAGGTAGAGTGTGTCGGAGTAACGATCTCCCGCGAACAAAGAGCCTATGTTTCCGAACGCTATGCCAACCTACCGATTACCGTCTCCCTACAGGATTACCGAATGCTTGATGAGCCTTTCGACCGTATTGCCAGTGTCGGAATGTTTGAACATGTTGGGCGTAAAAATCATCGAGCTTTTATGGAAGTGGCTAAACGCTGCCTAAAGAAAGATGGAACTTTACTGCTCCATACTATCGGTAAAGCAAGACCGGCCAATACCGATCCATGGATTGAAAAATACATTTTCCCCAATGGAGAAATACCGGCTGCAACGCAGATAACCAAGGCAGCCCAAGACCTTCTCACACTTGAAGATCTGCATAACTTTGGGCCTGACTACGATAAAACCCTGATGGCATGGCATAAAAATTTCGAGGAAAATTGGCCGCGCTTTGCCGATCGTTACGGCAGACGCTTTTATCGTATGTGGCGCTATTACCTGTTGTTCTGCGCCGCTACATTTAGAGTTCGCAGAGTACAGCTCTGGCAATGGATGCTCTCAAAAAATAGGGTTGGCGGTGTGGAGAGAATTTGCTAGATCAAGAAATTTTTGATTAAAGACTTCAAATTCTTCCAACATTGAGAGTTCCAAAAGTCTGGGGGAGCAATTGGTAGCAGCGATTAAGCTCTACTTCTATCAAAGCTTCACCCAGACCATTCTCCTGATAATCAAATCCATTAACTATCGCCATTTGCCTGTAAGCCTTATTAATACTTGCTGCCGCCAGGTCTTTACTAAATGCATTATCTATTCACAACCCCTGAAGGACTAAATCTATTTATAGAGGTTCATACGGTTGCAGCCATCATCTTAACGTTCATTACTATCCCATTAACTCTTCTGATGAAGAAGGGCAGCCGTTACCATCGGATCGGTGGTCTCAGCTCATTGTTGATTGCCATTATCTTTTCCATCAGTGCCCTGCTGATGCTATTCAACCCTTATATCATCCCGCATCTCAAGGCAGATATTCCCAAGTACCAGATCGATATTGCCTATGTCTACAATACCCACCCAGACCTTTTATTACTGGGATTGATCAGTATATTCAGCTACTCCATATTTTCTGCTTACAGAATATGGCCGAGAATCAAGCACTCTAATGATGGCAGAATCACTTCCAATATTATCGATTGGGTATTGGCTGCTATAGCTGCCTGGGTCGCGGTCTTCTATTTCCAGGTTTTTCTTTACGACATTGGTAAACACCCCAATTATGCCAACATTTACTTGGCTCCATCCGCGTTAATGCTGTTTTTTGTTGGACTCGATGTCTATACGTTTTTTTTCCGACCACAAATAACAGGCCGACCATGGTGGGCCCTGCATATGTGCAAGATGTTGTATGCCTGGTCGGCACTAATCAAAGGCTTTGTGATGCGGGATTTTCACTTATCTTTAGAGCAAACCGTATTTCACGAAGTGGCATCCATCCTGGCCTGGCTCATTATCTCCTTATTTGTATACCTGTTTTATCGAAAGACTCTCAACACGCGATATGCAAGGAAGAGATAGATAAACCTTAGAGTCATTACTGAAAGGGAAATAAAAAAGGGCGAACAAAGTTCACCCTCTTCTGATCGCGCACTGCTTAATTATTAAATACGTGCACCACCATCGATATCCAGAACTCGACCAGTTAGATAATCATTCTCCAGAATAAACGCCACGGTTGAGGCAATTTCCTCTTGCTCACCCAGGCGTCTCAATGGCACTTGCTTAACCAGACTTTCCAGGATTTCCGGGCGCATCTGTGCAACCATATCAGTGCCAATAAAACCTGGAGCAATTGCAGCTACCCGCACACCGTAGCGAGCCAGTTCACGGGCCCAGGTTACGGTCATAGCGGCAACACCCGCCTTGCTGGCAGAGTAGTTGGTCTGCCCCATATTACCTGCTCGGGAAAGGCTGGAGATATTAACCATCACCCCGCCCTTGCCACTCTCCGCCATAATGCCCGCTGCCGCTCGGCCACAAAGAAAGACACCTGTCAGATTCACATCAATAACAGACTGCCACTGGGCCAGAGACATACGATCGGTAACTTTGCCCTCTTTGCATTTCAACAACATGCCATCGCGCATAATTCCGGCATTATTGATCAGCACCTGCAGGCCACCAAAATCTTCGGCAATTTGCAGGAAGCCCTTATCTACCTCTTCTTCACTGGCAACATTGATAATATAGCTACGAACCTCGGCGCCATGCTTTTCACAAGCGGCAGCGCTCTGCTTGAGGCCTTCCTCATTGACATCAATCAATGCCAGCCGGGCTCCGCGTGCAGCCAGGTATTCCCCCATTGCTCGCCCCAAACCCTGGCCTGCGCCAGTAATCGCCACTATGCTGCCGGCAATCTGCATGATGAACTCCTTATTTTTAAATTTTATTGCTGCTGTGCCTTGGCAACCTTCTTAAAAGCAGGTTGCCAGCAAGATACTACCATTCATAACCGACACCCACGGTTAGCTTGGTATCCTCTTTTTCACTCTCGAGTGATGGTGTGTTGTCGTACTGCCACTGATAGCCGATTTCCATCAATACGCCTTCAACCAATGGCGTGCGTACACCCAATTCGGCATTTGCTTGGTAATCATCGCTATGATCAAAAGACTGTAGGGTTTCCTGGTTAAAGTAAATTTCCGGACCCAGGGAAAATTTATAGCGATAATCTAGCTTAATTCGACCCGCCACATATTGGTCGTCCTGGTCTTCACTCAACTCGGTATCGATAAAATCTTCCTGCAGGCTACTGACACCACCTGCCAGTGAAAATGCAGTCTTGTCTGTATCGTAGAATAGGTAACCAAGACCGAGACCCATAGTGGTCCCCAAATCCAAGTTGCGCGCCTCTTCATGCTCCCACTCAGTGTTTGCCTCGGCAAACCACTTTTCTGCGAAGATCCAGCGCAAGTCATAGGCCAGCTGGTATTTTTCCAGGGCACCATCATCTTCACTATCTTGGTTCTGGTAGAGAGCTCCTATCAGATGATGAAAATCCCCATGACGTACATCCAAATTGAGTTTGGTATCCAGGTCTTTTCGCTCACGGTTACCAGATTCAAAGACACCCCCAGCACTCACGTTGCCTTTGAAAGTTAGTGGGTTACTGACAAAGTGCGGATACGGCTCTGCCCGCTCGACTCCAGGGAAATCAATTAACCAACCATCTCCCTCTGCGCAGTAGACTTCCCACTGCTCCTGCCGGTGCCCCGCCAGGGTACAGGGCTCATCGCGCCCGGCAATCTTCAAGTCAGTATCAACATCCATAGAGACGACTTTGGACTTATCGACTTTGACCTGGCCAAAAGTTTCTGACTTCCAAATTACCTGTTCGCTATCAACCAGCACCAACTCTCCCTGAATACGGTCACCATTCTCAAGGGTGAGCACACCAGCATGGAGTGGCAAAGACGCCAGACAGAGAAGAGTTTGCGTGAAAAACCTAGACAAGCGTGTCGATAGAACCACAGGAGGACCTTAAAGTTTCTGGGTGAACCAACAGTGAAAACCGTTCTAAAAAAACAAAACAAGCTGCAATAATGCCATAACTGTCATTAATCTGGCACGCCGTTACTACCCAACTACCCATGGCAATACATGGGCAAGACTTCTTTAGATGCTCATTTATAGCCTATTCGGCATCAATTGCGGCAAACTGAAGCTAACTTCCGGTAAATGGTTTAGCAGAGAAATTTTGTGAGCAAAGAACAAGCCAGCGATACACTTGCCAGAATATGCCGCGTTCTGGCCTCAATCCCATGTGGCCATGTAGTCACCTATGGGGATCTGGCGGAAATGGCCGGCTTCCCCAGGGCTGCACGACTTGCGGGCCAACAACTGAGGAAGTTACCCAAGGACACTGCTCTTCCTTGGCACAGGGTGATTAATGCCCAGGGCCGTATCTCGCTGCCAGAGCCCGGAGCCTCTCGCCAGCGGGAACGGCTGGAGAGTGAAGGGGTTAGTTTTCTTAAGGGACGGGTAGATATGGCGAAATATCGCTGGAAGCCCTAAATCAGGCATCCTCTGCACAGTCATGGAATGATCTTGCCACTATTAAGCCTCTTCGCCCTCGCCTCGCCAGGGGGCTACGACAAAGAGTAACAGCATCCCCGGCACCGCAAGCGCTGCGCACAACAGGAAGAAGTTGGTCCATCCCATAGACTCTACCAAGTACCCCGTGGAGGCATTGGCAAAAGTTCTGGGCAGGGAGGTCAATGCCGTAAAAAGTGCCAGTTGTGTCGCAGTGTGTAATTTACTGGTTGTTCGAGCAATAAAGGCAATAAACACCGCTGTCCCGAGCCCCACCCCTAAATATTCAAAAGCAATCACCACTGCCAGTAACCAGAGGCTGGGCTTAAAGCCCGGGGCGCCAACCAAGCCTTCATTAGCTTGGGCCAGAATCATAAAGCCGAAGATCGAAACAAGCTGAATAACCCCAAAAATCCACAGGCACTTATTAATACCGATACGTACAATTAACAGACCGCCTAGAAAGCCGCCAATTACCGCCGGCCAAAGTCCAGCATTTTTAGCAACAATACCAATATCCGTATTGGAGTAGCCCATATCCAGGTAGTAAGGTGTCGCCAGGGCTGTTGCCATACTGTCGCCCAGCTTGTAAAGAAACATAAATGCCAATACTAAAATGGCATGCTTAACACCGTTACGACCGAAGAATTCCACAAAAGGCAGGACAATTGCTTCGCGCAAGGACCTAGGCCGCTCCGCCGGGTGTTGCGGCTCAGCTACCATCAAGGTCATAAAAACTGCGATCAGCATAAAAGCTGCCGTCACCCAGAAGACCTGTCCCCAGGCCAGATGATCCGAGAGAATCAAACTGAGAGAGCCCGGCACCAAGCCGGAAATCCGGTATGCGTTGGCATGAAAAGAGTTACCGAGCCCCAACTCCCAGTCCGGTAGAATTTCCCGGCGAAAAGCATCCAGGACAATATCCTGGCTTGCACTAAAGAAGGCTACGCCAAAACACAGGGCCGCTATCGTCCAAATATTAAACTGGGGATTGAACATGCCCAATGCGCCAATAAAAAGGATCAGCAGCAGCTGCATCACCAACATCCACCCCCGGCGGCGCCCCAGTATTGGAAACGCGTAGCGCTCCATAAGCGGCGCCCAGATAAACTTCCAGGTATAGGGCAATCCCAGCAGGGAGAAGATGCCTATCGTCGCCAGGTCCACCCCTTCAGTTCTCAGCCAGGCAGGTACCAGCTGAATCAGCACAAACAGCGGCATCCCCGAGGAAAAGCCGGTGCCGATACAGATCAGCATTCTCCGGTTAAATACCGCTTCCCTGACTGTTTCGTGGGACATAGTTTGTCGCGTTTATTTGTTAACTCTGCAATTGAAAATATGCACTCTCCAATTTACACAGCGATAAACTCAAATGCGGGGGGAGTATTAGCGGCGCACAGGAGAGGTAGTGGTTTCCCCTCCACCAACATAGACACAAGCTGACAAAAATGCTCGGTGACTACCGTCACCCAATGCACAAATAGCTGGTAACCAAAAACGCTAAAGGCCACGTTCAGTGGCCAAAAAGAAAATCGATAAGCCTTCGATAGGAAAAACGAAAAGAGAGGGGGCACCCTATGGCCGCAATAAGCCCTTAACCCGGCTGGGGCTGTTCTTCACTCCAGCCGCGTCTCTCCCGCCGCCAAAAATAGATAGAAAGGAATATGGCCGGCAGCCCCATTAGTGCCGCATAAATAAAGAACTGGGCGTAGCCCTGAGCATCCACCACGATACCGGAGAAGCCACTGATAAATTTACCCGGCAGTGTCATGAGTGAGCTGAACAGTGCATATTGGGTGGCTGTATAGGCCTTATTGGCCAGGCTGGAAAGGTAAGCAACGAGCACAGCATTAGCCATACCACCACTGATATTGTCGGCACTAATCACCAGCGCGAGCCATGCCTTGTCCGGTCCTATCAGTGCAAGCTGAGCAAACAAGAGATTGGTACACGCCACCATCACTGCACCGAGTATTAATGGGCGCAGCACACCATAGCGAACAACTAAAACCCCGCCGAGAAAAGAACCGATAATGGTACAGAAAAACCCAAATAGTTTACTGATTTCCGCGATTTCAGTCTTGGTGAACCCCAAATCCAGATAAAACGGATTCGCCATTATCCCCATCGCAATATCGCTGAGACGGAAAATACCGATAAAAACCAATAAAACGAGGGCAAAGCGACCATTGCGCTGAAAGAATTCAACAAAAGGGCACACTACAGCTCGAATAAACCACTGTTTCAGGCGGCCGTGCTCCCCCTTCCCCAACAGGCGTTCTTCCCACTCACTTTGCAGCTTATCTGCCTCTTTGTTCACCTTGCTGTGATCAGGCTCGGAGACTAGCAAGCATGTAATCACCCCCACCCCCATGAGGGCTGCCATCACAAGATAAGCACCTGACCAGCTGAAAGCATCCGCAATAAATAACGCCCCGGCTCCGGCAATCAGCATTGCGACTCGGTAACCGAATACGTAGTTAGCCGCCATAGCACCCTGGTAATCTTCATCCATGGCCTCTATTCGGTATGCGTCAATTGCCACATCCTGCGAAGCCGAACAGAAGGCAACCCATAAAGCGAGCAGGGCTACTTCCATCAGTGATTGCTGCGGGTTAACGCTGGCCATACCCACTAGCCCGATAGCAATCCCCACTTGAGATACCAACATCCAACCGCGGCGTTTACCCAACTTATCAGTGAAAAAAGGCAATCGTAGTTGGTCAATAATTGGGGCCCAAAGCACTTTTATCGAAAAGGTAATTCCCACCCAAGCGAAGAAACCAATAGCTGTGCGGCTTACACCAAAATCTCTCAGCCAGGCGGTCAGGGTAGAGAAGACCAATAAGAGCGGAAGGCCGGCAGAAAAGCCAAGAAAAAACATGGTGAGTACACGAGGCTTAAGGTAAGCACCGAGGGCTTGCCCCCATGTCAGTTGCTGCTGCGACATATTCAACCTTTCCCCTTAAACCCCATAATTGGCCTTGGTAAAATAATGCGGGCAACTAGCCCGCACTTGGCCATCAATTTAGAACTGATGCGCTCAGTGGCCCCACAGAACCTCGAGCTCGGCCTCCGCCAATTTATTGGCATTTACATTGAAACCCACTTTAGCGGGGGAAGAGTTCTCATCCAATGGCAGCGAGTCTACTTTCAGGGCATAGACTCGAAAACGGTAGCGATGATCGCCGTGCCCCTTTGGTGGACAGGCGCCACCATAACCGGGGTTGCCGTAATCATTGCGCCCCTGAACGGCCTCTGGTACCAAACCATTTTTCAGGTCGCCCGCGCCTTCTGGCAAACTGGTTACCTCAGCGGGAATATTGAACATCACCCAGTGCCACCAGCCACTGCCAGTTGGCGCATCGGGGTCGTAAACCATTACCGCATAGCTTTTAGTTCCTTCAGGAGCACCGCTCCAGCTCAGTTCGGGGGAGAGGTTTTCTCCACCACATCCACTGTACACATGAGCCAGCGGCATTTTGCCACCGGGTTTTAATGAGCTGGAAGTGAGCGTCAGCTGCCCAGCTTGTGCAGCCATTGCCGCCAGGAAAAGGGCCGATGCCACCAGGCCCGCTCTGAGTTTGCAGTAAATAAAGCGGCCAAATCCTAAATTCATATTCAA
The DNA here is from genome assembly GCF_052467235.1 of Microbulbifer mixtoriginis (SeqCode). Classification (NCBI taxonomy): domain Bacteria; kingdom Pseudomonadati; phylum Pseudomonadota; class Gammaproteobacteria; order Cellvibrionales; family Microbulbiferaceae; genus Microbulbifer; species Microbulbifer mixtoriginis (SeqCode). Next base: position 3,485,457 of record NZ_CP174305.1, on the reverse strand, counting down.
TCGTCCTGTAGTTATTTTTCTGCTTCGGCCAACAAGCTTGAAGCCCGGTCCAAATCCATATTGCCGCCGGTGAGGACAATCGCAACATTCTTATTGCGAAAGCGCGCGCTGTGCTCTAGCACAGCCGCCAGGCCAACTGCCGCAGAGGGCTCAACCAATTGCTTGGTACGCGTCCACAACAGCTCCATTGCCCGCACGATACCATTTTCTGAAACTGTCACAATATCTCGCACCGTGCGCCGAATTACAGAGTAATTTCTGCGCCCCAGTGTGGTGCGCAGGCCATCTGCGATAGTTTGCGGCTGCTGGGTGGTGACATGCACACCACCACGTAGTGATCTCTGAGCGTCATCTGCGCCAGCGGGTTCCGCACCAATTACCAAGACATCTGGTGCCAGGGCTGCCATGGCCAAACCAATTCCGGCGAGTAGCCCCCCGCCCCCCACGGGTGCCAGGAGTACATCCGGAGTAAAACCCTGATCGCGGCATTGCTGCACCACTTCCAGGGCAACAGTACCCTGCCCGGCGATAATACGACTATCGTCAAAAGGCGGAACCACATGGGCCCCCGTCTCCTCTACTACGGTTTGCAGTGCGGCCTCGCGCTCCGATTGGGTAGGACCACAAATAATTATTTGTGCGCCATAACTCTGTACAGCCTCACGCTTAGCTCTGGGCGCCGTCTCGGGCATCACCACAATGCAGGGTAGGCCCCTCTCAGCAGCAGCCCAGGCCAAAGCAGCACCATGATTTCCCGAGGAGTGAGTCGCTACCACTTCAGTTCCAGCAGGCAGGTTGGCAAGAGCATTGGTGGCACCGCGGGCTTTGAAGGCACCTACTTTCTGTAGATGTTCACACTTAAACCAGAGGTTAGCGCCCCCCACTTGGTCGAGTAATTGGGAGCGAATTAGCGGTGTTCGGTGGACAGAGTCAGCAATGGTTTGCGCGGCACAAAAAACATCCGCACTGGTGGGTAGGTCATTACGATCCGAGGGCATAGCATTTTTATCTAAATAATTTTTGCTGAATGTACCAATTCAGCCCCCCAAAAAACCAGTAAAATCCCCGCTGCTGGTCACACTTCTCAGTATTTCTACTTCTGCAGCATTCTCAACAAACTGAATTTGCGTTTGCTGTAAGGGGCGTAACGTAAATTAACATCCAAAATATTTTTGCGCTTCATTACCGCTTTATAGTGGCTAAAAGTTTTAAAGCCATGTTCACCGTGATAACAACCCATACCGCTGGCTCCCACCCCACCAAATGGTAGATCTTGGGCCAGCATAAACATCATGCAGTCATTCACACAGGCGTTACCGGAGCTGCAGCTGGAAAGAATCCGCTCGGCCAAGCTATCGCTTTTAGTAAAAATATACAGTGCCAGCGGTTTTTCCCGCTGATTGACAAATCCCTCCACTTTTCCGAAGTCATCCAGTTCGACCACCGGCAGGATTGGCCCGAAGATCTCATCCTGCATCACTGAAGCTTCGAGATCGACGCAGCGCATCAGTGTCGGCGCTATATAGCGGTTGTCGGCATCTACCTCACCGCCATAAATAACATCTCCACCACTGAGAAGATCCGCCAGGCGCAGGGTATGCCGGCTATTGACGATACGTCCGTAGTCCGAGCTCTTTTGCGGGTCCTCTCCGAACATTTTTGTCACCGCCTGCTGAATAGCAGGCACCAGGAGATCGGCGGTGTGACGGGTGCACAGCACATAATCCGGTGCGATACAGGTCTGCCCTGCATTGGTAAACTTTCCCCAAGCAATGCGGCGGGCGGCGAGTTCAATATCGGCATCGTCAGCCACAATACAGGGGCTCTTGCCCCCCAGCTCCAATGTAACCGGCGTCAGGTGCTCAACTGCAGCCGCCATAACAATCCTGCCGACTCTAGCACCACCGGTGTACATAATATGATCCCAGCGCTGCTCCAGTAACTTAGAGGTCTCGGCCGCAGCGCCTTCAACACAGGCAAAAGCGTCGTGATCGAGGTAACGTGGCAGCAGTTCAGCAATCAATTGGGAGGTACTGGGAGCCAGCTCCGAGGGTTTCACTACTGCGCAGTTACCCGCAGCAATCGCGGGAACCAATGGCGATAACAACAACTGCAAAGGGTAATTCCAGGCACCAATAATCAGAACCACCCCAAGCGGTTCCGGCTGGATGTAACTGTTTGCGGGCTGGGTCAAAAGTGGTGAGGATACTTTGCGAGGGCGAACCCAGCGCTTCAAGTGTTTCAGAGTATGTTCGATATCAGCGTAGAGGAAAGCAATCTCGGTCAGATAAGCTTCTTGTGGCGCCTTATGTAAATCTTCACCCAGGGCCTGAATAAAGCGGGTTTCATTTTCACTGAGCATCTTGCGCAGTTGATTCAACTGCCGGCGTCTCCAGCTCAGTTCCACAGTGGCACCACTACGGAAATAAGCCCTGAGGCCAGCAACCAAAGCTGCGGTATTGCCACCACTTGCCACACTGAGATCTGACAGCATTTGTGCTTCCAGTAATGAAACCTTCAACCCCTGCATCCTCCACTAAGTATATGTCGCCCGCAGCCAGGCAAAGAACCTGGATTTTGTAGCGGGCGCAATCTTCTTGGATACTGGTGTTAAGTCAAGTAACTGTTAGCAAATTAATCCCACTTTATAATTTTTTGTGGAACTTTGATCCCAGTGGGTGCGAGTGTTCACATTTAGAAAAACAAGACAGTAAGTGCCAGTGCGGTAATCCACAGCAGTAGGGACCTGGATAGTAACGCCTGCAAACCTTCGATCTCCGCACCACTCTGGCGCTGGATATGGGAGAGATCTGCAGAGGCACTGCACTCACTGGCATCAATCCCTCCCAGGGCCCCCTCCAAATAGGATTCGAGAACCTGATCAGTATCCCGTTCCCGGCACATCAGGCACTGCCTCCAGGCCCTGTAACAGCCGGCAAAGTTACCGACAATGGCAAAACTTAGCCCCATCAACCTTACTGGCACCCACTCCAGCAACCACAGCCAGCGCGCGGCCAAAGCCTCCCGTTCGGTTCCCCGAGCACGCTCCGCGTAAAGAGCGCTCAGGCGAAACAGCAGCGCTCCCGGAATACCCAGCAGGATAAACCAAAACAAAACGGCAAAAAGTCGCTCGAAAGCGGAATAGGCCGCTCCGCGAAATACCTGCTCATGCAAACGTCCGCCCTCGGCGGCACTCTCGTGAATTTCCCGCAACAGGGGGCGTGCCGCTTCGGCGGCCCCGTTAAAATCACCCCGATACCAGTTGCGCAGATAAGCACTCAAAGTCTCATTAAAATTTCCACGTCCCAGGCAATAGAGCAGTAGAGGGACCCCTAGCAAAAGCCCCCCCAAAGCCCCAGCGGAAGATTGGGCAAAAGCCATTGCCAGCGCCGCCATCAGAACCGGCGGCAGGACGCTAAATCCGAGTAGCAAGCCTTCTTTTCCCTGCAGCGGGGAAAGCCCCTCGATGTGGGTACTCCAGCGATCGAACCAGTGATCGCGATGTAAAGGCGCGCCCGATCCCCAAATTTGTACCAAACCCAAGGTCAATAGAATAATCAGCAAGGTCATAACGTTGCCGTGATAGTGCTAAAGAAATTCAGTTACCGGCACAAAAGTGCCGAGATTCGATTGTAAGACTCTAATTAATAAATATGTGCCAATAATACCGCTCACAATTACTCGGCGCCTTTTTTTACGTCCCCCAGATAACGCTGCCAGTCAAAGCCTGGGCCCGGATCTAATTTGCGCCCAGGAGCTATATCAGAATGCCCGGTAATTTTATCGACTCCTATCCCTGGATAAGCCTGCATAATCGCTCGGGTAACTTCTGCCAGCGCCAGATACTGAGCATCGGTATAAATATCCGTATCCAGGCCCTCCAGCTCAATACCAATGGAAAAATCATTGCAGTTGCTGCGCCCCCTAAACTCCGACTTGCCCGCGTGCCAGGCTCGCCGGTCCAAAGGCACATATTGAGTGACGATGCCGTCGCGATCGATAAGCAAGTGGGCAGAAACCTGTAAAGCGGCAATTTCCGTGAAGTAAGGGTGGGCATCAATGTCCAACTGCCCAAGGAAAAACGTATCAATATAGGGGCCACCGTACTGACCTGGGGGCAGGCTTATGCTGTGAATCACCAGTAGGTCTACAGGGCAGTTATCCGGCCGGCTGTTGCAGTGTGGGCTGGGAACACGACGCGCCCCTGATAACCAGCCGGAATCCACTTGATATTTCAATCTGCGATCTCCGCTCCAAAAAAACTACCAACCCGAGTAGCCCGGGATTTCAGCAGTAACCATTTTATGGAAGCGTTGATCGATATGCCAATCCGTTTGGAACTGTCTGACGACAGAAGTGGAAACCCGGTCTAGACTGCCGGGTATATGAAATTGCCTTTTTATTCCCTAACGCTGTTCACTGCGTTTTTTACGTACATTACCGATTACTGACTGCAAGGCGCGCTCGAACAGCATGCCGTCATCTAGGGGTAACAACTGTGCTGAGCGCAGGGCATGGGCCAGTTCCAGGCGGGCAAATTCCGCTACTTTGGCACCATTGCGATTTACAAAAATAAACTGGTCGATATCCCGGATCACCGCCGCCAAACGGCAGCGGAACTGTTCCTCTTCGGATCGCTTCAGCTCGAACCAGCTACCCTGAGCCAGGCGGAAGGTCATCTGCCAGTGGGGATCGTCTTCATCGAGTTGTGCCAGTCCCTGCTGCTCCTCAGTAACCGGGGCGACTTCAGCTTGGGCCACCGCCTGCTCTATCTCCTCCATAGGCGGCAGAGCAACTTCCTCTTTGGCTTCGGCACTATCAACCGCTACCCGATCCTCAGCCAAGGCCACTTCAGCTTCTGGCGATTCTGCAACTACTTCAATCTTGGCTGTTTCAGCCGGTGTTTCCGCCACCACTTCTACGGCAGTAGCCGCTTGGACTTCCCTGGCTACCTGCTCTTTGACTAAGCGCTCGCGCTCCTCTGTTAAGCGTTGTGCCAAGGCGAAGCGCTCGCGATAAATTTCCTTAAGGCCAGCAAACAGATTACGGGCCTCAAAGGCATTGTAGGAAAGCGCCTCGATACCTTCCCTCAGGCGCTCCTGCAAAGTTGGCAGAAGGCTCAAAAGCTGCTTGCGTGCTTCCGGCATCGGCGCCTGCACACTCCAGACCAGGTCTCGAGCGGTGCGCACATCGCGACTCCAGGCCTCACTGTCAGTACCCTCTTTAACGCAGGTGAGGAATAAAACGTTATTCCAAACCTTATTGAGCCAGTCCTGCACAACCGGCGGCAGATCGCGCTCCGCCACCAACGCATCCATAACAGCAGCAACGCGCGCTCGTGCGGCCTGGGTTTTTGCACGGCCATCGGCCTCATCCACCACTCGGCGTTCTAGCATCTCGGCGCGTTTGCGCTCACGGGCTATAAATTCACGCAGGGACTCCAACAAGGATGAAAAGATATGAATATCCTGATCAAACTCATTCAGGGCGCGCTCAACAATCTGGGAGATTTCCCGGTAAAGAGGGTCGGACTCATAGTTTTCCGGAGCCTGCCAACCCGTGGCTGCATCGGCGAGTTCGTTGAGCAGCTTACGTGCGGGGTGCCCCCCTTTACTAAAGAATGATTTATCGGCGATAGCCACCTTTAGCAAGGGCAGCTGTAAACGACCCAACAAGGATTTAATGGGCGTTGCCAGGCTGCGATCTTCCAGGATAAAGGAGAACAGCATCTCCACCAGCTTGATAACATCACTGTCCACTTTCGCCAGCGATGCCGCTTGGTTTGCCTCTACCAAACGCTGCTGTAATAGCTCACCCACATTGAGCAATTGGGCCGTACCACCGCCCTGGTAATGAGCTCCGCTCTGTAAGGCGCCCAGGTGGCTGAGCAGATCTCCCGCCGGCATGGGGGTCATACCAGCTGTAGCAGGTACTAGGCCCGGAGCAAAGTGGCCGCTAACTGGAACGCCTGAAGCAACCGGCCCCTGCCCCTCAGCCGCAGCATGGCCAGTACCCACCGTAGTCTGGGCATCACCTGACACCGGCGTAGAATGTGCAGGCCGTTGGCGCGCCGCACGCTGTTGCTCCCTCAGAGAAGGCAATACTCCCTGCTCCACCAACAACTGGTTACAAAAATCATAAAACCCCCGCAGCTGTTGCATAACAAGCTGCTCAAACTTTTTCAGCAGGGTGAGGCGGGCGCGAATATGTAGATCGAGGGGCTGGATTGCCTCCACAAAGGCGTCGCAAATAACATCGGGCCCCAAGGGGTTGTTCTTGTCGTAAATCTTAACCGAATAAAGGGTATCCAGGCGCAGACACAATTCCGTTAAAGGTTCTGCAAAATCGCGTTTTGCAGAAGCCACCATGGTATCTGCAGCCACCAACTGCTCTAGATCATCGTTGTGGACCAGTGACAGGTTATCTGGAGCAAAGCTGGGTGTGTCCTGAGCCTCCTGGCGAATCTGAAAAGCCTGTTGGACATTGCCGATGAAGTTTTCTGCAATATTGCGGCGCTCAACCCGCAACAGGCGCAAGGCTTGGAACAATCCATCTTGCTCTTCCTGGCCATGGGCACGCTCGGCCATGGCAAAAAGTGAGTCATCCACTTTGCCAAACAGTGACTTGACCCGCTCGAATAACTCGGCGCAAGCCTTCTCCTTCAACATTGCAACGGCCGATGGAAGCACCATGGCTTTACCTGCAAGCACCGTAGATCGCTCTGCGCTTTTCTCTGAAAGGGAAACTACCTTGCTGGATTCACTCATTTCCAAGAGGTCCTTCAAATACCATCCGGCTATTACGTATTTGCTGGCTTAAATCTTGTTGGCCGCACAAGTCGCGGTAAATAACCAAGCCTTACTTTTTACCCACACCACTTCTATCAATCAGTGGAAACAGGTTGGGATGCACACCGCCACCACTAATTGAAATTAATCGACATTTTGCTTGAAAAAAACCAATAACCTCTTGATTTTGCTCAGATTTCAAGCTTTTTAATGCAGGTAAATTGAATAGTGAAGACAGGGATAACGTGCGCCTACGCCGATACCCATCCGCCTTGGATTTTACCCATGATAACTGCCCTATTGACACAGTTTCGCGACACATTTGAGACACTTGTCACAGCGAAATGTTGGGGCAGCTGCTATCGGGAAAAATACATGCAAGGAGTGGCATGGACCCCCAGGCAATCCAAATCCCATGGGTTTTGGTAAACTGCCCGCGCGTTTATTTCGAGGTTTGCCAATGCACCCTAAAGACTCCACCATCCCAAACATCATGACCGACCTGCAAAGGGCTGTGCGAACGGCACTGGAGGAGGATATTGGCGATGGCGATATCACCGCCCAGCTGATCCCCGCTGATCGCAGTGCCCGCGCCCGCGTGATCACCCGCGAGGACTGCACCCTGAGCGGGCGCGCCTGGGTTGAGGAGATCTTTCGACAACTGGATCCCGACCTGCAATTAACCTGGCATTTTACCGATGGCGATAGGGTTTCCGCCAATAGCGTGATTTTTGAACTCGAGGGCAATGCCCGCACAATTCTCACCGGCGAGCGCACCGCGCTTAACTTTCTGCAGACCCTGTCCGGCACAGCAACCACTGCCGCAGAGTTCGCCGCACGCGCCACCGGTACCGAGGTGAAAATCCTCGACACCCGCAAAACCATTCCCGGCCTGCGCAGCGCGCAAAAATATGCCGTACTGTGCGGCGGCTGCCACAATCACCGCATCGGCCTCTACGACGCTTTTCTTATCAAGGAAAATCATATCGCCGCTGCCGGTGGTATCGACAAGGCCGTAGCCCAGGCGAGAACGATCAAACCGGAGGCACTGGTAGAGGTTGAGGTGGAAACTCTCGAAGAACTCCAGCAAGCGCTAGATAGCGGTGCAGATGTAATAATGCTCGATGAATTCAACGATGCGGACACCCGCAGTGCTCTGGATATGGCCAAGGGGCGCGCGAGAATTGAAATTTCTGGCAGTGTAGATCGGGAGCGAATCGCACAGCTGGCGGAACTGGAGGTCGACTACATATCCTCTGGCAGTTTGACCAAGCACCTGCGTGCTGTCGACCTATCGCTGCGTATCGAATTTTAGATTTGAAGGGGCACAGTGCTGCTATTGCCGTGCCCCACAAGCCCGCCAACAACAATCAGTGATGATGGTGGTGGCTTTCTTCCTGTGACTTCTCCTCAACAGATTCCACAGCATTCATAGCACCGTGATTGCTGTGATCTCCGTGCCCCCCATGACCGAGAGCGCCCCACAATGTCCAAAAGCCAAACAGCATAATCGCGGCGGCAAACCCCAGGCGCACCCCTGGCTTCTGCACGAAATTACGCACCTGTACGGCGGCGGCGCCAGTGGCCAACATGGCCGGCAAGGTGCCTAGGCCGAAAGCAAGCATCGCCAACGCCGAGCGTTCCGCACTGCCCTGGGCCAAAGCAAAAGTCAGGGCGCTGTAGACTAAACCGCAGGGCAACCAACCCCACAGAGAACCCAGTGCAATAGCCTGTCCCGCGGAGCGCACCGGCAACAACTTAGCGGAAAGCGGCTGAACATAGCGCCAGAGATAGCTACCGCCCTTCTCAAGCCACACCAGGCCGCGCCAGATGCCCGCTACATAGAGCGCCATCACAATCAACATTATTCCTGCAGCAAACCGCAAGGGTGTCAGTGCTGGAATGACGGCAGCCCCCAGGGCACCGGCCAGGCCACCCATCAATGTGTAACTGGCAACGCGCCCCAACTGGTAGGAACCCAGTTGCACCCAGGCGGTCTGCCTACCTGGCACCGCCATGCCCAGTGCCCCAGAAATCCCTCCACACATACCAATACAGTGACTACTGCCGAGAAAACCGATGGCGAGCGCAGCCGCCAAAAATCCCCAATCCCCCACGAACTACTACTCCTTTTCCTCAGTCTTTGTGGATGATGCCTGCAGATCATCTTCAAACAAGATTCGTCGTCCCTCCGTCTCCAGATCGTCATATTGGCCGTTATTTACGGCCCAGAAGAAGACTTTTATGGCGAGAGCAACAAATACCACCGCAATAGGAATCAGGAAATAGAGACTGTCCACGCTTCACTCCTCTGTATTAATCCGCCAATCTGGGGCGAATATTGGGCTCTACACGGGTGGTGTCCTCTGTAGAAGGTGCGGCTCGAGACAAGCGCAGTGCATTGATAACCACAACCAGAGAGCTCAGAGACATACCAATAGCGGCAGCCCATGGAGGCACCAGGCCGCACACCGCCAGGGGCAGTGCTATGACGTTATACCCCAGGGCCCAGGCCAGATTTTGACGTACCACCCGGCGACACTTACGCGCCAGAGCGATAGACTGCGCCAACACTCGCAGATCACCGTTGAGCAGAATCGCATCCGCGCGGGATTGGGCCAGGTCAGCGGCAGACATCATCGCCACCGACGCGTCAGCACCTGACAATACCGGCACATCATTGAGACCATCACCCACCATCAGGACTTTCTCCCCCGCATCCTGCCGCTGCTTCATATGGGAGAGCTTGTCTTCGGGCGATGCACCAGCGCGGAAACCTTCAATGCCCGCCTGGGCAGCCAACCGTTTTACTTCAGCGGATTGGTCGCCGCTCAACAATTCAACTGACAGGCCCATTTGGCCCAGCTGCTCAACCGCCTGTGCGGCGGAGTCCCGCAATTTATCGCCAAGCGCGATCCAGGCGATAGCGCCAATATCATCGGCCAGCAACAGCCACTGCCCCTCTCCCTGTGGAGCCGCAATAGATTGCGTGATGGCAAAATCGGCACGGCCCAGGCGGTAGCGGTTGCCCTCTATCTGCCCCTCCAGGCCGCAGCCTGTATGTACCTTGAGCTGGCTTGCAGTCAGGTTGCCACGCCAGGCACGAAATGCCCGCGCCAGTGGATGGTGAGTTTGGGACTCGAGTGCTGCAGCCACATCTTTGACTTTCTGTTTGGTCCAGCCATCACGCAGTAAATCAATATGCAGGATGCGCGGCTCACCACGGGTCAAGGTACCGGTTTTATCGAACACCACACGACTGATGCGGGGCAAGGTCTCTAAAAGACTGCCGCCAGCAACCAACAAGCCCAGCTCCTGCAGACGCAGAGTTGCTGAGGCCAATGCCGCAGGTGTCGCCAAAGACAAAGCACAGGGACAGGTCACCACCAACACGGATAAGGCCACCCAAAATGCCCTACTTGGGTCCAGTTGCCACCAGACCGCGAAAGCACTCAGGGCTGCAACCAGTACGACTCCGACAAAAATGCCGGCAACCCGATCCGCCAGGGCTACCTGAGCTGGTTTCTCCAGCTGGGCGCGCTCCACAAGACGCTCAATCGCCGACAAGCGCGTGGATTTTCCGGCGGCGGTGACACGCACGGTAAGACTGGAATCGCCGTTGACGCTGCCTGCATACACAGGACTGCCCACGGTCTTTTGCTGTAGCGCAGATTCACCACTGAGTAGCGATTCATCTACGCCACTCTCACCTTCGAGTACCTCACCATCAGCGGGAATCGTATCGCCGGGGCGCAGTAAAATCCGATCGCCAGCCGCCAGGGCTGCTACGGGGACGTGGGCAATCTCAGTGCCGTCATACCTTGCCGCGGTCATGGGCAACAGCTGCGCGAGCCCACCGCTGGCTAGCCCCGCTCGGTGGCGCGCGCGCATCTCAACAGTGCGCCCCAACAGCAAAAAGAAGGTAAACATGGAGATGGATTCAAAATATACCTCGCCGGTACCGAATACGGTGGCATAGAAACTGGCCCCATAGGCCAGGCCAATAGCGAGGGAAACCGGCACATCCATACTCAAGTGGCGCGTGCGCAGACTGCGCAGGGCCGCGCTAAAGAAAGGCCGCGCAGCATAGAACACTACAGGAGTGGCTACCAGCAGAGAGACCCAGCGGAAGTAACGTTCGAACTCACCCACATCACCGCTGCCGGCACCAAAATAGAGGGCGATGGCGAACATCATCACCTGCATGGTACCGAGACCAGCGACCCCGAGGCGGCGCAGGGCAGCGCGATGCTCACTCTGGATCACACTTTCACGATTGGCAGCAGTCGCCGGCGCAGGGCGGTAGCCGATCTGCTCCAGGGCCTCAAACAGGGCGCTGGGTTGAATCTGCTCTGGATCGAAAACAATTTGCGCGCGCTGGGTACTGGCGTTGACCGAGACTTTCTCGATACCGGCCAATTGCCCCAGATGTTTTTCTATCAACCAGACACAGGCGGCACAAGTAATACCACCGATCAGCAGCGCCGCCATTTGGCGCCCGCCGTCCCAGTCGTGCACAAACTGCTGCTGCACTTCGGGAAGATCATAAGCACTCCAGCGATCCTGTGGCTGGTTCTGCTCCGGGCGATCACTTTGTTTTTCCCGATAACGGTAAAAACCGTCCAATCCCCCGGAGACAATTGCACTCGCCACGGCCTCACATCCCGGGCAGCACATGCTGCGCGGGACACCTTCGATCACAACTGAGTGATTACTGCCAGCGGGAACCGGTAGACCACAGTGATAACAGGGTGACTTCATTGACTGCCGGGATTCATGGGCGCCGCGTTGCCCAGGTCGAAGTTGATCTCGCCTTTCAAACGCCACTCGGCTTGCTGATGTGCACTTGGGTCAAGTTCAGGCATCAGACGCAGGTACCAGCGGCTTTTTAAGGCGCCCGGTACTTCACCGGAATAGCGCCCCACAGAGAGCTGTGACAACTCGATATGCTGGTCCAGATCCTCTTCCACCGGGTGGCTCAGAGTGAGCAGCAGTTTTTCCGGGTAGTCGGTATTGCCATTCAATTCGACAGTAACGCCACCTTCAGTGCGCTGGAACTGCACCAAAGCCGCCAGCCCCAGAGCCTTGGCACGCTGGTCTTGCTCCGCGGAAAAATGGTACATGCGGCTGTCTTTGTAGTAGGTATCGCTGACCTGATCATCAGCAAAACGCACGGCAATGGAGACCGTAATAGAGGAGACTACAACCACCGTAATCAACGGTGCCAAGACCATCCAGGCCCAGAATTCCCGATACCAGGGTTTCGACGTTGGTTCATTCATCGCGTTACCAAAATTACCGTTTTGTGCAGAAAAGCAGAGCCCGCCTGAGCGGGCCCGTACTTTGCAACGGGAACGGCTTCCCGTCTACTGCTTGGGACCAATAAATACCGCTCGATGCTTATTGACCAGCTCCGGGTCATCGACAGCCTGCACCACGATATCAATATCGTGCTTGGTGTCCTTTAGCTGGGTCTCGGGCACACTCACCCGAATCGGTACCGGATAGATCTCCCCGGCCTTCAGGTAAATATTGCGCGGTTTGCGCACCGAATAATCATAATTCGGATTGCCCTCAACACGGATCGTGAACTCATGAGCTGCCTGATCCATATTGCTGATCTTCACGGTATACACATTCTGCACCAACCCTTGTGAAACCCGATACATACGGGCACCGCGGTCACGGGTGACTTCCGCCTCGATAGGACTGCGAGTTGCCACCTGATGCGAAAACAATCCTATCATGGCCAGCAAAACGACTGCGTAGCCAAACAGTCGCGGACGCAAAAAGTTCGTCTTGCCAGTCTGCAGCTCGTCTTCAGAAGTGAAGCGAATTAAGCCCTGCTCATAGCCCATCTTATCCATGACGCTGTTACAAGCATCGACACAGAGGCCGCAGTTGATACACTCAAACTGCAAGCCATCGCGAATGTCGATATCCACCGGGCAAACCTGCACACACCAATAGCAATCGATACAGTCACCCATACCTTCGGCTTTGTAGTCCACGTTCTTTTTGCGCGGCCCGCGAGTCTCACCACGCTTGGCATCGTAGTAAACCGCAAGGGTATCCTCGTCGTACATCACCGACTGGAAGCGTGCGTAGGGGCACATGTATTTACATACCTGTTCCCGCAAGAAGCCCGCGTTCATGTAAGTGGCAAAGGTAAAGAAAGCTACCCAGAAGACACCTTGCGGATGAGCTTGGAAGGTGGCGAGGTCTACAACCAACTCACGAATGCCATAGAAGTAGCCTACGAAAGCCAAGGCTGTAGCCAGAGAAATCAACAGCCATAAAGCGTGCGTGCCGCCCTTGCGCAGAACCTTTTCCACGTTCCACGGGGCCTTATCCAGCTTCATGCGCTTGTTTCGATCACCCTCGCAGATACGCTCCGCCCACATAAACATCATGGTCCATACGGTCTGAGGGCAAGTGAAGCCACACCAGACCCGCCCCATCCAGGTGGTAACAGCAAACAGGGCGAAGGCGGCAATAATCAGCAGCCAAGCCAGTAGGAAGCCGTCCTGGGGGCCAAAGGTTGTCCAGAAAATATGGAATTGTCGGGTGGGGAGATCAAAAAAGACTGACTGGCGCCCGTCGATATTGATCCAGGGAAGAAAGAAGAAGGCCAGCAATAACGGCAGGCCGGTATATTTGCGGATACGGGTGAAAACACCCTTGATATGTCGGATATAAATTTTATCGTCCGACTCATACAGCATGCGATAGCGAACCTCGCCATCACCTTCCTGTTCCTCACGGGTTGGAATTAAATCACTCACACAAACCTCACTCTCGCACGGACACATCTTGTACGCGGGCCAGGTAGCCACTTATTTTGAGGCTTTTTTCTCCGTCCCTGCAGCGCCCGGAGTCCCTTGAAAAAACAAGGCCCAGCAAATGCCGGGCCTCAATAGTAAATTACTGCTGTTCTTCGTCCTGCTGGGACAGGCTGTAGACATAGGCCGCTACCAGGCGGATTTTGTCTTCACGCAGTTTATCTCTCTGCGCGGGCATCATATTGGATCGCCCACTGCGAATGGTGTGCTGGATCTGCTCCCGGCTGCTGCCGTAGAGCCACAGATCGTCGGTCAGGTTGGGAGCACCCAGGGCTTGATTACCCTTGGCGTCCATTCCGTGACAGGCCATACATACAGTGTTAAACACCTTCTGGCCTTCAGCAGCCATCGCCTTGTCGTGGTTTAGGCCATTGAGGGAGAGCACATACTCGGTGGCATTACGCACACCCTCTTCACCAATAATCGGACCTTGTGGAGGCATCATACCCTGACGCCCATTGTATAGGGTCTCAAGGATTTTCTCCGGGGTACCACCATACAGCCAGGCGTTATCGGTCAGGTTGGGGAAGCCAAAGTTACCGCCGGCATCGGCACCGTGACACACCGCACAGTTGTTAGCAAAGATTCGAGAACCCATTTTTAGGGCTTCCGGGCTCTGCGCAATCTGCTCAATAGGCATATCGAGGTATTTGCCAAACTGCTCGTCGAACTTTTCCTGGGCCTTAGCCTGGGAAGCTTCCAACGCGCCGACAGATGACCAGTCACCAAGACCTTTGAAGTTACCCAGGCCTGGGTAGATCACCAGGTATCCTGCAGAGAACACCAGTGTGGCGATAAACAGCATGAACCACCACTTGGGCAGAGGATTGTCGTACTCCTCAATACCGTCGTAGACGTGGCCGGTTGTTTTGTTTTCCGGTTCAGCCTGGTCGTCCACCGCAACCTTTCGGTTGGCGAACAACACCCAGGTAATCAACGCCAGATTGGCGAGGGTGAGTACAATTACCCACACACTCCAGAATGTACTCATTACTTATCCTGCCCCTGTTTTCGTTCAGTCCCGGGCTTTTGCCCGGATTTGGATTCGTCCTTCTGAGCAGCCGACGAATCATCCTTATCGGCTTGCTGCTCATCATCGGCAAATGGCAAATTGGCATCTTCTTCGAAGCGCTTCTTGCGCTTCGGAGAGAAAGCCCACCAGCAAATAGCCAGAAAGGCCAGTGATCCCAGAACCAGTCCGATTTCCCGCAAAGTTTCGATAGTCACGAGTTTCCTTCCTCGCTATTAGCGTTTTTGGGTAACCAGGGTACCCAGCTGTTGCAAGTAAGCGACCAGCGCATCAATTTCCTTCACCTTGCCACCTTTGAAAGGCTCGGCGGCATTGGCGATATCCTCATCGGTGTAGGGCACACCGACCAGGCGCAGCGCTTCCATCTTACGCGCGGTGTAATTACCAGTAACCACATTGTCGAACAACCAGGGGTAGGCCGGCATAATGGATTCAGGCACTACACTCCGTGGGTTGTACAGGTGAGCACGCTGCCATTCATCGGAATAGCGGCCGCCCACACGGGCCAGGTCAGGACCAGTACGCTTGGAGCCCCACAGGAAGGGGTGCTCGTACACGGATTCCTGTGCCATGGAATAGTGGCCGTAACGCTCCACCTCGGCGCGCAGTGGGCGCACCATCTGGGTGTGGCATACGTGACAGCCTTCGCGAATATAGATATCCCGGCCTTCCAACTGCAGTGCGGTCAGCGGCTTCTGACCCGGCAGCGGAGTGTAGTTTGCCTTGGTAAAGAACTGCGGGACAATCTCTACCAGAGCACCAAAGCTGATGGCGATAATGGTGAAAAAGATCATCCAGCCGATATTTTTTTCTACGATGTCATGATTCTTCACGATCTAAACTCCTATGCCGCAGGCACTGCACGAACGGTGTTATCGGCTTCGGCATCGTTTACTTTCTCAGTAATCGTGCGGTAGACGTTGTAAGCCATCAGCAGCATACCGACCAGGAACATGGCACCGCCCAACCAGCGCACCACATAGCCCGGGTGGCTCGCAACAACACTTTCCACGAAGCTGTAAGTCAGGGTGCCGTCGGCGTTGAAGGCGCGCCACATCAGACCTTGGGTAATACCGTTTACCCACATCGCAGCGATGTACAGAACCGTACCTACAGTAGCCAGCCAGAAGTGCGCGTTGATCAGCTTGGTGCTGTACATTTCGCGACGCTTCCACAGAACAGGAACCAGGTGGTACAGAGCACCGATAGAGATCATCGCAACCCAGCCCAATGCGCCGGAGTGTACGTGGCCCACAGTCCAGTCGGTGTTGTGAGACAGAGCGTTCACAGTCTTGATGGACATCATCGGGCCTTCGAAGGTGGACATACCGTAGAAGGACAGGGAAACCACCAGGAAGCGCAAGGTAGGGTCGGTGCGCAGCTTATGCCAAGCGCCAGACAAGGTCATGATGCCGTTGATCATACCGCCCCAGGAAGGCGCCAGCAGGATCAGGGACATTACCATCGCCAGGCTCTGCGCCCAGTCGGGCAGCGCTGAGTAGTGCAGGTGGTGACCACCGGCCCATACGTACAGGGAGATCAGTGCCCAGAAGTGCACGATAGAAAGCTGGTAGGAGTAAACCGGACGACCAGCTTGCTTAGGTACGAAGTAGTACATGATGCCGAGGAAGGCAGCAGTCAGGAAGAAGCCTACCGCGTTGTGGCCGTACCACCACTGGATCATCGCATCCTTGGTACCGGAGTAGATGGAGTAAGACTTGAACGGAGCAACCGGAATTTCCAAATTATTAATAATGTGGAGTACGGCAATGGTGATGATGTAAGCACCGAAGAACCAGTTGGCAACGTAGATGTGGGAAGTCTTGCGCTTCATGATGGTGCCGAAGAACACCAGTGCGTAAGCCACCCAAACTACGGCGATCAGGATATCGATCGGCCATTCCAGCTCAGCGTATTCCTTGGTGGAGGTGAAGCCCATCGGCAGGGTAATAGCCGCTGCCACGATAACGACCTGCCATCCCCAGAAGGTGAAGGGAATCAGCCAGCCGCCCCAAAGGCGAACCTGACAGGTGCGCTGCACCACATAGTAGGAGGTGGCAAACAGAACACTACCACCAAATGCGAAGATAACCGCATTGGTGTGCAGTGGCCGCAATCGCCCAAAGTGCGAGAAGGGCTGCCAGAAATCGTTCAGCTCGGGCCAGGCCAGCTGAGCCGCGATCAATACGCCCATGCCCATACCAAAGATGCCCCAGACCACGGACATGATGGTGAACTGGCGCACGATATTGTAGTCATAGTCCGGCACAGGGCCGGTCTTTGCCACCGTTGTCGTCATGTTTTTACTTCCGTTGCTTTTAAAATTCGGTTCCACTGAGCGGGCCTGGCCCACCACTGGGTCTGCAGCAGTCATGTATGAACCCGCTTATAACGTCGAAGGCATACACATAACTGTCACTGTTGGCCAGAAAAGGATTTAAGCGCATCCATTTCCAGCCTTGACTGATCTAAATCAACTAAGCCGACTAAATCAATTTTCTTCCTTTACCGGCGGCGATGCGCAGGCGCAGGGCATTGAGCTTGATAAAGCCCTCTGCATCTTTTTGGTTGTAGGCCCCGGCATCATCCTCGAAGGTAGCGATACGCTCATCGAAGAGGCTATCTAAAGAGCGGCGGCCTACTGCACTGACACTACCCTTGTAGAGTTTCAGGCGTACTTCACCATTCACCACTTCCTGGGATTCATCGATAGCGGCCTGCAACATACGGCGCTCAGGCGACCACCAGTAACCGTTGTACACAAGATCCGCGTAGCGTGGCATCAAGGAATCTTTCATATGCGCCACTTCACGATCCAGCGTAATGGACTCGATAGCGCGGTGCGCCTTCATCAAAATTGTTCCACCGGGAGTTTCGTAACAACCGCGGGATTTCATACCCACATAGCGGTTTTCCACAATATCCAGGCGGCCAATGCCGTTAGCTCCACCCAACTGGTTCAGTTTTTCCAACAGGGTGGCCGGGCTCAAACGCTCACCGTCGATTGAGACTGGATCACCTTTCTCAAAGCCGATGGTGATGTAAGTCGGCTCTTCTGGTGCGGCCTCCGGGCTCACACTCCAGCGCCACATGTCTTCCTCGGCTTCCGCCCAGGGATCTTCGAGGATGCCGCCCTCGTAGGAAATATGCAGCAGGTTGGCATCCATCGAGTAAGGGGATTTTTTCTTCGTAGAAGAGAAATCCACTGGAATCTTGTGCTGTTCGCAGTATTGCATCAGCTTTTCGCGGGAATTTAAGTCCCATTCGCGCCAGGGCGCGATTACCTGAATACCCGGCTTCAGTGCGTAGGCACCCAGCTCAAAGCGCACCTGGTCGTTGCCTTTACCGGTGGCACCATGGGAAATAGCATCGGCACCGGTTTCGTTGGCAATTTCAATCAAGCGCTTGGCGATCAGTGGGCGCGCGATAGAGGTGCCCAGCAGATACTCGCCCTCGTAAATCGCATTGGCACGGAACATCGGGAAAACGAAGTCCCGCACATATTCCTCGCGCAGATCGTCGATATAAATCTCTTTCACACCGAGCGCCTCGGCCTTGGCCCGCGCCGGTTCAACTTCCTCACCCTGGCCAATATCCGCAGTGAACGTCACTACTTCACAGCCGTAAGTATCCTGCAGCCATCGCACAATCACTGAAGTATCCAGTCCGCCGGAATATGCCAGTACTACCTTCTCGATTTTGCTCATTGCTGTCCTCTGCTGCTGGATTTTTGCCGCCACGATCAAAGTGCGGCGATTGGAATCACCTATCTGTGAAGTTTGTTTCGTTCTGGGGGAGGTTATTCTTGGAGGTATGCCCAGGCTCGGTATTTATGGGCACAATTAATACCCACACACTTTATCGGGGCGCGATTGTAGCGCCTCTGCTCGCAATCGACTAGCGCCAAGGTGAGAGTCTATACAATTGATTAACTTTTAACCGGTTCGCGCATCGCATTTTGACCCTGCATCGGGTAGCATGCGCGCCGCACAGAGACACTTCTACAGCAATTGATATCCTGGAGTACCATGACGGAGCAAATCACTCTTCGCGCCCCCGACGACTGGCATATTCACCTGCGTGACGGCACTGCCCTGGAACGCACCGTTGGCGATGCCGCCCGACAATTTCACCGCGCAATTGTGATGCCAAACCTGGTACCGCCCGTCACCACCGGTGAAGGCGCAGCCGCATATCGCGAGCGCATTCTCGCGCATATCCCAGCCGGCCGAACTTTTGAACCGCTGATGGTGATTTACCTCACCGACAAGACCGATGCCGAAGTGATTCGCCAGGCCCACGCCAGCGGCGTAATCGCAGCAAAACTCTACCCGGCTGGTGCCACCACCAACTCCGATTCCGGCGTAACTGACATCGCCAATATTTACCCGGCTTTGGAAGAAATGCAGTCCTGCGGCATGAAGCTGTTGGTACACGGTGAGGTCACCACCAGCGATATCGATATTTTCGACCGCGAGCAGGTATTTATCGAGAAGACCCTAGCGCGCCTGGTAGAAGATTTCCCCACTCTGAAAGTGGTTTTTGAGCACATCACAACCGCCAATGCCGCTGAGTTTGTGCAAAATGCCCGCGAAGGCGTTGCCGCGACGATTACCGCGCACCACTTGCTGTACAACCGCAACCATATGCTGGTTGGCGGTATTCGCCCGCATTTTTACTGCCTGCCAATTCTCAAGCGCGGCGATCATCAGTCCGCACTGATTGAAGCCGCCACCAGTGGCAGCCCGAAATTTTTCCTCGGCACTGACTCGGCCCCCCACGCGCACCACAAGAAAGAGCATGAGTGCGGCTGTGCCGGTTGCTACACCGCTTACTCCGCTATCGAGCTGTACGCCGAAGCCTTTGAGCGCGCCGGCAAGCTGGATAAGCTCGAGGGCTTCGCCAGCAATTTCGGCCCGGATTTCTACGGCCTGCCGCGCAATCAGGACACCATCACTCTGGTGAAGCAGCCCTGGGCACTTCCAGAGGCGCTGGATATGGGCGGCGAAAAGCTGATCCCCCTGGCCGCCGGTGAAACCCTGAACTGGAAGCTCGTATAATTCCAGTTCAAACCCTCGCGGGCCCAAGCCCGCGAATCCCCTACCCCGCCGGATTTATCCCGGCACAACTGAGATTTACAAGGACCCAAAGTGACCCCGGCCGAAGAACCCACAGGACCAAAGAGCTCCCTTGCCCAGCGATTTCGCGGCTTCCTGCCGGTTGTGATCGATCTGGAAACCGGCGGCTTTAATGCGCGCACCGATGCCCTGCTGGAAATTTCGGCGGTAATCCTGGATATGGATGAAGAGGGGAAACTTTTCCCGCTGGAAACCCACAGCTTTCACCTGGAACCATTCGATGGCGCCAATGTGGAGCAATCGGCGCTCGACTTTATCGGCATCGATCTGGAATCCCCCGAGCGCGAGGCCTGGCCCGAGGAAATCGCCCTGCCGGAAATGTTCCGCAAGATCCGCAGTGCCGTGAAGAAACACAGCTGCACCCGTGCCATTATGGTTGCCCACAACGCCCACTTCGACCTGGGCTTTGTGAATGCCGCGGTTGAACGGACCGGGATCAAGCGCAATCCCTTCCACCCCTTCTCCTGCTTTGACACCGCTACCCTCGCCGGACTCGCCTACGGCCAAACCGTGCTGGCCAAAGCCTGCCAGGTAGCCGGTATTGAGTTCGACAATAGCTGCGCCCACTCCGCCGAATACGACGCGGAAAAAACCGCAACCCTGTTCTGCGGTATCGTCAACAAATGGCGGGAGCTGGGTGGCTGGCCAGTGGCCAATACCGAACTCCTGGAGCAGGAGACCGAGTAATCCTCGTTCGGGCCAGTGCAACTGGCCCTCTCCCACAAACCGCCCTTTAGTGACAGTGCAACCTCTGTATATGGCGGCAAACTGTGCACTATGAGTGCCACTTAGGCAGTTGGATGCTTTTTTATCCAATTTGCTGTATGATGACTGGCCAACCCAAAACACCGGACAGTCACCGTGGCCAAAAAAGCATCCTCCTCTTCCAGTCGTAAGCAGACCGCCCCCTTAGAGACCAGCGAGAGTATTGAGGCGCAAGTGCAAGCCTTTTTGGAGAAGGGTGGCGAGATCGAGCAGGTCCCCAAGGGGGTCAGCGGCCAGACCAACACCTCCGGTCCCAAACATATCACTCTGGGCAAAAAACCTCGCAGCTAACTGTTTGCAACTAGCTCCGCAAATCACCCCACAGTGAAAACCCCGATTGCAGTGCTTACTTATCAGTGACTGAATAATCGGGATAAAAAAAGGCCGCTAAACAGCGGCCTTTTTTATTTGGAAGCTCTTCCCGATTAGGGCATTTCTTCCAGCTCTGCACCTTCCTTCACCGGCGGCATCAGATCCTCTTTGCTGATCTTCAATGCCATCAGCACGTTCGCAGCGACGTAAACAGACGAGTAAGTACCCACAACCACACCGACGATCAACGCCAGGGAGAAGTTGTGGATCAGCTCACCACCAAAGAACTGCAGTGCCCAAAGCACTAACAAGGTGGTGAAAGAGGTCATAAAGGTACGGCCCAGGGTCTGACTGATGGAGATGTTAATAATCTCCTCCGACTCTGCCTTGCGCACTTTACGGAAATTCTCGCGGATACGGTCGGATACCACGATAGTATCGTTCAACGAGTAACCGATCACCGCCAGCACCGCCGCCAGCACGGTCAGATCGAAGTCCAACCCCATCAGAGCAAAGAAGCCCAGCACAATAATGACGTCGTGCCCCAGTGCCGCTACCGCGCCAACCGAGAACTTGTACTGGAAGCGCAAAGCGACGTACATCATCACCAGTGCCAGCGCCACCAACATACCGAGGCCGCCATCGTCGCGCAGCTCGGCACCCACTTGCGGGCCGACCAGTTCGACCCGGCGCAGGGTAACGGTGCCCTCACTGCCGGCACGTAGAACCTCTACCACCTTGTCACCAATAGGCGTAGTGGTCTCCTGATCGGTGGCGCTAATACGAGTCTCTTCTTCGGCTACCTCTGGGGGCAACTTGATCATCAGCTCGTTATCGGAGCCGTAGTTAACAACCGTGGCGCCTTCGAAGCCGGCATCTTCCAACTGAGTGCGCACGTCGTTAATAAACGGAGTAACTTCGTAGCCCACTTCTACCTGGGTACCGCCGGTAAAATCCAGACCGAACTTCAGGCCCTTGGCCGCCAGTATCCCGATCGAAGCCAGCACCAGTACAACGGACAGCACGGTGGCAAACTTGCGCCAGCGCATAAAGTCGTACACGCGCTTGCCCATGTACTCGGTAATCTTTCCGCTTTCCACTTTGGTCTCACTCATGGCCAGCCTCCTTAAATCCAGAGTTTCTGTACACGGCGACCGCCGTAGAACAAATTGATGATTGCGCGTGTGCCCATGATGGCACTAAACATAGAGGTGAGAATACCGATAGACAGGGTCACCGCGAAGCCCTGTACCGGGCCGGAGCCGATAGCGTAGAGGATCACCGCCACAATCAGGGTAGTGATATTCGCATCCACAATGGTGCTGTAAGCATTATCGAAACCGGCACTAATCGCCGTTTGGGGAGGCATCCCATTCCTGAGCTCCTCCCGTATTCGCGAGAAGATCAGTACGTTGGCATCCACCGCCATACCCACGGTCAATACGATACCGGCGATACCGGGTAGCGTCAGGGTGGCACCGAGAATCGACATCACCGCCACCAGCAGAATCATATTGACCGCCAGGGCGATATTGGCGGCGAGACCAAATACCCGGTAGGAGATCAGCATACAAATAATGACTGCGAGCAGACCGATCTGTACCGATTGCACACCCACCTTGATGTTATCCGCACCCAAGGACGGGCCGATCACACGCTCTTCCACAAAGTACATGGGAGCCGCCAGCGCACCGGCGCGCAGCAGCAGGGCCAGTTCCTGGGCTTCTGCCGGGCTGTCCAGTCCGGTTACACGGAACTGTTTGCCCAGGGCGCTCTGCACGGTGGCCAGGCTGATAATCTTTTTATCTTCGGTTCTAACCTGCTCGACAATCTCATTGCCCTCGGCATCCATTTTGGTCTGCGGGGTAAAACGGGTCTCGATAAACAGGGTGCCCATTCGGCGGCCGACATTCTTCCAGGTGGCACGATGCATCAGCTCACCACCACGGGAATCCAGGGTGATATTTACCTGGGGAAGACCGCTCTCATCGTAGCCGACACGCGCATTGGTTACGCTGTCACCCTTGATGATGATCTTGCGCTCCAGCCAGGCGCCGCCGTACATCTGCTGTTGGCGCTCGCTGCGGTACTCGAAGTACTCCTTGTTGGTGACCAGCTCATCGGGGCGGGCCTCCATACGGTATTCCAGGTTGGCGGTCTTACCGATAATCCGCTTGGCTTCGGCAGTGTCTTGAACACCGGGCAGCTCCACCACAATACGGTTGCGCCCCTGGCGCTGTACGATCGGCTCGGCCACACCCAGCTCATTCACCCGGTTGCGCAGGGTGGTGAGGTTCTGGGAAACCGCGTAATCCTCAAGTTGCTTGATCTCTTGCTCAGACAAGGTGGCCCGGATTTCCAGGTTCTCGCCACTGCCGGTCTCGCGCAGTTGCAACTGCGGGAATTCCTTGCGCATGGTGGAAAGGGCCAGGCTGCGCAGCTCCTCGTTGCGGAAGCGCGCCACAATCTCGCGATCGTCGATCAGGTTAACGCTACGGTAACGGGCCTTGGCCGCGCGCAGTTTGGTTTTCACATCCTGCACATAGCCTTCCATATTGGTTTTTACGATGGTGTTGGTATCCACCTCCATCAGGAAGTGCACACCACCAGCCAGGTCGAGACCCAGCTTCATCGGGCTGGCGCCGATATCACTGAGCCACTGGGGGGTAGTCGATGCCAGGTTTAGAGCAACCACGTAATCGCTGTGCCCCAGAGCCTCCTGAATCGCGCGCTTGGCAGGTAGCTGCTGGTCGATGGATTCGAGGCGAATCAAAATCGCCTTGTCACCCACCTCACCACCGAAGTGGGGAATACCCGACTCATCCAGGGCTTTGCGTGCCTTGGTGAGGACATTCTCGTCCATCTCCATGGCACTGGACTGCCCGGAAATCTGCACCGCAGGGTCCGGCTTGTAGAGGTTGGGCGCGGCGTAGATCAGGCCGAAGGCCACAACCGCGAGAATCAGAAAGTACTTCCAGATCGGGTAGCGATTCATGCTGTTCTCATTGTTCTAGTGTGACCCCGAGGGCCGGTAAATCTTGGCAATCTGCCTGGATATGTGGGCGCAGTACACAAATTGCAAGGTGCACAGCCGCCGACAAAAGTGGGAGCGATTATACGGGGATCGAATGAACGGACAAATGACAGGGGCACAATCGTGCGATCGACTGTGCCCCAGATAGGATAAAAGTGCGACAGGGTTAGGCCTGCAGTGGCGGAACCTCGCGGCCCAGGCCGCGGTAGAACTCCGCGACATACGCCTCCAGCTCATTGGCGGCAATGGCGTCGCGCAGCTTTTGCATCAGACGCTGGTAGTGGCGCAAATTGTGAATCGTATTCAGCTGCGCACCGAGAATTTCACCACAGCGATCTAGATGATGCAGGTAAGCGCGGGAGAAATTCTCACAGGTGTAGCAATCGCACTCTTCCTCCAAGGGGCCCGTATCGTGGCGGTGCTTGGCGTTGCGGATTTTCACTACGCCTTCAAAGGTAAACAGATGGCCGTTGCGCGCATTGCGCGTGGGCATGACGCAGTCGAACATATCCACACCACGGCGAACCGCCTCGACAATATCCTCCGGCTTGCCCACGCCCATCAGGTAGCGCGGTTTATCTTCCGGCATCTTGTGCGCCAGGTGATCCAGTACCTTGATCATCTCTTCTTTCGGCTCACCCACAGACAAGCCGCCAATGGCATAGCCATCAAATCCAATCTCAGTCAGGCCGCGCAGGGACACATCGCGCAACTCCGGGTACATACCACCCTGCACAATACCGAACAGCGCCGATGGGCTATCGCCGTGAGCCTTCTTGGAGCGCTCCGCCCAACGCAGGGACAACTCCATAGATTTGCGCGCTTCATCGGTGGTGGCCGGATAAGGCGTGCACTCATCGAAGATCATGACGATATCGGAACCCAGGTCCCGCTGAACGCGCATGGATTCTTCCGGATCCAGGAATACCGGACTGCCATCGATCGGCGAGCGGAAAGAAACCCCCTCTTCGGTAATCTTGCGCAGCTCACCCAGGCTAAACACCTGGAAACCGCCGGAGTCGGTGAGGATCGGGCCGGACCACTGGGTAAAATCGTGCAGATCGCCGTGGGCTTTAACCACTTCCGTACCCGGGCGCAGCATCAGGTGGAAGGTGTTTCCCAGAATAATCTGTGCACCGATCCCTTCGATATCCCTCGGCAACATGCCTTTCACGGTGCCATAAGTGCCCACCGGCATAAACGCCGGGGTTTCCACCACACCGCGAGGGAAACGCAAGCGACCGCGACGGGCCTTGCCATCAGTGGTATCCACTTCAAACTGCATAAAACATTCGCGGCTCACTGGGTATCTCCTTTCGCTGGTGCGACTTCTTCTTTTTTGGCATTGGGATCGCGGGTAATAAACATGGCATCGCCGTAACTAAAGAAGCGGTAACGCTCCTCAACTGCGGCCTTATAGGCGGCCATCGTATGCTGGTACCCGGCAAAGGCGCTCACCAGCATCAATAAGGTGGATTCCGGTAGATGGAAGTTGGTGACCAACTTATCCACAACCTGGAATTCATAACCGGGATAAATAAAGATATCTGTCTCTCCCACGGTGGCCTGTAACTGGCCACTGCGCGCCGCACTTTCCAGCGCGCGCACGCTGGTGGTACCCACCGCAATCACGCTGCCATTGCGCGCGCGGCAAGCGGTTACCGCATCCACCACTTCCTGGGAGACATCCAGCACTTCGCTGTGCATCTGGTGCTCGTAAATATTGTCCACGCGCACCGGCTGGAAAGTACCCGCCCCCACATGCAGGGTAACGAAGACAACCTCGACACCTTTATCCCGCAGCGCACCGATCATTTCATCATCAAAGTGCAGCCCCGCCGTCGGCGCCGCCACTGCACCGGCGTTGCGGCCGTATACGGTTTGGTAGCGTTCCCGATCACTGGCATCGTCTTCTCGATCAATATAAGGAGGCAGCGGCATATGGCCGAGGCGATCCAGAATCGCCAGCACACCTTCTTCTTTGGGGAAGGACAATTCAAACAGTGCATCCTTGCGGCCGGTCACCTCTATACGGGTACCGTCTTCAAGGACAATGGTAGAACCGGGTTTGGGCGACTTGCTGGAGCGCACATGGGCCCAGATATCCGTCTCGTTGAGCACCCGCTCCACCAGGATTTCCAACTTACCGCCGGTCTCCTTCTGCGCGAACAAACGCGCCGGGATCACCCGGGTATCGTTAAAGACTATCAGGTCACCAGCTTGGACCTGGTCGAGAATATCTGGGAACTGCCGATGTGCAATGGCCCCACTGGGCCCATCCAGACACAAAAGACGGCTGCCACGGCGCTCTTCAGTAGGCGCGCGGGCGATCAGCTCATCGGGCAGATGAAAGTCAAAGTCCTGACGCTGCATGGAATCCTGGAAATCTAGAAACTATGGAGAGGCCGCGAAGGTTATAGGAAATTTTAGGAGCTGTTAACTGGGACGACAGAAAATGCGCTAAGTTATTGAAATCACTGGTTGACCCAGACCAAAGCATTGCTATAATCACGCCCTCTTCGCACCGACCCCAAGGTCGAACAGCGAAAGTGCCAGAGTGGTGAAATTGGTAGACACAGGGGATTCAAAATCCCCCGCCCTTAAAAGCGTGCCGGTTCGAGTCCGGCCTCTGGTACCATCTCTCAAACCCGCGTCAGCTCTAGCTTTCGCGGGTTTTTTAATTCTGACTTACCTTCCCTAAATTTTGAAGAATGGCGCTCAAAATCTCCAGAGTGTCCACATTGTGTCCACACAGGATTTTTTTGACTCTCCCTTGCCCACATGTGGACACCATCTATCTATTGCTTTTCCCTTGTGAAACCCCTCTTCATTTCTCTTCACAACTCTTCAAAGTGTGAAATCCAATTCTTGCCCAAACCCCGCACCAGCTCAGGCCAGGGCCGCTAGTCTCATTTCATTAACTAAAAGAGCGCCAAAAATCGGCAGGCGTGGGGAGGAGTGACCGGCGGTCATTTTTCCTGCACAATTATTGATCACACAAAATCAGAGGGAGCTGGTTATGCGAATTTTTAAGGGGTTTTTAAGGGCTGGGGTGTGCTTGATAGCTTTGACTGGCTGCCAGGACGCAATGAAGGAAAATGAAATCCATCCAACGGCAGACAACCTGATAGAAGTTGATCCAAGCCGGCTAAAAATTATAGAAATCAAGGAAGGCGATAATGGCATCCTGGTTGTTGTTGGTGAATCATCAAACCGCCTTTGCGACATTAGAGTAAGTGAAGCAACTCTGAATCAACTCGTCGCCACCAACTCCATTGAAGAAAGAAGAATAAAAGCTAAATGTCTTTGGGATGGAGCCACTTACAGTCTCTACCCTTCACCTTTTTCTACAGCCGTACTACGCATTGACGAATCAAGGGTCACGATTGACCTTCAACTGCTAGACCCTAAAAATAAAAAATTTCTAGCACTTACAAAAATTGAGAAAAATATTCACAAGTGAGGTAAGAGCTATGCTCGCTGTTATGACCTGGGTGCCATTACTACTAACTGCAATCTGCAGTGGTGCCGCCGCTTATTTCGGGGCCTATCTAAAAGAGGCTGGAAAACTGCGTAAACTTAATGAGTCACTAGATGAAACCACTGAACAAATTAGATCGCACACCCAAGCAGCTGAAGAAGTAAGAAGCAAACTATCCAAAGAAATGTGGGTTGAACAACAAAAATGGGAGTTCAAAAGAGATTTATACCTTCCCATGCTAGATATACTTGTTGAACTTCATGAAAAATGCCTCAAGGCGAACAAAATCATGGATAAGATTGGAAATCTTGATAATGAAGACTGGGATCGATATCAATCAGATAGAAATAGCATTATGAACGAAACGAAGGAGTACATCTCAAGAGAGGTTGAACCTATAGAAGAAAAACTATGGACACTTACTCTAAAAAAAGGCAACTTATTTTTAGATTATGAAATAACCCAGCACATCGAAAACCTTCGCAACGCAGAAAATATTCGTAGTCGAGAATCATTTAAACAATATCAAAATGATGTGAAAAACGGTCGAGCTTCCGTTGATGATATTAATTCATATCATAGTGAAGAGATTTCAATATCGTACAAATCTGAAGCCGTAGAAAAAGCCTACAAATTATTATTAGATTCAGCAAGGCGAGATCTTGCGTTAATCGCAAAACCCATCAATCCCACAGGTAAAAAAAGTAAAACTTTAAGGCCTTCAGAAACACATACTGAGAACTGCCCCGCGTAAATATTGGATCAACATGGTTATGTCTCCCTACCTAAAAGAAATAGATCTTGATAAATATATATACAGAATAATCTCTCTGGAAAGACTTCTAGAACTTTTTGCAACGAATGAAAACACACTTGTAAAACCTGAACTCTGGGAAGACACATTCGAAAACTTCATACTAAAGAGAAAAGTTAAGCAAGAAACAGGCGAGATAAAAGAGTTTGATCTTCACAATTATATATTCGGGCAATGCTGGACTCTTGCTAGTTCATCTGACGCTATGTGGAGAATTTACTCCCCCAACAAGGACGGCATAAGAATTAGGGTAAAAATTCGCGACTTAATAAGTAGCCTGCATGATGCACAGAGCAGTAAATGGCCAAAAGATATGACATGCTGCATAGGAAAAGTTGAATATTTAAGCGAAGACAAATTAATGGAAAGAGCAAATTCTACATTTTCTGGCAATGGAATAGAGGTCAGAAAAATATTTGGAAGTTTGCTCTTAAAGCGAAAAGCATTCGAACACGAAAACGAAGTTAGACTTTTATACCAAAACTGGGAAACTGACAAACCGGGGAAAATTTACAGGTACAAAATAAACCCTCACAATTTAATAAGCCAGATAATGATTGATCCCCGAAGGAAAGAGAGAGAGTTCAGCACCTTGAAAAAGATTATCATCAAAGCAACTGGATATAAGGGAGATATTAAAAGATCCTTACTATATAGGCTTCCAGAAGATACAATTCTTGATTACATGAAAGATCAAGCATAGTAATCGCACCAACTCATTGGCGTCATTAAAAATCACATAAAAACTTAGCAGAAGAAAGAATTTATACTCCTAAGTTCAGCATAGAAATCCAGCGCAGCCTGGATTTCTATCACGTCCATACTTATTCGTCGAGTGTGGCATCTTATTACTAGCACGTACTTTCTCTTTCCACCAACACCCCGCCCCGCTCAACCGAGTACTCAGTAAACTTGCCTGTCACAATATCCAAAATCTGCAACCAAGAATAAAATTCCGCTTTCTTAGACTTCGCAATTTCTTCCGCCAGCTCCATTGCCGCTTCTTCAGAAGGTGCGGAACCTCTGAAACTCTTTGCTCCGCCATTCATCAAGTGAACTCGTTCTGCGAATATGGCGTACCTGTTTACTCTATTATTCATAACTTCTCTCCTTTTAAGTGTATAACCAGCTTAAGCCCGAACCGCGCTAAGCTGAGATTTCAAACTATCCGCACTGCTCTTGTGCCCGTTAATTGCCGCCTCCTGGTCTGGTTTTTTGCCATTACTGGGGTGCGTGTGTGTAGCGAGTGTGCCGGCCAAGGCCGACACTACGCCGATTAAATCTTCTAATACCTTCAGCACATTTAAAGATTCACTACCTAACCAAACCTTGCCGCCGTCTTTTACTTTGATGGTTTGGCGGACCTTGGCCACTGATTCGCGAATATTTCCCATCTGTTCTTTTAAGTCGCGCCCCACTGAAATATTAATATCACTGCCGCTTGTAATATTTAGATTGTCTAGGGCTGACAAGTTCAGGCCACCAGCAGATAAGAAACGTAAAGCTCCAAGAAATTCAATTATTTTTACGCCGGCCATTTCTTCCACGGAATGCTCATGGACTTGTCGGTGCTCGCTTTCACAGCTTGTCTTTATTTCGGCGGCCTCTGTAATTCCGTGTAATAATTTCTCGCGTATATCCCCGTGGGTTTCCCGGCTCCAGTCTGTGCTGTCATCCACTTTTAGTCACACTGAGTCGCATTGCTGCCACATTAAACTCTACGGTCGAGTGCTAGGGGCCCTACCCCGTGCGATAACACCGTACGAACAAATGGCTCATCAGCCATTGCCTGCATAGTGCAGCGATAGCGGTACAAAAAACAGGCAAGCAATCAAATGAAAAACCTCTACCATCTCGTAATTTATATCGAAATAGGACGGATAAATAACTAGCCAAGCTACCAACATTTATGTTTACATCACGTTGTGTGATCTGCATTTATGATTCAAACAAATCATCTTGTCGATAATAAAAAAGCATACTTAATTTAGATTCTTATTTTAAGCCAACTTTTACATCTACAGGCTCAATATATGAATAGTGAGAATACAATTACTTCCGGTGGTTGCTTGTGTGGAGCTGTGCGGTACGAGGTTAAAGGGCCACTACGCAACGTAGTTAACTGTCATTGTAGTATGTGTCAAAAGTTGCATGGAAGTTTCGGCCCTCACACAAAAGCTCGCAAAATAAATATCAAGATAACAAAAGATGACGGGCTGGCGTGGTATAAAACATCAGAAGTGGCCCGCAGAGGCTTCTGCCAGCAATGTGGCTCAAGCCTATTCTGGGAACCATTTAATCTCGATGCAACTGGAATTATTGCGGGCTCACTAGATGGCCCAACCGGGTTGAAAACTATGGGGCATATTTTCACTGGCGAAAAATCTGATTTTTACGAAATTGATGACGATCATCCTCAATTCAAAAAGTCATCAAATGGACAGCTTGTCAACGACTACAAATAAATCATTGTTTTTTTGACTGAGGGAAAACCACAGACCTAAACGAAGAAAAGAAACATAAAATTAATCTTTCGGTCATAGGCTCAACCCCTATCTGACCGAAAATAATCAATTTAAATAGCAAGTGAGCTGTCACCTAAGTGAAAATATCGACTTTAGTGACAGCTAAAATTAAAATTGGAACAGTGCAAAACAACATAGCTAATAGCCTTTTGGCAGTAAAACAACCTCTCAGGAAAGGGGGTTTCCTGGCCACTCTCGCAACGGTTAAGGCTCCCTTCTATGATGCCTTCTTCTATGATGCCCTCTTCACTTTTATCGAACTTGACTGAAACCAGAGGGTGTCATTAATTAGCTATTCAGTTTTTACTATCCGGACACTCTCTTTCCTCCAACACCCCACCGGTCTTGATTGAATACTCGGTATAGTTACCAGTCATAATATCGAGAATTTGCAGCCAAGAATAAAACACCGCTTTTTCAGACTTAGCAATTTCTTCTGCCAGATCCATGGCGGCTTCTTCTGTGGGTGCAGAATCCCTAAAACTTTTTGCACCGCCATTCATCAAATGAATTCGTTCGGCAAAAATTGCGAATCGATTGATCTTTCTTCCCATGATCTATCTCCTTTTCGATAAAACTGCTTAAGCCCTTACATCCTTATGCAGGGGCTGCCAGCCAATCCATACTGCGCTCGACCTCCCGCATCTGCGTCAATGTCAGATCCAACTCCTTGCGCAGATTTACACCTACAGAAACTGAAAAGCTGCGCACGTACTTCGTATAATTCAGCATACAGATAGCATACATTGCTCGGTTGTCATAATCCGAACGATACCGGCAAATCCGGACAGGCTCCCCGTCGAAAATGATGCTTCTGGTTCCCATGACTACCCATACCAAACTACTGTACATGCATACAGTATAAGATATGGTGATCCTGCTTTGTCAACCCACAATGGACTCAACATCCTTAATGAGCCCTGAATAGGCTAAAAATCAATCTGTTATCACAAAGTGGGGTCTTGAAGATTTTTGAGGTCTGAATGAGTCGCGGAATAAACTGGGATCTGTTAAACAACGAAAAATCGTTAAATAACATTACTAAAAGTTGGTCG
This sequence comes from Microbulbifer mixtoriginis (SeqCode), assembly GCF_052467235.1. NCBI lineage: Bacteria > Pseudomonadati > Pseudomonadota > Gammaproteobacteria > Cellvibrionales > Microbulbiferaceae > Microbulbifer > Microbulbifer mixtoriginis (SeqCode). The sequence goes on along the minus strand of NZ_CP174305.1, from coordinate 3,453,673 downwards.
TTCAGAAAGGTAGCCCTGCACCAATTGCAAGTAGTCAAGGGAGACTGAACTCCATTCAACGCTACTCTACTTATTAAGAGAAACAGATTTTCTGAAATACGGCCTGAATAACCGATTTAAGCGCTCACTAGCTTATCTTGGTTTATATCGTTGAGTAGATAGCGCTAACTTGGTCGATCAGCACAATTATTCACTAATGGTAGAAGGCATTCCAATCGTTCAGTTTGCACAGCATTGAATTTATATACCATCACTTTGCCAATACATGCTGTCATTTTTAATAGCCTGTTTTTATAATTCAGAACATTCAAAATTTAGTATTGACTAACAATTGTCACTTGAAATTAAAAGGCGAGCAACATAAAGTACCCACTTAAGTAATAACACTTAATATCGCTATTTTTAGTATCAGGCTTTTAACATCATTGGATTATCAAATGGAAAAGGTTGCCATTCTTGTTGACGTGCAGAATGTTTATTACACATGTAGGCAAATCTATAAACGAAACTTTGATTATAATAAGTTTTGGTCTGAAGCAACTAATGGAAGGAAAGTCGTAAAAGCCGTGGCCTATGCTATCGACCGCGGCGATAGAAAACAGTATCAATTTCAAAATATCTTAAGATCTATCGGTTTTGAGGTGAAACTAAAACCCTTCACTCAACGGTCCGATGGTTCCGCCAAAGGTGATTGGGATGTGGGGATAACGATAGATGCGATGGAATATTCAAGCTTAGTAGACACTATAGTTTTAGTTTCAGGTGATGGTGACTTTGATATTCTTGTGCATAAGCTCAGATTAGATAGAGACAAAAAGGTTGAAGTATATGGCGTACCAGAGTTGACCGCTGCCACATTATTCAACGCGGCAAGTAAATTTATTCCAATTGATAACAAGCTTTTACTTTAACAACTATCTATCTAAGTATACGGCTCTTTTATAGGCTAATATGCATCTATAGGAACCCAGCATAAACTCCAAAGCCAAACATCAAAAAAGGAGCCTGGTGCTAACTTGAAAGTTTTATACAGGAAGTATGATTCTCGATACACTTGACTCTCTGTGACTACAATTCAATTAAACAAATAAAAACTTCGAAAATTATACGGCTAGCTAATGCGAAGAATCAAACTTTTGAAGTTTTATTATGATGAATGGAAAGGATTTGCTTTAATAACTCTCTTTTTTTTATTAGTTCTGCTACACGTAATCAACCTAGCGAGTAATACTGAAAAGGTAATAGAACAGAACGGCAGAATTACATCAAAATATCACCATGGTTTTTCTAGTGCAGGTAGAAAGGGGACGCTAGAGTATTCATATAATGTAGAACTGAATAATAGGAGTGTGATTCAGGTAGTTAGTGATTTGAATCTAAGTATAGGTGATACTGTTTGTGTCGCAAGTATAACCTATAAAAACAGCTTGAGAGTTGCCCAGTATGTAATAGAGACTAAAGGAGTGTGCCGTCAATAACGAGTTACAGAAATAGAACAGGAATATATCTCCGTACTGACTTAATCATATCTATACGATTACTTGAACGATCAATAGAAGTATGATGTCACAAACCTTGTAAAGATTAGTCAGACTATATCAATGGGAAAGATATAAGCTTAAGTGAAAACAGTCAGAAACTTTTAAAAGCTTAGTATGGATTGTTGACTTATTTCGTAATGACGCACTCATAACTCTTATAAAAAAGCCTGAATAAATACAGTATTTTACTCTAAAAACGAAAAAAACCGAAAGATTAGCCTTTGTAAGCTCGTAAAGATTAACGAGATAAATCCTGAATTGGAGAGACACTATCTTCGAATAAAACATGTCGGCGTCGAAATGTTTTGCCCTTAAGGTATTCCGGATTACTGATTCTGTCCATTCGAAAATGACGGAAGTCTTTGCGTGCGGGATCCCAAGCTACCAAATACCATAGAGGTGGCAAAATCAGCATCGCCTGTGGCTCAACAACCCTACTGGTTACAGATCCCTTTGCATCACGGTATTGGAAGCTTAGTTGTAACCGCTGGAGAAAAGCTGTCTCGAAAGTGGGGAGCAACGCGGGCTCCATTTCCTGAATATTTGATACGTCTACGTGTGGTGAAAGCTTACCGATATATAAGCATTCTAAAAACCGGCGTAAATCACGTACTTTGTCCGGTGGCAAAGCCTTCTCTATTTTGGCAAGCCCAGTATCTGCAAGCCCCGAAAAAGGTAAATTCCCGGCTGCACGCATTGATGCAACGCTGATAAGGAGTGCAAAGACCTCGGCAACCGAGAGGCGCGCTGTGGTTTGGACCGATTGCGGGTCTAATTGCAGACCGCCCCCAGGACCAGGGTCAGAATGGATAACAAAGCCCTCATCGCGCAGTGCGCTAATATCACGCAACACTGTACGCCTGGATACACCGACCTCTTCTGCTAAGTCAGCAATCGTAGAAGTACCATTTCGGCGAAGGCTGCGCACGATGGCGTCTTGTCGAAGGCGAACACTCATTTTGTAAAGATATTATTAAATAGTGACATTATTTGGCACCATTTGATTTTAGCCTATGTCTGTTCTTTTCAGCAAAGGAGTTCTGAAATTGCAACGCACATCCGTAGCCCCAAGTCGAAGAAAAGGGGCTGTCCGGCACATAAGGCATTGTTGAGCCTCAATAAGGAGAAATACATTGTTTAATCTAACCGAATTCCCCAAGCCCACTCTTATTCCAGTCAACGGCGTTGAGTTAGAAGTCTTTGAAGCAGGTCAACAGAATACGGGAAAACCAATTGTGCTTTGTCACGGCTGGCCAGAACATGCCTATTCTTGGCGCCACCAGCTGCCTGTACTTGCCGAAGCCGGCTACCACGTTATCGTTCCAAACCAGCGTGGTTATGGCAATTCATCCCGTCCTGCCGATATAACTGATTATGGCATTGAAAACTTGTCGGGTGACCTCGTCGCGCTTCTTGATCACTACGGATACAAAGATGCCACCTTTGTCGGCCATGATTGGGGTGCAATGGTGGTTTGGGGGCTTGCGTTATTACATCCAAACCGGGTCAATAAAATTATAAATATGGCCTTACCTTACCAGGCTCGCACAGAAAAGCCTTGGGTCGAGTTTATGGAAGAATTCCTAGGAAGCGACTACTACATTGTTCACTTTAACCGACAGCCAGGCATCGCGGACACTGTGTTAGATGCAAATACTTCACAATTCCTTCGCAATATATTCCGCAAGAACGTACCTCCAGCACCACCAGAGCCTGGAATGATGATGATCGATCTCGCCAAAGCAGAAGCGCCACTTGGGGAGCCCTTAATGAGTGATAGCGAACTGGCTATTTTTGTTTCCGCATTTGAGAAAACAGGGTTCATGAGCAGTATTAATTGGTATAGAAACCTTGACCGAAATTGGCAGATCTTGGCAGATGTAGAGCCAACCATCCAAAAGCCAGCACTTATGATTTACGGCGATCGAGACTTGATCCCTAAGGCTCCAAACTTAAAAGAGTTCGTTCCTAATGTTGATATAGTCAGTCTCAACTGCGGCCATTGGATTCAACAGGAAAAACCGGAAGAGACAAATCAGATCATTCTAAAGTGGTTAGAAAAACAGGATGCCACTTAGCGTAAAAGGCTATTCGATATAAAAAGTATTTAATTAAAGCATTTGAGTAATTTACGGGTACACTAAAACCCACTATTTCTCGTTACTCAGATACTTTTCTCGTACTTGATTAATCATGCCACCAGCCTCTAGCACTTCGATTTCATCTGCTGACAAGTCACTGCGCAGATTAATACTCTCGCCGGATGACTTAATCAAAAGCTTTACAGAATTGTTTGATTTCAGTTGTGCTATTGGCTTCTCAATCACAAGAATTGAATCTTGCTCAAGTTGATCGTAATCATCAAAATTCCCACTCAGTAGTGGCAGTACACCAAAGTTAATGAGATTGCGCCGGTGGATACGAGCCATGAGAACTTTCACTCCATAACCACTGATAGCAGCTGGTGTAGTGGCTGCACATACCCGTACAATACAGGGTCCAACTACAGCGCTCCTCAATACTGGCATTCAACTGAGAACTCAGAAAAATTTAGAATCTATCTCGTGGACGTAATACGTATCAAGAATGTAATTCCATTAAAATGTTCCAGGAAAGTAATGTAGCATTTTTTGACCCCAACCTAGTCCCCTTCTGTGTATCTAAAATAGTTTTGAATAACACAACAACAATCAATTCACCTGTGTGTCAACCCATGTTATCCAGAGAAACATTATAACCAAAACCTACATTTGCTTTTATTGGAATTTATTCTTCGATATCGGATGGTTCGTTTTATTATGAGACTTTAGCCCCAAAACGATTAGTTGATATTTTTAGCGCCAAAATAGTAGAAAATATGTTGTCTTTATTGACTTACTCGCCTTACTAACGGCAAACTTAGCATGCTATTTATTTTGGCTCCAACCTTTATGACGCCCTCTACCAATTTAGTTACCACTAGTTTCTTACAATTTTACTTTAACCCAAACAAAGTAAATAAATTACGCACGTCAAATCCTCCTACATAAGGAAACTTTGCCACCATGCACCTTGTGAACAAATTTAAATCTATTAAAAAAGCTTGCACATTTGTCACTTTACTACTGCTTTTTAATCTACACATTGAGGCTTGGGCAAGCACTGATAAGACAATAAAGAACATTTATAATCAGATACGACAGATCTACAAAAACTCAAGAATAGATAAAAATAAGATAAATTCAGCCAAACAATTTTATGTAGATAACGTCACTCCCATTATAAACTCCAACGAATTTATAAGTTTTAGCAGGATTGAATTGGAATACCTATTTCAAGCTACAAAAATTACGATTGCCTATAATCCAGAGATTAAATATGTCGACGACATGAATGAGGTATTAAATTATTTGAAGGTAAAAAATATTATAAAGAAGCGCCACTTAGCCGATCTACAAGAAGCCTATATCGCTACTCGGCAATTTGAATTGGCTAGAGATATGATAAAAAATAAAAACTTAGACTATTTGCAAGCGATACCGAAAGTTTATAGAAATAAAGAAATAGCATCTAACCGCCCTACTGTTTGGCAAATAGGGAAAACATCTCTTACACAACGCGCATTTAGTATACCAAACGATGGGCCATTTGTTTTAGTAGTATCAAATCCCTTGTGTAATTTCTCAATTTCAGCAGCTAAATATATTGTTAGTGATAGGGAGTTGGAAATGATTTTCTCTGATTACTCATATTGGCTCACTGAACCTAGAGGAAAGTTGTACATAGAGAGCTTTCTTAAGTGGTCACTAAATTACCCAAAGTTACCTGCAGGATTAATGCATATCGCACCACCATGGCCGGGACACCCTGAACTTAGAAGCAATATTGGAACTCCTGCATTTTATTTTTTTTCTGATGGAAAACTTACCGAATCATTTGTTGGCTGGCCTCAAAAGGGAGAGCCTACAGCACTCAATAATGCTTTGGCCAATATCAATTTGAACCGTTCGCTGAAAATGGCACCAGAAAATACCATAGATAGAAAATAAATTTTTTAGATTCTTTTGCATTGTATGCTGAACAGGTCTAAGCAATAAACCTTATATAAGAGGCATAAAAATTAAAACTGATATCAGTGCAGATCATAGTAGACAACCAGTCATAATTTTGAGTCAGAGTAAAACTTGACCTTTTTCCAGCAACTTTAATATAAACTTCAGAGATTGTTATTTGGGCCACAATTAAACCTTTTGAGATCTGTAAGTACTTAGAATTCATTCTTACATCGCTGATTATCTGAAGCAGGTATGATCATTTATAGATAGGCAAAACATGAAAAATATCAGAAAAACACTATCAATCCTTACAGTAACATCTATTTTCTTCTCACTTCAGGCATCTACCCTGGAGAATTCATCTCAAAATCAAAGAAAAAAATTCAACCACAGTAGGTCAATGAAAGATAAACAACAATATTGGATGGAGAAAAGAAGGAGTGACTTCCTACTTGCTCCAATAAAAAACAGAAAAGAGTTAGACAAGTATTTAGAGATTACTCCAATAGAGAAATCACCCTTAGGTGCACTACCAGAAATAGAGAGAGAAATATTTGTTAACAGTTTAACTTTTACCAATAAGGGGGTGGCTGGATTTGATCATAGCATGCTTAGCTATGGCCCAACAGCAACAGAAGTCTACAATATACTTTCGTTATTTGGTACTCAATCCATGACTCCATTTTTACCAGGATTAACAGTAGCGTCAGAATCAGATAGCTCGATAATGGCAGTATCAAAAATTATGCAAGGCGATTTTATTTTGTTGAACAGCTCATGTATATGGAATGCTGATATCAGACAATTCTTTTGTGGTCGACGAGGACTAGAAATTTGCTTCCCTAAAATTTGTTTGTAATATTACGGTTTTTTAATTCTGGGCTACCCTAAACCCTATAAAGCGAGTCAAGTTTTTTACATTTTCCTCTGTTACTTTAGATGTTTTACTTATCTATTATGTCAACATCAATGTTAACTATATCCAAATAGCATTCTTTCATTAAGAGGGGTTGCCCGAGTGAGATCCCCTAATAAATTAGGGACTAGAATGATTGTCTGTAGTGCCACCTTATCGTTTACAAAAATAAACTTTATTCACTAAAGTATAACTCTAAGTTTCTTGCGATACCCACCCCCTTTATTACCTTGTGTCGGCACTTAGCAATATGGGAGCTACAATAATAAAAACATGGAAATATATATTCATTTCACGGATATGATTGATTTTATTTCCTTTAATTAGAATTAAAGAATGTTTCAAATTTTAATGCCACATAACTCACATATTTCGAAAAAAAAGAGCTTTTCGCTCGTGACTAAAGCACTAGATGCAATTTCCTATCTTAAGATAAAAATTATTATAAAGAATTATTAATAAATTGAAATCTACGACTTTCCATTGCTCAGATACTTTTCTCGTACTTGATTAATCATACCACCAGCCTCTAACACCTCGATTTCATCCGTTGACAGGTCACTGCGCAGATTAATACTCTCGCCGGATGACTTAATCAAAAGCTTTACAGAATTGTTTGATTTCAGTTGTGCTATTGGCTTGTCAATCTCAAGGATTGAATCCTGCTCAAGTCGATCGTAATCATCAAAGCTCTCAAAAAGTAGTGGCAGAACACCAAAGTTAATGAGATTACGTCGGTGGATACGAGCCATGCTTTTTGCAATTATGCACCTTACCCCAAGAAATCGTGATGATACCGCTGCATGCTCACGGCTGGAGCCTTGCCCATAATTTTCACCACCAACAACAAAACAGTCACCATTCAATTTTATCGCCCGCTGGTAAAAGTTTTCATCAATACGGGAAAATGTATAGCGACTAATGGCGGGGATATTTGAGCGTAAAGGTAAAATCTCCGCTCCAGCAGGCAGTATTTCATCTGTCGAAACGTTGTCACCCGCTTTCAGTAATAGCGGACCCGTTAAGGTATTTGGAAGCTTTTCAAAGTTTGGCAACGGTTTGATATTCGGACCTTTAATCAGCTCAACGGCTACGGGGATTTCTTGTGGTGGCTGAAGTAAAGGTCTTATATCTGGCAGATATTCCGGCTCACTAAAGCTGGGATAGTCCATGTCCAGATCACGAGGATCGGTGATCACGCCCTTCAGTGCACTAGCAGTGGCGGTTTCTGGGCTGCATAAATAGACTTGGTCATCTGCTGTGCCGGATCGACCGGGAAAATTACGTGGCACAGTACGTAGGCTGATACGGCCAGTGGCCGGAGCCTGCCCCATACCGATACAACCGCCACAACCTGTTTGGTGCAAGCGCGCACCCACTTCAAGTAGTTTTGTGAGATCGCCACTCCGGCTAAGCTCCTCGAGCAATTGACGCGAGGTTGGGTTGATATCAAAAGAGACATCGTCAGCTAATCGACGACCTGCGACGATACGCGCCGGTATGGCGAAATCCCTCAGCCCAGGGTTAGCAGAAGAGCCAATATAGCTCTGGTAAATAGGGCGACCAGCCACTTCACGTACGGTTACCACTTTGTCTGGACTGGATGGGCAGGCGATCAGCGGCTCAAGATCAGATAAATTAATGGTATCTTCTTCGTCATAGCTCGCACCCTCGTCGGCTTTCATTTCTACATAATCGCTTTCCCGATGCTGTTGTTTGAGGAAGGCCTTCACAGCGTGATCGGCAGGAAAGACACTGGCCGTGGTACCCATCTCCTGTCCCATATTGGCGATTACATGGCGGTCCATAGCAGTAAGATTGGTGAGGCCTGGGCCGTGGTACTCGACAATCTTATTCACACACCCCTTGACCGTTTGCCGACGCAACATTTCCAGGATGATGTCCTTGGCACTGACCCAGGGAGGTAGTTCACCCTCAAGCTTTACGCCGAGCACTTTCGGCATTTTCAGCGCGAAGGGAACGCCAGCTATAGCCATGGCCACCTGTAGACCACCAGCACCAATGGCCAGCATACCCATAGAGCCGGCTGCACAGGTATGGCTATCGGCGCCAAGTAACGTCTTTCCGGGAATATCAAAGCAAGCCATATGTACCGGGTGGCTTACACCGTTTCCAGGGCGTGAAAACCAAAGCCCAAACTTGCGACAGGCGCTTTGCAGGAACAGGTGATCATCCGCATTTTTGAAGTCCGTCTGTAGAAGGTTGTGGTCTACATACTGTGCGGAAAGCTCAGTTTTGATTTGTGATAAACCAAGCGCCTCTAGCTCTAACATCACCAGAGTGCCAGTACCATCCTGAGCCAGTGTCTGGTCAATCTTTATCTCTATTGGGCTGCCGGGTTCCAATGAACCGCTCACGAGATGACTCTTAATCAGTTTCTGTGCGAGGTTCATAGCCATAGTGGGTACCCTTGAGCAAATTTCCTTAATCTGAGAAGCTCCACTTTCGGCGCCTCTTGAACCTGATTCATTGTAGTCCGGGTCAAGATAGTTACTATGTGTGTCTAAATGCCCTTCTGTATTGGCATGATTAATTAAGCGCCGGGCCGACAACCTAAGGTCTTAGACAATTCGAAAACACGCTAGCCTCAATATGCCATTAAAAATGGCCTTCTCTTTTGCCTTTTAACAAACCAGTGATCAAACCCAACAAAACTCACGCCCTGTGCATATGTGAATTTTCTTTAAAATTAACTTATTCATTTTATGAATACAGCCGTACTGCTCAACATGTATTTTTTAATACCAGAAACTTATTTTTACATGCATTAATCACCTCTCACATTTAAGGCATTAACCATTGAGCCTAGTGCTATCTTTCTACAATTGCACTCAATGAATGAATCCAGGGAGAGTTAACAGTGGCGATCCGAATCCTATCTATTGATGGAGGGGGAATAAGAGGCATACTGCCCGGTGAGATATTGGTCTCTCTTGAACAGAAGCTAAAAGTGCAATCAGGCAACCCCGACGCCAGAATAGGAGATTTTTTTGACCTCATTGCAGGAACAAGCACTGGCGCCGTATTAGGCGCGGCCTATATTTTCCCTAATGAAGAGGGAAGGCCAAAATTTTCAGCCCAGGAAGCCGTTAATATTTATTTTAAAGAAGGAGATAAGGTATTTAATGGTGGAATCTGGCCTTACCTGGATAAGCTGAGACTACTCAAGGAAGAAAAATACTCTACACATGAACTAGAAAAGATTTTGAAGAAATATTTTGGAAAAACAAAGCTTAGTGAACTATTAAAACCCACCTGTTTTATTTCCTATGACATTAAAAAGCGAGAGCAAGTTATCTTTAGGCAACACTGCGCATTAGTGAGAAATGAAGACTTTCTAGTTAGCGATTTACTACGAGGCAGCACCGCCGCACCAACCTACTTTGAACCCGCACGTATTTACTCACTATCACCAATTAACAAAAAATATATCCTGGTAGACGGTGGTATGGTTGCCAGTGACCCCGCTTTATGTGCTTACTCAGAAGCCATTAAGTTTAGCGGTGTGAGTGGGATCAAGGATATGATTATTGTGTCTCTTGGTACTGGTAAGCAGCTAACAAGTTACAAATACAAAGAAACGAAAAATTGGGGCATTTTCAACTGGGCAAGGCCAGCTATAGATATTGCATTAAGTGGCGGAGCTCAAATGACCCATTATTACCTGAAACAAATTTCATCAACCGTAGAAAACACAAAGTACTACCGAATTCAGCCAGATCTCTATGATGCGAACTCTGCATTAGATGATGCATCTCCCAAAAATTTGAAAAAACTGAAGAAGTCTGGTGAAAGAAATGCAAAGTACTATGATAAGTTATTAGATGACATTGCTCGGACACTGACAAATACACAAGATAACCATCAATATGTGCAAAGATACTGATACCTATCATTACCAAATTAGCTATATTAATAATTAATCATTCAAGCATCTCGCCAAACAGAGACCACACATTAAACACTTTCTATAGAGTTTACCAATACTCAAACCATGTCTATTCTTGAGCTTTCATACGCTATTTTTAATTGAATAACACCAGAAACAATCGGTAGCAACACTAAGCTTATTAAGCTCATATGACCCTTTATTCAGGCCTCACATAAAACAATGTTTATTAACTTTTCTACTCGATCTCCGGTATTACTCTCTCCATATTCAATATGCCTTTCACAGCATAGAACCCTAAAGCCAGCTTCAATTAATTGAGTCCGAATATCGCTTTCATCAAAAAGCTGAAACCCAAACGATGTAAATGATAAATTCTGCATAAAGGACTTATCACCAAAAGCTAAGCAAAACTTTCCTTCAGGCACCAATACTCTGCGTATTTCAGACAAATGCGTTTTGATAGATTCCCAAAAGTAGATAGTATGGACAGTAATCGCCTTCTCGAATTGACTGTCAGCAAACGGTAATCTCTCCGATGTTCCAACTTTAAAGTCCATCTGTCCCGATTCAATGTGTTTAGAGTTGAGAGTTTTCGCGCTCGAAACCATTTCACTAGACCAATCAATTCCGGTATAGCGAATGCTGGAACCCTTTCGAAGTACATCGACTGCAAATTTACCATTGCCAGGCCCAATCTCAAGAATATGGTCATGATCCACCACACGAAGTAATTCTAGCGCGGCCAGGTTCGTTGCTTTATTAGCCTTATTCATCTGCAGTGCAGTATCTGAAGCTAAGGCGCCAGATGGCTTCCTTAGTTGTTCGGCAACTAGTTGAGGATCTTTAGACATTGTATCTCCATTTAGTATTCATCATAAAATGTATATTAATATCCAAAATATATTATTTATGATACTTACAAATTGACATTCATTCAGAGATTAAAAATAGTCCCCTCGAGGTGGTTTTGCCTTAGTGTTTAGCCGCCACAAAGAATTTACTATCTTTTATTGCTAAGCTTATAAAACTCATCATTAAATTTATCTAAATACACCAAAAACAACCAAATACTTTTATAGAAAGCCCTAGAGTGCAAAATAAATTACCCTAAGCAATTTCAATATATAACGTTAAGCGGGATCATCAGGAAATTTTAAATGTCGATTAAAATAAAGACTAAAGGTATTACTCCTGCATACGCCATAGCTCAGCAAAAGTACGTACATATACAACTATGTAGCTGTGGGTAGATAGCAGCTAGTGCTCATCCGGATTCTCAAAAACCAGCCCCTATCAATTAAACTACTAGATACCGACATAATCCTTAAAGAGAATCTAGCATGCTAAATGGCGCTATGCTTGTCTGGTTTATTTTCGCGGCTATGAGTGTGGTCTTTGTCGTTTGGGATTCTATCACCAACGCACCGACCAGCTGGGTACAGCGCATGGCGTGGATACTGGTTGTTGTATATACAGGTGTTGTTGGGTTGATTCTGTATTTACTGACTTGCCGGCGCCCCTTTCCCGGTGGCCACGATGCATTTACGCGCGCCACTTGGAAACAGAGTGTCAATAGTGAGATGCACTGCCTGGCCGGTGATGCCACCGGTATTGTTATTGCCGCATCCATTGTACCCTTCTTTGGACTCACCAATGGCTGGGATGCCACCATTGAGTATATTGCTGGCTTCATTTGCGGGCTGTTCATTTTTCAGGCGTTGATGATGCTGGGTATGTACCAGGGCAACTATTTGAAAGCGGTGCGCAAGACATTTTTTGCTGAAACGGTTTCTATGAATATGGTAATGGGGGGAATGATTCCTACCATGGTGATACTGGCTTCACTATGGCCAGAATCGGAAGATCCCACCAATGCCACATTTTGGTTTCGAATGAGCCTTGCAAGCATTGTCGGTGGCTTTATCGCTTATCCCATCAACTACTGGCTGGTAAAAAACCACCTAAAACACGGATGCATGACCCTACCAGGACTGGATGGTCCTGCGCCCTGTCTAGGGTTCTGTTCACCGGAAACTGATCCTGATATCAAGAATAGCCAGCCAATCCCCTCATCCACCCATGATTCACAATCCGAACATGAGGGGCATACCATGACAATGCAAACATTGCCTTTTATTGCATCCAGTTTTTGGGTAGTGGGAACTTTTCTGTTTCTCTTATTTGCGATACTAGTGACTAATCAGTTTGTGCCGTTGAAGTTCTGACTGTTTATTTAATAATCAGTCTCGAAAAGATCAGCAAGTAAGACTGAATTATCCTCTGATTCGAGGATTTATGGTAGGATTCGGTTCATTCGTCAGTGTCCTCTGGAAGCTAAGAACCGTTCGCTTTAAGCAATAAGGCTCATTTCCTTGACCTGATTTTAAGTATAAATTGCCTTGTAAAGGCTTATCATTGTACTTAATTACGGCTCGCCTTAAATGCTATTTATAGCATTTCAAGCTTGCCCGTAGCAGCGAAATAAATTCTAAAACCTATGGGTTTTCCTCTGCTGATTAAAGGAATACAGCAAATCTATGAATAGCCGTTTACTTAACCTTGATGCACTGCGGGGGCTTGCAGCAATTCTTGTTGTTTGGCAACACAGTAGTGAAGTTTTTATTCGTAATTCCAGTATCGCCCAACATGGCACCGAGCTGGCTGAGTTTGTGAACCAACTAGATTTTGGCCGAATAGGGGTAATCTGTTTCTTTTTAATTTCGGGCTTTGTTATTCCTTTTAGCCTCTCTAGTGCTCAAAGCTCTTTAAAGAACTTTGCCATTCGCCGTTTCTTCCGTCTGTATCCAGCCTACTGGACATCGCTATTTATGGCACTTGGCCTAACTTGGCTTATCAGCGACTGGATGTATCCTGCAGCCACTATTGTCGCAAACACAACCATGCTACAGGGGTTAATGGGGTTTGATAATGTGCAAGGGCTTTACTGGACCTTGACAGTTGAATTAATTTTTTACTGCTTATGTGCATTGATTTTTGCCAAACGGCAACTTGCTAACCCCCTAGTCCTACTACTCTTCTGTTGGGGAGGGTTATCCCTATTTATAGGTTGGCAATTATTAGAACAATTACCCATTAAGCTGCCAGAGATGGCTCCCACCATTACTTATATTCCTTTCTGTATCGCCGTTATGTTCTGCGGAACCTTGATCCGACATAGTTATGTGCGTAAGAAAAACTACTGGTATGCCATTCTCGCAGTAGCAGGCACCTTCTCTATTCCGCTGATGGTTTTGTTTCTTTATTTCCTCGGTAAACCGGTCACCGAAGATCCTTTGCGCTTTGCCCTACCGCATCTCATTGCTTTGGCTATTTTCTTTGTAGTTCTGCTAGTACCCTTTAGGCCATGGCGCAGTCTGGTAGCATTGGGAACCATCAGTTATTCCGTTTATCTATTCCACCCCATTGTGATGCGTGGGCTGAATTGGACCATACAGCAGTCGTGGGCACAGTCATTTTCTGCTTATTCTGTAGAGGTCTATATGTTGGCCACGACTCTCGTGAGTATTGCCCTGGGAACTTTGGTGTACAAGCTGATTGAGAAGCCGGCTATCAATATGGGTCGCCACTTAAGCAGAAACACAGAAAATAAAGAGATGGCCATTGCCTAAAGGGGTTTTCCACTTATCTACAATGGGAAGCTAATGATTATTCATACATGCCTGATTTATCCAGGCATGTATGAATCGGAGCGGATAGCTTAAAAAATCTCCAATGACCGCTCCGTTAATCTGATTGGTTACTGTGCCCACAGCAAGCTTGCTGCAATCGACCACATCATAATACCCACCAATACATCCAGTACTCGCCAGGTTTTTGGGTTCTTAAACAGCGGCTGCATCATACTGCCACCAACCGATAACAGCGCAAACCAAAGCACCGAGGCACTGCAAGCGCCAATCACAAAGAATAAAGTACCTTCCCCTGCATACTGGGCACCAACCGAGCCAATCAGGACAACCGTATCCACATAAGCATGGGGGTTTAACAGGGTAAGCGCCACAGCGGTAATCAAGGCAGAGCGCCTGGATTTAACCCACTCTTTCTTATCCTCTAGCCCCTTATTGGTAAAAGCTGAACGAAACGCCATAGCACCATAGCCAATCAGGAAGGCCACGCCCAACCAGGTCAACCAGACCATCCAGTTTCCTTCTGCTTGGGCCAAGTGTGATACCAGGTAGACACCACTGGTGATCAGGACAATATCCATCAGAACACACAACGCAGCGATACTGTAGTGATACTGACGGCGAATACTCTGCGTCAATAGATAAGCATTCTGCGCGCCAATTGCCATGATCAAGCTGATAGTAGTGATAAAGCCCTTGGTCAGAGGGGCTAGCAGCAAACCCGAAATCACGTTGCCTCCTATGGTCATTGGGGTCTGCCCGCGGTGTGCGGGTCGGAAAGTGGCGGGAGATTAAGAGGCGAGCTAGAATAAGTAAATTTAATTATATTGATACCTCATAAGAATATCTTATGTTAGATCTCAAACAGCTTCAGGCCTTTGCTTTCGTGGTAGAGGAGCAGAGTTTTGACAAGGCCGCCGCTTTGCTTCACGTCAGTCAATCTGCAGTATCCCAGCGAATCAAAGCGCTTGAGGGACAAGTCGGGCAGGCCCTACTCATCCGATCAACACCACTGCGCCCCACTGAGGCCGGTCTTAAAGTGCTGGGTTATTTCCAACAGATGCACCTTTTGCAACACGAGCTGCTAGCAGACATAGACCCGGAGGGCAGCAAAACCCGTTATAGCAACCAAAATAAGGTACGTATCGCCCTTAACTCGGACAGCCTGGATACTTGGTTCCTTAAAGCCGTTACCCCCATCATTCGTTCCCATCACCTACTTGTTGACTTGAAGGTCGATGACCAGGAAGCCACCTTAGAGTTGCTCAAGAACGGAGAAGTCATTGGCTGTATTAGTTCGGTAACCAGTAACCTACAGGGCTGCCAGTCCATTCTATTGGGACACATGGCTTACTACCCGGTATGCACTCCGGCTTTTAAGGCACACTACTTCTCGGACCCAGTCGATGTGGATGAATTTCGCTATGCCCCTGCAGTTGAATTCAACTATAAGGACCAGCTGCAAAGCCGATACTTAAAGCAGTTTTGGGGAATAGAGGCCGGCCAATACCCGTCTCACGAAATCCCCTCCTCTAAGGGATTCCTCAATTTTCTGACATTGGGCTTGGGCTGGGGAATGGCACCAGATATACAAGTGGAGGATTTGTTAAGACAAGAGAAACTGATCAAGCTGACTCCAGATCAGCATCTGAAAATCCCCTTGTACTGGCATGTTTGGAATTTGAAATCCAAGTTAATTAAAGAAATCACGAATACTTTGGCTGAGTATGCCCATAAAGCATTGCACCAGTAAGCAGCACTGGTGCAAATAAATACTTGACCTTAGCTACGCCTCATCTCACTACCTGTTTCAAAACACCGAAGTAGTTACTGGCCAGCTCAACATCATCGTAATAACCACGATCCTTTAGCAACTTATGCAACGCCCTGAGGTTATAAGTGGGCACTGCCATGAAGGCATGATGTTCACAATGGTAACTCAAACCTTCTGTGGGACTGACAAACAGAAGCCCTAAAATACCCCTAGGCACCGAACGCGTATTGTATTTTGGTTCCAAATGGTAAAGATCTTTGACCCCTGCGTGTTCGGCGATCTGACGCATCCGAATAATAGCCATATACACGGTAAGATAAGCCACAATCCACAATAGATATAACTGCGGGACACCAAAAGCCCACAGTATGGCAAACATTACACTATTAACGAATAAACCTCGGGTTAACTGAAAATTCACTCGCTTTTTACGGCTTAGTAAGTCTCGCCCACTCAAAAATAAATATAAATTCGCTTTTAAACCAGTTAACCCCAAAAAAT
This sequence comes from Microbulbifer mixtoriginis (SeqCode), assembly GCF_052467235.1. NCBI lineage: Bacteria > Pseudomonadati > Pseudomonadota > Gammaproteobacteria > Cellvibrionales > Microbulbiferaceae > Microbulbifer > Microbulbifer mixtoriginis (SeqCode). The sequence continues at coordinate 3,437,347 of NZ_CP174305.1, read as the reverse complement.
CTCTGGAAAACTTCCTAACCAAACTCTTTTTACTGACAGGATAATCCTTATAGTTTTGCAGGTCTGGATCTTGATCTGTACCGGCTTTACGATGATGCACCATATGACTTTTTATATAGGTTTCTCCATCCATTAACAAAAACGGTGAAGACAACCACTTACAAACAAACTTGTTATAGGCTCGAGTTGCGAAAAGTGTTTTATGACCAGTTTCGTGCATAATGGCTGCCAGGGCCTGCTGCCGTCCAGCAAGTAAAAATACTGCAACAATATAAATTGCCCAGTGTGGCAATAACGCTGCTATGGTAAAAATTCCCATTATACCGAGCCAAGTACTGACCACTATCCACCAGGCCTTGGCATCACTGCGCTGTAGGAACGGCTTAACCTCTTCTTTACTAAGGGGGATATTCATTGCAAGTCACCATTTTGTGATTATGTATCAACGCCTAACTTCTGCAATTGTTCCAACCAAATATTGCGACCTGTACGGTCATACTTACGTACAATACTTTTAAGTTCCTGGTATTTATTTTGTGGCCTGATTACTTTTGGTAGTAAAGGGTCAGTCGCTAAACGATGGATAGCCTCGCCACCCAAGCGGCATGTTTCAGATAACGAAGCTTTGGCAGGCTTTGATGCCAGGTTTGTAAGACTGCTCTCAAGAGCATCTATCAAGGCATCATACTCTCGATCTAAACGTTCAATATCCCACAAATCGTCTCCCCATTGATTAACCAGTGTGTCCGATACATCCTGCAAGACAAAGCAGTGCGCATTGGTTTCGAGACCTAGTGTAATCAGCATGTCGGTTAATTTTGCATGACTCAGTGTGAGATTATTGGGTCGCACCAGCAGGTGATCCAGACCTTCGGCAAATCCATACCACTCAAGTACCATTAATGATTTCTTACGAACTGCACGTGCTGCTCTTTTAGGTAAGTGGCAGGCTATCCACCTAAAATCCCAGTTATCGTATAGAAAGGTTTTGTTTTTCCAACGGTTTATAAAAGCACGTTTGGACAGTGCTTTTTCTGTCAAACTGTAGATACCACGTCGATTTTGAGTGATCAGGCCGGTGCCCACCAATCTATTAAGTGTCACCCGTAAATTATTTGTGGAAACATCAAATGCATCAGATATGAAACCCAGCTGACTGGTTGCCAGTTCATGTCGCTTATTAACCCCCATCAAATCCAATAGAATATTTTTGGGGGTAGGCTCATAGGTAAACTGATACATATTGAATATTACGTCATTAATCCTGAGATACCTTTTGTGTAATATTACAGAACCAGACATAACACACAATACTTTGTAATTTTGACTTTAGAAAAAAGTCATTTAAATCAACATAAACATTACCTGGAGATTACCAAAGGCATTCAGCTCGCATTCTCACTTATTGCCACCTAATAGCATTGCGATTAATAAAACACCCTAAACATACCCATAGAATGACACATTCCCCCACACCCTACTTAGACAAGCACTATACAAATCGCTTACCACCACTGAACACCTTTATTTGTTGATCCAATTTACACAAAAAGAGGACACCCATATAAACAACCAACCAAACAAAATATATTAACCAATAAATTAGCACTTCCAAAAATGGCAAGATTAAAATTAACCTACCGAAGATCTGGAGCAACTTTCATTGAAAACCTGCTGGAACTTTTACTGAGCGATCGCTATTAGTCCATATTTGTTTTAATCGCAGCTACAATTCACCTTGAGATTCCGGACCAATAGCCTCAAGAGAAATCCGGGCTACTTAAAGTAAGTTTACTCTAGGGCACCATTCAATAAATATCATGCTGTTTCACTTTCCACTATTACAAAAATCAAGCATCAAGATTAAAAAACGAAAAATAAATAAATTTTTCACTAATTAATTTACCTTCTCAACAGTCCATAAAGCATCAATCATATTGCAATAAAATACATGTCACGCTTCACAGAATAACGTAAATGCCTCCCTATAATTCGCTCGATTTTATAAAAGTACAACGTGTAAAGTGGGTCTGATATGAATGATTCCTTCAAACTAATAACAGCTATCTGTTTATCCGCCCTCCTGGCTGCCTGTTCAGGTGGCGGGGGTGGTTCCGACAATGACAATAAAGGCATTCCTGAGGTTAGTGATGATGGAGGGATGAACCAAAATCCCAATCCTGATCCCAACCCTGATCCCGACCCCGACCCCGACCCCGACCCCGACCCCGACCCCGACCCCGATCCCGATCCCGATCCCGATCCCGATCCCGATCCCGATCCCGATCCCGATCCCGATCCCGATCCCGGTGAAGATGGTTCCTTTGAACTCTCTTTGGAACAAAAACGTATCATGTTAGACACTCACAATGAGTACCGGGAGAGATGCGCGAAGGGTGAATCTGGAGAAGGTAACGGCCCAGAATCTGCCGGTAATATGCAGACCCTTTTTTGGGACGATGCTTTGGCAAAAATGGCCAAAGAAAGAGCATCAGCCTGCTATTTTGGTCACTTAAATGAGGCAACCGGTATTAGAGAGGCATTTGAAAAAGTTAAAGGTGAAGTATCTTTTGTATTGCCCGCTGGTAGTATTGAAATCGGAGAAAATGTTTCAATTAATATTTTTAATCCACCGGCATCGCAGTATGCTGCCGAGACCTGGGCCGGTTCAGTTAAATCTTGGTATGATGAAAGCTATGGGTATGACTGGGATAATGAATTCTGTCATGCGGAAACATGTGGCCATTGGGCCCAGGTATGCCATGGAGAAACCCGTTATGTTGGCTGTGCTGTAGCGGAATGCGATAGCATTATTGGTTCTAGTAACCCTGCCTATAACGATGGCGCACATGTGGTGGTATGTAATTACTTCCCCTCATTAGATAAGAGCCGACGTATTCCTTTCACCAATGGCTGGGGATATGAAACCTGTAGAACGTGCCAAAACTACGACCTTCCCTACTGTGTTGATAACATGTGTACAGGAGGGATAGCCAAAGATTGGAATGCCTCAGAAAAAAGAAACAAGAATGTAGATCAGTGTACCGATGGCTTGGGCAGAGATATAGTACCTTGTAGCTTTTACGATAATGAGGGTGTTCCCCCCCAGGTAACAGGGTTCAAATATAAATACTCTGAAGGAAAAGTAATATTATCATGGAATGAAGCCATTAAAAATGGTGGCACACATCACTATAAGATTTTCCGCGATGAGGAGTTTGTAGGTAAAACTCGCCACTTGACCTACAGTGACTCTGATTTAGGTCAGGAAAAAAATTATAGATATAAAATAATTGCTGTGGACCATGCTGATCAAAGAAGTCAGCCAGCATTTCTGGATATAGTTGTTGATTAACTTTGCAAGGTCCTAATATGGCACTTGATGCCTCAAGGGACTAAGAAGGTTATTAGGGCCTACCTACTTCAATTATCATAGATAGAATAATGAGTGTAGGCAGGCCCTAGTAAGAGTCTCAAGTGTTGTTCTTCGTAATAAAAATTGCAGCCAATATAAATTGGCTCAATGCGTACCTTGATGATCTGACTTATTAACTCACCGATCTCTAACCGATAATAACTATTTTAGCTGTCATAGAGGACCATAATTTTAGCTTTTCCATAGTCAGAACTCCTTATAGCGGCTCTAAAGGATCTCTGAAGAATACGGTAGATTTTCCTTACCCGATGGGTAAGAGGTAGCTATATGGGCTTCCAGCCTATGCCATGGGAGGAGGCCATCCATTTGAGAAAGGAATTTTCCCAGCGGGTTTTAGGACGCTTCAAACGGTATCCTGCTTCGGCAAAGGTGACTTGATGCATGATCTATCATAGCCTTGACTGATAACCGAATACTATTAGATTTGATCCGAATTATTGAGGCCCCTTAGAAAAGAAGGTAGTCTCCATGATAACTACCTCAATGTAGTTATCATGGCAGGGGTTTAGTACTACTAACACTTTAAGATAAGAGGATAAAATAAACTAAAGCACGTCATCTAAGTGCTGTAAGAAAGGTACTATTGTTTGATTCCTCACATCCTGACTCATATCTCGACCGATACTCGTATGATCCAAATTTACCCATCTCTGTGAATACCACCCTAGGTCAGTATCTTGAGCTGTATAAGCAAAAGAGTGAACCCCAGATAATTCAATGACCTCAGCCCCACCAGTCAACTGCCTAAGATATAAATTATCTTTGTAAGGAAATTGTGTATTGAGATCAGTGTAATAGCTTAAGTAACTAGAATTCATGGGATTACGATGGAATGAAGAAGTTACTCCCAACTCATTTTGGGTCCATTTACAAACACCATCAAAACTGTGTACAACAGTTCGTATATTACGAAAATCGGGATCAGCTCGCATAGCTTTCGCCAATCTCATAACGAGACAACCACCACGAGAAGAACCCGCCAAGTAAATAGTCTCTAGATTGGAGGCATAAGCCTTTGACTTTAGCCAACTGAGGTATGCCTTTTCTATACGAGACTTCTCATTACCACTAATCATCTGGTTAAATTGTGTATCAAAAGCAATCGCCAAGAAGGTCTCATCTGTTGGAAAATGCTCTGAATCTAGCAACTGTCGAGCAAGTGAACGTCCATCTATACTGCGAGAGCAAGATCTCTTTAGTACTCCACAGTCTTTTTTATAGCCAGACCTCTGGCCTGTCACAGAACTTTCTGCACCATTTCCTGGTGGCTGTTGTCCTGCAGCAATAAATACTAAGTTTTTTACATCATCGCGTGCTGGGTTTTGCACTCTAGCAATCTGAGTATGAAGCTGACGGCTATTACTAACGCCCTCTATCTCCCAGGCTCGATACTCAGATAGGGTGTCTTGTTTGAGGCACCAAAATTCCTGGCAATACCGAACCCGCTCCAAATTCACCAAAAAATCCGACTTTGGCTCGAAAGCTTGAATCTGGACAGAATTAAAAGCAATCGACAGCCAAAATAATTTTTTTATTATTTGAAGTTTCATTATTCACCAATAGTGTACTTTAACAATCTAATGATCCATGGAGGCCCAAACCTCATATAGCCCTAATTACTGCCTTTAGTAATGAAGTAGACCGCAATTGAACAACTATACTACTCCAGGCGAAAGAGCCATCCATGGCTCTCACCGTAGCAGTTACTACTCAACGGTTTCTGGATTATTTATATTCTCGGCATCAGATTTAGAAACATCAGTATGCCGGAAAACTATTCTATCTACCTTAAATTTCTGTGAACGGCCTGACATCACCAGTTTATACGATTCTCCTGCTTTTAGCTTATAAACGGCGACACGTTTATTATTATGACCACCAGGATCAAATTTATTGCCAGATTCCCAGATGAATTTATTATGTTCTCCACCAAAGAACTTTGTATCTTTTTTTAATAGTTCCAGAGGAGCATCTTTACCATGACTATTCCCAGCATTAGGTCCCGCCTCATAATTTCCTTCAAGTCGAAAGTAAGCGTCATTTGCTAGGTCTGTACGAAACTCACCCTCATACACTAAGTTTTCTTTCGCAGCGTGCAGGTGCAAATAGTACAAACCACTTCTTGTTATATTGAAAGTGTACTCCAAGGGAGATTTAGGTGGGCCGTTTAGTGGCGTATTACCATTAAACTCAAGATAACTGCTCCCTGTATGGCCGCCAATATCATTTTTCTTGATCCATTCACCTAGATTTGAGTAGGTATTTTCAGCCTCCATAATTACCAGGCCGTTTTGTTCCGTGTAGTCACCTTCAGGTTGATCTGGGTTTAACTTATCAAAATTCCACCTCGGGCCAATATGGCCACACCCTTCTTTACCTATATCCACACGACCTGGACAGTAATCCTCATCACCGGCATCATTTGCCGGGCCGTTGCCGCACTGAATATCATTGTATTTGGGACGGCCAGCCGATCCTGGGCCCGGGCCAATTAGGTCACAAGCTTCTTTAACCGTTATTGTTCCATGGTCGGTCGAAACCATAATATCGGCAATATTGTGGTCAAAAGTTGACTCACAAAAACATTGATCTCCAATAGAATAACTATCCATCCAATTAGTTTGAGGTTCGAGTAAAACATCATTAGGGTTAATTGGTAGAACTTTTACAATATCTGGGTGAACATTGCTATTTATACCTTCCGCTTTGATGACTACTGCCCAGTCCTGATTAGCTTCTGTTGGGGCAGTGCCAATACTATGAGTACCTATTCCGTCAAGTTGATTACCCGTTGTCAACTGGCCGCTTCTTGGATTGAACCAGTAAACCTTATAGGTATCCTCATTTGGAATCTCTATATTCGTTGTGCCACCTTCACGCAAGTAAACTAGATAAACATTACCGCTATCTGAAAGCACCCAATCGTTATTGGTTGAAGTTACTTCATTATCCACATTCAAACTGTGTAGATTAACTTCAAGTTGATTTTGCAAAATATCGTTAAAGAATTTAACAAAGTGACCAGTTTGCTCCCAATGGTTGTCAAACTCCCTTAAGTTCTCTACCGCTAAGTCATACGCGTGGCCGGAATTAGGATTTTTTAAATACCACTCAAATCCTGCACCACCTCCCATAACACTGCCCCACATCCAGTTGACCCTCTGAACTTGGGTAACCTCAGAATGGGGCACAGGCGCTTGCCCGCCGGAAGCTTCAGTGAAAGTAACATACCAAAGATGGTTATTATTCTGGGATTCAGTCAGCCACTTTCTACTCATCTGATAAGGGGCATTGCGATGGTTCGCATCGCTAGGAATATTATCAATTTGAATACTCGGTCCATCAAAATTACTATTTCCCAACAATGGCCGATAGTGCTGATCCCATTGACCACCATACGTATGGAGCAGGGTGGGATGATCGTAGGGATCTACATCCTTTAAATATTTAGCGATTGCCTTGTGTTGCTCTTGGCTAAGAGTGCTCTCCTCACCCATATTCCATTGTAGCGCCGGGTGATGTCCAAAGCGGGAAATCATCTCCCGGTAATATAGTTTACGTTCAAGTCCTAAATTGCCGTTATTCAGAACTTTATTATTCTCTGTTTCCTGGGTCATAAAGTGAATCAGCATGCCTTTACTAGTCATGTGATCCATTGCGACTTCCCACTGGTCTAATTTGCTGACATCAAAAGCCCGATGGTTACCATCATATACCGTCCAAGGATGGGCATCGCAACCATCACCACTCTCGGTGTTTGCCATGATATAAATTGCGTTGACATTTTTTTCAGCTATATAGTTCACTAAACCAATAAGGCTTTTTCCTTTACCATCTTTCCAGGTAGGGTCTCCATTATTCCAATCACCAAGGTGGGGCTCAAAACTGTGTAATATGCCTTTGCAGGAATTTACGTTATAGTGTTTTTCTGTATTATCAAAGCCTGAATAACCAAAAATATTTTCAGGGCTATCCATTCCACCTTCTATATATACCGACTTATCCCCCAGATGCTGCAAGTAGCGGGTTCCTTTTTTATGTACCAGTAATCCCTTACTCCTCATATCAAGCTCAGGTGCTGTGGATTGTAATACTGGGAAATAACCACTTTCACCATCAAATGAAATAGCATTACCTGCATTTGTATCTAGATCAACCGCAACCTGGCTTCCTTGTCTCATAGATATATCGAAGAACCATTTACCTGAAGTTGGCGGTGAAAAGTAGGCACGCCACTTAGTTCCTTCAGTTGCACCTGTATTTGCTGAATTGCCATCAGCGGCGAAATGTCCAGGCACTGTGTAAGACAAGTCACCTTGTGTAAATATCACGTTATATCGATAATCGGTAAACGTAGCATCATCATTTTCTGATGCATACAAATCATCACAAGTGATCGTTATACGGTGCCACTTTTCCAGCGTACCGGAAACAGTACAATGTTCACTATGGCCGATATCATCCGGGTCAACTGGACCCGGAGGATCTGTTGGATCTGGGTCTGGATCTGTAGGATCGGTTCCATCATTCTGCTTTACAGTAAATGTAATTGAGGCACTGGTTCCGGCAGTGCCTGCCCCATCATCCAGAGAATAAGGTGTTGCGGTAAGGGTGTAAGTTCCAACTGCGGGGGTCCAATGATTAAAATCACCCTGATCATCACCAAATAGAGCATAGGGCGAGACATTTTCAGTCATATTGTGCGTCTGAGCCCCTGCCAACTCAAATATTACACTCTCTGCCTGATCACTATTTGCCCTAATATTTAACTGGCTTCCAACCTGGCTTAGATATATCTCTGCACCATCGGTAAGTGAAAAAATATCCGAGTTGCCCTGTGAATTGACCAGAGTGAAAGACGATATTGCTAATCCATTCCCAGGGTCCGTTATATCAGAACCTGTCGAAGGAGGCGGGCTCTCATTATCAGATTCCCCAGATGACGAGTCGCCACCACAACCAGCCAATGTGGCGGTAATCAGAAGTGCCAAAGGCAAGCTACTGTTATTCATTTCCAGTTTTCTCTACTTTAGAAGTAAACAATTATTTACTAATTACAGGATTTAATGGGCATATAGAAATTGGCTACAGCATGCAGCACTGGCCAGATACTAAATCGCTCAGATACATACCTACCGTGAATTCAGTCACATGCAATCAGGACTAGTTCCACAGCTTATAGATTGGCGAAAAAAACTATTTTTTTTCATTTTTCTCAAACAAGAAGGTTTTGATCCACCTTCACTTTAATAGCATTAGAATTACCCTTATCAAATCCTTAAGCTAACCAACAAACCGACAAAAAAGATTCCGAATAGAACCAAAAGAACCATTGGCTCCAACAAAATAAAATAGTGAGAAAAAGATGAACAGTGCTAAGAAATTATTCGACGGAGCGGGAAACCTGGACGATACTATACCTCACTCAAAATATACACCTACGAGAAAATTATCTGTTACGATAGAAGAGATTACTTAACCCGATATTTTATAGCTTCAGATCATATTAAAAGCTTTCGTGCGATATTACGATAGCGCTTTTATTTTCAATCCTGATATATATTAAACCATTTTTAATTTATATCTCCGCGGACTAGACAAATTGGAACACCAACTGCTCCGCAAGGATTAGCTAAAACTGGAAGCGTTACCGCTAGCGTAGTAAAAATTATACCTTGTAAGTACTGGAGGAATTTAATCTCACCAAACCCAAATCGCCAGTCAAAAAAACTGGTTCAAAATCACACTTTAAGTGTTAAACTCATACTATAATGGCGTTGCTTTATACATTAACTTAAGAAATTCACTAAAATAATTTATTTGTCATTTGGCGACCAATTTCATAGATTATTAGCAGTACAAAAAAAAATCAGTATGACTACCAATAACCAGGAACTTTATGCTTCTGAGCCAACAGGCTTGGCAACTTCCACTTATCGTCACGTACTATACTGGCAACACCTGGGGTTTCCAAAAGATAAGTTAAAGAATATATATGGTGATCATTACTCTCAGTTTCAAAACCTACAACATCGTGTACCAGTAAGGCTGACTGGACAAGCACTTCAAGAGGTATCCGACTACTTCAGTGATAACACCATAGCGTTTCGTACTGGTCTAGATGTGTCAATTTCCAGCATTCAAGCATTTGCTCATGTCCTAATGGCTTGCCCTACTGTCAGACATCTTGTTAGCCTCGGTACGCAATTCCAACAACTGGGCACGCAAGGCTATCAAGGGTTATTCAGTGAGGGGAATGAACGCTCCAGCTTTGATATTTTAATTCCTAGCTTTTCGCCTCTCACTACACAACAAGTTGAATTGAATATTGGAGTCATCTTTAAGCTAATTTCAGATATTGTTGTCGATTATGAAAGCTGCCATCCGGTTATTCACTTTGCTCATCATAATTCCGAATTAATGAATAATGCATCCTCCTTAATTAATATTCCCATTGATTTTGGACATCAAAAAAATTGCATTAGCTTTGATAACTCCATTCTTGATAAACAACTATGTAGCCCAGGAAAATCCTCCCTTGACTTTAATAAGCTAACTGCAAAGAAGCAGCTCCAGAAGATGAAGTCAGATGAATCATTACCCAATCGATGTAAAGATATTATCAAAGATTATTTATCAGAGGGTGCAGCCAACCTGGATTTCTTGGCAGACATACTGCAAATTAATAAGCGTTCCTTACAGATTCGCCTAAATGCACAAAATACATCTTTTAGACGTTTATTGGATTTAGCCCGGAGAGAAAAACTGAATTCACTGGACATCCAGTCCATGGACAAGTTACAAGTCGCAAAAGAATTAGGGTTCTCAACAATTATAGCGTACGAAGAATCCTACAAACGCTGGAAAAACATTTGAGCAAGCCTGTCAAATAAAAAATAAATAAAAGAGAAAATCAACACACCACCAACCAAAATCATCTTATTTAAACTCTAACTGTTAATCCTACAGCCCACGAAAATACTTCTAGCGAGCATATAGATGTCATTCGATCTATATTGCTCGCCCCCAGAAATTCAATCATCTACTCTCCGACAACTTCTATAGAACTTTTCAGATCATGTTTTTTCAACTGAAATTTTAAGAGTGAGCCTAGGACCAATCTTCTATTTATGAAACTCTGGAGAACGTCAGCATCTTCATAAGTCGAATCAAACACAATTAAGCCACCTAGAAGCAACAAAAATCAGGAATTTTTAAACCACTGATGATTGCCATCAATAAAGCAAATCAATCACCCCAAAATCTAAAGGCTCACATTTAACAAAATTAGTGGTGATGTATCTCCCCCACTAAACACCGATCTATATCTCCTGGAGTACTTTCTAATTGCTTCAATCGCTTTTGGCTCTCCAGCAGAAGATTATTGTTAGCCTGATATTTAGGCTTAAAACCCATAAGCCGTTGGTGGGCAGCACGATAAATATTCTTCGCTTCAGCACTCATCAGAAAATCTGTAATCGTGCTACTAAACAACAAGCGATGATTGTAAAACGCCCCTTCAAGCTGGGCCCTCTGAAGTAAACTAGATGGCTCTGAAGAAATATTTCTAGCTCGATAATTTGCAGGAATATCTATTTTACAAACATTTTCCACATGCGGTTTCGACTCAAATTTATATCTACAATCAGACTTAAAACTCTGCTTCAGCCTTTCTATATTCTTCCCAAAATCCGGATCTGATTGGCCATAAATAACTCTAGAGACCTCAAGAAAAATCATCATACCTCCACACATCATACAGGGCTCCAGAGTGCTGTAGATCGAAGTATCATTCAGGTAATTAGTCTCTTTCCCTCTACATTTACTACCGATACATTGCTGCATTAATCGCACTTCCGCATGTTGGGTTTTATCTCGACACAAACCAACTGCATTGCGCTGTACTCCTATAATTTTTTCCTGCACATTGTCATACAGGACTGCCGCAATATTGTAGCCGCGCTTCTGTTTTTCTTTTGGCTCCACCCAATCAAGGTAAGCTACCGAGTAAGCAAGCAGCATTAGTATCTCGTCTTTCTCCTGCTGAACAACTGAGCTGGGCGGCAACTCAGCCTGAGCACCCATGGCAATAATCCCAAAATATAACCAGCAAATAAAACGCAACATAAAATGTCCGAAGTATTCTAACGGTTTAAAGCCACTCCCTAGCTAAAGCAACCACAGTTTTTACCCGCGCCGGTAACGCCTTGTGGCGACGTGTAATTAGAAATAAAGTCTCAGTGATAGAGTTCGCCAAGCGATGAGGCTTAATTTGCGTAAAATTATGAAAGGCATTGACTGCATGAGCGGGTAATACCGTAAAACCCAAGCCCATACTGACCGGTTCCAAGATCAGGCCAATTTGGTTACAAAATCCCTTGAGTTTAAACATATCTACATGCTGGAATTCTGAGAAATTTGCCCCCAGTAACAAGCCCGCTTGATGAGCACCATCTGGGTGACCGATATAACCCAACTCTAGCAACACCCTCCAACTCAACTTCTTGACTGACGCAGGAGTCACAAGCAGTAATTCTTCACTGCCTACAGGCTGACTCGCTATCTCCGCCATTGTTGACGGATTAGTTACAAACCCAATGTCTGCCTTATAACCAAGTATGGATTCTTCCACAGCCTGATTTGGAGCAAAACGATAGTCTATGGTCAGTTTCGGGTATTCTCTTTGCAGGTCCAGTAATTTTGGATAGAGCTTTAGACCCACACTACCTGGGGATTGAATACTCACTTGTCCCTCATAAGCTGGATCTTCGCCAAGTCGTTGACCCAGTGTAGAGAGGGATTCGACGATATCTTGAGCCTCTAGGTATAGCTTTTCGCCTGCCTCGGTCAGGGTGAATTGTTTCCCCTGCCGATGGATCAGCGCCAACCCAAGGAAGTCTTCCAGGCGGCGTAAGTGTTGACTAACGCCAGATTGGGTCATATGCAGGTGCTGCGCCGTTTTGGTAAAGCTACCTAGCTCCACCAAAGTACAGAAACTACGCAGCCACACAGGATTAATCATTACAAAAGTTACTCAAAAAAATCACAAATCATCATTATACGTAATGATCTAGGCACAGTAACTTATGCGAAAGTAATTGTTGGAGAGTGACTAATGAAGAGTGTTTATCCGAGAAACTTTTCTCATATCGGTATTTCAGTGCCAGACTTGGAAGCTGCCGTTAAGTTCTACACAGAGGTCATGGGCTGGTACCTGATTATGCCACCAACGGAAATCAGTGAAGATCACAGCGCCATTGGTGAGATGTGTACCGATGTCTTTGGAGCCAAGTGGGGTAGTTTCCGCATCGCTCACCTTTCCACCGGCGATCGAATCGGTGTGGAGCTATTCCAGTTTCCCAACCAGGAAAACCCCAAGGATAATTTCGAATACTGGAAAACCGGCGTATTCCACTTCTGTGTTCAGGACCCGAACCTGGAAGAACTAGCAGAGAAAATTGTCGCAGCTGGTGGCAAAAAGCGTATGCCAAAACCCAGATATTACTATCCAGGAGAAAAGCCATATCGCATGATTTATATGGAAGATCCGTTTGGCAATATTCTGGAAATATACAGCCACAGTTACGAACTGATTTATAGTAGCGGTGCCTACAACTGATTCTATAGTGAACCGGCACCGGTACTTCCGGTGCCATAGTCAACAATTGGTTGATCGCTAGCAGTTTGTATTGCTAGTGCAAGACTTTATTGTCTGAGAGGAAATCGGCAATCACCTTGCCTAGAACCGAGTGTTGATCCTCGTCTAAATGAATACCATCCCGTTCACTGACTTTGACCCACCTATTTGCATCCAGAAATAAGGTACCCAGATCGTTAGAGACTTTTTCCAGCTCCTGCGGGAAACCTTCGCAGCGTTTTTTCGCACCAGTAAATTTATAGCCAATAATGCCGCAAGGATTGTTGATTGTTAGGGGGGCAACAATTAGAACCTTAGGTACTGGCATACCCGGCTCGATAGGTGCACTGCGAATTACGGAGACTAGCTTAGCCACCCCCTGGGCAGACATACTGGCTTTATTATCGTGAGTATCCTGGAAATCATTGGTGCCCAACATTAGGATTACACAATGCAATGGGGAGTGCATTTCAATCACCTGTGCCAATCCTTCAACACCCCGCCGGCCCTCACGAAATGGATCGTCCCAAACGGTCTTGCGACCATTCAGGCAATTTTCAATCACTCGTACATTATGCTTATTTTCGTTTAAGTGGAACTCCATAACTCCAGGCCAACGCTGGGCAAATGTCATGCGCTGTCGCGTATCCGGAATGATGCCCCAGGAAACACTATCGGAATAAACCAGAATATTATCCATCTTGCCGACCTCCTTCCTTATATTTGGGGAACTCACTTACAAAGAGATTCCCGAACTTTATGGACAAAGGGGCCAACTCCTAAGGAAATGTAAGCCCAAGCTAAATTTAAACTCTAGTATGGCACCGCCAAATGCGCTATTCCCCGCAAAGTTAGACGTGAAATAATCAACGAACTGACACCACAAACAGCAATAGCTGCCGTTAACGGCAAAGGCGTGCCATCAAAAACCAGACTGGTTAAAACAATAGCCAATGCTCCGAGCAACATTTGTAAAGCGCCACCCAGGGCTGCGGCAGTACCAGCAATGGGGCCATGTTCTTCAAGAGATAACACCATGGAAGTGGGAATAACCAGCCCAAGGAATATATTACAGGTCAACAACATTGCCACCAGTAATAAAAATTGATCATAACCCCAAAACACAACCATACACATCACCAGAGAGCTGATGGCAAAACCAGCAGTAGCCCACTTCACCACCGCCACTGAACCAAAACGGGCCCCCAGGTTTGCAGCAAACTGACTAGAGATAAAGAAACCCAGCGCATTTAAGGCAAAAGCAAGGCTGAACTCCGTTGGTGTCAGTCCATAAAAATCGGTGTACAGGAAAGAGGCCGTGGCAAGGAAAGAAAAAAAGCTGGCGATACCCAGACCACCGATGCTAGTCAGACCCACATACACAGGGTCGCGCAGCAATGTCGAGAAAGCGCCAAGCATGGCATTTAAACGAAATGGTACACGGTGATGATGATGTAAGGTCTCCGGCAAGCTGGTTACTGCCAGCAATAAGCTGGCCAGGGTCAGCAGAGCAATCAGCAAAAATACACTGCGCCACCCAAAAGGGACTATCAAGGTACTGCCAATCAGCGGAGCGAGCATCGGCGATATAGAAATCACCAACATCACCGTAGTCATTAAGCGAGTGGCCTGGGTACCAGTGTAATAATCTCGAATCACTGCCCTGGGGATCGACATCACCGAAGCGGCACCAACGCCCTGTAAAAACCTTAAAGCGATCAGCGCCTCTATAGAGGGCGCCAGAGCACAACCGATAGAAGCCAAGGTAAAAAGAACCAATCCAAAATACAGCGGTGGCTTTCTACCAAACATGTCCGAAGCGGGGCCATAAAATAGTTGGCATACCCCAAAAGCAACAAAGTAAGATATCAGGGTGTACTGAGCAGCCTCTATAGGGGCTCCCAAATCCTGGGCGATATCCGGTAGGGCCGGCAGATACATATCGATAGCAACAGGCCCAACACAGCTCAATAAGCCCAGAATGAGTGCCATCTTAATAAAATTCAACTTCATAGAATGTCCAATAAATCAGGCTCGGAAATACAAAAAAATCGAAATGTCGCTATCAAGAAATAACCTGATGCTTCCAGAGTAAATTCTCTTATTTCATTCAAGCTAGCGCTCTTACAGTACAGAATACCTGCCTAGGTATAAGAAATGCGAACACAAACGTATACAGCCTAAAAGTCGGCTCAACCTCACAATCTTTTTACTCCCCAATTCCCACAGTTATTCAGTGGCAACTAAAAGCTCTATCGCCCAGTAGTACTGACCATTTCCTAAAAGCCTATACCGACTGGATAGTCGGACATTAAGATTAGCCAAGGCAAAATTTTGGATGGCGATGATCTAGGAGGATAGCGTTCAAGACGCTGGGGGTTAGGTAAAAATAGATGAAATTATGCATTCACTCCCCTACTGACCCTGTTGAACTGCCTTTTTAGCCCTCCTGATGATGGGGTAGAAATATGTTCGAATCCTATATCTCACTAGCCAGACTGCAGTTTCCTATCGGTAGTTTTATCTACTTACAGAGAAATAAGATATTGTGGCACTAGAAAAACGCCGCAGGAATCACTCTGTACCCAGTTGGTCATTAGCGGCTGCAAAAGCCGAACGTTTGCCCCTGCGCTCTCGCCACCGCTTTGCCCCACAAATTCCTCTACGCACTCGGCCTACACTCAACCGGCGGCAGCAAAAAAACCCTTTGTTTATTGCCCACACGCCCTGTTGGGTAATCACAATGTATCCAGAGGGGGAAACTGTAAATCGGTTACTGGGAACCCTGAAATCTCAGCGCCTTCGTGCTAGCCAAGTCGCTGGCGTTGAAGGGCGCAATGGTATACCCAAGCTTGAGGACGATGAGGTTCTCTGTAACGCCATCACACGTTGGCGTCACTTATGTGAGCTGAAAAATTCTGAGATCGGTTGTTATCTGGCTCACCTTCGCGCTATTCGTCAGGCTTACCAGGCCGGTCTACAAAGGGTATGTATCCTTGAGGATGACGTTCAGGTGGAAGGTGACTTTGCCAGAGTATTGGCGGAGCTGGAGCGATTGCCCCCAGAAGTGGAAATGATCCGTTTGATGGGGCTGAAAGTACGCAAACGCAAGATCATCCGATCCCTCAATGATGGTGTGCATAAGCTAGTTCGCCCAGAGCGGGGTTGGTGCGGGGCCCAGGGTTATTTGATCAATCGCTGTGGAATGGAAAAGGTTCTGAGGTATGCCAGGCGGATTTTCGAGCCTATCGATAAGGTCTTTGATCACTTTTGGCAGTTTGATCTGAAGCTTTATGGTATCGAGCCCCATCTACTATGGGAAACCGAACACATTTCCAGTATCGAAAAATCTAACGTCCACAAGGCCAAGGTGGCCCGTTGGCTTTATTGGCTACACCCTTTTGGCAAGTTGTGGCGCAGTATTGAAAGACATAGCTACCTATATCGTTTTAAAGGCGATTTTTACCCAGCAGAGAAACCAAAGAAACGCCCAGGGCGCACTGCCCGAATGAAACTCTAATTCAAGAGATAACCAGGGCGCCTCTGAATAATTCCGTGATGCCTCTGGGTTTCAGAGCGGTTCTCTATCAAAAAGTGGCTTTGTAGGAATATCTAAGACCTTTCAAGAGAACACAACGCATAGTGTGAACACTCCACAAGGCCCGCATAGATCTTATGGAATTATTCAGTGGCTCCCTAGATATCCCAATAGCGCTGCATTTTTAAAAACATGAAAGAGGCCGTCCAGGTAATCATGACCAACCCCGTTAAAGCCTCTAAGCCAGCAGTGAAGCGTAGATGCCCCAAAGGCTCAATATCGCCAAAGCCAAGGGAGGTATAAGTGGTAAATGAGAAATACGCACAATCAAGCAGGCTGCCGTTGAAATTACCTTCTAGTGTGCCGAAGTAAGGCGAATTCACCATAAAGTAATAGCCATAGGCAAAGAGCCAAATTTCCGCTACGTGAGCCAAAAGGGCACCAAACACCCCCAGCACTATGGCAAAGTTGTGCCGCACCGGTAACCAGCGCCCCAGGTGCACCAAAGCATTGAGGACTTCATGATGAATCAGCACCACAATAGCAACAATGATGCTGTTCACCGCAAATGCAAAAGCCAATTCAGCGTCGATCATGGAAAAACTCGCGCACCAGCCTCCCGGCCTCTTCAGCCATCACACCAGACTCCACAGAAATTTTGTGATTGAAGAAACCAGCTTCACCAAGCTTCAGCTGGCTTTCCACCACGCCGGCACGTGGCTCTTTGGCACCAAAAACCAAACGACCAACACGCGCATGCATCAAGGTTCCAAAACACATGGTGCAGGGCTCGATAGTGACGTAAAGCGTGGTATTTGGCAGGCGGTAGTTTTGCTCTGCCTCCGCCGCGTGACGCAATGCGACAATTTCCGCATGAGCACTGGGGTCACAGTTGCCAATAGGGCGATTACTGCCCTCGCCAATGATTTTACCTTCCCGCACCAATATGGCCCCAACCGGTACTTCTCCCCGCTCTGCGGCAAGCTCGGCTAATTCCAGGGCTCTGCGCATAAACGCATAGTCTTTAGGTGTCGCCATAACTCTTTCTTAGACCTCTACTACACGGAGTACCAACGCACACACAAAGTATTTCGCTGTCATTTCTACTAGATTATTTTCTCTTGATGAAACGACGAACAATAAAATCCGCCTCGAGAACCAGGCTTTCCTGCCCTTCCAACTCCGCGCGAGCCTCTCGATTGCCCTTCCAGGCAAAAGGCGTCATCGCGAGAAAATCCGCAATCGCTTCTTGCCCGCGCAATTCAAAAGGAAAACAGCAGCGTAAATCGACCTCGGGATACAGCCCCTCAATCAACTTTGGGGCTGGGTGTTTACGAGGTTCCCGGTAGAGGTGTCCCTTCAAACTCCACAAGTGATCCGGACCGGGAGAAACGTCCAGCAAATGCCCCCCCTCCTTTATTACCCTAAGCATCTCATTATCCGGTGCAGGCGCAAAAATACGTAAGAGGTGATCCACGCTATTTGAAGCCACTGGCAGGTTGGTATTGCTGGATACAACAAACTGAGCACCACTGTCGGCTTTAGCCGCCATACGGACGCCTGACTTGGAAATATCTACCCCGGCCAACGCATGGCCGTGCCATCCGGCAGACTCCAACTGGCGTAAATAGTAACCTTCGCCACAACCGATATCCAAAAGCCGACGCCCAGACTGGTAGGGCAGTAGCGCGGTAATCGTGTCCACTAGTGGGCGATAATAGCCCGCCTTGAGAAAGCGGCGACGGGCATACAGCATTTCTGTGGAATCTCCCGGGTCCTTGCGCCGCTTGCGATAGACGGGTAACAAATTAACGTAACCCTCTCGAGCGCGATCAAAACTGTGCCGGTTACTGCAGTACCAGGTATCTTTACCCAGTGTCAATGGCGTTGCGCAGAGGGGACATTGCCAAATCATTCAACTTCCTGAACTTGTGTATTCTTCATCATTGAGGGAGGGGTGCGCTGTAAAATAAGATCCGCTGCCTTCTCCGCAATTGCGATCACCGGTGCATTGGTATTACCGCTGATCAGGGCCGGCATTATGGAGGCGTCCACAACCCTCAGTCCATCTACTCCATGTACTTTTAACTCCGCGTCGACTACTGCGAGATCATCATTGCCCATCTTACAAGTGCCCACCGGGTGATAAATTGTCTCGGCATGCTGACGAATATAGTGTTTGATGGAAGCCTTGCTGCTGAGCTTATGCTCCGGCAGCCAGAGGCGCTTCTGGTAGCGTTGTAAATCTTCCTGGTGGATGATGTCCCGAGCCATTTCGAATGACTCCAGCATCACCTGCATATCTTCGGGCTCGCTAAGATAATTGGGTTGGATACTCGGCAGGGCCTTGGGATCCTCTGTATTGAGAGTTATTTCACCACGGCTTTTGGGGCGCAATGCACATGCATGTAAGGTGTAGCCATACCCCGACTGTTTATTGAAACCGTGTTCAAAGGATGGCACTGCCGTGAAGTGGAATTGTATGTCCGGGCGGCCGTTGGCCAAGGTTGAACTCGCGAATCCCCCCGCTTCGGCAACATTACTCGTCAATGGGCCCCGATTCAGGAAGAACCATTCAGGCGCACGCATGGCGTGCTTCACTCTCGCCCACAGATCATTCGAAAAAGTGATTGGGTCTGTGGTCTCCACCACTTGAGAGATATCGAGGTGGTCCTGGAGGTTTTTACCCACCCCTGGCAGGTGGTTCTGCGGCAGAATATCAAACTTACGCAGCTCCTCTTGTGGGCCAATGCCTGAGAGCAATAGCAAGTGCGGGGTCTGTATTGCGCCTGCGCAGAGCAATACCTCCTTATTGGCCAATATTTTTTTACCATTGAGCAATTCCACCCCCACAGCCCTGTCACCTCTCAATATCAGGCGAGCGACTGGACTACGCGTGAGCACTCGTAAATTGGGACGCTTTTTTATCGGATGTAAATAGGCTGCAGCAGCAGAGCACCGCCGACCTCTGCGCTGTGTTACCTGGTAAAAGCCCACTCCATTCTGCTGGCTGCCATTAAAATCACTGTTTGCCCGGTGTCCAGCAGACTGAGCTGCGCGCAGGAAGGCTTGCCCAGACTCAGTTTTCCACTTCAGATCACTTACCGTGAGCGGTCCATAGCCACTATGGTGCGCATCACTGCCACGCTCATTGCCCTCCGAGAGAAGAAAGTAAGGCAATAAACTACGCCATCCCCAGCCTGCATTACCTGCGGCTTCCCAGGCATCATAGTCTTCACTTTGACCACGGATATAAACCATCGCATTAATCGCGCTACTGCCACCGAGGGTGCGGCCTCTCGGCCAGAACAATCGACGCTTGTTCAGGCTTTGCTGTGGTTCCGTGTAATGGTGGAGGTTATAGTCTGTGCCTGACATCAGCATCCCGATACCCAGGGGCATGGATATCAACGGACTGCGATCCGGGGGGCCTGCCTCGAGCAGGCAAACACGATGCTGCTCATCAGCACTCAGCCGGTTGGCCAATACACAGCCGGCAGAGCCGGCACCTACGATCACATAATCAAACACCATTTGAGTGGACATGGGACCTCAGCACCTTTGCAGCTGGATTTTCCTCGACGGTACACTCAACCTCGTCAAAATTACAGAGATGAAGGAACGCAAAGATGAGGGATTGCGAATTTAGTGACAATAAAGTCCTACGCAGCTGGCACAATAATGCCGGCGAGTGGGTGAAGGTGGTGGACCGGGGAGCAATACCCAGCCGCAGGCTGATCACCGATCAGGCAATTTTTGAGGCTGTCCTTGCGCATAATCCCTCCAACGTGCTGGATATTGGCTGTGGTGAAGGATGGCTATCCCGCCGCCTGGCAGCAGAGGGCATGGATGTCTGGGGGATTGATGGCGTGGACGAGTTAATTAATGAAGCCAAGCGTCGAGGGCAAGAACGGCAACAATTCCGTACTGTTTGTTATGAAGAGCTAGATCCGCAGGCATTTGAGCGTAAATTTGATTTGATTGTATGCAACTTCTCTCTGATTGGGGAGGAAGCCACCAATGCCATTTTTCACAGGGCTTGCTCCCTGCTCAACCCACAAGGGTATCTACTCCTCCAAACTTTACACCCCCTACTCTCCTGTGGCGATGAAAAGTACCTGGATGGATGGCGACCAGGTTCCTGGCAAGGTATAGAGGGTGATTTTCAGGAGGCAGCGCCCTGGTATTTCCGCACACTATCAAGCTGGACCCAATTATTCATCGAACATGGATTGATGCTCACCACCCTGCAAGAACCCCTCAACCCAACCACCGGAAAACCTGCCTCATTAATCCTGGCAGGACAAGTTTGCCCTTAACCCCTAAAGCAGTTACTGGCGCCAGTTTTTGAATGCCCGGTTATCAGCGTAGTCGCTTTCAGCGACACTTTCGCGCTCAAGTCTACTGAAACCCCACAAGCTCCCCTCAAATACGGCGCTCAAAGCAAGACCGTTTTTTCATCAACCATGGCGCACCAATATCAAAAAAATAATAAAAAAACATTGGCGCTCTCCTGATCACAGCTAGGACTGCTTGGACAAAAATGGAAAAGGGTCCAATCCATGCGGCTTTCAGGGATGTTTCCGACAATTTGCGACTGTCCAGTAAGTGAAGTAGCAGAAGCCGCCTATTTTCTATGGGAAAACGCTTCGAGGTGGGTATCCCATAATAAATTCAACGACCGCTTGCGGCCTTCCGAAATGAGATGCAACACCTGGGGTAGATAGAATGGCACTCTGCAGTTTCAGAATCAGACCGGGCAAATCCTTACCCAAAACAGTTGGATTACTGCTTTTCCCCACCTGTTGTATCTGCTCTGCGGACGAACTTTTTATCCCCGATTCACAACAAGCCCTAAATATACAATCCGTGAACCTGTTTTTCTCCGACAGTGCCTTCGCCATGGACAATGCTGCACTATTCCAAGCCGCAGATTATCTCCGCAGTAATTCCATGAATAGTACGCAACGCCGCCTCAACTACCAGTGGCTACAAATGCATACCTACCCCAGTGAGTTTCGACCAACCACTGGCGGTAAGGCACTATTCAAAATTGTTAAGATTGGTTTAGATACCTACAAGCAGCGCAACAAGAGCACGGTGCAAAAAAGTCTTCTGCGTTACACCACCAACCGGGGCAAGATAGGCAACTCGGTAGATTATGGCATCAACCTTTCTGACGACAAATTCAAGATTTCTTTCGAGTACGAATTTTAGACCTGGCAGACGACTTGCCCTTGCCCTCCCCTAGTTTTGTTAGAATCTCCGCCAATCGATTTTGGCGGAGATAGCCGTGAGCAGCTCAAGTACCCCTTCTTCATTTCCCGAACTTCCAATCGCCAGCGTCGGCCGGCGCTTGGCGGCCCTGATGTACGACCTGTTAATCCTGATGGGACTGATGATGGTGTACGGCTTTATCGCCCTGCCAGTGGCCTCGGTATTTGGTGGGTTAAGCTGCCAACCAGAAGCTATGGATTACAGCCCATGTGTCGGCGGACCAATTTATCAACTGGGCGCTCTAGCGGTGATCGCCGGCTACTTCTTCTGGTCCTGGCGGGTAGCCGGACAAACTGTGGGAATGCGCGCGTGGCGCTTGATCGTGGCGAATCCAGATGGCGTACAGCTTACTTGGCGCCAATGTATCCTGCGAGCCATTGTCGCCCCTCTCTCTATCGCCTGCCTGGGCCTCGGCTACTTTTCCGCCTGGGCCCGCTCCGACAAGGCTACTTGGCACGACTTGATTTCAGAGTCTCAAGTGCGCCTTTTACCCAAAAAGAAGAAAAAAGGGTAACTGCCAACAAATTAAGCTCAAGGGGCCCTATCGGGCCCGCTTAAGTAATAGCCAGCCCGCGCCAAAACAAAGAAGAACCGGTAGCAGTACAGCCAGCAGTGGTGGAAAACCAAAAACCAGTGAAGAGGGGCCGAGTATCCCCTGCACAGTTTGGAAGATGATCCCCACCATAATCCCGGTAAACACTCTCAACCCGGTGGTTACTTCACGCAGTGGGCCAAAGATGAAAGAAATTGCCACCATAACCAAACTGGCAATGGTCAGTGGTTGCAGTATTTTCTTCCAAAACTCCAGCCAGTAGCGCCCGGAATCTTCACCCTTACGATCCAGGTAAGTACCGTAATCCCAGAGGTTGCGCGGGGAAAGGTCTGAGGGCAGCGGCACGATCAGGGCAAACAACTCCGGCGAGACCTCCGCTTTCCATACACTGGTTGGCAGGTCTTTACTCTGCGTATCTTCTCCCAGGAACTGGGTGCTACGGCTGTTCTTAAGCAGCCACTGCTCATTCTGAAACTGCCCCCGTTCAGAGAACTCCACCCATTGCAGCTCCCGGTTATCTGCAAAGTGATAACGGGTTACGCCATAGAGTTCACCATCTGGCAGGGCAGCATTAAAGTGCACAAATTCGCCGCTATCTTTTAGCCACAAACCGCTTTCGAGGCCACTTGCTTCGAGCTCACCCAGGGCGCGTGCCTTGTTGTTCTCGGCGATTACATTGGTCTTGGGAATCACAAACTCCGCCAGGGCCAAACCGATAAAAATCAGCAAAATGATCGGTTTCATTACCGCCCAAGCAATACGGCCGATAGAGACTCCAGCCGCGCGCATAACGGTCAATTCACTGGTGCCGGCCAGTGTCCCCAGCCCCACCATACATCCCACGAGAGCGGAGAAACCCAACTGCTCATAAATACGCCCCGGCAATCTCCACATGACATATTGTATTGCCTGGCTAAAGCCGTAATCGTGCTTGAGGTCTCCCAATTGGTCGATAATGGCGGAAATAATATCCAGGCCGAGAATAATCAATAGCACCACGAAAACTGCTAGGGCAATGGTGCGGCCAATATACATATCCAGCTTATACATCGGCCGACTCCTTAACACCTTCCGGCAATGGTTTGGGTTTAGGGCGCCAATTCCTCGCCGCCAGAAGCAATAACCCAATCAGTAGGAAGGGCGGGTGTACCAACCAGATCACCGCGGGGTTGGCAAACTTGCCATCCTCTACAGCCCCGCGAACCCCCTGCAGAACCACCAGGTAAATGAGGTATAGGAGTATCGCGGGGAACATCTTGATAAAGCGTCCCTGGCGCGGATTAGTACGCGATAGCGGTACCGCCAGCACCGCAACCACCAACACCAACACCGGCAAACTCAAGCGCCAGTAGAGGTAGGCCGTCTCCCTGGGGTTGTCACTGCCAATCAGCTGCGTAGTGGGGGCCGACTCAATTTGGTCGCGCCAACGACTGCGCAACCGTGGTGGTTCCATTAGTACCTCGTAGCTGGAAAACGACATCTGCCTGTATTCCCGCTGTCCCGGTACGCCCTCGTAACGATAGCCATCGCGCAGTACCAGGTAGCGCAGCCCCGTTTCGGGATCGATTTGCTGGACCCCTTCTTTGGCACGAATAACCACCTGATGGTTCGCTTCTGTTTCTGCTTCCGTGGCCCTCAACTCGGCGAGGAACACTCCCAGCATGGTGGACTTATCCTCACTCAGGGCCTCTGCGTAATACACTGCCTGGCCGCCACTGGTGGATATAAATTTCTTCGGTATCAGGTGATCAAACTCATTGCGGGATTTTTCCGCGTTGAGCATCAGGTTGGAACGCTCGGCACCAGCCGGGGTCAGGTACAAACTCATTGAAGCCACAAACAAAGCCACTGCCAGAGCCGGTGCCAGGGTGTAAAACAGCAAACGCCATTCGCTGAAACCACAGGCGTGCAGCACTGTCATTTCGCTCTCTATATAGAGGCGCCCATAGGCCAAAAGAATCCCGACGAATAATCCCAGTGGCAATATCAATTCCAGGAATCCCGGTAAGCGGTAGGCCATTAAGGAGAAAAGGATATTAGCCGAAAGGTCCCCTGCGGCGGCTTCCGCAAGGTATTTCACAAATCGGCCACTCATCACCATTAATAGCAAAACTGCGCTGACCGCCAGCGTGGCAAACAGCAGCTCGCGGCAGAGATAGCGGAAAATAATCACAGGGCGAACGAATTCCTTGGTGACAGCGGTGTGATGAATTGGACTTCAGTCGAACAAGTTGCCCACTAGGTACAGCAATCCATAGACGAGCAGGTTAAACTTGTGCGACGCATTATCACTAAAAATTCTTGCTATGTCTCGGTTCAGAGCTATGCAATCTATTGTCAGATTTTAAGGAAAGCGAAAAATGCAGTTCTCCGCAAAGGTCTCGGATATCTCCAAACAGCGCGCAGCCTGTTCCGTTATTTCAGCTGATGCTAAAAATGGCTTAAGCCCCAGCGGTAAAAACCTCGATCAACTCGCAAAAGGAACTATTGGCAAAATTCTCAAGCGTGGTGATCTGGGCGTAAAACCCGGCAGCACCCAGTTAATCGACCTGCTGGACGGACCCAGTGAGCGAGTGCTGGTCGTTCGCACCGGCAAGGGATACATCAGCCAGGCAGAGTTCCGCAAGCTGGCCAGCGCCAGTGCCGCAGTGGTGAAAAAGTTCAAAGACGCTACCAGCTACCTGTGCGAGCTCGAAGTAAAAGGGGCTGATAAAGCCTGGCAAGCCCAGCAGATTGCGCTGGCCACAGGTCTGGCCACCTACCGCTTCACCCGGTGCCTCACTGATGCCAAACCCTATCCTCTCACTAAATTCACCCTGCATGCCATTGATCGCAAGCAGCTAAAAACCATCCAAAAGGGGATGGAGATTGGTGCCGGCCAAGCACTGGGAAGCAATGTAGCACGGGAACTGGGTGATCTGCCTGGCAATATCTGTACACCCAACTATCTGGCAGCTCAGGCCCGTACACTGGCCAAAAAACACACAAAGCTCTCCACAACTGTGCTCGACGAGAAAAAAATGAAAGCGCTTGGAATGGGCGCACTTCTCAGCGTAGCAAAAGGCAGTGACCAGCCCCCCGCCCTGATCGCCATGAACTACAAGGGTGGCAAAACCAGCGAGAAACCCATTGTGCTGGTGGGCAAAGGTATTACCTTCGATAGCGGTGGTATCAGTATCAAGCCCGGCCAGGCTATGGATGAAATGAAATACGATATGGGCGGTGCGGCCAGTGTTTTCGGTGTGATGAACGCCCTGGTGGAACTGCAACCATCTATCAATGTGGTGGGCCTGGTCGCCGCCGCAGAAAATATGCCCAGCGGCCGCGCCAGCAAGCCCGGTGATATCGTCACCTCCATGTCCGGAAAGACTATCGAGATTCTGAACACCGACGCCGAAGGCCGCCTGGTACTTTGCGACGCACTCACCTATGCCAGCAAGTACAAGCCCCGCGCGGTCATCGATATCGCCACTCTCACCGGTGCCTGTGTAATCGCTCTCGGCCACCACGCCACTGGCCTCTATGCCAATAACGAAGAACTCGCCCAAGACCTGCTCAAGGCCGGCGAAACCAGTGGCGACCGCGCCTGGCAAATGCCTCTTTGGGATGAGTACCAGCCCGCCCTGGACTCCAACTTTGCCGATATGCAAAACATCGGCGGCCGCGATGCCGGCTCTGTAACCGCCGCCTGTTTCTTGTCCCGCTTTGCCGAAGAGTACACTTGGGCACATATGGACATCGCCGGTAGCGCGTGGAAATCCGGTGCCGCCAAAGGGGCCACCGGACGTCCGGTACCGCTTCTGGTGGAATACCTGCTGGGAAAATAACTGGCAAAAGCGCACAATAGCCGCCCCCGAGCGGCAGCCGTAACGGCCCCTCGCGGGCCGTTGTCGTCTCTGTACAAATAAAAGCCAGCATGACCCGTATCGACTTTTACATCCTCTCCTCCGATCAGCCCCAGCAAGCGGATATCTTCGCCTGTCGCCTGGCGGAAAAGGCCTATCGCAACGGTCTTCGGGTTCTGCTTGCCGTGGATAATCAGGAACGTGCCGAGCAACTCAACCAGCTGTTGTGGACCTTCCGTGAAGACAGTTTCCTGCCCCATGCCAACCAAGCGAATGGCGAGCAGGCAGCCATCGAAATCAACTGCGGTGAAGATCCGCAGGCACACCACGGCCTACTGATCAACCTGTGCAGCAAAGTCCCCAACTGGTTCAGCCGCTTCGAACGTCTCGCCGAGATCGTCGTTCAAGAGGCCAATGCCCTGCAACGCTCACGATCGCGATTTGGTCACTTCCGTGATCGCGGATATCCGTTACAATCCCATAAGATCAACCAGAGCATGTAATCACTAACTACCGCCATGTCCGGTCGAAAGAACAAGCACAAGCAGCGCGGACAACCACGCAAACCTTCCAGCGAGCTGCTCGATGAGCTGAACTCACTGCACGACCTACTCAACAGTGACGATCTCGATGAAATCCCACTGCTCAACCAGGTAGCGGGCCAAGCAACGGGGAAGGATGAGCCAAAAACCCTAACCACTGCACCTCCTACAGAGCCGCCATTGTTATCCACCGAGCCAGAAGCCCCTTCCCCAATGGATGACGCCTTAGAAGAGGAACTGCTACAGCAGGAGGACCTGCCCATATTGTTTTCCCCAATTGAGGAGACACTGGGCGAAGAACATAAAGTGCAGTTGGCCGAATCGGATCTAGCCCTATTGCGCCCCTTACAAAACCTGCCCGGCAAAACAACGGCAGAACCCCAAGTGCAGACTTCCCAGGAAGCGTCAGCCCATGGCGATGATGACCAGCCTGGCAATAACGCTCAATCGAATAGTGAGGGGACTGACACGGATCGCACAACCGCAACAGATACAGCCGCAGAGGCTCCTGTACCGGCACCCGACAACCCCTTCTTGCCAGCCCATATTCGCTCGCGGCTTACCGGGGGGCGTATTCCATCCCATGAAAGGCAGCCCCAAACCAAACCCAAAGCCATCGAAACCGCCAGTGCGGGTACCCGCACCCAGGCACTGGTAATGGCCCAGGCGATTGCAGAAAAGGAGGGGCCAGTAGAAAAATTGGAGCCCTCAGAGAAAGAGCGCCAGCGCAACGACCTGATTGAAGAATTGGTAGCTCAACAGCTTCCTCAACTGGAAAAACAGCTGCGTGCCCAGATAGAAAAAGTGGTCGACGAGCTAGAGATCTGGGACTGAGTGCGATTTAGCCCCAAAGCTGCCTTTTGCCCACCCTACCCCCGGCGGTATAATTGCCGCCTTTTCCGCGCAGCCCGAGCAAGCACCAGGCTATCCTGAGCCAAAACGCTGTGCACGCAGTCAGTTAAACACAAGGTTTCCCGCCCGCATGGACAAAACATACCAGCCCAACGCCATCGAACAGCAGTGGTACAAAACCTGGGAGGAGAACGGCTACTTCAAGCCTTCCGGGGATACTGAGGCCAAGCCCTACAGCATTATGATCCCGCCGCCGAACGTCACCGGCAGCCTGCATATGGGCCACGGTTTCCAGGAGTCCATCATGGACGCCCTGATTCGCTACCACCGCATGCAGGGAGACAACACCCTGTGGCAAGTGGGCACCGACCATGCCGGTATCGCCACCCAAATGGTGGTAGAACGCCTGTTGGGCGCCGAAGGCGTATCCCGCCACGACCTGGGCCGCGACAAGTTTATTGAGAAGGTCTGGGAGTGGAAGGAAGAGTCCGGCGGCACCATTACCCGCCAGCTGCGTCGCCTGGGCGCCAGCCCCGACTGGTCCCGCGAACGCTTCACCATGGACGACGGCTTCTACAAAGCGGTGCAGGAAGTCTTTATCAAACTGTATGAAGACGGCCTGATTTATCGCGGCAAGCGCCTGGTGAACTGGGACCCGAAATTCCACACTGCGATCTCCGACCTGGAAGTATTAAACGAAGAGAAGCAGGGTCACCTGTGGCACTTCCGCTACCCGCTCTCCGACGGCTCCGGCCACTTGGTCGTTGCCACTACCCGCCCGGAAACCATGCTCGGCGATACCGCCGTAGCCGTACACCCGGAAGACGAGCGCTACCAGCACCTGATTGGCAAGACCATCAAATTGCCCCTGGCGGATCGCGAAATCCCGATTATTGCCGACGAATACGTCGACCGTGAATTCGGCACCGGCTGTGTAAAAATCACCCCAGCCCACGACTTCAACGACTACGAAATGGGCCAGCGCCACAACCTCGAGATGATCAACATCCTCGATGCCGACGCCCACCTGAACGATGCAGTGCCGGAAAAATACCGGGGCATGGAGCGCTTTGCCGCGCGCACCCAAATTGTCGATGACCTGGACGCCCTCGGCCTGCTGGAAAAAGTAGAGCCCCACACCCTTAAGGTACCTCACGGAGACCGCTCCGGCGCCGTGATCGAGCCCTGGCTCACCGATCAATGGTACGTAAAAACCCAGCCCCTGGCCGATGAAGCCATCGCCGCCGTTGAAGATGGCCGCGTTGAGTTCGTACCGAAAAACTACGAAAACATGTACTTCTCCTGGATGCGCGACATCCAGGACTGGTGTATTTCCCGCCAGCTGTGGTGGGGCCACCGCATCCCCGCCTGGTACGACAACGACGGCAATGTCTATGTTGGCCGCAGCGAAGAGGAAGTGCGCGAGAAGCACAACCTGGGCGCCGACATCAGCCTGCGCCAGGACGACGACGTACTCGACACCTGGTTCTCCTCCGGCCTGTGGACCTTCGGCACCCTGGGCTGGCCAGAAGATACCGAAGAACTGAAAGCCTTCCACCCCAGCTCCGTACTGGTCACCGGCTTCGATATTATTTTCTTCTGGGTTGCACGCATGATGATGCTGACCCTCTACTTCAAAAAGGAAGTACCGTTTAACACCGTGTACGTGCACGGCCTGGTGCGCGATAACCACGGCCAGAAGATGTCCAAATCCAAGGGCAACGTGATCGATCCTATCGACCTGATCGACGGTATCGACCTGGAGAGCCTGGTAGCCAAGCGCACCTCCGGCATGATGGTGCCGCACCTGCGCGAGAAGATTGAAAAGCAAACCCGCAAGGACTTCCCCGAAGGTTTCTCTGCTTTTGGTACCGATGCCCTGCGCTACACCTACTACTCCCTGGCATCCACCGGCCGCGACATCAAGTTTGACGTGGGCCGTATTGAAGGCTTCCGCAATTTCTGTAACAAGATTTGGAATGCCTCCCGCTACGTACTGCAAAACTGTGAAGGACAGGACTGTGGCCAGGACAACAGTAGCGACTTCGAGCTGACTGTCGCCGACCGCTGGATTATTTCCCAACTGCAGCGCACCGAAATCACCGTGCGCGAAGCCATGGACACCTACCGCTTCGACCTCGCCTCCCAGGCCCTGTACGACTTTATCTGGAGCGAGTACTGCAGCTGGTACCTGGAACTGTCCAAGCCGGTACTGTGGGACGACAACGCCTCCGACGCAGTGAAGAAGGGCACCCGCCGTACACTGATCCGCGTACTGGAAACCATTTTGCGTTTGGCCCACCCGCTGATGCCGTTTATCACCGAAGAAATCTGGCAGCGTGTAAAAACCCTCGCCGGTTCCAACGGTGACACCATTATGCTGCAGCAGTACCCAGAGGCCGATAACAGCAAGATCGACGAGGAAGCGGAAGCGGCTGTTGCCTGGTTGAAGCAGGTTATTGAAGGCGTGCGTAATATTCGCGGTGAAATGAATATTTCCCCAGCGAAGAAAATCCCACTGATCCTGCGCGGCGGTTCCAGCCGTGACCAAGAACTACTGGAGCAAGCCCGCAGCCTGCTGACCAAACTAGCCAGCCTCGAAGAAATCACCTGGCTGGAAAGTGGAGAAGCGGCCCCCGCCTCCGCCACGGCACTGGTAGGCGATATGGAATTGCTGGTACCCATGGCTGGCCTGATCGACGTTAAAGCCGAGAGCGCCCGTCTACAAAAAGAGATTGATAAACTTTCCAAAGAACTCGCACGAGTCGAAGGCAAGCTCAACAATCCCAAGTTTGTAGACAAAGCCCCCGAAGCCGTTGTTGCCAAGGAAAAGGACAAGCTCGCGGAAATGAAAGGTGCTCACGAGCGTCTGCAGCAGCAGCTTGAGGAAATCAGCAACCTTTAATGGTTCTGGTAATCCGCTCCAATAAAGAGCGGATCTGATTTAAAAAAGGGGGCTCTGCCCCCTTTTCTTTTTTTTGATATAAATCAAGCACCCCCTTCTAGCCCTAGTGCCTTTCGATTTTCTATCAACTTCAGAACCCATGTATGTGCTCATTGTACTTGCACCGCTTATGGGTTTGTCAGCTCCAAAATCAGCTTTACCCAAGTGGTATACGACCTAAAGCGAGGTGAAACGCTTCAGGCACCCCCCAATTTTTCAAAACTCCTAAGTACCTCGAAAGAAATCAACATGATTTTCAACCGGTTGGCTGTTATTTTTTATAAAGATCATGAATGATTGAAAGCTCCAGGCATAACAGTGAGTTAGAGAAAGTCTATTCATTGGGGATAGTGGCCAAAGAATCATTTTGCATTTGGGTCAAGAATTCAGGCTTGTATGTAAATTACTCATCCCTCAAGGTTTTTACGTATTTCTTCGTTAGATTGATTCCAGGATGGTAATCATGATAATAGTGGTCAGAATGATTACTATATAAATGTTAAATTACTAATCCGGAGCATCGATGCATCCAGAAATTAAGGAAAATTTTCAAGAAAAAATGAGGCTAGTTGTCCTAGATCTCATGAGCCACATGGATGAAGACATAAAAGCTATGCTTGCTGAGCACTCAGCTAAAGGCCTATTGCGATCTGGGAACACAATTAAACGAACTATGGACTTCATCGCTCAGGGAAATGCTAGCTTATATCAGTCAGTCCTAGATTATTTCCAAGACCTAAATCTTGCATATTATCCAACCATGGAGGTTGATATTCAGTCGTTGGCCATCAGTGCCCAGGAACTTTACAAAACCGAGTGTTTGCCAAGATTCCAAAAAAGCATCGAGCTTGCTGGCAAGCCTAGCCTCTATGAGAGGATGCTCCCAGAAGTGGAGTCTGGTATGGCTACAGATCTTGCGAAGTTCCAAAACTCGCTAAATGCAGTTGTAGTTCAAATTAAACTGAGCAAAGAAATACCTCCAATGACAAAGGTTCTTTGGGGGCTGGAGGCACTACTCCTTTTATCAATAATGTTCATTGCTGGTATGTGGTTTAAAGACCCTGAAGGAAACTATGAACCTCTGGTAGTAGGGCTAAGCATAGCAATGCCACTAGTTTTGGTTGGCATAAAACTCATTGCCAAAAAGGTAACTTAACAAGGCGTTGTTAGCGCCAGGCCTTCGGCCTGGCTGGGACCTCCGCACTGCGGCCCCAAAGCTTGGCGTTAGCTAACTAAAGTATGGAATATATAACATATCGAATTATAGATCCTAGAGATGGTGTACCTGTATATGTAGGCCAAACTGAAGACTTTAAAAATAGGAAAAAGCAACATATACGTAGAGCTAAAAGGTCTTTACCCAAAACTAAAACATTCGATATTAAAGTTTATTTAGTTCTTCTATATTCTGAAGGCTGTGATCCCGAATTCGAGATTGTGGATATTATGCCTACAGAGGATGAATCACTCGAATCTGAGAAAAGCTGGGTGAGAAAAACTGTAGAGTCGGGTTTTCCTGTACTTAATCGGTGGAAGGCGCACAGGTCAATAGTCAAAGAGCGGTTCACAAGCAGTGAATTCAAGCAGTACTTCTGTGCAAGATTTCCAGCTAACAAGGTTATCAATTATGCGCCTTCGGCGCCGGGCGCAGTAAATCTGCGCCGTTTATAACGGCTTTAACGCTCTTATTAACACGCCCCGTGGACTGGACGCGCCAACGCGCGCCGCTGCTGCTTCGCGGCGCTCCGTAATCTCAACCAACTCCATCCCCCAACACCCTCTCCTTTTGTAAACGTCTATAGATTTCCTCACGGTGAACGGGCAGAGATTTGGGAGCACGTATACCTATCTTTACCTGATTACCCTTAACTTCCAATACCGTAATTGAGACGTTCGCTCCAATCCGTAAGTTTTCACCCGTCCGGCGCTTTAAGATCAACATAATTGCTTCCTATTAATACTCAAACCATACGTAGACCTCCCTTAATGGAAGGATTTGAAAGTAACTTTTAAGGAAAGCAAGGTGGGGCGCGAGAACGGTAGGCATAGAGGTAGAAAAGGCAGACGCAACGCTTCCAGAGCCAGGGGACATGCCCCAAGCTACTGAATGAACTCCACTTTATTGAAGACGAGCGGGTTTCTAGCGTATGATCCATATAGCCATTTTGATAGGTCGATTATCAATTTGGTTAGCTGGCCCCGGGTGTTCCACCACCTTGGGTCAGCGCCTTTTACTTACTCTTACGTCACGCTACCGTTCTCCTTTTAGGGAATAGTTTTTAAAAGAAATTTGAATCTCTCGAACCGCTTTGTTCATTGACCTTCAGAAGACAGCTCAATCACGGCCCAAATACCGATAAATATCCACCGATTTTACGCAGCTTTGACACTGAAACAAACTGAATAAAATCCAATAAGATTATTTTCGTGCCTATATTTTTAGCTGCACACGCTTTAAAATTTCGGCTGCGTATAAAAATGGCAGTTAAGACTGGTACACTTCACTGCCTTTCAGTTTTGAACCCAGATGCAATAATCACCCCTAGCGACTTCACATTACTGCTTTTACATAAACCCTGTTGTTTTCTTCTACTATCAATATCGAGAATCAAGAGTAGTCGCACATATCCGCAGCAAAAAGATCGTTAACTAATTGATTTTGAATAGTTTATGTCTATTATCAAAAGTAGCAATATATCCAGTAGAGAATTTTTCCACCAGTCTTGGATAAAGTGTATATTTATTTTTTCTCGCTAGAGAATTTTTTCATTCTTGAGACATATTGACTGGTGATATAATGCAGCTTATTTTGAATACACTGTTAGCACCACAGGAATTTTTCCATGAGAGATTTAGGGTTAATGGGGGAAAGCACATTTAGCTTATGGTGTGCGGATGTAGGTATAGTTCCAAATGGCTCTCAAATTGATAAAACAGGGTGGGATTTTTTTGTTGAATTCCCATTCGATTCAAGCCTCTCACCTCAGGATATTCATAAGCCAGCATTTGAATGTAAAGTTCAGGTCAAGGCAACTGATAAGAATGATCGAAAACTGCCTATCACTCTCTCAAATCTGAGGCGTTTAATAACTGCCCAGATGCCAGCATTTTTTGTATTTATTGAATTTGATAAAAAGGATACTGCACAAAGATCCTATGTCGTTCATGTAGACAATAACATGATATCAAAGGTATTAAAACGATTACACGAAGTTGAGCAAAGTGAAAAAGAAAACAAACTCAACAAACGAACAATGACTATTCACTATGATGATAGCAATCTACTCAATATGCCGAATGGTGTCAGCCTAAAAAGTAATATTTTGGGTCATATTGGTGATAACTATTCCGAGTATATTGCTAGTAAAAAGAGTCACTTAGAATCAACTGGCTATGAAGGTGGGTTTGCACAAATTACATTTACAACTGAGGGGGAAGAAAATTTAAGGTCTCTAATAGATGTTTCCCTTGGCATTGAAAAAGAAGTGGAAATAGCAAAATTCAAAGGTGTTGATACGCGCTTTGGCATTAAGAGCGAAAATCTACTGTTTGATTCTGATGGTGGGAAACTGGCAATGCCAGACCTAAAACCTATGACTGAGGGGAGAATTAGATTCAAAGAAGGCCGGCTCTCTTCTGGATTATCATTTGAATGTAAATTGTTCAACTCCCCGTTTAATCAAATGGTTTCCGATGAATTTAAAAAGATGAGGATTGAAGGTGAGTTCTTCGATCTTAAATTTAATCCATTTACTGGCTCTGCGACTTACTCATTTTCATTTGGAGAGGGTGTTAGGATGGAAGTTAGTAAGTTTAAAAATGCTCTTAAGCTTCTAAAGCTACTAAGTAAATCTGAAAAGAATATTATTGTAGAGTTGATTTTCAACGAGATGCCAAGGCTAGAATTTGTTGCTGGCTGCATAGCAACAGAGTTCGAATATTTAGCTGAGCTAAAATCACTTGAAAGTGCGGTTAAGATTATGTCTGATTTTGAGAGTACAGACATTATTGATATTTCATTTGATGAGATTTCTAGGTATGGGGGGCATATATGTCAGCTTGAAGGTATCCTTTCTTCGCCACCAAGTTTATTTAAGGTTGAATTCGGAATAAACGAAGAAGGATATAATTCAGAAAAGGAAACCGCCTGCATATTTTTGATAACCACCCCAATTGGCAGCCATGTTTTTGGATTGATTCTAGTTCTTACTGGAAGTGTTGAGAAAATTGAAGATGAAAGATATAGATTGATTGCAAATGATGTGATAATTGAGCAACGAATAATCTCAGAAAGAGATGAGTCAATTTCTAATGAAGACTTAGTTACAATTGTAGAGTCTATAGAAGAAAAGTATGATGACGAATTTTCGGTAGTTACCATGTTTGATGATTGTACTAACAGAGCGCTCAAAAGCGATACCGAAAAAACTGGCGCGCTTTAGCGCGGCGTTAAGTTTAAGAATTACCCACGTTTAGCAGCATCTAAACTTCTCAGCAAGGAAAATTGATGACATTAAAGAAAGTAATAATTGAAAATGTGGGCCCAATTAAGAACATTGAAATTGTATTCCCAAAATCAAATCAAAAGCCTAAACCTCTTCTTATAGTTGGTGAAAACGGTACAGGTAAAAGTATTCTTTTATCACATCTTGTGAATAGCCTCGTGGTTGGAAAGCAGGAGATCTTTGATGATGTTGAAGTAGAAAAAGGGAAAGCTTATAAATATAGAAGTCCTGACTACGTTAATTCTGGAGAATATTATTCCTTTTCTTCAGTAGAATTTGATTCTGGGCAAAAAGTACAGGAGTGGCAATTACTTTTACCAAAAGACAAATTTGAAGAAAAATTGAAATATGTACCTATGCGCAGCGAGTGGAATCAAATACCCAACAAGGAAAGCTCTTACTTTAACTCTACCTTCCGCAACTCTATAGAAAGCACTAAAGATATTTTCGAAAAACAATGTAATTTGTATTTCCCAGTTAATCGATTTGAAGAGCCTGCATGGTTAAACCTTACAAATTTAACCGCAAAAGCAAGTTATACTGATCTAAAGAAAATATCAGGCCATTCAAATCGAGATCTTATTTGTACATCCCCATTAAAAAAGAACATAAATTGGCTATTGGATATAATATTTGATCGGCAAGCTTTCGATTTAAAAACTCAAAATATTCAGGTTACATCTACGCCAGGACAACCTCCGACCATATTAAAGCATTTTACTGGATTTGAAGGTCAAAGTAGCAAGATATACGCTGCAATATTAGAGGTTATAAAAGTTATTTTACGAGAGTCAGGAAACATAAGATTAGGCGCCGGTACTCGTCAAAATCGTCAAATATCAGTCATGAAAAATGAGAAAGTATGGGTACCTAATTTATTTCAGCTTTCTACAGGCGAAGTTCAGCTGCTAAATTTGTTCTTTTCGATTGTTAGAGATTATGACCTTTCTTACGGTGAGTTTAATGATTTAAGTGACATCAAAGGAACTGTAATTATTGACGAAATAGATTCACACCTGCACGCAGTTCACCAAAAAGATATTCTTCCAAAATTAATCCAATCATTTCCAGGCGTGCAATTTATTATTACAACGCATGCTCCTTTGTTTTTGTTAGGGATGGAGAGGACTTTTGGGGAAGATGGTTTTGATATCATAAATATGCCTGACGGGCAAAAAATGACAGCTAGTGATTTTTCAGAGTTTAATACAGCTTATGATACTTTTAAAAACACAACAAAACATAGGGAAGAGATAAAAAGAGAACTTGATATAAATTCAAAGCCAATAGTTTTTGTGGAAGGTGATTACGATATCCGCTACCTAAATAAGGCGGCCACTTTACTTAATAAAGAAGAGCTGCTTTCTAAAATTCAGCTTAAAAATGCTGTTGGTTTTGGTAATTTAGATAAAGTATGGAAAAGCTTTAACAATGTTGTGTCCGAAGCGATTTCAAGTAAAATAATTCTATTATATGATTGTGACACAAACAAGCAAAACTCTAATAAAAACTTACTATTTAAACGTGTGATACCACCTATTCTTGAAAATCCAATTTCGATTGGAATTGAAAATTTATTTTCAGTTAATACTATTGAAAAAATAGAGGGAACTAACCCACAATTTATTGACATTCATGAACAAACATCTAAAAGGATTAGAGGTCAAATGGTTGCTACGCCAACTATTAAATCTGTGAACAAAGATGAAAAAGGAAATATGTGTAATTGGTTATGTGAGAATGGAGATTTAGAAGATTTTTCGGGTTTTTCTTCCGCTTTTCAAATTATCGAAGACGTAATCAATGGCTAAATCGGGTAGCTGGTAGTTTCTAGCTACCGGCCCCCACATCTCCCATCGTACGGATCTGCAATGGGCGACTCCCTATCCATAATGAATCTCTACCCAACGATACTGTCGAGCAGCTCTTCATTTGAGTTGAGTGTCATGGCAGTGCGCCACCTCAACCTTATCCGACTGGAAACATATCGATAGGCTAGCCCTGTATTCTAACTCGTGGAGTTTAGGTTCAGGACTTCACCCTGCCCAAGGTATTGATCTTGGCATAAGGCTACTATGCCGTCGGCTGACTTCTGCTTAATCACATTGATCATTACTGACCAAGGCGCTGCTATATCCCACCACGTTTTTCTATCCCCACGATGGTGGCTAGCGGGTTGGGTCTACTTATGAATCGGCGGCCACACTGACAGTTTCGCAGTAGCAAGTTAAACAGATCTCCCTAGATAGGGGCGTGAACTTACACTATACAACTGCATTATTGGCTCTACCCGCTAGATTAACCGACTAAGCCTTATAGGGTGTTTCTATTCGTCTTTGCTAGCAGCCTACTCCTCACAAGACCTCACGGTGCTGCAGTTGCCATTCGCTAGTAGTTAGCATTTAATGGAACCCTTTAAATGATGATCCTCCTACATGGAACTTTCACCCCATTAGTTCATGCCCATGCTGGGCGTACCAAAGCCATCAATTTGACCGCCTTACGCTGCACTTCAGGCGGCAAATTATGGCGGCGTTAGCCGCTGCCACATCCTCAAACATTGGGAACAAATATTGAAATATCGTGACATTGCTAGAACAGCCCTTGATAGAGCAAATACTATTTTAGAAAGAGAAAATGACAATGAACTTCATTACGTTGCTCTTGATTTGAGAATGGCTTTAGAAGCTTTAATTTATGAAAAAGCTCTGCATTATCATGAAGAACTATCTGAGAAGAAACTAAGCACTTGGCAGCCAAAGAAGCTTTTATCCATATTGTTGGAAATTGATCCATTTGCCGACAAAAGCTCAACTTTAAGTTTTGCGCTAGAAGACGAAAACGGTGGTGTAAAAGGTGATTTCAAGAAACTGGGAAATGAGCGACTATTGTCATTAAAAGAGATTAAAGATTACTATGATCGAATTGGATCATACCTTCATACAAAGACTATCGAACAATCTAAACGACCAAATTCATCATCTGATAAAATAAGGTCTAGATGCTTGAAGCTTTCAAAGATTATTGGTGAAGCAATATCTTCCAGTGTTTATAATCTAAATATGAAACGCAGCGCATCTCTGGATTGTGATGAGTGCGACAATAAGATAGTTCGGAGAATACGACCAGGCTCTGAAAAATATGTTGCAAACTGTCTTAACTGTTTAGCGTCATATGAAATTACACTTATCAATAAAAGCCAAGTTCATTGGGAACCAATGTATATAGAAGTACCTTGTTCAGGACCAACATGCTCAGGAACACAAATGCTTTGGCACCGCGAATATAAAATAGGTACAAATTGGAACTGTTCAGTTTGTCATGGACATCATAAGATAACAGCTGGCATAGTCTATACACCCAAAGAAAGCGGCTAAATCGGGTAGCCGGTAGTTTCTAACTACCGGCCCCCACACCACCCATCATTCGAGTCCGCAACGGCCGGTTCCCTATCCGTAATGAATCTCTACCCAACGATAGTGTCGAGCAGTTCTTCACGTAAGTTGGGTGTCATGGCTGTGCGCTACCTCAACTTTATCCAACTGGA
This sequence comes from Microbulbifer mixtoriginis (SeqCode), assembly GCF_052467235.1. NCBI lineage: Bacteria > Pseudomonadati > Pseudomonadota > Gammaproteobacteria > Cellvibrionales > Microbulbiferaceae > Microbulbifer > Microbulbifer mixtoriginis (SeqCode). The sequence goes on along the minus strand of NZ_CP174305.1, from coordinate 3,398,671 downwards.
AACATATCGGTAGGCTAGTCCTGTCTTTTAACTCATGGAGTTAGATTCAGGTCCTCACCCTGTCCAAAGTATTAATCTTGGCATTAGGCTGCTATGCCGTTGGCTGACTTCTGTTTAATCACCTTGACCATTACTGACCAAGGCGCAGTTGTGTATCACTACTTATATCTATTCCCACGATGATCACTAGAGGGTTGGGCTTATTTATGAGTCAGCGGCCACGCTGACAGCTTCACAGCAGCAAGCTAAACAGATCTCCTCAGATAAGAACGTGAACTTTCACTACACAATTGCATCATTTATCTGGACTGGCTCAAGCTGTTGTTACCTAGCTACCATTATAGATTTACATGCTCATCGTATCGTTGGATGGGCTCTCTCAGGGCACCCAGATACAGTATTAACTATAAAAGCACTGGAAATGGCTTGGGAACAGCGAGGAAGATCCGATGGAGTTATGTTCCACTCGGATCAAGGCTGTTAGTATACAAGTCATCAGTTCCACCAACGGCTGTGGCGCTACTGAATGACTCAGATCATGAGTTGACGTAGATATTGCTGGGATAACACACCAATGGAGAGACTGTTTCGGAGTATGAAAAGCGAATGGATACCCTCTCTCGGTTACACCTCCATCACAGAAACAAGCCGCGACATCAGCCATTACTTGATGACTTACTACAACTGGAAGCGTCCCCACCAATACAATGACGGATTACCGCCTGCAAAAGTGGAAGAAAAATTTAACCTACTGTCCAGAAATAGTTGACCACTACACCTCCTTCCGATACCTAAATATCAAGATATTGAGACATTAGAGAGGAAAATTGCCAAAGAAGAACTAATGTGGCTTTCATGACAAAAAACAAAATTATGAATATTAACTCTTAAGCGTGTTTCTTCTCCTTCGACCCACAAAATAAGTACGATTGTTCGACTCCTTATTGCCTGCTGCATTTATGTATGCAATATTTGGGTGGATTTTTTACCTCATGAAATCCAGCAAGGAGAATTTTTATCCAAAAAATCCACATGATAGGTCTATATGATCTTTTTCTTCCCTACTTCTCAGCTGAATTCTCACACCATTAAGAATAAATATAAAATTTAAGATTAGAAATGCAATTTTATGAAAATTAAAGCCCTGTATGGAAAAGCTCTTTTACTCATACTTATTTCCCTTTGTTTTACCTCCACAGTAAATGCTCAGTCTGGTTTTGAGGCTGTAGTGCCAGGGCCGGTTCATCTGGGTGTAAATGTCAATACTGAAGATGTTCCGTTTTGGAAAACATTGGATAATGACCATCAAGATGATTGGGATGGACGTGTACTCCATTACCCTGCCGATTGGCGAATAGCGAAAGGCAGCGATGGTCGTTGGATCACTTTTCCCCATGAGTGGGATCACCGCGAGGGTTCGGATGGCCGAATTGTTGCCTATCCCCACGGTTTTTACACACAAGAAGGAGATGATGGAAGGGTAATTTCCTATCCTTATAGTAAATGGAGGTACTTTGAAGGGGGAGATGGTCGCGGCGTGGCAATTCCAGGGGATTGGGATGTAGATGAACACGGTAACAGACTGTGGGGAAAAAATGTTAAAGCAGGCAGTGATTACCGCAAGATTGTAGTACCTCCCGGCTGGGAATCCGATCAAGGACGCGATTCAAGATTGATAGCTTATCCTGCAGGCTGGCTAACAGACTCCGGTTTTGATGAAAGGCTGGTAGCCATTCCACCACTCTCACCATGGAAGACCACCTGGGGGAGGGATGGGAGAATGATTACCTACCATGAAGGTATAACATCAAGAGTTGTTGAAGGGAATGACGATAGAAAAGTCGCAATCACCAATAACTGGTACTATCGATCAGGTCCCGATGGAAGAATCAAACAAAGGCCCAAAAGTACAATTAAAACACCTTTAACTTTTGATAATCCAGCACAAATTGCACTGATTAAGAAGCTGAAGGAAGATGCCGAATTATCAGATGAGGAGTACCATGATTATCTGCTTTACACATATCTCAATAGTGACTAGATTTCACTAATAATAAATCATCGTGAAGGCCACCCTTACAGCGGGTGGCCGCATGCCACTCACCAAGGGGTAATTAATAGTTTTGGCAGGATTCAAACTATCACGTTATTTTACTTCAATACACGTCGACTATTAGCGACTTCCAATTAGACACCGCCGATAGAAAAGTAATTTAATAGTTGGCTTTGGAAGGAGTTCTACTACTGCTAAAGGATACCTTCCTCCTCTATCTCCACTTCTATAGTTTTACCACTCACATATCATTAATGGATTACCGCCGGCAAGCTCATCAACTGGAGCATACTGCACCGCTCGACAGTGCAGTAATCAACTATTTCCGGACGGTAAGTTAAGTTTTTATTCCGCACTTTGCCACTGCAGCTGATTCATGGAGCTTCCCTTCGAAGTTGATGGAGGGACATCATGCCAGTCTGCCATAGCAATTTATAAAATCTCGTTTATGTACCGCTTACTGATTAACTCTACTCGTTAGATCAGCCGGGGGGCCTTGGCCACTCCGTCTCCAGGCTAAGCCTTATAGGATGTTTCTGTTCACCAGCTCGTGGTCTTGCTAGCGGCTTCCTCCCCACAAGACCCCACGGTATTGCAGTTGCCATTCGCTGGTAGTTAGCATTTAATGGCGCCCATTAAACGTTGATCTTCCTACAGGGGACTTTCACCCCATTAGTCCTCGCCCATACTGGGCGTACCAAGTACAAGTAGGTTGCTACGGGCCTTTGGCCCTTCGCGGAACGGCCTACGCTGCGCCCCATCCACCCCTGTTGTAGTCGCTATGAGTAAGAGCATGGAATTCAGATACTTTAGAGATCCAGAAGGGTTTGCACTTCTAGTAGACAGCCCGCAACCTTGTTCTGTCTGTAGCAAAGTAGGACTTTGGTTTGATACTGGCGGCTACCCTGGTATCAATGAAATTGACTGTATTTGCGAAGATTGTCTCAAGTCTGGAAAGTTAATCGACTTAGAAATAGAAGCAAACCAATTCTACGACGATGATTCGGAAGAGTCGGTCACTCTAATGTATAAGACTCCAGCGTTACCCACTTGGCAGGAAACTGCATGGCCTTTAGTAAACGGCGAGTTTCCTGTGTTCGAGAGAATTGCATCTAAGCAAGATTTCGAAAGTAAGGACGATTTTTTGAAGTCATTTTCAGGGGAAGGTCAGGAAGTGTCAGAGATCGAATGGCTGTGGGATAGACTACCAGAAAAGAAATTGAACAGTTACAAAGATGCCGGTGATGTCTCGGTTTACCTATTTACATTGGAAGGCAATAAATACTGGGTGTGGGATGCAAACTAAAATTCATAACAAAAACAGCCTAGGCGACGCCAAAAAGCGGCCCGCTTGCTGTTGACGTTAGGTATTGATGGGTATGCTCATAAAAAGAATTTATATAATGTCACTTGAACATCCAGGGCCCGGATTTAACGGGACCTTGGGGCGAGTCGGTCAAAAAGCTAATCTTCTGGATCTAGAAATGTTTGTGAGAGGCTATGAGTCATGCTTACTAGATGCTTATGGTGAGAAACGAGCTGAAGATGAGTGGCTAGATTTTATTGAATACTTGCGGCATGAAGGGTTATTTCCTACAGAAGGGTGGGCAGCGAAAATCAGTCAGCAAAACCAATATAGTGAAGACTGTTTTGAGTACTTTCGTGAACTTCTCCATAAGTACCTTGTGTTGCGAATGCCCGATTGGTTTATTGAGTTCAACTGCTCAGCTCAGCCTAGCCCATGGCATAATGTCAATGGTCCTCGCAGTCAAGATATACGTCTAAAAAAACATATAGAGGCCGTGAACAAAACCTAAATTGGGTAGCAGGTAGTTCTAGCTACCGGCCCCCACTCCACCCATCATGCGGGTCCGCAATGGGCAGCTCCCCATCCGTAATGAATATCTACCTAACGATAGTGTCGAGCAGCTCTTCATTTGAGCTGAGTGTCATGACAGTGCGCTACCTTAACTTTATCCGACTGGAAACATATCAGTAGGCTATCCCTGTCTTTTAACTCGGGGATTTAGCTTCAGGCCTTCACCGTGTCCATGCTATTAATCTTGGCATTAGGCTACTATGCCGTCGGCTAACTTTTGTTTAATCACCTTGGCCATTACTGACCGAAGCGCTACTGTGTTCCACCACTTTTTTTCTATCCCCGCGATGGGGGCTAGCGGGTTGGGCAGCGGCCATGCCGACAACTTCACAGCAGCAAGCTAAACAGATCTCCCCAAATACGAACGTGACCTTTCACTGCACAGCTACATCATTGACTCTACCCTTAGACCACCCCGTTTCGGTGCCCTTGGCCACCTCGCCTCTAGGCCAAGCCATATAAGATGCTTCTGTTCGTCAGCTCGTAGTTTTGCTAGCAGCCTCATCCCCACAAGACCTCACGGTGTTGCAGTTGCCATTCGCTAGTAGTTAGCATTTAATGGCGCCCATTAAACGGTGATCTTCCTACACGGGACTTTCACCCCATTAATTCACGCCCATGTTGGGCCCATCAAGTAAAGGCACCCGATGTCAAAACCGCCGCTTCGCTCTGGTTTTGCCACAGGTGCTTTAGGCGTTAGAGGTAAAGAGTTTCAAATGAGGGCCATTTTATTAATAACCGTTCTTTTTCTTGGTGCTTGCGAAGTATCCACTTCAAAGAATTATACTATTCAAGTTGAGGGAGGCCAGAATCATGAGGAGAATCTCAAGGCCGCCCCTGTCATAGCTAACCTTGTCTGGAATGGCAATTTACACCATCAAATTCAAAAAGAAGTTGTAGAGCTCCAAGATCAAGATTTAAGTAATCTTTTAGGTCTTCGCTACAAAAATGTGTCTTTTAGTTCTGGTGAAAAAGGCGTTTTTATTCAATGCATATTTAAATCTTCATTCAGTGACAAGGTGGGCGATAAAGTTATTGAGATTTGTAGAAAAGAAGTGGAAGCTCAAATTGCTGACCACTTCACTTCCAATAAGTCAAATCATTCGGACGCCACTGTCGCGACGCCCGGTGTTTGAGACGTTATGACTTGACCAATGATGCAATTTATTAAAACCAAAGACTTGAATAAATCTGCAAAACTTACTCTTGCCAACATGCAGGAGTACTATGACATGTATGGCGTTGACTGGACTTTATCAGATGTACGCAGTGCAATTGAAAATCTTGAGAATTATGATGTAGTGAATGATGATGGAGTTTTTGGGATTGTTAGACTCTCATTTGAAAACAATCGCTGTCAACTACGAGATATTCAAGTTGTATCTAATCAACAAAACAAAGGGTTAGGCGCTTTAGTTATCTCTAAAGTAACCGAGCTTGCAAGGCAAAAAAAACTAGGGTTCATTGATCTACGAGTATTTAAACGTAGTCCAGCATATAGACTTTATGGTCGCCTAGGGTTTGTCATAGAAAAAGAAGATGATAAATTTTACCAAATGACGCTTACAGTCATATAAATCGGGTAGCCGGTGGTTTCTAGCCACCGGCCCCCACACCCACCATCGTGCGGGTCTGCAATGGGCGGCTCCTATCCGTAATCTCTGCCCAACGATAGTGTCGAGCAGCGCTTCACTTGAGTTGAGTCTCATGGCAGTGCGCTACTTCTGAATCAGCCGCCACGCCGACAACTTCACAGCAGCAAGCTAAACAGATCTGCTCAGATAAGATCGTGAACTTTCACTACATAACTGCATCATTAACTCTACCCGCTTCGGTGCACTTGGCCACCTCGCCTCTAGACCAAGCCATATAAGATACTTCTGTTCGCCAGCTCGTAGTTTTGCTAGCGAATTCCTCCCCACAAGACCCAACGGTATTGCAGTTGCCATTCGCTGGTAGTTAGCATTTAATGGCGCCCATTAAACGGTGATCTTCCTACAAGGGACTTTCACCCCATTAGTTCACGTCCATGCTGGGTGTGCCAAATTTAGGCAAGTGGACAAATTACTGCGCCTTCGATTCCGTAATTTGCCGTTGCTAAGGGCGTTATGTGGGACTAGACCGAGGTCTTATTGGGAGATGTGGCGTAATTGACATTAGCTTAAAGAATCATCCTGACACTCACTGTAGTGCTACGACAAATTTACCAGATACAATAAGTTGTTTTTATGCAGCCTTTTAATACTCAATTTACCTTATCTAGAGATTACCTAGCCGAATGCTATGATCAGTCTCTACCCTATGGGAAAAATGTCAAGCCCAATTATCTTCTTCCTACATTATTATTATCTTCTGGTGCGGGATTACTATTATTTACTGAGCAACCTAAGATCGCAAGTTGCACGTTAATTGCATTAGGCGTGCTGGAACTGATTCACATTCGATATCGACGAGCTTGGTGGTTAGCACGGCAGATGCTTGGGAAAAGTGCCGGTAGTGAGGTGAAATTAACCATAGATAAGGATGGAATCCAGACACAGAATCCTTATACGACAACAGCTCTGTCGTGGACAGATATCGAGCATATTATTGAAACCGATTTAGGGCTTATTTTGGTGGCTAAATCCGGGGGGCAGCAGTACTTGTCTAAATCGTTATTACCTGCTGAATTAATTAATGAGATCGTTACCAAGATTAAGGGTAAACATTGATTTCAATAAAAATTAAAGTCGTGCCTACAATGCAGCTAATACAATGCATAACAAGCTGCCCAAACGCGACGACCCTACGGGGTCGCCGCTTGGCAAGGCGTTAAATGCACACAAGGAACACGTAATGCAGTTCATCCGAAGAATACAGCGAAATAGAGCGATAAAATCGTACTTACGGAAATTGCCTAAGTTGCTAGCGAAAGATTATGGAAAATCTAAAAGGTATCGCCCAAAACAAGTAAGGGCTACGATTGAGAGGTCAGGGCTCTCAATTATTTATACCTGTTACGCGATTTCAATTTTTTGCTCAAAGAAGGAATTTGATGCATATCATCATGAAATTGGTGAAGTGTGTGATTACGGAGCAATGCGTGGAAAAGTAGGAGATCTTCATTTTTACGGAAATGCAAATTTTAGTAGTAACGATGTTGCATCTGTTGGCTCTGACTTTGGTGGCGGTTCACATGGTATGGATAACGGCAGCACAGATTAAGGCATTTAAATCGGGTAGCCGGTAGTTTTTAGATACCGACCCCCACACCGCCCATCAGCGAATCCACAATGGGCGACACCCTATCCGTAATGCATCTCTACCCAACGATAGTATCGAGTAGCTCTTCATTTGAGCTGAGTGTCATGGCAGTGCGCTACTTCTGAGTCAGCGGCCACGCCGACAACTTCACAGCAGTAAGCTAAACTAATCTCCCTAGATGAGAACGTGAACTTTCACTACGCAACTGCACCATTGACTCTACCCGCTAAGTCACCCAGCTTCGGGGTCCTTGGCCACCTCGCCTACAGGCTAAGCCTTATAGGATGTTTCTGCCCATCAGCTCGTAGTTTTGCTAGCAGCTTCCTCCCCACAAGACCTCGTGGTGTTACAGTTGCCTTTCACTAGTAGTTAGCATTTAATGGAAACCATTAATCGGTGATCTTCCTACAGAAGACTTTCACCCCATTAGTTCACGCCATACTAGACATATCAAACGCCTGCAATCTGACTTCCGGCCATTGGTACCTTTTGTACAAAAGCCGTACAAAAGCTGCCGGCAGTTAAGGCAGGCGTTAGCTTTAGTCGGAAATAGCAAACCAACAAGGAAGTTAAATGATACGTTTTGATAGATTATGGGAAAACTACCCAAATGAAGATCCATGCGACGCAAAGAACCGGGATGGTGAAAAGCTTTTTGGAAACCAATGCGCGATTCGGCTAAGTCATGCAATGAAAAAATCTGGTATTAAATTCAATACTTTTCCAAAAGGAAGGAAGTGTTGGGTTCACCCAGGAGAGGAACATATTCTCGCAGCAGCAGAGCTTGCAGATTGGATTCAAAACTCAAAAATTCCAAATATGCTAGTTACTGAAAATATTACCGGTGAAAACTGGAGAGAAAAAGTAGAATCGAGGAAAGGAATTATATGCTTTGAAGATTACTATCTCCGCAGTGATGGTAGCGGTGGAGATCATATCGATCTCTGGAATGGTAGAGCTATGACTGGAATTGGTTCATACTTTCGTACGAGATTCAATATAGTTATTCCAAGCATTTGGTCTGACTTAGGTAAATCTAAAAAAATAAGGTTCTTTCCGGTAGCATGATGAAAAAATTACTCTGGTTTATCATCGCGTTTGTTTGCATCAGCATTGCTTATTTCTTCTTAGTGTATTTGGCTGGGTGGGCCTTGAGTCTGGCAGATTTCAGGCTCTACAATTCTGAAGCAGATCAGCAGCGTAATTTCAACATCGTAATGTCAGGGTGGCTTTTACTTTCCATAGTGGGTGCTGCTTGGTTAAGTAGGCGAAAAAACTGATAATGCGCAGCAAGCTGCAGTAGAGCGCGGAGTTAGCACCAAAAAGGTGTTAAGCAACGCATCAAGAAGAAGCTCAGGCTTTTATACTAGATACCCTATGGCCAGTTATCTACGTGTGGAACCACAATTATATTTCTAATAAAGTTGACTATAAAGCTAGCTGTGCTAAAGCGGGTAGCCGGTAGTTTCTAGCTACCGCCCCCCACAACACCCATCGGGCAAGTCCGCAATGTGCTGCTCCCTATCCTTAATGAATCTCTACCCAACGATAGTGTTGAGCAGATCTTTATTTGAGTTTTGTGTCATGGCAGTACGCTACCTTAAATTTATCCGACTGGAAATATATCGGTAGGCTAGCCCTAACTTTTAACTTGTGGATTTTGGGTTCAGGCCTTCACCATGTCCAAGGTATTCATCTTGGCATTAAGCTACTATGCCGTCGTCTGACTTCTGCTTAATCACCTTGATCATTATTAACTGAAGCGCTGCTATGCTTCACCACTTTGTATAACCCACGATGGTAGCTAGCAGGCTGGGCCTATTTATGAGTCAGCGGCTACGCTGACAACTTTACAGCAGCAAGTTAAACAGACCTCCCCAGTTAAAACGTGAACTTTCACTCCACAACTGCATCATTGACTCTACCCGTTAGACAACCCGGCTTCCGTGCCCCTGGCCACCTCGTCTCCTGGCTAAGCCTTATAGGATGTTTCTATTTGCCAGCGCGTAGTTTTGCTAGCGGCTTCTCCTCAACAAGACCTCACAGTGTTGCAGTTGCCATTCGCTAGTAGTTAGCATTTAATGGCGCCCATGCTAGGTGTACCAAGGCCAGGCACAATCGCCCCTTCGGGGCTGGGCCGCCGCTGCTTCGAAGCTCCGGCCTGTGCTGGCGGGCGTTATATGAATACGAGGAATCATCATGGATAAGAAAGATATTGATAGAAAGGATCAACTTGTAAGGGAGATTCTTGCTGATTGGGGTGAAGCACTCTTAGAGGTTGGAGAAGATATTTCAGTACGCGATGTACTAAAGCAGGAGTTAAGGGTTGCAACCCCGACCTTAAGAATATTCATAACAGTTAAGACTTTTGAAGAAAGAGCTGAGTATTATCGCTCTCATGGCAACTATGAGGAGTTAAAAGAGAAGCTAGCAGAGGCAAAAAATACTCTAAATAAACAAATAGAACTAGGCTCCATTTTTATGAGAAATGGACTTCATTATAAAATTGATGGTGAGACCATCGAAATGAGCTCAGAAAGGCTTAATAATGAAAGCTTAGCCGGGGCTCTTAATAATGTGAAAGCAGAAATGGACAGCCAAACAGAAGATGACCTAAATTCAGAGTTTAGTAGCTTGCTTAAAGGTATCGAAATGTTTGCTGAGGTTTATAATTAATCAATTTTAATAATAGGAATTGTTTTGTCTGAAGAAGCCGGAAAGTTTGTATTAAAAGCACCTAAGGAGCTTTTGGTAAAGCTTGTAAAGCTAAATGGGGAGGACTTAACAGAGGCCCTAAAAGAGCTTTTTTCGTACTCTGGTGTAGAGTCAAAAACATATGAGCGCGAGAGCTATAGATTCGATAAATCGGAGTTAATAGGCGACTATCTAATCGCAACATATGGACAGGCCTGCTGTGAATGGAGTTACATTGCTAATGCTCTTCTAAAACAAGGTAAAGGTATCGAAGTCTATGCTAGTTGTAATTGCTACGATGAGTGTAGCTACGAATACTACGCATTAGATGAAAAAGGTACAAAAGTGGCATTTTCTTTACCGCTAGAGAATGCAGACGAGATTGTACAAGAAGATGAAGACTTCATTGAGCGAGTATCACAAAAAGCGAAACAGTGGAGTTCCATGATTCCAGAGCAAGTCAAGCAAGGGGCTCCAGAGTTTGATGAAGTACAACTTGATGAGTTCTTAAGTTACTGCGAGTAATCATATAAATCGGGTAACCGGTAGTTTCTAGCTACCGGCCCCCACACCACCCATCGTGCGAAATCGCAATGGGCGATTCCCTACCCAAATTAAATGTCTACCTAACGATAGTATCGAGGAGCTCTTCTTTTGAGTTGAGTGTCATGGCAGTGAGCCACCTCAACTTTAACCGACTGGATAACATATCGGTAGGCTAGCCCTGTCTTTTAACTCAGTGATTTAGGTTCAGGCCTTAACCCTGCCAAGGGTATTAATCTTGGCATTTGGCTATTATGCCATCGGCTGACTTCTGTTTAATCATCGTGGTGATTACTGACCGAAGCGCTGCTGTATCCCACCACTTTTGTCGATTCCCCCGATGATGGCTAGCGGGTTGAGCCTACTTATAAGTCAGCGGCCACACTGACAGCTTCACAGCAGCAAGCTAAATAAATCTCCCCAGATAAGAACGTGAACTTTCAATACTCAACTACATCATTGACTCTACCCGTTAGATCTCCCGGTTTCAGTACACTTGGTCACCTCCCTTCCAAGCTAAGCCTTATAGGATATTTCTGTTCCTCAGCTCGTAGTTTTGCTAGCAGCTTCCTCCCCCACAAGGCCTCCCGGTGTTACAGTTGCCATTCACTAGTAGTTGGCATTTAATGGCGACCATTAAATGGTGATTTTCCTAAAGGGGACTTTCACCCCATTAGTTCACGCCCATGCTCGTGGCATTATGCGTCATTAAACATAGAGTATTGATTGAAGAATGAGTAAAGAACAACCAAATAATCCGCTACATGGTATTACTCTTGAGAAAGTTGTTACACGATTGCAGGAGCATTATGGCTGGGATGGTTTGGCAGATAGGATTAATATCAATTGCTTTAAGAGCGACCCATCAATTAAGTCTTCGCTCAAGTTTTTACGCAAAACCCAGTGGGCACGAGATAAAGTCGAGAATCTGTATATCTCAACTTTTGAAAATAAATCTCCGTGGGGTAATCGTAAATAAGCACTATTTGGTAACCACATAGATGTCGCTGTGATTAGGCAGGGACAGGCGCATAAATCGGATAGTCGGTAGTTTCTAGCTACCGGCCTCCACACCACCCATCGTGCCAGTCCGCAATGGCCGGTTCCCTATCCGTTGAATCCCTACCCAACGATACTGTCGAGCAGCTCTTCATTTGAGTTGAGTGTCATGGCAGTGCGCTACTTCTGAGTCAGCGGCCAGGCTGGCAGCTTCACAGCAGCAAGTTAAACTGATCTCCCCAGATAAGAACGTGACCTTTCACTGCACTGCTGCACCAGTGACTCTACCCTTAGACTACCCCGTTTCGGTGCCCCTCCAGGCTAAGCCTTATAGGATGTTTCTGTTCGCCAGCTCGTGGTCTTGCTAGCGGCTTCCTCCCCGCAAGATCTCACAGTGTTGCAGTTGCCATTCGCCTATAGTTAGCATTTAATGGCGCCCATTAAATGGTGATTTTCCTACAGGGAACTTTCACCCCATTAGGCAACGCCCATGCTAGAAATTATGTATGGCCAGAGAATTTAGGTTGTGCTAAAACAAATTAACGAAGACAAATGGGACAAAATGTATGGAGGTGAGACCCTGAGCTCACTGCCATATTCTGTTAATAAATTTGAGAAAGCACATGGAATAACCTTCGAGCGATATGAAGAAGGTGGGATTGGAGGGTGTTATTGTACCTTTATAAAAATTTCTAAAAATAAGTACTTTCTGCAAGGGTTTGGAGATAAAGATAATCAGGAACCGGGGGTGTCACTGGAAATGGATGGGTGCAATCCTTCACCAAAACACAGTCTTAACGATATTGCCTCCACTCTTAATATCGCTATCGAATCTATGCCTTGGGTAAGGGAAGACCTTTCTACTCCAAGATGGATGTTAACTCGACAGGGAGATGATGGAAATGAAGTGGAAATTTTCCGAACTCATCGTAAGATAGTGGCTGATTGGGCTATGAGTCAATATGAAAAGCCTGGGAATAAACAATGTTACTTCGTAATAGAAAAAACATAACAAACGAAGGCAGCCGACTCATAAATGCGCAGCTATTTTAAACGTTAGGAGCAAGACAAATGGAAGCTATCGTTTATTACTCAAGAAATGCAAAAAAGCCCCCGTTAGAAGTGGTCATCGAGCTAGATGAACAAACTGTATATATTAACTGCAGTTGCCCGCTTGGGCAGGAAAAGAAAATATGCCGACATAAAATAAACGCTATCAGGGGGGATAAGTCAAAGCGACATCAATCCACCTCTGACAAAGTCATTACGCGGTTAAGGCATCTTTTTGGCTCAAGCTCTTCATTACGGCAGCACCTCGAAGAAAAATGGCGTGCACTTCGGGTTTTTTCCTCAGAGCACCCGGAGTATAAAGAGGAAATAGGCAACAAAAGACGAATATTGGGTGAGGCATTAGCAAACGGCTTTCTGAATGAAAACATATACCAATCTCAAGAGCCGTTTGATGCTGTTGAGTGGGAAGAAGCTAGAGAAACATTAATAAATGGTATGAATTGCCCAGTAACACTGAAGTATGTAAATCATGAGGGTATAGCTACTGAAAGAAAGGTGCTTGTGGGTGAGGTATTTGTCAGTAATGCTAATTTCTATATGCTCGGTTATTGCTCTCTCCGCGAGCAGATGCGTACGTTTCGTGTTGATCGTATACAAGGAATTAGTTTTGACAAAGAATGCGCCGTAAGCGATAAAAGCATACTTCTGGATGTCGTTTTCCAGGGTAATCCGCAAGTACAAATATGAAGCCAGCAAGTACGGATGTAGCCCCTAAACCGGGTAGCCGTTAGTTTCTAGCTACCAGCCCCCACATCACCCTTCGTACAGGTCCGCAATGAGCACTTCTCTATCCGTAATGAACCTCTACCCAACGGTAGTGTCGAGTAGTTCTTCATTTGAGTTGGCTGTCATGACAGTGCGCCACCTCAACTTTATCAGACTAAAAACATATCTGTAGACCAGCCCTGTCTTTTAACTCGTAGATTTTGGGTTCAGGCCTTCACCGTTTCCAAGGTATAAATCTTGGTATTTGGCTACTATACCGTCTGCTGACTTCTGTTTAATCACCTTGACCATTACTGACCTAGGCGCTGATGTGTTCCACCACTATTGTCGATCCCCGCGATGGTGGCTAGCGGGTTGGGCCTATTTATGAGTCAGAGGCCACGCTGACAGCTTCACAACAGCAAGCTAAACAGATCTCATCAGATAAGATCGTGAACTTTCACTACAAAACTGCATCATTGACTCTACCCGCTAGATCATATGGCTTCAGTGTCCTTGGCCACCTCGCCTCCAGGCTAAGCCTTATAGGATGTATCTATCCGTCAGCTCATAGCTTTACTAGTCGATTCCTACCCATAAGATCTCACAGTATTGCAGTTGCCATTCGCTAGCAGTTAACTTTAAATGGTGATCTTCCTACAGGGGACTTTCACTCCATTAGGCTACGCCCATGCTGGGCCTATCAAGTAAAGACAGCATCGCCCCTTCGGGGCTGGACCTTGCTACGCTCGGCCGCTGTTGGAGGCGTTAGATTTTTTTACTCATCGGAGATAGGGAATGTCAACGAGAGAAATCTCCAACTATTATGACTCAACAGAACATAGTGATACTCGTGAAGATTTAATTTTTGCTCTTGGTGAAGTAAAAGGAAGAAAGATTGCTGTTGATTGTGGCTGTGGAGCAGGATCAGATATAGCTTATTTGCGCAGTAATAATTTCACGGTTCATGCCTTTGATATCGAGAATGAATCTATATCTAGATGTCGTAAACGATTCAAAGATGATGAGCAGGTTATTCTATCAAGGGATAGCTTTAATACTTTCCATTATCCTGAGTCCTCGTTGGTAGTTGCTGATGCCAGTCTTTTCTTTTGTCCTGAAAAAGATTTTGAGTCAGTTTGGTTGAAAATAATTAACTCTTTAACGGGAGGTGGAATCTTTTGCGGTTCATTCCTTGGGCCGAAAGACACAATGGCTGGGCCTGAGTATGATAAGGAAGCATTTTGGAGTGATACTCTAGTTATGAATGAATCGAAGATTAAAAAACACCTCAGTAACTTTGAGCTATTAAAGTGGACTGAACATGACCTTTCAGGAGAAACTGCAGATGGCACACCGCACCATTGGCATATATTCTCCATCGTAGCGAGAAAAAAATCTAAACTGGGTAACCAGTAGTTTCTAGCTACCGGCCCCCACACCACCCATCATGCATGTCCGCAATGGGCGGTTCCCTATCCGTAATAAATCTCTACCCAACGATAGTGACGAGCAGCTCTTCAATCGAGTTGAATGTCATGGCAGTGCGCTACCTCAACCATATCTAACTGGAAACATATCGGTGGTCTAGCTCTGCCTTGTAGCTTATGAATTTTAGGTTCAGTGTAGTGATCTAATCCATCCAGACACTTCGCGAAGATGGTAAAACTAACGAGCAAGGTGAAGTATGAAAACAAAAGGTACACGTCGGCATTTCAATCCGGCATTTAAGAAAGACGTCAAAACTCTTATCTCTGAACAAGGAGATTCGATTTCTAAGCTATCAGAGGCTGCAGGAACAACTGCCAATAACCTGCGACGCTGGATAAAGGGCCTGAAGCAGGAAGAGGAAAATTGTCGGGATAAGATACCGATTGAACGTTTTTTTAGCGTCCTGAAGCGAGAGTGATTAACGGGAAATCTCTATCCGATAAGAAAGGAGGCGATAGCAGATGTAAGAGCCTATATTGCTTTTTACAATTCACGCAGAATACATACAACACTGGGGGACCTAGCCCCTATCGAATTTGAGAAATGTACTTAGAGGTGTGTTCGGTTGGAGTTGACCACAACAGAGTGGGGGAAAGAACTGAAATAGGCGTTTAAATTTACTAACGGTGGTTAGAGCCTGGCAATCTGACTTATTTGCGCCACGCCCCTGAGCTATTTTTTTAAAGAGGCTAGGCTACCGTAGATTATTGAATTGCAAATAAATTTATCTGATTGCCACTTTATAGGAAATCTATAATCTAAAGTAGCTAATAGATTCGCTTTGGGACTTAAAGGGTCTTTAATAGAAAGATAGATAGTGAACCACTGGCTCCCTGGTCAACTACTACATGAAATCAGGGCTCTTAACTCATGAGTAAAGATACAAGATTTTTTCATAGTGTTTTTTCAAAATACGCTGATCTTTCCAAGGAGCAGTGGAAGCTGGCGCTATGTAATGTAACGCAAATGTATACAGCGGATAAGATTAAAATGTTCCCTGTCTCTGAAAGAAAAAGAAGAAGCGAAATTGTAGCTTCAGCGAGAGAATTTGCTGTAAAGCAACATGCAGAGTACGAGGATTACAGCAAGATAATTAAAGCTAATAGGCGCGGGGGCTGGGTATGTTGATCGTGGCCGGCACCATGATTGCCTTCTCGGTCTTCGTCCTCCCTTTGACGGGGGAAACGGCCACCACAACAGGCACGACACCCGCGGCGCTTCCGCCGCTGCAGGACACCCCACTCCCCGATCGGGTTAAGCTGGGATTCCTTCTTTACAACGACCTGAACATCTCGGCCAGGCGTAACACCGGCTGCGTCACCTGTCACGCGCACTCGGCCGGTTTCGCCGATCCACGCAGTGCCGCCGATCCCGTAAACATGCCGGTCTCCCCCGGGTCCGAGCCCGGGAAATTTGGCACGCGCAACGCCCAGACCGCCGCTTACGCGACGTTCAGCCCCCCATTCCACTGGGATGAGCAGAAGCAGACCTATGTCGGCGGGCAGTTCTGGGATGGCCGGGCCAACTCGCTGAAAGACCAGGCAATCGGACCGCCACTCAACCCACTGGAGATGGCCATGCCGAACAAAGAGGCGGTCCTCGCGCGCCTCGCGGAGAATCCGGTCTATCTCGAGGCCTTCCGGCGGCTCTACGGCGTAGACCTCAAGTGGCCACAGGTCGAGATGGTCTACCCCAAGTTCGGCGCCGCAATCGGGTCCTTCGAGCCCACTGACGAGTTCGCCGAGTTCAACTCCAAGTACGACTACTACGTTGCAGGCAAGATCGACCTGACCCCGCAGGAACAGTTGGGACTCCAACTGTTCAACGGCAAAGCAAAATGCAACAACTGCCATAGTAGCAAGCCGCCGGCGAACTACCCGCACGCCCTGTTCACCGACTTCACCTACGACAACCTGGGGCTCCCTGTGAACCCGCGAATCGCCGGCCTGCACGGCGTCGACAGCCTGCCACTCGACCTGGGCCTGGGCGGTCGACCAGAGATTGCCGCCAAGCACCCCGACGGATCGCAGAATGGTAAATTCAAGGTGCCCACTCTCCGCAACATTGAGATCACCCCACCCTACGGGCACAACGGCGTCTTCGCCACGCTCGAGCAAATCGTTCATTTCTACAACACCCGTGATACGCTCGGTGAAGTGCCCGACGCAACCGACCCGAACTTCGGAATCACCGGCTGGCCTAAACCCGAAGTCCCTAAGAACGTCAACCGGGCCGAGCTGGGCAACCTCGGGCTGACAGACGACGAAGAAGCCGCAGTCGTGGCGTTCCTGAAGACGTTGACCGACGACGCGTTCGACGAAAAGGACCTCGAACACCCCGAAGGCGAGGCGCCGCTGCGCCGTTGACGATAATCAAATTGTCGAGCAGCTTTGGATGCCTGGAGTCCATTTAAATATCGGTGGATCCTATCCAGGTAGTAGGCTTTCGGAGATCTCGCTCAGCTGGATGGTAGCCCGTGTCACTAAACATCCCGACCTCATTCTCGATGAGAAATGCCCCCCAAACCCAGATAGCTTTGAATCCAACATCAGGGACTGGTTACGAGAGTCAATCGACCTTGAATCTGACTTCTAGACTTTATCCCTATCAACGCCTGATGAATCAGACACTACCGGATAGTAGAGATATCGGTGAGAGGCTTTGACACAAATTCGAGAGCACTGATCGACGCAACTTGCTGCCTGCTGATTTCAAAACAATCGGGGATTACTTGGCTTTTAGTATCGTTAACCTTGAGCTTAAGCCTGCGTTCAACAAAGCGTTTAATACTCGCCATAACCCGTTCACCCGCGCGTTTAGAGGAAACGAAAATCAAAAATCGTCCGCATAGCGGATAAAATTATGTCAACGTTTTTCCAGTTCTTTATCTAGCAGGTCGAGTACAATATTGGAGAACTGCGGCGATAAAAGGCCACCTTGTGGCCCCCCTCATGACAGGCTTTCCAATATCCATCTCCTACACATCCTGCGCGCAAGTAGCTTGCGATCAATTTGAGTAAACGCTTATCGCTGATTCTTTGGCCAAGTAAACTCTTAAGGAAATCATGATTTACTCGATCAAAAAATTTCGATAACTCGACATCCTCCGCTATTCGTTTCCCTTCCTCGATATACTTTCGCAGCATTTTCACTGCATGATGCTGTGATCGCTTTGGACAGAAGCCATAGCTAATTTCCGAAAATTTTTATCGAAGATGGGGTGGATAACTTGGGCAACAGCTTGCTGAATAACACGATCAAAGATTGTAGGTATCCCAAGACCTCGCTGACCACCATCTGGCTAGCGAATTTAGACACGCCTAACGGGAAGCCGTTGATAATGACCTTGCCGAATAATTTCAACAATCTCATCGCCAATTAGCTTGAAGTGCTGAACAAACTCATCGATGGTAATCCCATCAATGGCTGCGGCACCTTTATTGCCGGATGGCAACATATCGGTAGGCTGCCCTGTCTTTTAACCCTGGAGTTTGGTTGAGGCCTTCACCGTGTCCAAGGTATTAATCTTGGCACTTGGCTACTAGGCCGTCGGCTGAGTTCTGTTTAATCACCCTGGTCATTTCTGACCGAGGCGCTGGCTATGTTCCACCATTTTTTCTACTCCACGATAGTGGTGGACCTACTTATGAGTCAGCGCCCACGCTGACAGCTAAACAGATCTCCCTAGATAAGAACGTGAACTTTCACTGCACAGCTGCATCATTGACTCTACCTGTTAGATCACCCAGCTAAACCTTATTGAATGTTTCTGTTCGTAAGCTCGAAGTTTTGCTGGCGGCGGTCTCCCCAAAAGACCTCGTGGTATTGCAGTTGCCATTCGCTAGTAGTTAGCATTTAATGGAATCCATTAGCGGTGATCTTCCTACTGGGGACTTTCGCCCTATTAGTCCAGGCCCATGCTGAGTGCACCAAGCGCCTGTAAATTGACCCCCGGCCATTGTCATCTTTTTTGCCAAAACCTTAATAAATAAGGTGACAGTAGCCACCGGCAGTTGAGGCGGGCGTTAGGTGCGTAATATCGACGACCTCTTTGAGAGATGATAATGAAGAAACTCAAAAACGAAAAAGAGATGGTAAAAAAGGCTATAGCACTCGGTACTGCATATGGCACCAAGCGAGGCGTTGTCGAATTCGAAGCTACCGATTCAGCTCACGAGAAACTCGAATATATTTACCGTCTTTTAGTTCACGATAAATTAATTCAACCCCTTCCAGAAGACAAAATATCACAGAAGGCTATCATGCATAGGTTAGCAATATGGGCCTCAAAGCAGTGAAGAGAGGAGTTTTATCGTAAGACCAGGAAGTATTTGGTAGACATACTAAAAGGGCTTAAAAAGTCATAGTCATGGGTTAGCAGCCATTAGCGCCGATATTCCTACGTTTCACCACAAATAAAAACGAAACCATGTCCGGCTTTGTTTATAGCTTAGGTAAACACCGTTAACACAAGAAAACCGATAAATCGTCAGGCTTAGAAGAGGAGTATGAAGTGGCTTAAGATAAGCCACTTCAATCACAAACGACTAATATCCGCTAAAGGGGCAGCGGCATAGGTTTTTCATTCACCTTAAACTCGCTGTCTTTCAGACTGATATTGGAGCTATAGCCGTCATTGGTTGATACTAACAAACCTTGTTGCTCAAGAGACGCTAATATGGTCGGCACTTGTTGAGCAGCTACTTGCTCCAGCTGCTCTTCACTCATGCCTTGGGTTTGCGGGTTATTTTTCAATTGAGCTTTCATCACTTGTACGGCCATAAATTCAATCAGGGCTTTATCGCCGCTTAGCTTGCCGTCAACTAAGGCATGTGACAGCCAGAAAGCCGGATCTAGTGGTTGCTCCGGTAACGCGCTAATGCCAACTAAGCTAGTATGCAGGTTACTGTTAAAGCTGCCTTGCGGGAAAGTACCACGTAAGCTGGTAACATTCACTTGAGGTTCGCCAGCCACTAAAGATAACAGATTAGCGTTCATAAACTCCATAGCCTTAGCTCCTGCCTCTTCAGCAGGCAGCGTATTGGGTGAGTTGGCAAAATCCTGATAAGACTTCCAAAACTCTTGGCTGATATTGACGACCTCAATCTCAAGGGCCAGATCTTCACCATGGAATTCAGCTATGTCGACCTTTTTAGAGCCGTAGGCAACCTGCATATTTCCCAGTTGTTTTTCTTGGTTGAATTCAGTACTGCCCTTCACATATAGGTCAGCAATGTCAATATTTTCGTTTTGTTCTCTATCATTTAAACTGATGGCACCAAGGTTAATTGTTATATCAGAATCATAAAAAGCACTTTCAAAGATTGCCTTAAAGGAGGAAGCCATGGTCATATCCATAGTCAAACTTTCAGCCTTGACGTCCCTTAACTCAGAAGTGACAGTAAGGCTATCGGCACCCCCCTGGTAAGTTAGTTGCCCATCCTGATATTGCCCTTTACCCTGGAAACCGCTGAAAGTTAACTGAGCTTTATGATCTTCAATATCAGTAGTAAATGGCGTAATGCTGTCGTTATAGTAATAACCACCTAAAACATTCATATTGCCATGAAGCTGGTAAAAAGGAGTTTGCTCAGCCCACACCAAATGTTCACGTAATTGATCACCGGCAGCTTCTAGTGTCCAGCCAAGCCATCCGAAACCGGCATGTTCACCGAAGCGAAAGGGGCCGTGGGAAGCACTGAAATCTACTTCTACAGAAAAAGATTCAAGTTCAGGGGTATCTGACACACCCGAGAAAGCATTGAAATCCATGCTTACCAAAAAGGTAGTCTGGGTTGAAAACCAGGATGAATCCATGCTTTTTATTTCAACCGTGTATGCCGAATTTTCATTTGCGGCAGTGACTATTTCATCAATAGATGACTCAAGTTGAATGCCGGCAATTTTCGGTGCAACAACACCAGTAAGCACTGCTGCTGGAAGCAATACACTCAATAATTTCTTCATTAAAACAAATCCAAACTACAAATTGACTGAGAAGTAAATCTATTATTAGCTCATATTTACAGGCAGCTGTAAGCCAAAATATAAATACTTATTCTTTCTTGGTGTAAACTACAAGCGGACGCCCCTATAACAACAATATGTAAAGTGGACTCAATAAAAATCACCACATCTAGTCCTTAATATTGGAGGCGGGAAGCCTTGCTCGCCGAAAATACGAACGCTGTAATTAGTTGTAATTGGTACAAACTTTTATATTCTATAAGGGATCGCGTAAATGTAACCATTGGTAAGTTGAGATTCAGTTTGCTGGGCCACCGGAAAGTATAAATTCATGTATTTGTGATTGTAATTATTGCCTGCATTCAGCTTTAAAGTGCATCACTTACTCTACCCGTTAGATCTCCCGGCTTCTGTATCCTTGGCCAGCTCGTAGTTTTTCTATCGACCTCCTCCCCACAAGACCTTGCGGTATTACAGTTGCCATTCATTATTAGTTAGCATTTAATGGAATCCATTAAAGGTGATCTTCCTACAGGGGCTTTCACCCCATTAGTCCACGCCCATGTTGGGTGTACCAAAGCCATCAACCATTGCCAGCAAAGCTGCCTGGACCTCTGCACTATGTGCTCCAGCTGGTTATGACGGCGTTAAGGCTACAATGAATATTCGAGAATCAATCCAGTCTCAATTTTCCGGAAAAGCTTTCGAAAGACCTTTGTTCTATGCCCACAAAGGAGGTCTTCGTTTTGAGCTTTCCTTAGGTGGAGATTGGCTCGATCAATTTGATTTAGCATTACGTAAATCTCACGAAATATGTGAAGAAATATTCGATAAGGAGATTGTTGCCTGTTACCGTATCTTTAGTAACGAACCCCTAGTTTCTTCTATCTCCACTTTTCGTGAGCTTAGAAACATTGGATTATTTCCCAAGAAAGTGAAAGAGAAAGAGCACTGGCTTGAGCGTGTAGCGGTAGATGAAGGCTGGATTGAGGGGGAAACTGAAGATTACTGGCATACAATTGCGATAAAACTACCCAAATCAAGTCTGAAGAAGCTACTTTGGTGCAGCATGGCACAAGACTTAGGCGTCAAGCCATGTCCGCTAGTAAACATCTACCTCTTTGACCTAACTAAAGGAGTTGAAGCTTGGCCTTATGATGTTCGAGGCATGGACGTTATTGGCAACAAGGCCATACTGTCTCAGCTATACAAGAAATTCGACTCATACCTTCTCGACTACGATAGAGAGATGATGGACACGAATTTTGGCTAACGCCTTAAATCGGGGGGCACAGCCCCCTGATTTATCCTCCGCACCACTCCCCATACGAATCCCAATCCCAGCTCTCTCTATCTTGCATCGCCTTTTCACCTATTTTATTGCGCCATACATTTCTTAAATATCTCCATTTATTGACACAAAATTAAGTTTTTCGATCGCTGACGTTAATTATCACAGAATTCCATCTAATAAAAAGTAAAGGTATAAGAATTAAACGTTCCTTAGTGATACTGGCGTAATCTTGGACTAAGCCTTATAAACAGTGAACAAGCAAACAAGGATTTTGGGAGCTAGCAGGCACCTCGTTGAAGTAGAGGGCAACTCAAAAGTATTCCATTCGTTTTCTGTACCAGAAATCGTTCCTATCAAAAAAATACCAAGTATTTTCGCGGCGGTACTAAGAATCAATTCGGGCGTGACCCATAAGAAAAACGGGGAGAAAGAAGTTGAACTACCCAGAGCAGCTCAACCCGGAAGTGTGGCCTCTTGTCGTTTATTGCCTTGCTGTACTCGCACTAATTGTCCTGATGCTGAGTCTTTCCTATTTTCTCGGGCAGAAGAGAAGAGATCCCGCAACAGATGAACCTTTTGAATCCGGGATTATCTCCCAGGGCAGTGCTCGCCTGCGAATTTCAGTTGCCTACTATTTGGTTGCCATTTTATTCATTGTATTCGACCTGGAAGCGGTTTATCTGTTTAGCTGGTCAATTGCCTTCTTTGAGACCGGACTTCTCGGCTTTATCGAAGCCACAATCTTTATTGTCATCCTACTGGTAGGGCTGATCTACCTATGGCGCCTGGGTGCATTGGAGTGGGGCGGACAACAAAAAAGTTTGATTGGCCGCAAAAATAATCAATAAAGAAACCAGGAAAACACCATGCGCTGGCAGCTGAGTAAGGCAGATGATGTCATCGCCTCTGACTCCCGTAAGTCAAGTGGCGAGGAATTCGAAGAAGACCTGCAAAAAAATGTTCTGCTCGCCAAGTTGGAAGAGTTAGTCGCCTGGGGACGCTCTAATTCACTTTGGCCATTTAACTTCGGGCTTTCCTGCTGCTATGTGGAAATGGCCACTGCATTTACCAGCCGCCATGATATCTCCCGTTTCGGCGCAGAAGTCATTCGTGCAACGCCACGGCAAGCTGATCTTATTGTAATTTCTGGCACCGTATTCCTAAAAATGGCGCCTGTGGTACAGCGGCTCTACGAACAAATGATCGAGCCTCGCTGGGTGATATCCATGGGCTCTTGTGCCAACTCTGGCGGCATGTACGACATTTACAGCGTGGTGCAAGGTGTCGATAAATTTTTGCCTGTTGATGTATATGTCCCCGGGTGCCCCCCACGCCCAGAAGCATTACTGCAGGGTCTCACTCTGCTACAAAAATCCGTTGCTGCCGAGCGCAGAAATTTCAGTTGGGTAGTGGACGAACAGGGAACCAGAAAAGTAGCCAAACCAAGCCAGCGGGATTTGCATCGAGAAGAACGGATGCGTACGGAACTATTGCGCTCTCCAGATACGGTTTAAAGCTTAAAGCGCTCTAATAAAACAATAACAATGGGACCCTCATGACAGGCGTTATAGCAAAAAGTATTCACAGTGAGACTGCCTATAGCAAGGAGGCTGAGCTATTCCTGCGTGATTTCGACCAGGAATATCATTTGCACAATTACTGGTTACAACCAAATTGTGGAGATATGCCCACTCTATGGGTAGATGCCCAGTCCCTGATTCCCATATTGCAATTTCTCAAGGTAGATATTTCTCGTCCATTCGCCATGCTTTACGACCTCAGCGCAATAGATGAGCGCTTGCGAGTAAACCGCGGAGAAGGACCAGAAAAGCAGCCAGCGAGTGATTTTACCCTGGTCTACCAACTCCTATCTTTCACTCGCAATTTATTTATTCGCATTAAGGTCGCTCTGGCCGAATCCAAGCTTTCAGTGCCATCAATTGATGACATTTGGCAAAACGCCAACTGGTATGAGCGGGAGGTTTGGGACCTCTTTGGGATTAATTTCGAAGGGCATCCACATTTGCGCCGGATTATGATGCCCACTACCTGGAAAGGACATCCCCTGCGTAAGGATCATCATGCACGCGCCACAGAAGTAGACCCTTTCAGTCTTTCTGAAGAAAAAGAGCGTAAGGAGCAAGAGGCACTATTATTTCGCCCTGAAGATTGGGGCATGGCTCGTGCCAATGAAGACTCAGAATTTATGTTTCTAAATCTGGGGCCAAACCACCCCAGTGTGCATGGCGTTTTTCGCATCGCCCTGCAACTCGATGGTGAACAAATAGTGGATGCGGTACCGGATATCGGTTATCACCATCGCGGCGCAGAAAAAATGGCAGAACGCCAAGCCTGGCACACCTATGTGCCCTATACAGATCGCATTGATTACCTGGGTGGCGTTATGAATAACCTGCCCTACGTATTGGCTCTGGAGCAACTCGCCGGAATTCTGGTGCCCGAACGTGCCCAGGTTATTCGTGTAATGATGTGCGAGTTTTTCCGCATTTCCAGCCATCTGGTCTTTTTCGGCACCTTTGCTCAGGACGTCGGACAGATGTCCCCTGTCTTTTACATGTTTATCGACCGGGAGAAACTATTTGGCATAGTCGAGGCCATCACTGGTGGGCGTATGCATCCGGCCTGGTTTCGGATCGGCGGTGTAGCTCAGGATCTGCCAGAGGGTTGGGAAAAGATGGTCCGGGAATTTCTCGACTATATGCCACAACGCTTGCGCGATTACGACGGGATGGTAATCAAAAATAAACTGCTACAAAAACGTACACGGGGCATCGGCGTCTACAATACCGCTGAAGCACTGGAGTGGGGAGTGACGGGTCCCGGTCTGCGCGCAACCGGGCTTGAATGGGATTTACGTAAAAAACGCCCTTACAGTGGCTATGACCAATTTGAATTCGATATTCCCAGCTATGATGGTGGTGATTGTTTTGATCGGTGCCGTGTGCGAGTGGATGAAATGTGGCAGAGCCTGCGTATTATCCGTCAGTGCCTGGAAAATATGCCAGCTGGGCCCTATAAATCCGATCACCCATTGACGACGCCTCCACGAAAGGGGCGCACTATGCAGGATATAGAAACCCTCATCCAACACTTTGTAAATAACAGTTGGGGACCAGTAATGCCCGCCGGTGAAGTGTGTTTCCCAATCGAAGCCACTAAAGGTCTCAACAGTTATCAAATTGTCAGCGATGGAGGGACGACATCATACCGCACCAGAATACGCACCCCCTCATTCCCACATTTACAAATGATTCCACTTATGTCACGGGGACTGTTAATTGCGGATCTTATTGCAATCATTGCCAGTATTGATTTTGTGATGGCAGATGTTGACCGATAACAACAATAAATTCAGCTTAGATTATGGGGAGACTTATGAAATACAGGATTCGATGCTCTTATGTCGCAGTAACTACCGGCGGCAGTAGCATCTTCTAGATGCCTCCGTGATTCGACCATAGGAGGCGAAAATGTCCAGCGTACTAGAACCGGAACTGATCGAAGTAATGGAGCAAAGTAACAAGGATCCAGAAGAACTCTCCGAAACCCTCACCGATGAGGAAAAGCGAGAAATTGATGAAGAGGCCTCTCACTATGAGGGAAAATCTTCTGTGGGTTTAGAAGCACTTAGAATCGTACAAAAGTATCGAGGCTGGATTTCAGACGGTAGTCTACGGGCCATTGCAAACTACTTGGACATGCCTGTAGCTCAACTGGAGAGCGTAGCCACCTATTTTCAACTGATTTTTCGTCAGCCCGTTGGGAAAGAAGTGATCTTGCTTTGTAAAAGTGCCAGCTGCTGGGTTATGGGCTGTGATCAATTACAAAAACACATAAGCCAGAGTCTACAAATTGAACCAGGACAGACAACAAATGATGGAATATTTACTCTATTGGAGGCTCCCTGCTTAGGCGATTGTGATAAAGCGCCTGTACTCATGCTGGGAGAGGAAATGTATAGAAACCTCGATGAATCAGCTATCGACGCACTAATCGATAAAAAGAAACAAATCCATGCTGACAAATCCTCTCACTAAAAATATCACCAAAGAAAATACCGCAGCAGATATCACCCGGTACCTGGATAATGATGGTTACCAAGGATGGCGCAAAGCGCACTCTATGGTACCGGATGACATTATCAATCTTGTCAAAGATGGCGGGTTACGTGGACGCGGTGGGGCGGGATTTAACACTGGATTGAAGTGGAGCTTTGTTCCCCGAGGCGAAGGATCCCCTGAGCAAAAGTTTGTTGTCTGCAACGCAGATGAAATGGAGCCGGGCACATTCAAAGACCGCCTCCTTATGGAGCGTGATCCACATTTATTATTAGAAGGGATGGCAATTGCTGCCTACGCCATAGGCGCATCCATTGGTTACATATTCATTCGCGGGGAATATCACCTGGCAGCAGAACGCCTGGAGCGAGCAATAGAGGAAGCAAAATCTCAAGGTCTTATCGGAAAAAATATTTTTGATAGTGATTTTTCATTGGAAATTTTTGTGCATCGCAGTGCAGGTAATTATATCTGCGGTGAAGAGACAGCGCTTCTCAATGCTCTCGAAGGGCAACGTGCAATCCCCAGAGCTAAACCACCATTCCCTCAAGTAAGTGGCTTATGGGGTAAACCTACAGTTGTAAATAATGTAGAAACCTTCTGCAATATACCCCATTTGGTAGCATATGGAGTCGACTGGTACCGTGGCTTGGGCATCGGACAGGATGCTGGCAGTAAAATATTTGGCGTCAGCGGCAAAGTCAAAAATCCCGGCACTTGGGAATTGCCAATGGGTA
Source organism: Microbulbifer mixtoriginis (SeqCode) (assembly GCF_052467235.1). NCBI lineage: Bacteria > Pseudomonadati > Pseudomonadota > Gammaproteobacteria > Cellvibrionales > Microbulbiferaceae > Microbulbifer > Microbulbifer mixtoriginis (SeqCode). The sequence continues at coordinate 3,371,916 of NZ_CP174305.1, read as the reverse complement.
CCCCTATTCGAGAAATTATTGAACAGTATGCCGGTGGCATGAGAGATGGACTTCGGCTAAAAGGCTTCCTACCAGGCGGAGGATCTACTGATTTCCTGGGGCCCGATCACCTCGATCTCCCTATGGATTATGACGTGATCGGCAAGGCTGGTAGCCGTATGGGGACCGGTACAATTATTGTGTTAGATGATAAAACCTGTCCTATTGGGCTGGTACTAAATCTTACACAGTTTTTTGCGCGCGAATCCTGTGGATGGTGTACTCCTTGCCGAGATGGCTTGCCCTGGATTGTGAAAGTTCTGCAAAGAATCGAGAATGGGGAAGGTCTGCCCGAAGACCTTGAATTGCTACATGAGCAATGTAAGCGCATTGCCCCAGGTAAAACTTTCTGTGCATTGGCTCCTGGGGCAGCAGAACCCATTCAGAGTTCCCTCAAACTATTTGAACAGGACTATATAGATCATATCAAGAAAGGCTGTTGCCCCTATAAATAACTAGCGAAAGAGATTGGCCGGACTCCCAATAATATCAAATAAATAATGGATTAACGATGCCAACCATAACGATCGATGGCGAGAAGTATCAGGTTGATGGCGATCAAAATCTTCTCAGCAGCTGTCTGACTGTAGGTCTAAATGTCCCCTATTTTTGCTGGCACCCTGAAATGGGCTCGGTAGGTGCTTGCCGGCAATGTGCCATGATCGAATATAAAGACAGTGAAGACCAATCGGGTCGATTAATTATGAGCTGTATGACACCAGTTCGAGATGGTGGTATCTACAGTGTCAATGCCGAGGCAGCAAAAGAATTTCGCGGTAGTATCATTGAAGACCTGATGACCAATCATCCCCACGACTGTCCAGTTTGTGAGGAAGGTGGTGAGTGTCACTTGCAGGATATGACTGAAATGTCAGGTCACACCATGCGCCGCTATAGGGGCACCAAGCGCACACATCGCAATCAATATCTTGGTCCATTTATCAATCATGAAATGAATCGGTGTATTACGTGCTACCGTTGTGTACGGTTTTACAACGATTATGCTGGAGGGAGTGATTTACAGGCACTCGGTCGTAATCATCAGGTTTATTTTGGTCGTCAAGAAGAAGGTCGCCTACAAAATGGCTTCAGCGGAAACTTGGTTGAAGTCTGCCCTACCGGTGTATTCACTGATAAAACATTCAGTGCACATTTTGTTAGAAAATGGGATCTACAAACAGCGCCTTCGGTTTGTGAACATTGTGCAGTAGGGTGTAACACTGCACCTGGTGCAAGAGAATCCAGCAATGGTAACGACCCTGTACTAAGGCGTATTACCAATCTCTTCCATCACGATATAAACGGTTACTTTCTCTGCGATCGAGGTCGTTTCGGGTACGAATATGTCAATGGCTCAACACGCATTGATCAGGTATTGAGTGTACATAATGAGGAGCTTATTAGCTCCACCGCAGATTCAAAAGATAAACTTCACTGTAAAGTAAACCCCCGCGATGGTGTTCTACACCTATCGGTACAAGTCACCGCAGCTCAACGCCAACTCCGCCGGATCATTGGCGTTGGCTCTCCCCGAGCATCAATAGAAAATAATTTTGCTCTACAGCAACTAGTTGGAGCCGACAATTTCTTTTCTGGGCTAAACCGTTTCGATCAGCAATTATTGCAACAGATCAACGCTATACAGAGTGACGAACGAATAACAAGTCCCAATACTCCAGAAATAGAATCCGCAGATGCAGTTCTGATAATCGGTGAAGATATCTATAACACGGCGCCCCGTATTGCCTTGGCTGTGCGTCAAGCAGCACGTAATCGTCAAAAAAAGCAGGCTCAAAATTTAAAAATTCCTTTGTGGCAAGATGCCTCAGTAAGACAACTAGAGGGTGATCCCAGCCCGATTATTTTTATAGGAACAGAGCTTACCGACCTCACAGATATAGCCAAAACTACCCTGTTTGAGTCACCAGAAAAAGTTGCACAGTTTACTAATGCGCTCACAGAGGAAATCAAAAACTCTAACAACCAGGGAACTGAAAATACCTCAGAACTACAGAAACAGATTAGACGCGTGGCTCAAATACTGGAAAACGCAAATAATCCACTGATTATATCCGGAGTATCCAGCAGGCATCCCGACACTTTAAGCGCCGTAGCCAATCTGGCTTGCGTAATAAGCGATCACAAAAAGTCACCCACTAATCTGTATTTAAACTGTGGTGAAGTTAACAGCTTGGGATTAATTCAGCTTGTTAATGAAAGTGATAACAATCTGGATCAGCTCTTAGAGTCACTGACAACGACAAAGAATACTATTCCAACCAGTCTTGTTGTGCTGGAAAATGATCTATATCGGCGACTGGATACACCATCTGCAGAGAAGATTTTTTCTCTAGTGGATGAAGTTATTCTGATGGATTCTCTACTTACGCCTACCGCCAAAAGAGCCAACTGGATCTTCCCAGCATCTACAACAGCCGAATCACAGGGTACTTATATAAATAATAATGGTTTAGCCCAGCGATTTTATGCAGTCTATGAAGGCAAAGGATACATTCAGGAGAGCTGGCGCTGGCTTGTGGATGCTGTAGATTTCTGTACTGAGAAGTCCGCTAACCTCTCAGTGATCAACAGCTGGAAGCACAGTACAGATCTCAGTAATGCCATAGCGAAGGAGTTCACGACACTGGGGGTTCTCGCCGATCTCGGCCCCAATGAAGACTATCGCATAGATGGTCTTAAGATCGCTCGACAAAGTGCCCGTTATAGTGGGCGTACCGCTATCCACGCCCAACAACATGTTTCAGAAACACCCCCCATTAAAGATCCTGATGCTCCCATGAGCTTCAGTATGGAAGGCATACACAATCCCAATAAAACTCCACTCCAGGCAAATATTTGGTCACCAGGATGGAACTCCAACCAATCTATCTTTAAGTTTCAACAACAAGTTGGTGGTGAGCGTAAAGGGGGGCCGTCAGGCAAAAGAATTGAACGAGCTCCACGACCTATCTCTGAATACCTCCCCTCTAGGAGTGAATTAGAGCATCCATCAGACACCTCCAATAAAGTACAGATGCTCCCCATTTATCGCCTCTTTGGTAGTGAGGAACTCAGTAACCAATCAATGTCTCTCTCTGAGATTATTGATGCTCCATTTATATTAATACATCCAGATACCCTAGCTCACTACACTCTGACTATGGGAGAACTGGTAGATATAGAAACCAGCAATGACACCCATAGAGCAGAAATAAGACCCTGCAACACCATACCCCATGGGTGTATTGGTGTGCCTTTTGGATTACCGGGAATGGAGACCCTGGCTCCTCAGATTCCTGGCTATGCCTCTCTACGTCCGGCAGTGGCACCTATGATTAGCGAGGATCAATAAGCCATGAGTACACCAATCTGGATTACTCTGCTCAATATTTTCGGTGTACTTATCGTTACCGTGTTACTCGCAGCTATCCTCACTTGGGGAGAGAGACGACTTCTTGGATTTTGGCAGGATCGGCCGGGTCCAAATCGGGTGGGTCCCTTCGGCACATTACAAGTTCTTGCCGATATGATTAAGCTGTTCTTTAAAGAAGACTTCATTCCTCGGTTTGCCGATATTCCTGTCTTTGTTCTAGCGCCTACAGTCGTTATGGCAACCATGCTCATTGCCTTTGCCGTAGTGCCCATGTCGCCAAGTATTGGGGTTGCCGATCTTAATATTGGTCTACTGTTTGTGCTTGCAATGAGCTCCATTGCCGTTTACAGCATAATCCTTGGTGGTTATGCCTCTAATAATAAGTATGCGCTACTAGGTGGTCTCCGAGCCGCCGCACAGACGGTCTCCTATGAAGTCTTTATGGGATTGAGCCTGATGGGTGTAGTGATGATGTCCGGTAGTTTCAATTTGAGGGATATTGTCAATGCCCAGGCGGACACCTGGTTTATTGTGCCCCAGTTTCTGGGTTTTATTGTTTTCTTTATTGCAGGTATCGCCGAGAGTCGCAGGACACCCTTTGACCTCCCCGAGGCAGAACATGAATTAACAGCAGGATTTCATACTGAGTATTCAGGTATGAAGTTTGGAATGTTTTTTGTTGGTGAATACCTTGCTGTAATTCTGATATCCGCACTAATCACCACTTTATTTCTAGGAGGGTGGCATGGCCCTCTACTCCCTCCTATTATCTGGTTCTGCCTAAAAACTGCTTTTCTGGTTGCCATTTTCATTCTATTGCGTGCAGCCCTTCCCCGTCCTCGATACGACCAGTTGATGAAATTTGGCTGGAAGGTCATGTTGCCCTTGTCTCTGTTTAATCTGCTCGCAACCGCTGGAGTACTGTTATGGATCGCCTAGGCCTTCAATCACATCCCCACAGTATTGCCGGAGGACGGAAATGATCGCCAGTCAAATTCGCAGTATGTGGTTAATATTTAAACATCTATTCCGGCGTAATGTCACCGTTCAGTATCCAGAGGAGAAACCTTACTTGGCGCCACGCTACCGTGGGAGAATTATTTTAAGCCGGGATCCCAATGGCGACGAGCGCTGCGTAGCCTGTAATCTCTGTGCAGTTGCCTGCCCGCCAGATTGTATTTCTTTACAGAAAACCGAAGATCCTGATGGTCGTTGGCGTCCAAAATATTTCCGTATTAATTTTTCCCGCTGCATCATGTGTGGACTCTGTGAAGATGCCTGCCCAACTTATGCGATCCAATTAACACCTGATTTTGAAATGTGTGAATACGATCGTCAAAACATGGTGTATGAAAAGGAAGATCTATTGATCGATGGACCAGGGAAATATCACGACTATAGTTTTTATCAGGTCGCAGGAAAAGCCATAAAAGGAAAAGATAAGGGCCAGGCAGATAATGAAGCAGAGCCAATTAATGTTAAAGGCTTGAATCTATAGCTTTAAAAAACATACATCATTATTGGCCCAAACAATCACCAACAAGTCAACAGCCGCCGGTAAAGAAAACAATAATTAAAAAACAAAATTATTCATTAAATAAGAATAAGTCGCTGAGAAAAACAATCACTCAATCGACTAACACAATACCAGGGAGCCGAAAGGCATGAATCTTATCTTCTATTTGACAGCCGCCATAGCGGTAGCGTCCACAACCATGGTTATTTTTCATAAAAATGCTGTACATGCCCTTCTTTATCTAGTGACATCGCTACTCGCAGTGGCTGTAATCTTTTATCAATTTGGGGCCCCTCTCGCTGCTGCCTTAGAAGTAATTATTTATGCCGGGGCAATTATGGTATTGATTATTTTTGTCATTATGATGCTCAATCAGGGAGATTCCACTGTAGCTCAGGAACAAGCGTGGCTCCAGCCCAGAACCTGGATCGGCCCGGCTTTATTGTCTGCCTTATTATTAGCTCAACTTATTATATTGGTAAGTAATGGACAAATCTCTTCAAGTCAAACCTATCACTACATAGGCCCTAAACAAGTAGGTATCGCGCTATTTAGCCACTATGTTCTCGCTGTAGAGTTGGCTTCAATGTTATTGCTGGCTGGATTAGTTGGTGCATTTCACTTAGCTCGTCGTAGAAATATTGATTCAGAGGGATCTAATAATGCCAATTGAAACCGCACCAGGTCTTGAGGCAGGTGTTCTACTTGCAGCCATCCTTTTTTGCTTGGGACTGGCAGGATTAATGATGCGAAGAAATGTCATTTTCATGCTGATGTGTGTGGAGATTTGCACAAATGCTGCAGCACTGATGTTCGTAGTCGCTGGTGCACATTGGGGAAATGCTGATGGCCAGGTAATGTTCCTATTTGTCGTCACTCTTGCGGCAGCTGAAGTAGCAATTGCGCTTGCTTTAGTCCTGCAATTTTATCATCGCAAGCATACTGTTGATATTGATCAATTAAATGAACTGAGAGGCTAACATGCAGGGCCTATTAGCTTGGGTGCCACTTTTACCACTGATTGGCTTCCTCACATTGGTAGCTATCCCACTATTTTATCGGGATGAGCCTTCGCAAAAAGTGATTGCCTATATCGGCGTAGGCAGTGTTGGCTTGGCTGCTCTATTTACAATAATTGTGGCTATTGTTTTATTTTGGGGGAATCCCTCTGAATCAATCAATATTTCTCTATGGTCGTGGATGTTGGTGGACAACCTGAAACTAGGTTTCAATTTCCACGTGGACTGGCTAACCATGGTGATGTTACTGATTATCACTGGTGTTGGGTTTCTTATCCACCTCTATTCAGTGGGCTATATGCGGGAAGACCTGGATTTCCGCCGTTACTTCGCTTACCTAAACCTGTTTGTCTGTGCCATGTTGATTCTGGTTTTGGCTGATAATCTGGTCTTACTTTATCTTGGCTGGGAGGGTGTTGGACTCTGCAGCTATCTTCTGATTGGTTTTTGGTATAAGGATCCAGCCAATGGAGCAGCTGCCCAAAAAGCTTTTATCGTCACCCGTATTGGTGATACGGCAATGGCTATCGGCTTGTTTCTGCTTTTCTATGAATTCTCAACACTAAACATTCCTGAGCTTGTCTCGACCATAAACGGTCCAGATGTAAACAATGACATAGTCACTTTAGCGTGCCTTCTCTTACTGGGTGGTGCCGTGGGTAAGTCGGCACAATTACCACTGCAAACCTGGCTACCTGATGCCATGGCTGGTCCAACACCAGTGAGTGCCCTGATACATGCTGCCACTATGGTTACCGCAGGTGTATATTTAATTGCCCGTATGCATCCTCTTTATATGTTATCGGAAGTGGCAATGACCGCAGTGGCAGCCGTTGGCGCTCTCACACTACTTCTGGCTGGCTTCAGTGCAATAGCTCAAAGTGACATAAAAAGAGTACTCGCCTACTCCACAATTAGCCAGATCGGTTACATGTTTCTTGCTTTAGGCGTTGGTGCTTGGTCTGGCGCGATTTTTCACTTAATGACTCATGCATTTTTTAAGGCCCTGCTATTCCTATCTGCAGGATCAGTAATTTTAAGCCTGCATCATGAACAAAATGTTTTTTCAATGGGTGGACTCTATCGAAAAATACCACTTACTTTTATTTGTTTTACCATTGGATGTGCATGCCTTGCTGCACTTCCCTTCACCTCAGGATTCTATAGTAAAGACCATATATTATTGAGGGCCTGGGAATATCACCATGGCATTAACATCTTGTGGCTCGCCGGCATACTCGGAGCACTCGTAACCGGAATTTATAGTTTCCGTGTATTATTTCTCGTATTTTTGGGAAGAGAAGGTCAAGCTTCCACTCACTGTAAAGATGCCAATATCCCTGTAATGAGCATACCTCTCTGTATTCTCGCAGTGTTGGCATTATTTGGTGGCTTATTGGCCCCGCCGCTGCAATCCGTATTTGGTGTTCGCCCAGACGAAGCCCACTCCCCCTGGATCGAAGGCACGGCTATTGCAATGCCATTAATAGGCCTTGCCATTGCCTGGAAGTTATTCCGTCATGAGCAAAGAACAGGAGAACAACGTTCAAGCCTATTGCAGTTCTGGTTCTCCGGCTGGGGATTCGATTGGATATACGATCATCTACTGGTGCGACCTTTCAAGTTTCTTACTCAAATAAACCACAATGATATTATTGATAGTATTTACAAAGGCACCGCAACAATTAGCCGACAAATGCATGCTCTTCTAAGTACCTCGCAAAATGGACAAGTGCGTTGGTACCTAACTACCTTCGCCGTTGGTTCCATTCTATTCCTCGCACTTCTGGTGGCGTTATGACCCTTTTAACGATCATTATTATATTGTTCGCCGGCGGCGTGCTAGCCTGGCTAGCTGAGCGCTATTTTAAAACTGGTGGGCGCTGGATCAGTATGATCAGCTTATTACTTGCCGCCTTATTACTCACAAACTACTCAACATTTATTCATTCAACAGAAGTTGGCACATCGGAGCCTTGGTGGGAGAGTTTACAAATACCCTGGATTCCCAGATTTGGAATTGACTTCCATTTAGCCATTGATGGCTTAAGTTTTCTCATGCTGGTACTGACACTGGCAATGGGAATTTTTGGGATAGTAATGACCTGGAATGATATTAATTTTCGCAGAGGTTTCTTCTATTTCAATTACCTATGGACTTTAGCCGGTGTTGTTGGTGTCTTTACCGCTATTGATCTTTTCCTTTTCTTCTTTTTCTGGGAAGTCATGCTGATACCCATGCTGTTCTTAATCGCAGTATGGGGTTATGAGCAACGTATTTACGCCGCAATCAAGTTCTTTATTTTTACTCAAGCAAGCAGTCTTCTAATGCTTATTGCGATAGTTGCTCTTGTTTATATCCACTACACCAACACCGGGCAGCTCACTTTTAATTACAATGCCCTACTAGATGCCCGTCTATCACCCGGAATTGACTACTGGATAATGCTAGGGTTCTTTGTTGCTTTCATAGTCAAATTACCAGCTTTACCTTTCCATACTTGGTTACCAGACGCACATACTCAGGCACCTACAGCAGGGAGTATCCTACTGGCCGCCATTCTCCTTAAAACAGGTGCTTATGGCTTGTTGCGCTTCAACCTACCGCTATTTCCTGAAAGCTCAGTAGCATTTGCACCGGTAGCAATGACTATTGGAGCACTCAGTATTATTTACGGAGCAATGCTCGCCTTTGCTCAAAGAGACATGAAGAGGTTGGTAGCCTATTCCAGTGTTAGTCATATGGGGTTTGTGTTACTTGGCTTGTATGCCCTTGATACTATTGCTATTCAAGGAGCTGTTATGCAAATGATCGCTCACGGCTTGAGCACTGCAGCTTTATTTGCCCTGGTGGGTGCTATTCAGCATCGCTTTCACACTAGAGATATGCACCAGTTGGGCGGTCTTTGGGCCAGATTGCCAAAGTTATCTGCCGTTGCACTTTTCTTCGCAGTAGCATCTCTGGGCCTACCTGGTTTAGGCAATTTTGTTGCTGAGTTCACCGTACTTGTAGGTAGTTTCCGAAGTAATCACTGGCTAACAGCCCTGGCTGCAGTTGGGCTTATTGGTGCAGCGCTCTATGCCTTACTTATGATGCAAAAGGTATTCTTTGGAAAACTGAACAAGCGACTGGAAAAGCCGATTCAGGAGCACGAGGCTACAGATCTCAGCATACGGGAATCTAGCGCCCTTCTCACTCTCGCCGTCCTATTAGTCTTTATCGGTTTACGCCCACAACCAGTTTTTGATATTGCCGATCCAACTGTTCAACGATCCGCAACAAGAATTGATACTGTTTTAAATGATCAGAAAATCTTAAATGAACAATTATCATCTCAGACTCTCTCACCCAAGCTTAAACCGACCTCAGTTGAGGATAACACCCCATGAGTGCACAGGAACTTTTTGGAATACTGCCACTACTGATACTTAGTGCAGGTATAGTTATTCTATTGTTACAGGTATCTTTTTGGCGTGGGCACCTGGGTGCATTGGTAACCACCCTAATGACTCTACTGCTTGCCATGGCTTCTTGCTTTTGGGTTGCCGATGAACTGACTGGTGCGACAAGCTCGCTTCAGGTAACTGAGCTTATCCTGATCGACTACACTGCATTATTTTTCACACTTATATTATTGGTAACCGCCTTTGCCGTCAGTATTATGGGGTTCAACTACCTACGTCTACGCTGTGACCCAAAAGGAGTAGCTGGTAGTTATCCAGAGGAATATTATATTTTATTGCTTCTGGCAATGCTTGGTGCCTGCACTCTGATTTTCTCCAGCCATTTTGCAACTTTTTTCCTGGGACTTGAGTTAATTAGCCTCTCTCTTTATCCCATGCTAGGTTTTTCCTTAACTGGCGATCTATCCCCAAAAAGAGAACAGCTTCAGTCCCTTGAATCAGCCATTAAATATTTAATTCTATCAGCACTATCCACTGCATTAGGCCTGTTCGGTATTGCGCTTATTTATAGCGCTTCTGGCGCGCTAGACTTTACCGGCATAGCCTCTCGAATTACTGAGTTATCCCAGACCTCCACGCTATTTGCGACTGGAGTTACTTTATTTCTTATCTCTGTGGCTTTTAAATTATCACTTGTGCCCTTTCATATTTGGACACCTGATGTTTACCAAGGGGCCCCCACGCCAACAACAGCCTTGATTGCAACCGTAGCCAAAGGAGCGGTTATTGGCTTCCTATTACGTTTCTTTAATACTCTGGACCTATACAGCAGCAAAACTTTAATCGATATGCTTTCTATTGCAGCCATAGCCAGTATGATTGTAGGAAATCTTCTCGCATTAATGCAGTCGAATATCAAACGTCTTTTAGCCTATTCTTCAATTGCACATATCGGTTATTTGATTGTGGCTTTTATCATAGGAAAAAGCACCTTTGGCACAGAGGCCGTTATTTATTACTTGATAGCTTACATAATTACTACCCTAGGTGCTTTTGCGATAGTGGGCTTGGTCGCCGATTCGGTTGAAGAAAAAGTGCTTAGTGGAGAGTACCCTGAAAATCCCACTTCAGATAGCCAGAACCCCTATCAGCGCGCATTTTATCAAGGGTTGCTCTGGCGCTCCCCCTGGTTGGCCAGCTGTTTCGCTGCCATGCTCCTCTCCCTTGCCGGCATACCGCTAACTATTGGCTTCATTGGCAAGTTCTATGTGTTTACAGCAGGGGTTGAGGGTGAAATGTGGGGGCTTCTAGCGGGTGTGGTTATCGGTAGTGCTCTGGGACTTTTCTATTATCTAAGATTACTTCTTACCCTTGTACAACGTGATAGCTCCCAAGATACAACCTCTAACGGCACAGTACAAATTGCTGCATCTGGCCAGTTGTTACTACTGGCACTGACGGGGGCTCTGTTAGTATTCGGTATTTTTCCTCAGATCTTGATCAACTGGATAAATGCACTATAAAGATTAATTAGGGTATGGCCGCAAGAAGATACGACCTGTTTTCCGCCCAATAACAATTTCCTGGGTATCAAAGGGCAGACCTATGAAGACTTTCAAGCAGGCATTTGAAATCATTCAGGATGCAGAAAAGTTTCACCTGGATATGGCAGACCTTTACGAGAATTTACTTGAAAAATCTGAAGATTATCGAACTCAGCTGTTATTAAGACATATGTTAGAGCATGAACAACGTATGGCGAGAAACCTCTCAAACTATGGAGAAATCGCCCAGCAAAAGGTCATGCAGACCTGGTTACAGTACACCCATGAAGAATCCGCCCATGATTTTATTCGCCAACTACCACTTAGTGACCCGCCCACTATCAAAGAGGTCAATAATATTGGAAGGGAAGTAGACCGATATTTTTCCAGTCTTTATGAAGCGGTGTACGGCGCTATTGAGTCCATGGAAGTAAAAGAAGTCTTTGAGGACTTGAAGCAGATACAAGACAAAGAACGTATCACCTTATCTATGGCAACTAACTCTCTCTGGGACATGTAAAAAAGCCCGCATAAAGCGGGCTTTTTTACAGTAACGATAGCTTTTAAGTAAAGCTATTCACTGAGGGCTTAAAACTCATACTGTGCACGTACATAGTAGAGCGCACCATTAAAGCCCATTGGTGCTGTCTCGGGGTATTCAGCGCCTGCAACACCTGACCAGGGGTTCTTATCTGGGTAGTTATTAAACAGATTTTCAGCCCCTGCGATCAGCGACAGCGAATCGCTAAAGTCATAGGCACCCTCTATATCCACAGTCCACTCATCACCGGCATCAATGGGTAGGCTGTAATCATCCAGGTGCGCTTCCCAGTAGCTGCCATAGTAGTTCAAACGAACTAGACCACGCCATCCTTCACCCGCATGAGAAATGGTTGCATTACCACGAATGTTGGGCAGACCATCTTCCAACTGCCCAAGACGCATATCACTGATGGTTTCTTCCCGATACTTGGTGACTTCTGTATCAGTCCAGTTTGCTGCGAAACTTAAGTCAGTGGCATCTCCGAGCGGATAGGTTGCCACCACATCAATTCCACGGGTCTTGGTGTCGAAGTCGTTGGTATAAAAGCGAATCGATGTTAGTGAATCAGCTCCGCTAATACCATCGGCCACCAGTTGCGCTTTTTCCGCTTCACTTAGTTCCTGATCGGCAGACTGGGTGATACGATCACTTACGGAAATTTGGAAATAATCGAGGGTAATATCCCAGTCACCGGCAGCAATAATGGCGCCAATAGTAAAGTTTTTCGACTCTTCAGGTTGTAGTTGCTTCCCACCTTTTAATACCGCAACAGGGTTTGTCGGTGGGATAGTACCTTTATTCTCTAGCTGACCATCTGCAAAAGCCGTAGTCACATTACTTATATTTGACTGAGCTGGTGTAGGTGCACGAAAGCCGGTACTGTATGTAGAGCGCAAGGCGATTACATCATTAATTGCCCAATGTCCGGAAACCTTATAGTTGAAAGTACTACCGAAGTCTGAGAAATCTTCCCAGCGTAGGGCTGTGCCCAAACGAAGATTATCAGTCGCTTCCAGTTCAAAGTCGGTATAGAGCGCAATATTATCGCGGTCGAAAGTACCAATAACTTCAGGTCCGAACCCAGAAAAACCATTAGAACCGATAAGGAATTCTTGTTCTGTCAATGGACCTTGAGTCCATGAGGCTTCATCCCCCATATTGACTTCGAACTCTTCCTCACGCCACTCAAAGCCCCCGGCCATATACAATGCCTTACCGGAAATTTCAGTAGCCTTGGTCAGGTCAATATTAAAATTGGTCTCAGTTTGCGCATAACCACCAGGGCTAAAGCTGGTTGGGGTATTTGGGCCCATTGTGGCATTAATGGTATTGTAGATATGGAAATCTACTTTGTTCTGGCCCCTACTGGCACTGACATCGTAACCAATACCATTGGCCAATTCACCGCGCAACCCGAAGACCATGGAGTAATCTTCTAGATCACCACCGAAACGAGGGGTAAACCCGCCAGGGAACATCTCGGTAAAGGAGAAACATTCATCGAGATCATGAGCTTCAGAGACACTGACATTCTGACAATTATCAATACCATTGCTGGGATCTAAGTCACCTATCAGAGGTAAAACAACCTCCTTGTCAGGGACCCCATCACCATTTGTGTCAATCTTATCCTTATAGGTAAAAACCCCATCTCGATTTTCTGGATTACGGAAATAGAATCCTCCATCGGTGGAACGGCTGGCATAGTTACCAAAGGCATATAGTTCAGCAGTATCGTTCAGCTCAATGGCACTGTTAATAAAGAACTTAGTGTCATCATCAACTTCGGGCTGACCCCAAATTTGCGCTGGATTAGCAACATGAGTATTGCCATCGGCGATCAGCTGCGCAGCATCGTCCCGCTGAGTACTGCGGCTTGTGGAGTCCTGCTCGCGATACTCCATACTGAAGTTTACAAAACCAGAATCGGTCAACGGCAGGCCAAAGTTGGCAGCAACCATACTCTGGTCGCCATCACCCTCGGCAGTGGTAGCATGCTTCACCTCAACGGTGCCACCCTCAGCAGCATCTTTAAGCTGGAAGTTAATCACCCCGGCAATGGCATCAGAGCCGTACTGAGCGGCCGCACCGTCACGGAGTACTTCTACTTGCTTCAGTGCAATCGCTGGAATAGCAGAGATGTCAGGTCCTTGGGCACCATCCGATACACCACTACCAAGGAATGCAATCACGGATGCACGGTGACGGCGCTTACCGTTTACTAGAACCAGGGTGCTATCGGGCGGCAGTCCACGCAAGTTGGCCGGGCGTACAATCGATGCGGCATCAGAGATCGGCTTGGCATTAACATTGTAGGAAGGCACAACATTGCGCAGCAGGTTGTTGAGGTCACCATCACCTTGGTTAACAAATTCGTCACCAGTAACGATGTCGATAGGTGCGGAGGAATCCGTAGCCGAACGCCCCTCAACACGGGTACCAATAGTGATGACTTCCTCCAGAAGTGCATCCTCGGCAACTGCGGGGCTGGACACAGCGGCAACCGCCATTGCCAATAGCGATGGCGCGCCACAGGCCGCTAGCCAACGCTTCTTATTTTCTTTCATGTAATTACCCTGTCAATTATTGGTTTTATCTTCCAATGCTAATCGATCATTTTTCGGCAGTGTGGTACCGGGTACGAAGCAATCTATCCTGATTGGAACAGTACGTGCCGAATAGCGTACTGATATAGCCCGCCCCTCCAATGATGGACATCATCATTCTTCATCACTGCAAGAAGCGTGACACAGGTAAAAAATGCCAGCAAAAATGGAAAATTAAAATACCTAAATAACAGGTATTTACAATTTAAATCATGTCTATTGAGGTGATAATGACATTCATGTCACTGTGAGAATTCACAGCAAAACGAACTAAAGGAGATTAATAGAAAGTAATTTTCAGAGTACTAGGTAGGCAACTGTCATACAAACAAAGGATATGCGAAATGGTAACTGATTTTTACTCCAGAGTTAAATAGCTCATCCTAAAAATGTAAAATAAGTAGGGACCAATATCCACATAAAGGTATTGGATCCCAATATATTCCTATAGGTAGGCCCCAAAAACTGACTAGGAAGCGTTCAAGGAAAATTCCACAGCTTTATTCGCATGAATTTGAGTAGTATCCAACAGTGGGATAGTCACATCCTCTTTTGAAACCAGCATACCAATCTCGGTACAGCCAAGAATCACACCATCCGCCCCTTGAGCAGACAAAGAGTGGATAATACGCAGATATTGCTGCTTTGATGCAACTTCAACTTTGCCCTTACAAAGCTCCTCATAAATTACCCGATGGACAATTTCCCTATCCGCGGCTGTGGGAACTATCAGGTTTATTCCGTACTTTTCCTGAATGTATTTACGATAAAAATCCTGCTCCATGGTGAAAGCAGTACCCAGCAACCCTACCTTATTGACTTTATCTTTAAGCAAAACTTCAGCTACAGCATCGGCAATATGTAAGAGAGGAATACCTACGGAAGCCGTCACCTGATCCGCGACTTTATGCATGGTATTGGTACAAATTAGAATGCAATCTGCCCCAGCAGCTTCCAACGCTTTGGCGGCTTGTGCTAAAAGGCAGCCTGCCTCATCCCAGTTATCGGATCGCTGTAACTTCTCCACTTTATAAAAATCAACACTGTATAAAATAATCTCTGCTGAGTGTAATCCTCCAAGACATCGATTGAACCCCTGGTTAATTAACCTATAATAAAGCTGTGTACTCTCCCAGCTCATACCACCAATTAGGCCAACTTTTCTAACTTCACGCTTCACTACTTGCTCACCTAACTTCCATAAAATTAAGCAACAAATTTAAAGTAACCCAGCAGTAGAAACAACCAATAGAAAAACAATCAGATAAAAGAAATAAAAATGTAAAATATAGCTAGTAGCTACTCGGTGTACTTTGATGGATCCATGGACATACAAGAAGCAATCAAGTTTCTTTTACTGAAGTTATAACCTGAAAGAAGAGCCATCATATTCTCCCTCCCCAAAAGGCGACGAGTAATTTCTTTAAGTGATACACCCTGGCGCCCCAACTCCTGAGCAGAACTCGACAGGTTAAGCAAGTAATCATACTTTTCTTGAAGCCTTTTCTTACCATTCTCTACTAAACCCCGATGGGGACATAAGATAAGATCAAATTCATATTGAAGTACTTTGCGCATACTTTTCATCAAAACCGGAATACTCTCATCCTTACGCAACATTTTTAGATGACTGGCCACATAGAGGTCAGCAGTAAAAATCCAGCCCCGGTCTTCCATCAGGTAACAGGTCATATCCTTAGCATGACCTGGTGCGGCGATAGGTATTGTTTTCTCGCCGGCTATACGCAGATCTTTTGGCAATTCGGCTGCTTCAGCCAGCCCGGCAGCTCCCCAAATTAACCTTTGAATTGGCGGTATACGAAAACCCCGTTTAAGAATTTCTATAGTGGCTTTGGGGGCACGAGGTTGAACTCCTGTCAACTTATAGATAGCGCCGGCATTGCCGCTATGATCCTCATGATGGTGAGTAAGTAGAAGCTGACGAAACGGCTTGTTTTTCACAAACCACTTGACATACTTCCATTGATTGCTAGGCCCTGTATCAATAATGGTATCTTTTAAGCGATAAACAATAAATGTGGTATTGATCCCAAAATCAAATCTGCCAACTCTCTGCGCATCAAGATCTTTGTAGTCAAATGAATCAATGACCGACACACAAGCCTCCCATGCCTGAGACCGAAAAATTGAGAAGACTAGAGATTTAAGATAGTTATACCTCAGTGAGAAGGTCTAGATATCTGATGAAGTAGGGATAAAATTGGTGACAGCATCGACCTATTGAGTCATGAATCTGCTAAAAACGGCTATTCCGTGAGTTCCATACGCAATTTCAAGCCAAGCTTGGTGGTAGCACCACTGGTAGTCCAGGCAATCTTTCCGTCACTCCCCACAATAATCATCGTTGGCGTTACTTTGATTCCCCAACGGGAACTTATTCTGCCCTCGGGGTCATTGATTGTAGGAAACTTCAGATTGTGCCGGAGCATATATTTCTCTACCTCATCCTCATCACCAGATCGCATGGCAATTCCCAAAACCTGATATTCCCGCGCCAGCTCAGATATTTTGGGAGATACTATACGGCAATAAGGGCACCAGGAGCCCCAAAAGTAAATAAGGACTGGTCCATGAGTTGTCATCTCTTTAAGATTTAACAAGTTTCCATTTATGGTTTTACCTTCTAGTGGTGGAGCTGTGTCTTTGGGAAGGTCTCTTTGCTGGTAATAGCCAACCGCAGCCATTACCACTATAGCTAGCATAGAAAAGGCTACTATTTTTACCGCCGCCCGGTACCATTGAATTTGCACCGTAAACTTTTCCTATATTTTGAATTTTCTAGCCAATTTTGGAAATCCATCACACCCAGTACAACTAAGAGTGGTTCAACTCTATCGCTCCTCATCCTCTTCGTTGTTATTACTATCTTCGAACAAATCGACAATCATAAATTCCTGCAATACCTGGGGTAGAAGCTTGGGTCTCTTTGCTCCAGCAGGATACCAAGCATAAACAGGGATTGAGTTGCGCCCTAATGCGGCCAGGGATTCAGTAATTTCTGGGTCTTCTCGAGTCCAATCGGCACGCAGTAACAAAACATTATTATCCTGAAAGAGTTTTAATGTTTCCTCTTTATCAAGCACTCGCTTTTTATTTACCTGACAGGTAACACACCAAGCAGCTGTATAGTCGACAAACACTGAACGCTTTTCCTGTTGCGCCTGTTTAAGCAGTTCAGGATCATACTTTTGCCATGAAACTAAAGTTTGTATCATTTTCTGATCTGCTCGCTCCATAACCTTAAAAGCTAACGGCAAACTGATAAATAAGAGCCCCCAGGAAATTCCCCTAACTAAACCTGTGGAGTTATGTATCATCCAGAGGATAATCGTTGCTATCAGTACCATAGAGGTACCCATTAGCCAACCCATCTCTCCTTCCATTCGACCCAGAATCCAAAGGAGCCAAATCACTGTAGCGTAGAGCGGAAAAGCCAGAAATTGGCGAAGTTTTTCCATCCATGGTCCCGGAGATGGAAGCCTTCTTAGGAGTGATGGGCTAACACAGAGAATTAAGAATGGAGCTGCTAAACCAATCCCCATAGAGATAAAGATAAGCATGGCCTCTAGTGGAGGTAATATTGTTGCAGAACCCAACGCTACGCCCATAAATGGTCCAGTACAGGGTGCAGCAACAAACACTGCAAGGGCACCTGTACCAAAGGTTCCCCCTTTACTCAGGCCTGCAACCTTCACCAAGTGTTGACCAAATTCAAAGACTCCATGAAAAGACATGGCCATCACCCAAAATAATACAATCAGGCTCAACACCACTTCAGGGGACTGAAGTTGGAAGCCCCACCCTATAGATGCCCCTCCTGCTCGAAGTAGTAAAAGTAACAAGCCTAGGATCGTAAAGGTGCTAACCACGCCAGCAGCATAAATGAGCCCTTCCAACGGGCGAGAACCACCGCTATAGCCCTCCCCTATTAAGCCAAGCAGCTTAATTGAAAGTACAGGGAAAACACAGGGCATCAGATTCAATATGACCCCGCCAATAAATGCCGTGAGGATGATCAGCCAAATGGGACGCCACTTCTCAGTAGGTAGAGGGCTACCGAAGGGTACATCATCAAACTTCCAGGCCTGTTTTCCATCACTGATGACAAAACCAGTTACCGCGGGAGTAGTCGCCTCAGGCTGGCGCTGGAAGAGATAGATGAGTGACCAACCATCTCGTCGGACCCTTGGCTTGGCGGGAGAGATGACTTTTCCATCCAGTGGAAAAACCTGTGGTACCTGACCTTTCTCACGTGCTTCAATCAACAGGCGTATGCGGTCTTTTCCTTGAGGAACCAGCGATTTTATCATCCAAGGGCTGCTTTCATTCGAGGTAGGCACTCTCTCTGCAAAGTAATCCCTTATTATCAGGTCATCTCCTGTCCACTTGGGCTGCTTCCCAACAGGGCGGGTTAAGGTTATGGTGCCACGTCCTGGAATGCACTCGATCTTACACACAAGCCATTCAAGATCCGCTTTCAAAGCGACTTGCTCAGCTCCTGACTTGGGTTTGAGGTCAAAAAGATAGGCAACACTGCTCTCATAACCCAGGTTTGTAAGGTGTTCCACCTTCAAACGAGTTGGAAAAGGCCATTCAATATTTCCTATGCTTGCCCCCGAAGCTTGTATATTAAAACGGGGCGCGGCTCCGGAATCTCCCGGATTTCGCCAATACACGTGCCACTCAGGGTCCACTTCGAAGTAGATACCAATTTTTTCGGTGCGTACTTCTTCAAAGCTAGAAGGGGCTAACCAACGTATACGCACATGATCGCCGGAAGTCTCTTCCTCTGCATAAAGGAAAGAACCATAAAAAAAAGCCAATCCACTAATGATGATTATCAAGACAAACTTGATTTTAAACACACTCTTTTCCTTGGGCCTTATGCCTGGGAAATTTATAAATGCAGTACTGGTTATCTATGAACACTATACTGAGAGATAACCACTTAAGATCAATAAATTGGACGCAGATTACCCCGTCAATATCCCCTTACTAACTTTTGTAATTAGACGCAGATTCTCGTTTGAGATATTCGTCAGCCCTTTAAGTTTTTCAATAATCTATAACCATCGCTCCTTAGACTCCAGGCTGGTCAGAGACCTAAAACTTACTCACAGCTCATCTTGGCACAAAAAATAGCCGCCGATTAGCCTGGTATTTAGATACTCATCAGCACATAGTAGGAAAATAATTGATTGGAAATAGAGATCGAGACTCTGGCAGACCGCTTACAGATCAACCACTTGTCAGTCGTTGAATATTATGACGGCGTTCCTTATGCCCTTTCCAGCGCCCATTGCTTTCCATATTGGTCTCTCGCTTATTCAGTATCAATCTTATGGAAAAGGGAGTGACGCCTAAGAAAAAGGCAACCATCTGAAATTTATCGGAAAAATCCGCCAGAATATGTTTTCTGAATTAATGTATCTGCGCTTTTACGGCGAATAGTGCCTCAAAGAGATAAGTAATTTCATCTAACAGACTGTAAAGAAAAATAATCAGAAGCAATAATTCTAGTGAGCACTTATCTTTCAACGCAATGTTTAAGATTTCTTTTATTTCTGGGCTCATAAAGAGTGGAGAAAGTATTTATAAAATAACAATGGCACTCTGGAATTGAGACTCTGGGCTTGAAAACCTGTAAAATTCAACCTCAACTTTCTATGAAAGTTTTAATGATATCATTGAATATATAATACCCTTGTGCGGGATCGAAAGATCTCCCCAACACATACTCTCACCTTTGATCTAAAATGGGTCATTACATATACTTATAAAATACAAGCTGAACTTAACCCTTTTTATCCACACTATCAATATTTATATAATTTATCTTTTCAATATTCAGCCAATAAAGGATGCTCAACATTAACAGGAACCAAATTCTCCAAAAAGTCCTCAGTAGCCAAATCCCAACAGAAAGTTCTCGCTCGTGCGATACAATCCTCTGATTTGAATGTAAGAGCTTTTTGAATAGCCACCCCAAGATCTTCATCCATAGCACCAACCGGTGCATCGCCAATGATATCTCTTGGTCCGGTGACCGGATAGGCCGCAATTGGCAGGCCACAAGCTAACGCCTCAAGATTCACCAAACCGAAAGTATCTGTCAAAGATGGAAATACAAAAACATCCGCTCCAGCATAACACTCGGTTAATGCCTCTCCCTCTTTTACCCCCAAATAAATTACCTCTGGAAACTCTTTCTTTAATGCATTTAATTGAGGACCATCTCCTACCACCACTTTGGTTCCAGGAGTATTAATAGACAAAAACCTATCTAGTGACTTCTCCACAGCAATACGACCAACATTTAACATAATTGGCCTGGGCAGCCCTGAAAAAATTTCAGTTTCAACCGGGTGAAATTTATCCAACTCCACTCCTCGACGCCAGCGAACAATCCTACTAATACCTAAATTTCTTGCTTCTGTCTCCATACTTGTAGTTGTCACCATCGTTTGAGCTGCAGACTGGTGAAAATCCACAAGTAGTCTATGCAACCAACTTACAGGTATTTTGTATCTTAGGGAAACATATTCAGACAGTCTTGAAAGCCATGAAGTTGTATATCTTAAACCTCGCTTTTTACAATATCTCCGCATGGAAATACCAATTGGCCCCTCTGTCATAATATGAATAGTATCTGGGGAAAAATCATCAACAATACGAGCAAGACGGGAACCAGGGAATACTGCAATTCTAATTTCATGATATCCAGGCCAGGGGAAATACCTAAAGTCATCAACAGATAAAAGCTTGACTTCATGCCCTCGAACAGACAATTCTTTTATGGTTTTCTCTAGAACCCGCGATACGCCATTAAGCTGCTTCGGATAGGTGTCCGTAGCAATCAATATTTTCATACCATAAAACCTTTATCTAAAGAGAAGAATCGTTTCAAAGCAGCGCCAACAAAAATACGAAACCACTAAATAAAGCTGAGACGATTCCGACACTTACCATTTTGACAAGCAGGGTATTTTGCTCTGATCACAGCGACTGGAATATTTCTTTGCCACCTGCTCCACTTCTGATAAAAGCTTATCACTCAGCGTGATCGGCTGTAGCCCCATCTCCAGCAACTGGTCATTAACAGCCAGTAAATCATTTTCTGGAGACTCTTTTCTTGGGTTATCCACATAGGCAATAGCCACGTCTGTTTTATCAGCAATCAACTTCGCCAGATCCCTGACTCGATGCATTTCAGTCATCTGGTTCAATATTTTGACCCGATCATCTTTTTCCGGAGGATTTTCTATCGCTAACTGTATACAACGGCAACTATCCTGAATATGGATAAAAGCACGTTTCTGCCCACCGGTACCATGAACTGTAAGGGGATAATTAATCGCAGCCTGCATTAAAAATCGATTCAATACAGTGCCATAGTCTCCATCATAATCAAATCGATTGATAAGATACTCATCCCTACGGGTTTGATTTGTTTGTGTGCCCCAAACAATACCCTGATGTAAATCAGTAATACGCAGCCCATCATTTTTATTATAAAAAGCAAACAATAACTGATCCTGAGCCTTAGTCATATGATAGATAGAACCAGGATTTGGAGGATATAAAATTTCCGAACTGATAAATCTACCTTCCTCTTCCACTTGCACCTTAAGGTATCCTTCTGGGATTTTCATGCCGGCAGTGCCGTAACCATAAACACCCATAGTTCCCAGGTGTACAAGATGAATATCCAGCTTACTTTCTACAATCGCGGCAAGAATATCGTTGGTCGCACTCAAATTATTATTAACCGTCAATCGTCTATGGCTTGATGACTTCATCGAATAAGGCGCTGATCGCTGTTCGGCAAAGTGTACAATTGTGTGCGGTTTCTCGGTAACCATTAGCTCTAGCAGCCTGTGATATTCTTTACCGATAGTGATTACAACATGCCGAATATTCTTGCCCGACACTTCTCGCCAAACCCTCAGCCTCTCTCCTAATGGCTGAATAGGCGTGAGCGACTCGACTTCCAGCTCTATATCGGTTTTTCTCCTTGAAAAATCATCGACAATTATAACTTCATAGCCTGCATCAGAAAGATGAAGGGCGGTTGGCCACCCGCAGAATCCATCCCCACCAAGAACCAGTACTTTTCTCACCCTAACCTCATTTATTAGTGACGGAAAAATGACTTCTATTTGAATACACTGAATCAACTATTGATAACGAACTAGATTATCTTCACTAGCAGCATATCCAATCCAAGAGCAAAATCCTTTCGCTTATTGGTTATCTTTATCAGTAATTTCCACTCAAACTTAACTCACGGATAAAGCCAAGCATCTCTGCTAGAACTATCTCACTGTTTGCAGTGTGAAATATATGGCGTCAAAGACAAAACAAGCGCCAATCAAAGGGAAATAGCGCCAATCTTCATTTTCTTTGGCTTTTGTGGGAACAGAGTAGATCATTCAGGAATTCAGCGTTACTTTGAACAACCTTCAAATTACTAAGCATGTCCCAACCAATCAGACAAGATTTACAATCATTTTTGATTATCTTCACCGGCGTAGATCACCACCATTTCATGTGCAATAGAAATTTGCACATTCCTTCCACATTCCAATCATGATCAGGAAAACCTGAGCCCATCCACGCAAGGCAGAGCCAACAGAGCGACTAAACCTATTCCTCACATTGAAAAAAACCTGCACTCATAAAAACACGGGACTTTATTATTTGCTGTACGAAAAACTTATGCCTGCCAGATTAAAGTACTGACCACCATTACCAAGAGGCCCACTGTCATCGAAAAACAACTTTTTAATTTATCTAAATTAATGGGAACTTCACACGCCGAGATGACAACTAAGACACGTAAGACAAATACAAAAGGTCTGTGCAGCAGCGCAGAGGGTTATGGGCAAAAATTAATATCTGGGGTCGTACTTAGGGCATTAGCTCTAGCAGAAAGTTAGCTCTCTAAAAAAGCCAACTATCAGCAAATCTCCCTATTTTTTGAGCCTACTTCCGCAAACGGTTTTCCGTAAGCGGCTTGCAAGGATGCATTTAAGCTTTATTGAAATGCACTTTGTGGGAATAAAAATATCCTCACCAAGAATCTATTTAGCAATTTTTCCTGAGACTGACTGATCAGCCCCTGGATAAATTGCCGTACTTTCTACCCGTGCATTTTCATAAATATACTGCTCCATCCGCATTCTATTTCGTACCGGGAGATATAGCTGATGATTTCCAGAAGACACTTATTGCCTATTTCCCTGGCAATATCGGCCCTAACATTTATTGCACCTCCAGTCCTCGCGGATTTTGGTTCTAAACATGACAAGCATCGGGTACCTAAGAACGCAAGAAAAGGTCCGCGGCCACCCAAGCAACAACCCTTCGATTTCAGTTCAATCTTTAACACCGTCCAGATTCTGGAAGCTGGCGCTGTGGAAATACACCTCGGTGGCCATATTGATCAGGCCACACTGGAAGCAATGGACCCAATTGAAGCCTATGTTCATGCTTTCGAAGAAGGTGATGAGCTATTTGAAATGAACTACAACGCGCTCGATGGGGTAGGTGTCAATGTCGGCAACGGTAAGCGCTTCACCAGTTTTCCGCGCCCTGATCTCAGAGGCCCAAGGGCCTGGGCCAATATTTTGCCCCATCGAGCTACAGGCCCCAACGGTGATTCCTGTATCAGTTGTCACAATGTTCCCGTTGCCGATGGCGGCGGTGGTGTGAACGATAACGTGATCCGTATGGACCCAGAGCGCAAACAAAAAGGCTTTATTGAGCGTAACTCCCCGCACCTGTTCGGCATGGGCGCGGTACAGTTGGTGGCCGAGGAAATGACCACCGAATTACACAACCTCAGGGATCAGGCTGTCGACGACAGTTGTGCCTCCGGTGAAAGTGCCACTGTGGAAATGGTAGCCAAAGGGGTGAGTTTTGGTGAAATATCCGTTTCCTGTGAAAACGTCAACTACGACAATCTCGCTGGCATTGATACAGATCTTGTTGTGCGCCCCTTTGAGTGGAAGGGACTCACCGGCTTCGTACGTGCTTTTGTGCGAGGTGCTGCGCACCAGGAACTCGGTATGCAGGCCACCGAACTGGTCGGTGATGCCGATAGCGACTTCGACTCTGTCAGCAACGAACTGAGCGTGGGGGATATCACCGCACTGGCAATCTACAATGCTGCACAACCACGGCCAGTCACCAAGCTCGAATTGAACAGCGTGATTGATACCCTGAATGAAGAGGAAAGGGAAACCTACGGGCTACCTCTCAGTGAGGCAGATATTGCCAGCATTCAAAATGGCGAGGAAATTTTCTCCTCTATCAGCTGCGCCTCCTGCCACTCTCCCGAGATGGAAGTCAGCTCACCAGTATTTTATGAACCGTCGAAACACGCCAGCTATCGCGATGAGACCTACCCAGCGGGCAACATTGCCGGGTTACCCACTACCTCCCTGCAATTTAACCTGCTGACAGATATTCTCGACAACCCTCAGGAGCTACCTTCCGGCCAGACATTGGGACAGTTCGAGGAGTCCGAGAATGGCGGAGCAATTGTACGCCTCTATGGCGACCTGAAGCGCCACGATATGGGCCGAGCCATGGCTGAGGAGTTCGATGAGGGCAACGTGGGTGCCTCGGTATTCCTTACCGAAAACTTGTGGGGAGTAGGCTCCACGCCACCCTATCTACACGATGGCCGCGCCACCACCATGACGGAAGCTATTCTGTTTCACGGAGGGGATGCACAATCCAGTAAAGAGCAGTTTGTAGCCCTTAGCGATGGTGACAAAGCCGACCTGCTGAATTTCCTGGATAACCTGGTACTTTACCTGGCTCCAGAGTAAGTCTCTAAAAACCCACAATCCAACCGGGGCGGCCTATCGGCTCGCCCCTTTCACATCTCAATACAAATTATGGCGTTGATGCCACTCTGCCAGTGACTCATCTGGGTACTCATCGAAATGCTTGTCCACGGCTCGAATATCCGGCTCTACCCAGGTTTTGGCAAAGGCCAGCATCATATGGGTAAGTTCTGGTGGTACGGGAAGCTCACTATCTATCGCAGAGGCAAATGGGTGGACCAGATCGGGCCAGCGGGGGTCCCACAACCAAAGCGCACTGCCACAGCGGGAACAAAAATGGCGCTGCGCCGGGCTGGCACTATTGCTGCCAGACTTATCTCGCAATATTGCCTGATACACTGAGATAAACTCCTTCCCCTTTACCGTCAGCGACTGGTAATCCCCTCCCAGGTTAACGGCATAGCCCCCTCCCCCAGCCGTCTTGCGGCAAATCGAACAGTAACAGCGGTTAAATGGGTATGGTTGTGCACATTTAAGATTGAATTGCACCGACTGGCAGTGACAGGAACCTTTTAGTTTCAATATGAAATCTCCCCACTTGTCTTGCTTACACCTCCAATGTCTGTATCTAGGCTAGACTGGTTAGCGGTCCCACAATCAAGGGTTATGCCGCCATGGCAATCGATAAGCCCGTCAGACACGATAAGTGGCAGGCCCAGGAATATGTAAAGGCCTCCTCCATGCAGTGGCGGCACGCCATGGAAGCTATCCAGCGCTGCAACTATCAAGGCGCCAGTACTATCCTCGATGTGGGCTGTGGCGATGGCAGAATCACCCGCTATCTATCCGAACACCTCAAGAGTGGCAAGATCGTCGGTGTGGACCTCACTGAGGATATGATTCGCCACGCCCGCAAAGCCCACTCCGGCGTACCCAATCTCTCCTTCGAGCAAATGAGCGCCGATGAAATTCAGTTTGATAAGCAGTTCGACATTATTTTTTCTTTCAGCTGCTTGCACTGGGTGGCAGACCAGAAGAAGGTCTGGAATGGCTTTTACAAACACCTACGAGAGGATGGCAAGATTGTGGCCGGCTTTCAGGTTGACCATGAGAATTTCTGGGATACGGTGTACGAATTCCAAAACAACAATCAGTGGCAGCCATATTTTGAGAACTTTCTCGATCCTTACAACCATTATTCCTTGAATGCGATGCGCAATTATATCGAGGAAGCTGGGTTTTACCTGCCC
The DNA here is from genome assembly GCF_052467235.1 of Microbulbifer mixtoriginis (SeqCode). Classification (NCBI taxonomy): domain Bacteria; kingdom Pseudomonadati; phylum Pseudomonadota; class Gammaproteobacteria; order Cellvibrionales; family Microbulbiferaceae; genus Microbulbifer; species Microbulbifer mixtoriginis (SeqCode). The sequence continues at coordinate 3,345,803 of NZ_CP174305.1, read as the reverse complement.
AGGATCGATGAAATCCATCATGTGGAAAATTTCGGCACCCAAGACACGCTCACAGCGTTTTTCTTATCTTGGGTGCCTCAATTTCGACATCTGCAGAACTCGCAAAGACAAGAATTTGCCCAGCAAGTGATGGACGCCTACTACAAAAAAATACATCCAGTAATGCATAAACATGCTGGAGTGCGCATCAAGCGATTTATTATTGAAGCCGTCAAATGAATCGGCATCCATGTATTAATTTTAAAACTAGTGAACTCAAATCACCCTTAGCTGCTAACTTTTTAGGGCTTAACCATTCTCTGCAAACTTTTGAAAAAGTATCAACAAAATAAAATCACGAACGGGCCATTATATCTAGATCCACCTTCAAGCATGAGGCAATTAAGTTTCTCTTACAAAAGTTGTGGCCAGTTAAAATACTTACCAAGCCCTCTTTTCCCAGCAAACGCTCGCTGATTTGCTCTAATGGCAGCCCTTGCTGATCAAGCTGCTGTGCCTCTGCAGATAAATTCAACAGAAACTCATACTTCTGCTTTAACTGCTGCCAGCCATTTTCTACAACTCCTCGATGGGGACAGAGAATGACTTCGAAGGAGTGCTCCAATACACTTTTGATGCTGTTTAACAGGATCGGAATATCCTCATCGATGCGAAGAAACTTTAAGTAGTTGGCAATATATAAATCCGCACTGAACAACCAGCCACGCTCAGGCAACAGGTAGCAGGTCATATCTTTGGCATGACCTGGGCTAAATAGGGGCTGCACTTCTTCAGTACCAATGCGGATATCTTCTGGCAGTGGCGCTACTTCGGCTTTTCCAGCAGTTCCCCAGAACAGTTTTTGCATTGGGGGAATACGAAAGCCCCTTTTTAATATCCCTATAGTTAAGTCTGGAGCAAAAGCCTGCACGCCGGTGAGCTTTTGGATAGCACCGGCGTTGCCGCTGTGATCCTCGTGGTGGTGAGTCAGCAATAGTTGTTTTAGCGGTGTATTTTCAATAAACGGCTTAACATATTTCCACTGGTTACTAGGCCCAGTATCTATTACTGTGCCATTAAGCCTATAAACGACAAATGTGGTGTTGACCCCCATATTCAGGCGGCCAACTCGGATTGCCTCCAGGCCCTGATAATTAAATGTTTCTCTTACCGACATGGGGAACTCTCTTACAGATTTTGGAGTATTTTCAGGCAAGTGGCACAAGCGGAGAAATTGCAATTTCCTCGAATGTAGGTGACATATCACTACTAATCTCTATAAGGGGACAAGCCAGAAGGCCCAGGTGAGGCATAAATCCCCTAACCCAGTAGCAAACTGTTCTCACAATGCATCCAGCGACACCACCTCAAGCCCTCTTTCCGTGTAGCGCCAACACAAATTGAACCCACACAGCGCCATGCCATAAATTCGCTGTGGATCGTTTTTTTGGTAAGCAGGCCGGGGATCTTGTGCCAGAACCTGCTCAATTAACTTCGGCAGATCGGTGCCCCAGTCATCTTTATAGGCCTTGGCTTGGTGAAGAATCGCTTCCGGGATATTTACAGTGATTAATGCCGGGGCGGCATCGGCAAAAGCGCTTTCAGCATGGTTTAGGGCATCGGCATAGGGCACATAGGGTTTGATATCCAACACGGGGGTGCCGTCTACCAGGTCGGCTCCACCGACAATCAATTCCACTTTGGGGGAGCTGCGCACTTCCAGTAAACGCACCACGGAAAGACCAATATTATTGGGCCTAAAGGGGGAACGAGTGGCGAGTACACCGAGCTTTTTATTACCACCCAGGCGCGGGGGGCGGACCTTGGCGGACCATTGCCCGGCAGCCTGGTGAAACTGAAAAACAACCCAGATATGACTGTTTTCCTCCAGCCCCGCTACCGCATCTGCCACATTCAGTGGCGGTAATAGTTCGATACTGGCCCGACTGGCATCGGCGAGCAGTGGCTGACGGGGGACACCAAATTTTTCACCAAAACAGGAGTGCACACGGGCAATGGGCTCAACAACCATGGAAAATCCAGACAACCAATAATGAGCCCGATATTTTAAACCAGTTGCGGGAATTATTTATCGACACCAGCAATACACAAATATTTTATTTCCATGTAGTCCTCAATACCGTATTTAGAACCTTCCCGTCCCTGACCAGATTCCTTTACACCTCCAAAGGGCGCCATTTCATTGGAGATAATCCCTTCATTCACACCCACCATGCCGTACTCCAGCGCTTCTGACACTCGGCAAACCCGTCCAATATCACGGGAATAGAAATAAGAGGCGAGGCCAAACTCGGTATCATTAGCCATGCGAATCACCTCTTCTTCCGTGGAGAATTTAAACAGTGGTGCCACTGGACCAAAGATTTCCTCTTTAAACAGATTCATTTGCTCAGTGGCATTTCCCAGTATTATGGGTGCATAGAACTGATCTCCCATAGCATCGGGTCCGCCAGCAACCAGAGTTTTCGCACCTTTTTGTAGGGCATCTTCTACCAACCCCTCCACCTTTTCGACCGCTTTGACGGTAATCATAGGGCCAATATCGGTTCGCTCTGCAAAGCCATTCCCCATTGTTAGCGCGTTAACTGCCTGGGCAAATTTCTCCGCGAAAGCCTCGTAAACCCCTTCCTGTACAAAAATACGATTGGCGCAGACACAAGTTTGCCCGGCGTTGCGGTACTTACAGACAATGGCACCTTTCACTGCCTCATCCAGATCCGCATCATCAAAAACAATAAATGGCGCGTTGCCGCCCAGCTCCATGGAGGTTTTCTTCATGGTTTCAGCACACTGCGCCTGCAGTTTCTTACCCACAGCGGTGGAACCGGTAAAGGTAAACTTGCGCACTAGAGGATTCTTCGTCATCTCGGTGCCGATGGCAGGCGCATTTTGACCAACCACAATATTGAAGATCCCCGGGGGAATACCCGCTTCCTCCGCCAGTACCGCCAGCGCCAGGGCGGATAATGGCGTCTCATGGGCCGGCTTGGCGATAAATGGACAACCGGCCGCCAGGGCCGGCGCCATCTTGCGGGCGATCATGGCATTGGGGAAATTCCATGGCGTGACTGAACAAGTGACCCCAACAGGTTGCTTGATCACCACGATGCGGCGGTCGTTGGCGGGGGGCGCTATGACATCGCCATAAATGCGCTTAGCCTCCTCGGCAAACCACTCGATATAGTTGGCACCGTAGACTATCTCTGTGCGTGACTCAGAGAGGGGCTTCCCCTGTTCGGCGGTAAGAATTCTGGCTAAGTCCTCGGTGTTATCGATCACCAAGTTGTACCAATGCCGCAGTAACTTGGCCCGCTCCTTAACCGGAGTAGCGGCCCAGTCTGGCCAGGCAGCACTGGCCGCCTCAATAGCGCGACGGGTCTCATCGGCACCAAGGTCAGCTATGCTGGCCACTACCTTGCCGGTGGCCGGATCTTTAACGTCGAATGTAGCGCCAGAATCGGCATCGACCCACTGGCCGTTGATATAGGACTGGGTGCGCAATAGCGCGGGTTTTTTCAGCTCCAGCATCGCCATCTCCTTAGGTGTCGTCCATGATCCCGGTCGGATCCGCGATCTACCGCTAAGGATATTAACCCGTAAAATGCCCCCCGCAGTGCAAGACAAGGGGGGGATTGGCGACACTCGGGCTTGTAGGCGCGTGGAACTTTATTTTTTCTTTTTCACAAACTTCATCAGGCGGCGTTTCTTGGCCTTCTGGCGATCACTCAGTTTGTTTTTCTTACCGGCGTAGGGGTTGTCACCGGTACGGAATTCGATTTTCACCGGTGTCCCGTGTAGCTCCAAGGCCTTGCGGAACGTCTTTTCCAGATAACGTACATAGTGCGCAGGCACCTGTTCGGTCTGATTGCCGTGAATAACGATCACCGGCGGGTTCTGGCCGCCCGCATGGGCGTAACGCAGTTTGATACGGTGGCCGTGCACAAGCGGTGGTTGGTGCTCACTTACTGCCCATTGCAGAATACGCGTGAGGTGGTTGGTGGAGAGTTTATCTGTCGCACTCTGGTAGGCGGCCTCGATAGACTCGTACAAATGGCCAACGCCAGTGCCGTGCAGGGCGGAAATAAAGTGCACGTCAGCAAACTCGACAAAACGCAGGCGGCGCTCCAGCTCCGTTTTCACGTAGTCGCGGTGATCTGCCTCCAGGCCATCCCACTTGTTCAGAGCCACCACCAAGGCTCGCCCGGCCTGAATCACGCTGCCCATCAGGTGCATATCCTGGTCCACCAGGCCCTCGCGAGCATCAATCACCAGCACCACCACATTGGCGTCTTCCACCGCCTGGAGGGTTTTGACGATAGAGAACTTCTCCACCGATTCCTTAATGTTCTTGCGTCGGCGAATACCGGCAGTGTCGATCAAGGTATAGGGCTTCTCATCGCGCTCGTAATTGATATAGACACTGTCGCGAGTGGTGCCAGGCTGGTCGTATACCACTACGCGGTCCTCGCCGAGCAGGCGGTTGACCAGGGTAGATTTACCCACGTTGGGTCGCCCAACAATGGCAATCTTGATTCCGGTGGCCTCTTCCGTCTCCTCTTCAGCCGCCACCTCAGGAAGGTCCTCAACCACGCGCTGCATCAGGCTGCGCACACCACGACCGTGGGTGGCAGTGGTGGGAAAGAGTTCACCGATACCCAGCTCATAGAAGGGCGCCAGGGCGATATCCGGGTTGACACCATCGACCTTGTTGGCAACCAGGAAGGTCGGCTTGGAGCGAGTGCGCAGCCGGTCTGCGATCATTTCATCCGCCGGAGTCAGGCCATCGCGACTATCCACCAGGAACAGTACGATATCCGCTTCTTCGATAGCCTGCATAGACTGCTGCGCCATGGCCGCATCAATGCCCTCTTCTCCACCGGTGATACCGCCGGTATCTACGAGAAGTACCTTGCGTCCATCGATTTCGGCCTCGCCATATTTGCGGTCGCGAGTAAGACCGGCGTAATTAGCCACCAAGGCGTCGCGGCTCTTGGTTAGACGATTAAACAGTGTGGATTTGCCCACGTTGGGGCGCCCGACCAGGGCGATAACTGGCAGCATAGAATTCTGGCTTTAGCCTAATAAATAAATACAAACGCCCGCACAAGGCGGGCGATTTCAATTCACCTGCGAAGCAGGCTCCTTTTGCGGGCTGGTGCCCAAAAGCGGACTGCCTGTCCGCCACAGCAATATTGCGCGCTTAGCTCCGAGCGAGGGTCAGGGCTACCAACTTGCCGTCATCAGACAGGACAAACAACAGGTCGCCATCCACCAGCATGGGGATACGAATCGAATCGTTATCCACCTCTTCGCGGCCGATAAACTGACCGGAACTGGGGTCAAGCACATGCAGGTAACCTTCCAAGTCGCCGACAATCACAACATCCTGGAAATAAGCCGGGCCACTCAGTTCGCGGCGCAGTAATTCATTGTTACTCCAGGCGATCTGGCCAGCGCCCACATTGTAAGCGTATACACTGCCCGAGGCGCCGCTCAGGTACACATGCCCTCCACCAACAGCCACTGAGTGGTTGGTAGAGGCATCACGCGCCCAGAGGCCGCGACCGTTTTCCTTGGATAAAGCGACAACACGCCCCTGGTAACTGGCGGCAAACACCAGATCACCGCGCACTACCGGCGACCCGTCGATATCCACAACCCGCTCCAATTCAGCAGAACCCTGCGGAATGGCAACGCGCTGTTCCCAGCGGGTGATACCGTCGCGGGCGTCCAGGGCAACCAATTTGCCATTATCGAGACCGGCAATTACCAGACCGCCGCTAATCACGGGGGCCGCGGTGCCGCGGAGAGTCAGTACCGGTAAGGTGGTGGTTTGGCTCCACAACTCTTCACCGCTGCTGGCATCCAGGCCCACCAACTTACCGTCAACGGTTTGCAGGACCACAACACTGGATCCTATTGCCGGAGCGGAGACCACTTCACCAGAGACCTGATAGGTCCATAGTTGAGCGCCATTTCGCAAGTCCAGGGCCACCGCACGGCCGCGGTAGTCGACAACTACAGCGATACCCAATCCAACACCGACACCACCGCTCAATTCAATATCCAGATCGGTTTCCCACTGGGGCCTACCGCTGCTGCGATCAAAAGCGGTCACTTCACCGTCGCTGCTGGCGGCAATCAGTTTACCGTCAGCCAGACCCGGCTGCAGCATCGCATAACGCTTCTCGTCGATGCTGCCCACATCCGCCGACCAGACTTCGCGCAGCTGAACACTAGGCGCGAAATCGACCAGGTCTACCGGCTCGACATCCTCCTTACTCTCGTTGGAGGCGCAGGCACCCAGAGCTACCGCTAGGGCAACCGCTGCGGTGCGCCCCACAGCGCGATTGAGAAATCCCATTATTCGCCTCCCTCAGGTGCTGGTTCACTTGGTTTCTGCTCTTCGCCAGAGGCCACTGCTAGGCTCTCAACTTTGAGTTGTAGCAGCTGGGTACTGCCCGCCTGCTCTGGTAACAGCTCGGTCAAAGCTTGTTCGTAGGCGCTGCGCGCGCCGGCGTCATCACCTTTTTGTCGGAGAATATCACCGCGCGTCTCGGAATAGAGGGCGGCAAAGGCCGGGGGCACACTGCCCTCAATCAGCTTCAAAGCTTCATCTGGTTTGCCGCGCGCGGCAATCACCGTGGCCAGACGGCGCTTGGCCAGCAGCTTCATGGCGTCTTCTTTGGAGTTGTCGAGCACCCACTGCAAGTGAGTCTGCGCGACTTCCAGGTCATTCTTGTCGACGGCAATTGCGGCCAGGCGCAGAGAGGCCTGACTAGCGTAGATACGGCTGCCGTACTCGTTTTTCAGCTGCTCGGCGAGTGACTTCGCAGTAGTCAGCTGCTTGTTGTCTGGCTGGTTGTCATTAGCGGATACCGCCTGGATAAAACCTTGGTAAAGGTCCGAGGCCGCCTCAGACTTGGAGCGCTGGTCACCCTGCCACCATTGATAACCAAAGTAGCCGGCCAGAGCCAGGACTATGCCGGTAAGAATGCCCCTGCCGTTTTCCGCCCACCAGCGCTTCAGCGTTTCTATTTGTTCTTGTTCGGTAAGATGCTCAGACATTGGGTAAATCGCCTTTCCTGTGGTTTCTAACTATCCTGGCGGGGGCCACCGCCACCCTGAGTATTTGAATCAGCCCTGCAGCAATGCCGCAAGTTCCGTGAGCGCGAGAGTCTGTTGCTGTTGCTCGGAGCGCAGATATTTCACTGTAATCTGACCATTTGCAGCCTCATCCTCGCCGATAATCAGTGCGTAATCGGCACCGCTTTTATCCGCTTTCTTCATTTGGCTCTTAAAGCTCCCACCTCCGCAGTGCGCCTGTAGACGCAACCATGGTAGCTCGTCGCGCAATTGTTCGGCGGCAGCCAAGGCGGCTGATTGTACATCACCCACCGCCACCAGGTAGGCATCTACTTGCTGCGCCAGACTCTCCGGTAGTACTTCAAGGGTTTCCAACATCAATACCAGGCGCTCGGCACCCAGGCCAAAGCCAACTGCTGGAGTGGGCTTCCCACCCATCTGTTCTACCAAACCATCGTAGCGGCCGCCGGCACAGACAGTGCCCTGGGCACCGAGACTGTCGGTCACCCATTCAAAAACGGTTTTACCGTAGTAATCGAGACCGCGCACCAGTTTGGGGTTGATCTCGTATTTCACCCCTGCTACATCCAGTAGCTCGCGCAACTGGGCAAAGTGGGCGGCAGATTCCTCATCGAGGAAATCCAATAGACAGGGCGCCTCGGCGAGCAGTTCCTGGGTTTGCGTATTTTTACTGTCGAGAATACGCAAGGGATTGCGCTCCAGGCGGCGTTGGCTGTCCTCGTCCAGCTGCTCGCGGCGCTCGCTTAGGTAGGCCACCAGGGCCTCACGATAGGCTGCGCGGCTGTCGGAGTTGCCCAGGGAGTTCAACTGCAGGGTGACGTGTTCACCGATACCCAGCTGACGCCACAGCCGCGCGGTCATAATCAGGATTTCCGCGTCGATATCCGGCCCTTCGATGCCGAACACTTCCACTCCAAACTGGTGGAACTGGCGCAGACGGCCTTTCTGTGGGCGCTCATAGCGGAACATGGGGCCGAAATACCACAGGCGCTGGGGCTGAATCAGCAGGTTGTTTTGGATCGCTGCGCGCACGGTGCCTGCGGTGCCCTCTGGGCGCAGGGTAACGCTGTCTCCGCTCTTGTCCTCGAAGGTGTACATTTCCTTTTCAACAATATCGGTAGCCTCGCCCACGGCGCGGCTGAACAGCTGGGTTGCCTCCAGAGTGGGCGTACGGATTTCACTGTAGCCGTAGCGGGCAAAGAGTTCACTGAGGGTGGCTTCCACATATTGCCAAACCGGGGACTGTTCCGGCAGCAGGTCGTTCATGCCGCGAATTGCGCGAAGTTGTTTCAACGCTGTTCCTTAAATTTCTAATTACTTAAATCAACGTATTGGGCAGTGCAATAGACGTGCCCGCTACGCTTTGGCGATGATATCTGCCTCGCGCTCGGCCTTGGCAGCGGCCTTTTCGCGAATTAGGCGTTCCAAATCATCCACTAGATTCTCATTTTTGAATTTGCGGTCTGGCTGGCCGTCCACATAAATCGCGTGGCTCGGTGTACCGCCGGTGAGGCCAATATCCGCTTCCTTCGCTTCGCCCGGGCCATTGACGATACAGCCGATCACCGCCACATCCAACGGCGTGGTGACATCTTCTAGGCGCGTCTCCAGCTCATTCATGGTTTTTACCACATCAAAGTTCTGGCGTGAGCAGCTGGGGCAGGCGATAAAATTGATCCCCTTGCTGCGCAGGCGCAAGCTCTTCAGAAGATCCCAACCTACTTTCACCTCTTCCACCGGGTCTGCCGCCAGGGATACCCGCAGGGTATCGCCAATACCGTCGAGCAACAGGGCGCCGAGGCCAATTGCGGATTTCACCGTACCGGCTCGCAGGCCGCCGGCCTCTGTAATACCCAAGTGCAAGGGCTGCTCAATTTGCTGGGCCAGTTTGCGATAGGCAGCGGTGGCCATAAAGATGTCCGAGGCTTTCACGCTCACCTTGAAGTCCTGAAAATTCAAGCTATCAAGAATCTCAACATGGCGCAGTGCGGACTCCACCAGTGCATCTGGCGTGGGCTCACCGTATTTTTTTTGCAGGTCTTTTTCCAGAGAGCCCGCGTTTACACCGATACGAATCGGGATATTCAGATCACGGGCCTTATCTACCACCGCACGAATACGCTTCTCACGGCCGATATTACCGGGGTTGATGCGCAGGCAATCCACCCCCAGGTCGGCCACTCGCAAAGCAATGCGATAGTCGAAGTGAATATCCGCCACCAGCGGAACATTCACCTGCTTTTTAATTTCCCCGAAAGCCTCAGCGGCCTCCATGCTGGGCACTGAGACCCGCACGATATCCGCACCGGCATTTTCCAGACGCTGGATCTGGCCCACAGTGGCGGCCACATCACAGGTTTCGGTATTGGTCATGCTCTGCACCGAGATCGGCGCATCGCCACCGACTGGTACATTACCCACCATGATCTGGCGCGACTTGCGGCGGACAATGGGAGATTCAAATTGCATAGGGCTGACCTGGCAGTATTGCTGCTAAAAATTCGAGGGGGAGATTATAGAGAGATTGGGCGCAAACCTACAGAGTTCGCGCCCAAACGGCGGAGATCCTTTAATTGCCCACAATCAGGCGGCGGGTGCGGCGGTTGCCAATGGGGTCGCTTTCAATCGTTTGCTCGCGGTAAACCACCTTGGTTGCACGGGCATTACCGAGCATCACTTCGAAGGGCGCGCGACCATCCAGGTTCTTGGAACTGCCGGCTTGCTGAACACCGGCGAGCAGTACAACACCCTCGGCATCCTTTACTTCAACCCAGGAATCCTCGTCGAAACTGAGACGCAGCGCTCCTTGCAACTGTTCATCCAGCTGCGCAACGGTTGCGGGTAGCTGGGCGATAGCGTCTTCAGCTTGCACACTGACCTGGGGTTCAGTAAGCGCATTATGTTCGGGAGTTTGAGCCTCCTCCGCGACTGCTTCCCCGGCGGGCTCTAGTTGTTGCGCCGGTGCCTCAGCAACCTGCAACTGGGTTGAACCAGGCTCCGCCAATGCTATTTCATTGATATTTACGGATGGCTCAGCAACGGATAGCTCAGTAGTTTCGGCAGGGGCAGCATTTTTCTCTACTGAGTTCTGCAGGCCGGGAATATTTACCGGGCCAACATAGAGCCACCAAAATACAGCGCCCGCCACCACAAATGGCAGGAGAGCCAACAGACCATAGCCGTGTTTGCGCGCCGGGCGCAGGGAGTCGGCTTTCATCTCGATACGTCGCGATTCTTTGCGCACCTGCTGTTTTGGACGTGCCGCATCGTAGGCGGTAAGCACAGGAGCGGAGTCAATGCTCAGCTCCCGGCAAATATTGCGAATATAACCCCGCGCATAAACCGCTTCCGGCTGGCGCTCGTAAAGGTCTTCTTCTAACCACTCCACCGTATTGTCGATAATACACAAGCGCCGGGACAGCTCCTCGCGAGACAGCCCGGCCGCCTCGCGCGCAGAGTGCAGTAGCGCACCGGGAGAAGCCTGTGTACTGGATTCGATTTGGCCGCTGTCGCGGTGCACGGAGTTACTATCCGTCATTACCACTCAACTCCTGATATTTCAGTGTTTCCGCAGAGTACGGGTACAGATTTTTTAGCGCAAGAGCATAACTCAGCTCCTTGTCGCGGTTGCCAAACACCTTTTCGATACGTATCCCCAACCATAGGGATTGGGGTGTCTGGCGTTTATTCTCACTGTAACGATCAAGGTACTGTTTGGCCGCAGAATAGTCGCCGGCCTCATATTTAAGCTCCGCCAACTCCAGTAGCGCTACCGGCAGATTGCTGTTGAGAGCGAGCGCACGCGTGTAGGCCCGTTCTGCTTCATCTGCTAAGCCCAAGCGATTGGCAGTACGGCCATAGTTAACCAGGGCAAAGAAACGGCGGTTATAAGTCAGGTCACTGGAGGCGTGACGAAATTGCTCTAAAGCATCCTCATAGCGCTCCTGCTGGTAAAGGAACACGCCATAGTTTGTGCGCGCCATGGAGAAATTGTCGCTGTAGCGCAGGGCCTTTTTGAAATGGGACTCGGCCACCTTCAATTCGCCATCGGCCTGGTACAGCAGAGCCAGGCCATGGTGGGCCATAGGATTCTTCTTGCCCAGCTCCAGCGCTTTGTTGAAGTGACGGCGAGCCAGCTCGCGGTTCTCTCCACTCTGCAGATAGCGAATACCCAGTTGAACATGGGTTTCCAAAGCCTTCTCCAGGTTGACCTCCTGGCGCTCTGGCAAACCAGTGGTTACACATCCCCCCAGTAACACAGTGAGAATCAGGCCTAAGAACCGCAGGCCAAAAGAATTTGCAGACACGACATCACCTGTACATTTATTTTTCATCTATCCATCAAGCGGGATCGCAGTGATTAATCACTATCGATCAAGCACCAGGGCGGGGCAAAGTAAAAAAATAGTGGTGTGCCCACTGTGATGGCAGAGCAGTCCCCAAGATAACCTGTCTGCAATGCCTCTTCCGATACTGGATCCGGACGCAGATCCTGCCTCCCGACTCATATAGTGCCGCAAAGCACCGTGAGTTTCAGCTGTGTACCCCTAATTAATTCCAATTGACTCGGCGATATCTCTCGCTGATAACAAAATAAAATCGGGGCAGTGCGGAACCTGCACAAAAGTCAGAAAATTTCGTTAGTACCGGTAATAAAACCACCACTAGAGCTCCTTACCGGAGCTATCCCTCGCATCCAGCTGTTTGCCATCAGGACCCCCGTCGCGGGTAGGGATCAGGGCACGAACGGAATTTGAGGAGGTGTTGGCCGCATCCGGGTCGGTCAGGGTCTCAAGAAAACGTACGACCAGGTCGATCTCGGCATCGCTGAGATTATTACCGGCATCACCACCGGTGGTTGCAAGGATTGCTTGGGAGAGCGCAAGGCCATTGGGCGCCACCTTACTGGCACAATCTGTTAACTCTGAAAATTGTGACAAATCGCACATTTCGTTGTTGGTGTAATACTGGTTAACCGATGCCGCACGGTCGCGATAGTGTTCGACATTTCTGCGTAGCGTCGCGAATTGACCACTGTGCCCCCAAGGGCCAGTGAGCGCGACATTCAGTAATGTTGGGGGACGGAAGGCACCAGCACCGTTCGCCCCCAGATCCGCGCCACTGCCATTCTCATCGGTACCTATACCAATTTGTGGATAATTCGCAGGCCGTGGCCCTTCAGTAGTAAAAAATGCACCCGCATGGCAATTAGTACAGCCGGAATTCCCTGACATAAAAGTAATGGCACCGCGCTTCTCATCATTATCGAGCGCATTCAAGTCGCCATCTACATAGTCGAAGAAAGGGTTGTCGATAAAGAGCTGCACCGCTTCAAAAGCGGCTATAGCCTGCGCAATACGGCTGAAAGTAATCTCGTCGTCACCAAAAGCTGCGTTAAATAACCCGCTCCAGGATTCCCGCCCCAGATTGGCCGCCACTATATCTTCGCGGTAATCGGTGGTGCCACTATCACTACTCGCATCGTAACCAAATTGAGTAACATCACCCATTTCTGCAGGATTGGTTACTGGAAAATGCGCCTGCGCCATCATCAGGGCCAGGGTGCCAGTACCCACCGCCGCTTCGGTATTAAAGCTGACATCCCGTGAGTCGGTGCGGATACCGCGATCGGTAAGTGCCACCCGGTTATCCCAAAAGAGCCCACTACTCCACAATGCCACATTACATATCGGCTGGGCGTTTCTGGGTACTATGGGTACCTCATTGATACCGTCAGAGCGGCCTGGGCCAACCAATGCAGGATCTAATGGATTCACACCCACGGGCATAGAGAGATCGTCACCGCCACAGCCGATAGCAGCGTGGTGACAGGAGGCACAGGCTACATCGCCATTGGCACTGAGGGATTGACTGTAGAACAAGCGCATACCCAGCTCGACCATGGCGGGGTCTTGTTCACTTCGCACCCTGGCAGCAAAAGCGCGCATATCTTCCAGATGCCCAGCCATGTTGTTCGATTCCAGCATGGCCGCCAGGCAGGTATCCAGATCTTCATCTAATAAATTCAATGCACTGCGAACATTTTTACATTCACTAATGTTCACAAGGCGCTCGAGGACCGGTACTGCAACCGCACCATTGTTAAGGCCGCTATTCGTATTATTGATTAGTGTTTTCGCATTGACCCGGGCCGTTTCATTCTCGCTGATCACATCGCCACTGGTCACTGAGTAGCTGTACTCGGTATTTATCGAAAGGCCCTGGTCAACATAAAAATGATTATCTGTCTCGGCAATTTTTTCTCCGCCACGATAGATAGCATAGGTTGCCCCATCGCGCTGCCAGGAAAGGCCGATACTCGTTCCTGAAAAAGCATTGGCGATCAAGGCCTTCGGCGCACTGCCTTGCCCGGTCTCTGCGCCATTGCCTGTATCATCGTCATTATCTGTATCTGTGTCGCCGCCATTGCCCGTATCATCACCACCGGAGTTTGTATCGGTATTTCCCCCAGCGTCGGTGTCAGCTTCCACCGTTTCCGAGCCAGAGCTGTCATCGCCACCGGATGAACCGGAGCTGCAGCCCACAGCCAACAGAACAAGCGGCAGTAGCACTAATCGCAACAGTGCTGCGCATGATATCGGCAAATTATTGCTCTGGGTTTTCATAAATACAGCTCGACTCCGCCACTGAAAAATCGTTTTGAACAGCACTGGACAGACAATGGAGCTACTAGTGCCCCATTCGGCACCAAAAGCTAATATTTTGGAACTATCCAACATTTTTAAAGGTAGTTTTTTGGGGAGCAGAAAGAGTTGCCTGCCCTCACAATACTTTTCATGAAACCGAACTTTTTGGTCAATTTCATGGGATACAGAGGTAATGACCCTAAAGCTTTTATTTGGCAAATTCTGTTGAGAGAGTCGCAAAGCACTGATGCTGGTACAGTGATATTGGATACTGTGAATTGTCTCTGGGTTTAAAGAAATAGAGAAAACGGTATTGAGAAGGCTACAAGCTAAGTTTGCCCATACTGCGACCCAGCCTAAAAAATTAATTGCACAAATCGCAAAGATAAGTATGAGGGTATAAAAACTATACCCTCATACTTTTGACTTTTTTCTAGCTATTCACTTGGCTATAAAACAAGGTAAACAGGGAATTACAAACTCTCCCCATTCCGGTTTCTAGCATCCAGCTGTTTGCCATCCGGACCACCGTCTCTGGGAGGAATCAAAAATTGAATCTCATTAGAGCTACTATTGGCGGCGGCTGGGTCAGTGAGAGTGCCCAGAAAAATGACAACAAGGTCGATCTCATCATCAGTCAGGCGGTTGACACCACCACCATCATTCCCTGCAAGAATATCCTGAGACAGAACCAAACCATTAGGCGCTACTTTACTGGGGCAATCCTGTAAATCTTTAAACTGTTCAAGATCACACATTTCATTATTGGCAAAGTAACTGGCAATTGAGACACCCTGATCCCTGTAATGCTCGACATTTCTACGCAAGCTGCCAAACTGCCCGCTATGTCCCCAGGGGCCGGTAATCGCAACATTTAACAGCGTTGGGGCTCGGAATGCTCCGAAGCCCAAAGACCCCTCTCCACCCAAATCGGCTCCACTGCCACTCTCGTCAGTACCAATTCCAATCTGCGGATAGTTAGCAGCCATCAGCGCCTCGGAAGTAAAGAAGGCCCCCTTATGGCAGAAAGTACAGCCTGAATCTCTCGACATGAACGTGATAGCACCACGCTTCTCTTCGGCGCTAAGCGCTTGTAAATTGCCCTCGACATAGGCAAAAAATGGATTATCTATAAATATCTGCACCGCCTCATAAGCTGCAATAGCCTGGGCAATACGGCTAAAGTTAATCTCAGGATCACCAAAAGCGGATGTAAATAGCGGCCCCCAAGCTTCGATATCCAGATTCGCCGCCAATATATCTTCGCGGTATGCAGTAAAGTTTTCGTCGACAGAATCATCGTAGCCAAAGTCGACGATATCCCCCATCTCAGGTGGTGCTGTAACAGGGAAGTGTGCCTGTGCCATCAGTAGTGCCAAGGAACCAGAACCTACCGCGGAGGAAGTATTTCGGGTAACGTCCGTTGAATCTGTGCGCAGCACACCATTAGGACTCAATGAAACCCGGTTGTCCCAAAACAGGCCACGAGACCAGAGCGAAGTGTTGCAGGTCGCTTGTGAATTCCGCGGCACTATCGGCACTTCATTAATACCGTCAGAACGCCCCGGCCCTAGCAACGTACTATCTACCGCATTAATGCCAACCGGCATTGATAGATCATCCCCACCACAGCCAATCGCCGGGTGGTGACAAGAGGAGCAGGAAGCATCTTGATTGGCACTCAGGGATTTATTGTGGAACAGGCGCATACCCAGCTCAACCATGGCTGGTTCCTGCTCGCTGCGAACACGCGCGGCAAAAGCACGTATATCCTCAACAAGAGAGGCCATGCGATTGAGCTCAAGCATGGCTGCCAGGCAGTTATCAAGATCTTCCTCGAGTAAATCCAGGGCACTGGCGACATTTTTACACTCGGCAAAAGTGGATATACGCTCGTTTAAGACATCGTCTTCTGTGCCGTTATTTAGCCCTGTATTCGTGTCATTTACCAATGTCTTAACAACAATCTGATCGGCCTCAGAGGCGCTGGCAGTATCGATTGTATTTAGCAAGTAGCTGTACTCAGTCGCTACCGTGAGGTTTTTATCGACAAAAAAGTTATTACTGGTTTGCGCGACTCTTTCACCATTGCGATAAACAAAATAGGTCTCACCATCCCGCTCCCAAGCAAGGCCGATGCTGGTCCCGGAAAAGGCATGGCCAATCAATTTACCGGGCCCACTACCCCGCTCAGATTGCGGATCGGGGTCTGAGTCTGAATCACCCTCTACAGTATTCGGTGTCGAAGTATCATCATCGCCTCCAGATGATCCTGAACTGCAAGCTGCCAAGGATATACAGAGTATTAAAAATAAATATCGCAATAGGACATTGGCAGACACCTTAAAATCCACTTTTTCAGTACGCATAAAATTTAACAGTCCTTTCCATCCACTTTCGTAAAGTTCTGGACTGTTAACGCAGTATCCTGGGATTTGGTTGACACCAATAAAAGGGAGATCAGAAAAAAATGGAGAGGCTTTAAAGGAATTACGACCCTAAGGCCTACAGAAAGGATAGGACAAGCCCGGATCTAAGCTAGCAAGTGGCTATGCAAATCATCCAGGCTGGGTTCGTTGATCAGCCGACTATACGAACGGGGCGTTCGGCGTTGCGGTAGCGCTCGGAGCGGCGGGTGCGGTCGTTAACACTGCCGGCCAGCTGGCCACAGGCTGCATCGATATCGTCGCCGCGGGTAGTACGCACGGTAACCGTATAACCCTTATCAAGCAATATCTGCTGGAAGCGACGCAGAGCATTGTTGCTCACACGCTGGTAGTCGGACAGCTCAAACGGGTTAAAGGGAATCAGGTTAATTTTCACCGGAATCTCTTTCAGCAGCTCCGCCAATTGCTCAGCGTGCTCCGGGCGGTCGTTAACCTCGCGCATCAGCGTGTATTCAATGGTCATTTTACGGTGCGTATCCGGCATACGCTCGATATAGCGCTTAGCGGAATCCAACAACACCGCAATGGGGTATTTCTTATTGATCGGCACCAACTCGTTACGCAATTCGTCGTTGGGAGCGTGCAGGGAAATCGCCAGGCTCACATCGGTCACATCGGCTAGGCGGTCCAGTGCGGGCACGACACCGGAAGTTGACAGGGTGACGCGGCGCTTGGAAATACCGTAGGCATTATCTTCCATCATCAGATTCATGGAATCGACCACATTGTCGAAATTGAGCAATGGCTCACCCATGCCCATCATCACCACGTTGGTGACTTTGCGCGGTCCTTTCGGGTCCAGCTGGCCGAAAGACTTACAGGCGATCCACACCTGCCCGATAATTTCTGCCGCGGTTAAATCGCGGTTAAAGCCCTGCTTGCCAGTTGCACAGAAACTGCAATCCAGGGAACAGCCCACCTGCGAGGAGACACACAGAGTGCCGCGATCGCCATCGGGGATATAAACCGTCTCGATAGCATTGCCACCGGAGACTTTAATTAGCCACTTGCGTGTGCCGTCGGCAGAATCCCACTGATTCAATACTTCCGGGGCACGGACTTCGGCCACTTCCGCCAGCTTTTGACGCAGGGCCTTGCTGACATTGGTCATCTCAGCAAAATCATCAACCCCATTCTGGTGAATCCACTTTAAAACCTGAACTGCGCGGAAGCGCTTCTCGCCCAATGATTCAAAAAAGGCGGCCAGCTTTTCTACTGAAAGGCCGAGCAGGTTGGTTTTCTCTGTGGTCATTCATTTCACCTCGGGGGAAGAATTGCACCGGTCCGGACAGACCGGTGCGATTTGTGGCGCTAATTAAGCGCGCGCGCAGATTTCGTCGTCGGCGAAGAAGTAGCTTACTTCGCGGGCAGCGGACTCTGCGGAGTCGGAACCGTGTACAGCGTTGGCGTCGATGCTGTCAGCGAAGTCAGCGCGGATGGTGCCAGCAGCCGCTTCTTTCGGGTTGGTAGCGCCCATCAGATCGCGGTTTGCCAGGATAGCGTTCTCGCCTTCCAGAACCTGTACAACAACCGGACCGGAAGTCATGAAGTCAACCAGGTCTTTGAAGAAAGGACGCTCTTTGTGCTCAGCGTAGAAACCTTCAGCCTTTTCACGGGACAGTTGAACCATTTTCATGGCAACGATGCTCAGGCCAGCTTTCTCAAAACGGCTCTCGATTTCACCGATTACATTCTTGGCTACTGCGTCCGGCTTGATGATGGAAAGGGTACGCTCCAGGGCCATGGTTATCTCCAAATTGATTTTTGTAACTTAACTTACATATAGAAAGAGCAACCTACACAGTTGCTCTTCCCTAGTATTCCTTTCATACCCACCGGGGGTACTCAATTTTTGATCACCGCATTTCGCGGCCGGCGGATTATACGGGGTATTGATCGACTTTTGTACTCCAATACCAATACCCCCTTAAACCCATTCTGACTACTCGCGTTCCTCAATCCAGGCGGCCTGAATAGCCTCCAGAATCTTTTCACCACAACGGCCCGGCTCGTCATCAAACTCAGGTAACGCCATCACCCAGTTGCGCAAGTCGACAAAATTGACCGTGAGCGGGTCCACATCTTCATGGGCTTCGCAGAGCTCAATAGCGATATCGTGAATATCGGTCCACTTCATTGTTTTGGCTTCCTCACTACCCGCGGTACTCAGTGCTTTTCCGATACCTGGTTGATGGTGTATTTGGGAATTTCCACCACCAGATCTTCATCTTCAACGATCGCCTGACAAGACAGGCGCGACTCGGGCTCCAAGCCCCAAGCCTTGTCCAGCAGGTCTTCTTCCAGCTCATCGGGCTCCTCCAGGGAGTAGAAGCCTTCGCGCACAATCACATGGCAGGTAGTACAGGCACAGGCCTTCTCGCAGGCGTGCTCGATCTCGATATCGTTGGCCAGTGCCGCATCAATTACACTGACACCGCTCTCCGCTTCCACCACTTTACCTTCAGGGCACATTTCCGGGTGGGGTAAAAATACTATCTTCGGCATGGGTACTGACTCTCTATGGTCTCAATCCGACGGGGGCAAGCCCCGGCCGCAAGTTGTGCGGGCTAGGCGCCCACCGCTTATTTATCAAATTCATCCAGGCTGTGGCCGCGCATGGCGCGCTTGATAGAAGCATCCATACGTTTGGCCGCAAAGGGCTCTGACAGCTGGTTAAGGGTCTCCATACGCTGACGAATCTCATCGGCATCGCCCCCGTTATGGGCCAAGCGCAGAGCTTCCATTGCATGCTCCAACTCACTCAGCTCATGCTCTTCCAGCAGCTCGGCACCGTTTTCACGCAGGGCCATCAGCAAGCTCTCTAAAGTCCGCTCCGCCTCAACCTGCGCCTCGCGCAAAGCACGCAGGGCAATATCCTCGGCGGCGTGGGTATAGGATTCCTGCAGCATGCGCGCTATGTCCTTATCCTCCAGGCCGTAGGAAGGCTTCACTACGATATCTGCACTAACACCACTGCTCTTCTCCATGGCAGTCACCGATAGCAAGCCATCCGCATCCACCTGGAAGGTCACGCGAATATGAGCGGCACCCGCCACCATTGGAGGAATTCCGCGCAATTCGAAACGTGCCAACGAGCGGCAGTCGCTAACCAGCTCTCGCTCACCCTGCACCACATGAATCGCCATGGCGGTCTGACCATCTTTGAAAGTGGTGAATTCCTGAGCTTTAGACACCGGAATGGTGGTATTGCGCGCAATCAACTTCTCGGTGAGTCCACCCATGGTCTCAATACCCAGAGACAACGGGATTACATCCAGCAGCAGCAGGTCGTCGTCGGATTTATTGCCCACCAACACATCGGCCTGCAGGGCGGCGCCAATGGCTACCACTTGATCCGGGTCGATTTCCGCATGGGGCGCACGGCCAAAATAGTCTTCGACCCGCTCACGCACCCGCAAAGTCCGAGTGGAACCACCCACCAGGACCACTTCCTGCACTTCATCCACACCGATATCGGCATCGCGCAGGGCGCGTTTACAGGCGCGCAGGGTCTTGTCGATCATGGGGTCCAGTAACGAGGCCATGGTCGCCCGGTCGAGCACGCCACGCCAGTCCCCATGGTGTATTTCTACCTGCTCGGCACCACTCAGCGACTCCTTAGCAGCGCAGGCACTGTCCAGCAACAACCGCTGAGTCGACGCATCCAGATCGGTGCCCAAACCCGCTTGCTCGGCGATCCAGGCCGCAATAATGCGGTCGAAGTCATCGCCACCCAAGGCCGTATCGCCACCGGTGGCCATTACCTCAAAAACACCGCGGGACAGCCGCAGGATTGAAATATCAAAGGTGCCGCCGCCCAGGTCATAGACAGCGATCACGCCCTCTTCCCCCCGATCGAGGCCATAGGCTACCGCCGCGGCAGTCGGCTCATTGAGCAGGCGCAGCACCTTCAGGCCGGCCAGCTTGGCCGCGTCCTTGGTCGCCTGGCGCTGGGCATCATCAAAATAGGCCGGCACGGTAATCACTGCGCCGTCGAGCTCGCCATCCACTTTGCCGTAGAGTGCATCGCGGCCACGCTGGGCCAGCTTCTTAAGGATTTCCGCAGACACCTGCACCGGGTTGACCGGGCCGGCGGCAGTTTCAATAGTGGGCATGCCGCCATCGGTATCGGAAAAATGATAGGGCAGCTGCTCGCCCAGGCTTTTTACATCGGCGACCCCACGGCCCATCAAGCGCTTGATCGACAGCATGGTGTTGTAGGGATCAGCAGCAGCACGCAGACGCGCCTCGCTACCAACGGCAATACCGTCGCAGCTGTAGTGCACCGCCGAGGGCAGGATGACACTGCCATCCTCTGCCGCAATGGCCTCTGCCGAGCCGCTGCGCACCGTGGCCACCAGTGAGTTGGTGGTGCCCAAGTCGATGCCCACCGCGTATTTGCGCTGATGGGGGTCGGGACTCTGTCCCGGCTCGGAAATCTGCAGTAATGCCATTACTTATCTCTTCTATCAGCGGGATTTATCGCGTTGGCACCGCCTGTGCCTGATCCCGGTTTATTTTCTGGTAGCGCTTGTTTAATCGCCGAACAGATCAGCTTCCAGCTCTTCCACTTGCGACTGCAGCTTGACCAGGAATTGCTGCTTGCGCAGGGCGTCTTCTGCTTCGCTGAACTTGCCCGCGGCATAGGCCCCAGCAAATTGCCGCTGCGCACCGCGGTAGAGGTCATCCACCTCTTCGGCGAGTTCCTCCAGGGCAACAGTGGGATTTGCTTGCTCGCGCACATCCTCCAGGCGCTCGCGCAGCAGCATCTGCTGCATCAGGAACTCTGTATCGGCAGTAGTCTGCTCAGGTGGCACTTCCACCCCAGCCAACTTGAGCAGGTAAGCAGCGCGTTGCACCGGATCGCGAAGTACCGTGTGGGCTTCATTGATCTGCGCAGCCATTTGAATAGCGAGCAACTGTTCGCGCTCGGATTTGGAAGCGTATTTATCCGGGTGGAATTTCCGCTGCAATTCCCGATAGCGTGCGGACAGAGCACTGCGATCGAGTTCAAAGGCGGGGTCAAGCCCGAATATTTCAAAATGGGTCAGGTTGGTTGCCATCTCAGTTCACCTGCCGGCACTGGGCCTTAAAAACTGGGCGGCGGCGCCGCACCCGGCAACTGCCGGGCCAATAAAAAGGCCGGCATGCGCAGTGCATCCGGCCTCGCTGAAGCGGGC
Organism: Microbulbifer mixtoriginis (SeqCode); assembly: GCF_052467235.1. Lineage (NCBI taxonomy): Bacteria > Pseudomonadati > Pseudomonadota > Gammaproteobacteria > Cellvibrionales > Microbulbiferaceae > Microbulbifer > Microbulbifer mixtoriginis (SeqCode). The sequence goes on along the minus strand of NZ_CP174305.1, from coordinate 3,324,422 downwards.
CACGCTCAGACGTGGAAACTCTCGCCGCAGCCACACTCGTTTTTGACGTTGGGGTTGGTGAAGGTGAAGCCTTCGTTGAGCCCTTCTTTAACGAAATCGAGCTGGGTACCGTCTAGGTAAACCAGACTCTTGGGGTCTACGATCAGCTTTACTCCATCCTGCTCGAATACCACGTCTTCGGCCTCTGCCGAATCGACAAATTCCAGTACATAGGCAAGGCCTGAACACCCGGCGGTCTTAACACCCACACGAATGCCGATTCCCTTACCGCGCTTGGCCAGCTGACTCTTGATATGAGCCTCAGCGGCCTCGGTCATAGTAATAGCCAAAACAATACCTTCACTGCTATTGGGCCCTGGGCCCGGTGGTTAACCTGCGGCGGATTCCGGCGCGTCAGCGGCTTCGGCAGACTCACCGCGCTTTTCACGGATGTTGCGTACAGCGGCCTTGATTGCATCTTCGGCCAGCACGGAACAGTGAATTTTCACCGGTGGCAGCGCCAGTTCCTCGGCGATAGCGGTATTTTTGATCTGCTCCGCCTCATCGATCGTCTTACCCTTCACCCACTCGGTGAGCAGGGAGCTGGAGGCGATAGCGGAACCGCAACCGTAGGTTTTGAACTTGGCGTCTTCAATCACACCCGCGTCGTTCACCTGGATCTGCAAGCGCATCACATCACCACAAGCGGGCGCACCCACCATACCGGTGCCTACATTGTCCGCCTTGTCGTCCATGCGCCCGACATTGCGGGGGTGTTCGTAGTGGTCAATTACTTTATCGCTATAGGCCATGACTTTTCTCCTAACTCTTGTGCGCGCTTAGTGAGCGGCCCATTCAATCTTGTTCAGGTCCACACCGTCTTTGTACATATCCCAAAGCGGCGACAATTCACGCAGTTTCTCCACTGCCTTGCGCACGGCGGCCGCGGCGGTGTCCACGTCCTGCTCGCTGGTGAAACGGCCGAAGCTGAAACGCAGGGAGCTGTGCGCCAGCTCATCGTTTACACCCAGGGCGCGCAGCACGTAGCTGGGCTCGAGACTGGCGGAGGTACAGGCGGAACCGGAGGAAATTGCCAGATCGCGCAGGGACATAATCAAGCTCTCGCCTTCTACAAAGGCAAAGCTCACGTTCAAGTTGCCCGGTACACGCTGTTCGGCGGAACCATTGATATGGACTTCTTCCATATCTTTGATCTGATCCCAGAAGCGGTTGCGCAGGGAAACCAGACGCTCGCCCTCTTGCACCATTTCCTCTTTGGCGATGCGGAAGGCTTCACCCATACCGACAATCTGGTGAGTCGGCAGAGTGCCGGAACGCATACCGCGCTCGTGGCCGCCACCGTGTATCTGCGCTTCCAGACGGACGCGGGGTTTGCGGCGTACATACAGTGCGCCGATACCTTTGGGGCCGTAGATTTTGTGGGCGGAGAAGGACATCAGATCGACCTTCATCTCCTGCAGGTCGATAGGCAGTTTGCCTGCGCTTTGCGCCGCGTCTACATGGAAAATAATTTTGCGCGAGCGACACAGCTCACCGATCGCGGCGATATCGTTAATTACACCGATTTCGTTGTTCACGTGCATCAGGCTCACCAGAATGGTGTCCTCACGCAGCGCTTCCTCAACCTGTTGCGGGGTCACGATGCCGTCTTCACGGGGGTTCAGATAGGTTACTTCGAAGCCTTCACGCTCCAGCTGGCGACAGGTGTCTAGTACTGCCTTGTGCTCAATCTTGGAGGTGATGATGTGCTTGCCGCGGCCCTGATAGAAGTGCGCCGCACCTTTGATCGCCAGGTTATCGGACTCGGTGGCACCACTGGTCCAGACGATCTCGCGGGGGTCAGCATTAATCAGCTCAGCCACCTGACGACGGGCATTTTCCACCGCCTCTTCGGCTTTCCAGCCGTACAGGTGAGACCTTGAAGCCGGGTTACCGAAGTTGCCTTCCATCGTCAGCTGCTCTGCCATCTTTGCAGCGACACGCGGGTCAACCGGACAGGTAGCTGAATAATCCAGGTAGATGGGAAGCTTCATAGTCATACCGTTTCCGCTCAATAATTCTCAAATATTCCGCTTTGGCCACAGTTGTGGCCGATATTTACAAGCCGCCGAGTACGGCGACCCGCTCTTCCGGCGCTTCGCGCATATCCTGGCGGCGTGCCACTTCCTGTACCTCGGCGCGAGACACCAAGTTGGCCAGGCTGATTCCGCTCAGGAAACCGTGAATCTGATCACTCAGGTCTGACCAGAGGTAATGGGTCAGACACTGTTCGCCATTGGCGCAATCGGCGTTGCCGCCACAGCTGGTGGCATCCACCGATTCATTGACTGCATCAATGATCTGAGCCACAAAAATCTCTTCGCCATCGCGCGCTAGACGATAACCACCGCCGGGACCGCGCACACTGGACACCAGTCCGGATTGCCGCAGGCGGGAAAATAACTGTTCCAGATAGGACAGGGAGATGCCCTGCCGTTTGGAAATATCTGCCAAGCTGATCGGCCCACGCTCTGCATGCAACGCCAGATCCAGCATGGCGGTTACCGCATAGCGGCCTTTGGTTGTTAAACGCATACCAGCTCCCAACTGATGAACAGCCCTTTTCCGATCGGGGCGCGAGTATGAAATAACCCAGCACCTTAGTCAAGTATATAACCAAGCAAAGTACTCGGGTACTCAACTAGTCTGGGCGCCCCTTGCCACCAGAGCGGTGAATATAGTTCTGGATGGAGGTGAGCATGCCGCGCAGGATACCCAGCTCCATATCATCCGGGCGCACACGGCTGTACAGCCTACGCAGTCGGGTCATAGTCTGGCGAGGGTTATCCGGATCGATAAAGCCCAGTTCACCTAAAGCTTGCTGGAGGTGCTCAAAATAGAGCTCCATATCGCTGGCTTTGGACGGTGGGCGATCCCAGTCTGCATAACTCACAGGCTCGCCTTTCTCTGCTTCTAGCGCCGCCATACGCACCTCATAAGAAAGCACCTGTACGGCGGTCGCCAGGTTTAGAGAGCTGTACTCGGGGTTGGCCGGAATATGCACATGGTAATTGCACGCCTGAAGCTCTTCATTGGTCAGGCCGCGGTCTTCGCGACCAAACACCAGCGCCACCGGGTGGCTGGAGGCCTCGGCCACTGCGCGCTCACCGCACTGGCGCGGTGTCAGCAGAGGCCAGGGAATACGTCGCTCGCGGGCACTGGTGGCCACCACCAGGCCGCAATCCGCCACCGCCTCTTCCAGAGTGTCCACTACTACTGCACTGTCGAGCAGCTCCGCCGCACCAGCGGCGCGCCATACGGCATTGGCCGCAGGGAATTCCCGCGGTGCAACCAGATAGAGCTGGCTCAGGCCCATATTCTTCAGGGCGCGCGCCGCGCCGCCAATATTTCCTGGGTGGGCACTGTTAACCAGAACCACACGCACATTGTCGAGCGCACTGAGCGGAGTCGTGTCTAATGGGGACTTGGCCATACTGAAAGTAATAATTCGGTGTCATGGGGGCGCGCGAGTGTAGCAAAAAGGAGCGGGAATCCATACAATCGCGTCCGCTGCGGTTAACCCGCGGTCTGCTTTTTAACCACTTCAACCACTTAGTGCGGAATAGTTATGGAACCCATGCTAAATATTGCCCTGCGCGCAGCGCGCAAGGCCGGAGAATTGATCGAACGGGCCTGGGAGCGCGGCGACCTAATGAAATTCGAGGAAAAGGCGCGCAACGATTTCGTCACCGAAGTGGACAAGGCCAGCGAACAGGAGATTATTTATCACCTGCGCAAAGCCTACCCCAAGCACAGCATCCGCGCTGAAGAGAGTGGCCTGATCGAAGGCGCCGAGCCCGACTACGAGTGGATTATCGACCCTCTCGATGGCACCACCAACTTTATCCACGGCGTACCCCAGTTTGCGGTATCTATCGCCTGCCGCTACCGCGGCCGCATTGAGCACGCGGTGGTTCTCGACCCGATTAAGCGCGAAGAATTCACCGCGAGCCGCGGTCGCGGCGCGGCCCTTAACGGCCGTCGCATCCGTGTTTCCCCCCGCCAGGGCCTACGCGGCGCTCTAATTGGCACCGGCCTACCCTTCAATGGCCCCGCTCTGGAAAACATCGACCCTTACTTGGGCGCTTTGAAAGAGATCGCCGGGCAGACCGCCGGCATCCGCCGCCCCGGCGCCGCAGCACTGGACCTGGCCTATGTAGCGGCCGGGCGCTTCGACGGTTTCTGGGAGATGTATCTGAATACCTGGGATATTGCTGCAGGCTCGCTACTGGTCAAAGAGGCCGGCGGTTTGATCAGCGACTTCCGCGGTGGAGAGGACTACCTTGAATCCGGCAATCTGGTCTGTGCCACCCCCAAAGTCTTCAAGCCGCTGGTGCAGATCGTCGGTAAGCACCTGGGCTCCGTGCGCTAAGCTTTATTCGCTCACTGGCCCGGCGACTGCCGGGCCAGCTGTTACGGTGCCGCTAAACTGACCGACCGGCCCGCCCAAGGGTTTCCGCCAGCACACGCGACAACTGCATAAAGTCAAACTCTGCCGGCAGTGCCGGATAGTTCTCCCCACTGGGTTTTTCACCAACTAGTACAAAGCGCATGGCTCTGGTGGCGATATCCTCCTGCAAAATAGAGATTAGGTCCGCAGCGGACATGCCCGGCACCTCACTGTGAAACAACAGTACATCGGGACGCTGCGTTCGCGCGATAAAAATTGCCTCCACCACATCGGTGGCAATCAGGCACTGAACCTGGGGACTCTCCTTCAGCATTTCCTTTAGCTGGTCGGCCGCAGCAGGGCGGTTATCCACAAGTAACACGCGCCCCTCCGGCAACTGCGGAGGCTCCTGTGGATGAGCGGAAAAGCTCATAAGGGCATCGGGCGCATCGATCATAGGGAATTCGATCCAGAAAACTGAGCCCTGCCCCTCCTGACTATCAAAGTCGATTCGCCCACCCATAGCCTCGGTGAGCCGCTTGGCAATTGCCAGACCCACGCCGGTCCCTTCTATATGGCCCTTTTCCTCCCCCAAACGATTAAAGGGCTCGAACACCTCGCTGCGCCGATCCGGAGAAATGCCCTTACCGGTATCGAGAATACTCAAGCGCAGCCAACCCTCTGCCTGGGGAGTAAAATTAATAATGACCCTGCCGTTATCCCGGTTGTATTTCACTGCATTGCCGGCGAGGTTTAGAACCACTTGCTTGTAACGTACCGGATCAGCGCAGATATAGGCGGATTCCCAGCCGAGAGGCTCGTAGACCAGACTGACCCGGCGGGTCTCCGCCAGTGGTTCCAGCAGGCGCTTACATTCGGCCACTAATTCCACCGGGCGCACCGACTCCATTGAGGGGCCAAGCCGCCGACTGTCGATACGGGCGAGCTCCAGCACATCCCCCACCAGGTGCAATAGGTGTTGACCCGCTCGGCGAATCTCCCCAAGCCGCTGGCGTTGGTCGGAGTTCAAGCTCTGATCCAGTTCCACCATTTGGCTGTATCCCAAAATGGCGTTGAGAGGGGTCCGCAGCTCGTGGCTCAGGCTGAATAAAAGATCGGCTCGATGGGCATTTTCCTCACGTTGCTGGTGCAACTCCCGTTCCAGCCGCGCCTGGCTCTCACGTCCAGCGCTAACATCCTGTAAAACCCCGAACACCCGCACCGGTTGACCACGGCTGTCCAGTTGGGCCTTGCCGCGACAGCGAACCCATACCAAGCTGCCATCGGAGCGCCACAGGCGGAATTCCACATCCAGGGGCAGCCGGTCGCGCACATGGTCCAACATGGATTGTTCCACCCTGGCTATATCCTCGGTGAGAATACGCGCTTTCCATTGCTCCGCAGCAGAGCGCCCAATACTGCGAATCGGGCTCACCTCGTAGCCGAGAATCCCCCAACAGGCGTCATCGAGTACCATTTCATCGGCGCGTAAATCCCATTCCCACAAACCATCTCCCACCCCGGACAACGCCTGCAGCGGTCGCTCACTGGGTAGATTGGTCAGATAGCGCTGCGAAAGTGCCTCGCTATAATCGGCACAAGTGCCAATCGCGATCACCTCGCTGCCATCAGCACTGGTGGTAGCCCGGCCACAAAAGCGCAGCCAGCGCATTTGTCCGGAGATATCGTAGGCGCGAAAAGCGATATCGAAGTAGCCACCCTCGCTGGCGATCCTTTTGCGTAACGCCAAAATACGGTGACGCTCATCAGAATGCACCGGGTGCAACTCGGCGCCAGACCACAGACCCTGAAGGGCGCGATCAGCACTATCGGCAAACAAATGCCAGATATCCCCCTGAGCGCGCTGGGCGCCACTATTTAGGTGCCACTCCCACAGGCCGCAATCCACATCCATCATCAGCCCCTGCAGGCGACCGGTTTGGTGTGTGAGCTCCAGAACATCCAGAGAGTGCAACTCCTCTGGAGTTGCCAGCAGGAAAGGGAGATGGGGCGGAACGGGGTTCTGAAATTCGGACACGCTTAACTCGATTCGTTGGCATTGCTGGCAAAAAAAAGGGGCATTTATACCTAGGCGCGAAAAGGGCGTCTATTTACCAAGCATTAGTGCCAATCAGAATTCCACACAGAGTCACAAAAATAAAATTTTTTTCGAGTGGGAGCGCTTGGAAAGAGGGATAGAAGAATAAAAAAGGCCCCGCAGAGCGGGGCCATAATCAGCGATGATGAGAGAAAACGGGAAGTTCCTCATTGGAAACGGTTTGCCATAACCCCATGCAAACTCCCCGAAGTACGGGTCATGCGTCCCGTACGTTTCTAATGCTGCAATCGGTATGCCAACTTTCTCGTAGGATTTTGCGGTGGCCGATCTCTTTTTTTCCTGGCGACCAAGCAATATGAACCAACAAGTGCCAAAAAACCTAAATATCGCACCAAAAAGAGGCGCAACCTGCCAAGGACAGCAACCACTAGAGGCCTGATGTAAAAAAATCCCTCTGAGAAATTCTGTGCGCCACTAGATTGGATGATCCACAAATATCCTTTAGGTAGAACAATGCCAAAGGCCTTTAGTGGGACAACATTGTGATGGGGCAACACCGCCACTCTCTGCTGATCGCCGCCAGTATGAACTTTGCTTTCGGCCTAATCCTCGGTCTGATTACCGGAGGTATTGTCGCCATGTTTTTGCTGGCAGGTGTTTTGCGCATGGTAATCAATCACCATGCCGCCTTCGCTTTCAACTCTTTGGGGCCACCACTGGAGCAAAAGAAAGTTCAGGGCGATATTTCGGCCCGGGACAACCCTGTTATCCATACTTTTGCATTTGGCGAGGGCTATCAAAACTCCCATCACGCCTTTCCCAAAGACTATCGAAATGGCGTAGGCTGGTTTGCGTACGACCCGACTAGACTAAAGGGCTGATAAAGGGCCTCAGTTGGCTGGGTATCACTTGGCAGTATGGATGGCTGCAAAAAGCGCACTGCGCCTCCTCACAATAATTATCTATATTCTCTGTGTAGCATCGTATTGGTAACTGGAAATTATCCCCAGAAATACACCGCCAAATAACTTCATAGAAAAATTGCGCCACTAACTATACGGGGCTTCCCGAGGCCGTTTCACAAACAGGCTCGAATTATGAATACTACTTCACCAACATCCACAACCAAGCGCAAATGCTTTTGGGTTCCCACAGTGCTGTTTGCCAGTACAGGTTTCCTGGCCCTGACCGCCGTGCCCATCTACGGGCTGATGGTTGGATATCACTGGTACCAGTGGCTCGCCTTCGCACTATTAGCCGCCTTGTGCAGTCTCTCGGTAACAGCAGGCAATCACCGGCTCTGGTCTCACAGAAGCTATAAAGCCCACTGGTCTCTACGCCTGTTCTTTGCCTTGTTCAGCGCGGCTGCCCTACAAAACTCCACCCTGACCTGGAGCGCTGCGCACCGCTTGCATCACCGCCATATTGATGACAATGATCGCGACCCCTACTCAGCAATGCGCGGCTTCTGGTTTTCTCATATCGACTGGATGATGCACGAATATCCAAGCAGCCACTTGGATTATAAAAATGTCGGGGATCTGAAGCGCGACAAGATCGTGATGTGGCAACACAATCACTATATCCCCATCACCCTCAGTATGAATCTGGGTATTCCTCTAGTGCTTGGGCTTCTCACCGGCGATGTGATCGGTATGCTATTGCTCGCTGGAGTACTCCGTATCGTAGTCAATCACCACACAACTTTTTTGGTCAACTCTCTGGCGCACATGTGGGGCAAACGCCCCTACAAAAACGATATCAGTGCACGAGATAATATCTTTCTGAACTTGTTGGTTTTCGGTGAGGGATACCACAACTACCACCACGCCTTTCCTGCCGATTATCGCAATGGCGTAGGCTGGTTTGCGTACGACCCAACTAAATGGATGATCAAGCTGTTCAGTTGGATCGGTATCACCAACGACCTAAAAACCCCCTCAGCGGTACAAATACAGAAAGCCAAACTGTCAGTGCAGTTCAGCCAGGCGGAGGAGAAGCTCGGAGGCAGCGCACACCGGGAGGACTGGTTAAAACTATTGGAGAACGAGGCCATACAATTCGCCAGGGCTCTGGAAAACTGGAAAAACCTGCAGTTACAGCGCGCCCAGTGCCGCGGGGATAAGATCGCGGAGAAGTGGCGTTCGCTGGCAATTCAAAACAAGGTTAAGGAGTTAGAGTTCGGCTTGAAAATGCAGAGCCGGCGTCTGAGTAGACTGATAAAGCAGTGCCAGACGGATTCAGCCACATCCTCCTAACAGTGCTGCGAAAATGCTGGAAAGTGGCAATAGGCAACTGCCTTCGAGTGGGTTAAAGGGTTTTTTCCGCAGCGAATTCACGCATGGAATACGCCACCCGCTCGTCCACCCCTTTCTCGAGCATCTCTTCATCCAGCCCCTCGATAAAACGCAGGCGCTGGCGCAGACCCACACCGTTAGCTACCTGAATTGCGAGACCGGGACGAGCATTGGCTTCGAGTAATAGCGGACCGCGCTCGCGATCCAAAACGATATCGCAACCGAGATAGCCGAGACCGGTCATTTCATAACAGCTCGCCGCCAGACGCACCAGATCGTACCAACCCGGAACCTTCAGCTCACCGAAAGACATCTTGGTATCCGGGTGGTGCTGGATGCGTAAGCCGCGCTGTACAGCGTGGCAGCTCTTGCCAGTGGCCAGGTCGATACCCACTCCTACAGCGCCTTGGTGCAGATTAGCTTTACCATCGGAGCTATGGGTAGAACAGCGCAGCATTGCCATCACCGGAAAACCGCGAAACACAATCACGCGAATATCCGGTACTCCCTCGAAAGAGTAATCCTGAAACACCGGGTCGAAATCCACCAGAGCCTCCACCATTACCCGGTCAGGCTTGCCGCCGAGGCTGTAGAGGCCACTGTGAATATTGTTAACGTGACGCAGAATATCCAGGGCTTCAACTTCAGAGCCGGAAATCTTCTTGTACTTATCCCCATCGCGCCCGGCAATGACCAGGATACCTTTGCCCCCCGAACCGCGCGCGGGCTTGATTACAAACTTCCACAAGGGATCGATCACTTCCATCACGCGCTTGCGGCTGGCCGGAGTTTCAAAGGCTGCGATCAATTCCGGTACTGGTATGCCTGCGCGCTTGGCCGCTCGTTTAGTGTTCAGCTTGTCGTCGACAATTGGGAATTTTTCCCGATCGTTGTAGCGCGCAATGTAATTGATATTGCGTGCATTCATCCCGAGTATGCCCATCTCATTCAGGGCCATCGGCGAAACCATACCACCGCGAACCTTGTTGATGATGTGCTTGAATGAAAATTGAAGCATCGCAACCCCCTACTTGATCAGAGGCCGAAAACGCATCAGCTCGCTGAGGCGATAACCGGTGTAGTTACCCACAACCAGGATAAAGGCCAGCAGCACCAGCAGCAGCTCGGGGAAATTAAAGGTCCAGTGTTCCACATAGCGGTTAGTCATCACCCACCAGGCCAAAACAGCCACCAGCAGGCTGCCGCCGGCCTGTACAATTACCTCGTAGGGGCCATCCTCCTCCCAAACGATGGACATGCGCTCAATAGTCCAGGCCAAAATAATCATCGGGAAGAAGGTCACCGTCAGTGCCTGCTCAATTCCGAGCTTATAACTGACCACACTGATCACCCCCATAATGAGCACCACCGTGACTACCACGGCGGCGATCCTCGACACAAGGAGCAAATTGAGCCGACTCAAGTAGAAACGCACCCACAATCCGAGCACCAGGATCAATACAAAAATTGATAGCCCTGTGAGCAGCTGAGTTTCAATAAAGGCTATTGCCAGGAGTACCGGCATAAAGGTACCGGAAGTGCGCAAGCCGACAAAGATACGCAGCAGCACCACCACCAGGGCACCTACCGGCACCAGTAAAATCAATTTAAAGATGCTCTGTTGCTCGATGGGCAAGCTGTAGATGGAGAAATCCACCAGCGCCTCTTTTTCGCCCTTTGTGCTGCGCATGGAGACATCCCGTGCAGGCACGTCATTGGAAATGACCGAGAAAGTCACCTGCGAATTGCGGCCACCCTCCAGGTCCAGTAGACTCTTGCCACCGCGCTGCCAGATAAAGAAGTTTTCTGGAATTCCGGGCAAGCCGCTGCTTGGCTCGAAAACAATCCAGCGCTGACCATCGTAAACTTCGAGCAGATCCTCTGGAGCAAGGCGGCGACGGTCGTCCTCAAGGTAGAGGCCGCGGATGCGATGCGCGGGAATATCGGCGGTGGCCAGCATCAGCAGAGCGACATCCACCAGGGATTTATCGGTGTAGTGACGGAAGACCAAGTTGCGATCCTGATTACCATCGTCGTTCAGCTCAAACAGCAATTGAGTGGTGAAAGATTCCACGTCGGAGGAGCGCTCGCGGGCCTGCTTAACCAACGAATCAATCGCCAGGCGCACGGCTTCTTGCTCCCGTGCACCGAGGAAAGGTTTCTGTACCTGGGTGCTGAGATTCAAAGGCTGCTCGAGCGCCGCACCGGGAGTCTGGTACACATCCAAGCGATAGAACAGGGACTGGGGTCCCTCGGCGGTGCGGCGCGTCCAAACTGCCCGATACTCATCATTTTCCCGGGCGATAAAAAAGCCAAAACCGGAGGAACTGAAAGTCTCGCCGAGGATTTCCATATTGCGTTGCTCACGGGGCAAAGTCAGCGCAGCTTTTACCGGGCCGCCCTCCGCATCGAAACCCACTTTGGCCTCAATGGTCCAGACAGTACGGTATTCACCCGGCAGCAGTGGAAAACCTAATTCGAAATGTTTGTAAGCGGTGAGACCCGCCCCGATCAATGCGAGCAATGCCGCAATAACATAAACTTGAACGCGCGGCGACATTCGCCCTTCCCCGTAACTCTAGGGTTCCAAAAGGAACCTAATCTTAATAAGCGGCCTATTTATTCCCGAACACCCGAGGCTGCCCTTGGATATTGCGCCGGCTCACATCGACAACCGCGGCATCTTTGAGGAAATTGCGTCCCAGCACCATCACAATATCGTTGCGGCCCTCATCCGTCAGACTGACCTCAACCATATGAGTAACCTCACCCACAGTGAGATTCATCTCCACTACCGGGCGACGCTGGCTCGGGAAACCAATACGGTTCGCACGGATATGGCGTTTGATGGGCAGTTCGATAGTAGAAGTTTCCGCCTTACCATCCACTTCCGGCAGTGCCAGCTGAATTCTGATCCAGTCCTCACCATCGCGCTCAAAGCGTGTCAGTGTCTGGGCACGCAGGGTGGTTGTCGGCGCACCGGTATCCACCACAGACTCAACTACCAGACCGGAGGGCTCGATAGAGATTTTCTCCACGGCTCCTAGCACCAGTTTGTCCTTGGCGACGGGCACTTCGACTACTTTTTCTAGGGTTCGTTCGATGACTTTTTCAACGACCCTGACCTCTGGTTCTGCGCAGATCACCTCCACAGGCTCTGGGCACTGGAGTATTTCACCCTGAGATTGGCCCGATTGTGCAGTAGCGGGTTCTGCCCCTTGCTGGCTCTGTGCGGGGTACATCAGCGACTGACAGCCCAGCAATAACTGGACCGCGACCAATAACCACAGAAGGGAAAATTTCTGCATCCTAACGATTACCTCTAGCCCCATTAGCATTCCAATCCGACCGCACTGTCTTCGCAGCGTTCACGGTAGCAAGCGCAGAAATTCCTCCCAACGCAAGCAAAAGGCCGATATTAGCCTATGAAAGAGCTTGGTGAACAGGGATGTTCCTAGAGTCGAGCGATGCAAGCGCCACAATGTGACACGCGCCAGATCTTGAGAATTTGACGGCCAACCGTGAATCGTTATAGCTAACAAAGTAGATGAAAGCGAGGTGGGGCGCCCAGTGGACGCCAGAGAGGAGGACTCAGCCGCGCTGCAGGCGCTCGTCGATGCCCTTGAGAATCTTGATCAGAGGCTCAGCGCCTCCCCTCTCTTTGAAGAACTCTTCCGCGATTGGCGCTATGCCACACTGTTGCGGTAGCGGCATCTGCCCCTCAATTAGCTGGCGCATACGCGGCAAAAAGATGAATTGCAGCCACTGCGGCAGAGTCAGGGTATCTACACAGAAAGGTTCCCTGCTGGCTAAGGCTTCCGCTGTTGGGGCCTCCTCCTGCCACAGGGCCATGCGGCGCAACTCGGCTTCGAGCTGTAACAATTGATCGGCGACTTCAGAGTAAATAGCTTGCATAGATCCAATCCCTAAACCGCCCTGCCGGGCGGCTTGTAATCCCAGTGCCCCTGGCAGGAATTCCAAACCTGTAGACGAAAATGGGGCACACCAAAGAGTAAGAGGTTATTCGATATGGCGGTTAAAGGGCGGCAGTGAATTGAGAATCGCCTGGCCGTAGCGACGGCTCACCACACGTCGATCCAGCAAGGTGACTGTTCCACTATCCCCTTCCGCACGCAACAAACGACCGCAGGCCTGTACCAGTTTCAGGGCTGCATCCGGCACGGTGATCTGCATAAATGGATTGCCACCCTTGGCCTCAATCCATTCTGCCAAGGCCGCCTCTATTGGGTCATCGGGCACCGCGAAAGGCAACTTGGCAATCACCACATGCCTGCAGTAATCCCCAGGCAAATCCAGGCCCTCGGCAAAACTGGCGAGACCAAACAACACACTGCTGCCACCACCATCGACGATTTCACGGTGTGAGTCGAGTAAATGCTGACGGGACTGCTGCCCCTGCATCAGGATGCGGTTGCGCCAGGTACCGGGCAGTGCCTCGTAGACCGTCTCCATCTGACGGCGAGAGGAGAAGAGTACCAGGGAACCACCAGAGTCCTTGAGCAACTCCGGCAGAGCATCAATCACCGCATCGGTGTGCTGGTCCGCGTTACCTGCATCCACGGCACAAGCGGGAACCTGCAGAGTGGCTCTGGAAAAATCAAAGGGACTGGGAACCACTTGGTAGCTGGCATTTTCCGGGGTACCGGCACGCATGCGCAGGCGGTCAAACTTGCCCAGTGCGGTGAGCGTCGCGGAGGTAAGCACCGCACCATAGCAGCGCCGCCAAAGGCTGTAATCCAAAGTCTTGCCGGCCAGGATGGGCGAGCTGCACACCTCGAAATCGGTCGAACCACCCCAATCCACCAGAGTAACCCAGCGCGCCTGAGGCAGGGCGCCATCGGCATCTGCGCGGGCATAGTTGGCCCAGAGCAACAAATTGGCCTCGGCACGCCCATACCAGCTGCCTAGCTGAGGGTACCAACGCTCCAGATCTACAATAGGCACCGGAGAGTGAGCGTCCTCGAGCATACGCTGGGCCGTTTGCAACATTTTGCCGAACAGCCCCTCCAGCTCGTCAAAATCCTCGCGCAACTTTTCCGCCAGCTGCATCATGGAATCCGGCACCACTCCACCCTCGAAGCGGTGTCGAGTGGTATTACCCCGCTCATCCTCAAATTCGCACAATTCTTCAATCAGCGGCCACATTTGCTCCAAGCCCTGTTTGGCAGAGGTGAGCACCGCCGGTAGCTGCTCACCACAGCGATCCAGTTCGGCACCATCGCCGATCTCTCCCAACATCTGGCCAAGGGCCTTGTTGGCTTGGTCGAGCCAACCGGTGGAGGCGCCGACACGGCTGTGATGTGAGAAATGATTGAGGGCCTTGTCCGGCAGGTGATGGGCCTCGTCGAGCACGTAAATCGTCTCTTCTGGGGGAGGCAATATGGCACCGCCGCCCAGGGCCAGGTCCGCCAGTAACAAATCGTGATTGGCAACAATCACTTGGGTCTTGCCCAAGCTCTCGCGCGCGCGAAAGAAACTGCAATTGGTGACATGGGGGCAGCGACGGCCGCTACACTGACGGTGATCTGTAGTGATCCGACCCCAGTCATCGGCCTCGATAGTTTCCGGCCAGTTGTCGCGGTCACCATCCCAACGGCCAGAGGTCAGGCTGTCAGTCATCTTCTGGTAGAGGGCAACACTGTCCTCTCCCACCTGGGGCAGCTCGTCTTCGTAGAGTCCCAGAGAGAGGCCGGTACCGCTGGCGGAAAAACTGGAGAGTAGTTGATCTAATTTTGACAGGCACAGGTAGCGACCGCGCCCCTTAGCCAGGGTAAACTCAAAGTTGAGGCCACTGTGACGCATCACTTCGGGCAGGTCCTTGTGGATAATCTGTTCCTGCAAAGCAACTGTGGCGGTGGAAATCACCAGGGTTTTGTCCTGGGCCTGGGCCAGGGGAATGGCGGCAAGTAAATAGGAGACCGTTTTACCGGTACCGGTACCGGCTTCCACCACACAGATATGCTCGCCGTCTGTCTTGCTGCTGTCGCGCTCGCCAGTGGCACTTTGCACAATCGAGCCCAGCGTGCGGGCAATAGCCGCCACCATCAGTTTTTGCCCATAACGGGCCTTGAGGCCACGGCTGGACAGGAATTGGCTGTAGGCAGCCTGGATGGCAGTTTTGTGTTTATCGTTGAGCACGGGGGAGAGTCTATTCGCTAGTGGGTGGCGCAGGGGGCGTTATTATCCACTAAGCGCCCCCTCCTCACCAGCACCGCAGAGGCTGAGTGCCCCTCTTACACTGATTCCAAAACAGTTATTCAAATGCGAGGCGTGAAACTACCGGGTTGGCATAGGCCTGGATCGCCTTTTCCCGCCAACGCTCATCGACCTTGGCCATGCGCGCTTCAAACTTCTCACGGGTCTCCAGGTGTTCACTGGCATCCCAGGGCTTGTGCGGGTAACCCACCGGCAATCCGGACACTTCGCCATAGATCATTTCGTAGGCGATCAGATTCGTGGGATGCAGGGTGTAATTGCCGACAATCTGGCGATCAATCTCTTCAGCGACGCTGTTAACGTCATTGAAATCCGCCTCGATCGGTGTACCAAACGCGGTGTGCACCCGCCCTTTGAAGCCGATCACACCCTTGCCGATGGAGGCCAGATCCTCGTTCTTGGCCTTCTTGTACTCGTCCTTGTGTTCGGTGATGTAGAGTTCCTTGGCTTTCTGGGCATCGCAGGGGTCCCACTCGTAGGAGATGGACAGGGGCACTATGTGCAACTTGCGCCAGAAATCCGCAAAGGGCATATCCCGATCTTTCGTCATGGCGAACATGGCCGCCAAGGCCGGATTAGTACGATCCATACCATCCTTCGCACGCCCGGAGCGCTGCGCGATCCACACATGCTCATTGTCATTCACGATGGAATGGTAGATGTAGTTAGACAGCATTGTCGCCGACTGCAGCTTTTCCCTGCGGGTGCCAGAACTGCGCTTAACGGTAAAGCACTTGTTGAGCTTCATAATATCGCCGGCAAACTGCTTGCCCAGCAGGTTATCGCCGATGGCGATTCGGGAGGTCTCATGCCCCTCCTTGTACATGGACACGATGGCAAAAGCCGGGTCCATGGCGATATCCCGGTGATTGCTTACAAAGAGACAGGCGCGGTCCCGCGGCAGGGTATCCAGCCCAGAAATTGTCAGCCCGGAGGTGGTGCGGCTCACCACCTTGTCGATGTATTTTTCTACAATCGCCTGTACACCACGTACATCGTGCACTTTGCGGAATTCAAAACGCAGGAACTGGCGTACCAGCCAGGCCAGGGGGCCTTCCAGGCGCGCCAGTTTGGGGATCAGGAAATGCGCTACAGCATGGGACATTTCCGGGTCGGCGATCAGCCTGTCCAGAACAGCACGCACCTCATCGTCGCGATAAGGGCGCATATCCTCAAATTGAGCGGGGTCTAACTCACTTGCTCTCATGACATCACTACCTGCCGGACCGACTATCTACCCGTGGCCCGGGCTCATTTTATTGTACGGCCACAGGGTAGCCGGGATAAGAAATCGGCGCAGAACATACCGGAAGCCTCGCCGAACTGCTAGCACCTCACCCGACCAGATCGATGACCAAGGCGATGAAAGAACCGTTAGACGGGTCAGTCAGTAAAAAGGTCCTCCTGTCCCAATTGCTATTCAAAGTAGACTTCACCGTCCCAAGCCGGGAGAATAGGAGGGACAACCGCCGCCGACGGCAAAAACAACGATAACGAATACGGCACAAGCCACGCAGTCAAGCAGGAGTCCACCTTGTCTCAAGCCACCCCCACTAATGAACCGCGCACGCCCAGCCTGCTGGATGCGTTGATCCCCCTGGGGATCCTGATCGCACTCTTGTCACTGTCAGTGTATTTTTATGGCGCCGATTCCTCTTACGGCCCCAACCAAATTGCACTGTTGTTGTGTGCCTGCGTGGTTGCGCTCATGGGCATGAAAAACGGCCACAGCTGGAGTGATATGGAAGGCGGCATGCTGCACGGCATAGGCCTGGTATTTGGCGCGATTCTGATACTACTGGCGGTGGGCGCTTTGATCGGCAGCTGGATATTAGCTGGCACTGTGCCATCGATGATTTATTACGGGGTACAGATTCTCTCGCCCCAATGGTTCTACGCCGCTAGCTGTATTATCTGTGCCGTAGTGGGTCTTAGCATCGGCTCCAGCTGGACCACCGCCGGCACACTGGGTGTGGCTCTTATGGGGATTGCCGGTGCTCTTGGCTTGTCCCCGGAAATCACTGCGGGTGCGGTAATTTCCGGCGCCTACTTTGGCGATAAGATGTCGCCGCTATCTGACACGACCAACGTGGCTGCGGCGGTAACATCGAACGATCTGTTCCAACACATCCGCCATATGATGTCGACCGCAATTCCAGCCTTCGTTATCGCCTTGGTGGTGTTCGCGTATCTCGGCCTCACTTCTGAGGCCAGCACTGCTTCCGCCTCGGATATCGAGTCTTTACTTACTGCCCTGAAGAGCGAATTCAAAATCTCCCTGATCAGCCTGCTGCCTCTGATCTTGCTACTCGCTATGGCCTGGCGCAAAGTCCCCGCCTTCCCCACGTTGATCGTCGGCTCCCTGGTGGGCTGTGCCATCGCATTGATTTTCGAACCGGAGACTGCCCGCCGTCTGGGGGGAGATGAAGGTGCCCTGGCCGCACTCAAAGGCGCCTGGTACAGCCTGTTCGATGGCTATAAATCCACCTCTACGAATGAGAATGTCGCCGCACTCCTCTCTAAAGGCGGTATGAGCAGCATGCTCAATACTGTGTGGCTGATCACCTCCGCCATGGCCTTCGGTGGCGCCATGGAGCGCGCCGGCTTCCTACAAGTGATTGTCAATTGGACTCTGTCGCGTATTAAAACCGTGGGCGGCTTGGTGACCTCCACCGTATTCACCTGTTTCGGCATGAACGCCGCCGCTGGTGACCAGTACATGGCAATTATTATTCCGGGCCGTATGTTCAGAGAAGCCTTTGAAGAGAAGGGCCTGCATGGGCTAAACCTGTCCCGTACACTGGAGGACTCCGGCACCATCACCTCCGTACTGATCCCCTGGAATACCTGCGGGGCCTATATGACGGCTACCCTTGGCATTTATACCTTCTCTTACCTACCCTATGCCCTGTTTAACATCATCTGCCCGTTGCTGGCGATCGCCTACGGCTGGTTGCACTTTAAGCAGATGCCGATCTCAGTTGCGGCCACAGCACCCTCCGATAAAAAAGAAGGAAATCTACAAAGCTGTCATGAGTGAAAGCGGTACCCTGAGCGCCCTGATAGAAGAGGCGGACTTTAAATTACGCTGGTTCGATCTGGGCCGGCGTCTTCAATCTGTACCAAAGTCTACAGCCGAGGCTTTCGAGGCGGGCCAAAAGGCCTGGCCTCACCCCTATTTGCGCCAGGCCTGGAGTGGTCTCTTGCTGCAACCCGTTGAGGGTGGTGAACCGGCGGTTTGGTTCCTGCGCTTTCCCCTCGATGAGCAGGGCAAGCTACAGCTACAGGCCCGCGATGGCTTGCTGCGCGCCCTGGCCCAAGAGCTGAAGCAGGCGCCCGCTTCCGAATCCGCAGCGCAGCTGGACCAATTACTGCAACAAAGCGGTCTACTTTATACCCCTTCCAACGAGCGCCAAGCTGCATTTCACGCGCACACCCAACGGCTTCTGAAGCGCACACCTAGCGCGCACTATGCAGCAATACTCGACTATTTCCACAACCCCCAGAAGTCCCGCTGGGATAACCTGGCCCTACAGGGAATTGCCGATCTATCAGCCCGCTGGGACTCCCAGAAAGAGCTTCTGTTAAATCAGTTGTCCCATATTGCTGCGCCAGTTTTTGTCAATCTGTGCCACTGTCTGGAAAATGAAGTGGTCGATCACCAGCTGGTAGAAGCCATCGCCACTCGGGCACATGACTCTTTACACAATGACACTCCGGATTTCACCCTGATTGCCGCTGCAGTGCGTGGTATCTCTCATTCGCCGGCGCAGGGGTTACGCGGCACTTTACTGCAAGAAGTTTTAAAGCATCTGACACAAAAATCATCGAGTGGCACTCAGAGCATCAAGGCTAAGTCTATAGAGCTTCTTGCTGCCATCGGCAGCCGCTGCCCCCAAGACCTAGAAAATCCACAATTAGCCAAACTTTGGCTCAATGCACTGGCAGATAGTAATAACCAGGATACCTTTAACTTATTGCTCTCTGACTTGATGTTTCTGCCCAAGGTGCGCACCTCTCTACTAAGTACATTACGCGACCCAGAACGGGAAGAAACCCTGGCTCAGGCCTTCGGTCATTTCCTTCATGGACCCAAATCCATTCACTAGGGTCTTCAATCTGGCAATGATGTAGCAAAATTTTGGCCTACCTCATTGCCATATTTACGCCTTATCTTTACACATTCCACCTGTAAATGATTTTCGTCATCTTCATAAGAAGAGTACTCATCTGCGCAACGAATAAAAGACTGCCATTTTTACATTCGCTAACTTCTATTCCAGCAATAGTTCACCTAAAATCCCGCAAAAGAAAACTGCAACAAAAAACATTAAAAAATAAATTTCAACTCACTCCACCGCCACAAAAAACAACACACTTAGCAGCACCTCAGAAAGAAAACGCTATTTTTACAGCCTAAAACCCTACAAACTGGCGCAAGCTTCTCCCTGACTTTGCACCTGACAGCTTTTTTTTTCCTGCGCCTATTACACTCAATTAGGCGGCTTCTTTGTAAAACACATTTTACAAAGCTGACCAACAGGTGACGTTTTATTGGCTATGCTAATGGCTAACATCAACGGAAAGGAGTTAGGGGATGAATTTCACTCCAGCCAAGTACTTAATCGGTATTATCAGTGCACTGGTTCTAGCAGGTTGCTGTAGCCCTCCGGCACCGCCAGCTTACTGCCCACCAGGTGCTGAACAAATTCCAGTTTCCATGGCCTGCCCTGCAGATGCTGACTGCTGGATGGCTTCTGACAGAGTACGCTGCATGAAAGTGGTGAAGTAAAATCGTTTCAAGCAGAACAGCGTGGTGATTCATACTAAATGAGGTTTTGACTAAATTTACACTGACAGACACACAAGTAACAAAGCATTATTTAGTATGGATCACCACCAAATGCCGCTTTAACGAGCGGCATTTGTTTTTTCTCTCCCCCATTCTTAGCGAAGACTCTTTTCTTGTAATAGACTGTACCGTCTCAGATACTGGCCCCGCGAAAGTAATAAGTTAGGATTGCCAACCCTTTGACACCAAGCACCGTTCAGCTTGGAAAGACCGAAAAAAATTACTCAAAAGAGAGTTAATTAACGATCAACATGACAAGTGAAGCTCTGGCCCTGAGCCGTACCTCTGCAATTGGACAACTCCAATTTCATTTCAAACAACAAAAGTGGTCTTTACGCGAACTTTTCGCCACCGATCCCCAGCGCACAACCAGTTTTAGCTGCGAAGCCTCTGGTATCTATCTGGACTTCAGTAAAAATCACCTGCGGCAGGACACTCTGCAACTGTTACTCGACTATGCCGAAGATCAGGATTTGAGCAGCCAGATTGCTGCCCTGCTTGACGGTGCCAATGTCAATAATACCGAACATCGACCAGCCCTACACACCGCCCTTCGCTTTCAGGGAGTGGCAAAAACTGAACACGAACGCGCCGTGGCTGACTGCCGCGTTCAGATGCAGCGGTTTGCCGATAGCATCCATCAGCAAAAGTGGCTCGGATTCAGCGGCAAAGCTATTCGCCATATCGTCAATATCGGCATCGGTGGCTCCGACCTCGGTCCGCGTATGGTGGTTGAGGCTCTCGGCTCATGGCACAAGGAAAGTATTCGAGTACATTTCGTAGCAAATATTGATGGTGCCGACCTCAGTGATACCCTCAAAGGTCTCAACCCGGAAGAGACTCTCTTTATCATTGCCTCTAAATCTTTTTCCACTCTGGAAACCCGAGAGAATGCTCTGAGTGCACGTCAATGGGTACTAGCGGCGGGTGCCACTGAAAAACACTTATCCCAACACTTTGTTGCCGTAAGCAGCAATATTGTGGCCGCACAAGACTTTGGTATTGCCCCAGAAAATATTTTCCCTATGTGGGACTGGGTAGGTGGCCGCTACTCACTGTGGTCGGCCATTGGTCTGCCGATCATCCTGGCCTACGGCTACAACGTTTATGAGCAACTATTGGCCGGTGCCCATAGCATGGACACCCATTTTGCCAGTGCCCCTCTGAAGGAAAACCTGCCGGTATTGCTGGCTCTTATTCAGTTCTGGTATCGCCAGTGCTGGGGTGCCAGCAGCCAAGTGATTCTGCCCTATGCTCAGCGTCTATCCAAATTTCCCGCCTGGATGCAGCAATTGGATATGGAGAGCCTGGGTAAAAGCGTGGATAAAGAGGGCAAGCCTCTGGAGTATCCCAGCGGCAGTGTGATCTGGGGCTCCGAGGGGACCAATGGACAGCACTCCTTCCATCAACTATTGCACCAGGGCACTGACCTGATTCCAGCGGATTTTATCGCCATCAAGCAACCGACCTCTGAGCTAAGCGAGCAACACCGCTGGTTACTGGCTTGCTGTATCAGCCAGAGCCAGGCTCTACTACGGGGCAAATCCCTGCACGAAGCCCGCCAGGAACTGGAGGATGCCGGCTATACCCACCGCGAAGCCCATGCGCTGGCACCACATAAAGCCATTCCCGGTAATCGCCCAAGTAATACTTTGATACTGGAAAAGTTAGACCCGCATCACTTGGGAGCTCTGTTAGCGCTTTACGAGCACAAGGTATTCACCAGCGGTTGCCTTATGGGAATTAACCCATTTGACCAATGGGGGGTAGAGCTAGGCAAACAGTTAAGTGCGCAGATTTATAATGCCGCAGATGGAAATGTTCCCGAGGATTGGGATAGTTCAACTCGCTCTCTGATGGAAAAGCTCTTGTAAGACCATTTACAGAGAGCTCCACTAAAAAGGCCACATCAAAATGTGGCCTTTTTAGTTATGTTTCACAGAGAAAGAGAATTCTTTATTTCTGCGCCTCAGCACCACGCTTCAATAGAGGCTCAATCAAATCCAGTGGAAGTGGAAACACAATGGTTGAGCTATTATTTGCTCCGGCAATATCAATCATGGTCTGCATGTAGCGCAAAGTAATGGCGTTAGCATTTTGAGATAGCTGATTGGCAGCTTCTGTTAATTTTAAGGCTGCCTGGGCTTCGCCTTCTGCATGAATTACCTTGGCTCGTCGTGCCCGCTCTGCTTCAGCCTGCTGGGCAATAGCACGCACCATGCTCTCATCCAGGTCGATATGTTTAATTTCGACATTAGTGACTTTAACACCCCAGGCATCAGTTTGCTCATCAAGGATTTTTTGAATATCCACATTGAGTTTGTCCCGCTCGGAAAGCATCTCATCTAACTCATGCTTACCCAGTACAGATCGAAGCGTCGTCTGGGCCAGTTGGCTGACAGCTTCGTGATAAAATTCAACATTGATAATCGCTGACTGTGAATTAACAACCCGGTAATAAACGACCGCATTCACTTTTACTGAAACATTATCGCGACTGATCACATCCTGTGTAGGGACATCCATCACTACGGTGCGCAAGTCCACGCGCTCCATGGTCTGGATAATTGGGATGATGATAATCAGGCCAGGTCCTTTCACCGTCTGAAAGCGCCCCAGAAAAAAGACCACCGCACGCTCATATTCCCGCAAGATTCGGATGGCATACATCAATAGCAGTAATACCGCGAGCACCAACAGCCCAACAAAATAACTGACCATGCTTATCTCTCCCTATAACTGCTTGTAAATTTTGCTGGGGTAAATTCGCACCAGCAAAAGCCAATTTAAATGCCAACCGCAATGACTAGCCCGGCTCAACATAGAGCAGCAAACCACGCTGGGCGATAACACGCACTCGCTGCCCAGGCTCCAGTGGCGTCTCACAGTGCGCCCGCCATATTTCACCACCGAGGTGCACCAGCACCTCTTCTTCGCTCACATTGCTCACCACCGCCACACGTCCCACCAGGGCCTGATCGGAAGCAAGTCGCGGTTTGCGCAAACTCCTGCCCACCGCCATTAAAAGACCCAAAAGAAAAACACCACTCACTCCAGCAATTGCCGCGATGAGTTTTCGCGACACCTGCATGCCCGGCACATCGGTATCGATCAGCATTACTGAACCAATCACCAAGGCAATAATCCCACCAATTCCCAAGGCGCCAAAACTGGGCATAAAGACTTCCGCCACAATCAAAAGCGCCCCAACAATAATCAACGCCAATCCGGCATAATTAATCGGCAAAACCTGCAAAGCATAAAATGCCAAAAGCAGGCAGATAATCCCCACAATGCCGGGCACAAAAGCGCCGGGGCTATACCCCTCGAAAATCAGCCCATAAATACCGATCAATAAAAGAATATAAGCCACCTGGGGATTGGTAATCAGAGCCAGTAACTCATTACGCCAATCTGGCTCGTAATTTTCTATGGGGAGTTGGGCAATCTCTGCCGAAATGGTAATTTCACCGGAATCAAGAGATACTTTACGTCCGGCCACTTGCTTCAGTAAATCCTCGTCATTCTTGGCAACAATATCGACAACATTCATCTCTAGCGCTTCCGAAGCTGTCAGAGTTGCCGCTTCACGAACGGCCTTCTCCGCCCACTCGGCATTGCGTCCATTGCGTTGTGCCAAGCCTCGAATAAAAGCAACGGAGTCATTAACCATCTTGCGCTCCATGGCGGTGCCGGATAATGGCTTTTCCTTTTTGTCCTCGTCTTTACCTTCTTCGTCGTCTTCATTCGCTTTTTCTTTTTCCTCTTTTTGGTCGCTCTCTTTCGGGTTGCCACCTGGAGATGGCGTTCCCGGTGGTCCGCCTATTTGTACCGGCGTGGCGGCCCCCAGAGTTGTAGCCGGGGCCATGGCTGCTATCTGGCTGGCATAGAGGATATAGGTGCCGGCACTGGCTGCACGGGCGCCCGAGGGGTACACATACATGGCAATAGGGATAGGAGAGGAAAGGATATGCTGAATAATATCTCGGGAAGCCGCATCCAGACCGCCTGGAGTATCGATATGTACAATGATTAACTCAGCGCCGCGCTCACCAGCACTCTCAGTGGCACGCTTAAAGTAATCCGTCGTAGAGGGGCCTATGGCGCCATCAATAGTCAACAGCGCCACATGGGGGGAAGTACTTTCCTGTGCGGCACTTTTTGAAATCAAAACGACGAGGAGCAGCGTCAGGATGAGCGCGCCGCGCAAGAATACCGCTGACGATATCTGATTCGACATGCATCTTTCCCTGATGCGATTGCGGAGAAACCCGGGCCAGCCATCGTATTTCTGGCCGGGGTAACTCAATCAGATTAACAGAAAAAAACGGCGTTATCCGAAAACAAGGAAAGTGACGTTAAACCGGGTTGCGACGGCTATGCCAGTTTACTTCGCGGGCGTATTTATCCACTTGACGTTCCACCCCTAATAGCAGGGCGAACAGAGCCATACGCACCAGCAGGCCGTTATCGGTCTGGCGGAAAATCGCCAGGCTAGGATGTTCGTTCAGGTCGGTATCCAGTTCATTGGCCTCTGCGCGTGAATCCCTCGGCAGGGGGTGCATAATCACCGTATTGGGCTCTGCATAGCGAGTAAAAATCGCCCGGTTAAGGCGGAAACGCCCGCGATAGCGGTTGGCCTCATCCTGAGAGGCAAAGCGCTCTTCCTGGATACGGGTGGAATAGACGATATCCACATGGGCGATCGAGGATTCCAGCTGGTCGGTCACCGTTACCTCGTGCCCCACCTCACGCAGCTTCTCCACAATCGCATCGGGCATTGCCAGCTCCGGTGGGGAAACCAGAGTGATATGCACACTGCCAAATAAGCACAGCAGCTTGCACAGGGAGTGCACGGTACGGCCGTGTTTGAGATCGCCAATCATGGCAATGCGGAAATCATCCAGGGTGCGGCCATGGGCGGCCAGCTCTTTGCGAATAGTGTAGAGATCCAACAGCGCCTGGGTGGGATGCTCATTAGCGCCATCACCGCCGTTGACCACCGGCACGCGACTCGCTGCGGCAAATTCTGCCACAGAGCCCTCCTGCGGGTGACGCATACAAATCACATCGCTGTAGCCCGACAGTACCCGTGCCGTATCGTAGAGGGATTCTCCCTTAGCCATAGCACTGGCAGTAATCCCCACAGTTTCCCGAACCGTGCCACCCAATAAGTTAAAAGCAGCCCCAAAACTCAGGCGGGTACGGGTGCTCGGCTCCATAAACATATTGCCGAGAATCGCCCCCTCCAATACGCGCGTTACTTTTTCGCGCTTTGCATAAGGGGTCATGGCGTCAGCCACATCGAATACGCGCTCTATATCGGCACGTTCGAACTGGCTGACGGACAGAATATTGGCTCCGATAAAGTCCATGGTTACTCCAGTGATTGCGCCTTGTGGGCGCGGGTGTTCGCGAGCGGCATTCTACTCGGGCACCGCAATAGAGCCCAGTGAAAGAATGGCCGCTGGCACGATTCAACACATTAGGCGAGTAGGCTATCGCCCCAGTTTTCCAGCTCGGTAATCAGCGATATCCGCTCTGGATGCTGTACTCGCAGTTCGGACAGCTGGCGGAAGTAATCTTCGAGGGTGATAGAGGCCCCTGCGGTGGGATCGGTTAACCGCTGGAAACACCAGATCTGCCAGCGCTGATGTTCCTCGTCCGATAGAGTCTCTGGGAAGTTGCGCGCACGCATGCGGAACAATAACTCGGGTAGGCGCTTGTCACTGAATGGCACTTCGCCAGCCAGGGCTTCGGGCCCGCGTGCTGCCAAGCCGCGGTGCAGCTCACGGCAGATATCGCGGTCGGCATCGCTGAGGAAACCGCCGTAGAGATCCGCCTCTACATCTTTCTGGGGAAACTCCCGATCCAGAAATACGTTGTGCAGTTTCTCGGTCAGATCAACGCTTTTCAACTTCTGCCAGTTGGCCTCGCAAACCGCCCTATCGATGCCCAGCTCATTAGCACGTTTATCGTCAAGCATATTGGCCGGGGCCAATATCGGGCACTTGTTCAAGTGCACCAGTTTCAACCCAACGGGCAGTTCGCTTTCACCCAGTTGATCGCGAGCGGTATAGAGGCGCTCACGCAGCGTATCCGCATCCAGGTTGAGTAAAGGCTCGGGGTCCATCGCCAAATTGGCAACAATTACGGCGTTGCGATTCACCGGATGGCTGGCCAACGGCATAACGTAGGTCAAATGCCCATGATTGGCAGAAATCTTGCCGGAGATATGCAACAGCGGGCGGCGCTCACGCATATCAATCATCTTGGCGGCTTCCTGCTTGCGGCGCAGGCGGAAAACATAATCGTAAAGCTTCGGTTGTTGCTTGCGGATCAGCCGCGCCATATCTATCGTAGCGTGGACATCAGAGAGTGCATCGTGAGCGCCCTCGTGGGAAATTCCATTGGCTGCAGTCAGTTCTTCCAGGCGGAAAGACGGCGCACCGTCTTCGCGTGTCGGCCACTGGATACCCTCCGGGCGCAGGGCGTAAGTGAGACGCACCATGTCGATAATGTCCCAGCGGCTATTGCCGGAGCGCCACTCTCGCCCATAGGGGTCGAGCAGGTTGCGGTACAGGGTGTAGCGGGTTACTTCGTCATCAAAGCGCAAACTGTTGTAGCCCACTCCGCAGGTACCCGGCGCACCCAGTTCAGCGAGGATACGCTGGATAAATTCAATTTCCGGCACGCCGTTAGCCAGGGCCTTTTGCGGGCTGATGCCCGTCACCAGACTCGCCATAGGCTGCGGCAGGCAGTCCGCCGAGGGGCGGCAGTAAATCATCAATGGCTCGCCGACGATATTCAGCGCTTCGTCGGTCCTGATACCGGCAAACTGCGCCGGTTTGTCGGCACCCGGGTCTGTGCCCCAGGTTTCATAATCGTGCCAATAAAGTGTGGTAGAACTCACGGTACCTCCATAATTTGGCGGCATCATACCACTGAGCACCTCACCATCTGGACACCTGTACCCAGATTTGAGTCGCTCTCCAGCCCTCGCTGGTTGCAAAGCCGCCACCGCCCATTAAAATTCGGCGTTTCCACGAATTTAAGACAGCTATAACCCTCTATGAATATTCGCCAACTCCTCTCCGACAAATTCCAGGCCGCCATGCTTGCCGCCGGTATCCCCGAAGAATGCGGCCCGATTGTGGCACCTGCGAAGAAAGCCGGATTTGGCGACTACCAGGCCAATGGCGCTATGGGCGCCGCCAAGCGACTGGGCACCAACCCGCGTGAGCTGGCCAGCAAGATCCTTGAGCAGCTGGACAAGGGCGATATGATCGAAAAGGTCGAGATCGCGGGTCCTGGCTTCTTAAACATCCACCTGAGTAAGCAATGGCTGAGCCAACAACTGTTAGCAGCCAAGGCTGATACACGTCTGAATATCTCCCCTGTTGAAGAGCCGAAGAACGTAGTCATCGACTACTCTTCCCCCAACTTGGCCAAGGAAATGCACGTGGGCCATCTGCGCACCACCATTATCGGTGATGCATTGGCGCGCTTATTGGAATTCCAGGGTCACAAGGTGGTTCGCCAAAACCATATGGGCGACTGGGGCACCCAATTCGGTATGTTACTGGCGCACCTCTCCGACAAGCTGGCAGACAATGATGCCGAAGTGGCGTTGGCCGACCTGGAAGTTTTCTATCGCGAAGCCAAGGTACGCTTCGACGAGGAAGAGGGTTTTGCCGATCGCGCCCGTGAATACGTTGTAAAACTACAGGGTGGCGATGAGCAGTGCCTGAAACTGTGGAAACAGTTTATCGATATCTCCATCAGCCACTGTGAAGAGATCTACTCCAAGCTCAATGTCACTCTTCAGCCTGGAGATATTTATGCCGAAAGCCGCTACAACAACGATCTGCCGGTGCTGGTTAAAGAGCTGCTAGACCGCGGCATCGCCGTCGAAGATCAGGGTGCTATCGTGGTGTTCCTGGAAGAGATGGCCGATAAAGAGGGCAATCCAAGCCCGATGATTATTCAGAAAAAAGACGGCGGTTATTTGTACGCCACCACCGACCTGGCCGCCATCCGCTACCGTGCCAGCCAGCTCAAAGCTGACCGTATCCTCTACGTAGTGGACGCCCGTCAATCCCTGCACCTGCAGCAGGCCTTTGTCGCCTCACGCAAAGCCGGTTTTGTGGAGGATTCTGTGGGCCTGGAACACTGCACCTTCGGTACCATGATGGGCGACGACGGCAAACCATTTAAAACCCGCAGCGGCGGTACGGTAAAACTGGCCGCCCTGCTGGATGAAGCGGTGGAGCGCGCAGAGAAACTGGTAGCCGAGAAAAACCCTGAACTGGATGCACAAACCTGTGCGGAAATCGCGCGCAAGGTGGGCATCGGCGCGGTGAAATATGCGGACCTGAGCAAGACCCGCACTAACGATTACATCTTCAGCTGGGAATCCATGCTCAGCTTTGAAGGCAATACTGCGCCTTACCTACAGTATGCCTATACCCGCGTACGCAGTATTTTCCGCAAGGCCGGTATTGAGGCGAGTGAACTCAAGGGCGATATTAATCTGGAAAGCCCCCAAGAGCGCGCACTGGCAGTAAAACTGAACCAATTTGGTGAAGTACTGGATCAGGTAGCCAAAGACACCTTCCCACACGTGCTCTGTACTTATTTGTACGAGCTGGCCAGTGCCTATATGAGCTTCTACGAAGCCTGCCCGGTGTTGAAAGAAGGGGTAAGTGAAGAGCAGAAGCACAGCCGTCTGCAGCTGTGTAACCTGGTGGCCAGCACTATCGCGACTGGCCTCGGCTTGCTCGGTATTGAAGTTATGGAGCAGATGTAAATTGTTCCTGCCCGGCCATACCTCCAGCAAATATGCAGGCTGGCTGGCCGGGCGGCTCTCTGGCGGGCAGGCTTCCCTAGCCTCCAGCCAAACTATCCTGCACCATTCATTACCCCACATAGGCCACCGTTTCCCCACTGGTCTAATTAAAGGAAAGTAACCCGTGAAAATCCTGATTACCGGCGCCTCCGGCCTGCTGGGCCGTAGTGTATTTAAACAACTTTCCAACAAACCTACTTTTTCCGTAATCGGCACCGCTTTTTCTCGCGCAGGCGAAAACTTAATTCGCCTGGACTTATCGGATAGCAGCGCAGTGAAAGCTTCCCTGAACGATATCAGGCCGGAAGTGGTGATCCATTGTGCCGCTGAGCGCTGGCCAGACCGCTGTGCTGACAATCCAGATACCGCCTGGCAACTCAATGTCAGCAGCACAGAGTTGTTGTCAAAGCACTGTAGCGAAATCAATGCACAGTTGGTGTATATCAGCACAGACTATGTCTTTGATGGTACTGCCCCACCCTATGCCCCTGATGACACACCCAATCCCGTGAATTTCTACGGCCGCAGCAAGTTGGCGGGAGAGGAAGCAGTATTGAAAAACGGTAACCATTGGGTTTTAAGATTGCCCTGGCTGTTTGGACCCGTCTCCTACCTGGAGGAATCGGGTATTACCGCCCTATTAGAGACACTGCGAGAGCAAAAGCCGGTCACACTGGATCACTGGGCAATTCGTTTTCCCACCAGTGTGGAGGAAGTGGCAGAAGTATTGGAGCAATGCCTGTTGAAAACCCAGCGTGGCATCCAATTTGAAGGTATCTATCAGTGGAGCGGCGACACCGCCTGCACTCGCTTTGAACTTGCGCATATTATTGCCAAAGTATGCGAATTGAGTGCTGACCATATCAGCGCAGATAGCAAACCCGATTTTTCAGTACCGCGCCCCTACAATTGTCAGCTGGATAAATCGCGCTTAACAAACCTCGGCATCAAAGGGACCGAACCATTGCCTCAGCAACTGGCACGCAACCTGAAATCTTTTATCCAGAATTAAAAGCTAATGGAAAACGAATAAAAGAAATTAAATGGTATAGGGATATACCTGTGCCGGCCTATAAGCCGGCGTTAACTTTTGTAATTGGGCACTATTTATAGCTAACAAGCGTTAATGGTAGTTATTACAGGAGTGGCCATGTATCGACACAGGGAAGGGTCGTGAAATCGCCAATTAAAGACTCTCGAACCATAGGGAAATATAGATGAAATTAAAACGTTGGCTATCTGCCGGAGCCCTGATTCTTGGTAGCTTTGCAACCCTGGCCTCCTGCCATGCGGATAATGGTCGTCATGGAAAGCGCCTGCACCAAGCAACCAAAAATGAAGATGCCCAACCGATTATCTGGATCGGCGACTTCAATAACTTTGACGATGCCGTAGCATTGATGCTGATTGCCAAAGACCCACGCTACACCCTGGAGCTGGCAGTGGTTGAAGACTCCTTCAATACTGTAGCGCACGGAGCCAATACGGTTTACAACATCCTCGAGTGGTTGGGTAACAACGATACCAAAGTGATACGCGGTGCCTACTTTGCCACTGAGGAGGTCGCTTACGGGGCTAACGGTAAGGCTTCCAGCGCTCCTGTCAATGACGACAACGCTGTAACTGGCCGCGATGATTACCAGCTGCCCAACTCCTCCGATTTCAGCACCGGCACATGGAATCTGGAGCGCCGCAATGCCATGGGTATTAACCTTTATGGCCAGTATGTGCCCGGTCCCTGGCGTGACAACGGCTCCACCTTATACGGAACTGACCACCTAATCCCCCGCGCAAAACAGGAACACTACCGCTACCAAGGTAACAATGGTGTCTCCTTCAATTTTGAACTGGCCGAAGACATTATCCTGGAAACTCTGGATAAACTGGAGCAACGCCCAGTGGTTTTCAATACCGGCAAACTCACCACACTGGCCCGGGTACTCGGCAAGGCCAACGAAGAGCAGCTGGCAAAAATTGATCGTGTGATTATGATGGGTGGAGGCTTTGAGAATTATGAGCCGTTTACCGAGAATCACCAGGCAGCCTGCTTTGGCGATAAATCTAGAAATCTGGGCGGCAATATTTTCTCCCACCCGAGTTTTGGCTGTGACAGCGACTTCAGCACCCACCAGGAATTCAATATTCTACTCGACCCGCTGAGTGCGCAGTGGGCCTTTAACGCCCTGAGTGAAAATGATATTGAAACCTATTTGGTACCCACCAACTCTACCGACATGGCCAAGGTACAGGGCAGCACCATCAAAGCCCTGGCTAAACGTCGTGCAACCCCTGAGGCCTGCTATACCTCCAAACTCCTCAGCTCTATCCGTGAATTTGAAGGTGGGGATTTCCAGGGTAATGGTGACTTCGCTATGGATGCAGTAATTCGCCTGTGGGATATTATCGCCGCACTGGTACTGTTAGAGCCTGAAACTCTAGAAATGGATCTGGTGACCGGATTTATTGAAGTCGACCAGTTAAATACTGGTCTGGCTGACAGTATGACTCCTTACGACCCCATTTCCTTCGACCCCACCGTGGGTAAAACCACTTTTGCCGAAAACGGCGAGGGCCTAGAAGTGAATGTCGTAATGGGTATCAACCACGATGCCGCCCGCACTGCAATGATTGAGCGCCTGCGCGATCGTTTTAATTCTGCTCGTAAGGGATCTAGATGTAGACTGTAATTTACTAAATTGAAATTAGCCCCCCGTACTCCATTGACAGAGTGTTATGAGGGATATTGGGGGGCTTTCGAAGATCCTTAATAAGGTAATTTTAAGAAATTAGTCAACCCTAAAGTACTAGTAATAATATTCTAAACCTACCTCTAAATAATCATCTTTTTGGAAACTACTCAATGGATCCTCCTTACCATAACTATTAAAAATCCATCCATTCACCCTCCACAGCCAAGAATTTGTAATCCTACTCGATGCTTCAAGCTTTATAGCTCTGGAGTTAAAATAATCAAGATCCTGGGTTACCCCCAACAATATCTCAGTCCCTGCGATATCATTAACTGCAAGTCTAGTTCCTATAAAAATATCTTGCTGCCATGCTGTCGTAGCACTCTGTCCACGGGAATCATACAAAACTTCCGTTAGAATACCTAAATCCATATTTGTATCAGTGATCCCTACAAGGCTGTATTCAAAACCTGCGGTTATTGCAAAGTACTCTTTTTCACCAGTATCACGCCACAGAGCTTCGGAAACCCAAGAAAAATCTCCTTTTAGCCACTGGGCATCAATTCCAACTTGTCTAATCTGCCGGTAAAAAGGTAACAATTGCTGCTGGTTATAGATAAAATCAGGATCTCTACCAGTGCCCTGGAAATAGCTTACCCCCAGATCAACCGAATTCATACTAGTAGAGTATCTAGCTGCAAAATCCAAATGCCTATTCCCTTTCGAGGACTTATACTGAGCAGACGAATTTTCAACGCCTAAACTAAGTCTCCCATCCTCACCTGGAAATGTACGTTCTCGAAAATAAGGGAGTAGAAAACCCTCAACACTTCCCCATTCCTTAATCCATGATACATGAAGCATTGGCTGACCGAGTTTATCCTCATTATCTAATGATTCGATACTGTCAGTTTGATTAATTATATCCACTAGATGCTGAGACTCAGTTACACCCCAAAATACCTTACCTATTCCAAGATCAACCTCAAGATCTAGCTCTTTAAAGTGATATCGCACCATAAATTCACGGATATCCCAGTGAGACCGTTCATCATCTAAAGCATCTAACCGTAAAAAAGGTACTACAGTGATGCTAGCACTGTCTTTCAAAAAAGATTGATAGAGTTCTGGTTCAACAAAAACAGAAGGCTGAAAGGTCTTCTGACCAACCTCGCCTCTAGCAAGGAATTGGCGATACTCAACTGCAGCAATCCCTCGTAATTCGACACAACTAGCACTAGAGGCGGAAGCAAGTAGAAATATAAAAAAAAGACAATTAAAGATGTGTAGCTTCATTATAAAAAAATCAACGTATTCTTTTAAGCGTCGCTACATTAAAATCATCTTCACCCAACCCTACTTTAAATTTAAGATCATGAATGGTGAGCACAGTACTTTTGCCCGTCTGATGGTTTATCATTGTCAAAACATGTGCCCGCCAATATTGTTCCAAATATTGGCGATAGTCCTCCAAATGTAATGTTTTTAATAACTCTCCCTTTCGATCGTAAAATTCCGTTCTAATTGGTTGATAGTGATCTTTATCAATCCAGACTACCTGCCTTGTATAGCCAGAATACTCATCAGTGGGTATTTGTTCCACAACAAGGGTTTCCCTCCCCTTTATTAGCTCCTCTCTTAGATAGCTGAACTTATATTTCTGCAATTCAAAGGAAGTCATGTCTTCATAGGCAAATTCACTACTCATAAAAGGCCCTGATTTATTTCGTGAGGCTATTCGCTTAACTCTCTTTAACCGAGGTAGATAAAGCCACTGATCATCAGGACTATTAATGTGAGAATAGGATAAAAAAGCAGTTCCTTTTACATCACGAGGCTCATCAAATACAGTTAATCCTCTATCTCCATCACCTTCAATTTCCAGAGTTCTAACCCTAAGTTCTCTTGAGCTAGTTTCACCCAATGCATTTTTCAACAACATACTGACAGTTGCAATTGAGTCTCTCCAGCCTTCATCTCTTACCTTTCTCTCTTTGGCAATTTCCAGCCCCATTTCGGTATTCGCCATCGCGAGGGAAGCCAAAAGAAGTAACAGGCAAGTTAAAATTCCATTCTTTATCATGATTTTTCCTATTGATATTTTTAATTGGCAGCAGACAAAAACTCATTATTGGCCTTGTCTTGCACAATATCCGTTCTTCTATCAAAAATTAAAAGCACAGCTGGCAGAAGTAAGAAATCGACAACTAGGGCAATTGTAATCACTAAAGCACTTAAAAGACCTAAATCTGAATTCAACCGAAAACTAGATAATGCAAGAACAAGAAATCCAGCAACCAGCACGAGAGAAGTTACCCAGAGAGCACGCCCCACGGTATTAAAAGAGTAGGATATTGCTTCTTCCACAGAGTTTCCCTGCCGACGAGAATATTGATATTTACTCAAAAAATGAACAGCATCATCCACCACAATACCCAATGTAAGTGACACGACTACAGACAAACCTAGATTCACCTCTCCTGAAATAAACGCCCATAAACCAAACCCCAATAAAACTGGAACCAATGTAGGTAACAAGCTGATTATTCCAATCCTCAAAGACTTTAATGCAATAACTAAGAGTGTAGAAATTAACACTAAAATAATTGGTAATGATTTAAGCATGCTATGCATGTTTGTCTCTCCAATATGTGCAAACATAAGAGAGGGACTAGATGCAACTATTTCATATTGTGGAGCATTACTACTGAACCAGTTATATATTTTGTTTTCAAAATCAACAAGCTCACCGCTACCTAAATTTTTAGTTGTCAACTGCAATTTAACCGCTGATTTATCAATATCGACTTCATTATTAATATCTAATCCATAGGGCAAGGAAAGTTCATACAATAGAAGATATTGTGCAGCCAACTCTCTATCATTGGGTAACTTGTAGTATTCTTCCTTGTCACCATGTAGGTTTTTATTTAACCTTTTATAGGTATCCACTAGACTAGCAACATGATCTATTTGTGGCTGCATACGAAGCCAATTTGTAAAATCATCTAGCATAGAAATAAAATCAGGATCAACTACACCCTGCGATTTACCAGACTTGACAGCAATACTAATATTAGTCATGCCGCTAATATGGTTCTCCATGTAATCGGCAGCAATTCTAAATTTATGACTGGAATCAAAGTACTCTATCGGCTCATCATTTATTCGATTCTGCATCACCATATAGCCAGCAATCAAAACCACAATAGTGGAGACACAAAAGATACTTCGATGGTAACGAATTATCAGATTTGGTAGTAATTGAAATAATTTAGAATAAACGCCTCCTCTCTCCTTATATACTTTTACTGGCATCAATAATAACAGTACTGGCAAAAGGAAAATCGAAAAAACAAAAGCCAACATAACTCCCAAAGCAGATAAACTACCCATATGCCGTAAGACAGGCGAATCAGAAACATTCATTATTAGGAATCCGATAGCCGTCGTCACAGAAGTAATTAAAATAGCCATAAAGTTCAGTTTAAAACTATGAACAACAGCTTCTCGATTTCCCAACCCCTGCCTTTTGCCTTCATTGACAGAGGTAATCAAGTGTACACAATCTGCCACTGCCAAAGTCATTATCATTGTGGGAACATTAACTGTGGCAATGCTCAAATACATTCCAGCCCAACCATAAATCCCCATAGTTGCCACTACACTTGCAACAACAATAACCAAGGTTAAAATTACATAGGTGATCGACCTTAGCGTCATAATTAATAATAAACTAATTACCGCAAACATTACTGGCACTAAAGTGAGAATGTCTTTTTGAGCAGCCTTGGTAAAGGAAGAGTTCATAGCAACGATGCCAGCCTGATGAAATGAAACATCAGGGTATGACTCTTGATAGGAAGCAAGCATCCTATCTGAATGGTCCGTGATTTCAGCTACTCGAGCGGTCTTATCGCCTGACGGCAATTGAAAAGTGATATTAATAACTGCGGAATCACCTGTTTTTGAAACCAAGGCCCCCTTAAGCCTTGGGGCATTCTCAGCAACAAACTTAACTTTATTAATATATTCTGTATTTAACGGATAATTCTTGAATACGAGATTTTCAACTAAAAGATCATCTTCTTGAGCCTCAGTATGCTGATAGTTGGCAATTGAATCCACTCTACTGGAATAAGGAATATTCCAAGCATCTTCTGTGAGGAGCATTATCAATTCGAGATATCTTTCAGTATAAATATCGCCAGTTTCTGGCGCTATAATTATCGCCAAACTATCAGTCTTGTTAAAGGTACCTTCAATCTCATTGAACGCCTGAAGCTCTTTATTCGAATCGTCAAAAAAAATTGCATAATCACCACGAAAAAAAAGGTTTTTAGCACCAACTGTACAGGCAACAAAAAAAAGCAAAAAAACAGACAATACCAATTTTGGACGCGATAGAATCCCTCTAAATAGTTGCTCCATTACATAGGTCTCCCAAGAGAATATTTTTCTAACAAAAATTAGTAACCATTACTAAGCAATTCCACTCACCAGCTCGATATCACCAAACGGAGTCTTCAAGACTTGAGTAAAGATATCTTTAAAGCAAGCTTCAGCAAGAGCTTTTTCTACTGAACCAGCAGATAAAGAGAGTGGACCCAACTTTAGTTCTGCGTGAATACGACCAACAATGTGAAACTCAGGAGATGTTCTTTCGCTGTTCAGCTTTTCATGAAAGCTAAGGAACATTCCACCAGGATTAAGAGATTGACGTATTTTCTCTAAGGTATGAGTAAGATCATCGGCGTAATATAAGACCATCGAAGCAAAAACTAAATCATATCCGCTCCCTAGAGAAGCTGTGTTCATATCACCTTCTAAAACATTTATCTGTGCTTTTTGAAAAACTTGTTTTTTAATTAGAGAGGCAATACCAGGCAAATCAAAAATTGTTACTTTAAGATCTGGCTTAACCGAAAGTAGATCTATAGCCAACTGCTCTGAACCTGCTCCGAGATCCAATATATGATTAACATCAGACCAGTTAGGCTGTGACATTAGAACATCTAAAACTATTGGATTTCTAACTGATAAATGAAATAACCTAAGGCCTTCTATCATATCGTTCCAAAATTCTGGATCTTTCATAGTAGGGCCATTTTTCTTCTGATGCTTACTGCTCAGGAGGTCAATAATCTCAGATTCACTTACATGCTTTATCTGACTGAGATGTTGCAATAACCCACACAAAGAAGAATCGGAACCAGAAGTCAATAAAGAACGATAGGAGCTACTTATTTGATACTTTCCTTTAAACTTATTAATCAACCCTATTGAAACCATTGAGTTAAGGAAAAGTTCAGCCCGACTCTCTAGAAAATCAAAGTGAAGAGCAACGTCCTTAACTGTACGTGCATCCTGCAGATAATCAAATATTTTAAGTTTTATCCCTGCTGATAGAATCTCCCACCGTAAAGGAGCCACTAGAGTATCAAATAAAAAAAATTGAGCATCATCCCCAAAGGAGGATTTATTAAACAACATTGATAATTCCAATATTTTCTGACAATAGATATCTAATCACAAACTTTATAATCAAAGATTACCCAATAAGACAGATGACCTGAAAACCCAGCGGTTAACAATTGAGATTTCTAAACATAGTCAGATTAAATTATTTATAAAATTTAAAAGCTAATAACTAAAGCTTTAAGCCATTTATTGACAAATTGGTAACAAGGTTAAGTAGAAAACACAATAAATATCTATAGATACCAAACAGATCTAAATCTCATTCCAGAGTTCCTATTTGCTTCAAAGTAACCTGTAAACAAAATTAGCTTCAGGATTCACATCGCTACTTGATACTTGATACTTGATACTTGCTTTATGAGAACACAATAGGCTGCTCTGCAATCGTTTCCTATCATTACAGGAGCGAAGGAATATCAATTGCTGAACGCCGTTAACCCTTTCGACTGTTCGTGATATGACAAAATCTTGAGCCTAATTTTATATCGAACCTCAATAAAAAACGGTTTGATAATCAAATTCGATAGATAAAAGATATAACAAGGACTACGTAATGACACTGCCCCCGCTTGTCAGCCCCGTTCACGAACTCAGTAAACAAGAAATGGAGAGGTATAGCCGTCACCTACTGTTGCCAGATATTGGAATCGATGGGCAGAAACGGTTAAAAAACAGTAAAGTTTTGATTATTGGTGCAGGCGGACTCGGATCACCGGCATTACTGTATCTGGCTGCAGCGGGAGTAGGGACACTCGGTATCGTAGATTTTGATACAGTAGATGCCTCTAATCTTCAGCGTCAAGTTATCCACGGCCAATCCAATATAGGTGAAAATAAACTAGATAGCGCAAAAGCAACAGTTCAAGAGGTCAACCCTTTCGTTCATGTTGAACTGCATGAAACACGTCTAGATAGGACAAATGCTCTAGAAATAATTTCAGATTATGATCTTATTTTAGATGGAACAGATAATTTTGCTACTCGTTACCTAGTCAATGATGCTTGCGTAATGGCCAAAAAACCTTATGTATGGGGTTCAATATTCAGATTTGAAGGCCAGGCCTCTGTTTTTTGGGAAAATGCTCCTGGCGATATAGGAATCAACTACCGTGATCTATATCCAGAGCCGCCCCCCCCTGAGCATGCACCTTCCTGTTCGGAGGGAGGGGTGTTAGGAGTCCTATGCGCAGCAATAGGCTCAATTATGGCGACTGAAGCCATAAAACTACTCACCGGTATTGGGAGTCCTCTTATTGGGAAATTGATGGTCTATGATGCACTGGATATGACCTTCCGTAAATTACCCATTTATCGTAATCCCGATAGACAACCAATTACAGAACTCTGTGACTATGAATTTTTTTGTGGACTAACTAAGCCTTCGCAAGCACAAGAAGAAATTCCCACTTTAACACCCACTGAATTGCATAAAATTCGGCAGACAGGAAAATCGCATCTGCTGATTGATGTAAGGGAGTCCGGAGAGCGAGACATCTGCTGTATTGAAGGTGCTATTCATATTCCTAAAGCTGACATTCTAGCCGGGCGTGGATTAGAGTCGGTAGATAAAAACACCTTCATAGTTTTACACTGCAAAGTTGGTGGAAGATCCAGACAAGCTCTGGCTGCTTTAGAAAATCAGGGGTTCACTAATCTTTACAATCTCCATGGAGGCATTCTTGCCTGGATTAAAGATATTGAACCTGAACTTCCAGCTTATTAACACTAAAGCACAGACTGGAAATTTACTATGCTAAAGATTTTAGATGTACATATAGAATCTATTATGAATCAAGCACTTGCTGAGCACCCTATAGAGGCTTGCGGCATTATTCTTGGTAAAAAAGATAATCAAGTACCCCATAGAATAGTGCCAATGCAAAATGCAGCACGCTCTGAAAATTTTTTTGCATTTGACCCTAAAGAACAGTTTAAGGTCTGGCAAGAAATGGAAGAAAAAAATGAAGTGCCAATGGTGTTCTATCACTCACATACAAACTCCCGCGCCTTTCCAAGTAAAGAAGATATTCAACATGCTTGGTATCCTGATGCCAGTTATGTTTTGGTTTCAACAACTGGGGGTAAACCTGGTGAAGTGCGTAGCTATCGCATAGTAGACAAAAAGGCCATCGAAGAAACAATTAACGTAGTATCGCAATAAAACAAATAGGCAGATAAAAGCATGTCAGTGAAAGTAAAGATTCCCACTATTTTACGAACTCTAACTAACAATCAAAAAGAAGTAACGTCTGAAGGACAAACAGTCAAAGAGTTAATAGAATCTCTAGAATCGCAATATCCAGGGATCAGAGACCGCTTATTAAAAGAAGGGGAAGTTCACAAATTTATGAACATTTATGTAAATGAAGATGATATCCGCT
Source organism: Microbulbifer mixtoriginis (SeqCode) (assembly GCF_052467235.1). Taxonomy (NCBI): domain Bacteria; kingdom Pseudomonadati; phylum Pseudomonadota; class Gammaproteobacteria; order Cellvibrionales; family Microbulbiferaceae; genus Microbulbifer; species Microbulbifer mixtoriginis (SeqCode). The sequence goes on along the minus strand of NZ_CP174305.1, from coordinate 3,285,148 downwards.
TCAAAAACCAATTAGCTACAGACATAAAATCAAGCGATGTCATTACTATACTTCCAGCTGTCGCAGGTGGCTAATTAAAAACAAATAAAAAACTGTAAAAAACCTTAACATCTAAAAAAGGTGATCGGCATTATCGACTCACCTTTTTACATTATATAGTGATACCTAATCTAACCGGTAGAGAAATAACCAGAGTTACCTTGTTGCTCTTAAATAACGACCTCAATTAATTTAATTGATTGATTGTGTTACTGGCAACAGATTTTGGTGGTATATAAATTATGGAAATGGATAAATTTCTTAGCGATTGTACAATTATTGGTAACTTTAAAGAAGTTCCGGTTCACCTACAGTCAACAATAAATACTTTTCAGTATCAGTGCCATGCGTTAGGAATTCAAGTAGAAAATGATTTAAGTTTAAATAGTGATGTAAATTTTCCATTCAAATTTATATCTTCAGATAGACGAACTCAGGAAAACCTTTTCTCTTTTTGGTCAGATGATCCCCTACGGCAAGGCTCAGAGTCTGTGATTCAAGCCGCAACTGGCTTGATGTCGGTTCATGGACGTTCCATTGGTGGAATAGATGCCTTGAATGCTCCCTATCTATCTAGCGCATCAGCTGTTTTAACTCTTTTAGGCTGTATAGCCACCGCTATAGGCCATAGACGCGGATTAAATTCGAGAGGATTTCAAACCTCCATGGTATCTGCAGGGTTATTGTGTGTTGGGCAATACCTTGCTGGTGCAACTGTAAATGAATATGCGGAGAATATTCCTCCCGGAGTACACGATCATTCTCAACGACCACCTTTCTGTTCAGCAGATGGTGTGCTTTTTGAATTAGAAACTCTTTCTCCAGAACCTTGGCGTCGATTCTGGAGTGCTCTTGGGATCAGCCAGGAGGATATGAGCAAAGGTTGGCAGTCATTTCTGCAGCGGTATGCGAAAGCAACATCAGATCTGCCAAGAACCCTCATATCAAAAATTTCTTCTTGTAAATTTAAAGATATTGAATTGTTAGCAAGTGAATCGGGGGTCGCAGTATGTCGTCAGAGAACACTTTTAGAAAGGTCCACTGATAGAGATATATCTATTTTATTGGAACGAGGCCCATGGCAACTTAGACCTGAAGTTATTAATAATGATATATACAAAGATTCTTCAAAAAATATTTTAAATCAAGATACTTCAAATAACTTTATTACTGACCAAAGTAAACCTTTGAGTGGACTTACTGTTATCGAATCCTGCCGACGGATTCAAGGGCCTATAGCTGGCCATTTACTAGCCTTATTGGGAGCTAGGGTAGTACGAATTGAGCCACCTGGTGGTGACCCATTACGAGGTATGCCTCCTCTTGCTGGAGATTGTTCAGCGCGATTTGACGCACTAAACCATCTTAAAGAGGTTCGGGAAATCGATATTAAAACACCTGCGGGTCGCGCTGAAGTTCTTTCATTAGTATCTACTGCGGATGTCTTTATTCATAACTGGGCTCCAGGAAAAGCCAAGCAACTACAACTCGACCACGAACATTTGAAAAAGGTAAATCCTGATATTGTTTATAACTATGCCGGTGGATGGGGAATTCTAGATAACGATGTGCACTATCCTGGTACTGATTTCACCGTACAGGCTTATTCTGGACTAGCTAGTGAGCTTTCACATAATAATAAGAATAATGGAGGTACCCTATATACAGCCCTCGATGTTCTTGGTGGGATAATTTCAGCTCAAGGAACCACCTTAGGTCTATTCCGTAAATTTTTTAATAACCAGGGATGTCGTGTAGATACCTCATTACTAGGAAGCGCGACACTTTTAACCCAACCAATTATTAAATCTATTAGGGAAAAACATCAAAAGCCTGAATTTCAGAAAGGAAGGCTATTCAAGACCTTAGATGGATATATCATCCTAGAGTTCTCCTCATCTAATGAACTAATTCCTTTGCTAGATGAAATAAATTTGACGGTCAGAGATTTAGAGCAATCGAACATAGATGAAAAATTAGAGAAAATTCTTGAAGACAAAAATGCTCAAGAGTGGTTATTTATTTTCGAGAAACATAACATCCCATGTAGTCAAGTAATAGAGTCACTCGAAGAGCTACCCAAGCAGCCTCGCTTTAAAGAAAACTTTCAAACCTCAAATTATTCTCGTGTAACCACGCCATGGAGATTCAAATGAACAATACAGGTGTGATTGATATAGTGCCCATTTCGGTGCGACAGGATTGGACTTCTAAAGGATATTATCCCGAGCAAACTGTTTATGAAAAATTTTGCGAAAATGCTATAAAACAACCAAATAAACCCGCAGTACTTGAGAAAGATACAATAACAACTTACAGCCAATTATCTGAATCCGCAGCCCGGCTTGCTAATAGTTTTTTAAAATTGGGGATTGTCAGTGGGGACGTTGTTGTTTATCAGCTGGTCAACTCCTGGCGATCATGTGCTATTGATCTTGCATGTGCTGCAATCGGTGCTGTTGTCTGTCCGATTCCACTTGGGCGAGGCAGCCTTGATATTAAATCTGTTATCAAGCGTACTAATGCCAGAGCATTGATTACTGAAAGATCTTATGCAGATATTGATTACTGTGAAATAATTCAATCGATTCGTCCAAATGCATTATCATTGAGAACATTTATCGTCCAAGGTGATAAACCAGCATCCAGTGAAACTAACTGGAATGATCTTGATGAATTATTTAAAAATGATCCGCTTAAAACACCGATCAAAGTATGCCCTAATAGCCCTGTAAGGTTTCTTATTTCTTCAGGTACTGAATCAGAACCCAAATTAGTTGCTTATTCACACAATGCTATATTGGGTGGAAGAGGACGGTTTTTAGAAAGAATTACTAAGCCCAATAGAGACTTTCGTGCATTATACCTTATGCCTTTGGGTACTGCATTTGGCTCTAGTGCGACATTTGGCGTGCTTTCCTGGATGGGAGGTTCATTAGTACTTCTTCCAAAGTTTGATATAACTACTGCTATAGAGGCTATACAGCAACATAAACCAAGTCATATTTTTGGTGTTCCCACCATGTTTCAACGTATGGCGGCGGCTGCAGAACTACAAAAAACTGACTTATCGTGTCTTACGGCCATTGTCAGTGGTGGCGCCATTATTGATCAAGCGACAATTTATCGCTGTGTTAGTGCTTTTGACTGTAGAATTATTAGCCTTTATGGATCAGCCGATGGTATTAATTGTCATAATACATTGGAAGATTCTTTAGATTCTATTTGTAGATCCGTTGGACGTCCAAATCCTAGTATTTGTGAAATTCGAATTGTAGATGATCAAAAGCAACCTTTGGCTCAAGGGGAGATCGGAGAAATAGCTGGGCGAGGGCCAATGACGCCGATGCAATATGTAAATGCCCCAGATCTAGACCAACGTTACAGGGATCATGAAGGCTGGGTTTATACTGGTGATCTGGGTTGTATTGATGATAATGGATATCTTATTCTTCTCGGGAGAAAAAAAGATATCATCATTCGGGGCGGAATGAATATTAGCCCTGTTCAAATTGAAAAAATTGCAACCTCTCATCCTGAGATTATAAGTGCAGCTTGTATTCCTGTACCAGACGAAGATCTTGGCCAAAGAGTTTGTATCTGTATCACTCTGCGCGAAGGTTCAGATCTTCTCTCACTTAATGAAATTAATGATTACCTTAGGGATCAAGGCCTGGAAGTAAATAAACTACCAGAGTATCTGCAATTTTACCGGCAACTACCGATGACCCCTGCCGGAAAAATTAATAAAAAAATGCTTGTGGAAAATATCTCTTCATTGGGAAAGAGCAGAGAACAATCAAGGAATAGTGAATACGATACTGTAACATAATTTTGCTAACATTTTGGATACCCCATCTCCCTAAAAAGGATTAAATCGATCATGAGTGCCCCTCCAATTCATATAGATCCGTTCGATAAAATAAAAATTGGACTGGTTCTTTTACTTGCAATGGCATTACCAATGTTCATTCTTTATGCAACTGGTGTTCTGAGCCCATATTTAATTAAAGCACTACAAGTACAAGAGAGTGACCTGAGCTATATTGTGATGGTTTCTTTTGGGTTAGCATCAATTTTATCCCTATTTGCGGGAAATGCTGTCGACTATTTTGGTCTTAGGGCATCATATGTTCTTCACTTCATAACAATTGCAATATCTTTTTTTATAATTAGTATCTCGGATAGCTTATGGACAATCATTGGCGCTATTTCTATAGTTGGTCTTTCTCAAGCCTTAGCCAATCCCTTAACTAATAAGTTAATTGCACTAAGAATCCCAGACTCTAGTAAGGCCATGATGGTCGGTATGAAGCAATCTGGAGTGCAGTTATCAGCATTACTTGCCGGTTTCACTCTGCCTTTTATAGCAAATAATTGGGGTTGGAGAGTATCCTTCTTGGCTGTAGTACCTATAGCAATAGTGATGGCAATACTAAGTTGGAAAGTATCTCCAAATAAGCCTCTAGTAAGGAAATCCTCTCAACAATACATTCCAAATAGAAAGCTTGCGCTATTAATGTTAACCCAAGGAGGAATTGGAGCAGTTCTTTCTGCATACATCACTTATATACCAAGCTTTGCAATCAGTTTATCCCTAAGCCCAGAGCAAGCAGGGCTTCTCATTACATTGTTTGGTATTACAGGAATGTCCTCTCGAATTATAATGACACCTATAGCCTCATCATTTGATAATCAAGCAATGTTTATCGTAGGGATGATTGGATTCGCTATTCTAGCCATATTTATCACAATGAAATCAAATATTGAGGCCTCTTGGCCAATTTATATTGGAGTCATTGGAATTGGATTAAGTATTGTGGCAACTAATGCAATAGCTATGGGGATGGTTGTAAAGGATTCAAGATTTGGCCCTATTGCCTATGCATCTGGAATGATATCTGCTGCTTTTTTTGCTGGTATAGCCGTCGGATCATCTATTTTTGGAATGATCATTTCATTCTTTGAATCTTTTTCAAGTGGATGGATATTTACTATTTTAATCCTGTTGATAAGTGGGAGTTCTTGCCTGATTCTTGCAAACCAACATTCTCTCACTCAACAAGAAGCTGTTTAAAATGAATAATTCATTGTTGGTAGAGAATAAAGAGTCATCTTTTTCAGACTCTTCTACAAGTGTAAATTACACTGCCATATATGCCATATATGCCATATATGCCATAACCAATACTTTAGAGAGAATTTCTTATTCTTGTGATGATAATTTCCCAATATTTACATCCCCCCAGGATAATCAGTGGAAATTTTCTTCAGGAGGTTCTTGGATGGGCGGATTTTGGTGTGGCAGCTGGTGGTTAAAGGCAAAAGTCAGTGGAAAGGATATTGATAGAAATTATGCGTCTTCTATTTTAGAACGTCTCACACCAAAACTATATTCAGACACAATATTCCGCAGCATGATTTATTGGTATGCATTAGCGCCTGGCATTCGTTTATTTAACGATACTAAGTCTATTTTATTTGCGGAAAAAGCAGCAAAAACCATCTTTCAAAGTTTCAATTCGAAGTGGGATTGCTATCCTATGGGAACCGCTTTGGGGGCAGGAGAAAAAGGAAAAAACACACTAAATATTGATGGCCTTGCTGCTCTTATCCAACTGTTACAGTATGGTGACTCTGAAACCCGTTCTACTGCAAAATCACACACCGATTCAATTATTAAGTTTATGCTCGACCCAAGTGGTAATTTTTCTGCAAATGCTACACTTGGAAGCAATAAAATAAAAATAAGCAATTCTTCCAAGGGTTGGGCTCGAGGCCATAGTTGGGGACTTTTGGGCTTGGCTACTGCTTCCCGTCTTTGGGGCGGAGATTATCATACATTGGCTGAATCATTGTGCGTTGAATGGCTTAATGAATATTCTGATAAATTCCCTAAGAACCTTAAAAATGGAAATCGAAATCACCTGGATCCCTCTGCATCACTGATCGCGGCATTATCAATGTATAAACTTTCCGCATGTCCAAAAAATATGATTGATTGGCGAGCAGAAGCCAACTCTATTATTAAAAATATAATTGAGTCTGACTACTTCAATATAAACGACCAGTCCCATGAGGCATATTTTAACGGTTGCTTTTTTCGTATTAACTCTAGCGAAGAAAGTTTAGGTGAAACAATATGGGGATATTTTTTTCTTCTGCAGGCTCTGCTTATATCAGAAAAAATTATTGACCCAAACGATATTTAACAAAATGAATTAGAGGCTCAACTTTAGAGATGAATCACAACATAGGGATATGCATTATTTCTGAGAATCCTGCTCTTATTGAAGAGCTGGATTATATATTTTCTCTTATCCATGTCATTCAAAATCCTGAGGATGATTGCTCATTTACGATAGAGCCATTTTCTCTACCGCCGAAAAATAATAGAGACATATTGAATGCCACTATAAAACAAGCTCAACACTATCTAACGAATGCTGGCAAACGTCATGAATTCTCATTTACTCCATATATATTTAGAGATTTAAATGAAGCAATTAAGGTGTTGCCTGGAGAAAATACTGTTTTTGACATATTTATTGTTGACACTGAATATTTACCTGAATACTCAAAAGAGGCCAACATTAGCTTACCCGAAAGCCCTTTTGATTTATTAATATCATCTTGTAAAGTACGTACACTTACTCCATTTTCTAAAGTTATGTACGTGCCAGAAGAGAGTCTAAATAGTATTTTATCATATGTTGATGGCAGTACTCAGATTCAAGTTCTACAAGACGATCCGGATTTAGTTAGGGCGAAATTACTAAAACTATTGATTGATCACATGGAGCACGGTTATCTCAATAAGTTATTATCAAGAACTGCAGCAACCACTAAATCACCAATTGGAATCGCCCAGGCAATCTTTAGTCACATGCAAGAATTCTGGCCGAAGCAATGGGATTTCCACTATTATACGGGCTCTATGGTAGCCAACTTAATTCGCTCAATACAGGCATTATGTACGGATGTCCAGGATGATTCATCGCCCAGATGTTTAACTGGTAATAATGAGCATTGTTTAGCTGCTGGCGCATTAGCAGGATGGCAACTATTCGAGCGTTCATACGTTATTACAGTCACTTCTGGTATGATTGATGAATTTCGTGGTACTTTATCGAACCTTCAAAGAGCAAAAGCCCCAGGTTTAATTATATGTGCTGATAGTCCAGCTGATTCTTGGTTTGCTTTTCAGGGAACAATTGACGTTGATACTGATGGGCGTGAGGTCATAGCTGCCAGAAGGATACCCCACGTATACCTACATGATCGGGAAACCTTATCAGAACAGCTGAATAAGGCTTTTCAAGTCATGCATGAAAATCCTGGTCCCGTTTTCATTTTTGCCACTCCAAATATACTCGAGTCTAGGGAGAATACATTTAGCCCATCTGAATTCATATCAAAAGTATCCGAACCTGATGATATACATCAGAATGATCTCGATACTGTTATGAACTTAATTAACAATTCTGATATCAGATTACTCTGGAACTGTGGTCCGCTTTCTAAGTATGAGCTTGAGTTGGTAACCCAGATTGCGCAAGATGCAGGTATAGCTCTAACCGATTCATTAACTCATCCAGGTACGGTTCAAGCTTATAGAAATGGAAAACTAAATAAAAACTATCTTGGAACCTTCGGCGTCTATGCTTTCAGTCGACGGGTTTATCACTACCTACATGACAATGGAAAACTACGAGGGCCGGATACTCTTAGTCAATTTTTTTTAAAACATAAAATTGATCAGGCTGCGACCCCATTTTCAGAAGGTAAACTGAAGCGTAATATCCATATCGTCCAAGTTAATAAAAATAAACGTCATCTCTCTCCTTACAGCAATATTGCCCTTAATATGCCTCTTGTAAAACTCTTGGAGTATATAAAGGCGCACTTAGACGTACAGGATCACATCAAAGCAAATCGCTTAGCATACTTGACAGAGGCTACAAATCTTGACGAATGTGTACCCGGGGATTATATGGCCAGCCTTCCAATGTCAGCCAATTATTTCATGTTGAAATTAGGTCAACAGGTTAGGAGATTAATTGAGAACAATGCATTTGAATTCATTGGTGTTTATGATGTAGGGCGCTGTGGGTTATCTGCAATACGTAATATACCAAGGACCTGTCGTAGTTTTTCTGGCTGGTACGGAAGAGCACTAATGGGAGATGCGCTTTCTGCCCTACCCTACATTGCTAGAACTTCTGATAAAAATGTATTGGCATTTATTGGCGATGGTGCACGAGCACTGGTCCCCAATATTGAGAGTCAACTTGTCCATGCTTTATCTCAAAACCCAAATGGGACAAAAATTAATATTACACTTTTGTATCTATGCAATGGTGTTTTATCAATGATTCAAACATATTTGGACAAAAGAACACCATCCGGCTGTGGTCGACAGGTAGTGGTGCCTTTACCACTTCAGGAGAACCATCCCGAGCATAGGAGAGAGCCTGTTACTTCCCGCAATATCATTGTTAATCGAACAAGGGTTAGTAGCTATCAGGAGCAGCAAATAGGAGATCTTTTGAATCAAAAGGGAAGAATAAATATTGCTGAGGTGCTTCTATCTCACAATTCTGATGGAGATGGTCTAAGCCTAATCTCTGAAGCCTCCTGGAATCGAATTACAGCTTGAATTTGGACTTAAAAGAATGAAATTTGGATTTATCGCTCACCCAACATCAGTTGCCCTGAAGCGTCATGTTAAACTTATTGATTTGGTCAACCGAAATATTGATGAGCAAAGTAATGGTTATCATGAGGACTACTGGAAAAAGCAAAACCTTGTGCCATTTACTACTTTTGATTCCGTTATCAGTAAGGCAGGGTCACAATGTAGTGGAATTATCCACTATATGCCTCTAACCGCAGAGGAAATGCTTTCGGAACATCGAAATGTAACAAAACGTGTTATTGAGGGAATCAATGACTTACAAAGCCGAGGAGCAGAACTAGTTGGGTTAGGTGGATTCACTGGCATCGTTGGAAATCGGGGCCTGCAGACAACAGAGAAATGCTCAATTCCAATCACCACAGGTAACTCTCTAACAGCTTATGCTGCTCAAAGAAACATTCTACAAGCTATGGAGCGGCTCGAACTATCACCTCAAGGTATAGAAGTTGCCATTATAGGCTATCCAGGCTCTATTTCTCTCGCTATTGCTCAACTACTTATCGATAAAGGTTGTCACCTAACATTAGTGCATCGAGGTAAGAGCGATCCTGATAAATATCTGAACTACCTGCCTAGCCAGATGCATTCATCTGTAACGCTCACTAATAATATTGAAGATTGTTACGGTAGAATTAAATTCTATATTGCCGCAACTTCTACAGGCAGTGTAATAGATCCAGCCAGACTTCTTTCTGGCTCAATAGTGGTCGACGCAGCCTTACCTAAGGATGTAATGCCCACACTACAGCCGAGAGAAGATATTCTGATTATAGATGGTGGCCTGATTTCTGCAGGCCCTGAAGTCAGCTTCGGGGAAGCCACTAAAAATTTTGCTCCAAAGAAGTTCATGAATGGTTGCTTAGCAGAAACTATAGTTTTAACTTTAGAGCAATGCAGAGAAGACTATTCACTAGGTAGAATACTGCCGCCAGAGCGTGTATTAAACATTGGCCAACTAGCGGAAAAACATGGTTTTACCACTGTACCAATGGCCACCGACGGAGAGTGGATTACCGATTCCCATTTTTATGGGCTTCTTCGCCATCATCGTGATATTCAGGTCTCTCTTGATACTTCAAAACACCTACAGCGCACTCAAACCATTAGTAGATTTCGACATCACATTAATCCTGTGATGGCAGATTTTTACCAATTTAATCATATTGAACGTGTTTTTCATCACGGAAGTGGATGTCAACTCACTGATATGGATGGAACAATTTACTTAGATTTTGTTGCCGGTTATGGGTGCCTTAATACTGGCCATAATCACCCTAAAGTAACAAAAGCTATCACAGATTATTTATCATCGGAGAATCCTACTTTTGTTCAGTATGTCTCCATGCCATATCATGCTTCTCTACTTGCAGAGAGGCTGGCTGAGCTTGCTCCTGGAGATTTATCAAGAGTCTTCCTCAGTAACTCAGGTACAGAGGCTGTGGAAGCTGCTATTAAAATGGCTCTTGCCGCAACTTCAACGGGTCGTTTGATATATTGTGATAATGGCTATCACGGAAAAACCCTTGGGGCATTATCTATCACTGGCCGCACTAAACACAGATCAGAATTCGAACCTCTATTACCTGAATGCCATGAAATACCTTTCGGTTCCTTGACCGCATTAGAGGAGGAATTACAGAAAGGTGACGTGAGGGCATTTATCCTTGAGCCTATACAGGGTGAAGGCGGTGTTCTATTACCACCTAAAGGATATTTAAAAGAAGTCAGGCGCTTATGTACTAAATATAATGTCATAATGATTCTCGATGAAGTGCAAACGGGACTAGGTCGAACCGGTAAACTCTTTTGTTGTGAGTGGGAGAATGTGGTACCTGACATTTTAATATTATCCAAGTCACTTTCCGGTGGCACTATTCCAATTGGTGCTACGATATCAAATCCTCGTTTATGGGATAGCGCTTACGGTAGTATGGATCGCTGTATTTTGCATACATCAACTTTTGGAGGCGGAAACCTGGCTGCTGCTACGGCTCTTGCGACTTTAAATGTTATTGTAGAAGAAAATTTAGCGGCTAATGCTATAGCTATGGGAGAAAAACTTAAAAGCTCATTAGAAGAAATTGCCAGTCAATACCCCTTCATTAAGTCTGTAAGGGGAATGGGACTTATGCTTGCAATTGAATTTTCTCAGTCTTTCAAAGGCAGTATTAATGCTACTGCTCAGGAACTTGCTCATCGCTTACCCTGGAATTCTCGTGAAACTTACAAAATGCTGTCAGATAATGCCAAGCATCATATGCTTGCTGCCATTGATGCAATTGAGTCCAATTTGGAAGATATGTTTTCCCTAAGATTCGTTACAAAGCTTTCTCAAGAACATAATATTTTAACTTTTCTTACTGCCAACAATAGTCGCGTGATGCGCATTCAACCTCCATTGGTTTTGAATTCCCAAGAAGCATTAAGATTTATTTCTGCTTTCGATTCAGTATGCCGAGACATGTCTACTTTTATGGACTAACCATCATACATGTTAAGCAATTAATTTTTTATTGGAAGCCAGCAGCTAAAGGATAAACATGTCATTATTAACAAAACAACAAGAAAAGCTTGTTCAGAGAGCACGTGATTTTGTACAAACAGAACTCCTTCCTCTTGAAAAGGAGGTTGAAAAATCTGGTGGAATAAGTTCAGAATCTTCTAATGAAATCATAAGAAAATCTCGACAAGAAGGTCTTTTTGCGGCCAATATTGATCGCCGATTTGGAGGAGGGGGACTCACCACATTAGATAACGTTCTCTTGCAAGAACAGTTCGGAGCCACCAAGGAAATTCTTGCACGTCGAGCGGCAGGAAATATCTATGAGTGTATTAAGGAAGGTACAGCCGAACAAATTGAGCGTTTTTTAATTCCTAGTATCAGAGGCGATCGGCACTCAGCATTAGCTGTCTCTGAGCCTGAGGCAGGTTCTGATGCGGCATCTATTACTACTAGGGCCGTACGCTGTGATGCCGGCTGGATACTTAATGGAAGAAAATATTTCATTAGTGATGCGGATTTCTGTGACTACTTTATAGTTGCAGCTGTAACTCAGCCAGATCTTGGTCCACGTGGAATCTCTTTATTTTTGGTTGACAGGAGTCAACAGGGATTTTCCTATGGCAAAAGTTTTAATATGCTCGGATTTAAGGGTACAACGCATCGTGAGCTAATTTTCAACAATCTTATTCTGGGAAAATATGCGCTGCTAGGAGAGGAGAATGACGGCTTTAGAATCCTGGGCGATACATTAGGAAAAGCGAGATTAAGTAAAGTCGGAGCCAGGGCAATTGGAAAGTGCCATCGTCTGTTGTATTTGATGAAGAAACACGCCCAAGATCGTCAACAATTTAGTAAAGCTCTCATTGATTTTGGCCAAATAAAACAAATGATTGTTGATAGTAATATTGAAATTGCAGCTGCAAGAGCACTTCTTCTACAAACTGCTAAGGAAATTGATACTGGCTTAGATTCTCGGGCTGCCATTTCCCAAGTAAAGATACTCGCAACCGAAACTTTGGGGCGTGTTGCAGATAGGGCTGTCCAAGTCTTTGGCGCCTCGGGCTGTCACGATGAAGAGGTGATTGAGAGTTTCTATCGCGATGCTAGACTGTATCGTATTATAGATGGAACATCAGAAATCCATATGAATATCATAGCGAAGGATCTAAAAAGATCAGTTGGGCCTTGTTTCGTAGCCAGCTAAATTCCCTTGAAAGCCAGAACTACTACTTCAGTCAGTTTCTGGCTACACCAGAGAAATTAGATTGATTGATTTCCTTTTAGAAGGATTAACTTATGATTTTTAACTCTCCAAAAACTAACAGCGACCATTAGCCCACCTAATAATATAGTAAACATAAAAGGTGAGAGAGGGGAAAACTGGTGAAGAAATGCTCCCATCAATGGGCCCAGGGCCAATCCTAAGCCTTTACTGACGCCATTGATTCCAGCTATTTTCCCCTGTGTATTCTCATCACCACTGAGACTTAATAACGCGAGATTTCCGGGAAAAAGTAAACCCATTCCACCTCCCAGAATTGCCATACCTAAAAATAACCACAGGTAAGAATCTGCAGAAGCAGATATAACTAAGGCTACAACTTGAATTATACAACCACCTATTAGTAACTTCTCAGGGGACCATGAAAGTAATTTCATTAACACACCCTGAGTTATAACCATAACTGTCATACTGGTCATCATTACTGCACCAGTTCTTTTAAGTGCCTCTCCCGAGGAATAACCAAATTCATCTTGTAACCTCAAACCAATAACTTGCTGTAATGTTCCATAAATTAGCAGACCACAAAATGTTATGAACAACATTGGTAGCAGATTCTTATAAGATAATTTAAATTTTGTATTTAATGACGAACTTCCAATTTCCTTTGATTCTTGTAGATTATTGCAGCCTAACCACCACAATATTAATAGACTTAATCCAACGATCGAGAAGCCTATTGCAATGGAATGCTTACCAATAAGCATTGCTATGAAACCACCAACAATAGTACCAACTCCGAATGCAGCACCCATTTTACCCATTCCTCTTGCGCGGTAGTCACGAGAGGTGAGATCAGCAATAAATGCCTGAGCTGCCGGCATAATGCCTCCAACCCCGATTGCCTGGCATAACCTTAAGCAAAGTATAATTAAAAAGACAGACGCCACAGTTATATGAAAAGTTAGCTTTATATATATAGTACTTGCGGTCAATATCAAAAATAAACCCGTGACCAATATACCAATAGATATAATTTTTTTTCTTCCATAAATTTCACTTTTAACCCCCCAAAATGGAGCCGAAATCATCATAGCGAGAGAGGAGACTGTTAATATAAAACCGGTTTGAATATCTGTAAGCCCCAAATTTCTACCAAGTAAAGGAAATGTTATAACAAATAGACTGTGTGCTACTCCATTGGCAACCAGGATAAGAAGTAATAAATTAATGTTTTGTGCTTTCTTAAAAGACTTAACTGATTCCATACTCACAGTACACTTCCTGTAGTTTTTCATTATTCCTAAATTCAATAGGAGTGCAGCTATATCTCTGTTTAAAGGTCTGTGCAAAATGGCTTGCACTGCTAAATCCACATAAGAAAGCAATATCTGTAATGCTTCTTTGCTTATCTTTTAACAGTGATCGTGCTCTCGCCAACCGATAATCTCTTAGCCAACCAAATACTGTCTTGCCAAAAGTCTTTTTGAAGGTTCTATTTAATCGACTATGGCTCATCCCTACTATTCTTGACATTTCCTCCAGCGAAGGGACATTAGCTAAATCAGCCGTCATCAAGTTTATTATCTTGTCCATTTCGGATGATTTTTTTGCGACGGGAGTATCATCAGGTGCAAGTTCAGCGAGAGGTCTCAACCATCGAGCCAATACATCGAGCGTTTTTGCCTCAGCACTCAAACAATCTAAAGCCGTATTAAAAGGGTTTCCCATTAAGTCTGAAATCCAGGATTCATTTGCTTCTTGATAACCCAGCCTCATAAGCCAAGGTGTTCCATTATCGGAAAAAATTCTAGATTTATTAGGAAAGGCAAAACCGACACGTTTTGTTGCATATTTGATTACAACCATCTCATTCTTTTGCTTAGAAGGTGTATATCGAAAAAGCTTACTGCCTCCGGTATTCACCAACCAAACATCACCAGGTCTAATCAAATAATTTATATCATTTTTGGAAAACCCAATGGAACTAACTCCTTCAAATCCAAATATCAGTAGTGTTGTATTTTTTTGATAGCGAATACACGAAAGATAGTGGTCATTAAACGTACAGCTACTTCCAGTCAAAGTAATATCGTCGCATATTCTACACGTCGTGAACTCCGTATCGCCAATTTCAGGTGGCAGAGAAGTTTGGCTCCACTTGCCCTGGGCCCTACCTGTCTCTTGTAAGTAATTATCAGAGACAATAAATGGTACGCAACCATCAATTACAGACTTTTTCCCGCACAACTCCATTTGATCTAATCCATCTATCCATCAAATTTTCACATGAGAATACATTAGATCACCTTCATTTCAAGGAAATTAAACTAACTACCTTTCATTTTCTACAGGTAAGAAACTAAATAGGATGTTATTTATCTAAACTGTTATTTTGTGACTTATCTATCTTGATTATTTGTTGAGTAAAGTTATACAAGATCTGAAGAGAGGTTAAATAATCACCTACTTAACAGCCTGGGGCAGAAAATATCTAAAGTTTCAAAATTTCACTCTACTTTATGCCATTGATACTTTTGAAATATTCTTCCACCCATACTGGAAACTATTCTTCTACTTGAACTTTCTTGTCAGATTCTATCTAAATTATGGCCCACCAAGCCATCTTTAGGAGATTCAAGAACTCTCTATTTTCCACACGAAAAGTAAGTGTTTTGTATGCAATGTCGCATCAGGCATGAGGAGGAGAGGAACACTATTTCTATACTGAGGTTACTGTTATGGTACTTCTTACTTGAATATCGTCAGCAGTCAGCAGTCAGCAGTCAGCAGTCAGCAGTCAGCAGTCAGCAGTCAGCAGTCAGCAGTCAGCAGTCAGCATCTTTCCATTCTTATTTTCCCATATCTAGATTACAGTTTTCCTATGCTAAACCGCTAGAAAGCCCTTTCATCTATTCAGGGTAATTATTTGTCAGACTTCTTGAGAGGTGCTTCGTTCATGCAATTAATCATACTACCTGCTCTTCTCAATACTGAAGCCTACTTAAGAAAGAACTCACAGCTTATCCTTTAAATCTGTCGGATAATCGAAATTTCTTAGACATCACTTCTACTTTTCAGCAGAATCAGTGGATATTTTATGGTTGCATAATGTTCGCCATTTAATCCTATTTGGCAACTGTAAATACCGGTTGTTCTACCTATTTTGGATGAGAAAAAATAATTTACTTTATGCTATACAAAACTTTTAACAACAGGCTAATGTAGGCTAGGTGGTTAGCTTGCCCTTTCATATAAGTCCTATTCCTGACAAGCTAAATACCACAATCCAAAATATTTTAAAATCTAAGATACATTGTCAATATCTATACATCACCCCTGAATTTAAAAATTCATAGTAATCATCAACCAAAATTTATTTGTATCAGATAAATAATCTTTTGCATTATAGGTTGCATATTTCACCATACCGGACAAATGCTTACTGAATTTGCGATTATATCTGACACTCCACTCACTACCATAAAACGCGCTTCCCTGATTGGCTTCAAAATTATGATAACTAATGCCCAAATTCCCACCGATCAGTTTTAAGTTGGCAGTAACATACAAATCTTCAACGCCTTTTGCTGGTGTTTTTCTGAATTTATCTGTAAATCCTTGAAATTTATGGGTAGTTGCAAGTGGTGTACTGAAACCAATACCGTTGTTTGCTCCCAGTATCTCGTAACCTATTTTCCCCTTCATTTTTCCTAAGGTGCCTGTAATCTCAGCTAGATAATAATTTGCTGAGTAATCATTAAGGTTTTTATTAATATTTTTCTGGTGTGCGAAACTCAAACGGGTTTCAAAGGCACCAAAATTTCCCAGATAATCCATACCGTAAGTACGACTAGAATCATTTATGGCATTATCGAAGTCTAGATTATATAAAAATACAGATAGTTGATGTTTTATTAAAACAGGGTAGCTAGCTCGAAATAGGTGGATATCCCCTTTGAAATCTGAAAAGTTGCTATCTTCTCCATAAACACGATTGATGTTGTAGATATAGCTGTGATCTAACTGTAATTGACCCGGATTACCATATTGATAGCGTATACCATCGTATGTTCTTTCGTTCTGACGCCAGCTTGCTTTACCCTCCATGCCACCAACAAAGCGTGGGTTATTTAAGTTAATACGCTGATTACCTACCGTAACTTTCAATTGTTCTAAATTATATCTCAAGTACACCTGATTAATCTCTGTACCTTTGGGGTCAGCCACAACCGGATATTCAGTCTTACCATTAACCGTAGAGTTATACTTATCTACACCAATCTCACTCACATTGTCTAACTCAAGGAAGAGGTTCACCCCCTGAAAGCCACCACTTCTCCAGTTAATACGTGTTCTTAAAGTAGAGGCTACTGCATCTTCATACATATTATCTTGTTCGACATACTCTGTACGGTATCGAAGGTTCACTCCAACCTCACCCGACTTTAGAACTTCTGTTATTTTGTTGGTATTACCACCGTTAGCCTCTACTCTTTGAGTATTGCAAACACTTAGGATGAGTATTGTTACCACCATGTATAAATTATTATTTTTCACTCGCTAATCCTTTGCACATTTTAATAAGCTCCGCTACCGGATAGTATCAAAACTCAAACATCCTACTTATCAAACTACGGTAGCTTGCTAATAGTTAGATACCAACCTTATCGGATCCCGAATCATGAACCAATAAGATAAATAACCGGTCAAGATTAACCTTAAATTCGTCTCATGTCATTTTTCCAGATTCAGCATCATAAAAATGCGGCTTCATAAATTACTAGCACCGATAATTACTAACCTCCCAGCTATTCTCTTGCACTATTTTCAGGTTAAAAAAACCACCTAAATGATCACCTCCACCAACTTTATGAAGGGTTAAAGCCTGAAGTGGGGTTGTAAAAAAGTCGATCCCGTAATAAACCTGCTTCACAAAAGGAAACCCATAATATAACTAGATGTACCACCCCTTAGAATTTATAGTAATTATGAAACAGCGATTGCAGTAAGGATTACTTTGAAAGAGATAGAGATTACACAAAAAGACAACCTTCATTTAACGCTACATCTTTCATGTAAAGATGAATTAAATACCTCCTCTTACCGTATAAAGCCATTAAATAGTAAAGCTATGCTATCAAATGAAAACTCAAAGAATTTGGCGTTGATGAACGTCAGATATCTAACGCGTATATATTCAAAAATTTCTTTTTGTGCTTAGAAATTATTCTTGAAGTTAAAAGTTTAGCCATCCAGTAACGTCGGTCTTAGAAAAGGATTATTTTGAGTGCAGTACAAAATTTGATTGGAACAGCTCAGAATATTTCTTCTATTTAATAATATTGCTAGATTTAAGTAACAGCTGTAATTGTACACTTTTACAGATTATTAACTTTTGTATCATTCATTTAAAATTTAGCCAGGCACCTTAGATGAAAGCTAAATGAATGAGCTTGGAGACAAAATTAAGTTATACCCATCTAAGGAGATCTCTAGTTTCCAGCCGTTACTGAATATACATATACTCGATGCCCTAGTAGAAGGCTACTCGCTACCGTAGGGTCTGGGACTATATGTTCACTCATATCCTTTGTTCGCACTTAAAGCCATAACTTCTTCGGCTCACCCAGAACAAAATACCTCAATATCCCACATTACAGGATTTAACCCACTTTTTGCGCCAAAATTTAGCAGTTTCCCCGCCCAAAACCCGCAGATTGCCCCTACTCGCGCCGATTGCTAAGATGCGCGCCTGCCGCTATGGCCCGGCTTCCCCTCTGGTTCCGTATTGCAACACTGGGGCTGCCAGCAAACCGATTCTCCCAAGCGTTACCCTCGCCTATCCGCTACGCGGAGGCCCGAGGCTTTCCACAGGAAAAGCGGTACCGAGGCCAGGTGCTATTTTTAACCGCGAGCGCACCGCGACGACTCCCTGCGACTACAGGAACGAAGTTTATGACCCAACCATCGCTGCAGCAGTTGGAACAACACGACGCCTTTATCCATCGCCATATTGGCCCCGATGCCAAACAGGTAGAGGCCATGCTGGAAACCCTCGGAGTTGCCAGCCTCGAAGAGCTGATCGAGAAAACCGTGCCCGAAGCCATTCGCAAGACTGATGAGCTGGATCTGGCCGATGCAATCAATGAAGTTGAGGCCCTCGCAGAGCTGAAAGATATCGCGGCGCGCAACAAGATCTACCGCACCTTTATAGGTATGGGTTACCACGACACCATTACCCCCAATGTGATCCTGCGCAACGTGCTGGAGAATCCGGGTTGGTACACCGCCTATACCCCTTACCAGCCGGAAATTGCCCAGGGCCGCCTGGAAGGCCTGCTGAACTTCCAGCAGATGATTATGGACCTCACCGGTATGGAACTGGCCAACGCCTCCATGCTGGATGAAGGTACCGCAGCAGCTGAAGCCATGGCCATGTGTAAGCGCCAGGTCAAACGCAACAAATCCAACACCTACTTTGTGGACCGGGACTGCCACCCGCAGACCATCGCCGTAGTTAAAACCCGCGCCGAGCACTTCGGCTTCGAGGTCGTTGTAGGCGATGTGGAAAAAGATATTCCCGCCGAACTGTTCGGTGCCCTGCTGCAGTACCCCGGCAGCACCGGTCGCGTACGCGACCTGACCGACATCATCACCAAGGTGCACGAAGCCAACGCACTGGTAACCGTGGCCGCAGATCTGATGAGCCTGGTAGCCCTGCGGGCACCGGGTGATATGGGTGCAGACGTAGTTGTTGGCTGTAACCAGCGCTTCGGCATCCCCATGGGCTACGGTGGTCCCCACGCCGGTTTCTTCGCCTTCCGCGAAGCTTACAAGCGCTCCGCACCAGGTCGTATTATCGGCGTTTCCGTCGACAGCAAAGGCAAGCGTGCCCTGCGCATGGCCATGCAAACCCGCGAACAGCATATTCGCCGCGAGAAAGCCAACTCCAACATCTGTACTTCCCAGGTGCTGCTGGCGGTAATGAGTGCTTTCTATGCGATTTACCACGGCCCTGAAGGCCTGAAAACCATCGCTGCCCGCATCCAGCGCCTGGCAGATATTCTCGCTTCCGCCCTACAGCAGGAAGGCTTCAATCTGGCCCACGACAGCTGGTTCGATACCCTGAATGTCACCGTTGGTGCCAAGCAGGAAGAGGTTTACCAGCGCGCCCTGGCCGCTGAGATCAACCTGCGTAAAATTGGTGAAGACGCCCTGGGTGTGAGCCTGAGTGAGACCGCCACCCTGCAGGATGTGTCCGACCTGATCAATGCCTTTATCGGCACCGAACACAGCATCGATCTGCATACTCTGGACAGCGAAATTGCCAGCAAGGGCTCTCTGGGTGTACCCGCCTCCCTGGTGCGCGATACTGAATTCCTAACTCACCCGGTGTTCAACACCTACCACTCCGAAACCGAGATGCTGCGCTATCTCAAGTCTCTGGAAGCCAAGGATATCGCCCTGAATCACTCTATGATTCCCCTGGGCTCCTGCACCATGAAGCTGAACGCCACCGCCGAGATGATCCCAGTCACCTGGCCCGAGTTCGGCAAGCTGCACCCCTTCGCACCAGTTGATCAAGCGGAAGGCTACGCGGAAATGTTCCGCCAGCTACAGCAAATGCTGTCCGCCTGCACCGGTTACGATGCGGTGAGCCTGCAGCCGAACGCCGGTTCACAGGGTGAATACGCAGGCCTGGTTGCTATCAAGAAGTACTTCGAAGCGAAGGGCGAAACCCAACGCGATATCTGCCTGATTCCCGCCTCTGCCCACGGCACTAATCCGGCTTCCGCCATGATGGTGAGCATGAAAGTGGTTGTGGTTGCCTGTGATGATAAAGGCAATGTGGATATTGAAGACCTGAAAGCCAAAATCGAAGAGCACGGCGACCGCGTTGCCGCACTGATGGTCACTTATCCGTCCACCCACGGGGTGTTCGAAGAAGGTATCCGCGAAGTTTGCGACCTGGTACACCAGGCTGGCGGCCAGGTTTATATCGATGGTGCCAACATGAACGCCCTGATCGGCGTCGCGGCTCCGGGCCAGTTCGGTGGTGACGTATCCCACCTGAACCTGCACAAAACTTTCTGTATCCCTCACGGTGGTGGCGGCCCCGGTATGGGCCCGATCGCTGTTGGCGAACACCTGAAGCCCTACCTGGCGGCCCACCCGGTGACTGAAGTACCGGAAACCAATCTGGATAACGGCACCATCTCCGCCGCTCCCTGGGGCTCCGCCAGTATCCTGCCGATCAGCTGGATGTATATCCGCATGATGGGTAAGCAGGGTATGAAGCAGGCTACCGAGATGGCAATCCTGAACGCCAACTACGTAGCCAAGAAGCTGGGTGAGCACTACTCACTTCTCTACACCGGCACCAATGGCTTTGTTGCCCACGAGTGCTTGGTTGACCTGCGCCCGCTCAAGGAAGCTAGCGGTATCACTGAAGAGGATATCGCCAAGCGCCTGATGGACTTTGGCTTCCACTCCCCTACCATGTCCTTCCCGGTAGCCGGCACCCTGATGATCGAGCCTACCGAAAGTGAATCCAAAGGTGAGCTGGATCGCTTTATCGAGGCTATGGCAACAATTCGCCAGGAAGTGGAAGATGTAACCAGCGGTAAATACACTCCTGAGGATAACCCTCTACACAATGCCCCTCACACCCTTGAGGACGTCATGAGCGATGAGTGGACCCACAGCTACTCCCGCGATATCGCCGCACGCCCAGCGGCGTGGTTAAAAGAGCACAAGGTGTGGCCTGCTGCTAACCGTATCGACAACGTATACGGCGACCGCAACCTGATCTGCTCCTGCCCTCCTATCGAGAGCTACGCCGAGTAGAACCCAACACTCTCACAGGTGGATTTAAAAGCGGGCTTTATGCCCGCTTTTTTCATTTTTATTGGGTCGAATTAAACTTCGCCCACCCATAAAGTACTTTCTTCCTCTCAGCTAATGGTAAGGAACACCCAATGAAAAGCGGCAAACAAAGAAGAATCGAAATTAAGCAAGCTCGAAGAAAAAAAAGGGAAGCTAAATAGAGGCAAGATCCTTGATCAGTTCAGTGGCCCATTCCCGACTGGGCTATTGCGGTAGATAGGGCAGCAATTGTGCACCACTCTTACTACATTGCCATTCCTCTCTACTACCTGGATCAAGAATTTCAATGTAAAGATTGTGGCTCAGAAGAAGTATGGACAGCAAAGCAACAAAAATGGTGGTATGAAATCGCCAAGAGAGACTTTGAGACCTCTGCGATTCGCTGTCGTCCCTGTAGGAAAAAGAGAAACCAAGCGAAGGCAGAACAGAAAGCTCATATGGAAGCGATGGCAAAGAAAAAGCCACACCCCAATGAGGCCTTCTTTAAAAAGAGCTTTATTAAAAAAGAGTAGAAGTGTATCCGCCAAGAGTCAGAAACAACTCCTTAGGAGCTGAGTATAAGGGTTGTATTTCGGAGTGTTTACTACCCACTCCGAAATAGATTTACTAAAGAGAATTAACTAAATCACAACTATCAATATTTTTGAACTACTTAAGGCAACTAGGAACCGCTGAAGTACCTGGCCAAACTGTAGAAAGATAGCTGCTAGAATCTTTAGTCACATTAAATATCATTGTGCCGCCACCAAGGTTATTATTTTCGTTACAGGAGGCCAAAGCACTTGCGGTAGATGCACCATTCATCACAGTGGAAGCTCCAACACCCAGCTTAGACTTATCAACACCCAGATTGATATACTTCTGGATTCTTGATGTACAACTTGAGCCCAACCAATAGCTCATCTCCCAGCCATAAGTTAGTTGATCGCCCAGTTTCTTGCCATTCCATTCAGCCTGAAAAGCATCGGTATCACTCCAGAGTGCTTTGGAAATGATTTTATTCGGCATTTTCTCTCGCAATGCACTAGTCACTTTTACCAGGGAGTCAGAATAGGTTTGGCTGCACTGTGAGTACTCATCATCAATATCAATACCATCCAGACCATATTGATCCACTGCATCTTTCAACTGCTGAGCAAAGTCATCAGCGGATTGCTCATCGGCAAAACAAGACCAACCTGCATTTTGGTGATTTCCGAGAACACTGAGTACCACTTTCGTACCCTTGTCTTGCAAGTCTTGTACTGTACTCAAATTGTTATTGAGCAGGTCTGACACTTGGTCATTAAAATGCAAGACCGCTTTCTGACCATCATAATTAATATTTGCCGCAAAGATCACAGCTATATCGAACAACTGACTGCCATCGCTCTCTGTAAAACAGCCCGCATTTCCCAAGTTATTACTGTTAACCTCTACGTAGGCAACTTTGGGAGCAGATCCACTTTCCTGAGGAGTATCTGATTTACACAGTGTTGAGCCCAGCTCACGGATTTCATTCTTGCGTGAACCACATCCATAGCCGCTGCCATCCATGGAGGCATTACCGGCAAGGTTTGCAATTTCCCAGTCTCCCAGAACAGAGCACAGCTCATCTTTATAAATTTGTGCCTCAAGATAGGTAACCGGGTCTGCATCGGACGAACAACTGCTGCCACTAACAACATGTGGTACTGAAGGTTCAGACTTACATAGTGTCTTGGAGATTTGGCGACTTTCATTATCCGTCAATTGGCAATTGTCACCCAGGTGCTCTATTGAAGCCCCTCCTGATAGACCGACAAGATCACCACTATTGAGAAGACCACAAAATTCATCAGGATAATTAAGCGCTTCAGAATAGCTTACTTTGGTAGCATCAGAGGGACATACGCCTGAACTGACCACTTCAATATCTGCGTAGGCACCAGCCTGAAATAAAAAGGTGGCACAAGCAGCTTGCATTGCTCTAAGTGTTGGTTGTTTCATATCTATGCTCATTTTTTATTATGTAGTTATGTGAATTTTACAATCTAACATCTAAAGTCAAAAAATGGTGTAGTGCATTTGCTCTACACCCAATACTACGATCAACGAGGTGTTAGAATTTATAGTTTGCACCAATATAAAATCGGCGCCCAGAGTAGTTGTTGTATGTCATCCGATTTTCCTGTTTCCAATATCCCTCCGCCACTTCTTCAGTTAAATTGATAATAGAGGCAGAGATATTAAAGTTATCAGTGAAGGTATAGGTTGCATTCAGATCCAACTGTCCGTAGTCCTTATCGTATACCGCATACCCACGATGTAAACTTGTAACCCTGTCATCCACCCAATTATAGGAGGCACGAACACCGAAATTTTCATTCTCATAAAATGCAGATAAATTATATTGGTGTCTCGCGGTACCAGGTATCTCAGCTTCGATTGACTCATTAGCAAGAATGATGGTGGAAGTGCCGGTATCCGTAAATGTATAGTTGGCCATAAGACCGAAGCCGCTTTCGAAAGCATGCTGGGCAAACAACTCCACCCCTCTAGAAGTTGCGTTTCCTCCCCCTATCTGCCCCTTCATTTCCACTTCAATAGGGCCATTACAACAATCGTGCTCACGCTCAACAATTTCAGTTACTTGGATTGGCAGATTGTCAATATCTTTGTCAAATAAAGTTACACCCAATGCAGAACCATCGGCGTAATACCACTCTAGGCCCAGATCGAACTGCTTGGAGATCATGGCCTCCAGATCCGTATTCGCAAAGAAGCCACTTCCTCGCCCCGTCCACTCATCCGGAGAAACAATATGAACTGGTGGACCATAAGTTTCAGCCTGCCCCAAATAAGCGTAACTCACCCTTGACATGGCTTTAGAGGCTGTAAATCGTATTACCAGATCATCAGTTAGATCCCAGGCAACATTCAAACTTGGCAAAAATTCTTTTGTGGTATTACTGCGGGAGTTAGCAATAACTTCATCCGATTCCATTCCAGTAATATCATCATACGTTTCTGTAGATAATTTTGTGCTGACATAGCGAACCCCCAAGTTTCCGCGGAAGTCTCGCCATATAAAATCAGCTTGGGCATAGGTTGAGAATATTTCTTCATCAATTGTATAAGTGCCAGATAGTACTGGCATAACAGTGAGGTTGAAGTTTCCACGCACATAGTCCATCAAGGCATCGGTATCAAATGCCAGATAATCAATTGCACCTGTATTACCAGCACTATTATCAACTACCTTATCGCTAATTAAAGTTGAAGTATCTGGGTGGTAATCAGGATTGTGGAACCATTGATCGCCAGATAACCAACCTCGGTAACCGCCATTATCATCAGTCTCGTCATCCCAGCGATAGATATCTCTATAGGATCTAGCCTCATGATCCCTATACTTTGTGCCCACATAAAACTTATTAACAATTCCCCAGTTAGTATCAAATGCCAAATCTAGCTGATAGTAACTCTCTTCATCGCTATTTTCCGTAGCATCTGAGCCAAACCAGTCATAGTAGGGATAAGCTTCAGTATCTTTTGTGAGATCTGTGGAAACTTCATAGCTCGGCTTACCATCTGCAATTGACCAAAGCCAGCTATCCACGGAACCATAACGAGCATCCATATTAGCGTATGTGAGTTCAGAAGTTCCCCCCTCTGCTTCTGTATGCCCAACATTTATAGCCGCGGTATAAAAGCCCCCTTCATAGATAACTTCAAAATCATAAGTATTAGATTCCGATTCACCCTTGCGGGTATAGCCTGTCAGCTGGGGAGACATCAAACCACGGTATACGTCTACACCGCCATTTACATCTCCATCGCCCCAGTTATTTTCATTAAGGTCACCATTGTCGTTAAAACCATAGGTGACGACTGTATCTCCATCCACTTCAATGCCATAGTATGCATCGTCATGATCATTCCATTCCGCAAATGTCAGGCTTTGAGTATTAGTGTCATAGCCAAGCTTGGAACCGAAATAAGCAAAACCAAACTCCAGGCGTTCAGTGGGTCGCCACTGTGCGGCAAGCTGGTATCCATCACGGGTTCGGTCTTCCTTAGAGTTGTGAATACTGACCTGCGTGGGCGCCCACACATTGTTGAAAACTTCTTCTGTGGTCTGGTCAACAAGAGCTGACAAATCTGCATTTTCATCAGTATCTGAGTGCAAACGCCAGCCACTTGCATAATTGGTAACTCCGGTTACGCCACGGTCCTGGCTGGTGTACCCCACTAAAATACCAAAAGTTTCGCTCTCATTTTTCCAGGAGTAGAAAGCATTATATTGTGGGTCCCACTCTTCGGTAGTATCTGAATAAGTCGCCTCTGTGGTGATTACACCTTGTCCAGCATCAAGATCAAGAGGTTTGTGGCTATGTAGGATAACGGTACCACCGACACCACCTTCATCAATTCTTGCCTCGGGGCTTTTATAAACCTCTGCCCTACTGATCATACTGGAGGGAAGTAATAAGTAGTTAAAATTTCTGGAGGGAGCTCCACTACCGGAAGTAGCAATGTAATTTCCATTTAACTGGGTGAGAGTCCACTCTGAGCTAGTTCCCCGAATACTAACCGTGCTACCTTCACCACCACTGCGATCGATAGTGACACCTGGCACACGCTGGAGAGAATCAGCTACATTTTTATCGGGGAACTTACCAATATCTTCTGCAGTAATAGCATCTACTACTGCAAGGGAATCCCTTTTGATTTCAAGGTTTTTGGTAGCACTCTCAAGAATTCCAATGACTTGAACCTCTTCAATTCTCTCATCAGAGTCCGAAGTATCTTCCGCGATTGCCATGCTGCTAACGACCAGCGAGATAGCAGTAACCATAGACTTCTGCCTGAAACCTCTGCTCCAGGTATTAACCCTTTTTCGGCTATTCTTCTTCATTATTTTCATAGCATCCCAACTTTCTATTTTTTCTCTCACCGGTTCAAAAAATGCCAGCCCCTTCAAAGGGCTGGCGTAAAACTGTCAGGGGACCCTAAACCCCAAAAAGACAGTTCATTTGTTGAGCACTAAAACCCTAAAAAAAAACCTTGATGGAGAGGTAATCAATACTGGGATACTAATGAAACAAAATCGGCGTTTTAGATTTTTAAGAAAAAACAAGCAGTCGCAGAAAGCCAAAAATGAATCGACTAACTACCTGTTTTAAGGAATAAAATCCCAAGTCAAACTCGGGTCTAGAATTTCCGGAAATGAATGAAATGGGCGGCTGTCAACTCATCGGGGGAAGTTAACACACAACTCTCTCTAAAGTAGCTGAGGACACTCAGCTTGTTCGGTGTTTATATATTGGACTGAACTTCACTACGATAATTTGCTGGAAGTTGTCCAAACATGCCTTTGAAGTGTCTACTGAAGTAACTATGAGATGTAAAGCCAACCCGATAAGCAATTTCAGATATTGGGCTTTGTGTTTCCACCAGCATACGACGAGAGTTCTCTAATCTGACTTCCCGAACGAATTGCATGGGTGTTTTATCCAGATATTTTTTGAATCGCCGCTCTAGTGCACTAACCGATAAACTCGCAACCTCTGCCAAATCTTCAACCGCAATTGGCTGACTATAGTTATTTTTTATGTATTCAACTGGCCTTTTAAGTTTATCCATTCTAGAGAGAGTCTTAACCGTTTCTTTAAGGTCTCGAGCTACACCATAGGTTCCTATGATTTCTCCATTGGCACTCTTTAATGGGCGCTTTGATGTCGTAAACCAAACTAACTCGCCTGTTTTACCAATATTCAATTCCAGACGATCTGTAATCGTCTCTCCTGACATCACCCTTTTGTCATCACGTATATAGTTTTTAGCGAGATAAGAAGGGGAAAAATCCATATCTGAACGGCCAACTACCTGATGTAATGACCTGCAGCCGACATGCTCAATAAATTCCCGGTTACAATGCACCACATAGCCGGATTCATCTTTTACCCAGAAAATAATATCTGATATAAGGTCAAACACCGCAATGATCTGCTGCGTAGAGACCTGTTCCAAGACTGATTTATACTTCATTATTCTTATTTACATTTTGTATAAAACTGGAATATAGCTGAGCTTACTGGCTAACCTCTTAAAAATTAACAAACTCAATAAGTTTTTCTAATCAAGACACTAAAAGTATCAAAATGCCCCCTCTCTACACTCACCCCGCACTTCTCCCCCATATGGGGAGATAATTCGCTCAATTTCAAAATAACCACGCTCGCAGAAACCGGTTTCTATCAACTTCTGCTCCAGAGCCCAATCAAAATAGGCTTCTACCCGACGACTTGAAGGGCCACCGCTCTCCACTGGCCCTCTCGGCATACGGGACTGAGCACTGGAACCTGCCACAACTGGCGCAGGGATATCACGCTGCTTTCCCTTTAGCGTAAAAGTAAAACGCTTGGCGCCATTGGGAGCAACTTCTGTCTCAAAGGATTCCTTCATTCCTGGTATCGGGCTGTTACTGGTACAACCTGTTAATATCAGGGCAATTGCCAAGCCCCCAAATAGTCGTATTGGGGATAATGAGGAGTTAAATTTATTTTTATTCAGCACAGCAAGCCCTCTTGGCTCATCAATAGCTTCCATAAAAGGCTATTAGCCTCAGGAGACTTTATCAATTATTTGAATACCACGGTTTTATTGCCATGGATAAATACCCGCTCCTGCAACAGTAACTGCAGTGCGCGGGACAAAACCAACTTTTCCACATCGCGGCCCGCATCCGCCATGGACTCCGCCGAATAGGCATGATCCACATGTATTACATCCTGTTCAATAATCGGGCCCTCATCCAGATCATCAGTCACAAAGTGAGCGGTGGCACCGATAATTTTAACTCCGCGCTCATAGGCCTGCTGATAGGGCTTGGCCCCGATAAAGGCCGGCAGGAAGGAGTGGTGAATATTAATAATTCGGCCAGCATAATGAGCGACAAACTCCGGGGTGAGTACACGCATATACTTGGCCAGAACCAGGTAATCCGGATTGTACTCATCTACCAGAGCAGCCACTTTTTCCTCGTGCTCGCTGCGTTTCAGGTCTTGTGCCGGTACACAGTGGAAGGGAATATCAAACTTCTCTACCAACCCACCCAGGTCTGGGTGGTTGCCAATCACAGCGGCTATCTCAACATCCAGTGCGCCCGAATAGCACTTCATCAAGATGTCACCCAAGCAGTGAGGCTCGCGTGTCACCATCAACACCAGGCGCTTGCGTTTGGTGGACACCAGGCGCCGCTCGGCTCCCTGCGGCAGGGCCATATCCAAATCTTCCAGGAAGGTAGTGTCGTTGAAGATACCTTCCAGGGCGGTGCGCATAAAAAAGCGGCCCTCCGCGCGGTCTACAAATTCATCATTCTTGATGATATTGAGCTGGTGCTTGTAGCAAATATTGGTAATCTTCGCGATCAGGCCCTTATCATCGGGGCAGTCGGTTAGCAGTATCTTCTTTTCCATGGTCGAATTTCAGGCCAAATATCCAGAGTTCAGACTATACACTATGCCGTCTAATCGATTCAGCGATCCATTCCGGGGAGAACATGGATAAAAACCTTTACGCAGATCATATGGCCACCCTGTGCCGCCGCTACGATGAAATATTGGAGTCCTGCGGCTTCGATACCCTGAATGTATTCAGCGGTGCACCCAGGATGCAGTTTCTGGATGACAACCCCTACCCTTTTAAGGTCAATCCCCAGTTCAAGGCCCTGGTACCGATCACCGACAACCCCAACAGTTGGGTGATCTTCAGGCGCGGGCAGAAACCCAAACTCTTGTTCTATCGCCCGGTGGACTTCTGGCACTATGTCCCACCCGCGCCACAGACCTTCTGGAGTGAGCTCTACGATATCGAGCTGTTGAGTAAGCCAGCAGATGCCCGGGAATTCCTAAACGCGGATAACGCCGCCTTCATTGGTGAGGCCGACAGGTTCCAGGACTGGCCACTCGGTGAGATCAACCCCGAAATCCTAATCAACCGTCTACATTGGGCGCGTGCCAACAAGACCCCTTATGAAGTCGCCTGCCTGCGCGAGGCCAACCGCATTGCGGTGGCAGGGCACCGAGCCGCTGAACTGGCTTTCCGCGGTGGCGCCAGCGAGTTCGAGATCAACCAAGCCTACTTGAGTGCTACCGGCCAGGGCGAGAACACCATGCCGTACGGCAATATCGTGGCCCTCAATGAACACGCGGCGATACTGCACTACACCCACCTCTCCACCCAACGCCTGCCCGGCACAGAATTAAAAACCTTTCTGATCGACGCCGGGGCCGATTGCAATGGCTATTGTGCGGATATCACCCGGACCTATAGCTATGCCGACAGCGAGTTCGCTCAGCTGGTGGCATCGATGGATGAAAAACAGCTGCAACTGGTGGACGGCCTCAAGCCCGGTCTGCCCTACCCGGATCTACACCGCCAGTGCCATCTGAAAGTTGGCGAATTGCTGGCCCAGTTCGATATCATCAAATCTTCTGCCGAGAGTGCGGTGGAGTCCGGATTAACCCGGCCATTTATGCCTCATGGTCTGGGCCACTTCCTCGGTCTGCAGGTACATGATGTGGGTGGTCACCAGAGTGGCCCCGATGGCGGTAGCACACCCCCACCTGCGGAGTACCCTTTCCTGCGCACCAGCCGCACTATTGAAGAAAACCAAGTGTTTACTATTGAGCCGGGGCTCTATTTTATCGATAGTCTGCTTGCGGAATTGAAAGTCTCCTCCCTTACCAGTGAAGTTAATTGGAATAAGGTTGAAGAGTTCCGCCCCTACGGCGGCGTGCGTATTGAGGACAATATTGTGGTGGGTGCCGAAGCGAACGAGAACCTCACCCGCGCCTGCGAGGCAGAGTATTAATGCCATAGGTAAACAAATACTCTAACTCGCTCTCGCCAAGAGTAAGGCAATCTGGCAGGTTTTGCTGTCTTCCAGGTTGCCGGATCTCCTCAAGCTCTCCCTCACCCTTAACAGGTAAAATAAAAAACCACTGAGGTTTATCCCAACGCCCTGTCGCCCTGATTCATCCTTCTGCCGAAATTACTCCTAAAGCCATCACTCTCTGTACTGCTATCTCTTGCCTGAATAGTAAAAAACAGCCAACCTCCCCTGCGCAAAAACAACAAGAAAGGTTCACCCTATGAAAAAGTCCAGGCTAGCGACACTGGTCGCCGCAGCGGTATTTGCCACGGCCAATTGCGCCTATGCAAAATCAATCGAATATATCTTTTACGATAAAGAGGGTATCGCCGGCAGCGAGGTGATCGAACAAAAGGGCTCGAAAATTTCCGGAGAATTAAAGCTCGGTTGGAATAACCGCCGACTCAATCTAAAGGAAAGCTTCACGATCGGCGCGGCCAAAATGCCCGAGCAGGTCCACATTGAAGGTATCAGCCCCTTTGGCGCGCCAGTTAATGAAGAATTTACACTGAAAGATGGTGTGGCCACTTGGCAAGGCACCGATGAACACGGCAGCGCAAAAACTTCCGAAGCGCAGTTTTATATTCCCAAAAACTCGACTCTGGCCGTACAAACCCAGCTGGTAAAAGCGCTACTTGCCGATAAGGATCACAGCATAGGTTTACTACCCCAAGGACAAGCTCAGCTACACAAGCTGGATCAGCTCACTCTTGAGCAGGGCGATGAGAAGAAAACCGTGTATCTCTACGGTGTGAGTGGCCTGGGTTTTACTCCGGACCTGGCCTGGTACGATGAATCCGGTGATCTGTTTGCTGCCGATGAAGGAGGCTGGTTCGCCATACTGCGCAAAGGCTGGGATAAATCCCACCTGCAACAACTCAAAGAACACCAGGTTGCCGCTTCCGACCAGTATTTACTGGATATCGCCGAAAAGCACACCCATACCTCCGCCCAACCGATCCTGATTAGCAACGTCAATCTGGTCGATGTAGAAGCGGGCAAGCTTCGCAAGCGTCGCCACCTACTGGTGGAAAACGGCAAAATCACCAAGATTAGCCGCCGCCCAATCAAAGTCCAAAACGCCACCCGTATCGATGCCAAAGGCCACACCCTGATTCCCGGGCTGTGGGATATGCACGCACACCTATCACCCACTGATGGTGCCCTGAATATGGCCGCCGGTATTATTAATGTGCGCGATATCGGTAATACCCACGAAAATATTATGCGCATCTCCGGCCTGTATGAATCCGAACAGATTATCGGCGGTGACCTGTTCCGTGCGGGCTTTATGGACAGGGAAAGTGAAAATGCCATGCGCATGGGTAAAACGGCAGATAGCCTGGAAGAAGCCAAGGAAATTGTCGAGTGGTATGCGGAACATGGCTACCAGCAGATAAAAACTTACAGTTCCATGGAGCCCGAGTGGATCGCACCCTTAGCCAAACATATCCACGAAAACGGCATGCGCTTATCCGGGCATATCCCCGCCTTTATGACCGCAGAGGAAGCGGTGGATGCCGGCTTTGATGAAATCCAGCATATCAATATGCTGTTCCTCAATTTTATGGGCAAGATCGACACCCGCAAAAAACTACGTTTTACCGAAATTGGTGAACATGCCCACGAGCTGGACTTGGAAAGTGCAGAGGTTGATGAATTCCTGGATAAACTCGCTGAGAAAGGTACAGTGGTAGATGCCACGACTACCGTATTTAGCTCTATGTTGCTGCGCCAACCTGGCAAAATAGATCCGGAGTTTGAAGATATCGCCGGCCATTTACCGGTGAATATTCAGCGCGCATTTGTCGGTGCCGAGCTGGATGTAAAACCGGAACACAGGGATGACTACGACCTCTCCGCCGATGCCCTGCTGAAAATGATGCGTAAACTGCATGAGCACAAGGTGACCATGGTAGCGGGTTCCGATGGTATTCCCGGGTTTACCCTGCTGCGCGAGTTGGAGCTCTATGCCAAATCCGGTATACCCGCTATGGATGTACTACGTACTGCCACACTGGTACCTGCCCAGGTAATGGGAGCCGATCAATATACTGGCAGTATCACCGTGGGTAAAAATGCAGACCTGGTTTTACTGGAAGGTAATCCGCTGGAAGATATCAGCGCACTGCGTCGCACCGCATTGGTTATTGAAGGGCAAAATCTCTATCGCCCTGATGAACTGTATCAAGCCCTGGGCATCAAACCATTTCACCCCTCGGTACCATTTGAAATAAATGGTACGACTACCATTGCAGCCAAGTCTGAATAAAAAGACAAAGCGGTAAGCAAAAAAAGAAAAGTAAAAACCGGCAGTCAGAAAGACTGCCGGTTTTTTTATTAGCCAAATATTAGGCCAACTCGCTGCGCACAGTGCGCGCCGCTTCCACCATGTTCAGTAGGGAGGAGCCCACTTCGGCCCAGCTGCGGGTTTTTAAGCCACAATCTGGGTTCACCCAAAGCCGCTGTATCGGCACTACTTCGGCAATTTTCTTCAGACGCTCAACCAGCTCCTCCCGCTCAGGCACATTAGGGGAGTGGATATCGTAAATTCCCGGCCCTATTTCATTGGGGTAACCGCCATTCCTATCGGCAAAAGCACTGAGCAGACGCAGATCTGAGCGGGCGGATTCGATAGTAATGACATCCGCATCCAAAGAGACAATCGCCTCCATGATTGCATTGAAATTGCTATAACACATGTGGGTGTGAATCTGGGTTTCCGCTTTTACCTCGCTACAGGTAAAACGAAAACATCCCACCGCCCAGGCAAAATAATCAGCATGCTCGGATTCACGCAGGGGAACCCCCTCGCGCAGAGCCGGCTCATCAATCTGAATGATTCCTATACCCGCATTCTCAAGATCCAATACTTCCTGGCGTAATGCCTCGGCAATCTGCAAGCAACTTTCACTTCGGTGGATGTCCTCACGAGGGAAGGACCAGTTGAGAATCGTCACTGGACCTGTGAGCATGCCTTTTACCGGCCTTTGGGTCAGGCTCTGGGCATAGCGGCTCCACCCCACCGTCATAGCCTGTGGACGAGAAATGTCACCGAAAATAATGGGCGGTTTTACACAGCGGGACCCATAGCTCTGTACCCAACCATTGCCAGTATGCACAAACCCCTGCAGTTGCTCGCCAAAATACTCCACCATATCGTTGCGTTCGGCTTCACCGTGTACCAACACGTCCAAGCCAAGAATTTCCTGGCGACGGATCGCCTCGGCGATCTCCGCACGCAAATGCTGGGTGTAATCCGACTCACTGATCTCACCGCTGCGATGCTGGCGGCGTACCTTGCGCAATAGGTCCGTTTGTGGGAAAGAACCGATCGTGGTGGTCGGCAACAGTGGTAACTGCCAGCGTTTTTCCTGCAGTACCGCGCGCTCCTGATAGCGCGGTGCACGCCAGCTGTCCTGTAAGCGCTCAGTGACGGAGTTGCCGGCGATAGGGTTCTCTGCAGGAGTTACCATTGATGGAACTGGCTCGGCCAATAGTTTTTGCAACTGGGCCAACTCCGCTAACTTCTGGCGACTGAAGGCAAGCTTTTGTTTTTGCTCAGCCGGCAACGATGTTTCGGTATCCAAGTCCACCGGACTGTGCAGTAGTGAACAGCTGGCCGAAACCCATAGGCGCTCGCCCAAACGATCCGCCAGAGGCTTCAACTGTGAGTGCCACTTCTGCAAATCCGCTCGCCAAACATTGCGGCCATTCAGTACCCCCGCGGAAAGTACCTGATCTTCCCCAAGCAACTGCGTGGCTTCCGCAAGCTCCTCTGGCGCCCGTACGCAGTCAATGTGTACTCCCGCAACCGGCAGGGAAAAAGCCAACTGCAGGTTTTCCCGCAACGGGGAAAAATAGGTCGTCAGCAACAATTGCAAATTTGCCGTGTGGTTGAGTTGGGCATACACAGCGTGAAACGCTTTGCGCCACTGCTCTGGCAAATCCAAGCCGAGAATCGGCTCATCAATTTGCACCCACTCCACCCCCAGGCTTTCAAACTGGGAAAACAGCTCGGCATAGCAGGGCAATAGATTGGCGAGCAAATCCAGAACATCATCAACACCCCGCCCCAACCAGAGGTAAGTGAGCGGCCCGAGAACCACCGGCTTGGCCTTATAACCCTGGGATTGTGCTTCACGTATTTCTTCCAGCAACCAATTACTATCCAGGGTAAAAGTTTGCTTCTCGTGAAGCTCTGGCACTAAATAGTGATAATTGGTATCGAACCACTTGGTCATGGCACTCGCCGCAACCGGTTGACCGGAGGGCGCGCGGCCGCGGGCCAGACGAAAGTACTGGTCCAATTTATTGTTCGCAGCCCCTTCGGCAAAGCGCTCAGCAACCACACCAAACATCAGCGAATGATTAAGCACCTGGTCATACCAGGCAAAATCGCCAACCGTCACTGAATTGAGCCCCTCACTTGCCTGGGCCTGCCAGTTCTCCCGGCGAATACTCTCACCAACCTCCAGTAGCCGCTGCTGAGATATTTCACCGCGCCAATAGGCTTCCTGAGCTTTCTTTAGTTCGCGATCAGCGCCGATGCGCGGATAACCAAGGACATGCGTTTGCACCATTTTCTACTTTCCCAAGTCCGTTCCTGTGAGAGGGGCCAAGCCCTTTTTTCCTGCCCACACATGTCGGCGCTATTTGTCTACCGATTGCGGCTTCACCACTTGTGAGGCTTAGGACTTGATTGTGTGCCTGCAATGTTATTCAATCAATTTCATATTTTTTGCCATAAACATGAATAATTTTAATAATGATAGAAATGCGCCATCTGCGCGCCCTCTCTGTTCTGCGTGAGACTGGCAGCCTGGTGCGCGCCGCTGAGCATCTACACCTGACCCAATCGGCCCTCTCTCATCTATTCCGGGAAATGGAGGAGCGCCACAACCTGCCACTATTTGTGCGTAAATCCCGCCCTCTGCGCTTTACCAGCGCCGGCTTGCGCCTGCTGCAGCTGGCCGATGACATATTGCCGCGCGCGGCTCTAGCCCAGCGAGACTTGGCTCGGCTGGCCTCCGGCCAGTCGGGACGCTTGAATATCGCGATCGAATGCCACAGCTGTTACCAGTGGTTGATGCCGGCTTTGAATACTTATCGCGACGACTGGCCCGAGGTAGAGCTGGATCTGTGCAGTGGCTTTCACTTCGCACCGCTACCAGCCCTTACCCGCGGTGACTTGGATCTGGTGGTCACCTCTAATCCAGACCGGGATTTGAAAGGCATCCACTATCAGCCACTATTCAGCTTTGAGATGTGCCTAGCACTCAGCCGCAAACATCCCCTATTGCAAGATGATGCCAAACGCCGCTGGGTGACTCCCGGGGAGTTGGCCGGGGAGGTACAGATCACTTACCCGGTGGAGCGGGAGCGGCTGGATATTTTCCAGAATTTCCTCGAGCCCGCTGGCATCGAGCCCGCGGGTGTACGCACGGCAGAGTTGACGGTTATGATGGTGCAGCTGGTAGCCAGTGGCCGGGGTGTCTGCGCTCTGCCCAACTGGGCCTTGCACGAATATCTGCAAAAAGGATTTGTGGCGCAGCTGCGTCTGGGAAAAAAGGGTCTATGGAGTACCCTTTATGCCGCCGTACGCGAGGAAATGCTGGAGCAAGCCTATGCCGCTGACTTTCTGCGGACCGCCCGGGATACCTGTTTTAGCCATCTAAACGGGATTCGCGCGGCGAGTTAAGCGGACTAGCCACTACTATCAGCAACAGATAACTGGAGCGGGTGCACACGCCCGCCGCAACCTAACGCCCGCGCTGGGCGCTGCTTTACAGGAGACGTTCTATGTCCACAACGAATGATCGCTGGAACTCAGTGAGTAAAGGCTTACATTGGCTGTTTGTGATTCTACTACTGGCGGTATGGGGCGCCGTAGAGCTGCACGAATTCTTTGAACGCGACGATCCAATGCGCGGCTGGTTTATGCGCCTGCACTTCTCTCTGGGTGTCGCGGTGTTAATGCTGCTGGCAGTTCGTCTCTACTGGCGTGCGCGCCACAAGCGCCCGCAGATCCAGGGCCGCTCCTGGCAGAAGGCCTTATCCAACCTGACCCATGGTGCTCTCTACTTGGTTTTACTGGCAATGCCGGTTTCCGGTATCGCGATGCGTCAGCTGTTCGGCAGGGATACAGAGTTTTTTGGCCTTTTTGCCCTACCGCGCCTACTGGCAGAGAATTCAGACCTGGGCAAACAGCTCGGCTTCCTGCATAAGGATGTTCTGTGGCCGGCCCTGCTGATATTGGTGGGACTGCATATCGCCGCCGCGCTCTGGCACCACTTCGTCATGCGCGACAGCACTCTGACCCGTATGCTACCGCAGCGCTAAGCACAGCTACCCTAGATTTGCGGCATAAAAAACGGCGCTATAAGCGCCGTTTTTTATGCCTCGGGATTCCCAGGGAAAAGATTACTCCCCGCCATTATCCCGTTTGAACTTGGGCTTGCCCTTCGGTTTGCCCTTGGGCTTACCTTTTGGTTTGCCCTTCGCCTTAACGGCCGACTCATCGAAACGGGAAATCTTCATGGGCTTACCAGCCACCCGTACCTTCTTCAGATGCTGGAAAATTTCCTTGGGCATACCTTCCGGAAGGTCCACGGTGGTGAAGTCTCCATAGATCTCAATACGACCTATAAAGGAACTATCCAGATCCACCTCGTTGGCAATGGCACCAACGATACCACCCGGACGCACACCGTGCTCGCGACCAACTTCGATACGGTAGCGCTCCAGCCCCTCATCGGGTGCTGGCATCTTGCGGTCTTTTTCATAACCGTCTTTCTTACGACGACGCCCTTCAAAATCATCGTCCCGCTCGCGGCGTTCCCTTTCCCTGCGCGGCTTGGACTCTTGCTCTTTGATCAGCAGCGGCTGGTCACCCTGGGCCATGGAGGCCAAGGCAGCAGCGACATCCAGTGGGTCCACTTCATTCTGGGCGAGGAATTCCTCCACCAGCAAGCGGTAGGGTGCCAAGTCTGTCTGGCCTTCCAGGGTTGCGGTAATACGCTCGCGGAAGCGCTGCATACGGGCACTATTAACCATCTCGGCACTGGGTAACTCCAGCTTCTCAATGGGTTTCTTGGTGGCCTTCTCAATAACACGTAGCATACGGCGTTCACGCGGCGCCACAAACAAGATGGCATCCCCTTCACGACCGGCGCGGCCGGTACGGCCGATACGATGAATATAGGCTTCGGTATCGTAAGGGATGTCGTAGTTGATCACGTGGCTGATACGCTTCACATCCAGTCCTCGCGCTGCCACATCAGTGGCCACAACGATATCGAGCTTGCCGTTCTTAAGCTTATCGATTACCTGCTCGCGCAGGTTCTGCGCCATATCGCCATTCAGGGCGGCACTGGCAAAACCGCGCGCGGCCAGCTTGTCTGCAAGCTCAACAGTGCTGTTTTTGGTGCGTACGAAAATAATCGTGGCATCTACTGGCTCGGCTTCGAGGATACGAGTCAGGGCATCCAGTTTATGCAAACCGCCCACGGGCCAGTAGCGCTGGCGGATGGTCTCCGCAGTCTCTTGCTTGACACGGATTTTGACTTCAACCGGCTCGTGTAAATGCTCGCGAGCTATCCGAGCGATCTCTTTGGGCATGGTGGCGGAGAACAGCGCGATCTGGCGCTCTTCCGGAATCTGTTCCAATACCCACTGCACATCGTCGATAAAACCCATGCGCAACATTTCATCGGCCTCATCCAGCACCAAGGTACTCAGATTGGAGAGATCCAGGGAACCGCGACGCATATGATCCATCACTCGGCCAGGGGTACCCACCACTAGCTGCACACCGCGTTTTAATTGTTGGATCTGTCCACGATAGTCGGCACCGCCATAAATTGGAGCCACGTGGAAGCCTTTCAGGTTAGAAGCATAAGCCTGGCACGCCTCAGCTACCTGGATAGCCAATTCACGAGTCGGCGCTAGTACCAAAGCTTGAGGCCGACGGTTTTTCAGATCCAGTTTGGACAGTAAAGGCAGTGCAAAAGCAGCTGTTTTGCCGGTGCCGGTCTGGGCCTGGCCCAGCACATCGCGATTCTCCAACAGGGAGGGGATTGTCTGTGCCTGAATCGGAGAGGGGGTCTCATAGCCCAGTTTTTCGATGGCAGTTAGGATTTCAGGCGGCAGGCCCAGCTGGTCGAAGCCGGCCGGTTTTGGGGTATCGGTCATTTCGGAATTCACTTGAAGCCTAAGTCCCTGTCGTGGGACCGGAGCGGTGGGTCAAAAGGTCGCGCAGTCTAACAGGTTAGGCGTCCCAGATCAGCCTGTTTTTTAAGCAGATATCAGAAGAAAGCCACAACAGCTGCGAAATCTCGGCCCCACAGTGGGAGAATGATAGAAGAGAAAAGACCAGGCAGGGGCCGCAATCTAGTGAAAAAACCACTGAACACTCATTTTGCATCGGTCCTGATATTAGTGCCGACAGGCTTTGATAGCGGCAAAATGGAGTCTTTTCTACCAACTTCCTTCAAACGGGCACAAACCCTGTCCACTGTCGACTTAAGCCCTCGGGAAAAGCTGCCATCCACCTGTGTGCGCTCATACAGATAAGTATGAAAACGCCGGAAAAAATTGATGTCTACCGGCTCTGGCTGTTTCCAGAAACTAGAAAGGCTGCCCTGGTGCGTCAAACCCGGCAAATCATATAAGGACCGCCCCATTACCTTGGTAGGCACCTTGTGAAGCAGTGCGGAAATGCCCACAGTACTGTTGATAGTTACCACACCCCTTGTATGGTCCAACAAGGTCGGTAAATGCAGATCATGACAATAAATCACCCGCCCACTTATCCGATAACGCGCTTCCAGTACACTGATCAGCCTTTGATAGTGGCAAAAGCCGCGGTCCATCGGATGGTGCTTAAAAACAATGACCGTATCTTCAGGCGCATTTCGTGCAAAAGATTTACACACGACATCTATCGCATTCTCAATCGAGAGCAGGTCAGAATGCTTGCGCAACTGAAAATCATCGCAGGTCTGCAGAGGAAACAGGTAAAAACGGCCACTGTACTTTCCAGTCATCTGGCGGATAAGGCCGCGCTCGTTGAACTTATAGAGCCCCTTACGATAAAAGCTTCTCAGCCAACAGACGCCCTCCTGTAACCAACTGCGATTCCGGTGATGGCGATAACTGGCAAACTCTGATTGGGCAAAACGCATAGCCAAGTAATAAGCAGATGCGAAGTAGGCACGCCGCCAAAAAGTATGACCAACTGGCGCCGCCGGGGTACAGCCTCTAGGGAGATATTGGTCTATTGCCTGCCTGGACCAATCAGTTGAGGAAAAAGCATTAACCCCACCCCACTCCATAGTGACAAAATCGGGGCGCAGATAGCCTTCCTCGAAAACGATAAAAGCAACTCCCATCGATTGGCATACTTTTTTGGCGCTTTCATGCAGCCTTCTGCAGTCGCCATATGCAAAAACCGTATCAGCGCCATGCTCAGAAAGATAACGACGAAAAAAAGATGGCCAGTCAGCTTCTCTACCGGTGAAATCTACTTGGTAGTTCCCCCAGCCAAAGTAGCGATCACCTCCATTGAAGTTGATCTTGTGGGTAACAACACCGAGTTGCGAAAACCGCTTTGCCAGCTGGGCAAAAAACGGGCCATGCGGTCCCTGTAAAAATACTGCCACAGACATGAATAGGCCTACTCCGGAGTCACCCTACTAGGGGCATTGAAACTGAACAATGAAACATCAAGGGTACGATCGATAACTCATCACATACAAACCACTGCTATAGCAGACCAATAAACATCGCAACAAGAAACACAAAGCTGGTCATTCAATAGCCCAAAAATTTCCAAATAAAAAACGAACATCGATTGTACAGGCACTAAGTTAGCGGCATAAACAGGTCTTCAGGATACATTACCGCAAATTTATCCATCAGGCGATAGCCTGAAAAGCCACCTTTAGAGACAAGTTTGCCCGATAAATAACGATGCGGGCCTGTGGATACTTCTCTGGTAAATTGATGCAGATTCAAAATTCATTTCAGTAATGGGGTTGGAAGAAGGCTCTATAGGAACCGGAATAGACACCAGTAGCCTTCACTTTATATATAGCAGAACAGATGACTCTCTGAGATTGCTCATTTGAAGAGTGTGGCGTACTTCACGGACGGCTATTCTAGAGAGTAAAGAAAATAATGCCAAGACAACCTATTACACGAGGAACTCGCCAGCAATGTTCGTCTCTAGCGGGTTTAAAATCCTCTAATATATTTCAAATAACTTGATGCGCGCTCACTTTTTCAAGAGCCAACTTTTTCTCTGCACTACAGTGCCCAACTTAAAATAAAATGTATTTCAATCGATTGCATTCAGAATTATTCAGACTCAAGTATTTTGGAAGCCATCACACTTTTAGCACGATTAAAGGTACCAAAATAGTTACTCTGTTCTCCTCCTTCTGTTTTCCGGCTATCAATCTTCATCAACGCCTTCTTCCATATCCACTCAAATAGCAACGCTGTTGATCTCGGAAAAGGGGTGAACAAGGGGTTAAATGGGTTATCACGCGCCTGCATCCAAACCGTCATTCGGTGTGACTTTTGTAGCGCCCTACCACGGCAATGGAAACCATAAACATTGCCAATGATAAGCGTATTTTTCGGCACGGATAGCTTCTCCGCTTTAAAACCCATTTCAGCCAGTTCCTGAGCACTTACGCGAAATGAGCCATCCCAATAGCGCCCTGGAGCACGATCGGCCCCTTTCTTACATGCTTCCAAACTCTGCCTGTATTCCCATTTGAGCCGCTTCCATGTCAACCGGTTGGAACCGGGAACATAAACAAATGAGCCATTAGTATCTGAAGAATCATCTATGTATAACCAGGCTTTTACACATGGATGAAACGTGTCTGCATGCAAATCCCGCTGAGGATCTGGCCGTGGAATGACGTTCGCATGGTTACATAAATTTTCAATATAAAAGAGTGGAGGTCGATTCTTTGAAGAACAATAACGCATCAATCTATCCAAACCTTTATGGGAATAAAGCCTTTGAAAGTTTGGTGTTTTAGCTCTCTCCGTAGAGTCCATAAAGACTCGTTGGGTAACGGTAGTTCCCTCAATAACCTCTCTGACAGGGGCCTTCAGCTCAGTCAACTCTTTAGTCAAGCGTTGAAACTCAGCCTGAGAAAGAAAATTTTTCTTAAGTAAATAACCATTACGTATGAATTCACGCCGATCTTCTGAGGAGACCAAAGGAGATAATAGTAAAAGACGAAATCGAAAAAGCAGGTGGGCCAGAATAACTCTGATCACATGTAACCCACAGCGATTTAAGAAGCTATTGCCCAGCAGGGGATTATTCTTAAAACTTTTACCCCAGCTGAGCAACTCAAAAATCCACTTTGGTACTTTCCAGCTTAGCCCAACCATAGAACGCCACATAACACTCCCCAAATTAAAATATGTTCTAAGCAGGTTTTACCCCTCCCACAAAAAAGAGGGAGGCCCAACAAAATCAAACACTCAAAACCGACTTATATTTGTTGCCAAATTAATTGACAAAACATAGATAAAAAGTATTGAGCTGAAATTCAATACTTTAAAAATCGACTCCGATACCAACGAAATATCTGCAAGAAAAAGCTTGCCGATTGATCGGATTTGCGGCTTATTTGCAAGATCTCAATATTGGTTTTTGCATCAATAAATTCACCGCTCACCGGATCCACATATACAGGATAGAAAAGTAGAGTACCAGCGATTAACTGCTCCAAACTTAACCCTCTTTGCCGCCGAAGTTTAAAAGACTGCAAATCGAAAGCGTCATATACTGGCGCACTGAGAAGTATATCTTCTGTAAGCCCCCAACCAGCATAAAAAGGAAGCCCATAAGTTACCACTTTGATTTCTCGCAACAAAGCCTCAAAACCACACAGTGAACTCATGGTATGTACTTCATCCACTTTATCCAAAAGCAGAGAAATATCACCTTTTTCAATTAAACTGTCGTAAAGGGATTTTCCACCTACAGGCATCCCCCCTTCTCTTGCACCTTCAACAACATCTGGGTGGGGCTTATAGATAATATGGGCACTAGGATTTCTCACCCTCACCTCTTTCAACAAAGCATAGTTACTTTTTATTAGCGGCGATCCAGTGGCAATGGAAGCATCACTCTCAACTTGACCGGGAATTAGAATAATTTTTTTATCCCTCGGAATCTCCAGCTCATAAGGTGACAATTCTCGACCAATATTATATTTAGTTACTCTTTTACTTATTAAATTATCTCGCAATATTTTTGCTTGAATTAAACTTTCCGATGAAAATCTAGCACTATTGAGATACACTTCCAGATCACTGGAATAGCGGGCATCAAAATAAATACCACACGCATCCAATACCAATGAGCTTGGTTTTACCAGGTCAGCACCCAAACCCGCTGAGCGTAGAAAACCATCTTCAATTCTCCATAAATTTAATTGATTTTGTTGACACTGCTCAACCAAAGAATCTGTAACCTTACTGGCCCACACCAAAATATTGGTATTAGGTCTGGTTATTGCAGCCCTATCAAGAGATCTGAAGAAAGTAATCCTAGATTTACCCCCCAAAAAATTGGGAATAAAACTGCGTTTCCATGGGGAAAATCCAATTCCTAACCATGTCCCCTGAAAACGTTGCCACTGTCTTTTTTGTTCCAAAATCAATGACAACGTATCTTCAAATTCGCATGTAACACCCGTATAAGGATTGATATAACGGCAATAGCGAAGATAGGCCGCACAGAAAATTTCAGCCAGTGTTCGTTTTACATTGCGTCTGTCAACAAACTGGCGATCCTTTGTGAGCCCCCAGCCTGCATAGAAAGGAACACCAAAACAGTGCACTTCCTTACCTGCGATCAATGCATCAAAACCCAGCTGACTGGTAACTACATAGACTTTTTCAACGCGGTCAAATATTGACCATGGAGATAAATCCTGTCCAATAATCCTACAGCCTTCTTGCTTTGCAAGCTCTTGCAAATAACCACGTTTTCTGCCTGAAATAACGTCAGGATGTACTTTGACACAGATCTCAGCACCTGGATTTTCAGTAATCGCACTTCGCAGCATTTCCCGGAAGTGGCTCTCGGAAGCCAACCCAGCGGTTATTGATATATCACCATAAGTCTGGTCTACCACCAGGATCGCCGGACGCTCATCTGCTAAATCCAGAGGGATGTCAACCGATTTGTTATATTTGCACAA
Source organism: Microbulbifer mixtoriginis (SeqCode) (assembly GCF_052467235.1). NCBI lineage: Bacteria > Pseudomonadati > Pseudomonadota > Gammaproteobacteria > Cellvibrionales > Microbulbiferaceae > Microbulbifer > Microbulbifer mixtoriginis (SeqCode). The sequence continues at coordinate 3,241,657 of NZ_CP174305.1, read as the reverse complement.
ACGGTGGGTACGAAGAAGATAAAGTCCATTTTCAGCCCTATTGAGTTCTTCAACGCTAAAATCACTCGCACTGATCAAGCCCTCAAGATCACTGGGGCGAGAGGCGTCGTAATAAATACCGCTATAGTCCATGACCAAACTATGCGCTTGTGCTCCCTCCACTCCCAATCCCAGAGAGCGTAAAAAACCATCCTCAATACAGAAGTAAGGAAGTCCATTCCGTGTGGCTATTCGCTTTGCCTTTATCGACGTAGCCTTGAGCCCCCAGCCCACCATTTGGCTTACGTTTCTATTAGGTCTGGAAAATACATATTGACACTTAGCGCCAAGAAAACGCTCTAGGGTACGCATTCTGCTAAGTCCTAAAGAGCAGTGCCCAACTACAGGCATTTTTTTGCCTCACTCAGCAGTTTTCCTCTTAAAGCATCATCAGCTGCCAATTGTAAAATGCCTTCTATCCAGAGTGATGGCTCCATAGGTAATAGAATTCCATTCTCCTGATGTCGAACCACCTTACCGTAGATATCCCCCTCAGCATAAATGCCCACCGCACCTGCCTGCGTAATATCATAAAATTTGGTATGGGATCTTGCCCTATTGAAGGGGCTATCCAAAAGAGGAGCTAAGCCTATAGATCGTCCCGGCCTTCGCAGTAAGGATAAATAAGTAGGCCATTTCATAGGGTACAGTACCCGCACTCTTGGTACACCACTAAATAAACGATTTACATGTTTATCCCCAATAATCTCAAAACTCAGATCCGGATTTTCCGCCATTACTTCTTTAATAATTTGATAGAGCCAGTTGATATCCTCATAGTGGGACGCTGATCCATGATAGAAAATAGAAAGTTGCTGTCCTTTATCTAGATCTAGTGGCTCTGCCGACAATAACTCAGGGGACCAATCCCGATATTTACTCTGTAGAAATGGAGTTGAGACCAGTAATTTCGCCCCTATAGACTTTAGCCAACGTTGTTTGGACCAGCTATAGCGCAGGATTTTGGCCTGATAGCGCACTGGCATCCTCGCGAAGGCCGACCAATCCAACAAATCATCATCAAGAAATATCGAAACGCCAGATAACTTGCTTAAATTCTGTTGTATCAGTGATTGCCAGGAACGAGAAATATAACGTACAAAAATGAGCTGCGCCCCTTTGAGCTCACCTTCAGAAGGAAGCTCATTGAAATTCAAGCGCTTGATATTTACCCCAAGCTTGCGTAAGTAGGGAATAACAAAGTAATCGGTCGAGGGATTAGGCCCCTCCTCTACAACGATCCAACGGCTGACTACTTCCATTCATACTCCAATAGTTCAGGTAAATATAGGGTCATCACTTAAAAGGAAATATGATTGGCAGTAGTATCAAAACTGTAATTGAATAGGCAATTGTGAGGGGTAAGCCTGCACGTAAGAAGTCACGTAAATGATAACCACCCAAGTTTTGTACAATTAAATTAGTTTGATAGCCAAAAGGTGTCAGGAAGCTTGCACTGGCCCCATAGGCTACAGCCATCACAAACGGCATCCAACTAACGCCAAAGCTATCGGCTAAACTCCAGGCTAATGGAAATGTGAGCGCCGCTGCAGCATTATTGGTCATCAATTCGGTTAACAACAGAGTTAACAAAAAAATACCAATAACCCCAACAAATGGCCCGGCCCCCTGGAGTGAATCTCGCATTGACAGAGCAAGACTATCTGCCAGTCCACTACCGGAGAAAGCTTCTGCTAAGACTAACGCACTGGCAATAATGATCCAGATCTGGAATGGAAAGCGCCGCTGTAGTTCAGTGGTAGTAACGATGTTCAATATCACCATAAAACCTAGCAATACCACCAAGCCTTTTAGTAGTGAAAAAAACCCCAGAGCTGATCCTGCCACAACACTCGCAAACCCCAGCCCCAGTAACCAGCTGTCCCTAGAAGTTAGTTGGCGCTGTACATCAGTACCACTGATTACATAGAAGTTCTTATCAATATTACGATGGTGCTTAAAATCCTGTCCTACCGCTAAAAGTAAGGCATCTCCGGGTTGAAGCTCAATCTCACCAAGCTTTCCGGACAGGCGATCTCCGCCTCGGCGCATTGCCACCACGGCTGCATCGAAACGAGTTCGAAACTGACAACTTTTTAAGGTTTCACCGACGATACTGGAATTGGGAGTTAGAACGACCTCTGTCAGGTCCATATGCAGAGTATCATCATCCAATGCAAACAAATGCAGCCCCTCTATAGCCTGGAGCCTTTGTATGTCACGTACATCACCACTAAAAATCAGCTTGTCACCACTACGAATAAGTTCGGTGGGGGCCACAGGGCTAATACTCTGCCCTCCACGGACAATCTCGATTAGGTAAAGTGTTTCCAGTTGGCGCAAATTGTTTTGCTCGACACTACGACCATCCAACGGTGAAGCGGGAGTGACTTCAGCCTCCAACAAATATTGAGCCGCCTCCTCCTCTACAGTGCCTCCTTCAGGGAGCAGACGATTGCATAGAAACAATACTACCAGCCCGACCACAACCGCAGCACTACCAATAGGTAGGAAAGCAAAAAAGTCCAGTGACGCTTCCCCCCTATCCAGAACAAAGCTATTCACAATCAAATTTGTGGAGGTACCTATCAGTGTCAGCGTACCACCGAGAATAGCCGCATAAGATAACGGCAACAGCAGCTTGCCTGAGGGGTGGCGCTTCTGAGCCTTAACGCTGGATGCCAACGCCGCGACAATAGCTGTATTATTTAAAAAAGCAGAGCTCAAGGCTGTAGCACAAGTAAGTCTTAGTAAGCTGGATTTCAACCTACCACCGATCAATCCATCAGAGATCGCCCTGAGCCAGCGTGCTTTCTCCAAACCAATAGAGATTAGTAGTAACACGACCAATGTCACCAAGCCAGGGTTAACCGCTTTTTGTAGCACCGACTCGGCTGGAACCAAACCGGTCAAAAAACATACAGTAGCAGCAGAGGCAAAAACCAGAGAGGGACGAACGCGACTAAAAATCAAGGTAAAGATAACTAGAACGAAAGTGCCGGCAACAAAGAATTGGGAGAAAGTCATAAAGTTGGAGTGTCGCTCTGGTAACCTAGGTAGATACTTCACCTGATAGATATCTTTGGCAAAGGCAAACTATACTAAATCTGTTGCCAACACCCAACGATTAGCTTATCCCCCATCCTCGAGATTAACTCAGCTCTTCTATCAAAGGAGTTCATACCGTCACGTTATTCAGAGAACTCCTTAGAGAGACTAATAAGGGAGCCGGTTCTCAATACCGCAAACATGATTCTCACCGCAAAAGTTACAATCTGGTTAAAACATAACCACATAAAGCAATATACCAACCCAGAGGGTCATCATAGGATAAATTGATTTCGTCCGTGAACACTCATTAAAACCTCATATGAAATTTGGCAATGAGTATGAAAGCGGCTGTATGATAGGGAGTATCAGCTATTAATCTATATACTATCATATATACAAAATCTTATTGATAGCTGGGAACTTACTCATCTCGTGATCGAGCGATTTAGGGGGTCAGCTCTATAGAGCCGGCATATTCGGTCAACCTGAGATATAGGACAAACTGATATTACATCTACAAAAGACTTAGAAGCTTAAAACAAATCCTAAATTTTAGTTTAACCCTCATCGAGCTTTCTTTCAGTTTTTTCGTACTCCTAAACTGGAGCGCTTTACATCCTGAGTAGCTACTCAAATACTATAGTCAGAATAAATTTTTCGGTCTTGACAGACAAGCAACCGAGCAAACCATAACCCCCTGACATTTGTCGTCGGATTTTATCATTCAACGCCACAAAGGGGCTTTTGTTCTCTCATTTAGTCCTAGAGAAAAATCCTCTCTTGTGTGAGTCAAGAATGGACTGTAGTAAGGGTCTTTTCCCTCATCTGTAGACCACCGTGTCTTCAAACTCATTGCCTCACGATCAAATCGAGCCCGTTTTGTTGGCGTATTATCAATACCGCGACTGATAGATTCATGGTGATACATTTCTGCCCAAGGCGTCCATAAATTACGATAACCAGCTTCCTTAACCTTCAAACAGAAATCAACATCATTGAAAGCCACCTCAAAATGTTCTTCGTCTAACCCACCAACAGTTTCATAAATACTCTTGCGTACCACTAAGCAAGCCGCTGTAACCGCGGAGAAATTTTGTGTACACATCAGACGATTCATATATCCTTCTTCATGGCGATGATAGAACTTATGAGCATGACCTGCTAATCGCCCCAGACCAATAACGACACCAGCGTGTTGTATACGGCCATCACCATAATACAATTTGGCACCAACACAGCCTATATCTGGCCTTAAGGCATGGGAAACCATTTCATTCAGCCAGTCAGGAGAAATCACTTCGATATCATTGTTTATCAGGCCTATGATATCACCACGAACATGTTGGACGCCAAAGTTGTTGATTGCCGAGTAATTAAAAGGTGCATCGTACTTAAGTACTCTAACATTGGGATATCTTTTCAACGCAGACAAATATTTTAGTGTTTTCGGATCAACACTTTGGTTATCCAGAACCAGTATTTCGTAGTTTCTATAGATGGTCCGACAAACAATACTTTCGATGCATTGACGAAGTATCGATAACATATCTCGAGTGGGGATCAAAAGAGAAACCAGGGGTTCTTCTTTTTGAAGAGGCCAACGAACTTTAAGTACCTTATGATTTTTAATAGCCTTTACTTCAACATTCCTACGTCCTACATCATTTAAATACGCCTTTAAAATATGCTGGCTCTTTTGTAGATAGCTTGTATTATCAAAGGATTTCTGCCTGTGAAAAAGGACTCTGGGAACATGGATAATTTCCCGTTGCGGTTTCTTTATCTTTCGTAAAGCCAGGAGAAATAACGAATAATCCCATGCCTCTTCAGAAAATAATTTATAAATTTCAGAGAACTCTACCAAGCCGGGAGCAAAAAGGACAAATTCACCAATATAATTTCTTGAAAAGAAAAGATCAGGATTCCAAGCAGGCTTGAAATCAGGCAGACATCTTTTCCCAGCTTCATTAAGAAAATCCTCATCCGCATAGATTAGTTTTGCATGCGGCTTGCTCTGCAAGACATACAGTAGACAAGTGAGTGCTTTGGAGGCAAGTGATGCACGCGGAGGACATAAAAGTTGATAAGTATCAAAAGAAATAAGATTTGAAAATTGATTTATAGATATAGATTTATCAAACCATTTAATTTGATTATTTACACTCACAATTTCATCAAGCACATTAAAAGTGTCTCTTTTAATGTCATCTGAAAGCAAAATAAACAATTTCCAAGTTTTATAATCTTGGTCCAGAATAGAATCTATGGTACTTCTAATAGAGTCCAGGGAGTCACTTTTATTAATGGGCATTAACAATAAAAATTTAACTTTATCAGAGGAATCAAGCGAATCGGGCCAAAACGTTGGTTCTATTTTATTAACCCAATCTCTATAAGAAACCCGCACCCCAGCTGGTCTAAATGTGGCATCGTAACAAGCCCAGCGATTTGTGAGCCTGAATGGCACTTGTAATTGGCGGCGTTTGAGTCGTGAACGCATTCGATCACGAGCAAAAAGTAACGACACACGAACAAGGGTTAATTGGCGAATGGTAAATTTGCACTCAGTTTGAGCAGGAGAAAATTGTAGTTCCTCTCCTCCCCTGGCAAACCAAAGCAAACGCTTGGATATACGCCCATTACGAACAGGCAAACGAAGATATTGGGACCTTCGTCGACCTTGATGTTGAAGTATAAAACTAGAGTCTAAGTAGCTATGATCCGACTCAATTAAAACTTCTACCATGTACCAACCACGAGAAAACTCACCATTAGTAATAGAAAATTTAGATTGACGAGAGGTAGATTTTCCAATAATACAACCATCAATACTTTTATTGATTTTGATGCCTTGAAGCGGCCGCAACAATGGTCGTAGGTCGTATCTAGTAAAATGAGGAACAGTAATTCTTAAATGTTTAGACTCCATATACATCCCCACAAGCTCCCATTATATGAACTATGCATCTCAGGCTAATACTGCGTATTAACTTTAAAATATTATTAATAATTATTCACAAAAAAACCCAAAGAGATTGATAATTCTTGGGCGAATTAACTGCAGAAAAAGTTCCATGGATCATTTTACAACTCAAATCATTAAGAAAAGTCATACAAAAACCGGGAGGTAAAAATGGATGCCAGAAATACCAACTTAACATTTTTTCCATAACACTTAGGCCGACTATATAATTTTTTTAAATATAATATGATGTCGATATAACAAAAAATAAGATTATTAACAACCATCTTTTAAGCGTCAAAATTAATTGTCAACCTTAATATTTATAATTATTTGAGCTGCCATCTATCTAATACCCTTTATATCAGAGACAAATAGAGTGTTCGATTGAATACAAAGCACGACAAAACCAATCACCCTCTATGGACCAGCAATCAAGTATAAACATAAATCACCATAAAAACTTTATGAGGAATTTTATGCCACAATCGACTCTAAAGGGCTTCTAACTAAAAATTCGAGAATGTTACTAGAGGCTGTTTCATAACTTATCTCGCAATTACAGAGAAAAAAGTCCAGTAATAGTGAGCCGATTCAAGTCAGAGTTAACCGATGATCAATGGAGATTGATCGAACCTTGTCTTCCTGAGTTAAAACGAGGAAAGGGAGGCCCAAAACCCATTGATAATCGAGCCTGTTTTGAAGGCATCCTGTGGGTTTTGCGTTCTGGAGCGCGATGGAAAGATCTTCCCTCACACTATCCATCACCGAGTACATGCTGGAGAAGGCTTCAATTTTGGGAAGATCATGGAGCTTGGTTACAGGCATGGAGAAGATTCCTGGAGCTGGTGGATCAACAGTCTTTACTTAACTGGGAGGAGGTCTTTTCTTATGGCAGCTTTGCACCAGCAAAAAAGGGGGCTTCGAAGTCGGGGAAACCAAATTACTTCGGCCTCACCAGCAGAAGTAAAGTTATTACACCCATTACTTGATGTTACGTATAAAAATACAAAGATCCATCGCTTAGTTTATGATAAAGCGGCGGAGTCTGATTCACTTCGAGATAGGCTGTTAAGTCGTGGAATCGACCTTATCTGTCCACATAGGAGAAATAGGAAAAAAGCCTCAAGGCTGGATGGTAGGAAGCTTAGAAGGTATACTCGCCGTTAGGAAGTTGAGCGGACTTTTGCGTGGTTGGGAAATTACCACCGTTTGGTTGTTAGATGGGAGCGATATTTGTCCACTTATCGTGCTTTTTTCTATATTGCATGCATGTTAATTACGATAAAGAAGTTATGAAATAGCTTCTAGTGATGGAAGCTATTTCCGCTGTCAACCCACAAATCGATCAATAAACATCCCAATAATATTTGCTTATCAATGAAGCTGTAATTAATTAAGAGCCCGTGTAATAATTAACTCTCATAGCTGCATTCACTTAAAGTCAAATCAAAAATAAATAAGAAACAAATTAACATCCAGCGAAGAACATCGAAAAAGAAATATTTTCAACAAAAATTGAAATCAGAGTGCTCGTATCTAGTTAATATTGAAAACTCATTATAACTCTCTACTTATAAAAAGTATGATATTAAACATAAAAATCAGACCTGACATTTTGTACTGTTTAATTTAAGTATAATCTATCTTGGCATGTTTTCTTCTATCTTAAGGGAACAACTTTTATAATTATTTTTTAGCTGATACCTTATTGCTTAAGAATATTGTTAAAAAAACAATATTTGCTCGATTTAAAAAGATTTCGGGATTTTTCAGGAGGCTTAAGAGAAATATATATTTCCGGAGGGTATGTAAGACGGCTTGGCTGTAAGCAAAAGTCATATAATAAAATACGATACAAGAGGGTGAAAGATTAAATATCAATCCCCCATCAAATACCAAACAGTAACTTTATGTATCACTCATAAATTTTATATTAAAGAGGAAATTATTATATTTAATCCAGCTTTAATGTTATATATCGATTAAAATATTTTCTCTTGTATAGAGATTAGGGCATATTTCATAAACTTACCATTTTCAAGGATACAAGCCTTGGAATGCATTCCCGAAGAATTCATCAATACTGAAATTTTAACTGGGTGTTTTACAAGCGTAGTAATAGGATAAAAATGAACTATTTTGTAAAAATACAAGCCACAACTTTAAGTAAATCCAATTTTGATATTTGCATATTTTTCCAGACTACTAACTTCAGCTTTTCCCGAGATAACTTTAGAACATACTCACTGTAGAGGTTAACCATTTGATATAAAAATAATATATCAGGAACCACTGATCCATTAACAAGTACCATAGGCAGTCCATACGCGAATACGCGAATACACAAATCAATTCGCAGCTCCTAGGAAGAATCCATATGATAACATCAAAAGCATTTTTCTGAGACTTAATGTACCTTTATCTTTTATTAATTGACACATTGTAGGATATAAAAACTTAAGCAGAGAAACACTCCGCAAAATACCTTCATTATCGTTCAAAACAACTAATTAATTAGCAGTATTAATGTTTTTAGCGCAATAAAAAATAATTTTCGTTTTAGATTTGACATAGAGGTATATTTCGATAAAATAACTTTTTGGATCTCAGCCGAAAAAATCTAGCCAGAACATTAAGCAATTCAAATTAACAGTGTTTTTCTGGTCAAAAAATTGCGAAGCATACCTACGCAGTTAGTAATCGGACTAGTTAGATGGATATGAAATATATCTTCTATTAATAAGCCTCTAAGTGTCGTTAGTAAGCCAAATATTTTATTGCGGCAAAGATGTCTGTTCAGCTATCTTCGATAGTACTGTTTTTAATCGATCACGCAATACGGTTTCACTAAAGTATTTTCTTGCATGCATACGACCCGCTTTACCAAAATTCAGACGTAGGTCCTTACTCTGAACTAATTCAATTATTCTGTCAGCTACAGAATTTAAATTTTTAAATGGAATCAGGAAGCCAGTCTTTCCATTGACTATTAGCTCTGGTAGAGCCCCCCAGTGATATGCAACAACTGGTAACCCTGCAGCCATTGCCTCCAATACAGTACGCCCGAATGACTCCTGAAAATTTGATAAATTCACCACGATATCCACATTGGATAACGCTTGCCATGGGTAGGCTGTATAGTTATTAAATTCTAAGCATTTTGCTACCTCACCATTGCGCTTCTGAATTTGTAAAGACTTAATATACTCAGTCTCTGGGCCAATCAATTTACAAATTACGGGAATCTCCCGTTGCTCAAGTATATCAGCTAATTCAACAAAATCTGCTAGTCCCTTCTTGGGTAAGTTACTGCTAATAAGGGCAATGGTAATAAGCTTATTGTCAGGAGCAACAGGAGACTGAATAGACACAAATTTGGAGACATTCACTATATTTGGTACCACAACAGTGTTACTTGAAGCTATTTCTCGCTCTACGGCCAGAGAGTTAACTAAAACAATGTCTGCTAATTTACGCACTCGATCAGTGATTAATTCAGGACCCGCGCCCAAAACCCAACAAAGTGCCTCATCTGCGAATGGTAGCTCTCGTACATGCACAATATTAAGGATATTTAGCTGTTGAGCTGCTATCAACGGTTCATCAAGAACTAATGTATTGGCATAAACAGCACGAATATCAAATCTCTTGATCAGGTTCTTAAACTCTTCCAGAGTATGGGAATTAATACTTCGCCCAGCCTTCCACCAGCCATAGGGTATAACTGTAAGTGCTACTGCCTTAGACTTAATAGACTCAACATAGTCAATATTGATAGCGCTTGGTAATACAACAAATAGGTTTACTCCCAATTCGTTTAAGACTTTAAGCACATCTAGTAAGCTACGTTCTGCTCCATATAAGTGCTTGCCAGCCTGGTGTGCACATATTAATAGATTCGGTGCTCCAGAACGCTGAACTTGATTTCCAGGTATTACATCCAGAGATTTTAATCCTTGTACACGGCCCACAGTTAAAAAGTGGAGCAATGCCGGTAAATTTGCCGCCCTGGCCTGAGGGAAGCGATACTCATAGTAAGAGGTACTAAACAATGGGCCTGGATCCTTCCCCTCCGTAGATCCCACCTTCCAATAATGTTCAAATAGATCTACCGGTGCATCTTGCAAATCTGGGTACTGCTCCAAATACCACGCAGGATCAAAATAACCAGACTGCTGTACCAGATCCATAGGGTTAAATAAATTTTCAATTTTTCCGGTGGTACCGATTACGTAGGGAGCCTGGAAAGGCCTAACCTTGGGTATTTCAGGTAAATAAAGATCATTTAGGGACTTAATTTCTGAATGCCAGCGCCTAGCTGCATCCTCATAGTCTTTTCTAACCCCATAATAACGTGTAATAAGGTGGGTCTCCTCACAAAGACTTAAAGAATCCTTGTGAATACGACCAAAGCTAAGAGGTACCCCGGGTAAAATTTCGGTTAAAGCATCCTCCCCAAAATATTTGATAATTCTTAAGTAATACTCAGTATCACTATTAACAGAAACCCTATCCCAATAGCCCAGTGCGTTAAAAACTGAGCGACGAAACATTAAAGAAGAAATATTGCGATAAACCCAACTATCCTCCAATCTCCAGTGCGAAAAAAGAAAATTTTCAGTGGTCCGTACCCAATGAGAGGTACAGGCAACTTTATCAGGATTAGATAATAGGGTGTTAGCCTGATATTCGATCTTTTGAGGGTGTGACCAATCATCGCTATCATGAGTTGTAATTAGGTCACCTTCTGCAACAGAAAGTCCTGTATTACGAGCGGCATAGGTTCCTAAATTTTTGTTATGACGTAGCAATCTAATTACTATACCAGGGCGTAAAGAAGTATTTATTACGTAATTTTGCATTAATTGCCAAGTGTTATCTTCACTGGCATCATCAACAATCAAAATTTCCAAATTTCGCCAAGTTTGCTCACTCAATGAACGAAGTGCCGTAATTAGAGTCCGTTCCGCATTATAAACAGGAACTATCACCGATACTTTCGCTTCCTCACAATTTTTAGCAATAGGTAATGATTTTATCAGATAGAGAGAATCGAGATTTAGAGTAGCATTACATTTTTCATCCAGAGCATATAGCCCATGCTGTAAAAAAACTCTGTTCAGTATTGTTAAACGAGATTCGTCTTGGTTTCTATTGACAAAACCGTTAATGATTCTGAAAGAAATTAAATTAATCTCTGCAAGAGATACATCAATCTTACTTCCAAAACGTCGAGAAAATAATTCAAACGTTTTCTTCGCTATATTCCAATGATTACATTGTAATGCAGCTTCCAATAATAGTAGATAGGGACCGGCATGAGAAGGATAGTAATGATGAGAAGTTAGAAGCAGTTGAAGAGAGTTCAACACCTTCACCCACTCATTATGTACGGCATACCAACGTGCTATGGTCCAGGCTGCATATTGACGCTCTTGTTCTATTGAATTGGTCTCTAATAGAAAATGCTCTAGGCGAGGCAAAAGTATTCTATCGCCTCCCCTCCACAGATGATATTCCCATGCCATAACTCGATTTTGAAAGGGGCGTCGCCCCTCAAATCTACCATAGTTAACATAGTGAATCCAAGGGTTGACTCCTGCAGCGGCAACATCTGGGTAGGTTTTGAGATACCAATCCGAGTCGAACTGTTCGGCAGTAATCAAAAGATCCTCATTCCTCGTAGAATAGGATTTTGAAAGTTTGCCTTTTAGCATACGAAACAAGCGTTTGATACAAAACACAGGATAGAATAACTCAACAGGGTAGTGGCTGTCGGCCCTCATCCTTTCCCATAGAGATGTAGTGGATCAAAGGATTAAATCCGCTATCTTTAACATCAGGATTACTATCAAGGTACCACTGACTATCAAAATCAGGCCCTGGGTTACGCCCCTCGAAGGCACCAAGATTTAAGTAATGTAATGCTGGATTGCTTGCTGAGTTTTTATCTTCTGCTATGTCCGGATAGGAGTTTAAGTACCATTCAGCATTGAACAAACCTGATTGAGTAATTTGATCTAAATCTTTTTTCTGCTTACGCATTTTTTTCGCGCGTTTACTAAAAGGAATAGCAACCTGAAGGCTCTTTTTACTGCCAACCTGCTCTACCTCAGTTAAGCACTGGTCAAGGTTTCCATCTATCTTCATACGAAGACTAGTCATTTCTTCTTCTTTTTCTTCCAATAAACGAGTCAGTAATGAAAGTTCTTTAAAACGTTCATCGACAGCCCCTTTTGCACCAGCTAGATCCGACTTTAAAGATTGAATACGGAGCTGTAACTGTTGTTTCGATTGCAAAAGTGTATCCCGTTCATTTTCTACGGACTTCAGTCCTTGGTCTAAACTCTTACATCGAGAACTTAGTTCCTCACGTGATTTTTCTATTTCTTGTCTTTCTTGTCGAGCTTGTCTTAGATTCTCTTCAGTAGACTTAAGTGATTTTTCCAGCAGAAGCACACGTTCTTGACTTTTTTGAGAGTGCATATTTTTTGTCGATAAATCTTTTTTCAAATGTTCAAAAGCCACCTCTTGTCGATCATGAGATTCCTTAAACTCAACGAGCTTATTGTTTCGATCTATCAATTCATTCTCAAGATTTTTTATCTTGTTATTTAAATTAAGGTTCTTTTCTTCATAGTTAGACTCTAAATCCGCCTTCTGTTTTTCAGAAATAGCTAACAACTCAGTAAGATTTGATATCTTATTAGAACTATTCTTTAATAAAGACTCTTTTTCAATTAATTCCTGAGCCAGTTTTTGGCTTTTACCCTGGAATAAACTCTTATCTGATTTGATCTCATCAATCCTTTTCTTGAATTGATCGGCTTCATTCCTATATTGTTTTTCAGTATTTTGTGCTTTCTGCCACTCATCATGAAGAACACCGACCCTAATTTCCAACTCTGATTTTTCCAAGTCTTTACTCTCACATTTTTTTTGAACCTCCAAGATTTCCTGTTCTAATAGCAAAACCCTGTCTTCAAGTTTAATTTTTTCATCAAAAATAACACTTGATTTTTCCTCGAGCTCCTCTAGATCCAACTCTAATTTTTCAGTGAGATCTTGTGCTGTTTTTCTTCTCTGCTCTTCCTCTTCTAGAGCTTGTATCCACTCATTAAGCTCGCCTTCTTCAATTAAGGCAGCTTCTAATTTACTTTCTGCTTTCGCAAGGTTCCGCTCAAGTTCTTCGGCATACTCCTGAGTCTGTAGCCACTGTTTCTGAGCTTCCTCGAATACGTGGAGCTTTTGTTCAATTTTTATTTTTTCTTGATCTGCAGCATTAAACTTACTTTGTAGATCAATCAAATTTGATTCAACTTTCTTAGCCCGTTCTTGTGCTTTGTGCCAGATTTCTTTTTCCTTATTGAGAGAATCCAACTGAGTGAACAGTTGATTTTTTTCAGAGGATATTTTCTTATAGTTAGATTCCATTTCAGCAAGAGTACTTTCTAGCTTCTCAGCACGATCTCGGGTCTCTTTCCATTTTCTATGCTCTTGCTCTAGCTTCTGTGTTCGTTGCAACAACTGTGCCTTCTCTGAATAAGAAACTTTAAGCTTAAATTCAATATCTTCAATATTTTTATGCAATTTTTCTGAATTGCTTTTTACCTCATTCCACTGAAGCTTTTCCTTCTCTAATTTCTTAACCTTAAACTCAGAAGCAACTTTTTCTCTGGATTCATTTTCTAAATTTCTCACAAGGTCGGAAACTTTTTTCTCCAGTTGCGTCGACCGCTCTTTCGAGTCAAGAAGCAACTGGTTCTCGCGCTTTAATTTTTCCAGATGTTCTTGAAGTATTTTATTCTCAGCAGAAATACTTTCTGAATTTTTACCTAAATCGGAGAGACTCTTCTCAAGTTGAACCACACTATCTTGGGCCTGCTTTCTTAACTGCTTCTCACCCTTTAGGGAATTCACCTGCTCTACTAATAATATCTTTTCTTGAGCATGATTATCAGAAACCTTTTTCAACTCAACAATGCTTTTCTCAAGTTTAGAAACATGGTCTTGAGCCACTTTCCTAAGATTTTGCTCTTCGCTTAATTTCTTTAGCTGATCTTGAAGCTCTTTATTTTCTAAAGACGTACTCTCTGATTTTTTAACAAGTTCAGCATGTTTTTTTTCCAGCTGAACCAAACGGTCTTGCGCTTGCTTTTTTAGATTATGCTCCCCTTGTAAAGTTTGCATTTTTTCTTCAAGCTTCTTCTTCTCTAAAGAAATACTATCCGAATCTTTCTTAGCTTGAGCTAGATTATTTTCTAGTTGAGATAATTGGTCTTGCGTCTGCTTTCTTAACTGCTCCTCTTCCTTTAGAGAATTCACCTGCTCTACTAATGTTATCTTTTCTTTAGCATGAAGGTCAGAGGCCTTTTTCAACTCAACAATATTTTTCTCAAGCTTGGAAACATGGTCTTGAGCCATTTGTTTAAGCTTTTGTTCTTCGCTTAATTTCTTTAGCTGATCTTGAAGATTTTTGTTTTCTAAAGATGTACTCTCTGATTTTTTAACAAGTTCAGTATGGTTTTTTTCTAACTGAACTAAACAGTCTTGTACTTGCTTTCTAAGCTTTTGCTCCCCGTCTAAACTCTGTATTTTTTCTTCAAGCTTCTTCTTCTCTAAAGTAATACTGGCCGAATCTTTCCTAGCTTGAGATAGGTTTTTTTCCAGTTGAGAAACTTGGTCTTGTGCCTGCTTCCTAAGTTGTTCTTCACCCTTTAACTTAAGGACCTGTTCTTCAAACTTATTCTTGGCTAAGTCAATAGTTTTAGACTTGTTGATAACATCAGCGAGATTCTTTTCAAGCTTCAAAACACTTTCTTCAGCTTTCTCCCTGATCCGTTTTTCTTCCTGAAATTTTAGTTGCTCTTCATCAAACTTTTTCTTGTCCCGTATATTAACATCGTATTTAGCTTTAATTTCAGAAAATTTAGCTTCCAATTCTGAATAGTTTTTCTGGAGCTGAACTCTAATCTGTTCTTCTGCCTGTAATTTTTTCAAATTTTGCTCAAGTTCTTTTTTAGAAGCTCCGGCATTAACAGATTGGCATAAAACTTCTTCTAGCTCTTTCTCTAGTTTTTCAGCTCTGGTTTGAATCTTTTTTTGCTTCTGTTCCTGAATTGATAAATCTGTTTTTAGAACATCATTTATAGATTTTTGTGCATTTAATGTTTCATCGTTCTTAGAGATAACGTCTTGGAGTTCTATTTTTGTTTTTTCATTCTCCTCAAGCTTTAGCTTTAAAGCTGCAACCTCATTGTCTTTTTTTTTGTGGGAATCCCGTTCACTTGTTAATTCATGTTTTATAGCTTGCAGCTTCTCATCTTGCTTAGTTAACTCCTCTTTTCGTGAGTTAATCTCTGCAAGATTTTTAATGCCCTCATCTTTTAATTGTTTTAATAACTCATCCTTTAAGGAAAGCCTATTCTCTAAATCCTTGATATTTGTTGATAATTTTTCAGATTCGTCTTTTTGCTTCTTAAACAACTCTTTCAGCCGTTGATGCTCAGACTGAACTTTGTTCTTTTCTTCAGTGCTATATTCTGAACGTACTTGATATTTTGTTAACTCTTGTCTCAGCTCAATACCTTCTGCATGAAATTGTAAAAGTTGTTGATTACGCTCATTTACTTGTTGGTATTGTTCATCTAGCCTCTGACGTAGTTTTTCAACTTCAAGTTTCAGATCATCACGGAACTCCTGTAAAACACTGACTCTCTCAGCCAATTGGCCACGCTCATGAGCGTTTTGTTCAACAATTTTCTCCATGCGCAGGCTAAAATTTTCCAACTCTCTTTTTTTAGAGTCCAGTTGAATCTGAGCATTTCCATAATCTGCCCCCAACCGCTTCAATTTAGTCTCTTGCTCGCCTAAATTGGTCTCCAATATTTCAGCTTTTTGTTGATATTCTTTAGCCTGTAATGCATCTTTACAAGTCCTGCCCAGACGGGCAAAAACATCTCTGACTACTTGCAAGGATGAATTTGAATCAACCCTATCAAACAAATTAGTCATTAGAGGGCCTAATTCTCCACCTACAGAAACAACACCCAACCCTTCGCCATGATGAAATGTAAAAGTTGGATATTCTTTTGAAAATTCTTGAAAGACATGATTAATTTCACAGTTTGGTGCCAATTTTGAAACACCTGGTATAAGCAGTATTCCGTAGGGAGAGAGTTTTGACTTCCAACGTGTTAATAAGCCATCTAGATCCTCTTCCTCAGTGGGATTCACTAAGAGAAGATCAATAGTTCTATCTTCAAACTGACTAGCAGCTTTTAGCAGGCTACTATCTAGCCTAAGCGAGAAACTATCATAGTTCTGATCATTGAAATTTATAGCTTCAAAACTTGAAGAATCTAGATCATTCACAACTTGTGGATAAGTCACATAACAACGCGTCTCCATTCTCAGTCTTTGAACAGCTTGACAAAGTGCAAGATGAGCAACACCAGTCTCCAATCCTAAGGTCATTGAAATCCTTGGCTGGTGTGCCTCCATCAACCAAAATAGAAAGGGAACATGCTCTAACCATAAGGATTTACGAAGAAAAGTTGGCGCCCAAAACATTGAACTTTGGGCCAAGTTATTTATTGCGGGTTTTAACGCCAGATCAGATTGCATTTCAATAGTTCCCTTATCGGCCTAGTGTACTTCTTAAAAGATACATTAGATTTGTAACAATAAATGCTTTATAGGTGACTAATACATACAATTGAAAAAATTAAAAACATCAGCATGTCAAGCAAAAATATTTTTGTTAACTTAATGTTCTTATTGAACCTGTATTCTTAACAAATATTCAGAGAAAAAATTTAAATATGTTGTGATTCTTAAAATTAATAAAAACACACAAAATAGTTGGAACAAACAACCGCCAACAGTCAAGTTAGTTTTAATATCCTTACATATATAAATCTAAAGATTAATTTAGAGGTCATGAAGACTAAATTACCTAGCTATTGCTCATATTAAAATAATTGAATCTTATGAATGTAATATGCGACAACAATATATGTTTAAATTTCTCTCATCCGTAAATGTATGGCACATTCAAATTTTATATTTATATCCACTAAAAAACAGAAGTAGCAAGTATCTCACTTGGTTTTACTTATGACAAAAGAAAATTTTCCTTTGGCGGGTAATTTTATTATGGTGAAATAAGACGGCCCAAGCCTTTTTCCATTGGATAGTATTCCAAAATTAAACCGTATTTCTTCGACCACTGTTCACAGATATCTCGCTCTTCTTTACGGATAGTATCGTCCATCCATATTTCAGCCTTAGACGATAGCTTATCTGACAAAGCTGGTAGTGCAGGGTAGCGGCTATGCCGACATGTGGCACCAGGAGGCCCGTCAACCAAAACTAGATCTACAAATTCAATCCCTTTTAATAGTGATAGAGGATACCAGAGTAAAGGCATGACAATATTATCATTTTTATGCAGATGTTCCCCATTCCAGACTTCTAAGTCTCCAATGCGAAGATCTACCCATGATTGCAGAAACTCTCTTTCGAGAGCAGATTGTGTCTGCTTACCATAGTGAATACTATGTTCAATAGAGATTAGCTTGCCAAGTCCATTTTGACGCAGTGCGTCTGCCATTACTAATGTAGAGGCTCCACTACCAAATTCAACAATCACTTTTGGACGGTGTGTCATAATATGAGTATGGAGCTTTAGTAAAATATCTGGAGATGTAGCCCAACCTCTCAGTGGTGGCAACTGTCCCTTAATAGATAACCGTTGCTGTAGCCAGCTAAGGGCCTCTAATTGCATATAAAGCCGATCCTGAACCCTAATAAGATCTCGGGTGAACTTATTAGAATTTTCGTTACCAACCACACAGATCTTACTTTCTATTTTTTCCATTAACTCATTCAGGGTATCCATTTGAGTTTCAGACATAATGGTAGATAACCCCTCAGAGTTTCATGAGTATTAAGATGAATGATATCATCCCAAATGGTGAACTGGATAATGCCATGTATTCATAAAGCTTTGGTTTGTAATTTATTGATCATAATAACTTTTAAGTTTCAAAAAATAATCAATCTAATTAAATACAATTGCATTGGACAATAGCACAATTAAATTCTCTATGTTTGTCTTTTTTTGACATAATTAACATCGCCCATAACTATCTTCGAAGCGTACAATATCATCTTCTCCCAAATATTCTCCACTTTGCACTTCAATCATAATGAGAGGAATTATTCCAGGATTTTCTAATCTATGTCGATGCCCAGCTGGGATGTAGGTAGATTCATTGGTCCTCAGAAGAATATCATTATCACCATTGATTACCTTAGCCGTGCCTTTTACAACAATCCAATGCTCACTTCGATGATGATGCATTTGTAAAGACAGAGAAGCTCCAGGCTTGACCTCAATACGCTTCATCTTAAAACCTTCGCCCTCCTCTAAAACGGTATAGGTTCCCCAGGGTCGATGCGAAGTTACATGTTGATGATGTAATTCTCCACCGCTATCCTTAAGACGCTTTACTATTTGCTTGACTTTCTGACTACTATCTTGATTAGCTACCAGTAGGGCATCAGGTGTATCGATAATCATAAGATCTTCAACACCTACCGCAGCCGTTAGTCGGTATGAACTTTGAATATAGATATTAGAGCAATCCTCAAGTTCAGCAATACCGATTACTCGATTTCCATTGCTGTCTGATTCCACCAGTTTAGACATGGCTTGCCAACAGCCAATATCACTCCAACCCAAGCTACAAGGAACCACAGATATTCTTGAAGATTTCTCCATCAGTGCATAATCGATGGAATCGTCTTCTACCCTGGCAAAAATTTCTGGGTCAAACCGAGCCAACGTACAACCTCTCCCCTCACTGCGATGACAGAATTCGAAGGCACTATCTACACTCTTAGCAAGACTTGGTGAGTGAGTAGTCATCTCTTCCAATAATGTACCTACACGGAAACAAAACATGCCTGAATTCCATAAATAGCGCCCACTGGAAAAGTATTGCTTAGCCAAGCTATGACTTGGCTTTTCTACAAAGCGCTCTACATTGAATGCATGTCGACCTGAAGTGTCACATCCCTCAGCAATTTCTATATAACCAAAACTCGTTTCTTCACGTGTTGGTTGAATACCAAATGTAATAAGACGACCTTCATTAGCTATCTCTGAAGCAAATGAAACTGCTTCTATGAAGGCATCTTGATTTTTTACCAAATGATCAGCTGGAAGGACCAACATCAATGCATCACTACCATAGCGAAGCTGTAACTCCAAAGCTGCAGAATAAATCGCAGGTGCAGTATTACGTCCACAGGGTTCTAATAAATAATGAAGTGGTATGGTGGGTGATAGTTCACGATACTCGTCTTCAATACGAAAAAAAAGTTCCGTATTTGCTACTGTGGTAACACTTTCCACGGAATCTATAGAAATTCCTCTAAGGAATGTTTTCTGAAGAAGTGAAAGCCCATCATTCATTTTTATAAATGGCTTAGGGTTTGCCTCTCTTGATACAGGCCATAAACGAGATCCCGAACCACCGGCTATTATCACGATATGCACAGCACTCCTCCAATTAGCGTAATTATTTAGAATCAACATCCCTAATCATAAAATTTTAAATTCATACAAAAATCAATGAACATATTTATATATAAAAAAAAGAACCGCCTACAAATTGATTTAACGAAAACTTATAAAATAAAGTGTTTTTTACTTACTTTTCTTTTTTTAAACTAAGATCTACAATCAAATCAATCAGGAATTCATCCCTTGCTGAAAACTCATGTTTCATTGTTATTTCATTTTTTCTCTCCTTTAAAAATGGTTCGAAATCACCTTTAAGATATGGATATTTAGCAATAACTCTTTCATTAGAAACTTTACATTGATCATATATTCTTAAAACATTAGCGTGTGATAAGACTCCATATTCTTCACCAAAATCAGAATATTTTTTCCTGAATTTATGAGCCCAGCGTTCAGTTTCCATTTTTGAGAGCCCCTGCTTCCAAAAACGTGACGTAAGTCTTCTGATCAAATCTGTTAATTCGAAACTAACCCGATTATTTACATTTACTTGCGATGTATTTAAGTAGATTGATGGCACTCCTATGGTAGAAAGAAAACAAGGTAAAACGCCATCGCCATTAATGCATCTATTATAAGAAAAAAAAGTAGTATGAAAATAACTGGACCAAGAACGTAATAAATCAAAATAATTGAATCTAGGTTTTGGAAGCTGTTTTGTTACATAGTCATCGATAGATAATATGTTCTGTCCTGATTTAGTTTCCTGTAACCACAAGGACTCTATCAGTTCATATTGAGGCCTTAGATAACATATGACATCGATATCAAATCTGTATTTTTGTGCAAAGCTATAGATATAGTGGGGCATAAGATCACCCCCTTGTAAAGTTGAAAATGCTTCACAACTTAATACTACATTTTCACAATTTGATTCATTAATCTCTTTCAGTAACTCAACCCACCCTCCTAACTTAGTTTTATAGCGTGGATCATTTGTTATTTGAAACTGTAAATTATGATGAGACCCATGGCTTACTCTTGCCACTTTTGGATATAGAAAACCATATTTGATTAAATTTGAGTAATTATCTGACATGAACTTCTGAATGGATGAAGTTCCTGTTTTATGTGTACCGATATGCAAATATATTTTTCTCACATCAACCCACTTTTAAATATATTCATTACCATATAACCTTGCAGTGAAAAAAAATAATGCGTCCAGCTCATTCTATTCATTAAGTAATCTATGGTCGGCAATTAAAAGTGTTAAAAAAATATTAAGCTTCGACACAAGTCTAAAAACTTATGGATAATAGTTATTCAAGTAATATAGCCTGGATATTTGTAACCTAGGTAACCAGCAAGTTCTCCCAACTCGTTTTTAAATATATTTGAATAATCAGTATTAAGTTTTCCCTTTTTCTTAGAGTCAAAATTTATAGATGAATCATTTTCAACATGCCCGCCAGTCTCTATTAATATGTCTCTTGCCTTCCAAGCCTCCGGAAATTTTGTCTTAGCTAGAAAAAGCACATCATAAACAGAAGAATAGGTTTTTGTAATTAAATCTTCATAGCGAACAATATCATCGAAATTATTTTCTTCTTCAAATGCCAGATGATAAAAACGTTTAACATTATTTACTTGTTTAATTAAATACTCTCTATCGGAGGCCTCTGGATCTATTTGAACTCTATAAACATCTTTTCTAAAAGATCTTGAATAAGCAATATCAAATGGGTTTCTCATCAAAAGTATTAAATGATTCTCTCCCATATCCTTCACAAAAGTTGTTGGTGTATCATCCCTTAAATGCATAATGTTGACTGGTACGATATTATAGTTTTTATCTCGCAGCCCCGAAGAAGGAAAGTAGCTCACCAGATCAAAAAGCATTTTTCTTTCTTTTTCTGATAGACCAGTACCTCTTCCTCCACAGAGAGAAAGTAAAGCAGGAGGATAATAAACCTCTTTAATCAGATCAAAGTTTCCGATAGAGGAAAGGATTTCTCCAAGTAAATCACACCCTGAAGAGCCGCAACTTATTATATAAAGAGTTTTACTTTTATTTTCAAATCTTTTCTCTAGATCTTCTATAAGCTGATCAACAATCTCCTGCCTACTAAAATCCCTCATATTATTTATGGATTTCAAAATCTTTTCGCGATTTCTCTTATGAAACAGGGTGTCATCAGGCCAGAAAACTTCTGGATTGAAGAGATAACCTTTTAGGAGACTAAAAAAATTATTCAAACCCATAAGAATACCAATAGTTTCTAACAAGAGACTTTAGTGCAGACGAAAAAAAAGTTACTTTCATTGGCAGATGAACTAACTACCAATGAAGGTGCTCTAATTATTTTGGAATGGCCTACACAACGCTCGGTTTCTAGGAAATTAATATCCGTATTGTCCATGGTAAGTCGAAGGATAATTCTATTTATACAATCAGGTTTACTTATTTCAAATACACCCTCTCGAATCTGTCTTAATCCACAATTTTCTGCAAAGTTATAATATAATTCCCAATCATTATCGGATGAGATAGACTCATGAAAAATTATTGTGTCACTATAAGCATAAATCGATCTAAGGTGATTTGATGATTTGGATTTTGAATGACCTACAATTCCTGTTCGATTCAGTAAAGCCACAAGGGATAAATCGATAATATCCTGATGGTTATCATTTTTTACTGCCAATGAATTATGACCATTAGCAGCTTTAAACCAATCATATCTAAGTTTAGAGCCATATTTGTAAGGTCCACCTGAGTCAACTAGTAAACCTCCAAAATCCTGAAACCAAACATCTGTATGAAGAGGTGAATGATGTCCATGAGCACTCTCTGCATTGTGAGACAGTGTCAAGAAATGCACAGTATCATCATTCGCCCGACCCCGAAAATATCCTATTTTATCAAGCCGTTCCCAATGAGAGACCAATTGATCTGCTTCAGGTATAAATTTTTTTTGATGATTACTTAAAGTTCTACCAAGTGTTGTATCACCGGAAGCTGGGAGCGTTCCATCAGGAAATGATAAAGAAGCCATATGATAATTCATGTTTTTCTCAATCAGCCCTATATCAAAATCTAGTTCAGCTGAAAGACGAGACATGGTTTCTATTACGTTCTTAATAGCAATTATGTCAAAAAAACAGTACGTAATACACTGTTCAAGAGCAAAACCTGTATCACGATCTATCAAAGAATCAATAAAATCAGCTATGCAAAGTCTTAACTCTTCCTTTCTAATAATATCTCCAGAAGATTCAGAATGTATAAACGCAGCTAAAAGATGAAAAATTCTGTGATTATTGTTGCTCCATTTATCATCTTTAATAAAACCATTTAACCGATTTTTAATTTCATCCACATGAAAATCAATTTTTTTTGAAAGTTGATCATCAAAGTTTAATGAATCAGTGTATTTTCTTATTTCAAGCAATACACACAAACGCTCACATATTGCATGATCATCCCACAGCATGTTCCAAGCTCCCGTTCGTTCTTCTTCGGGAGTTATATTCAGTACTTTATGAATAATTTGTAAGGCAACTATAGTTTTCTCTGAATCACCACTTTCTATGACTGGAATAATCCAAGCAAAAGAGTAGAAGTAGAGCTGTATAGTCTTGTCCTCTTTATCCAAAGCCTGATAGACATCATTTTCTGATTCAATCGATAATGGCTTATGGCATGGATGGACAAGAATCTCTGTACAGCTATTCATTAAAGAGATGACTTTGTCATTATCAATATAATCGTCCAAGTGTTTAATCCAGGACACATATGGAGAAGGCTTATATTCCACCAACTAGATCACCATTTTATTTATATTATTGAAAAATAATCGCGAAACATAAGAAGGGG
The DNA here is from genome assembly GCF_052467235.1 of Microbulbifer mixtoriginis (SeqCode). Lineage (NCBI taxonomy): Bacteria > Pseudomonadati > Pseudomonadota > Gammaproteobacteria > Cellvibrionales > Microbulbiferaceae > Microbulbifer > Microbulbifer mixtoriginis (SeqCode). Next base: position 3,218,188 of record NZ_CP174305.1, on the reverse strand, counting down.
AAAGAGACTTCTTGGATTCACTAAAAACATTCAGTGAAATATTTTTTTTGTCTGTATACAACAACATTTGTTCTGCAAGTGAATCATCAACACAATTGTCAAAAGTGACACAAAATCCCCATTGCTTAAGATCTTGAAAACCACCACTATTTGGCCCAAGCACAGGAGTATTAAAAGTTATGGCCATCATAGCAGCACCGGAATTCATTGTCCGATAGTAGGGGCAAACAGCTAAATCGGCTGAACGAAAATATATCTGTAACTTATCATTAGGGACCGGTGTCATGTCCAAAATTACATCATCTTTCTCTGAAGCCCAATGCTTAATCTCTCCAACTAAACGACCATCGGTAGGAAGCCCTGCAATTATTAACCAAGTTTTAATTTTTGACCTTTTCCTTACAAATTCATAGGATTCCATCAATCGGTCATAACCTTTATATTCCATAATTGCCCCAAAACAGAGAAAAACAAAATCACCACCAGTAATTCCCAATTGGTTTCTTGCTTGATCTCGTGAAACTGTATCAGGTTGGGCTCCCTCATAACTGGGATGTGGAACTAAAAAGGTTTTCTTCTCATTTAGTGAATAGTAATGACTCGTCTGCTTTACACTATCACTAGCCATGATATGCACAGAGTCAGCGGCATCTGCAACTAATTGATGTATTTTTTTATCTTGATCAATCCAGACTGTTTCATGTGGCATTACATTATGTACCGTCCACACTATTTTATGACCATTATCTTTAATTCTTCTGATTAGTTTTTCCCAATACACTACAGCCTTATTGGCATCATCTTCAGTTTTAGCGTACTTTGTTTTATCGTGCAGCCAGTGAAAATGACAAATCACTTTACCGGGCCATGGTATCTCGCCGCATAGATCTAGTTTATGGATAGGTAGAAGACTAACATTATATTCAGTATGAGCAGAATATAATAAAGCTTGATATTGATTTCTCTGTGCTACAGGCCCATAGGCCAAGACGCAATGATCATTACTGGTATTTAACAGCTCCGACTCTAATACATTATTATTTTTTGAAAGTTCAGCACAGCTTTGCCATAGTTTTTCTGGTATATCAATAACTTTAAGCATGAAGAACTTCCTCTTTAATCATATTTACCTGTGTAACCAGCCCTTTATAGATTGTTTCATAACGAATAGCATTAGCACTCCAGGTACGTTCAGAAAAGACCCAATCTTTGGCTATTTTTACCTTATTCTGCCTCAAAGCTGGATCATTAATATAAATTAGTAGTTGATCGACAAGGCTATTTACATCTGCAGGTTTTGCAATTAATCCTCTATCTCCGTTCTCTCCCACAACTTCCTTTAAAGCTGGCAGGTCTGTTACTATGATTGGTCTCTCCAAAGCCATGGCCTCGTAGGGTTTGAGCGGGGTAACCCAATCCGCAGCATAATCTGGGATACGTGGAATAACAAATAGATCAATTGCTTTGTAGTAAGAATTAATCAAACTATGATCAACTTCACCAGAAAAATGAATAATTCCGGAAAGTTCTAATTGATCAGCTAAGTCCTGTAAATTTTGTCGTTCGGGACCATCACCAACCAAAAGGCCTCTAATATTCAATCCAGAGATTTCACGTAGTCTTTTAATTGCCCGAATTAAATATTGATGTCCTTCTCGACGGGACATGTTTGAAATATATCCAACCACATAATCGGCACCTTGTAACTCAGGTATTTCTACAGGCTTAAATTTTTTTCCGAGATATTTTGTCTCATCAATTGCATTTGGTATCACTCCAATCTTTTCTGGTGCAACACCTCTCTCAATCAGAATTTTTTTCATACTATATGAAATTGTGGTCACGAAATCTGCCTGAGACATACAAAAGTCTTCTTTAATTATTCGCAACTTTGTTTTCTCTAGCTCCATCACATCACCACGAACAGAAGTCCAGGTATGCTCGTGAAATGAACGGACTTCGTATAAGAGAGGCAAGCCAGTAGCTCTTTTTATAGCTAGCGCTTGAAGTGCCAACTCATATCCTCGAACACCTGATGCAGCATGAATTAAGTGAGCACCACGTGCTTTAAGGATCATAGCGATATGAAATGCTGAATAACTGCTTCGATCAGCAAGTGAAATGCCTCTCAAACCTTCTGTATTTGCACCAATGCGAAAATGTTCTATTCCTTCTATTTTTTCATAATTTCTCACACCCGAGATGCCAGCAGATCTTGGATACCCTACTGGTGAGATAATAAAAGGATCAATACCAATTCTCTGTTGTGAAAGAACCGTATTTAGGCAGCGGATTGCTCCACCTGTATTCTCATATGGATATGCAGTTTTGTGTAGATGAGCAACTGTTAATTTCTCGTTTTTTCTAATTTTTAAAATTCTGTCATTTTGAATGAGATTTGGTACCCAGGTTCGATCTAACTCAACCATTTCCTGAATTGCGCTATTGAGCTGATTCAAATCATTTTTGTGTCCCGAGACATTATATTTGTAGCTCAATAGGGCAAGCCTCAAACTTGTAGCGCCCTCTTTATGAATAAATGGTTCAATAGCCTTAACCCAATGCGTACCTGGCATTTTTTGACTAAGCCAACGAGCAGTATCCTCTACGCGTACTTTTCCAAGGTTTGCTTTTTGTATTTGAATTTTTCCAATTGTAGAAAAAGCAACAATATCTGCCTCTACCTTTGAATAATTTGAATTCTCAGGAATAGTAAATATTAGTAGCCTCAAAGCCCCCTTTTCTTTAGTTGTGTCCACGTATTGGTAGTGGGGGTATGCTTTTGAAGCAGCAAACCCAGATATTTTACCTTTAAGCTGTTTACCACTTTTATCGAAGAATCTAAAACTGGCAACTATACCCTTTGAGTTTCCACCAGTTTCATCATTAACCTCTAATTCAAGATAGTATAGACCGCTACTATCGATTGTTTGACTTATTGTAAAAATTGTTTTGGGGGAAAGAACCTTTATTGGGTCATTGTAATTTGAAGACCCTTCAATTCTGTTGATGAGTTTTAAAAATGCATCTCTATTATCCGGATCATTTGGAAATAGATAATAACTGTAGTCAGAAAATTCTTCACAAGTTCTCTCGATTCTATATTTATCAGTGAAATTAATATTCGAATAATATGAACAAGTACTTTCATCAATAAATGCATCTGCATAAAACAAATGCTCTTTAATCACTGGTAGGGAAACTTTTCTTGCTGATATTATAGCTGGTAAAGATGTTGAGAAATTTCCTGAGGCGATTAGGATAGATGGACGATGAATCTTGAACATCTCTATGTAAGCGTCAACTTCTGCTTGTAAGTAAGATTTATTATTCTTTACATATCTGTTACCAACTTCATCATATAGAATATGTGATATTCCATCTATCGTTAGTTCTCTTTTATATAACTCAGAACTTGTCCCCTTATCCAATCTATTTTCTGATCTAATAAAACAGAAAATTTTATAACCTCTTATTTGGAGTAGCTTTGCCATTTTTATAATTCGCTTAGCATAACCCTCTTTTACATTATCCGGGTTATAACTTCCTACAAACGCTACACATTTATTAACTGGAACAATTTTGGTATCTATAGGTTGTTCTATTAGTTCTTTTGCAGTATTAATAAGTTCTGTTACATCAATTAAGGGTCTACTTTGGGAAACATTCTCTACATTGTCAGTAAATCTCTCTCGTAAAGAATTTACCAGTACACTCAATTGTTCATTCATTGATGGTATCCTGTTAGAAGATACCGGCATACTTAATACTTGTTGAATCCCATTTCTTAGGCTAGTCACATTAGCTGCTTCAAATGAAATAACTCCATCATACTTAGCAGAAATTTCTAATAGTGGCTCCACATCTGATACGACTAGCCTTTTACCAAACGCTATTGACTCTAGAGCCTTCATTGGTGATACTAATTCAGATACTAGAAATTTCTTTCTAGGAATTACAATTACGTCAATTAGAGCATAATAATCTGCAACTTTCTCATGTTCTACTCTGCCTACCTGAATTATCCATGATTTGTTTGCAAGTTGACGTTGTGAATGAACCAATTGGTTAGTTGGGTTCTCATCTCCCACAAGTAAAAGCTTATAATGAGCGCGCCGATGATTAAGTTCTTTACAAGCTTCTATAAGAGTGTCTATACCCTCATACGAATTGAAGCTACCTATATAGCCTATCACTATATCATCTGGATCTATACCTAATCTTTTCTTTACTTCGGGGTCAGCATGCTTTTTTATAGGTAACCTATTAATTCCTAAAGGAAGAATATTAATCTTTTCAATTTCTATACCACGAACACTTAATTCAGTTCTCATCAAATGATTAAGTGTAAATACCTTTGTAGCTTTCTTACAAACGAATGTATTACGTTCTGCCTCTATTTTAAATAAGGAGGTTTTATCAAATCCTGGTTCTCGAGCAGCTCGAGACAATTCCCAGAATCCACGCACCTCATAATAAAAAGGTATACCATGGCGCTTAGCAGCAACCCATGCTGGAAGTCCCACAATATAATCTGACGCAGCTAATACAAATTCGGGTCTATAAATTTTAAAAAGCTCACAAAAACGAGCAACACTAGATTCGAGATGATCTCTTTCGTCATTTGGAGCTTGATTTTTTTTCCAACGGCTGTGTATATAGCGGACTCCATCAATCACTATTTCAGGGGCAACGTTATTCTTCAGTGAACCTAATTCCCATGGTCTTCCAGGACGTACAAAACACAGAGTATCAAAACCTTGCTCATTCAATGATTTAGCTACTTCTTGTGTACGAACCGCGTAACCATTACTGGCATAACTTTCTCCATGGCTCACTATATAGGCTATGCGGCCAGGTACTGATGAATACACTCTGCTTAGTGAATGTTCTGAGAGCATTTCAGCGTGTTTTAACAGCACATCCATAAAATATTTTGTCCAGTGATTAGTAAACTGTAAAATCCGTTTATGTTTACTTAATTAATCTGTCCAACCCTTAGGCGAGAAGGCCAACCGCGTCTATCAGATTACTTTTGCTTGTTAATAGGCTTTTTTGCTCTGAAAATAGGCTATGTTTAACTAATATACATACAACATCAGCGTCATTCAGTGAGTTCTCTAAAGTAGAAAGCTCAACGTTCGAATGTTCGAGCATCTTGGGCAAGTTCTCAATATTTGGTTCAACCACTTTTAATCTACAACCCAAAGTCGCAATTGCATTCACTATATTAAGGGCCGGGCTTTCACGAAGATCATCAATATCTGGTTTAAAGGCGATCCCCAAACAGGTAACTGTAATATCACCATAGGTATAACCTGATTTTTCTGCTTGAATTTTCTTTAGATGTTCCTTAACTTGATTAATAACCCACTTTGGTTTATCGTCATTAACCTCACGGGCAGTACGTATCAGTTTGGCTTCTTTAGGACACGAATCAACAATAAACCAGGGATCTACAGCTATACAATGTCCGCCGACACCGGCACCTGGCTGAAGGATATCGACACGTGGATGGCGGTTAGAAAGTGAGATCAGCTCCCAGGCATTAATACCTAGCTTATTACAAATAACAGATAGTTCATTGGCAAAAGCAATATTCACATCCCTGAAACTGTTCTCCGTAAGCTTGGTCATCTCAGCCGTTCTGGTTGTAGTTATCAGACACTCACCTTCGATAAATATCTGATAAAGATTTTTAGCCGCTTCGGAGCATTTATGAGTCATACCCCCTATAACACGATCATTATCAACTAATTCACGAACCACATGCCCGGGTAATACTCGCTCCGGACAGTATGCTATTCGAATATCGGATAGCTCACCATGAGTTTGCGGGAATGTCAGATCTGGCCTAGCCTCCGCAAGCCATAACGACATTTTCTCTGTTGTTCCTACAGGAGAAGTTGATTCCAATACCACTAAATCTCCAACCTTTAATACGGGAGCTAATGCTTTAGAAGCCATTTCAATGTAGCTAAGATCCGCTTTATGAATATTTCCTTCAGATTCTTTGATGAATGGTGTTGGTACGGCTATCAAAAAGGCATCAGCGGCTTGAGGCCTGGTCGTTGCATTTAAAAAGCCTTCAGTTACCGCGGCATGGACGATCATATCCAATTCAGGTTCTACGATATGAATATTTCCTTTATTTATGGTATCAACCACATGCTGGTCTATATCTATACCTATTACTTTCTTACGTCTGGAAGCAATTACAGCAGCTGTGGGCAATCCGATATACCCCAGCCCAATAACAGAAATGGTTTCGAATTCCATAAATATTCCTATTAATTTTCATTGGAAGTGCCATTAGAAATGGCAGTTTCATGAAGTTCCCTGTATCACTCAAAATATCACTGAAATTCAATCAGAGATTCTATTATTCTGTTACATGCTTGCCCATCTCCATAGGGATTATGAGCATAACTCATCTTTTTATATTCATCATCATCGGTGAGAAGTCTAGATAGTTCACTAGTAATATTTGAGGTATCGGTACCTACTAGCTTTACCGTACCTGCCAATAATGCTTCGGGGCGTTCGGTCGTATCACGCATTACTAGAACAGGCTTACCTAGAGATGGTGCCTCCTCTTGGATTCCCCCAGAATCGGTTAGAATAATATTTGATCTATTCATCAAATATACAAATGGCAAGTAATCTAAAGGGTCAATAAGATAGATATTATCTATATGTTTTAAAAGGCGATTTACAGGCTCCCGTACATTTGGATTTAAATGTACAGGATAAACTATCTGAGTATTAGGATGAGATTTCGAAATTTCAACAAGTGCCTTACATATACGTTCAAATCCACCACCAAAACTCTCACGACGGTGCCCAGTGACTAAAATTAATTTTCTTGTATCATCTAGGAAACTGAAGTCTCTAGTTAATCCCTCATAATGGGATTGATTGTTATCAAGTTTGCGTACGACCTCAAGCAAAGAATCAATAACTGTGTTTCCAGTTACATATATCTGATCTTCACTTACTCCATCATTTAGTAAATTTATTTTTGAATTTTCCGTCGGTGTAAAATGTAGAGTAGCCAGAGACCCTGTTAGTTTTCGATTTGCTTCTTCTGGCCAGGGTGAGTAAAGATTCCCTGTACGTAGGCCGGCTTCTACATGGCCAATAGGAATTTTATTGTAATAAGCAGCTAAACTTGCTATTAAAGTAGTTGTAGTATCCCCATGTACCAAAACCATATCCGGGTTGGCTTTAGTAATTATTCTGCTTACACCTGTCAGAATATTTGCACTCAGGTCAGCAAGATTCTGTCCTGGTTTCATTAAGTTAAGATCATAGTCTGGATTCAATTCAAACAAGCTGAGTACTTGATCCAGCATTTCACGATGTTGTGCAGTCACACAAACCTTGGTCTCGAATCTAGAATCATCTTTAAGCCTTAAGGATAATGGCGCCATTTTTATCGCTTCGGGGCGAGTACCAAAAACAATAAGTACTTTCATACAAGTATTCCTTTACTAAATCACATCTGATCCCTTTTCATCAATAATCAAGTACTCAAGTTCTTGACAACGTCTTACATACTTTTCCAGTAGACATTGAGTCTCTTTTAATTGTGATTCCACAATATTATCGGTGTCATTTTCGAAACTTCTCTCTCTATATTTTAATATGTTAACGCTTTCATCATTTTTGATATTCCAGTTACTTTGCCTTACTGGCTGAACTTCCCTACCCTCACGTCTACCAAATCGCAGGTAGTGAATAAGAGGATTTTCATTGCTTTGGGCGACATCTGGATATTTCTTTTGATAACTTGCACTGCAAAATAAAGCGGATGGACTTCTCCCCATACGCCAGCCGTAGCGTAAGTAATGTAGCTCTGGTGTTAGCTTGATACTCTCTACATCAGAATGATGCGATAGGTACCACTCAGCATCAAATAGTGGAGTATCTTTCAATAACTGAACTTGGTACTTCTCATTCATTGCTTTTTTACCATGAATAGGTGAAACCAATAATGAATTAGTTGCCAAAATTAAGTTAAATTTATTTATATTAACGGAAACACTGTTGACCACTTCATTTAAGACTTTTATTTAACTTTTATTCAACAAAATCTTTAAGAACTTTTCTAAATTTGAAATGAGCTGTTAGATTCAACGAATATATAGAACACTCTTCACTTAAAGGTAATTCAACCTTGATCGTGCTAGATTTATATTCTAACAATTATTTATAATTTTTAAGTTGCAAAATTTTATTACAGTGAAAATAATTAAATTTTTTGCTTAATGTTATTGTTTGAAAAAATTAACGCCCAAAATTATGATCTCGCACTGACTCGCCAAGTAAACGCATCAAATAGTCTCCATAGCCACTTTTCATAAGCAATCGAGCCTGAGTTTCAAGTTCATCAGCTGAAATAAAACCTTTACGAAAAGCCACTTCTTCTGGGCAGGCAATTTTTAGCCCCTGACGACGCTCAATGGTTTGTACAAAGTGTGCAGCGGCTAGTAAATTATCATGAGTACCGGTATCTAACCAGGCAGAACCTCGCCCCATTAATTCCAAATTTAATTCACCTCTATCTAGATACATTCGATTTAGATCTGTAATTTCCAGCTCACCACGATTACTTGGTCTAATCTCTCTCACCAATTCACAAGCTTTATGATCATATAAATACAAACCGGTGATGGCGTAGTTTGATTTTGGTTCTGTTGGTTTTTCCTCAACACTAATAACTTTACCTTCTGGATTAAATTCAGCAACACCATAAGCACCTGGATCTGCAATCCTATATCCAAATATAGTGGCACCCTGGAGTCTGGCATTAGCTCTATTCAACAGATCACTAAATTGGTGCGCGTAAAAAATATTATCTCCAAGAATGAGAGCACTGGGATTGTTGCCAATATGATCACGTCCGATTATAAATGCTTCAGCCAATCCATTTGGAGACCTCTGAATTGCATAACTTAAATTTATTCCCCACTGTGCACCATTTCCTAATAGTGCTTTGAAAAGACATTGATCCTGAGGTGTTGTGATGATTAGAATTTCTCTAATACCTGCTAACATCAATGTGGTAAGTGGATAATAAATCATTGGCTTGTCATATACAGGCATCAGTTGCTTACTGATACCCTTGGTCAGTGGATAGAGCCGGGTTCCAGTACCACCAGCTAATATGATCCCTCTACGCCCATAATGAGTCGCAGTCACAATTCCTCCAGCATATTTAGATTAGCGCCAGGGTCAAAATATGTTGTACTACATTTATATTGAAAATCAGTTAATTTAATTGTCTCTATAGATCAAGTAGTATCATATGAATAAAAAATTTTTTTAACACTCCTAACCTCAGAATGATAGAACAGCTGCGGTTCCAACGGCAATTCGATACAAGATTTCTGTGATATCTTTTGTCACCTGCAATTCACTTGCGTTTATCTTTGGCATCACCATAATCTCATCTCCGGGACGCAACCGATTCCCAAGGCGATTATCAAAATCTCTATCTTCAATACGCGTAATTGTTCCATCCAGATGTAATACTACTAATTCATTACGATTGGCATTATTAGCAAATCCACCAGCTAGTTCTATATAGTCTTCCAAAGTATATTTTTTATTATAAATAAGAGATGTTGGAAATATCACTTCGCCAACTATGGACACTGTAGAAGCTTTTAAAGGGACAATTATTTCATCGCCATCCTCTAGTAACATATCAGAAGCTTTTGGATTATTTGCGATAACAACCTGTCCCCTAGGTTTTGCTTTACGAGCTTGCTTGATGAAATTCTGAATCATTAAAGCATTATCTTTTTGAGAGTCCTTTTCAAGATCGGTAGTAGGCTGACGGGTCAAAACTTCCATCTGGAGTGCATCAAGGGATCTACCAAGTGCTGCTCTTTGCTTCTCCGCCACACTTTTCCGATAGAGTTGAATCGATTTTTGATCAGCATTTTCACGATAACTTAATTGAATCAATAACTCATGAAGCGTGGCACCATAAGGCAGTATATATGTAGCGGGTCCGTTTAGTTCTCCAGAAACTAAGATTGATATTGACCGTACATCATTATCACGCACCAATTCGACCTCTGCACCAGGATACAGTCGAGTTGTCATCGCCTGAGATAAGGGTAAATAGTAAGCTTGTTGTACTCCATCAATAATTTGCGTGATACGTGCGAAGTTGGCTTGTGGATCTGGTTTACTGACCAGCAACATCTCACCCAATTGAGTATAAGGACCTGAGAACTCCAATTGCGCAGCCTGTTGAACGGCTCCATCGATAGTAACAGAACCTTTTCTGGCCCCGACTACAATGACATCACCACTACGCAGCTGCAAAGCTGGCATAACACCATCGACTAAGAAATTATACAAATTGACCTGTTGTATTAATTCCCCTTGCCTAATCACCTTTATATCGACAAAGCTACCACTCTCGGCGTCTATTCCACCAGAACTATCCAAGTAGTACAAGATAGAGTCGGAACTAAAACCATTATATAGCCCTGGATTATTCACATATCCAGTGACGAATACTTTTACAGGCTGGCTAGCCTCAAGGTTCGCATAAGCTTGTACATTGTTTTTGAAAACCCGTTTTACGTGGCGAAGAACAAAATCATTTAGATCTCCGTTTTGAACACCTCCAACATGTACTGGGCCCACCTCTGGTACAAAAATATTTCCCTTAGGATCAACTGGTAAAGTAGCACTAAAGCTATATGCTCCCCATAGTTGCAAGTTAATCTGATCTCCAATTGTTATTCTATAATCAGGGTTAAATCCGTTGAAAGGTTGATCCTTAAATCCACCTTGAAAAAGAGTTTTCCCAAAAACGGGAACTTCAGATTGGTTTTTTTCACTTGTTTCTATTTTGTCTATAAGCTGTGTTTCTAGGGCAAAGACCTCACCACATGAGAAAACACTGAATATAATAAAAATAGATGCGAAATATTTAATTCTATCTTCACTGGTAAGTTTCATTTTTCAATTGAGCATCCTAGCTTATAGATGATTCATATTTAAACCGCACACCCAGAATTAGTATTACATTTAACATATATTTTTATATGCGATTATCTCTTATACTTGCTATTAGCATAACTACAATGCCATACAATAGTAAAAGTATTATTGTGAGGCTCACTAAGTTATAAATCTTATGTGGGTATTCTGCCTCTTCAGCGAGTGATGGTTGTGTTACAACCATTAGATGTTTTAATTTACCAGAAGCTTCCATTCTTGCACTTTCCAGAGCCTTAAGTGATGCTGCGTAAGCATCAGTTGCAAATTGTAGATCTAATTCTAGATTCTGAAAGTGTGCACCTAATGTATTGAGTCTCTGTTCACCTTTCTCGTCACCTATACCAACCAATCGAACTTTTTCTAGTTCGATTTGATTTTTCAAGGCGCCAATTTCTGCTTGCATTGAAATTATTTGTGATGAGTCAGTATTTAGATACGTTTTAGCGGCTGTAAGTTTGGCGCGTTCTTCGGCCAAACGAGCCTCCAAACTCTGGATAATACTGCTGATTCCCTTTGTTAGCTCTTCAGGACTTACCACATTATTACTATTTTGGAAATCCAAAATATCCTGCTTTGACATTCGGAGCTTGCTCTGCGCAAGTTCCACCTCATTCTCGACGAAGTCTACTTGCTTATCAGCAAGTTGGTTACTCAGCGCATTAACAAAGTTCTCAGATTTCAGTATTACCGTTTCAATGAGTAGCCGTGCAAAATTTGGATCGAAGGCCTGCATTTCTATAGTGATTATTCCAGTAGTTTCAGCATGATTTACTACTATGTGATTTCGATAATACTCTAGGTACTCTTCTTGAGTAGCATCAGTAGATAGGCGAGAAAATATATCACGCTTATTGCTTTTGTAGTATTCTGATAACTTCAATTCATTGTCTAAATACAAAGCCATATCTAGTGATTGAATGTAGTTCACTACCAGAAAAGAATCCTGATTATCATTCCCTATTCCAGGAATCAAAAAGCCTAAGCCAGTCGATGCCCCCTGAGAAGATGCAGTATCTTTGACTATCAACTGTGCAATGCTTATATATCGCTCAGAGACAAAAAATACATAGTAAACAGCTACCAGAAATACTGGCATAAGTACGAATAACAAAAAACCAATATGCCTAAAGAGTAATGCTCTAATTTCCTTTTTAAATTTTTTTATGAAAATACTGCTTAATAGGGTAAAATTACCCAGTGACCTTTCTAGTTTATCTGTGATGCTCCGCAACATTTCATTCATATAATTAAATTTTAAATTTTGCACAGCTTTTATCGACTTATTTATATTAATTCATTAAATGCTTACTTATTATTTTTTCTCCCCCCCCTGAGTAATCTGGTATATCTGCTCGATATAAAGCAATCGCTTTTCCTATCGACTTGCATATCTTCACACCACCATCATCAATATAGATACCTACATCACAATTTTTTCTTAAAATTGGCATTGCATGTGTCACGATAATAAAATTAGATTTTTTTCGTTTTTCAGCAATAGTTGCTTCACATTTTCTTCGAAAATGAGCATCACCCACCGACATTACCTCATCCACTAAATAAACATCAAAGTCCAAGGCAATACTCAGTCCGAAAGCTAATCGAGAACGCATACCTGAGGAATAGTTTTTTATTGGAGCATCAAAATAATTACCAATTTCTGAAAACTCTTGGACCTGTTTCATTACTTTGCATTTATCTTCTCTCCAAACACCATGTATTCCACACACAAAAGCAACATTCTCTCTACCAGTCATACTTCCTTGAAATCCGCCGGACAATCCCATAGGCCAGGATATTCTTTTATCTGTTACAATTTTTCCAGAGTCTGGGTAGTCAATTCCGCCCATAATTCTTAATAAAGTCGACTTGCCTACTCCATTTCTTCCTAGAATACCTATATTTTTCCCTTCTGGAAAATTAGCATTTACATTTTGAAATAGGATCTTTCGTCCATGGGGCGTACGGTATGACTTGGTAAGGTTTTTTAATTTGATCATTGACTTCTCACCAAATCTCTCCAATAAGCCCTGTAAGTTAATAAGCCCAACGCAAGCATACCTGCTGAAGAAAAAATCAAATATTCAAAATTAGAAAATTTACCTTCGTAGGACGCAAATAAACCTTCTCTTGTAAATTCAATAACATGCAATAAAGGGTTCCAAAGTAAATACTGATGGTACTCCTCTGGGACTTGCTCCAGTGAGAAAAATACCCCAGAAATAAAATAAAGAGGCCTATTCACCAGAGGAATTACTTTTGACACCTCGGGATGCTTTTCACCAAGTACACATAACACCAAACTAAGACCAAAACAGAAACAAAAAAATAAAATATTTACTTCAAATAATAAAAGTATATCTCCAAAAGGAACATAAATCCCAATCCAAGCAAGTATAATCATTAGAGTAAACAGACAAAGTATGTAAACTGAAAATTCTAAAAAGACTCTTGCTATTACAGTATCAAAGGGTCTCAATTGCCGATAATTGAATAAGCCACGATTAGATGATACGGCCGCAATTCCTTTTGATAAACAGTGACTAAAAAACAAAAATGGTGCAATACCACCAAGCATAAACAATGTAGTTGGGATACCTGGATAAAAATTTCTTCCAATTAAATTGAAGATGGTTGCCAACACCATTATGTGTAAAGCAGGCTCTAGTAACGCCCAAGCATATCCGAGCCGCCACTTACCGAAGCGGGTCTTCATCTCGCGAATAAGGAGTGAATATATCACATCCCGTTGGATCTGCCAGTTTGAACGTTTGGCTATAGGGTTCATAGATAATATTTCTTGAATATCGTTCTATATAACACTCTTATTATTGTGAGTGATGCTAAGGGTACACATATATATAGCGAATATTCCTGAGAATGCCACCTAAATCTCAAGTTGGCGCCACATTCCACCTAAATAAACCTTATTAGTTCCTTGGTTTTTTTAATGGCGTGGATGTGATCTTTATAGGATGATATTTGTGATGTAGAAATTTTATTTGTGTAACTGGTAATACCGGAATCCATCCTCTCTATAAATTCATCAAGTAGTATGACACTTAAAACAACTTCGAAATTGTACTACCTAATTCATAAAGAACTAATGAATTAATAATATTCATCATGGTGATTGGAACCTAACCCGCTTTTGAACGCACCTCCACTTAACTGGTATGGAGGTGTCTTATGGCACGAAGAAAGCACTACAACCGTTATGATGACGATTTTAAAGCAACAGCCGTATATCTAATCGATATCCCCGGTGTACTAGTGAAGCACGTGGCTGACGCTCTCGATATCCATGAAGTGATGATTTATTGTTGGTGCATAGAAATGTGACGGATGCAGATCATGGCAAAGAAGAAAAATATAAACATAGGTCCTGAGGTAAAGTCCGAGCAGAAGCGTCCCATGAAACTGGAGCGGGAGCATAATCTGCTTCAATAAGAGCACGCCCTTTTAAAAAAACCATCCGATTCTCTTTACAACAAAAAGGGAAATCTTCGAGTTCATCAATCATTACCGGGAGAAGCACAGTATCGCAATGATGTGCTGGATCTATGACGTCACCCTGATGGATACAATTACTGGCGCCACCGTGGCGTATGTGAACATCGATAAGAAAATAGTGAGCCGTTTGCACATATAAGATTAGTTTTTAACCGACATGATGGCTGCTATGGTAGTCCCAAGAACACCCAGGAGCTGGAAAGAGGGTATAAAAGTTGATCAAAAGCAGGGGGAGAGGATCATTCGAAATCTTGGTCTTAGGGCTGTACAATCGAAGCTCTACACGGCTAGGTCGGGTACTTACAGATATGTATACGGGATCACGCGCCGGAACCAGCTATGGATAGGTGATGTTACTTATATAAAGCTCAGAGATGGCAGCTGGTAGTATTTGTCAGTAGTCATGGATCGCTACAGTAGGAGGGTTGTCTCTTGGTCCCTGAGCGATAGAAGGGATGTCTCTCTAACAGGCTAGTATCGATAGGATGGTACGAAACCGTGGACATCATCCGGAGCTGATCTTTCACTCTGACCGTGGCAGAGAGTACTTATCGGGCCTATATCGTGAGCGATTGCGCCGATATCGGATCTGTCAGGGTATGAATCGCGTGAAGAAAATGAATGACAATGCATTCATTGAGTCATTCTTTCACCAATTTAAAACGGAGCGTATTAAGCACCAGGAATTCGATTCTGCACAACAGCTAAGAGCGATAGTGACCGAATATATCTGTTACTACAACAATCAGAGATCGCACTCGTCTATTGGGTATGTTTCACCTCAAGATTTTGAGTGTAAAATGAAATGCTAAAACTAGGTGTGTGCAAAAGCGGGTTAAGTCCCATTTCCAGCTAGAAGTTTTTTAGCAAAACTTTATTATTCCCTAGCGTGAAAATTAAAGAACAGCTCTATTTCATTTTTTTATGTTCGATAGAATGCATTCACAAAAATAAGAAACATTACTCTCAGGTTAAAGTAAGCTCTCAAGATTCCATAATGTGTCTCTGGTCATTATCAAATATTAAATGCTACATTTACAACCAACTACAGACTATTGTTATAGAGTACTTGAACTATATAACATTAACTATAGATTGGTCTATCATAGGCTAGCAAATAAAACTATGATAACTTTTTCTTGAAAAAGATAATATTTTTCCCATATCCTAATTCATATTTTCAAAAATCATGTATTATGAATTTATTGATAGCGCAGCATGAAACTCTCAAAATACTTCATCTTTTAAAGCTATAGCGCAACGATATTAAAATATGTTACCCAATGTGAAACTTTAACTATGCTAGTGAAAAGTCTTCATGCACGAGCGTCAGGTTTGGGTTGTAGGCTGGATCTGTATCCAATTGATCTCCCCAGCGGTCACGCATATATTCCGCCTCTTTTTGGGCTCGACGCCGCTTAGTGAGTGTATTGTCCGCTCCACGGGATACTGACTCATGATGATAGAGTTCTGCATAAGGAGTCCACAAATTCCTATAACCTGCTTCTCGAACCTTCAGACATAAATCTACATCATTGAAGGATATCGCTAGATTTTCTTCATCTAACCCTCCGACGTGCTCAAATACTTCTTTACGAAGAAGAAGACAAGCCGCTGTTACCGCTGAAAGATTTTGTACCAAATGCAAGCGCGAGAAGTAACCATATTCATTGCGACTAAAATATTTATGTGAGTGACCAGCCACACCACCAATTCCCAGAATTACACCGGCATGTTGAATCGTATCGTTAGGGTAATAGAGTTTGGCTCCTACACAACCAATTTCAGGCCTCACTGCCTGACTCACCATCTCAGTCAACCAAAGGACATTGATAGGCTCTATATCATTATTGATTAATCCTATAATTTCCCCTTTAGCTAAACTTACACCATAATTATTAATGGCTGAATAATTAAATGGGTGATCCCACCGATGAACAGATACACGTGAATCTGTGTTTCTGATTTCATCAAGGAATTGTAACGTTTCCTTGCAGCGACTTTGGTTATCTAAAATGATTAGTTCAAAATTGGAGTAATTGGTTTTGCAAAGAATAGCCTCAACACAAGGCCTAAGGATATCAATGCCGTCTCTTGTCGGTACCAGAAGACTCACTAACGGAGCTGGCTCAGGAATGGACCAACGGACCCGATAGCTATTTGGTGCAGTTCCAGGCTCGGCCGTTGCACTTAGCTTTTCTCGTTTTAGGTAATCAGAGACGGCTTGTAAACCCGCAGTAGCGGCATAACCCTTTGCATTACTTTCTTGTGCTGTTGATCCGCTAATGGCTCTCCAGTGGTAGAGTATCTCTGGAATATGTACCACATTGTTGGAATCAAGATGTGGCATACAACGCAACAGTAGATCATGATCCTGACTGCCCTCCACACCTACTCGATAACCACCAATTTGTTTTATCAAGCTCGTCTTGAGCACAGTAAGATGGCAAATATAATTCTGTGAAAGTAAAAGATCAGGATTCCAACCTGGTTTTAGGTGAGGATCAAAACGTTCGCCATATTCATCAATTTTGTCTTCATCACTATAAAACAGTAAAGCTTGTGGATTTTGCGAAATCGCTTCTACTATACTTTGTAAAGCATTAGACGCCAGAACATCATCATGATCAAGCAATGCAATATAGTCTCCTTTCGCTAAGGATAAAGCACTATTGCTCGCTGCAGAAATATGTCCATTTTCGGTTCGAAAGGAGACTCTAATACGACTATCTTGTTGTTGATACCCCTCTAAGCACTCCTTTACTTCTTGTTTCCGAGAAAAATCATCGGCAATACATAGCTGCCAGTTGTTATAACTTTGCCCAATTACTGATTCTAGACAGTCTCTCAATAGGCGAATATCTGTATCGTAGACAGGAAGTATAATTGAGATCAAGGGATGACTGGCATCTACCGTTATATCGTAAGAATTTTCACGTGGATAAATATTTTTTATTTCTTTTTTTTCAATCCACTCAGAATAATCATAAGTCTGACGTTTTTTAACAAATGTTTTTTCATAGTAGTTGAGAGCAATATCCTGCCAGGCACAAGACTTCTCACGGGCTTCAGCATTAATCTTTTTTAGGACATCATTCTTATTTATATTCCTAAATTTAAAGTGCATGTTAGCTAAGCGTTGTGACAGCCTATCTTTTGCAAACTGAGGGAAGAGTTTCACCAAATGGAAATGGCTCACAGAAAACATTCCTGTGCTTTCCAGAGGATCAAATCTGAGAGCGCGTGTACGT
Source organism: Microbulbifer mixtoriginis (SeqCode) (assembly GCF_052467235.1). Classification (NCBI taxonomy): domain Bacteria; kingdom Pseudomonadati; phylum Pseudomonadota; class Gammaproteobacteria; order Cellvibrionales; family Microbulbiferaceae; genus Microbulbifer; species Microbulbifer mixtoriginis (SeqCode). The sequence continues at coordinate 3,200,396 of NZ_CP174305.1, read as the reverse complement.
GATGTGAAATAAATGAGCCGTTTCGTAACCCGGCCAAATTTTATCGGGATAAAAAAGCTATCTGCCTCATTAAATCCATTTCCATAATCAACATATAATTTGGAATCTATGCTAGCCTGGTTATGTCTCAGTACAATTTCGATCATGTACCAACCAGAACGCAAGGTAGAGCCTTCGATAGTAAATTGTGGGTCGTTATCTATAGATTTCCACTCAAAATTTTTATCCGATTCTTTAATACACTCAACCCCTATTACAGGCTTTAGCCTAGGAGCCAAATCAGAATGAAACCACGTTTTTATTAACTTGAACACCACAAACAATCCAATTAGACAACTGAGTAACTTATAATCTGAATATACAGTATTCAATTAGCAGTTCAGCGAGAATAATTTTAGAGCCGACTTTTACATCAATTCTTCCCAAAAGACTCAATGAAAGTTAACTTTTGCTTCTACATTTGTTCCATAGATGTATGCTTCAATCTTATCTTCTGAAGATATAATTTTAGCGGTTTTAAAACTAAAGCCACATTGCAATTTTTTAGAAAGCCCTTTACGAACAACATCTGGACGACTTCGATTTACCTCTACAAGGTATTCCACACCGTTGATCAATAAACGAATCTTTATCGGGCCATCATATTCAGTAACAGCCCATCCGGTAATCAACTCTGGTTTTACATCAACAAAAGCTTTCCCGTAACAGAGAAATGGTGTCTCTGTAGCAATACGCCCCCTAAGCTCTGCAATACCTTTTTTTACATCACACGCATAACTGAGTAGTGCTTCATCAACTACATCATTTAAGTCATGTGCTTTAAAATAGGCTTCCCCTTTCTTTCTACCCGCACTACCTGCTCCGGAGCCCTTATGTTCTTTCTTCATAATATGCTCATGACGGGACTTAACAACATAGTGGTTAATTCTAATTCCACTATATGAAACCTTATTCGTTCTGGGCTCACATGGCTCACCACTTTCAAATACAGCTGGTCTGAGGTCCCCGGTGTAATATCGGCCTGATTTTAAAATGCACTCATGGACATGCATTCTATCCACCATATTAGGCTTCAGGATAGTCTTAATATGCCGATTGAAATCATGGTCTTGTATAGAGGCACGAGTGAATCGCTCTATTACCAGGCCCTCTTCTTTAAACTTATAACCTGATGAACCGAAATTTCGCCAATTTAATGCAAGTGCACCCGCATCTTCCAGCTTATGGAAATCAGATAAAATACTTTTTAATTCGCAATTATTTTCACTAACAAGAAATTCATCGGCGTCGATAAAACACAGTAAATCAACTTCAGTAGCGAAGCGGTTTAAAATATAATTATATGCAGGCATCTGTGGCCCACAGTCGCCAGTTCTGGGGAAGTGCACTCTATTTATCACTCCCAGGCTATCTAGCGCCTCTAACAGCTGAGAAGAGCCATCATCACTGATATTATCAGCGATATAAAAAGCATCTACACCAATTAGTTGATGGTATACGATCCACTCAAGAATATAGTCATATTCATTTTTAAAAATTGCGGCAATTCCAAACTTCACATGCACTTCCAAAAACTAATCGTAAACCCTAAATAAGTAGACATTCTATATAGCCCCAAAAGCCCGGGCTAGTTCTAACCTTTAGCTAACATTATATAATAATGGCTGCCCGGTAGCTGCCACGATACACTCTATAGTATTTATGTTTATGTTTCTGTCTATTTCTAGAGAGAAACCAACAAAGCCGCCTCGCCCCTGTTCCTGAGCCTTAAAGTAGGGGCGGTATTCATTGGCTTTACATTCAGCAATCACGTTACCTCCCATCCTTGCTTGAATTAATACTGCTTCATGTAAATTCTCTGCAATAGCCCAACCTTTTAGCTTACCAGCTTCAAAATTAGTTACAGAACCAGAAACATAACCTACTTTGGCATTAATAAGACGAAGACGCCAATCAAACTGAAATCTAGCACGATTATAAAACTCTATCTCTTCGGCATTGAGGCTTTTTAACTCTTCTATTTCTCCTATGGGTAACATGCATGATTCCACAGCCTTATCCTTATTGATATTTTTATGTAGATAAGGAATATCAATGTTAAACTTTCTATTGAGCAAGCGTAGAGATTCCTTATAAGACTCTACGAAACCAATAAAACCAAACTCAGTCCATGTTTTACGCCCTACGAGACGAAGTTGTCTATTAATATTTTCTGAGCGACGATAGAAACTCTGAAAGCTCTCCTCGTGATCACTATTTTTTATTAGATGATTATATTCAGAGACGATTCTTTGTACCGGATCACGCAAGAAAGTGATCATTCTACCGACACCAAAAATATTAGCGTATTTTGCTGAATGGAAATGCCCCGTTAATAATTGATATCTCTGCTTATTAAAGGTATTTGCAAAGTGCCACCCATCCCTCTCGCTTTCGACCCAGCTTTTAACAATACTGCTCGTTATCGCTGAATTCACCCCATAATCTAGGCATATTTTCTTCTTGCCGAAAAAAGAATCTAGCCCTTGACGAAAACTGGTGCCCGCTGTTTTGGGGATATGTACAAAAACAATAGGTTTCAAAACAACATACCACTATTAATAAACACTTAGATCACCTATTCCATCAGCAAACACACATAAATCTATATGATGATAAAACCAATCCTTTCTCTATACGCGAGGCTGGATACGTTTTATGCAAAATATTGCAAGTATCCTACTTGCTTAGGGTTAATTTCGACTACCCATCCACCTTAAAGAAATGGCATTTTGTACTAAAAAAAGAGCCCAGGCCTTGCCTGGGTTGACTTTTGAAAATCTTTACCTTTCAACTTTGTGTCAGCCGTGCCCGTCAGAAGTATATAGATGTTACAAATCCTCACTCTCAAGGCTTTAGTAGTAGGACTTATAACAATTATGTAACTAGAAGGGGAGCCTTGCTCAAGTTTAACCCATCCATCTGGGTCAGCCCAATATACTTCTGTGTGAAGGCGCGTCCAGTAAACCATATTGTTATATTCAATAACTACACAACGATTTTACTGGATTTAGTACATGCCTGGTTAGTAGAACAAGCTTTCACTCTATTACTTTGTTTATCTTTCATTGGTGTCAATGCCGTAGCCATGGGGATTGTTTGTCTGCCAGTGCCATGTATCAACCATCATTTGTTCTAGCCCCAATCTTGCCACCCAGCCCAGATCCTGCTTCGCCTTGGAGGCATCAGCCCAAAAAGCTGTTAAATCACCTGCTCTCCGAGGCGCCACTCTATAGGGGATGGATACACCTGAGGCCTGTTCAAAAGCCCGCACTATATCTAGAACAGATGTACCCTTTCCTGTTCCAAGGTTGAAGGCCATAGTACCAGTTTTACCTTCAAGCCACTCCAGGGCGCAAACATGCCCCTCCGCTAAATCCATCACATGTAAGTAATCCCTCAGGCAGGTACCATCCGGTGTGGGGTAGTCATCACCAAATATCGATAACTCTTTGCGTTTACCCACTGCAACCTGAGCGATGTACGGTAACAAATTGTTAGGTATACCCTGGGGATCTTCTCCGATTAGACCTGAGGGGTGCGCGCCAACGGGATTAAAGTATCGTAGGAGTGCTACAGAAAGCTCTGGGTTGGCGAGGGCCGCATCCTTTAAAACCTGCTCCACCATCCATTTACTAGTTCCATATGGGTTACTGGTGTTACCAGTTTGCAAGGTTTCCACATAAGGCACAGGAGCCTCACGACCGTAGACAGTCGCCGATGAGCTGAATACCAGCTGCTTAACTCCATACGCCTGCATTGCCTCCAGCAACACAAGGCTTCCAGTAACATTACTCTGGTAGTAGTCAATCGGCTTTTGCGAAGATTCACCTACAGCCTTCAATCCAGCAAAGTGGATCACAGCATGGATTGTATTCTCAGTAAAAATCCGCTCTAACAGCGCGCGATCTCTAATATCACCATGGTAGAAACGCACTGGTGTACCGGTGATCATCTGTACACGCTGTAGCGCTATTTCGGAGCTATTGCAGAGTGAGTCGATGACTACCACCTCAAAACCAGCCTCTTGCAGTGCCACCAAGGTATGGCTGCCTATGTACCCAGCTCCCCCGGTAACCAATACGCTTCTACCCATTGCTCACTCAACCTCCATCATGCAACAGCATCCTGTGAAATATGGTTCTGAGTTTCGGAAATCTTATTCTCAGATAAAATCAACGTATTTAGATAAGCTCTGTAACTCTTAGCTAAATCGGGATGGCGCAAACCATACTCAACATTTGCCATCAAGTACCCTAGCTTAGAGCCGCAATCATGGCTCTTGCCCACCATGCGATAGGCTTCAACGCTTTCTTTGGTCATCAAATCGGCGATTGCATCTGTGAGCTGAATTTCATTACCAGCACCTGGTAACGTTTGTTCAAGGAGTGGCCACAGCTTGCGAGAAAGTACATAACGTCCAACCACCGCCATATTCGACGGCGCCTCTGCCATAGGAGGCTTCTCCACAATAGCCGTCATTGGCTGCGAGGTATTTGGAGACAATGCGGCCCCCTGGCAATCCGCCACACCGTATTGATGTACCTCCTCTTGCGGCACCGGCTCCACCATCACCTGGCTGACACCGGTTTGATCGAACCGAGATAACATTTGCGCTAAATTATCGCGGCTAAGATCTGAGGCAGCATCATCGATAATCACATCCGGCAGTAATACTGCAAAGTCCTCATCACCCACCAATGGTTGGGCGCATAGAATTGCATGACCCAGGCCTTTCGCCTCACCCTGCCGTACGTGCATGATAGTGACGTCTTTCGGACAGATGGACCGCACCTCGTCAAGCAGCTGACGCTTGACCCTAGCCTCTAGGGTCGCCTCCAATTCAAAACTGGTATCAAAGTGATTTTCGATAGAGTTCTTACTGGAATGAGTAACCAGTACGATATGCTTGATACCGGCAGCCACCGCTTCATTAACTACATATTGAATAAGTGGTTTATCAACAATAGGCAGCATTTCTTTGGGAATAGCCTTTGTTGCTGGCAGCATACGAGTTCCCAAGCCGGCAACGGGTAAAATTGCTTTCATTTAAGATCTCAATAGAGTCATGGATTTAAGGTAAAAAAATCAACAGCCTGTAAACAGCAGACAAAAGTCGAATCATAAATTTATAATGATTAGCATTAAATTAAAATAGAACCTTTAAATGAAGGCTTCTTAACTTATAAAGCATTTAAAGTTTTTGGAAACTTTAACGTCAAGGCTTTTAAAAACATCCCAATAAATATTAGCAAGCCTTAATCTATTATTATCAAACTCTTTACCTGAAAAATTAAACTCAGAAAAAATACTCAACATCTTCTCCTTAGTATTATATATATCAGAAAAAGTTAGGCTTTCAACGGATGGAACTTTCAATACATTACAAAGCTCACGAGTCCTCGTATCAGTTGTTATACATACAGCTGGAGTTTCAGCCTGTAGGGCAAGAATGTTTCCATGTATCCGAGTGCCAACTGAGTGGCTGTGCAAAGAAAGACTTGTAAGCCACGAGTCTATATCACCATGAAATACTGAAAATTTCCGAAGGAAATTAACAAGTGCAGCCCCATCCTTTACACCAAGAAATCTTTGTGCCAGATTTTCTGTCAGTGTTGCTTCACTAGCATCTAAATTTTGATTCATTAGTGCTTTAAAGAGAATTGGTGGGTGCTGTATCGTATAGCTACCACAACCGATGCTTTCTAAAAGATTCAGTAGATCTCTTTCAACCTGCTGCACTGCAGGATTTACTTGCCCGGAAGCAATATTCAATCTACTTATTGGCCTATTAAACTTATCCTCAAGCCTCACACCTAAGTTTTTATTCCCATTTATAAAAACTGTTGAACAACCACCAACAACAACATTGAAAATTCCAAGGTTATTTAGCAAGCGCTTAGTATATTCACCTCTGCACAATATTGCAGGAGAACGTTTCGCCACAGATTGCAAAAATCTTAATGTACCATTTTTTAATTCTGGGAATGTCGCTTCATTATCTGACTGTGCACCCAAACCAATTACTAAACATGGTACATCTAGCTCTTCCACGATATCAGCAATCGCCCCCATGTCCGAATTTGGATTTAGCTGATTGGAAGCCGGAAAAACAAAAAGATCAACCTTACCTTTCAATGCTATTGCATGTGCCATTCCCTGAATAATATGGAATTTAGCATCAAACATTCTAGGCACAGAGTACCAATATGCTAAATTGCCTGTATTATTTCCAGTTTTCTTCATTATCTCTTGGGCAGATAATATCCAGGGCTCTGATATACTCCCAAAATTGGGAGAAAATATTGCTACATTCATAAAACTATTAATTCTCTAAAAGAGAAACCACTTCAGATTTTTTTTCTAAAATTGCATTTTCAAGTATGGCTCTATCAACATCATCATAAGATTGATAAAAACCTCTAATTACTTCATCAAGCCCCAGAGTTTTTCCTTGAGCAAAATATACTTCATCATCTTCAAAGTCAAAGCTCAAACTATTGCGCATGCAAGAAAGCGATGGGCACCTAATTCCATCCAGATATCCAGGCCCATCCCAATCTAGATCTGAAGAATAAGGTCGCACACCAACTCTATCCAAAATATTATTCTTCAAAAACTCAAAGACTGGTTTTCTCGGGTGATTGAATTGATTAAACAGTTTATAGGTCCGCGAATTAGCTCTTAAAAAATCAGACACTGGAAGATCTATATTGTTAACCTTTTCTCTATTATACAGTCGTTCTATAGATCTTTCGTAATAGTTAACAGCTTTCGTTTCTTCGATTAAACTTTCGCTCAGCAGCCTCTCTTTGCATAAGGCCTCTGAATAACCATCAAGATAGAATTTCAAAATGAAAAAATCATGAACTAGATTTAGTGGGGACTGAATTCCCGGCAACATCTCCAACTGGGGAAAGTATCCATCAAAGTAAAGAGGCGGAAAAGATAGAGAGATACAATTTTCTGGCAGTTTCGTTACAACCGACTCAGATGAAAGCTCCTCTACTCCCCTACCTCCAAAAGGCTGATAAATAAACAGGTCTAGATCACGTACTTTATTAAGGGTATCATTTATATCCGTACTATCTAAAGTATGAACGGGCTTTATCTCCACCAACTTATATACGCTGCTAAAGCCCTGATCACTAAGCAAAGTTTTCGCTAGTGCCACGCTCTGACAGTTTGCATAAACGCTAAACTTTTTCATTTCTTATTTCTAAACTTAAACTTCATATCCCAATGAATTTAGCTCTTCACCTAGATGCTCATTAAAAATTTCACAAAGTGACGAATCCATCTCACTTTTCCATCTAATAACTGACTCAGGTGCAGTAATGTGCTGATCCACAGAGCTTCTATTAGCAAGAACCTGATTATAATCAAGAGTCAAACCAAGCCATTCGCTGATATCATTTGTCTTATCAAATGGAGACAACATAAAATCTTCGTACTTTATAAAGTAACGCCTATCGTCACACTCCATATTGGCTACATGTCTCATAAAGCTCTTTCTCATTTTACAGAGTCTTATCGCATAACTTTCATCTGTATCGCTCTCCTCCCATCCAAACCCATTAAAGCCACGCTTTTTATTAAAGCTTTTTATGGAAAGAAATTCATCTCTAGGATCTCTCAGCAAGAATAAATTTTTAGCGGCAATAACATTATTTACTTCACTGCAAATATCATGGACGACTTTCTCCGCATAGTACACGGGATTATTACTATCTATTATATCTGAATTAGCTTTCTTTACTTGGGTAGAAAATCCATTCCAAAGCCTTTTCAAAAAATCTTTAGAAAGCTCACTCCTATCGAAGATACTTACTTCAGAATATGGTATAGGGCCAACTTTATTTAGCTCTCTATTAAAAATGGAATCTGGATTCCAATCCGAATCATTAGCAGTATCTTTACCAACCAATCCCGACAATCTGCATAAATAAGTTAAATGACGTTTTTCGAATGGATAATGCCTATCAAAAACTACATTATTAGAAGAACCTAGGACCTGCATTAACAATGTGGATCCTGACCTTCCAAAACTGCGCAACATAATTGGTGTAATCATAATTATGCCTATTACTCAATCTAAATATTAATAAATTGATAGATGAATATTTGAGCATTCACTAATGCTCAAAGGTTTAGGGGTATCGCTAGCAACCAAGTCCCAGCTATTCCTCTCATCACAAGCTTTCAAAATAGCCTGCTTAAGGGAGTTACTACTTCCACTGCGAAAATTGTAGCCATTAACGCCTTCGGTAATTTTTTCAACCATTCCGCCAATATCACTTCCGATCAATGGGCGCCCGTGGTTAAAGGCTTCCTGAATCACCATTGGTGAGTTTTCCCACCATACTGAGGGAATAATCACCCAGTCTGCCTGCTCCATTAGACGACCCATCTCATGGGACTCATAAGAGCCGTGCAAAGTAACCAAATCACCAAGGTCTTCTAGCAGAGCATGGATTTTTTCCTGAAATGCCTCTGTTTGCCCTTGCAAATTAGCACCGTGAATATCCAGATGAACTTTATCCCGAATATCTTCCGGCAGCAGTTTAAAGGCCTCCAGTAATACATCTACACCTTTGAAAGGATTAATCTGACCAAAGAAAGCAAAACGGCCGCGCCCTTCCCCTTCTGCTAACGGGCGAGGTGCTGGCGTTTCGATCTCCGGTTGACCATTTTCAATCATCACCATTTTTTCTTCAGGTATTCCCCAGGCTTTATAGCGCTCAATCAGAAAATGGCTAGGCGAGACAAACATATCCACTAAATTAAAAATGGATTTTATATATTTCTCTCTAAGGAAAAAGTCTGCAGCTGAGCGCTCAGGGAAACAGCGAGCACAGTCAGTGGGAGATGATTTATAGCACAGCTTCATCTGTTTGCCCGGCTTAACCATTTGGCCGTTATTAGCACAGATGGCTAAATATTCATGCAGTGTTACAACAATACGTGCATCCGGCAGTGTGTTTCTTACTTCACGTATTAACTCCAACCCCATATGTATATAGTGATGGAAATGAATCACTGTTGGCTTATAGCGCTGTAATAATGCGCGAAATTCCTGCCATACATGCTTTTTACAACCGGACTGGAATAGGAAGAAATCGGACATATGGGTATGAAAAAGAATTTCTTTATCCGAATTAATCGTAGAAAAGGCGGAGCCTCCATGAGAAGGCTGATCGGTACGAGCCAGAAAAACCGTATCCAAACCCAGCCGCTCATATTCCTTAAATAAATTATAGGCAGCCACTTCTGCACCGCCTTTGCTGTGATCGGGGTGACCATGGGAAACAATCAGTATTCTGTGTTCAGTCATCGATAATTCCTTAACGAACCAGCTGTTCTATCAGGCTTCCCCAGCGCTCAGTATGTTGCCAGGCATTGTAAAGTGTGATTTTAAATTTCCAGTCACGGTTTTCGAATAAATTTTGTGACATTCTCTCTAAATGGTAGAGCTTTTCATCGGTGAGTACATAGTGTCGATAGCCTGCTTTTCTTAACTGCAGACAGAGATCAGAATCCTCAAAGTCTCCGAGTACATAGGTTTCATCCAGGCCGCCCACAGAATCGTACAAGGCTTTGCTAATAAACATGCAGGCACCCGTAACCGCAGGTGATTCCATTACAGAATCAATATCAATCAGCCATTCAGGGTTTCCTTTTCCTGGATGTTCATTCAGCCATAAATTACCAAATTGCACACTTTTGGAAAAACTCATTCCAATATGTTGAATTGTGCCATCATCAAAAACCAACTTCGGTGCAACTACGCCAACATCATCTAGTGAAGAAGCTTGTTGTTCAATTCGTGAAATCCAACCGCTGCTACTTGGAATAATATCTGAATTAAGTAGTACTAACTTATCAGCACTGGCATGGCGCGCCCCCAAATTATTAGCCCCGGCATAACCTAAATTACGGCCACCGTAAATTACCTTGAAGCTTACAGGGAACAATCTACTGGTGTCATAGCAGAAAGGTATAAATGCATCATAGAGCCTGGGGTCATCCAGAACGTAAATCAGCTCTGTCTCAGCAAAATCGGCATCTTCTGTAAATTGTGCTATCTGATGTAGCAGAAAATCATAGCGCCCATAGAGCGGCACTATAACACTGCGTTTGGGCTCTTTAATTTCTTGACCGAACTGTATTACTTCTACTTGGGGTTCTTCGAGAAGATAGCGTCTATTCGTCCAAAGCGCTGAGAGCGCCGGACCTATATATTTCCGCATGTTCTTCTGGTATTCACGACCATCGACATTGAAGTTCACCAGCACCTGCTGACTTGCATGGGTAATATCCCCACGAATATTAGTCTGCTGAATCGGGACAACCCCCAGGCGGCCCTCTTTAGTGAAGAAGAGTAGCTCCAAGCGGGCTTTCTCTATCAAATGCGGCATAGGCACCCAAGTGAAGAAACCCGCTTTATAATTAGCTTCCGCTCTGCCTGGAAAGGCTTCCAAAACATCCGAGCGGGTAAACCTTGCAGATTCCTCAAGCAAATTTTTGCTGTAGCTACCATCGGTAGTGCGCAACACTAAACTTGCCAGATCCAGCTGACCGTCAAGTAGCCAACCAGAAAGAAATAGTCCATGACCAGGTACTGCCAGAATACTGTCCCAGTGCCAGTCGACCAAGGTCTTGAGTTGTTCTTCCTCCAGTTTCTTTAGGCCTGGAATCTCAAAAACTCCATTGCCCATGCTCTTAAACATCGCGTTAAGCAATTCGGCTTTTTCACCAGTACGCCAAGTCATGCAGTGGCCAAACAAGGCTTCGCCACTCAATTCCACGAATGGCTTTAGCTCAACCTCTTTAGTCTGACCTTCAACCCTTACGGTCATACGCAGGGAACTATTTTCTATAGCGATATCATAGGGCCACTCCACCAACAGGCTGTAGCCCCAACGACTATTTCCTTCGAAATTAAAGTGTCTATTTACATCCAGCCTGGTGGTACGCAGGGTACTATAATTAATCTTGTCGATACTTTCCGTATCAGTATCTTCATCACTACCAATATATTCGAGTTGAAAATCCAGAGTTTCGTGATCAGGGTGAAATGCCCAGCCCTGGATCAAAAGGTGTCGCCCGGCGATAACCCCGCAAATATCCACCCATACCTGTACCTGTTCAGAGAACGTCTTCTCTGCTGTGCTGCGGGCAGCCTTGAAACGCCTTCTAATATTAATTCCCATTATCTATCTCCCACTTGCTCAGCAGTGCTATATTGCTGGTCTATCCACTGACGATAGCTGCCATCCATCACTGCCAGCCACCAGCGGTCGTTCTCTAAATACCACTGCAGCGTTTTACGAATTCCGCTAGCAAAACTCTCCTGTGGTTGATAATCCAGTTCACTATTGGACTTCTGGGGATCTATGGCATAGCGACGATCATGTCCGGCCCTATCCTTTACAAAGGTAACCAGACTCTGTGCTTTCCCTGCTATTGCAGATACCGCTTTGGGGTACTTATTAGTGAGTTCAGGGTTCTCAGCGAATTCTGAGTTCATTAGCTCACAAATCAGCTTAACGATGTCGAGATTTGCCCATTCATTAATGCCACCAATGTTGTAACACTCTCCCAAGTGGCCTTTTTTAATTACTAAATCGATGCCTCGTGCATGGTCCTCTACATACAGCCAGTCGCGAATCTGCTGACCATCACCATAAATCGGTAATGGTTTATCCTGCAGGATATTAGTGATTACCAGTGGTATCAGTTTTTCTGGAAAGTGGTAAGGGCCGTAATTATTGGAACAATTACTGGTGGTAACCTTCAGTCCATAAGTATGGTGATATGCACGCACCAAGTGATCTGATGCAGCCTTGCTAGCTGAATAGGGGCTATTGGGTGCATAGGGTGTGATTTCGCTAAAGGCAGGATCCTCAGGGCCCAGGGTTCCATAAACTTCATCAGTGGAAACATGGTGAAAGCGGTGATTGTCTTTATTCACTCCGTCATCCAGCCAGACTTTTTTGGCGGCCTTAAGCAGGCTATGAGTACCAATAATATTGGTTTCAATAAAGGCGTCTGGACCACTGATAGACCTGTCAACATGGCTTTCCGCTGCAAAGTGAACCAATGTATCAATTCTATGCTCTTTGAGCAGCGTTTCTACCAAGTACGTATCGCAAATATTTCCTTGGAAAAAATAAAAATTAGCATTTTCCGCTACCGGCTCCAAGTTAGCCCTGTTACCAGCATAAGTTAGTGCATCTAGAACGACTACCTTATCTTGTGGGTAAGTGCTCATCCAATAGTGGATAAAGTTTGCGCCTATAAAACCAGCACCGCCGGTTACCAGTAAATTACTCATTTGTTTTTTGACAATACTTTTTTGGATGTTTAGGAAACTAAAAGCGTATCTTTACAAGATTAAACTTTTAGTTCTTCAGTACTTTCTGGTGTCTATCCAGTGCATGCGCCTTTCTCGCGTGTGTCACTTCATGCATATGGATGTCTACTAATATAAAGGACAGCATGATCTGAATTTTTTATGACGCAGTCTTTTCCTGTAAAACTTTACGTAAAACCCTACGCCAATGCTGTGGTTCAAGATTCAGATCATTCACCAATTTAGACTTATCCAGAACACTATAAGCCGGCCTAGCTGCGGGAGTAGGGTAATCTGAGGTATTGATTGGCCTAATTTCTACATTTTTCGCTTCTGCAAGTAGCTCAAGCTCCTTGGCTTCTTCATAGATTGCGACAGCAAAATCATACCAACTAGCGGTGCCAGCATCCGTACAATGGTAGATTCCGCATAAATCGGGCTTGCCTATCATTGTGAAGATTGTCTCAGCCAATGTTTGGGTGCTCGTAGGTGTACCTATCTGATCCGCCACTACACCCAATTGATTACGTTCACGCATAAGCCGAAGCATAGTGTTGGAAAAATTAGCTCCGTGGGCACTATAAACCCAGGCAGTCCGTAAAATGATTGCTTGTGGCAATACACTTTGCACGGCAGCTTCACCGGCAGCCTTACTTTCTCCATAGATACCCAGTGGGCACATCGAATCCTGGGGCTTGTATGGGGTGGAGCTCTGACCGTCAAATACAAAATCTGTGGAGATTTGTATTAAACGAGCCCCCATTTCACGACAAGCTTTCGCCAAGTTTTCTGGACCTGTCGCATTAGTGGCGAAAGCTTGCTCTCTCTCTGATTCCGCCTTGTCTACCGCTGTGTAGGCAGCAGCATTGATGAGAGTATCTGGTTGGTACTTATTAACAGCTTGCATAACCTGGTCACTATCTGTGATATCCAGATCGTTGCGATCTAGCGCTATCAGATCAATACCGGCTGGTTTGCGTTTTTGCAATTCCGTTGCCAGCTGGCCATTCTTACCGGTTACTAGGATTCTCATTCACTTATTCACATTGAATTAGGTTAGGCCAGTGGTACCCGGCCCTAATAGTGGAAACTAGCGGCGATAAAGCCTTGTATTCAGAATTATATACCGGGCCCCACTGATAGTTTATGGCTATACCTTAAGGTATAGGTCTCGTCTGCAACGAGCCGTTACTGGAAAACAATCGCGTCTTTTAGATGTTTCCCCTCAGCATCTTTCGCTGAGAGCTTGGGCGCTTGGCCATTAATCAAGGGCCATTCGATCGCCAGATCAGGATCATCCCAACGAATAGAATGTTCATACTCAGGTGCGTAGTAATCGGTACATTTGTAAACGAACTCTGCCTCAGCACTAGTAACATAGAAGCCATGGGCAAAGCCTTCCGGTACCCAAAGTTGACGTTTGTTTTCTGCTGAAAGCGTCACACCAACCCACTGGCCGAAAGTTGAGGAGCTTTTACGCAAATCGACCGCAACATCAAAGACCTCACCTTTGGTAACGCGCACTAACTTACCTTGTGTTTGCTTGGTTTGATAATGCAGACCACGTAGTATGCCCAAGGTAGACTTACTATGGTTATCCTGGACAAAGACTCTATCTGCACATTCCTGACTGAATAAATCTTGCCGAAAAGATTCGAAAAAGAAACCACGCTCGTCACCAAAAACCTTTGGCTCCAGGATTTTCACATCAGTTATTGCAGTTTCTATCACTTTCATACTGTGTATTTCTTGATTATTAACAAGGCAAAGGAAAAAGGTTGTTGTTCTAGAGTACAGCGGTCAATCGATGCTGAGTTAGAGCAGAGGTCTCTCCAGATTCTAGCAACAAGCTCATTAAATATTCGCCATAACCGCTCTTCAAGAGTGGTTGAGCCTGCTTTTCCAATTGCTCGGCACAAATAAAACCTTTGCGATATGCCACTTCCTCAGGGCAGGCAATTTTCAGCCCCTGACGCCGCTCCAAGGTTTGAACAAAATGCGCAGCCTCAAGCAGGTTGTCATGGGTTCCAGTATCCAGCCAAGCACTGCCACGGCCCAATAACTCAACATTTAGTTCATCGCGCTCAAGGTAGATATTGTTGATATCGGTAATCTCCAATTCTCCACGCGGGCTAGGTTGAACCTCCCTGGCCAAGTCGCAAACTTGACTATCATAAAAATACAAGCCTGTTACTGCGTAGTTAGATTTTGGACGGGTCGGTTTCTCTTCTAAGCTAACGGCTTTGCCTTCCTTATCAAATTCTACGACGCCATAGGCTCTTGCATCGGCAACACGGTATCCGAAGACTGTAGCGCCTTCTTCCCGATCATCTGCACGCTGCAAGATCTGACTAAAGTGCTGGGTATAGAAAATGTTATCTCCCAGCACCAGAGCACTTTTGTTGTTACCCACATGCTCACGACCAATAATAAAAGCTTGCGCGAGACCATCTGGGCTCGGTTGTATCGCGTAGCTAATATTAATTCCCCATTGAGAACCATCTTCCAACAAGCGTTGATAAAGATATTGCTCTTCTGGAGTAGTAATGATCAATATGTCTCGGATCCCCGCCAACATCAGAGTTGTCAGCGGGTAATAAATCATCGGCTTATCATAGACCCCCATCAACTGCTTACTGACTCCCCTGGTAAGAGGATACAGACGGGTACCGGAACCTCCAGCCAGAATAATCCCCTTTCTGGTTGAACTTCCCTTCGTGATCATCTTTTTCTCCTTGGAGCTATATATTGCTCACTACTTTCGCCTCCTCCTCTTCCTTTTTTATCTAAAGGTTATAAAGAAGAAGAGTTATCCGATTCACCTTAGAAAGACAGTACTGCAGCCGTGCCCACTGCTATACGATAAAGAATTTCTGTGACATCTTTAGTCACCTGTAGCTCACTGGAGCGCACCTCTGGCATCACCATTATTTCATCACCTGGACGCAAGATATCTTTCAGACGATTATCGAACTTCCTCTTTTTAACCCGGCTGATAGTGCCATCCAGATGTAGGATCACCAGTTCATCTTGATTGGCGTTATTGGAGAAACCGCCGGCCATTTCAATATAATTTTCCAGTGTATGACGCGCATTAAATACCAGTGATGTGGGAAAAATCACTTCACCTACCACTGAAACCGTCGAGTTCTTCAGGGGCACCACCAGCCTGTCACCATCTTCAAGCAACATGGTTCCAGCATTGGGATTGTTAGCCAGTACCACTTGACCACGGGGTTGTGCTTTTCGTGCCTCAGCAATAAATTTCTGAATCATTGCCGCATTTTCAGACTGAGCGCCTTTTTCTAACTCAGTGTTTGGCTGTCGGGTAAGGACTTCCATCTGAAGAGCATCAAGGGAGCGTTCTAGCGCTGCACGCTGCTTCTTAGCCACGCTCTCACGGTACAACTGCACCGCAGATTGATCGGCATTACCTCGGTACTGGAGCTGTGACAAAAGATCCTCCAGCGTTGCGCCGTAGGGAAGCACATAACTGGCAGGGCCATCCAATTCACCACTTACGGTAACGGATATCGATTTAATGTCGTTATCTCTTACCAACTCAACTCTGGCTCCAGGATAAAGCGCAGTATTTAGAGCTTCCTCTAGAGGTAAATAACTGGCTTGCTGCTGATCATCGATCACTTGGGTAATACGGGCAAAATTAGCCTGAGGATCTGGCTTGGTAACCAGTAACATCTCCCCTAATTGAGTGTAAGGACCGCTAAATTCAATTTGTGCGGCCAGTTGCACCGCGCCTTCTATAGAAACTGCTCCGTTACGTGCCCCAATTACAATGGCATCACCGTTGCGCAACTGCAATGCGGGCATGCTGCCCTCGGTGAGGAAATTGTATAAATTAACTCTTTGCAGCAGCTGATCACCACGTACAACTTTAACATCTATAAAGCTACCGCTATCGCGGTCTATACCACCAGCACTATCCAGGTAGTAAAGAATGGAGTCAGAGGAATATCCGTTATACAACCCTGGATTCTTGACATAGCCAGTTACAAATACTTTTACCGGCTGACTTGCTTCCAAATTGGCATAGGCACGTACATTTTTCTTGAATACGCCTTTTACATGGCGCAGAACAAAATCGTTGAGCTCGCCATTTTTTATGCCGGCTACATGTACAGGCCCAACCTCGGGTACAAAAATATTACCCTGCGGGTCCACAGCCAAGGTTGCACTGAAACTATAGGCACCCCAGAGCTGCAGGTTGATTTGATCACCCACGGTAATGCGATAGTCTGGGTTGAATCCACTAAAGGGCTGATCCTTAAAAGCGCCTTGGAATAGGGACTGACCAAAGACCGGCACATTGGATTTTGGAATCTCTGTAGATTCATTCTTATCCAACTGTTGGGTTTCCAGCGCCTGAGCATTTGGCAAAGCAATACTAGTCAGTAAACCTAGTAATACCCCTAGAGTTTTTAAGTTTCTCACGATCATCTTTTCGATCTTTTAGTTTGCGTATCTATTTGTAATAGTCCAGATTTTATAACGCAAAACCTAGACCAATATTGTTTTCAATAATTCAGCTGTTTTCAGCTTCCCTCTAACACTTCATCAGGAAGTAACTAATATGCTAAATCCTGTGATCGCGGATACTGGATACCAGCATCTTCACAATGCCATAAATTAATAGCAGGATAATTGCCAGGCTAGCCAGGTTATAAAGTTTGCGTGGATATTCCGCTTTCTCAGCCAACGACGGTTGGCTGACAACCATTAAGTGCTTTAGCCTTCCAGAGGCCTCCATACGCGCAGTTTCCAAAGCTTTAAGAGATGCGGCATAAGCATCGGTGGCAAACTGAAGATTCAATTCCAAATTCTGGAAGTGTGCATTCAAGCTGTTGAGGCGCTGTTCTCCCTGAGCGTCTGAGACACCAACAAGGCGCTCCTTTTCTGCGGCTATTTGTCCTTCCAGGGCATTAATTTCAGCCTGCATTGAGACAACCTGAGAGGAATCGGGGTTTAGATAGGTTTTGGCAGCCGTCAGCTTGGCACGTTGCTCGGCAAGTTTGGCCTCCAACCCTTGGATAATGCCGCTGATGCCTTTGGTAAGCTCTTCCGGGCTGACTACTTTGTTGCGGTTTTGAAAATCAAGAATTTCCTGCTTGGAAGCTCGGAGTTTATTTTGCGCCAACTCCAGCTCACTGCGAACAAAAGCCACTTGCTTATCAGCCAGCTGATTGCTAATCGCATTAACAAAATCTTCAGACTTTTGGGTAACAGTCTCAACTAACGTACGGGCGAATTCAGGCTCAAAAGCCTGCATTTCGATTGTAATAATGCCCGTCGACTCATCGTAACCAACCGCAGTATGTTCGCGGTAGTATTTCAGGTAATCTTCCTGAGTAGCGTCAGAGGTGAGCCGCGAGAAGATGTCGTAACGATCGCTTCGGTAGTAGTTACTTAACTGCAATGTCTTATCCAGATATACAGCCATATCCAAGGATTGGATATAGTTAACCACTAGGAAAGCATCCTGATTGTCAGCTCCCGCCCCAGGCAATAAGAAACCGAGAGAAGATGACATTCCCTGGCTGGAGCCGTTGTCTTTTACAATCAGCTGTGTACTGCTGACATAGCGATCCGAAACGAGGAAAAGATAGTAGGCAGACACCAGAAGCAGCGGCAAACCAACACAAAGCAGTAATCCACGCCAGGGGCCCATGCCCGAGCGGTCTGCTCCAGGTTGAGACTGCGGCTCATTCGCCGCGAAGCCTGCAAAAATACCTTTTACAACTTCAGCAGTTCTTTTTAATGCACCATTATCGGGCTTAGTCTTTTGTTCTGTGACAAGCTGCGTATTTGTTTCCATTGTCTATGCCTTAAGTGCCTGTGCGGCCCTGTTCTGTTGTTGCACCTTGGGCTTGGGGATTCCGTGCTGATAAACCTCTATGGCCTCTTCTACGGTGTCGTAAATCTGTAGCCCTTGTGGTCCGAGATAGATACCGACATCGCAATTTTTTTTCAGTTGCTGCATTGCATGGGCCACGATAATAAAATTGGCTGATTTGCGTTTTTCGGCGATAACTTG
This sequence comes from Microbulbifer mixtoriginis (SeqCode), assembly GCF_052467235.1. Lineage (NCBI taxonomy): Bacteria > Pseudomonadati > Pseudomonadota > Gammaproteobacteria > Cellvibrionales > Microbulbiferaceae > Microbulbifer > Microbulbifer mixtoriginis (SeqCode). The sequence continues at coordinate 3,181,950 of NZ_CP174305.1, read as the reverse complement.
TTCACACTTGTGTTTGAAGTGTGCATCACCAACCGACATCACTTCATCTACCAGGTAGCAGTCAAAATCCACAGAAATACTCAAGCCAAACGCCAAGCGGGAGCGCATTCCGGAAGAATAAGTTTTCACAGGCGCATTGAAGTAGTCGCCTATCTCGGCAAAGTCCTGAACCCTATCCAGTACCTTTTGCCGGCTCTTACCCCAAATTCCATGAATACCACAGATAAACTCGGCATTCTCTCTACCTGTCATACTGCCCTGGAAACCACTGGCAAGCCCCATAGGCCAGGAGATGCGCTCGTTGGTAATGACCCGTCCATAATCGGGATAATCAATGCCGCCCATAATCCGCAACAGGGTTGATTTGCCGGCACCATTGCGCCCAAGGATGCCGATATTCTTACCCTCGGGGAAAACGGCATTCACATCTTTGAACAGTACCTTGCGTCCATTCGGCGTGCGGAAAGACTTGGTGAGATTGCGTAACTCGATCATTTACTGCGCACCAAGTCTTGCCATTGACTACGATAGACCAGCAAGCCAAAGCCAAGCATTACCAGTGAGCTGAAGGCTAGATATGGCAAGTTAGCAAACATTCCGTGGTAGCTACTGAACAAGCCTTCACGAGTTAACTCAATCACATGCAGTAAAGGATTCCAGGAGAGATACGGGTGGTATTGCTCAGGCACCTGTTCCAGGGAGAAAAACACCCCAGACATAAAGTACAGTGGCCTCTGGATTAAGGAACCAAACTTTGACATCTCTGGGTACTTTGCACCGCCCACACAGAGCGCCAAACTCATGCCGAAGCAAAAACACAGATAGAGAAAGTTCACAACAACCAGTAACAGGAAATTATTAAAGGTGGCAGATACTCCAAACCAAGCCAATATTCCCAGTAGCGCAACCAAACTAACCAGGTAGATTACAAACTCCAACATCACCCGGCTTACAACGGCATCAAAAGGACGCAGCTGGCGATAGTTGAATAGGCCGCGGTTGGAGTCCACAGCCGCTATAGACTTATTAAAGCAGTGAGAAAAAAATAAAAACGGCGCGATACCAGCGAGCATAAACAGCATGGTGGGAATCCCTGGGTAGAAATCTCGCCCAAGGAAGCTAAAGATCGCGGCCAGGACCATGATATGCATGGCTGGCTCCAACAATACCCAAGCATAACCCAGTTTCCATTTACCGAACCGAGTTTTCATCTCGCGTACAAGCAGCGCGTAAATCACATCCCATTGGATCTGCCAGACTGTGCGCGAAGTTGTTGGGCCCATAGCAGCTTTTCTTGAATAACTGTGAACCAGTCCCACTATCTAAAACGTGGAACTGGGATAATGATCTCAAATCCATTTGGAAGGATTTACTTCAAATAGCCGAGTGATACCTGGTAGAACTTCACTCATCTTTAGCGTGCTAGCTTCAAAGCTTGCAGAAATAGATGATGACTCCTCCTGAGTACATCAGCAGCTTTGTTGGTCAGCGCGGCATATTATCGCGGCCTTTCACCCACGTCACACCAAATTAATTACGCGCCATTACGTAAACCCGCCTGATTACTTGCTTTACAACAAGTCGCAGAACTTACACAGATTAAAATCCAGTCTCAATGTGCGTCTGGTGCCTGTCATCAATAGGCAAACCGATAGCCTCTACTTAGCCCTCCTCCTGAGCATTCACTTCCTTCAAAAGCTTTCTAGAAGCGCCGTACTATTTTTATACGAATCGATCTGATTTTATACGCATCCAGAGGGAAGACTCGAGCTAGCCCTAAAATTTTATCCCCAGCATGCAGGGTGGCTTTTGGAGGTTACTTCTAAAAAATAGTGGAGTGACCCAGATTCCAAAGGCTCCTCTAAGCCTCCTTAGGAGTATGTAGCTTGTGCTGAACGCAAATATGAAAGAGAGCAGGCTAGCACTTAAATACCCAAGTGAGTACTCGCCAACCATCTAAAAGTTATACCGACCTCACAGGTCGGCAAGTAATCAGTACGAAAAATCTCCAACCGGTTGAAGACCAAGATCTACAGGCGAAGCCCATTTTCAAAAATGACTTGAAGCTATTGTACAGTTTTCATGAGGTAGCTAGACCGAGCACCTTGAACTTGGCCATGGTTACCAGTGAGCTGGCAAAGGCCATCTGCCTGCCACCAGAATTATGAATGTACAAACGTACCAGTCTAGCAATTAAGAAATTTTGAGCGCACGGGGATCAAATCTTAAAGATCTTTCGAGCTTTACTCCTACTTTAACAGCATGCTCCATGATACTTACCAGCACTGAAGTCAAACCTTCAACATGGAAATCTGTCACGATCTTAACTTGTGCGCTGTCGGCGTCACAGAAAACACAACTCTAGCCTTCTTAGAAGTTTCAATTTTAACGGCTGTCAATGTATAAAGCATCTCAACATCCGTGTTAGCACTTGAACAAAGATATGTGGTTAACGATGGTCAGCCTAGGAACGGGCTAGACCTGTTGTCAGGTTGAGAGCAGATAAAGCAGTAGTCGAGTAAGGAAATGGGCAGGCCTAAAAAGCCCCGCATGGTGGGCGACACAGCATTACCGGGAAACCTCTAGCCTGAACCGCGCCAGGGAAAGCTGCTGGCGCTATCACTGCCCGGATGGTTCCTACAAGATCTTCAAAGTTTCCCTTGTAAATGCTCAGCGTATGGCGAAGCAGACCAACGCTCATCGGGACGATAACGTGAAACGCAATCTCAGTAGAGTACCCGGTAGAGCCTACTTTGCACATAATGTTGCACGATATATGGAATGGTGGCTAGAGAGTCACCCACGCTTAGTCAACAAAGCCAGTTGGCGTAATCGCTGTAACGCACTAAAGCGGTTTGGGGAGAGATTTGAGGCCATCCACATACACAAGGCCAAACTCGCAGATCTGCGCAATTGGTGGGAATCCCTTACCATTCACTAGCGCATACACGCCGTAGAGAATTTAATTAATTCTTTGATTTCTTAATGGTAGAAGGGTTGTGCAAACTGGAAAGCAATCCATTTACCACCGCCGATGATCGCCCGCGTCTACTAGAAAAAGGCAGACCCAACAAGAGGCGACAGCGCCTCAGCCTGGAAGCTTACTGGGCTATTTATGAAAAGGCTAATGGTAGGGGTTTTTAACATAGAAAGCCTTGATCAAATAGGGCATCAACTATGTATTAAATTACGATTCGATCTGAGAAGGATTTTATATTACATCCCCTAAACATACTTCGAAGTTAAGATGTAGATTTTCACTAATCGCATATCATTATTTGAGTTGTTCATAGGGATTGGATACTGTATATCTCAATGCATGAAAGACTTATCGGAAAAGCATAATCAACTATAAACCAATGTAGGTCCGCGTCTTCAATAAATATCTATATTTTCTATCAAATAGCTTTAGTAACTGCGATATCTGATCTGCGATAAGTACTTTTTTATTGCTCCAACTGGATTTTGAATGTCCTTTAATTGCATTTTAAAGGACTAGACATTAGCCCTGAAATTTACAGATTCTTGAGGTAAATCCAGCTCTTGATCTCGGAGGTTAGTTATAGTTTTCTCAACTTCTTCTACTTTATCAGCAGCAGATAGAACATTCTCTTTTGCACTGCCAATTTTTTTAGCTTGAGTCGACCAACAGTAGTAAAGTGTAGAGTTTCGTGGATCTTCTGGGTAACTAGGAAGAATCAGCTCATCAAGAGCTTCACTAAACGTTTTTTAAACCGCAGTTATGCGAATCTTACACTCTTACAAAGCCTCATATGAGCATCACAGAAATTGAATCAATAAATTAAAGCTGACAACAAGTAAACCATTGTAAATAAGCTCATTACTCAGATCCTCTCCAGAGAATCGAAACGCAGGCGGAAGATAAAGCCCATCCCAACAAAAAAAAGCATCAACCCTTGGGCTAACTTATGAATAGAAAGGGCTAGAAATTTCAGAAGAAAAAAAGAGCCCTGAAGGCTCTTTTTTCTTTCTTGCGAGTTTGTGTTCACGTTTATGTTCACTTGACAAGAAGCCGTGAGATTCTTCTCGCAAACCCTTGATATGCAAGGGAAATATTGTGAAGTTAAGCGGGATCAAACCGCTTATCTCAACACTGCCAGTCTTCAGCACACAAAAAGATTAGTCATTGTATCTTAAACGGAAACTGCCCTATTCCAACCTCAAGCAGCTCACTCATCTCGTTAATAGCGTACAAATGTCTTAATTGTAAGCTGTACATGAATGATAAATTTTTTGAATATGAGCTTACTCAGTATTGACCAATATCTACATGGCCTTATAAATAATCGTTGCAGTAATTGAATCAGCCGTAAAAGGCCTGGTTAGTTTTCCTTATACCCTTGATGTTTCCACTAATGTAGCAAGTAGGATGTACTTTATATCCTCAATGATATAAATACTAGAGCCAGCTTGGATTTACTGTTTCTGATAGAGACTAAGAATTTATTTCTAAGCTGCCAGGATTAGTGTTTCACATGACTAAATCTTTGCTGCCCTATCGATGCTTTCAGGGCGGCTTGATTTCCGCCCGTATAAAGCTGAGAAACCCTAGCAGATATTTATATATCCACTCTATAAATCAACGGGTAATTATTTCCGTTGCCATCCCTACAACCCTCTAAACCGAAACCTACGGTAGCAGATTTTGCAAAATATGCAGATAATAAAGATGAAAACTGCTCTTTCGTATCATGTGCATCTGTCCCATCATTGCGGTCAAATTCTATGACCACATGGTTGCTGGACCCCGAAGCGCAGCCTTCCGCTACTTCACCACCGCTAGCATCTGGTGAGAATTTAATAACTGCATAGTATTTATAGGTAGTAATACCTTCAATGGTTTTATCAGGCTCAATTGTACTTGATGCAAAGCTGTTACCAGACAGTAGCACCAAGAGTAATCCGAAGGATAGGTCAAACATTTTCATAAAAATTAACACTCCTTAATACATAGCTCAATCAAAGTGACAACATAATAATATATTAATCAATAAAATTATGAAAACCTTTCCTGCTACTTTTTGTACTGCAATATTACCATATATTGCTACCAAAGCTTCGACTTAGGTAGCACCATGACTACTATTGACCTTTCTATTTTTTTTCATGCTCTTCAACTCGAAAATAAAATTCAAATAATCATTTGTATATGATTTATCCTGGCTTAAACCACATTTCCTCAAGATACGCCATACTCGACTGAGATTTACATTCCTTGTAGTTTTCATATAACAGTAAAATTAACGTAGCAACATATTATTTAGCCCCCACTATCAGAGGGCTAAACTTAAATCTTATTTAGTATTTTATATTAATTTATAAAACCAATATCCTAACCTGCCGTATCCCAAACAACCTCTCCATTTGTGAAATTAAAATGTTGTCCAGCATTAGGGTTAAAATCAGGGATTGTATACTCTGTGGGTGATTTTTTGGGGCAACCATAGCGTGCTAGCTTATCCTTATTCAGATCAAAACCCAATATATTAATTCCTGAAATCAAATTACAAGCTGAGAAAAAGGAATTTAACATTGGCCATTTCGTATATGGAATTACTCCGTGAGAGCCAAATCCTGGTAGACTGCCGCTGCTGCCCTCTGCCATGCCATATATGCTGCCCAAACTTTGTGAAAATTGGAATGGCGTCAATTTTTCATATGTAACCGCTGCAACTATCGCACAAGAGTTGTTTGCCTCAACCTTAATTTCATTTTCACCAATAAATGAACCGTCATATACATATGAGAAAGAACCAGTTACTTCACCTTTAGATCTCCACTTATACTCCCAATCGTGCCAACCCTTATCATAAAGCTCTACTGTGGCGGGTCTTCCATTTAGCCCAACGGCTATACCGGTTGTTTCATTAAGAACACTTTCTGCTGCAAAAAAACCAGCCCCGTATTCTTTTCCTTTTCGAAAATTTAACAAATTAACAGATCTATCAATTTCATAGGCATCCCAAATAGAATTATCCGGCAACTTGCGCTTTAACAGGTCAAGATTTACTGGGTGTAGAGCACTTTCCGCATTCCAATTAATTGCCCCTTCCTTCGTTGTATAAACAATATTATCATTTTTTACAGGAATGAAGAACATAGGGTCGGAAGCTGCGATTGGAATATATTTAGGCTCACCAGATACAACTATTACCTCATCGATTTTTCCATTATTCTCTGGATATAAATTTTCTACGTTCTCTCCACCTATCAACTTATCTGCATTTGACGAATAATATAACCCCCCATCCGCCACCGTAAGAACACCACCATTGTAAGATCGAACCGCCTGAATGGCCTTTGAAGTATTCTCAATAAATTTACTACCTGTTGAACTAATAAGATCATTTATAGATCCAAATGATCTTATATCCCCCTCCTTAGTTTGAGCAAAAATATCTCCATTAGCGTACCCAATAAAATCATACATGGTAAAAAAATAGGACCCCAAAGGTCCTGAGGAGTTAAAAACATCGACACTAAGAGCGCCAAATTTTTCCCTCAGGATAAGCACCTTTGCTTCATCTTCAACCTCTACGACACTTGGCCGTACAGAAAAATTATCAAAACTTCCAACATTACCTAACTTTATCGTGCTACCGCCCCCACTCAGGTCCAATGCATTAGGGCTATAAAACACATCCCCATTTTTAACTACTGAGACAACACCAGCCTCTCCCAAAGAAGAAATCCCATAAAAATACTCGCCAGGTGCGTGCATTTGAACTGAGCCAGCCCCTCTTAAGTACTGTGGTGCCACAGAAAAATTAACACCACAGTTATTTACGCTACCAATTACCCCACCATTATACTCAGCTAAAATCTGATCATATGTAGAGGCCAATACACTATTTGATATAAGCGACAAGCAAATCGCAGAAAAAGTTTTATTCATTTTAAAACCACATACATTTTTAATATAACCTAAAGCAGAAAAATATTAATTTCTCTCCAGATTAAGCATCTTAATAATCTACATCCACTCTGTAGATAGTTGGATAACCTAATGATTCGGAGGTACAGCCACTAATACCGAATCCTACTTTTTTCTTTGCTGCAGCTGCAGCAAGTATTGACGAATACATTTCTTTAGTGCTTCCATCGTCAGTAAACTCTAATATAACTTGCTCTTGAGTGGCATGGGCACAGCCTTGAGTATTAGGGAAACCAGGTTTAAAATATACTACTGCAAACCCTTTGTAGGTCTTAACTCTGTAAATTTCTCGATCAATTGGCACCTGATCATTCCCTGCATAAGCACTGCAACAAAGAGCAACTGGCAACGCAACCAATAGTTTTTTCAACATATATTTACCTTCATTTAAGAAAAATATTTTGAACAATCAGTTAAAATGCATCTTTTAACTGAAGGGTATCTGAACAATTATTGACACCCTTAATTTTGAACCCGATTTAAAATAAATGCCTGAAGCGAGACTCTAATCTTTAAAAAATAACACATAATACAAATAAACCAAGAGCCTCATCGAAGATAGATAAAGGCCACATCTACACTGAAAATAGGTTAGATATTCTTGGCAAGCTGCACCTAATGGATTCATCGAGCATTTCTCACGACCACTTAGATTTTTCTTTTAACACAACCTAAATATTAAAAATATATATCCCCAAATTAAAACAAATGAATGAACACTTTGTTTTTTGAATAGCTCAGTCACTATTGTCTTACGTAAAATGTTTGAATTACTGGTGCTCCAGATAAACACTCTGCAGTATTCAAATCACTATATCCAACATTTACTGTTTTTTTAGCCGCTAAGGCTGCTAAGGCCGCAGAAAAAACCTCTTTATGAATTTCACTATCATTGATAGAGATTCTGACTTGAGTTTTATTTGTACACGGACTATTAATAATGTTAGGAGAAACATCAATAAAAATGGTTTTTGTAGATTCACTAATTCCCACCCCCGAAATAGTAACATCCTGAGTAGCTGACAACGCAAAACTAGACCAGGACATAAAAAAGAATAAAATACCCAATCTCATAAACACACCTTAAAAATTAAACTAAGAAATTTATTGTAAATTTTTCCTCGGACCACAGACTCTCACTTCAAAAAATTTCAGAAGCAGACAAAAACGTTATGTAGTCCTTGCTAGCAAAAAAGCCGATGAATTTTAGCTTTTTTACGGGGCTTAATCTAGCATTTTTTACCCTCAAAACCTATAAAAATAGAATTTACTACTGCAAATGAAGTCTAAGTGAGTCGTTCAAAGAAGTGCGCACTCACTAAACCCTCAATATCATTACAACCAGAAAAATTATGCATTTTAAATACCCAGTCAGCTCAACAATCATAGAGAAATATTACAAACCATATAAACCCATACGCACCAGCAGCCGCAGTCACCCCTAGATTTTCACAACAACTAACACACTTGGCGCTACCGAAAGAGGCTTATAGCTCTTGAAATAACACTAGAAGCTGTTTCATAACTTCTTTAGCGTAATTAACATGCAGGCAATATAGAAAAAAGCTCTGTATGAAGATAAGTAGCGATCCCACCTAACGACTAAACGACGGTAGTTCCCTAGCCATGCAAAAGTTCGCTCAACTTTCCAGCGTCGCACATATCTCCTAAGCTTTCTGCCATCTTGTTTCGAAGGTTTTCTTCTATTCCTACTGTGAGGGAAAATCAGATCAATTTCACGGCGGGCCAAACTATGGCGTAGTGGATCAGAATCTGCAGCCTTGTCGTACACTAGTCGTCGAATTTTTGTATTTTCATAGGTAACATCGAGTAGTGGATGTAAAAAATTTACTTCTCCTGGTGAGGCCGAAGTAACGGTGCCTCCCAATGGAATACCTTCACCACCGACCACCACCATCCGCTTTGTACCCTTGCCCCGCTTAGTTTTTCAGACTTCTGCTCCCCTTTTTTGCTAAAGCAAAGCTACTATCCGAAAAGACTTCTTCTCAATTAAGCAGGGATCTTTGATCGAGCTGTCCGAGAAATTTTCTCCAAGCCTTCAACCAAGCGCCTTCTCTTCCCAAAACTGGAGCCTTCTCCAGCAAGTACCCGGCGAAGGGTAAGATGGGGGAGATCCTTCCCTTCCATCGTGCTCCTGAGCGCAAAATCCACAAGATACCTTCAAAACATGCACAGTTATCAATGGGTTTGGGACCTCCTTTTCCACGTTTTAGCTGGGGAAGGCAAGGCTCAATCAATTTCCACTGGGCGTCGGTTAATTCTGACTTAAATCTACTCACACTTACTGGTCTTATCATTCCATGAAGTCGCAAGAATAACTGATTTCAAGTTACGAAACAGCTTCTAGCAGATCGAAGTCCTCAACGGCCAGAACTATTATTGTATAATTGCTCAATTACTCAACCGATACAACAAAACTGTCTATCTAGAGCAAAAATGCTTTAGTCCTTAACACACAGTGGGTGCTCTCCCGCAGACATTGAAACGTGGGGGGCGGGCTTGCGTGTTGTCGCCATGAGGACGCAAATCAATCACTAACTGAAAAATGCAAACTCTGAAAAGATACCCCAACACATGACGCTGGCGAAGTACATCAAGAAAGTTAGCTACTCAATCATTTATTGCTTGATCAGATAACCTTACTGACAGCCTCACCTACCACGAAAAGCCACAATCGCATGAGTCCCGAGGTGGGAGTGAAGCACGTTCCAGGCCGCATTGATATTAACGGGCGCCCAGTATTGTTGATAAAAGCCAAGGATAAGATATCTAGCTGGCGGCATTGGTGGGCGATCATCCAAGCTGTTAACCACCCACGGAACAAAAAAATAAGCAGTCAGTGAGCCTAGCGGTGAAATGGATAGATAAAGCAAAATCAGGCACTGTATAATACCATAAGCTTCGGTAACGGATACTAATTTTGGATCACCAGCCGATCGACTAAATATAATTTTTAAAATTTATTTTACTAAGCTGTAGCACTCCTAAGAACGGAAGTTAGATGAGAATGCCAAGGGGTTGTTGAAGTGTTTCTTCCCAACTAGATGAGAGTGGGCAAGCTCTCGAAAACCAGATTGACCATTAGGTCTTCCGTATCAATGCCCCGCTGAGAAAAGTATTAAATTACTGGATCCCATTAGAATTTTAGCGGGACTGTTGTGGCCCTGGAACTGAACAAATTCAACTTTACCCGCTCAGCCGAGGACAAAAGAGTGGCTATGCCCAGCTCTGTTCCTTGCCCCTACTGGCAGAGATCAGTATTGTCGCTGCCGTTAGGTTTCTAAGCACCCACTGTGAAAAGCAGCAATTGTAACAATCTGGTATACCAATCTCTCCTATAGCAGAATAACCCCCTAAACTCATAGGTATTAAATCTTCAGTATATCAGCTTTCTCGGCCAGGCTATCATCACCTGTATAACGGGCCCTGGTTACGCTATTCGCTTTTAATATCGATGCAACGGTAGCTAAAGGCCCCACAACATAGCTGTAACAGCCCGAAGCAACAAGACCAAGCCAGCCTCCTGAACGAAGAAAAGCAACTATTGACCCAGTCCATCCGCGCCAGCGAATTCGGGCACAAGCCAGTGATGCTCAACATCATTAACGATATGTGTCTCAGACACCCCACTGTTGAACCCTTTTTCGACGCCCTATAACAGACAGGCACAACTACACGCAGCGGCCAGGGGTTTGCCCTAGTACACCATGGAGGGCTGTCCAATGAGTAAGCTGGTAAAAGGAACAGCCTGGGCCAAAGAGCAATTCGAAAAGTCTCCCGCCCCGGCAAAGATAAAATCCCCGAGTGGATTGTGGCCGAGCATATCCCCGGCTAGATCATCACCGAGGAGCCCTATTTGGATGCCGACAGTTCGCCATACGCGATCACAGCGGAAAAACCCCAGCACAGAACACCGCCGCCAACGCTGGTCAGCCCAGAAGCGGGTTAGACCTGTTGGCAGGCTGAGAGCAGATTAAGCAGTAGCCGAGCAAAGAAATGGCCAGACCTAAAAAGTCCCACATATGGGGCGATATACCACTCCCAGAAAACCTCTACCCAGATGCTCGCGGCGGGGAAAAATATTGGCGTTATCGTCGCCCAGACCCGAAGGATAAAGTCTTCTCTGCATCACCTGAAGAAGCAATCCGAATGGCCGAGCAAGCCAATACTCAGCGTGGTTTGAAGGTAGAACGCAAGCCAGCAAAAGCTCCTGATAGAGCTAGCTTTACCTACCACGCTGCATGCTATATAGACTGGCACATTGAAAATTACCAACGCCTATCCAACAAGTCCATCTGGCGCAATCATTGTAGCGCCCTGAAAAGGTTTGTCGGAGACTTCGAAGCCATCTCTATACATAAAGCCAAATTAGTAGATCTACGCAAATGGTGGGAATCTCTCACCTATCACCAACAGCACGCACACCGCGCCTACTGGACGATTAAAAAACGCTAACGCTTAACCCTGGAAGCTTACTGGACCATCTATGAAAAAGCCGAGGAATTAGGCTATGCAGCGCTACAGATTGCTATGGGTATCAGTATGCTACCCACCATGCGCCGCGCCGATATTTGTGAGCTGAACTTTGAGAAACAACTGCAAGGTGACCACCTTCGCAAAACGATTAATAAATCTGAAGCGCAAAGGGGTAGCCTCGCCGCCAGCCATTTGAGTTTTAATTTAAAAACCCACCAACAACTTGACAAACTTATTAGTCGCGCCAGAGAATTCAGCCCAAGAAATTACCGCTGCCACTACATACTGAGTCATATACCTATGCAACGGCGAACGGGAAAAATTAAAGAGCATGTTTGCCAAGTAATACCCGACCGGTTAAGTGATATGCTTACCGAAGCCCGCAACGCTACCGGGCTCTATATCGGCTTCCCCAAAAACCAAACGCCACCCAGCTTCCATGAAGTGCGCAGCCTGGCCTCAGACCGGTTTAAGCGAGTGTGATTCGACGTGCAGTCATTGCAGCAATTGATGGCACATACTGATGAGCGGGTTACTCAGTCTTATTAAGCGCGACACGGTATTGATTATGAGGAGATTAGTATCTATTTGGATAGGCAAGTAATAGGAAGGGAGTTTTAATAGGGGAAATTTTTAACACTAAGATAAATACTAGTCCAGCACCTAGACTAGTTAGAATTATAATAAATTTACTAAAGCTCTATTCTGCCCAAAGTTTCAATATTATTACTGGGCTCTAAGTAGCATATCTTCTTTGATCGGTTCAGCTTGTAATAGCCAAGATTTTTCATGACTCTTCATGAGGCCTCTTAGGTAAACAATACACCGTTCAGAAGGGAAAATTTGAACCCAATTCGCTTACTCATTATTCAACAAGCCAATTTCGTGGGCAATCTCCACGATTGGTTGGTACATTGAGTTATCGGCTTTGATAAACTCTTTACGAGGAAATGCGGCAAGTAGTTTTGGATCACGCATATTCAAAATCGCCTGTTGTACCTTGTCTGTGAATCCATCACCCCAGGTATCATCGACATCTCAACGAATTGTCCAGTTGTAATCTGGATATCCCGGAGTTTTCCAGATCACTTGTACTTTACTCTCATCCACTTTGCCAGCTTTCTTTTCATTCTCCCACACTTTGTGATTCAGGGCTCCAACCTGATATTTCCCAGACTGCACATGATCCAAGGTATTGGAATGGTGGCCACCAAAACCAACGTGGCTAAACACATCGGCTGGAGACTTACCGAATGCCTTTCGGATAAAATATTCCGGCATTAGTCGTCCAGAAGTAGAGTGTTCTGAACCGAAAGTAAACGTCATACCCTCTATACCACGGGGAAAGTCTTCTGACGGTTTGAGTCCGGTGCTTTTATTGGCAATAAAGTAGGAAGTAAAATTTTGATCTTCTTCACCTTGAGCAATGGCTTTGGCGCCAGGATCCGCAATACGAGCCTGCACCCCAGTAAAACCACCGAACCAAGCCAATTGAACTTTATTATTTTTAAAAGCTTCGACCGTATCGCTATAAGACTCTACTGGTAAGTACTTAACCTCAACCCCTAGCGTATCAGATAAATACTGTGCAACTTTGCCAAAACGTTTCTGTAAGCGTACCGGATCCTGGTCCGGGATGGCAGTAAAAACAAACGGCTTTATATTTTCTTGGGAAAATATGAGGGATATGCCGAATAGCATTATGAGACTGAGAATAGACACGGTTAAACGTTTTAACATTCTATTGGTCCTCTATAGATCCACAATTCGAAACTTATAGACTAAAAGTAAGGGAGTAAATATAAGTGTTATATATAGGTCAGAAAATGTAACCAAATTGTATGGTGTTATTTAGGTTTATCAAGAGCGAGATATATTTTCACCATTATAAGTATTATCTAAAATGTTAATATAAAGACGGCGGGGAATACTTTGACGGAGGTATACGGAGGCGAAAACCTGCACCACTTTGCGCAGATCCCCTTTCCTCCGTTGATTACCCTGCTGTAATCCAAGCTACCACAGGGGTTTAGCCGGGTTATTTTAAGAATAGCTAACCGTTATAGAAGCGATCGACGATAACGCCCCACTAACGCACAGCCAACCCCGCATGCTTGATGCTTGATGCTTGATGCTTGATGCTTGATGCTTGATGCTTGATAATGTGAGCGAAACAACCTCACATAAAATGTACAATGTTGATCGCCGGCCTACAGCATTTGCATGGCATGTCACCATGGACAACCATTACAGCCCATGGCGTAATTAGTATTGAAGTTTTCTAACTCTTTAAGTCTCTGAATTGTCCTTTCTGACAAACATATATTCATTCGAATTGCCTGCCCATCACTATAAAAATTGCAATCGGAATCTCTAAACTTGACCCAAGTTCTCTGTGTACTTACAAGTCTTTTCTTATGGGTTTTATTCTCTAAGCCATCTAAATATTGCATTAGCTGAGAATATTCTTTATTAAGAAATTTATCACTTTCATTATAAACCTCTGAAAAACAAACCTCAATTTCTGGATAGTTTGTAAATCCTCCGCATTTCGCAAATTCCGACATTAAATTCTCAGATTGTTCGCCAGCATAAATTATTGGCACATAAAATATAAATATGCTAAAAAAAACCTTCAGAAATCGGTGCATCTTATTTTCTCCTTGAATGCCCGGCGCACAGAACAAAAGCCTAAATCGCAGTTTTTTAACACGCAATATTGAATAAATTGGATACATATTGAAACGACCGAAGACATAGGTCTTGCACATCGTTCTGATAAGTCTTACCCATCTTCAACTTTCTCCAAGATTATACATATCTCTAAAGAAAATTAAGTCTTTAACAAAAGGAAGATCAGGTGATTTTTTCTCAAGCTCGTCAAATACCGCGCGCACTTTTTCATAACGCCACTTAAATTCATCCACAATCCAAAGCTCATCTTCACTCTCATAGGAGAGCGTATGTTGATGATTTTCTGCCAATCTCATAAATGCTATATATGATACGACAAACTCTTCATGCTCAGATCCACGATTGATTACATACTCGTCAGCATAGTGCAGAGATTGCCCATCATTAAGTCCCATGTGCTTCTTTGAATAGTCATAGTGAGACTCTAGATCTTTAATAATGCCATTATAAAAATTAGACTTTAAAACAGAGTTCACAAAACCTAACCCCAATAGTTAACACTTTGCTAAACGATAGCCGTAACGAATTTCAGCAACTTGTTATATGCCTACCGACGTGCCACCAATAGTACACCTGCTATTATAAGTAGCGCGCCACACACCCTTGAAATTGACAATTCTATCTTGGGATACCCAAGCCATCCGTTATGATCTAGCACTAGAGACGCTATAACTTGGCCACAAACAATAGAGATTGCCAAAACTAGCGCTCCCAGCTTTGGAGCCAAAAATACAGACATTGCAATATTGAATGCTCCGAAAGCGCCACCAAGCCAAGCCCACCATGGTATGGAAGTAATTGACTCTTTAGTAAACCAGCTTTCACTTTGAAAAAGTGAGATAGATCCTAGTATGAGCGTGCCTATCAAGAAAGAGATAAATGCCGCTTGGATGGGAGTATGGAGAGCTACACGAAGCTGTGAATTCACCCCCGCTTGTGATGCAAGAGAAGCTCCAACAATCAGAGCAAAAACCAGTAAGGTATACGTACTTAAACTATTCAACTTACAATACTCTTTACTACTTATCGCACTAAGCGCTAAGCGCTTATCGTAGGAGCGGAAACTCGTCCAACGATTTTGGGGACCGGGCCTGTAGGGCCGTACTGCCGGTACTTATTATATGCTCTTACTATCATTTAGACTCATTGCTGCTTTTACTAAGATTCTCTCTACTTCCTTGTTTCTACACTCGAAGTATCGATGAACATCAAGGGCAACTAATGCAGGGGCATTTTCTTTAATAGCATCGAGAATAGCAGCCCGTTGTTCTGAGTTTGCGCTTTCTAGCTTGGCAATATTTTTTATAGTAGCAGCAATAGTTCCTTTTCTTACTCTTACCCCTTTAATAGTTTTGTAATCCTCATCATCCTTGAGTAAATCTTGTGCCTTAACTAGTCTTTCATCCATACAGTTCGACTCCTTCATCGCGAAATACTCGCAACACATAACGTCGCCAGCAGGGGCTGGAGCAAGCAGTGCGGAAGTCCCTCTGGCTTGCCTTATTAAACATTGCTTTTCAGTTTTTGAACATACTTGTACGAAGTTTTGGTGAAACCAATACTTTCATAAAACTGTTGAGTCGACTCACGTTTGAGCGATGTTGTTACTTCAAGTGTACTACAACCTTTTGCGGCAGCATTATCTCGCGCGAAATCAATTAGTCTTGTACCCACACCATACCCCCTGACATCTGAATCCACGACAATGGCTGTAATTCGGCAAAACCTTTCAGCTGAAGGAAAATAGTCAAAGTAGATGACAGACATAACGCTTACGACAGATTTGTCTAAAATTCCAACAACCGTTTCATAGCTATCGCAAATGGGATTTGATATCAGCGATTCAATTGCCTGAATGGATGGCTCATATCCTAGCTGTTGCAGCAAGCTCACAACGACTTGAATATCATTTTTCTCAAC
Source organism: Microbulbifer mixtoriginis (SeqCode) (assembly GCF_052467235.1). Lineage (NCBI taxonomy): Bacteria > Pseudomonadati > Pseudomonadota > Gammaproteobacteria > Cellvibrionales > Microbulbiferaceae > Microbulbifer > Microbulbifer mixtoriginis (SeqCode). The sequence goes on along the minus strand of NZ_CP174305.1, from coordinate 3,165,884 downwards.
TTTTCTTATTTCGAAATTAGCCATAACTTTGAGCGATGTTTAACAACCAGCTTTGGGGCAACCAGAAGGCAGTGTAGGCTGTCCTAGCCATGTGGAGCATGGCGACAACAGCGTTTTTTATGTGTTTTTGGCATGTCGCCTAATCAGAACCTTATTGAGTATCATTGCTGATAGCACTAGGGCGAATGACAAGGCTATGCCACATGTAACCCAGAACTCTACGTATTGAAACCCGTGATTATTAGCATACAAATCTGGCGACGGATTCCTAGCCAGTTCCTCCATTATTTTGGAAGCATATATTTCGCCAAGAAAATGAATACTAACAGTTCCCAGAACAATATATATCGCAACACAGATTCCCCTAATCCTCTTACTCATTGTTGCCTCGGATTACACATAACATTGCGAGAAGGGGCGGCACGTATGCGGCGTCCACTGCCTTACCTTGTATGGTTGTTCTTGCCCTCTAAAAATCTTCCGAATCAGAATCTAGTCTGACCTGCAACTCTTCCATCGTACTAAACTTTTCTGTTCTAGGATAAGGAGCTTCCTCCTCCTTACCAGACCAAGTTAGATGAACTATATAGAATGCACTCTGGTCAGTTAAGAGTATATCGTCTTGGTCTTCACGCTTTGCGAGAGCTTGAAGCTCAATCCCATACAAGCAATGATCTTTCGAGAGTTCCTTAAACAACTCTCGCTGTAAAGCCTTGCTATGACTTTCAACGTATTCATTTATATCTGACCAAGGTTCCTTGTACATCACTACCTCTCAAGAGGCATAACGCCGCCAGCAACGGCCGCAATGTAGGGGGGGAAGGTTCCGTAAGCCGTCCCGCCCCGATAGAGACGAACAAGGTGCGCTTTTTAAGCATGACGTGGCCCAAGCATGATGATTGCCATCCCAATTAGGCAGAATATAACACCGATAAAGTCCGTGACTACTGGTCGAGTTGATTCTACTGCCCAAAGCCAAAGTAGCGCGACTGAAACATAGACGCCACCATATGCTGCATATGTACGGCCTGCAGCTTGTGGATGTAAGGTAAGCAACCAAACGAACAATGCCAAGCTTAATGCAGCAGGAACGAGCATCCAAATAGAATAACCTTGACGCAACCAAAGGTATGGGAGATAACAGCCCACAATTTCCGCTATGGCAGTAGCTATAAAAAGAAATAATACCTTTAATATTTCCATAGTTCTTTATGAATGCTTAACGCCTCAAGAAGGGGGCTAGTTACGGCGTCCCGCTTCCTTAATTTGTTAGTACCTTTGACGAATTTAGGGAGCCAAATAATTAGTGATAGTAATACTTTGAATATCAATTAAACCTGAGGAACCATCATAATCACGGATATTATCATTCAACTCTCCAGGTTGATCAGTAAACTCATTCACCCGCGGGTAGTAGTCCCTTGATAAAACAGTTTCTTTATTTGGCCCAGAGAAAAGAATTGCTTCTACATTTGTTAAGACGTTACCGCTAACGAGATTATCAAATGTGCTCTTAGTAAATTTTCCATGATAGCTCATAGTTAAATGTAAGTACCCATCTACATTCGTGAGTTCATACGAAAGGTCGCGCCCTCCAAGAGTGCAGCACCAGCCTATAATATCTCCATAGCTCCAGGTAAAGAAGTAATCTGTCTGATCGCAATCTTCATAGCCGCTTGGACAATCCATATTATAAAATAGGGCAAAGTCCTGCCCCATAATATCACCAGCTCCATCGGTAGCCACCACAACTTTTACTCCTATATCGAGAGCGTCTTCTCGCGATACGTTCTGTGAAAATCGTACAACAACTTCAAAAGAAGGAGGATCAATTGAAAGTATTTCGGAGGAGGTAAAGCTTTCTATTTCAGCGGGCATCTCTACTGGATCAGAACTATCTCCGCCGCTGCCACCGCTGCATGCGAGCAGAAGGCCCGCAAAAGAAGCTAGAGAGATCAAATGTAGAATTTTTTTAGTATATATAACATCTAAGTTTAGGCTAATTTATTTTTGGTATCACTACTAACGCCGTGTTAACTGGCCCAGTGTAGCGAAACCAGCGTGTGGCAACGTGAGCGAAAGCGAGCCACATGCTGGTAGAACGTAGCTGGATCCACGTTCAACACTTAGCTAGAAACATCATATGCCGCTTTCTGGCTTTAATCTCTGCTTATCACTTTCAGCTTTCTGTTGCCACTTAGGCAGATACTTAGATTTCAATTTTTCAATTTCACTTGCTTTGTTTTTTGCCCAATTTAAACCAGTCTCGTTAGGCACAACTTCAGCCGTGCTATTGTACCAGCTATCAATCTGTTGTTGAGATACGTCTCCACTTGCAGGATTTAAACTAAACCTAGCCTTCCATACTCCCATTCTGGGCGACACCAAAACATAGTATGTTTTATTTTCCAAAAGATTCGCTTCAAGAAAATCTGCATTTTCTCCAATTACCATAAACATATGCTTGCCCGGTTCCGCTTGGTAGGCAACTCTTGTTTGCGCTGATACTGTACCTAGATAATTAGAGTCATTATAAATCGTCGACTGAATTGCTCCGCCATAATTGGAAGGCCTCATGAAATGAACCAACGCCTTACCGTCTTCAGGTTTTGTTACAACGGATTCCGGTGTAACTCTTGTCATATGATTGCTTTGGGTTGTACAGCCTGAAAAAAACAAAACCCCAAGAAATACAATTATCAACCTATTAAACATCTATCTTTCCTCTTTCTGTGAATGAAAATTTTTTCTAACCGCTTATTAAAGAGCCAGGGGCTCACTATCCTTTTGGCTACTATTTCTGGGATGGAGCCTTCAAGCTCCACAAAAAAGCCTTTATTTACAACAGGCTATAAACCACTGTCTAAATAGCAATCAGGGATAGTGAGCCACTGACTCAAGTCGTCCGGCTCAACTTCCCGTTCTAAAACACACTTTACCCATAATTCAACCAATAAGTTAGGGAGCACCTTTCTGTAGATGTAAGCCATGGCTCTATAATTCGGGCCCTCGCACCGGCGACACGCTTTCTCCACTGCCCAGCTTTTCGCTCGAAAGAACTTATCCAGAAACTAAAGCTACAAGCTTTCTTCTTCCTTCCTTTACACGAACACGAAATAGTTCAGGGTGAGCCTCTGCCATCTCTATCCATGAACCTGCTGATTCTGGTTTTCTTTGAAGCTCTCCCCCCACCCCCTCTTCGCTTCTACTCGTGCCTTTATGATATGCAAGGACTTGTATTAACGACAAAACCTCTCCCAACCGTGCAAGCTCTAAATAAAATGATTTTTTGCCACTCATACCATCTTCCTTAATGCGCAAAAAATTAATTCAATAGAAACTTCGTTATGTGCAAGTATCTTCGCTGCTATAGAACACCTTGAGCCCCCTTAAAAAATCAACTGAATAGCACCTCTACCAGTGAATGGGTGAGTGAAGACGCTGTTGATTCTAATTAACCCAGGCAAAGAGCTTGATGTTGCACATGAGAAGAAATCAATATTTGTCCAGGCAAGCGAGTGACTAAAAGGGATTTTTTGTGAAAAGGTAAAATTTCAGACGAAAAAAAAGGGCCTAAAGGCCCTTTTTTCTTTCTTGTGAGTTTTGTCCGGTTTTTACTCACCGGATAAGAGATCATTACCCTCTTCTCACAACCCCTTGATAGACAAGGGAAATTTGGTGGAGCTAAGCGGGATCGAACCGCTGACCTCAACACTGCCAGTGTTGCGCTCTCCCAGCTGAGCTATAGCCCCAAATCCTTTTTGCTTAACGTTTCCGTTGAAAGCGAGGCGCATTTTAGCAAGGTTTAGACGCCTGTCAACAGAAAAAATAACTTTTTAATCAATTAGTTAGCAACTTACCCGGCACAGCCCCCTACCGGGGGCTGTGGGGTACTTAGGAGAGTGAGGCGTACTCTTTCTCCCAACGTTTGAGGACTTTTTTCCCGGCGCCGCCCAGGGCGTCGATGGCCTGGCGCAGGCGGGCGCGGCTGAGGTCTGGGCCCAGTAGTACCATGGCGTCCATCACAGAGAAGGAGGCGGTGGTGCCACTAATGGCAACAAACAGGGGCGCGTTGAAGTCCTTGAGCTTAATCTCCATGGACGTGGATAGAGTCTTCACCGCCTGGAAAATACTGTCGCGGTCCCAGGCACGCAGGGCTTCCAGACGCCACAGGGCGAATTGCAGCAATTTCTTCTGCTCATCCAGCTCCAACTTATTGCCACTGAAGCTCTCCTCGGTGAGCGGCAGCTTACCGGAGGCAAGGAAGCTCACCAGCGGTGCGAAATCGCCGAAAGTCTCCATACGCTCTTTGGCATGGGGCAGTACCTTAAGCAGGTTCTCGCGGTTAAACATCCAGTCTATAAGGCGGTCGGCAAGCTGCTCATTTTCCAACTCGCGAATCCACAGGCCGTTCAGCCAGGACAGTTTCTCTACATCGAACACCGGACCACCCAGGGAAACGCGGTGGATATCGAAATGTTCGAGCATTTCCTCCAGAGCAAACTTCTCGCGCTCATCCGGCATGGACCAGCCCATACGGCCCAGATAGTTGAGCAGCGCTTCGGGCATAAATCCGGCACGCTGGTAATAAAGAATAGAAGTCGGATTTTTGCGCTTGGACAGTTTGGTTTTATCCGGGTTGCGCAGCAGCGGCAGGTGGCAGAGCACCGGCATTTCCCAACCGAAGTATTCATATAGCAACTGGTGCTTGGGTGCGGAGTTAATCCATTCCTCACCGCGCAGCACATGAGTGATCTCCATCAGGTGATCATCCACCACGTTGGCCAGGTGGTAAGTGGGCATGCCATCGGACTTGAGCAGAATCTGCGCATCGACTTGGGCCCAGTCGATCTCAATAGTACCGCGCAGCAGATCTTCCACTACACAGGTACCGCTCTCCGGTACGTTCATGCGCACTACATAGGGGGCTCCGGCGGCGCGACGCTTCTCTACGTCCTCTTCCGACAGCGCCAGGTCACTGGGTTTCAGTGAGGTGCGGCCGGCTTCGCGCAGTTCTTCGCGCAGCTGCTCCAGCTCTTCGGCGGTGCGGTAACAGTGGAAGGCATGGCCTTTCTGCACCAGTTCATCGCAGTAAGTTTTGTAGATATCACCGCGCTCACTCTGCCGATAGGGGCCATGGGGACCGCCTACGTCTGGACCTTCCTGCCAGTCCAATCCGAGCCAACGCAGGCTATCGAGAATCGCCTGCTCGGATTCCGGGGTGCTGCGCTGCTGGTCAGTATCTTCGATGCGCAACACAAACTGGCCGCCCTGGGCGCGGGCAAAACACTGATTAAACAGGGCGATATAGGCGGTACCAACGTGGGGATCACCGGTTGGAGACGGTGCGATTCGGGTTCTTACGGTCATGACAAACCTGGTTGAAGATAAATAAAGGACTCTAAAGGCGCGGGATTATAGCGCTGGCCGCGCGTCGGGCACAGATACAAGCTGGTCGCCAATAAGATCTTTTAGGCGCCATAAATCAAAAATTACCCGTAAATGACGTGACTTGCATCACAAAAAAAGTATGATCCCCGCCATAAAGATGGAATAGCTTGACTAACGCATTACCCCTGACAAGTGCAGGATCTTCGCGAGCGGCTTTTCACAGAACGATAACCAACGGCTCAGGAAGATACGCCATGCACAAAAATGTAGTTCGTTCACTGGCCTCTGCTCTCGCAGCAGGCATGCTTTTCAGCGCTTCGGCCGCCACCGTGGCAGCCACCAATAGTGCCAGTAGTGATATCACCCTTACCTTTAACCCGAGCATTGTAATTGCCGATGTCGGCGATATCACAATTACCGACCCTGCCCTGGGGACCGATGCCGTTGCCAGTGATGCCTTTTGTATCGGCGGTTTTGGTTTTCCCACCTTTAGCATTACCTTTGAAAGCAATGATGGCAATAACGATACGGCTTTCAGCCTCTCCGGCAACGGCCTAGACGTTCCCTACAGCGTCGGCTTCGACAACAGCACTAACGGTCCCTTTACTGTGGTTAATGAGGGTGAGCCACTAACTGGACTAGATCGTAACGCCGCTTCTTGCAGTGGTTCCGACAATGCCAGATTCCAAATCACTGTTGCCAATAGCGCCTGGCAGACCAACGATGTGCTGGATGGCACCAGCTACACCGATACGCTGCTGATCACTGTAGCCTCAGAATAATTTTGTGGCGTGGCCGGATAGGATTTCCAGCCAAACCCATCGCAGTTTATGGCAGGACGTCTTAACCAATGGCATGCGCTGGCATTTTGTCTGGCGCAGGCCATTCACGCCGATAGCTTTGCAACAACAGCAGCCACTTTTCTGCTGGAGACCTCTGCACCGGAAGGGTTTGATTCACTGACCGAACCACAGCAGTTATTGGTAGACCTCTACTATGGCGGCCGCCAAATAGGCGCAGCGCCAATTACTGTTGACCCCACCCATATCCAATTCGACGAGCCAGAGCAATTGCTCCCTCTTCTACCTAAATTATTGGATAGAAAAACCGTAATAGCGGCGTTGGCCGATCCTTTGCCCAGAAATTCACAGTATCTCTGTCGTTCAAGCTGGCAGCGAAAGTGTGGCTATCTAGTGCCTGAGCAGGTGGCGGTTATCTACGATGAAAACCGCTATCGGCTCGATTTATTTTTCTCCGCAAAGTTACTGCCACAAGAAGCCGCCATCAGCGATCCCTATCTCCCGGCCTCCACCAGTGAATTTTCCATTGTTCAAAACCTCAGTGGCGCCTGGAGTGGTGTGGAGAGTAATCTCGGTGAAAACAGTCATAACGCCACTTTGAATGGCAACACCATTATCAGCTTTGGCGAGAGCGCCCTTCACGCCCAGTGGTCAGCTGCCACTGCGCAGCACAATCAGATTAGCGCCCTACATTGGTCCAGGGATTATCGTGGAAGAGCCTATTCGATTGGCTTACTACAACCCCAAGGGGGCTGGCACTATTTCGGTAACCACAGCAGCCTGTATGGGTTAGAGATGCGCAGCTCCCAGCTCAGCCGTACAGACATTAAATATCGGCAGGGCAGCCCACTGGAAATCAATATGCCGGTACGCGGGCGTGTGGAAATTTACCGGGATCAGCGGCTGATCCACACAGAAATGCTGGAGGCCGGTAACCGGTTGCTAAACACCAGCACCCTGCCGCATGGTTCCTACGAAATTGAGGTGCGAACTTTTGATGAAATGGGGCGCTCGCTGCACAGCCACTCAGAGTTCTTTACCAAAGACTCCCTGCTACCGGCCCCAGGGGAATGGTCCTGGAATTTTTATGCCGGACAACCCGCGCACAATTACAGTAACTATCAGACGCTACCCGAGCGCTACGAGGATGTGCTGGCTCAGGGATCTATAGCTCGACGCTTAAGTGGCAATCTTGGTTTCTTTGCCTCGGCAGCCTCAACCCGTGAGCAACAACTTTACGAGATTGGCGCCCGCTGGATAGGTGGCTTCTTCGAAGTTTCGCCGAGCATAGTGACTAACAAGGATGGGCGCAATGGTCACAGGGTTCAGGCGCTGTTGAAAACCCCATTCGCCACACTGAGTGCTATTGATACCAGGCTGGATGACGCTGCCGATTTTGATCAAACCAAGGGTCTGCAACTGCTACCACTAGGTTACTCGCAGCGCAGCCTGGCTCTACAGAGCAATCTACTGGGAGGGCAACTCTCTCTGCGCTTGCGTGAGCGAGACAGCGGGTATCGCTTGTTGCCCGGAGAGCAAGTCGACAAATTAGATAATGCGAGTAAGCTCACCAGCCTATCCTTCAAACGCAACTTCTTACAAAGTGCTAAGTGGCTGGGCAGTGCCACTTTCTCACACCATAAGGCCGACGGGCAGCAGTATACCGGCCTGGAAATAGAACTCCGACGCCGCGCCAAACACTGGCAGCACAGCGTCAATCTACACAGTGAGCGCAGTAATCACAGCGATCGCGAACAGCGCTTGCTTCTGGAGAGTCGCTGGCACGATAGGGACCTGTGGGCAGCAGAATTTGAGCAACAAATCACTGCAGAAAAAAGCACACATGGCCGTTATCTTGAGAGCAGCAGCCATCTCGCCGGCCACTTCGGATATTTAAACAGCACTCTCAGTTTTAATAACGTTAACCATAGCAAGGCTTTCAATTATCTGGGTGGCTTCAGTACCAACCTAATTGTTGCAGAAAATACCTTCGCCTGGGGTGGTGAACGCGCACTAGAAAGTGCGGTAGTTATTGAAATCGATGGCAGCGACCAACAGAATTTTGAAGTACTAGTTGATGGCAACCGGCGTGGCTATGCCAAAGGCGGTGATAGGTCTGTAATCAACTTGCCGGCATTTCAGAGTTATGACTTGTCTCTGCGCCCATTGGATAATGGTTTCTTTGATTACCGCGAACAAAGTAAAACCTTCACCCTATATCCCGGTAATGTTAGTTCCACAACTTATCAGATAGAGCAACAGCTGCTTATTTTGGGGCGTCTAACCGATATGGGTGAGGGGTTACCTAACACCCGATTATTTATCGGTGAACACAGTACCACCACCGATCGGTACGGCGTTTTCCAATTAGGTATAAATACCAACAAGAAGAGCCTGCTTACTCAAGCATTAACTTGGGATCACTGTCAGGTTCCCATAAATATTCTGTCTTCTGGGGATAGCTGGTTGAATCTAGGCAGCATTGAACAATCCAAGGCCAACTGCCACATCGAAACTACTGCGGGGTTAACCAGTGCGCAGCATTAAACACTTAATTGGAAAACTCCTTTGGCTGGGTGTTCTTTTTTTACATTGTCATAATCCGGCCAAGGCACAAAGCTGCTCCAGCAATGACAGCTTGCGCACCTGTAATCTGGGCGACACACACACCCTAAATTACCAGTCCAATAGCCAAGAAGTTCCCTTCACCTTGCGCAGTCGCAGCGCATTCAGTGGCCGCGCCCTAGCATACTACACGGAGCTCACTCCTTTAAGTGGTAGCACTTACTCTCTAACTGCCGACAATGGCGACACTTTGGATATCTCCTTTACATTAAACCCTAGCAATAGTGATGCTCAGCTACTCACACTGAACAATCTCGCTGGCCCCTTTAATGGTAGTAGCAATGATGTCAACGCCTCCTTAACCCTGAACATAGACGATACTAAAACGCCCTCCTCCAATCGCTACAATGGTAGTTTTCAAATCACCCTAGAGCAGTACTTCCTTATTTTCCTGGTTGATAGCGAAACAGTAGAATTTGATATTGTTTTGCAGGTAGAGCCCCGTATTGCAATTCGTAACCTGGGGGATATTAATCTCAGTAACTCGGGCATTTCCTTCGGCCAGGCGATTGAGGGACAGGAAGACTTCTGTATTGGCGGCATTGGATTTGACCGCTATACCGTAAATCTATCTAGCAGCAATGGAAGCACAGGTGGAACTGGGATTCAGCCTTTTTCCCTCAAAGGAGTTAATGAAAATATTACCTATTCGGTTGGCTTTAGTAATACGTTAAACAGCAACACGTTCAACAGCCCTAATAGTCAGGGTGATATCGCGGGATCATTTTCTAGACAGTCAGATGAAGCTTGTACTATTGATAACGCCAGAGTATATATCTCAGTTGCTCCCTCAGATTGGGAACAGGCCGGGGAACCTGTATATACTGATGTACTGACAATTACGGTTAGTAGCCAATAATAACTTTTACAACTTCTTACTGACCGCCAGCTTTGTAAAACAACTTTAGTATTAAATAAAATAATTACGCCAACCAAAAAAACTCCATTAGCTGGCGCTAATCCTTCAAAACTCTTATACACCTCCCTCATTAGCGTTTCTATGGGAATCGCTCTGCTAACACCTATCTCAAATTCCATGGGCGCCGCATAAGAACTCTTGATTCATATAAAACGGCATTTTAAATACTCTAAAAACCCCACAAATCCAGGCAAGCAAATATTGTGACAATTCAGGCGCACCATTTATCCAAAAATAAGAAATTATCACTATTTTCTACCGACCCACTGGGAAATTTTCCCTATTCTTTTAGCCGCAAGATCAACTATACCCTTCTCCGCTCACACTTAACAAAAGGACATCAATAATGAAGCACATGTTAAGAGGTTGTGTCATCCCTGTGGCGATGGCTGCTATATCCACCGTTGGGGCACAATTTGCCCTAGCAGCCACTGATCAGGCCAATACAGAAATAATGCTAAAGTTTAATGAGTCGATTGATATAAATGGCCTCGAAAACCTCACCTTTGAAGACCCCGCCCCAAGTACTGATGCCGAGGGCTGGGTAGATTTTTGTATTCGAGGCATTGGATTCACAAACTTCGAGATTCAATTTGACAGCTTCAATGGAGACGGTGCATACATACTAAGTAATGGCTCCACGGATATTCCCTACCAAGTTAGCTTTAGAAATGTTTCGGGAGGAAGCTTTTCTCCAACAAATGAAGGTGTAGCCCTAAACGGACAAATTCTTCAAAATCCTGGCAACTGTAATGGAGCTCCAGATAACTCCACCTTTGAAGTATTAATTCCAAATGCAAATTGGGAAAATCCCAATGTTTTAAGCGGCACTATATATACCGACGTTTTGACAGTGACAGTTACGTCAGAATAACCAATAGAAATAATAAAATATAATTTTGGTCAGGGAACAACCTCCCTATGGTAATGGTAAATAAAAGCAACGTCGGGAAGTTTCCCTGGATGCTCTTACCGCTATGGCTCTGGCATACAACTGCAGTATCAACAGAACCAATGCATCTCGTAAGCACAGATGTACCTGCAGGTTTTGCAGATCTAACCAAGCCCCAAAGGATTGTGGCAGACCTGTACTATGGCGGGCGCAGTTTGGGCTCGGCGCTAATTATTGCCGAGCCTGAATTCGTGCGTTTTGTAGAACCTGAGGAGGCTATCAAGCTTCTCCCTGTCAGCCTAAACCCCGAGCGCCTGCTGCTTTCATTACAGGCTTCACTGGAAAAAAATAGTGATCGAATTTGTCGTGATAACTCCCAAACAGATTGTGGATTTATAAATCCAGAATACTTCGCAGTAATCTATGACGAAGAGAGGTATCGATTGGATGTCTTTTTCTCACCAGAGCTACTTCCTCAACAAGAGGCCCTGACCGACCGATACTTGCCCCCAGCCAGCAATAGTTTTTCCATTGTGCAAAATATCAGTGGTTCCTGGTCGGGAGCACAAAGCGATGAAGTAGACAGCAACACACAAACTACTTTATCTGCTACCAGCATTATTGGATTTGGTGAGAGCGCTATTTACGGGGATTGGTACACAGCCAACGAAATTGGTACCCGTGTCAGTAGCCTGCATTGGGAAAGGGACTTCCGCGGAAAAGCCTATAGCCTGGGATTACTGCAACCAAAAGGAAATTTCAGTACTTTCCAATCATTACACCGTCTCTACGGATTTGAGCTCCGTGATTCTCAGTACAGCCGCACAGACATCGGCTATCAACACTCCGCCCTGGTAGAAATAAACATGCCAGTGCGTGGTCGGGTGGAACTGTACCGAGATGGTCGTATGATTCACTCCGATTTAATGGAAGCTGGTAATCACTTACTGGATACCACTACCTTACCACATGGCGCTTACAACATAGAAATTCGTATTTACGACGAAGCTGGCAGATTAATTAATAATACTACTGAATTTTTTACCAAGGATTCACAACTGCCCGCACCGGGTGAGTGGCGCTGGAGCCTGCAGGGAGGAATGCCAGTAAAACCTGAATTATCCTCCGGAATGCCGGATCATTATCAGCAAGAGTTACTGCAAGGATATATTGCCCGCCGCCTTTCAAAAAATTTTGGCGTTTTCTCTACACTAGCAGCCACAGAAGGTCAGCAATTCATGGAGGTTGGTGGTCGCTGGGTAAGCTCTTATTTAGAACTCTCCCCCTCTATGGCTCGGGAGTCCAATGGTCTAGACGCCTATAAATTACAGGCTCTGATAAAAACGCCCTATGCAATGTTGAGTGCCTATCGGATCAAGATTGATGAGCAGAGAAATGATGTAAAGCCCGATAGATATACCCTGCTAAGCAATAGGTTGTCTCAAAGCAGTATTAGTCTGAGAGCCCCACTTTTTGGTGGTAACCTAACGCTAAGACGCAGTAAGCGCAATCGAAGTCCTGGAAATTACACTGACTCACTCTCTCTAGACAGTCAATTCAGTGAAGCCCAAGAACTTAGGACCTTGGAATATCGAAGGAATATATTTCGAGGAAGAAAATGGCAAGCTACAGCCAATCTGGCCTACAGTGACGCTGACGGGGAAAAATATACACTGCTGAGTATTGAACTTCTTCAAACCAATAAAAATTGGCAAAACTCATTTAACCTACGTGGTGAGCGCCAACAAGGAAGCGGTGACAACCAATATCTAGAAGTCCAAACTCGCTGGCGTGATGCCGACCGCTGGGCAGCAGAAGTAAACCAGGAGTTCACTATAGAAGCAACGCCGGAAGATTACTATTTAAGAAGCTATAGTCGACTTGCTGGACAATATGGTTTTATCAGCTCCACCATTAGTCATAGTGACGTTAACAATAGCCGCTCTACAAATTATATTGGGAGTTTTAACACCAATATCATTGCCACAAAGGACCATATAGCCTGGGGCGGTGAACGCTCATTGGAAAGTGCCATCATTGTAGATATTGAAGGCAGCCAACGGGAAAACTTTGAAGTATTAATCGACGGTAGCCGCCAAGGTTATGCGAAAGGCGATAGTAGGTCCGTGATCAATCTTCACCCGTTTAAAAGCTACGATATATCACTTCGTCCTCTAGGGGATGGTTTCTTTCGCTACCGTGAAAATACCGATCAAGTGACGCTTTATCCTGGCAGTGTGACCACCGCTACTTACAAGATTCAACCTGTCTATCTGACCGTAGGTCGAGTTATGGCTAAGGGTCAGGGGTTAGACAATGTGTTAATTTCCATTGAGGGAGAATCAACACTCACAGATAGTTTTGGTGTTTTTCAATTGGAAATACCTCTTTCTGACGAACCCCCTTCACATCTAGAAGTCACCTGGCTTGATTGTAATGCCAAAGTTGAGGTTGTGGAGTCCAGTGAAGATTGGTTAAACCTCGGGGTTATTGATGAAAGTTCAGCCAACTGTCAAATCTCACAGACTGCTAAAACAAATGACACCCAATAAAAAATCAAGAAAATTTATTAATAATTTTTTAATAGTTATTTTTTTACTCTACCTGTCAAATAGCAGCCTTGCAAACTGTCTAGGTGACTCCCATCTACGTATCTGCAATCTATCTGGATGGCACACAATACATGGAAAAGGGAAGCATCAGGATATCCATTTTACTTTTCGCAGTCAGAAGCACAGCTCAGCCACTCCCTTTTCACTGGAAATTCAACCCGAGCGTGAGGGGTTCTATAGGTTATATGCAGAAAATGGAGAAGCTGTTGATATAATTTTGGCCTTATCAGCGCCACATCATAGATCCTTTACATTCAACCCCGGTACAGTTTATCAAGACATTCCGGGTACTAATAACGATGCCAATGCAGACTTGAGAGTAAAGCTAGTTAGACCTAGAAATTTTTCCTCTAATAGCTATCAAGGAAACTTCCAATTATTGATAGCGCAGACAGAGTCTGGAAAAACTCAAAAAATAGATTTTTCGATAGTATTAAAAATTCAACCCAAAATTTATATCAAGCAACTCGACGATATCTTTCTTAGTAATATGGGCGTCTCACCCGGGCAAGATATTGTTGGCCATGAAGACTTTTGTGTTGGTGGCAGCGGCTTTAGTCAGTACTCCGTATCCCTGTCAAGTAGTGGGGGGATCAGTGCGGGAGCCTTTGTACTTACTGGTATCAGTGAACACATGCCCTATATAGCCAGTTTCTCAGATAATATTCACCGAAGTACTCCCTCAATACCCGGTGCATCCGGGCGCATTCCAGGTCTTTTCAACCGCTCAGCGCCAGAAGAATGCCTCAGCAATAATGCCAGAATCACGATTACGGTACCTTCGCCCTTCTGGGAAAGGGCAAATGAATCGAAATACACCGATGTTCTCACCGTGACAGTTACTAGCCAATAGCCATGTGCAATGAGGACTTCGGCTTTTCTATACCAACAGGCCCCTACCAACAGTTCATTTAGAGTTTGAATGATTGGCTTAGATTAAACCCCAGACATAAAACAACAATGAGCTTCCTTCTTAAAACTGAAAAAAATCATTGCTCTGAATCAGATATACACTTTCGATATTATAAGAGGGATACCAAACCAGGCCTTAGATATCCCCTTATCGTATTTAATCTATATCACCAAGTCAGTAAAATCTTAGCTAATGACTCTTAACCACCCAAGGGAAGGCGCACTCGCTCGCTATCACGCCCTCTGAGTAAAACCTCCAACTCACCTTCGGTGGGAAGGCCCTCTAACGTCAGGCTTGTTCCAGCATAAAGACGACCTGAAATATCAAGCTTTTGACACTCACCCTCGCTTGGGCAATGGCGAGCCTCAACCACTTCAACATTGATATTTCCGGTATTCTTTAAGTAGCGTTGACTCCCGTCGGCCTGTAACTCCAGCTGGTAACTTCCATCCTCAGGCTGAACAAATACTAATGCCTGGTAGGCCACAAGAATTTTCAGTGCGGTTTGCTCCGATTTAACCTCCCCAACTACCGGCTTGAATGTAACCCGATAGACCTTCTCTTCCTTTAAATCTCTATCCAACGCCATTAGACGAAAACGTTTCCGCTCTCCTGGCGCCAATATGGCCTTGGCCGGACTCACCAACAACCTGAATTCATCCGGGTTAATCACTCGAATGCGCTCTTCGTTCTCTAGCCCGGGATTATCTACCCGAAATATTTCTGTCTGAACATACAGGGTCTCTTTATCCGGATTAGTGATAACCACGTCATCACGCGCATTGGGAGCATCATCAAGATAGAAAATTATTTTATCCAGGGACATGGCTGCCAGTGCGGGCTGCCCCAATAGCAACAAGAAAGAGAGCAGTATTTTTTTCATCGCTCTATCATCCACCTAAATTAACCATTATTTTAAAAACTGCATTCATCGAATTTATATGGCTGTTTGTAATACTCTTGCCATATTTCTGTTCCAACTCAGGGAGTCCTACAGAAATTCACCCCCATACAAAAGAATTAACTCAGAGCCAGTCATTCAAAAATGATTTGTTCTTGAAATGATTACTCCGCTGAAATCATCACTCCCGAAAAGTTCTCAATGGACTTTGTTTCCAGGCACTTATCAGCACCTGAATAATATACACGCTGCTCAGAGGAAGACAGCAGAGCTTCGCCTGTTAAACGAAAATGTTTGGCCGGTATGTTGCGTAGACAAAACCTTGCCGATTCCCTGCTTCGCTCATAACGCCACTGCACCTGAGGTGTAAAACTCAGCACTATCTGTGAAGTTGCCTGGGCAGTCTGTCCTGCAGACTGTACATGCTCCGCTAACGCTAGCACAGTGGTGGAAATTGCCAAAAGCAGAATACGTCTTTTACTACTCACGGGGGCTATATACCTCTTTAACAGCGCAGTTATGCCACAGCTGCACAGACATCTAAAGGGCACACCTTAAGTTTAGCTGGCTATTCCCTAGTCTTGAGGAATGCACTTGAGCATTGAAATTTCCGCCCAACTCTACTTGCAACAACCTCTCCAGGGTCTATTTTTCCTGTAAGACCCAATTCCAGCCTGGGTCATTTGACCCTTGGGTTACAGAGCGCCTAAGCGCCTATATCCACTCGACAATAACGCCTGCTTTCCGGATTTGACTCACATGCTAATCGCGCACCGAGGCGACAAAACCCGCCACCCGGAGAATACCATCGCCGCCTTCGAGGCGGCCCATAATCTGGGCGCCTGCGCCATTCAGTGCGATGTCCGTTTTAGCTTGGATGGCACTCCCTGGTGCTACCATAGCGATACACTGCCTATGCCAAGTGATAAGCGCCAACATTTCTTCCACGATCTAAGGGACTCCCAACTCAACCGCTTGCCTATCGACTCCTTTATAAAATTAGTGGACTGGGCCAGCTGTCACCGGCACCTGGATTGGTTTGTAGGCATCTCCGCAGCCAATATCACCAACATAGGTTTTACAGCCGCGGTAAAGAAGCTCATGGAGTTAATGCGTAACGAACGCGAGTCCTTCGCGCTGCTCACAAAAGACTGTCGCAGTCTTCGGGCCGCCCGCAGCATGGGCTGGCATAGGGTGGCCTTGCAAATCAACAGCGTTCCACGTTGCTTGTCTGCCGATATCGTCACTCTCGCCCCGGAGTTTCTGCTGATTCGCGACAGCTTCGTCGATTGCGAAGAATTACCCCCTGGCCCCTGGCAGTGGGTTGTCTATGAAATTAACTCTGCTGAAGAAGCTGTACTCTGGCGAAAGCGAGGTGCGCACCATATCCTCACCGGCAACCTGCCACTATTGATGCGCTCCTGGGAAGCGAGTGATGTCTACGGATTTTGATGTACTGGTAGTTGGCGCGGGAATTCTTGGCGCAGGCACCGCAGAGGCCCTGGCCAAGGAACGGCATTCAGTCGTGATTCTGGAACAGCTCGGCATCGCCGCAGCCACCTCCTCACGCTCATCCAAGCTTATCCATGGGGGCCTGCGCTACCTCGAGAGCGGTCAATTCCGACTTGTCTATGAGTGCCTGCGCGAACGTCACTGGCTGCTGGAAAATAAGCCGCAGTTGGTGCGTATGGTGCCCTTCTATATTCCTATTTACCGTGACAGCAAACGACCACCATGGATGGTCAGACTGGGGCTTAGCCTTTACGCGCTCCTCTCGGGTATCGGCAGTGAGGCCTCGCGCTTTCGCGCTTTACCCAAATCCGAATGGGATACCCTACCTGGCCTTAAGCAGGAGGATCTACTCGCAGTATTTCGCTATTACGATGCGCAAACAGACGATGCCGCCCTAACCCGTGATGTAGTCGCCTCAGCAATTGCGCATGGTGCGCAAATCATCTGTCCCGGCAGTTTAGTTGGGGCGGAAGTTACCGAGGAGGGGGTGCGGGTTGATTACGTTGCCGACGGCAAACTCAATACTCTACACACCCGCGCCCTGGTTAATTGCAGCGGCCCCTGGGTAGCGACCACCAACGCGCGCTGTTCTCCCTCTGTAACCCTACCTCCTATAGACCTTGTCGCTGGCACCCACATATTGTTGCCACTGTCGCTCGGCAATAAGATCTTCTATGTGGAAGCCGAAGATCATCGAGCAGTCTTCGTAATGCCCTGGCAAGACAAAACCTTAGTTGGCACCACAGAGCGCCCCTTCTTCGGCGATCCACGGGAAGTGGTTCCCACCATGGAAGAGGAGGCTTATTTGCTACGTACGGTACAGCAGTATTTTTCCCAGACACGCAGCCTACAGGTGGAGGATATATGTGATAGCTATGCTGGATTGCGGGTTCTACCGGAAGCGGAAAAAAGTCCTTTCGCCCGTTCGCGGGAATCCATGATTTGCAGTGATAATGAGCGCAAGCCTCGTATTCTCGCGGTTGCCGGCGGCAAGCTTACCAGCTACCGCGCCACCGCACGCAAGCTGGCTAAAAAATTACAAGCCACCCTGCAAGGTAAGGGCCCCCCAAGCGAAAACTATTCCTCACACATTAATACGTCCAGCACCTCAGAAAGGGAGCGCAATCTTTAAAATTATCTAAACAGCATTTAGAAGTCTGTAAATACCTAGATCCATTTATAGTGTTTTAGATAAATAATGCGATGCTTGCCCCTTGGGGCGACCGGACAAGGTTGCCATGTGCTCATAGCCATTTTTTTCATAAAATGGCTTTGCCTGCCAGCTTGTTGTCTCAACCAATGCTTTCTCACACCCTTTCTCTCTTGCGAAAAGTTCAGCGTTTTTTACAAGTTCCGCACCCACACCTTGGCCTCGGCACTCTTCCGAAAGCCAAAGCAACTCAATATGCAAAGTATTCCAATAACAAGAAGCACGGATACCACCAATTATCTCATTAGAGGAATTTCTAGCAAAAACTGTAAATTTAACCTCATCTTCATTTCGCTCAAGCCCAGGAACACTTGCTTGGTTAAAGTCGATAATACCTTGACTTAATATATTGGATTCATCTTTAGACGGTGACATTGTAATATCTATACTGAACATTTTTCACTCTTATACTTAACAACCAATAAAGCTGGACCAATACCAATTTTCACTTTTTAATTTGCATAAAAAATTGACCATCGAAGATGGTATGGTTTCCACTGTTGCAACCAAGACTTTTAATCACTTGAACTTAGTCTAATTATTATTTTTCTGCTAATACCAATTACTCCCTGAAGCACTACACAATAAGTAACAAGAGGTAGTACTCACAAGTGCGATATGGTTGAAATTTACATGACCAATTATTAACCCATCTCGCACCAAAGTACAAAAAATCCACTCTTTAGAGATTTAAGTCAAGTGTTATATATGACTGTTTCTTAACGTTGTCGCGAGAAGATAAAACCCATTTAATTTCTAAAAGGTACAAATCGATAAGCAACTGGAAGAAAATATTAAATACGAATTTACAGAGTTAAGATATTGATTGAATTACTCCTACCAACTCCCAATTACCTTAATTTCTCACTCTGAGGGCGAGCTAACTTTGTCACTCAGTTTTTTATAAAGCATTCAAGTATATTGAGCCACCCTCTAGCCCACTTCTGCCCCCTCTCTTTTATGCAATGTACCCTAACACTATGGGGTCTTTGTTTTACATCCCATATAATGGCGGGCTACTCTGTTTTTATTAGTCTTTTACATCGTAGTTTATGTCTGATTACAGTCCCCACCGCTTTTGCACCGCGCCACTACTCGATTGGAGTGACCGTCACTGCCGCTATATGTGGCGCCTACTGAGTAAATGCGCTCGCCTTTATAGCGAAATGGTGACCACTGGGGCAATTTTGCACGGAGATCGCCAGCGCCACCTGCAATTTGACGCTGCCGAACAACCTGTCGCCCTGCAGCTCGGCGGTAGCGACCCGCGCGAGCTGGCGGAGTGCGCACGAATTGCCGAGGAGTGGGGGTATGCGGAAATCAACCTCAACTGCGGCTGCCCCAGTGACCGGGTTCAGTCTGGACGTTTTGGCGCCTGCCTGATGGCGGAACCAGATGTTGTAGCTGCCGGCTTATCTGCAATGCGTGACTCAGTGTCTATTCCGGTCACAGTCAAACACCGTATCGGTATAGACGATATGGAAGACTACCCTGGCCTGACCCGTTTTGTGGAGGCGCAGGCAGCCATCGGCACAGAGACATTTATCGTCCATGCCCGCAAAGCCTGGCTGCAGGGCCTCAGCCCAAAGGAAAACCGCGAAATCCCACCGCTTAACTACGATATGGTTTACCAGCTGAAAAAGGATTACCCACAGCTGCAAGTCATCATTAATGGTGGCATTAATTCTCTGGAAGAATGCCAGCAACATTTACAGCGGGTAGATGGTGTTATGCTCGGTCGCGCCGCCTATCAGACCCCAGCACTTCTTTCACAAGTGGACAGTGTGTTGTTTGGAGAAAATGAAGGACCCGATGCCGCGCAAGTGGTCGAGCAGATGTTGCCCTATATCGAGCGAGAACTGGCAAGTGGTCAACGCCTCAACCATATTACCCGGCATATGCTCGGGCTCTTTCAGGGCCTGCCCGGGGCACGCCGTTTCCGTCGTCATCTGAGTGAAAATGCTCACAAGAAAGGGGCAGGGCCTGAGGTTGTGGAGCAAGCTTTGTCACTGGTCACCCAAGCGGCTTAACTTGGAAGGCCAGTATTTCATAGGAAGGGAAGCCAAATACTATCGAGGGAATCGCGATGAATAAACTGGATCAACTCAAACAGCGCAGCCAGGTGGTAGCAGATACTGGCGATATTGATGCCATACGCCGCTATCGCCCCCAGGATGCCACCACCAATCCCTCTTTACTCTTTAAGGCTGCCCAACTGCCCCAATACAAGGGCCTGATCCAAGAGTCACTGGACTGGGCAACTCACCACCACAGTGGCGCTAACTCCTCTGAAACAGCGCGGCTGGCTGCAATCAAGCTGGCTGTCAGTATCGGCAGTGAAATATTGCAATTGATCCCTGGGGTAGTCTCTACCGAGGTGGACGCGCGCCTGTCTTTCGATACTCGCGCCACTATTGATTACGCCAGACACCTTGTGGCCCTGTACGAGCGCGAAGGCGTAGCCCGGGAGCGAGTACTAATTAAAGTCGCCGCCACCTGGGAGGGAATAGCAGCAGCAGAGATACTGGAACGGGAGGGCATTCACTGCAACCTCACCCTGCTGTTCTGTTTGAGCCAAGCGATTGCCTGCGCCGAAGCTGGAGTGACACTGATCTCTCCCTTTGTGGGCCGCATCCTCGACTGGCATCTAGCCAATGGGGACCGCAAAGCCTTTAGCGGTGAAGAGGATCCCGGTGTACTGTCGGTACGCAATATCTATCATTATTATAAGTCGCGCGACTACTCCACCATTGTGATGGGCGCCAGCTTCCGCAACACGGAGGAGATCGAAGCGCTGGCCGGATGCGATCGCTTAACCATCAGCCCTCAGCTACTCCAGTCTCTGGAAGAGAGCGAGGGTTTATTGGTTGGTGGGCTTCCCACGGTCAACGAACCGCTGCCACGCCCTGAGGGGCGACTCTGCGAAGCAGCATTCCGCTACCAACTCAACAGTGATGCCATGGCCACAGAAAAGCTCGCCGAGGGTATCCGTAATTTTGTCAAAGACCAGGAGCGGCTCGAAATGCTGCTGCAGAGCCAAGTGATGGGACGCCGGGAAACTGATGCTGCAACAAATCCGTAAGCTGTTTGAACAGATTGGCAACAGTGCCGATGTCGAAATGCACGATGAAAAAGACGTGCGAATGATCAGTGCCGCCTTACTGGTTGAAGTGGCTACTGTGGATCAAAAGCTAGACCCGCGCGAACGTAACACTTTGATCGAACTACTTTGCCAACACTACGCGCTGAGTAGCCATGCGGCGGCAGAGATTATTGATGAAGCCATAGAGCAAAGGGAGCGAGCCACTTCCCTGTTTGAGTTTACCCAGGCCGTCAATGACCAGTTCAGCGAGCGAGACAAGTACCTGCTGGTTCGGCAGATGTGGCAGGTGGCTTTTTCCGACGATGTGATCGAGGCTTTTGAAGAGCATCTAATCCGCCGGGTTTCCGAGTTAATTTACCTTCCCCACGGACTCTTTACCCGCGCACGGGCGGAAGCTAGAGACATGCGGAGTAGCTGAAAAGTTTTGCCGGGGTGTTAAAACTTTGAAGGAGGGTGTTTGTTAAATCTCAGTGCAGGTGCGCGGAGGACTTGCTGTGGGAGCCACATTCTAGCTCGAGGGTATGGACCAGATCGCGAAAAGTTTCCGCATTCTGCTCGTTCATACTCATCAGCACCCGGTGTGCCTCTAACACCTTCTCCCGAGCAGCACATTCATCCGGGGTTTTACAGACCAGCGGTGTTGTCTCCACGGAGAAATCACGTTTCTCATCACTGATTTCCATCAGGGAATCGAAACCCATCGCATCTAGCAGGTGTTGAATACCCCTATCGGCAAGGAATACCAAGGGCTTCTGGCAGCCGCGCTCCTGGGCGCGAATCGCGATCTTGGCCATCAGCCCCAGGGTTGTGCTATCCACACCCTCGGCACCGTGTAGGTCAAAGGCCACACCGGCAAAGTCACTGCTTGCAAACATATTATCGATAAAACTATCGAAAGAAGTGCATAGGTTGAGGCGAACATCGCCCATCAATTTAATGATGTAAACGCCCTGGTGGGCCCCAACCATAATTTGCCCGGACTGCATAACAACCCCTGGCTCACCCGAACACACTCAGTGGATTAAAGTGTACTGGATGGCGAAAGTTCACTGATAGAGCAAAAATGCTTGCGGCGGTTTTGCCGCCTCGGCACTTTTGTGCATAGGATGGGCGGAGCTTACTCCTGACTGCTGGGACTGACAAGAGTGCTAGGGCATGAAATTCGACTATTTAGTCGCAGAAATGCCACCTCTAAACGTGGGCAAGGGTAAGAATTGTAATGTCATCGGGTAATGCGCCAAAAGTGTCCACTTTCAGGCTCTCACACAGTACTCCCAACTCACCGCCCGTAGCGCTTATCAACTCTAGTAACCGCTGTTCTTTTTGCAGTAAATCGCCTTCGAGTAACTCCAGTACACCATCGGAGCAGGCCACCAACCGCCAACTGCTGGGCAGCTCGGCACACATTACCTGCCAGTCACCCCGCTCAAAAATGCCCAAGGGCCGCCCCTTGCCCGGCAGCCAGTCGGCGCCAGCGACACTGGCAAGCGCCGGCATGGGAATCTGTCCGGCGACGGCATAGTGCAGTTGGCTAGCGGCGGTATCTACCACACCGATAAACATGCTGGCGTGTTTACCCATACCTGTGGATAAGAGCTCGCGGTTAATCAACTCCAAAACTTCCAACAAGTCGGAGTCCAGGGACTCCAGTTGGGAAAACAAAGGGCGCTCACGCAGGCGATGCATCACGCTGTTTTTGATCAGTGCCGTAACCAATGCGGAGGACACCCCATGCCCTGAGACATCCACCAGATAAAACGCCACAAAGCGCTCGCCGAACAAACCGTAATCGACAAAATCGCCGCTGAGATACAGAGAGGGGATCAGGCGGTAGGCGGCCTCAACGCCGCCGGGATAAAAATAGGGACTGCGTGGCAACAGGTGCTGCTGCAGCAAGCGACCGGCCTCCTGATCACGGCGCAATACTTCTACGTGCTCGCGCAGCTCGCTATTGCGCTGCTCCAGGGTGTTGCGGTACTCAATATTCTGCTGGGCGAGGTTTTCCGCGCCGGTGATACGGCAGATTACTTTATCGATCAATGCAGCCTGTTGAATGGGTTTGATCAGATAATCGCAGGCCCCCAGACGCATGGCCTGTAATACTTCGTGAAGCTCACCCTGCTCGGCAATCATTACAACCGCCGTCGCCGGGGAGCGGAGCTTGATTTTGCGCAGTACCTCCAACCCATCCATATCGGGCAGGAGTAGATCGACGATAACCAGCTGAAACAGTTCGGGAGTAAATTGTTCTATGCCTTGCTGGCCACTATCAGCTACAGCAACTGAAAGCCCTTGACGCGAAAGCGCTCCACGCAAGAAATTGCGGGAGCGCTCATCATCGGTCAGTAACAGGCTACTGGGGCCGGCCATGGCAGGCTCTTTTGGAAAGAGGGTTAACTAGCTGTTGCTCAGTAGTCACTGGACTCTTCGACTTCCCCCTGATCGATTGCCTCGGCAGCTTCGGTCGCGGTATCCACATCCACTTCACCATCCACAATCAAGAAGTCGCGGCGCTGCAGGTAGGCGTCGCGCAGCAGAATATAGCGATCACCCTGCAGAAGGGATTCAGCCTTCAGCAGGCTAGCGCGACTCTGGATAATATCGGTAGCCTTAAGCGTATAGCGAGTGGGATCGTGCTCCACATAGGTCAGAGGATTGGTGTAGTAATCCACCACTCTAGCTGGCGTATCCCGCACCGTGGAGGGCCCTAGCAGTGGCAACACCAGGTAGGGACCAGAGGGTACCCCCCAAACCGCTAGAGTTTGGCCAAAGTCCTCACCGTCACCTTTCTCCAAGCCCATATGCTTGGCAACATCAAAAAGACCGGCAATACCAATGGTGGTATTGATTAGCAGACGACCGGCGTCATTACCCGCCTGGCCCCACTTGCCCTGTAACACACCATTAAAGGTATTGGTTACTTCAGCCAGATTACTGAAAAAGTTGCTTACACCTTGCTGTACAAATATCGGGGTAATCTGCCGATAACTCACAGCCGCCGGTTTTAGCACATAGCGATCCGCGCCGTCATTGAAGCTGAATATGGCGCGGTTAAATCCCTCCCAGGGATCGCGAAGAGAAAAGTCTTCACCTTCCTCACTCTCAAACTCTTCCGCGGGGTCAAAGCCATACTCATCCAGTAGTGAACCATTGGACTCACCACTAACGTCATTCTGCTCTACCGCCTCAGGCTGGGCTGAGGGAGTGGCGGCGTCACCAAATGGGTCCTGTGTCGCCAAAGCGCCCATAGGGGAGATGGCCAGTAATGCGGCCATCAACCAGGGCGATAAATCTCTGCGTCCTAGCAAAACCCTGCTCCTCTTCTAACAAATTTCAAGGTCAAGGATTCTAACGCCCCCGCAAACTGTAAACCACCCTCGGCAGCATAGCAGCTGGTATTCATCAAAGATGCCGCAGTTTCAGGCAAGCACACGCTGTCACAGAAAGGTAATTTGCGCCAGAAATCCTAGGCCCGGCCGATCTACTCTGTCGCCTGAGGCCGCAAACCAGCGATCACTCCGTTATCCAGTAATTTCTGGAGTAACTCAATACCGAAGCCGAAAAGGGCTTCGCTATCGACTTGCGGTAGCTCGGCAGCAATTTGTGCCAAGAGCTGCTCCCCTGTGACATCACCCTCTGAGGCCAACTGCAATAGTCGTGCGGTTACTGCATTGATTTCCATAAAGCTGACTTCATCGCTAAGGTCGCGATAGACCAGCAAGAAGGTGGGAGAATCAGCTGGCTCCTGGGGCTGATAGGTAGGACCGATACGGTGCACCGGGAAACGGTAACTGAGACTCCACACCAGCGGTGACACCACCGGAATAGAGGTCAATAAATCTCCCTGGCGATCCAGGTCGGTGGGAATCTCCTCAGTACTCACATCCAGCGCCAGCTCCACCCACTCATAATGAGCCAGCTCCAATAGAAACGCTGGGTCTTCCTCCCGCTGTTCCCTCTCCTGTTGCAGGTAAGTGAGAAACTCCTCACTAATCTGCAGAAAGTAGGGGCTCTTGGAAGTGTGGTGCTGAACAAAATCACGCACCATTTTGTGCCAGTGCTCATCACTGTAGAGGCTGCGTAATACAGGGAAACCACTGGCAATAAAAGATTCGATATTGTTGTAAATCAGGTCCCGATATATGGCAACTCGCCGGTCCTCAATATCCTCTGGCGCCTCAACTTGATCAGGGGCGCGTAGGTGATTGGCTAAAGCCCGCTGTAAGCCTTGAAACCTGGCTGTCTTATCGGCGACTGATGACATAGCTCTCTTCTTCTCGGTGACAGGCCTGAATGCTCTTGATCTGTTCCACTTCCTGAAACAATTGCGGCAGCGGTGGGATATTGAAATCGCGCTCCAGCAAGGTCGGCATGACACCGTGTATCTCGTAGGCTTTGTTCAACAACTGCCACACGGGATCAATCACTGCAGCACCGTGTGTATCCACTTTCAGATCATCCGCCTCATCGTAATGCCCGGCTACATGTACATAACGCATACGCTCGGAGGGAAGCCCGCGCAAAAACTCCAGGGGGTCATAGCGATGATTGATTGAATTCACATAGATATTATTTACGTCGAGCAGAAGGTCGCAGTCCGCCTCTTGCAGGACCGCCTGCAAAAATGCCAGCTCACTCATCTCCTGACCCGGCGCCGCATAATAGGAGACATTCTCCATGGCAATACGTTGCTCCAGGGTATCCTGCACAATGCGTATTCGCTCGGCGACATACATTACCGCTTCTTCGGTAAAGGGGATGGGTAATAAATCGTAGAGATGGCCCTTATCTGAGCAGTAGCTCAAGTGCTCGCTGTAAAGACGGATATTGTGATCGCGGATAAACTGCTTGATCGAAGCAAGCAGGTCCATATCCAGCGGGTCAGACGAGCCAATAGATAGAGACAGGCCATGTAGGATAAATGGATATCGTTCGCTGAGCTGGTGAAACCAGCGGCCATAGCGCCCGCCGACGCCAATCCAATTCTCCGGCGCCACCTCAAAGAAATCCACCGCACCCGATGAAAGTTCTTCACCCATCATAGAGCGACGCAGCCCGAGACCGGCACCCTCCACTGGATAATTACGCACCGCTATTTGCCTCTAGTGATAGTGAAAAGTACTTGGGGCGGCCCTTAACACAGTGCCGCCCCAATCGCGCGTGTTGGGGTATTAGTTACCGCATTTCCCCTCGCCGCACTTACCTTCTTTCTTTTTACCTTCTCCACACTTACCTTCGCCGCATTTACCTTCTTTCTTTTTGCCTTCGCCGCATTTACCTTCTTTCTTTTTACCTTCGCCGCATTTACCTTCTTTATTCTTGCCGTGGCCGCACTTGCCTTCTTTCTCCTTGTCATCGTGATCGGCCAGAGCCAAGTTATAACCGGAGGTGAGCTCAGCAGCGGCAAACGGGTTAGCTTCAGCGGTGGATGCAGATACATTCATCGCAGCAGTTGCAATAAAAGCAGCACCAACAGCAGCTGCTACAGGGGAAAGATGCTTCTTGTTCATAATGAATCTCCTAACTAATACCCAATGTAATATAACTCTCTATGACTTTTTCTATGTCCCGCAACAGTATAATGATGCGCACTGAAAAACCGTCATATTGTGAAACCGGCTCACAGCCATCACATATTTAATGATGCCGCGTATGCTTACCGACTCTCATTCATCTGTCGGGCCAGTTTGGGAAATATTACACAAGGCCACAATTTTTTTTGTGAACTGTGGCTAAGCAGTACTCAACCGAACAGCTCCATGCCATCAATTTCTATCCAAACTTTGTGTAGGCGCTTGGCGGAGATCGGCATTAGAGTCTTTAACGTCTGTGCAAACAGGCTCACACGGAATTCCTCAAGCATCCAGCGATACTCTACCAGCGCAGGCTCTGATGCCAGCTCACTCCTCGAAAACTTCTCTATCTGATTATCGAAAGACTCGGCAGCCTTGTGGTACTCCACTTGCAACTTGCGGTCGCGGTTTGGATCGAGGGCCGCCTTTTCCAGACGCACAGAAATCGCCTTGAGATAACGGCCATACTGGCGCAACCATTGCAGAGGGGTATCAAACAAGACACCCCGGTAGAAAAGTCCTGCCAATTGCTGCTGGATATCCCCCACCGCCATAGCGACTGCCAGGTTCTTTTGCTGTTTGATCTGCTTGCGCAGGGGGACCAATTGCCCCAGGGCTTTGACCAAAAGGTCGCCAATTTCCTGGGCCACTCCCACCAAATCACCCTCTTTCTCCAGTGCAGATAGAAACTCAGCTTCACTGCGTGGCCAGTTTTCATCTCCCCAGAAGACTTCACGCGCGGCAGCCATCAGAATATCGTCTGCCACTTCTTCGCGGCGCCCCAAATCTGCGGCGGAAAGCCCCAACTCTTTGCCACGCAACAGCTCTTTACGTAGATATTTCACCTTCTCGGGCAAGTGCAACAGAGCCAGTCGGCAGATCCCAGCACGACTCAGGCGTCGCGCTTCAGCGGGATTATCCAGCAATTTCAAGGAAACACTTTCCTTAGCTTCTACGAGCGCCGGATAGGCGCGTACCTTGAGCCCTCCCTGATCGAGGGTATGAGTTTCCGGCAGTTCGCCAAAATCCCAGCTGGTAATATCATCTCGCTCGAAGCTATCGCCCGCATTAGCCAATCCCTGCTGTACCCGGTCGCGATAGCGTGCCTGCAATAGCGAGAGATCGCGATCCTGATCCAGCAATTTTCCTGACTCATCCAACACCTGAATATTAAAGCGGTAGAAATCTTCCAAGGAATGTTCCGCAGATTCCCAGGCATCTTCAGGTAGCTTCTGAGCGGTCTGACGTTGCAGCTCCAAGGCCAGCGACTGCCATAGGGGAGTATTGTCTGCGCGCAGTCGCGGCAGGGCCTTATCCACAGCCGCCGGTACCGGTACAAAGTATTTGCGCCACTGTTTCGGCAGGGCTTTTATTAGGGCGATACATTTATCTCGTAAAATTCCAGGTACCAACCAGGAGAGTCGAGCGGCAGGCACCTGATGTAACGCCCCAACGGGCACCTGGATACTGACGCCATCATCCACACTGCCAGGCTCGAAGTGATAACGGAGTGGGTAAACAATACCCCCAGCCTGCAGTTCGTTAGGGAATTGCGCCTCACCCACGTGATCAGCACTCTGCTGCATCAACAACTCACGGGGGACAAACAGCAACTGCGGATCACTGGCTTCAGCTTTCTTGCGCCAATGCTCAAACCCGGCCAGGTTGACGACATCTGCGGGAACTAGCTCATCGAAAAAGCGATAAACCACTTCATCGTCCACCAAAATATCTCGGCGACGGGACTTGGCTTCCAACTCTTCCAGGGATTTCAACAGATCAATGTAGTGCTTATAAAAACGACCCTTGCCACGATAACGCTGTTCCACTAATGCTTGGCGAATAAATACTTCCCGAGCGATTTGCGGGTCCAGCTTGCCATAGGGAATACGGCGTTTTTCTACCAGTACCAAGCCGTACAGAGAGACTTTTTCAAAAGCCATTACTTGCCCAGAGCGGACATCGTAGTGGGGCTCAAAATAATTGCGTTTTACCAGGTGCTTAGACGCAGCCAACACCCAGTCCGGTTCTATTTTCGCAACAGTGTGGGCGAACAAGCGGCTGGTTTCTAATAACTGAGCGGAAACCACCCAGCGCGGAGGTTTTTTAAACTGGCCGGAGCCGGGGAAAATATGGAAGCGACGATTACGACAACCGATAAATTCCTTATTCTCATCTCGACCGCCAATATTACCGAGTAAACCCACGACAATGGCCCGGTGTATTGCCTCGTACTCCGCAGGTTCTTTGTTTTCTTTGACTTCGAGGTCCCGGCAAGCCACACGCAATTGGTGGTGAATATCTCTCCACTCACGCATTCGCAGCCAGGATAAGAAGTTTTTCTGGCACCATTTGCGCAGCTGGTTTTGGCTCAGTTCCTGGCGCTGAGTCTCGAAGGCATCCCATAGCTGCACAAAGGATAGAAAATCCGATTGCTCATGCTGCCACTGTCGGTGCTTTTCATCCGCCGCTTGGCGCTTTTCCGCCGGGCGTTCGCGCGGGTCCTGCACGGCCAGGGCGGCGACAATAATTAATAATTCGCGCGCACTGCCATTGTCCGCACCGGCCAGCAACATTCGACTCAATCGTGGGTCCAGCGGCAAACGTGAAAGTGCGCGGCCCAGTTTGGTTACTCTGCCCTGGTCATCGACGGCCTGTAATTCCTGCAACAATTTATAGCCGTCATTGATCAGGCGCGGATCGGGCGGATCGACAAAGGGAAACTCACGGATATCGCCGATACGCAGCTGCAACATTTGCAGGATTACCGCTGCCAGATTAGTGCGCAGAATTTCCGCATCGGTAAATTCTGCACGCTGAGCAAAGTCCCGCTCTTCGTACAAACGCACACAGACACCGGCACTGACACGACCACAGCGGCCAGCGCGCTGGTTGGCACTGGCCTGTGAAACCGGCTCTATGGGCAATCGTTGGATTTTGCTGCGATAGCTGTAACGGCTGACACGCGCAGTACCCGGGTCAATCACATAGCGAATTCCCGGCACCGTAATGGAGGTCTCCGCCACATTGGTGGCTAGAACAATGCGGCGACCTTTATGACCGTGAAAGACCTTAGCCTGTTCTGCCAGACTTAATCGAGCATATAAGGGCAGTATCTCTAACTGAGCTATCTGCGCATCCCGCAAAGCCTTGGCACACTCGCGGATTTCCCGTTCACCACTCATAAATACCAGGATGTCCCCGCCGCGCCGGCTGCTGGACTTTTCCTCATGCAGTAACTCTTCAACTGCTGCGACAACCTGCTCATTGAGGTCTGCATCGCTATCTGCCGTCGGGCGATAGTGAATTTCCACCGGGTAAGTGCGACCGGATACTTCGATAATCGGTGCGTCATCAAAGTGCTGAGAGAATTTTTCTAGATCAATCGTAGCTGAGGTAATAATCAGTTTTAAATCTGGGCGCTTGGGCAGAATGGTTTTTAAATAGCCCAGTAGAAAATCAATATTGAGGCTACGTTCATGGGCCTCGTCGATAATCAACGTATCGTATTTATTCAACAGCGGATCGCGCTGAATTTCAGCCAGCAGAATACCATCAGTCATCAATTTGACATGAGTGTGCTCGGTGCTGTGGTCGGTAAAACGAACCTGGTAACCGACTGATTCCCCCAAAGGTTGCTGCAATTCTTCAGCAATTCGATTGGCCACTGTGCGCGCGGCGATTCTACGTGGCTGTGTATGCCCAATCTGGCCATAAATACCCCGCCCCAGGGACAGGCAGATTTTGGGTAACTGGGTGGTTTTACCGGAGCCGGTTTCACCAGCGATAACAACAACCTGATGCTTTTCGATCAGCTCGGCGATTTCCTCACGCCGCGCCACCACCGGCAACGACTCCGGCCACTGCACTTCGGGCAATTTGCCCCGGCGCTCTTCTGCCAAAGACTGTGAAACCTGCAGCTGCTGTTCCAGCTGGGCTAACATACGATCGACCGGCTTGCCCTCTTTCTGGCGCCGGCGCACATTTTTAACCGTTCGATACAGCTGGTAGCGGTCCCGCCCCATACAGCCGGAGATTCGGGCCTGTAAAGCGCCCAGGCTTTTATCTGCTTCGGTGTGACTCATAATTCATACAGAATTGGTAAACGGGAGATTATACCCGCACTTTGCTAAGGGGCAGAAAACCCCTTGGTGGCGCTCAACTATACTGGTCCAGATAGTGATTTTTTTCACAGGCGCACTGCTTTTGGTGGCAGTGCTGCGCCTTAGGGTCACACCTTGCGAGCAGTACTATGCAAGAGATCAAGCCCAAGCCCCCCGCCAGCGCCGGGCAGCTGTTTGGCCACCCCAAAGGGTTGTTTCTGCTGTTTGGCACCGAGATGTGGGAACGTCTCAGCTACTACGGCATGCGCGGTATTTTTGTCTTTTACCTGACTTCCACAGCCACTGCCGCAGTCTTTGGCTGGGAACAGCTCACCGATACTGAATTGCAGTCCAAAGCCCTGAGCTATCTGGGCTGGTATGCCATGTTGGTGTACCTGACCCCCATTATCGGTGGCTGGATGGCTGACAATCGCTGGGGGCAGCGCCGCTGCATCATGTTTGGCGGTACCCTGATGATGCTGGGGCAATTCTCCCTGGGTTTTCCTCATACCTGGCTACCAGACGGTAGTGAGATTTACATGCTGTGGCTGGGGCTGGCCCTACTGATTATCGGCAATGGTTTCTTTAAACCGAACATCTCCACTATGGTCGGGGATCTCTACGAAGAGGGGGACCACCGCCGCGATACCGCATTTACTATTTTCTATATGGGGATCAACCTGGGCTCAATTCTCGGTTATTTGGTCGTAGGCTGGATTGGGGAAAAGGTGGACTACCAGCTCGCCTTTATTGTTGCAGGCATTGGTATGTTGCTGGGCCTGATTCTGCAAATGACTCAAGCCAAACGCTACTTGGGAGAAATAGGCGTAGAACCCTCCGCTCATCTGGAACTGAAAAATAAAAAAGACGAGGAGGAAAATAAACACCGCCCCCTCACACAGGAAGAGCGGGATCGCATTAAAGTCATTCTGGTTCTGGGTGTGTTTATCGTGGTTTTTTGGGCTGGTTTTGAGCAAGCTGCCGGGTCAATGAATCTATTTGCCAAGTACCGCACCGACCTGAATTTCTTTGGATGGGAAATTCCTGCCAGCTGGCTACAAATGGTCAATCCCTTGTTTATTATTATCCTCGCACCGATTATGGCCTCTATCTGGGTAGGTATGGGAGATCGCGAGCCGAGTTCACCGGCTAAATTCAGCTTGGGGTTAGTTTTTCTCGGAATCGGTTTTCTCTCTATGTGCGGCGCGGCACTACAAATCGGCGACTCCGAGACCATTAAAGCAAGCATCTGGTGGCTAATTTTCGCCTACATTTTTCACACCATTGGTGAACTTTGCCTGTCACCTATCGGACTTTCTGTGGTAACCAAATTATCTCCCCTGCGTTATTTATCCCTGATGATGGGACTCTGGTTTGCCTTTATTGGTATCGCCAACAAAGGGGCGGCAGAGATCGGTAAATTAGTGGGGGTTTCTGGACCACTCGCCACTTTCGGCGGTGTCGCACTAACTGCCATAGTGGCCGGTTTTATTTTGTATTTGATTCGTGAAAAACTAGTGGATTGGATGCACGGTGCAGAAGAGGTGCATGTTACAGTGGGCGAAACCACCAGAGAAGAAATCAGCATCACTGCTGATCACGAGGGAACGCCACCCAAACACTTCAGCGGTAATAAAGAGTAGTACTTGATTAACTCTAAAATTATCTATCGGGTAGTTCGGCACAGGAGTGTGCCGCCTGCGGATAATTCCTTGCCTAAAACTCCTTAGATTAGAGCTTCTTGCAAGGAACCTTCATTGACGCCGCTATTAGCGGCCTTTGACTAAATAGGCAATCGCCCGATCCAATCCCTCAAGGGTCATCGGATACATATGGCCATCCACTAGACGCTGGGTCATGCCGATACTGGGCGTAAACTGCCAATACTCCTCATCAACCGGATTTAGCCAGATCAGATTGTGGTAAATATCGGTGATACGTTCCATCCAGGCTGCACCCGGCTCTTCATTCATATGCTCAACACTGCCGAAACGGCTGGTAATTTCGTAGGGTGCCATAGAGGCATCACCGACAAAGATTACCTTGTAGTCCTTGCCATAGGTACGCAGTACTTCCAACAGAGACGTATTCTCGCTATAGCGCCGCTGGTTGTCTTTCCACACATGTTCATAGACAAAGTTGTGAAAATAAAAATACTCCAAATGCTTAAATTCTGAGCGGCAGGCAGAGAATAACTCTTCACACACACGCACATAAGGGTCCATAGAACCGCCCACATCGAAAAAGATCAGCACTTTTATTGCGTTGTGCCGCTCTGGCACCATCTTAATATCCAACAAACCCGCATTGCGCGCAGTGGAAGAAATGGTGTTATTCAAATCCAGCTCTTCTGCTGCGCCAGTGCGGGCAAATTTACGCAACTTGCGCAGAGCCACTTGGATATTGCGAGTTCCCAGGCTGATACTGTCATCCAGATTTTTAAATTGGCGCTTCTCCCAAACCTTGGATGCCGAGCGATTACGTCCCTGCCCTCCCACCCGAATACCACCAGGGTGATAGCCACTGTTACCAAAGGAGCTGGTGCCACCGGTGCCTATCCAGCGATTGCCGCCACTGTGGCGCTTTTTCTGCTCTTCGAGACGCTTTTTGAATTCCTCCAGCAACTTTTCCAAACCACCCAGGCTTTGGACTTTAGCCTTTTCCTCTTCGCTTAATTGCTTGAGGAATTCCGCTCTGAGCCAGTCTTCCGGGATCATTTGCTCAACGATATCGTCGAGGGTTTCCAAATCTTTGAAATAGGCCTCGAAAGCGCGGTCGAACTTATCGAAATGTTTTTCATCCTTCACCAGACAGACACGAGCGAGGAAATAAAATTCCTCCAGATCTGCAAAAACCAGGCGCTGTTGTAAAGCCTCCAGCAAGGCCAACAACTCGGTGATGGATACCGGTAATTTATAGCGACGTAAATTCAGGAAAAAGCCAATCAGCATAGTAATTCGCAGTCAGCAATGGGAAAAAATGCTCAGTGGTACCGAGCGGAACATCATCAGGGGCAGAAGTTTACCCCTAATGAAAGGCACAAGGCTTGCTCAGCGGTTGTCACGACGTGCCATAAACGCCAGGCGTTCGAGCATATGCACATCTTGCTCATTTTTCAGCAAGGCGCCATACAGTGGAGGAATGGCACTGCTGTTATCGCGATTCTTGAGTACTTCTTCCGGAATATCATCGGCCATCAACAACTTCAACCAATCAATCAGCTCTGAGGTGGAAGGCTTCTTCTTTAAACCCGGTACTTCGCGCAACTGGAAGAAAATATCCATCGCTTCTGCGACCAGTTGCCCTTTAATTTCCGGGTAATGGACATCGACAATTTTGCGCATGGTATCGCGGTCGGGAAAGCTGATGTAATGAAAGAAGCAGCGGCGCAGGAAGGCATCCGGCAGTTCTTTTTCATTATTCGAAGTAATAATGACAATGGGGCGGTGTTTGGCCTTGATAGTTTCTCCGGTTTCGTAAACGAAGAATTCCATTCGATCCAGCTCCACCAACAAGTCGTTGGGGAATTCGATATCCGCTTTGTCAATCTCATCGATCAGCAGTACCACACGCTCTTCCGCAGCAAAGGATTCCCACAGCTTGCCGCGCTTGATGTAATTGGCAATATTGTGAACCTTATCCACCCCCAACTGGGAGTCGCGCAGGCGGGATACCGCATCGTACTCATAAAGTCCCTGCTGGGCCTTAGTGGTAGATTTGATATGCCATTGGATCAATTTCATTCCAAGGCTCTCGGCAACCTGTTCCGCGAGCAGTGTTTTGCCGGTGCCCGGTTCGCCTTTGATCAACAAAGGGCGCTGTAAGGTGACGGCTGCGTTCACCGCCATCTGCAGGTCTTCGGTAGCTACATAGCTATCGGTACCGGTAAATTTCATGCTTACTCCAATCCTGTCATCACGCTATCTTCAGATTTAGCGAATGATAATTGAACAGCGGGGCGGGTGGCGAGGCGGGAACGATCAAATTGGATGACCAGCCCGAGTAGAGACTAAATGAAGGGGGTTATCGACTATGGCTCAAGCCATCTGAGTGCTGCGGCGGTGTACTACTTGGCGCCCCTTACCGGTGATATACCAGCGAATCCCCAGGTGACTGTGGATTTTGCCCACCATTTCTAATACAAGCAGGCTGTTAAGGGCACGGGCAATAGAATTGGTCTCCATACCACTATCTTGCACCATACCACTTAGGGAGCGGAATACACACTCACCGTCATTTAGCAGATTGAGTACCTGCAGGGCATTGTCGTCCAGCTTGCGAATTTGGTTGAAATCCAGCACCGGCCCCTGCTCCAGATCCCCTTCTATCTCATGTTCCAGCAAAGGCATCATTTCCAATTGCATAGTGCGCAGTTCCTGCTCCATATTTTCCACTCGAGCACGGGCGATACTGGCATCGCGCAGCTGGCGACGCGCAGCATTAAACACGAACATGCGGGAAGCTATAGCGGCAAGCAGACAATAACCGGTAAAAATCAAAAGCCGCGAAGGGTCGCCTTGGATTTCGATCAGTAAATCGCTTTGGGTAAACTTCAGGAAGATTGGCACCATTAAGGCACCACACAATCCCATAATCAGGCAGCGAGCAAGGCCGGCGGGATCCTCCTCCGTAAACAGCATTTGATAATAGTTCACCAGCCCACCGAGAATGCCCGATACCAGCATTACTGCAGTGAGAATCAGCAGGTGGTCGAGCATCAGGGTTCCTCAGCCATCTGGCAACCTGCGCCATAACAATGGGCGAAAATCTACGCCAAGGGCAATTTATAAACTTTATCTGTCGTGAGTCTGGCTTACCAATAAGTAACCCTCTCCACTGGGATATTCAGGAAATACAATCCATGATTTCCCAACAGGGGCTTGTTTATTGGTCTTTATCAGTAAGCCGGCTCGTCTGGCCTCACGCCAAGTGCGTAAGCAGCCTAATAGATATAGCAGCTGTCACCATCCACAGAGAGGCTAGAGAAAGGAAGGAACGCCTTTGATAAGCAAGGGGAGAAAAGTGAGTGGGCCCAGTTGCGATGAGCCCTGTGATGAGGGAAGATCTGGATGAAAAATCCCGTTACTGTTCCTTGAAGTATGGGTCTTCGTCGAAACGACGGCGGCGACTGCGACGAAACTTAGATAATAGCGAAACCAGTCCCCACACAATCATCACCGCTAAAGCACCACCTGCAGCAAATACCAAATTTGCTGTCACTTCCGGTGCAGCCCCATTTTCTTCAAATAATACCTGGTAGAGATACAGGGGTAGTACGGGCATGGCTACTGACTCGGCCACCGGTATTTTTACCGGCAGCAGTAGTACACCAGCCAAGACCAATAACAAGGTGCGGCGCAGCCAGCTCCAGCGCCAATTGCGCATAAACCACCAGCCGGCAGCTAGTAAAACCAGTGTCGAGCCGGTATATACCAACCAGGCAAGTTGAAAATCTTCAGACATTTTTTATTTACTCTATGTTTCCCGCCCAGTTCAGGAACGAGTGACTATGCCTCACTAGCTCAACCGGCTTCCACCCAGGTGACGATGTGCTCCTCCATATCATCCGGGTGAACCAGCTCCTCACTGATGACACTGCCGCGCACAGACATACCCGCTTTGTGTACAGACTGGCTATCTCCACTCACAAGCGGATGCCACTCCGGCAAAGGGTGCCCTTCGGCCAAGCGACGGTAGGCACAGGTGCTCGGAAGCCAGGTGTATTGGTCTATATCCTCTACCCGCAACTGCACACATCCAGGCACCAATTCTTTTCGCCTTGAATACTGGCTACAGCGACAGGAGTCTGTATCCAGCAAACGGCAGGCGACATTGGTGTTGTAAAGCTCACCAGTTTCCTCATCTTCCAGGCTGTGCAGGCAGCAGCGCCCACAACCATCACACAGAGCTTCCCATTCAGATTCACTCATTTGCGCTAGAGTTTTACGTCGCCAAAAAGGCAATTGTGCCATTAATCTAACTCAGCGCTGCAGTTTGCTGTTTTTCAATGCGATCTCACGCATTTCAGAATCGGCCACCGGCGGCATCTGCAAATAGTAACCTTGCACACGTACCTCTTGCAGGACTTTGTCGGCATTTGCACGCGCAAGTTTGCGCTCTGGAGTCATTAGCATGGTAGTGACGTGCTGGGGGCTGCCAAACAACTCCAATAAATTTTTAGGTACCCGCGCAGTCCCCTCACGCTTATCGACGTACAAATACATTTCTTCTTTTTTGGGACTGCGATAAATATCACACAAGACTTTCACTTCATTTCCTCTTTGCGTAAATGTCGCAGAGCTTTAAGCAGGGGCCGACCAACCACTTCGGCGCGCCAACCACAGAGACGCCCCTGCAACTGGGGGTCGCGAGCAAGGACCAGGGCTTCCAACTCTTTTTTGCGAATTAGGATTTCTGCAGGCAGATTTTCACGCTCTGCAATACTCGCGACCTCTTTACGCAGTAACTTCAGTAACTCCCCCTGTTGTCGGTTGAGCGGCTGCGGTAAACGCGTCGGCAAATCGCTGCGCTCCAGGGCGCGGGAAATCAACTGCAACAACCTATCACCGTGTTCTCGCAGGGCACGGCCCTCGAGGCCAGCTTGGCTCAAGGCGCCTTTATGCCGCGGCAACTGCTGGGCCATGGTCATACAGAGATTTTCCTTGAGCAGGTGGTTGCGCGGCATATTTCGGGTTCGCGCCTCACATTCCCGCCAAGTACAAAGGTCCTGTAACACGGCCAAATGTTTGCCGCGCAGGCGCCAGGCACCTTTCACTTTCTGGTAATAGGACTCAGGGGGTTGCGGGCTTCGCGCAGTTGCCACCAAAGTTGCGCAGTCTTCAACTAGCCAAGTTTCCCGCTGCTGCTCCTGCAACCGCTTTAGCAAGGCACCATATAGAACCGGCAGCCAAGCCACATCGAGTGCGGCGTAGGTTTTCTGCGCATCACTGAGAGGGCGCTGCAACCAATCCGAGCGGGTCTCACTCTTCGGCAGTTCAATACTCAATAGCTCGCGCACGGTAGCGGCGTAACCAAGGCCCGCCCCCATACCACTAATCGCCGCAGCGATCTGAGTGTCAAAAATGGGCTCGGGGATCACCCCCAGCAGACGCTCCAGAGTCTCCAAATCCTCGCTGCAGCTGTGCATAATTTTTGTAACAGCCGTATCCAGCAGCAGATCACGCAACGGTTGCAGGTCTTCAATGGCGAGATTATCGATGAGGTAGCAGTGCCTGCCATCCCCAACCTGTACTAGGGCCGGCTGAGGATAAAAGGTGCGACTGCGCATAAACTCGGTATCCAGAGCCACAGCGCGCTGCTGTCGCCACTGTGCGCACAAAGCCGCCAACTGCTCGCAGGAGTCCACCCAGCGCGGAGTAGTATCTATTTCAACCATCGGTATTACTCTGCTGGGGGGAAGAAGGCGGTGCGACTATTGAAGGCGTGTGCCAGAGTACCGCCGTCGATATATTCCAGCTCACCGCCAATGGGGACGCCGTGGGCAATACGACTGACAGTCACTCCCTGCGCTTTGGCGCGCTCGGCAATGTACTGGGCTGTCGCCTCCCCCTCTACTGTGGGATTGGTGGCGACGATCAACTCTTGTAATGGCTCACTGGCCAACCTGCATTCCAGCAGGTCCATTCCAAGATCTGCGGGGCCGATACCATCGATCGGAGACAAGTGACCATGCAGCACAAAGTAGCGGCCATGGTAGTTACCAGCCTGCTCAATCGCCAGCACATCGGCGGGAGTTTCAACAACGCAGAGAGAGGTTTGTTCGCGGCGGCTGTTGTTGCATAGGGTGCATACGGCTTCTTCGGTCAATGTACGGCACTGCTGACAACGACCGACCTTCTCCACAGCCTGCGCCAGGCTGCGCGCCAGTAATTCTGCAGCGTCGCGATCCTTTTCCAACAAGTACATCGCCATGCGCTGGGCCGACTTGGGGCCCACACTGGGCAGGCAGCGCAGCGCGCGAATCAACTCTTCGATTAAGGGACTAAACATATAAGGCTAAACAACCGGGCTCTGCCCCTTAAAATGGAAACTTGAAGCCTTCCGGCAGATTCATACCAGAAGCGAGGTTACCCACCTGCTGCTTTTGTAACTCCTGGGCCTTCTCCTCAGCTCGGCGCACAGCATCGTTCACTGCCGCGGCCAAAAGATCTTCCAACATCTCTTTGTCTTCGGACAGCAGGGAAGGGTCGATTTCCACAGAGATAACATCGTGCCGGCCATTCATGGTGACCTTAACCATACCCGCGCCGGATTCACCGCACACGCGTAGCTCATTTAACTCCTGCTGTACCTTCTGCATTTTTTCCTGCATGTCGGCCTGCATTTTCTGGGCCTGTTGCATCAGATCGCCCAAACCTTTCATAGGTAACCTCTATCTCTATTATGTGTGAGCCCGGTTAGACGCCGGGTAACCAAAAACTCTATCAATCCGCCTTCGCCAGGGATTCAACAGTATCTGACACTAACTCAGCGCCCAGCTCGGACTGAAGTTCCTGAACCAGGGGGTCTGAGGTAAGGGCATCCCGCGCTGCTGCTAGGCGCGCATCGCGAGTCGCCGCAGCCAAACGTGCCGGCGTACTGCCTTGTACCTGCCCCACCTGAATCTGTGCAATAACCGGCTGCTGGAAAAAGTCTCCCAGCAAGTCCCCCAGGCGCCGCTGATGCACCTCGTCATAAAGACTGCTAAAAGATTCGTCCAGGGTAAAGGAAAGTATATTGTCCTGGCGCCCCACTAGCTCCAGATGCTGCGCGATCGAGTGCAATATGCCGCTGACGCCCAACTGCTTATAGAGTGCCGGCCAGCTACCTGATGTAAGGGCATCAAAGCGTGCCGGCGGTGCTTCAGCAACCTGAGCAACCGCTTCCGTTCTCGTGGGGGCCTGGTTTTCTACCGCAGGGGGGGAGGCCTCGACTTCCGCTACGCGTTGGCGAAGTTCAGCTAGAACCCCCTCCCGCGAGCCAGAGGGCTGCGCGCTGGGTACCTCTAGTGGTCGCTCAACTATTGCAGTCTGGACACCCAGTACTAACTCGCCGGCTTGTTCTGCATGGTATGGAGACTGCTGGGGCGCGGGTTCTTCAAGTTTAGGGGGCATATCCCCTCTAGCCGGCACCGAGTTCTGAACCGGGCTTTCATTCTGCGCAGCCGCTATCGCTTCGGCATGAGGCCCTGGAGTTGGCACAACCTCGGCACTCTCAGAATGCTGAGGCACCACAACTTCAGACTTTTTTTCGACGGCATTCTCCTGCTCGATAGGTGCCTGCTCTCTAAGAGCCGTCTGAGTTTGCGCACTAGCAGTTGTTTCAGGCAGTTCTGCCCTTGGAATTGTCGCTACGCCTTGCGGACGGAACGCCAGCATGCGCAACAGCGCCATTTCAAAGCCACTACGGGGATCTGGGGCCAGGGGCAGGTCACGGCGAGCGTGCAGGGTCATTTGATAGTAGAGCTGTATATTCTCTGGGGCTATACGACTGGCAAGCTGTCGTAGCCGCTCACCATCGCCTAGGGCATTATCTATCGACTGGGGCAAAATCTGGGCGACCGCCAGACGATGTAAGTTATCGGAGAGCTCTGCCAGGGTGGCGCCAAAGTCTGGAGCCTGTTGAGCCAGCTCAGCGACAGTAGCAAACAACGTCGCCGCATCTTCATCTGCCAAGGCATGTAGCAGTTTCCACACCAAGCCGGTATCGATACTACCGAGCATGCCGCGCACTTCGGCTTCGCTGATTTTGCCGCCGCCAAAAGCGATAGCCTGGTCGGTGAGACTCATACCATCGCGCATACTGCCATCTGCCGCGCGGCCTAGCTGCCAAAGGGCGCCTTCTTCAAAAGGCACCTGTTCCTCCCCCAGTACAAAGCGCAGATGCTCGACAATCCGCTCGGGGCTCATATTCTTAAGCTTGAACTGCAAGCAGCGGGACAACACAGTTACTGGCAGCTTCTGTGGGTCTGTGGTAGCGAGCAGGAATTTTACATGGGGCGGCGGCTCCTCCAGAGTCTTCAGCAGGGCATTAAAGGAACTGTTCGAGAGCATATGCACTTCGTCGATCAGATAGACCTTGTAGCGACCTCTGGTCGGAGCATACTGGACATTTTCCAGCAGCTCCCGGGTATCCTCCACCTTGGTGCGGGATGCCGCATCCACCTCAATCAGATCGACAAAACGGCCATCGGCTATCTCATTGCAGGCATTGCACTGTCCGCAGGGCTCAGAGCTGACACCCTCCTCACAGTTCAGGCATTTGGCCAGAATTCGGGCAATTGTGGTCTTTCCCACTCCCCGAGTACCGGCAAACAGGTAGGCGTGGTGCAGCCGGCCGTTATCCAAGGCATTGATAAGTGCCTGGAGCACATGCTCCTGCCCCACCATCTCCTTAAAAAGACGCGGGCGCCATTTACGTGCCAGTACTTGATAGCTCATCCAGTCTCCGGTGCTCGGCACACCTCTGCCAACTTATATCTCAGCGCCTTTGGCGCGGGCGCCATTATACCGGCATAGACGACGAGGCATAGCGAATAGCAGGCTATCATCCCAAGAGATCGTTTCGCGCCACTCGTAGCCCAAGCCAACCTTGTGATATAACTGCGCCAGCTCGCACTAAGAACAAACAATTCACAATGATAAAGCGAGCCTGGGACGGGGAAAGCAATACGCAATGAATAAAGCCAGGAAAACACTTCTGGAGAGGCTATTTGCCGAGCACGGCCAAGCCTTGGTACGCTTTGTCGCACGTATTGTCAAAAGCCCAGACGATGCCGAGGATATTGCTCAGCATGCCTACCTGCGCCTACAAAAACTCAGCGATGAAAAGGAGTTGGAAAACCCTCGCGCCTATCTCTACCAAATCGCAAACAATCTGGCTGTTGACCAACTACGTCGAGGCAAGCTGCATGTGGAGTACCTCAATCAGCAAGTCTCATTAGAGGGGGAGACTCACGGTAACGACCATACCGATCACCAGTCCCCAGAACGGGTTCTCGCTGCACGCCAACAATTACAGTCCATCTATGAGGCAATGGATAAACTGCCACTGAAGTGCCGACAAGCCTTTCTGCTGCATAGAACACGTGGACTCTCTTACAGTGAAATCGCCCATGAAATGAACATCTCTGTGAGTAGTGTGGAGAAATATATTCTACAGGCACTAAAAGCCTGCCGGCGCAAAGTGGATTCCTCCCCGTAAACCATTAGGGCTCATTTCATATCCCCATCAACTTTTGTTGAGGGGGGCACCTCCTTAGCCGTCTCAGTGTGCATGAGTGGAGCTTAAATCCTGGCAGAACCTGAAAAGTGAGGCACTTTCAGAATTATTCGCTGCTATACGAAGCAGTTGCGTTGCGATTATTCTGCAGAGAGATCTTTACCTTCATCGGCATCGCAAAAGTCAGGCAGTTTTGAGTAAGATGCACTGAATTTTGAGACCAAAGTCCCACTCTTATAAGCGCTATTTAACCCTTAACTACTAGAGCAAATATGAACAGCAACCCCCAAAGTCAAACAAGCGATGAGAGCCTGGACCAGGCCTGTGCTTGGGTTGCTCGCTTACGCTCAGAGGCCATGAGTAGCGCGGAAAAGCATGTATTCGAGGCTTGGCTGTCGGCTTCTGAAGCTCATCGCCAGGCTTTCGATGAGGTGGTCGAGCTCTGGGGCGACCTGGGTGCCCTCGCCCATATGCCAATCGACCAACTTTTCCCTGAGAGTGTACCCAGCCCCCACACCCAAAATGGAAAAGCTCAAGAAAAGAAAAGAGTGCAACCTATTCACTGGGGACTACCGCAATGGTTTATCGGTGGCGGACTCGCCACCTGTGGTGTATTCCTCGCCGTCTGGATTGGCCTGCAATGGCTGGGAAACGGCAAGACTGATCAACAAATTTATATCACCCAGCTAGGTGAGATTCGCACCATCAGCCTGCCTGATGGGTCCGAAGTAAAGCTGAACTCCAATAGTGAATTTCGCGTCAGCTTTAGCCGCAAGGAAAGACAAACGCAACTCCTTCGTGGAGAGGCCTTTTTTGACGTGGCTCGCCAAACTGCCCGCCCTTTCACAGTTACCGCAGGCAGTGCAAGTATCCGCGTACTGGGAACCGAATTTAATGTAGAGCTGAACCCAGAGAATACCCGAGTATCAGTAACCGAAGGTAAAGTCTCCGTCAGTGAAACAGAGAAAACACCAGGCCTAACCCCCGACTCCGTTACGCTAATCAAGAACCAAAAGGTCAGCGTATCTGACCAGGGACTCGCCCAAGTCCAGCGCACCTCACCGGAAGAGGCGACAGATTGGACTCGCGGTATCTTGGTATTTGAGAGAACTCCCCTCAAGGAGGCCTTGCAAGAGCTAAACCGCTACTTAGCCACCCCTGTTGTCGCTGCACCACAAATCGAGGGGCGCCTAGTATCTGGTACTTTTGCCATATCCGACCCAGATAACACACTCGAAGCCATTACCACTGCCCTGGACCTTCAGCAGGACCGCAGCAACAACAACCTGACTATCTTGTCTCCCAAGCACAACTAGGTTATAACCGTCTCAAATGGCGGTCGTTTATTAGGCAAATAACCAACTCCCCGCCCACAAACACAATAGATACACCCGCTCAGTTAAATTCAAATTGCTGGGCGCAATAAAAATGGGCAATTTCTTGACGGTAAAGCACTGGGCTACAGCTTTTTTAGCACTCATGCTGTCGGCAAATAGTGCAGCCGATGTACTGTGCCCAAAGCCCAGAATCGAGCTTCCAGCGAGCTCTCTGCCAGAGGCCCTCATTTCTCTGGGAAGGCAGTGCCAAGTCTCTATTCTGGTACCAACCTCCTCAGCTTCGTTATATCAACTACCTAAGCAGACACTGAGCACAGGGCAAAACCAGTTTGAAGCAACAATTGAACAACTACTAGAGGGCCTTCCATTTTCCTATCATCGAATAGGCCCGACCTCCTTCGCGGTGACTCCAAATAAGGAGTCAACCCCTCGATCTGAACAGCAATCCAGCAAAGCACCTGAAGAAATCACAGTTACCGGCCAAAGCCTTACCGGCAGCCATTTGCGCCATTATCAGCTAGACGGCTATGCTCCTATCG
Source organism: Microbulbifer mixtoriginis (SeqCode) (assembly GCF_052467235.1). Classification (NCBI taxonomy): domain Bacteria; kingdom Pseudomonadati; phylum Pseudomonadota; class Gammaproteobacteria; order Cellvibrionales; family Microbulbiferaceae; genus Microbulbifer; species Microbulbifer mixtoriginis (SeqCode). Next base: position 3,122,234 of record NZ_CP174305.1, on the reverse strand, counting down.
ACAGACTAACCCGGGAGCAACTTGAACTTACCGGAGCGCAAACTGTTGCCGATGTACTCAAGTTTCTCCCAGCCATTTCGGGAAATTCCACCAGCACCTCAGTCAGCCAACAGGATGACGGCACAGCCACCGTCTCTCTCCGTTACCTTCCTGCCAGCAACACACTAGTCTTGATCAACGGCCGCCGCATAATTGGAGATGGTTACAACGGAGAGGCTACTGACCTCAACACAATTCCTTTATCTTTAGTTGAGCGTGTCGAAATCCTAAAAGACGGGGCTTCTGCAGTTTATGGATCGGATGCCATTGCTGGAGTGATCAACATTATCCTCCGCAAGGACTTCGAGGGCCTATCTATAGATAGCTACTATGGGCAATCAGGAGCTGGCGATCGCGAAACCGAATCCCACCATTTAACCTGGGGGAGACACGGCGAGCGGGGTCATATCATGCTCAACCTGGCACAATACACCCAAGGCTCAATAATGAGCCGCGACCGCAACTTATCTGAGTCTGCAGACAGCCGAAATTTTGGTGGCACAGATAAGCGCTCATCAGCCACCCCGGAAGGATTTATCGCGCTTGATAACGGTGCCACTCTGACCAGTCAAACCTCCAATAATTATCGGGACTGGTCCCTAGAAGATCGCTACAACTATAACGACTACACCTCTGCCATCACTCCACTCAAAAGTAACTCTGCTTACCTATCTGCTAATTTTGACCTTTCAGACAACCTCCTTGTATTTGCCGAGGCAATGGGTCTACACACCTCTGCAGAGTCGACCAAAGCGCCCTCCCCAGTCTTCACACGCTTCGATAACGGTGATTTGACAATAGCAGCAGATAACATTTACAACCCCTTCAATCAAACAATTACAGATGTTAGGAAGCGCATTACGGAGCTAGGTCCACGCATTCAAAAAAACCGCACAGCCACCTGGAGACTCAACACAGGAATCAAAGGGGTCTACAACCAGTGGCACTGGGAATTGAATACCTCCCTGCAAAGGGCAAAAAAATCTGAAAAACTCAGTAACCTTATTAACCCCCTAGCGCTCTCTCAAGGCTTGAAGGGACCTACCAGCTGTAATTCGAGTAACGACTGCACCCCCATCAATCTCCTCGGCCCCAGCGGCAGCATCCCTCAGGAGCAGCTGGATTTTATTCGAGGAACAAGCACCACTAACAGCCGCACGAAAATGGAATCTCTCACCTTTATCTCAGACGGATCCCTAGGGGAAACCAGAGCCGGAGAAATTTTAGCGGCAGCAGGGTTTGAGATTAGGCATGAAGCCCTGACCAGCGACTCGAATGACCTAAACGGCCTTTCCTATATTGGTGGGCACTCCCCAGGAGCAACTCAAGGCTCACGCACCATTAAAGAAACCTTCGCCGAGGTCTCAATCCCAATTAAAGAAGAAAAACTCTGGCTCGATGGGGCAGTCCGATTATCCAGCTATAGCGACTTTGGCAATACATACAATCCAAAGCTCGCCATACGCTGGCAAGCTTTGGAAGACTTAAATCTACGGGTCAGCTATGCCAGCGGCTTCAGGGCCCCCACCCTGACTGATATGTATCAGCAAGGCTATCAAAGTCAGGAGTTTATCTTCGACCCCTGCACCAGCAAGAGCGCAAGCACTTTAACTGGCTGCACAGGGCAATCAGACAGCGCACGAATTCAGTATCTTACCGAGTTTGGAGGCAGCCCCAACCTCACGCCTGAAACTTCAAAAACCCTAACAGCCAGCCTTGCCTGGACACCGGAGCAAATAGAAGGATTAAGTACTGCAGTCGAAATTTTTAACATCCAACAGGAAGATGTCATTGGCAGTAACCCTCAGTTCCTAGTTGAGCAAAATGCCTATGCTGGGCTATTCAGCGATAGAGTACTGAGAGACGAGCAAGGCGAAATCACCAAAATTCTCGCAACAAGAATCAATAAAGGCCGCAGAACCATCCGTGGTTACGATGTTGCACTCCGCTATGATCTCCCCCAGGATGAGCTTGGGCAGTTCAAACTGGCTATGAACATAAGCCATATGCTGAACTATCTCAATCAAGGAGCCGCAGGACTGCCCGAAGAGGAACTGGCAGGCACTTTTGTAGACATCACAACTGGCGGGGCGGGCTCACTGCCAAAATTTAAAGCCAACGCAGGAATTTATTGGAGCACTCACCGATGGAAAGCCGGCTACACTGTACATTTCGTCGGCAACACTAAGGAAACCTACGCTCACAACGATAAAATCGCCACCCATGATATAGGCAGTTGGTTTAGTCATGATGTACAACTCTCTTTTGATATAAAAGATAAATTTCGACTAACAGCCGGGATTCACAACCTGCTTAATGCCTCACCTCCTCTTGCCATTACAGCAATCGACAATAATTTTGACCACCACACCTACGATATGACCGGGCGGTACTGGTATAGTACATTCTCGATAAAACTTTAATTCCAGTCACTATCTATTCCTTTATGGGTTTGCTCAAACCACCCCTCTCAAACCTGTCAATTCGATCTTTAGGAAGTATTAGAAAAAAAATGAGATTTTTCTTTGAGGGATCTTTTACGCCAATCGTTAGAAGATATGTTGGGAGGGAAGCGGCCACTTGGGGGTAGCTGCTTTCATAACTCGTCGATTTTGACAAAAGATTATAAATCCAACGATCAAGAGAGGATTGACAATGAAAAAGAATCTCCTGTCCGCAGCTGTAAAGGGGGCCCTGGGGCTAACTGCAGCGGCGATCATGATTCCTGCTATGCCCGTATTTGCCCAAGAAGACGCAGCCCTAGTAGAAGAGGTTGTCGTAACAGGGTCTCGCATTAAGCGTACAAATTTTGACCAGTCCGCCCAGAATGTCTCAATCGATAGAGAAGACATTGATGCCATCGGCGCCCTGACAGTAGCTGATGTTCTACGCACTTCACCACTCAACTCTATGGGCTCTTTTAGTGAGCGCTCTGGTAGCTCCGCACAGTCTAACGCCACTATTGACCTTCGCGGCCTAGGCTCGTCTCGTACTTTAGTTATGTTGAACGGCAGACGCATGGTTGGCTCCCCCAACCTAGGCGCATCAGCTATCAACATCAACATGATCCCCATGGCCGCAATTGAGCGTGTTGACATCATGGCCGATGGCGGCTCTGCTGTTTACGGATCTGATGCCGTTGCCGGCGTAGTAAACATGGTTATGCGTGAGAACTTTGAAGGCCTAGAATTCAAAGTAACTAGCGCCGACCGCTCCCGCGATGATGGACGCGAAGAAGGCTTTGCTTTAATCACTGGTATGAGTGGTGAACGAGGCAATATTACCGTTGCAGCTGAATGGAATCGTCGCGATCCGATTTTTGATAAGGATCGTGATTACACTGCTCCCTGGGCCAAAGATTTAAATGGCGATGGAGAGATTGAAGCCTACGATGAGACTGACGGCGCCTCAATTTATGGTAAATCCATTTGGTTATTCGATCCAACGACTGGCTTTAACCAAATTCTTGCAGCGAATGGCTGCGCAGCGGGTAACGGCTTCCTTGGCGAAGTTAGTGCTGACTCAGACTGGGGCGCCCCTTCAAATCTGAACAAGCACAGTTACTGCATGTATAACTATGGCGACGTCTCAGCCAACAAGGCAGAGCTCGACAAAGTTAACACTTACGTTAATGCAAGCTATCAACTGACTGACAGCATGGAATTTTTCTCTACCTTGCTGTTTTCTCGCGTAGAGTCCTTTGGCCGCTTTGCACCTCCCGCCGCCACATGGGGTAACTGGCAAGACCCCAGTGATAACATGCCCGCTGACTATGCCGATGTACCCTTTGATATCGATGCATTATTGGCATCTGGTGAAATCAGCGAAAACTACAATCTTACCGGCTATTATCGTTGGACTAATATCGGAACGCGTGACAATCTCGTCACCGACACTCAGTATGATATAGTTGCTGGCTTCCGTGGCGACATCAATGACAATGTCAGTTACGAGACCTACTTACAGAAAAGCTACTATGACGTAAAAGAGTACGGTTACTACTACCTCTCTTACCCTGGTCTAGACTACGTTCTGGCTAGAGGCATCGATCCCTTCTCTGAAGAAGGTGCTGCAGCGATGCGTCATACTGCAACCCAAGACAATTACACTGATATGACTAAGGCCTATGGTCATGTCCAGTTCGACGCCTTCGAATTACCCTCTGGTACAGTAACCATGCTCGCTGGTGCGGAAGCCTTCTCCGTGGACTATGGAAACAAGTACGACTCCCACTCAGAGGCAGGACTAGTTGGCGGTAGCGCCGGTAACTCTTCTTCCGGCGATCGTGATGTTACAGCTGTTTTTGCTGAAGCTATTATTCCTGTAGTTGAAGGTGTAGAAGTAAATGCAGCAATACGCTATGACGATTATAGTGACTTTGGCTCTGCAGTTTCTCCATCCTTGAGCGCCACTTGGAATGTAATGGACGCCCTCACTTTGCGCGCCCGAGTAAGTGAAGGCTTCCGAGCCCCTGGCCTTGACCAACTGTATGGACCAGAGACCTTCTCTGCTGAGAGAGCTGTCGATTATGTTGCCTGCGAGCAATCTGCCATCGCCGCTGGCGAAGCGTATGATCCATCTGATTGCGGCTCTCCAAAGCAAAAAGATACTTACTACGCATCTAATGAAGACCTTGAAGCCGAAGAGTCCAGCACCTTTAGCATCGGTGCAAACTACGAGATCAACGACAATTGGAATGTTGACCTAGGCTACTGGAGTGTAGAGGTTGATAATGTAATTACCCAACCATCCACACAAAGCGTGCTATATGCTGAAGCTGCCGGCATTGAAATGACTGAGGCTGATGGCGTTTATGTAAACCGAGCCGGTGGCTTTGCCGAAGTTTATTCTACTTACAAAAACAGTGGCACATTAAGCGTCACTGGCCTGGACCTAAAAGTTAGCGGATTAATAGAGACTGATTTTGGTCAATTTACCGCTGATACACTGGTATCCCACACCCTCACTTATGAACAAATGCCTTTCTACAATGGCAAGCAACAGGAGACTGTCGGCTTCAACCTTCAGCCTGATCTACGTGCCCAGCTTGCACTAGGTTGGAACTACGACAACCATGCAGTGAACCTAATAGTTGACTATGTTGGTGAACATTCCGAAGGTGATTTCATCGAACCTGTTGGAACTGACGGTTTCCGACTAGCCACTCAAAGTGAGCAGCTAGACAGCTGGACCACTTTGAACCTTTCATACAGCTACGACTTCCAGTCATTTGGAAAAATAAAGATTGGTGCTCGTAACTTGACTGATGAGGATCCTGTTCTTGATAGAGGTGGCAAGTACCCTGGTGAACACGCTGACCTGTATGACGCTACCGGCCGTGTTGTTTATGGTGAGTACACCGTAGCTTTCTAAGAGAAATCAATTAGAAGGTTATGATGATATTGAGGGCCAGTTAAAACTGGCCCTTTTTTATTAACATGACAAAATAATAAGATCTTAAACTATCAAGGTGAGCAGCCCACGTTTTACCCTACAAAACCCCAAAGGACCCGAAAAACTAAAAAATTTCAGCAAGATGGAATCAATACAAACTGCAACATCACTAACGACCCTTCAAAAATCAAGACACCTTAATATGAGCCTCTTTTCTATAACTTGCTAGGTTACAATAAGATCTCCCTTTTTGAAGCAAAACGGTCAATTGATCTATCACTAAATACGCAGAGTAGGCAACTGCCTTTCATACACTTCTAGTCTCATATGGCCAAATATTGTTTTGGGCCTAACTCTTAAGCGGATCATTGCTCTGTTACTTTGTGTGGATACTTACAAACATCCTTAACACCCTCTCAACACCAACACAAAGTATCTACACCACCCACTCCCCCAAAAGCGGTAAACCTATCTTTCCTCCTCAACTAAACAGAAGGCAAGTGATGCAGTATTTTAGTACTTACGAAGTAGAAGTTTTAAGGGGTGCTTTTGAAAAGCAATGGGCATGACCTATTTGAATCTTCATTGTTCCAAAAGTTTAATGTATGGATAGTTACTTATGAGTCACAAATAAAATAAGGCCTATTACCACATAAAGTCCTGTGTAATAACCCAATTCTTCCGGACAATCTAATACCAGCAGTGACAAAGTTATGTAGATGCATCGCCCATCTGATTCGCAAAGGACAAATCTATTTCTCTCAACCATCATCTACGTTGCGGCTCATTACACAAATGGACCCTACTCAGCTTCACACCGTTAACACGCTACCCCATTCAATAACATTCCATATAAGAAAATGGAGGCCCACTAATACCACCTCAAACTCCTAAGTCAGATCGAAAAATATTTTTTTTAATAAACAATGCTTTCATATGACAAGTTTGCGGACCCAAGCCAAATAGAACAAAAAACACCCAGAAAAGACTGTAAAATACGAAAACATCTAGTGTAAACCTAACACTGAGAAACCTTGATCAGGGACTCTAAAAGCCTGTCGGTAGTTCCATATTGGACGATAATGAATTAAAGTCACCTTTGACAGGTTTTCTTATATAAACTTTATAGCCATAAAAGCACCTTAAGTATAAAAAGGTTCCACTATGATCAAGACCAAACTGAGCGTTGCCATTGCAGCACTGGGCACAATCGCCAGCTCTGGCGTTTTCGCCCAGGAATCTATTCCCGGACCAGAGGTTGAGGAAGTAGTTGTTACTGGTTCCCGCATTGCTCGTGACCCACTATCCACTACCGGTCCCATTACTCTAGTTGACTCTGAAGCTATCCAGCGCTCCGGTGTTGGCACCATCGATGAGTTACTCAACCAACTTCCATCCATGGGAACAACCGGTATCAATGCCAATGACAACAACGGTGGTGCTGGTCTGTCATTTGTGGACCTGCGTAACCTGGGTTCTGCCCGTACCCTAGTGCTGGTTAATGGTCGCCGCTTCGTATCTTCTAGCTCTGGTGTCGCTTCTGCCGTAGATATGAACAATATCCCGGTTGATATGATCGATCGTATCGAAGTTCTAACCGATGGTGCTTCCGCCGTTTACGGCTCTGACGCTGTAGCCGGTGTTATCAACGTAGTTTTGAAAGACTCTTTCGATGGTGTTCGTGTTAACGCCCGTGCAGGCGCTACCGAAGCTGGTGGCGGAGAGAATGGCGAGCTGTCTATCACTTTCGGTAAAGAATTTGATCGCGGTCAATTTATCGGTAACGTTACCCATAGCAAACGCGATGAAATTACTTATAAAGACCGAGACTGGGCGGGATTAACAAGCGCCGTAGCTGCCTCAGGTTCCTTATTCACCAGTTATGGTGATGGGGCTTACACCATCAAAGACGGCGGTACTGAGCTTGGAGATTACACTCCTTACGATATTGGCCAGTATATGTGGCTATCTGGTGCTATGGAGCGCACAAGCTTCACAGGAAGCGGTACCTTCTCGTTGACCGACTCCATCGAGCTTTACGGTGAAGGCTCCTATACCGTTAAGACCACTAACCAGCAAATGGCCGCTCAGCCATTATATACTGGTAATGGTTTAGCCTTAACCACAGACCATCTTCCTGCCGAAATTCAGTCACAGCTGGCTGAAGCTTGGGAGGAAGCAGAGAGTCAATATCAAATTGACAAAGCAGAATACGAGGCTGCTAAAGCAAAATGGGAAGAGCTGGGTAAACCTGATGGACTCGAGCCTGAAAAACCGGAAGCTACCCATGGTGAAAATTGGGCTGACGGTGTCGCCAATATTCTTGTTCGCCCCGTAGACACAGGAACCCGTGACTCAGAACAGAAAACGGAAACCTACCGTTTTCTTGCTGGAGCACGCGGTGATCTGAATAATGGCTGGGGCTGGGATACCTTCTTAAGCTATGGCAAAAATGAAGGTGAAAACACCTTAGTCAATGCCATCAGCAAAACAAAGCTGCAGGAGATTCTCGACGGCACCAGTGGCATTGATGAAGAGAATATTCAGTTCTTCGGTGGTCTCAGTGATGAAGTAGCCAACTATATCGGCTACACCGACCGTGAAGATAATGAGTATGAAATGATCAACTTCGGTGCCAGTCTGACAGGAGACATCGAAGCGATTCAATTCCAGGGTGGCGCCCTAGGTTTTGCTACTGGCGTTGAGTATCGCAAAGAATCTGGCGAGTTCAATCCAAGCGTAGAAACCCAAAGTGGTGACACTTTTGCCAATAAGCAGGAAGCAACTTCCGGTGACTTTGCCGTTACCGAAGTGTTTGCAGAGTTTAACCTGCCAATTTTGTCCGGGGCCAGGTTCGCAGATGAACTCTCTGTTGATGCTGCTATACGCTACTCCGACTACGATACTTTTGGCGGCCAAGCAACATACAAAGTTGGAGCCGTTTACGCACCGACGGAAAACTTGCGCTTCCGCTCCAGTCTATCTACCGCCTTCCGTGCACCTGGAATCTATGAGCTCTATAGTGGCACCGCCCAGAGTTACCCATCACTGATAGACCCTTGTGCCACTAACAAAGAAGTTAACCCTAAAGGTCGAGGTGGTAACTGTGATTCACAGAATGTTTCCGAAACCTTAGTACAGATCAACAACCAAATTCCTGTAAACATCGGCGGCAATGCGGATCTGCAACCTGAAGAGTCAACTAGTTTCACAGCCGGAGTTGTGTGGACCCCAGCATTTACTGAAGATTTATCCATTACCTTGGACTACTTCAAGATAAAAGTTGAGGACGCAATCCAGTCTCCTGACCTCCAGCAAATACTGGACGATTGTTACCGCAACGAAGGCAAAGAGGCTGCCTGTAACTTTATTACACGCCTAAATAATAACGATATCATCGACATAAATGGCGCTAAGATGAATGTTGGTGAGATCAATACCAGTGGTATCGATATCGATGTTGTACAAAACTTCCACTATGACTCTGGTAAGTTAGCCCTGCGTGCTCAGGCTACTCACTTGCTTGAATACGAAGAGCACAACTCCCAAACAGGTAGTACCACTGACTACCTCGACTACATCGGCAATACAGGCGATGCATATACCAAGTGGCGTGGCTTGGCGAGTGCAACCTGGTACGCCGATAACTGGGACTTTGGCGCAGACGTCCAGTACATTGGTGATGGCCATAGTGAAACGTTGGATATGCCTTCTCACACTTACCTGAACCTAAAGGCAGGTTGGGATGTCAGTGAGGCTATGCGCTTAACCGCTGGTATCGACAACGTAACCGATCGTGATCCATCCTATACTGCAATCAATGGTGCTAACAGTTTCGATACTAATGGCACTTACGACTACCAAGGCCGCTACGCCTGGGCTGGTGTTACTTACCAGTTCTAATTAGCGAACCTCGCAAGTCAATAAATAAGAAAGGGGCCAATCTGGTCCCTTTCTTTGTTTAGCGATTATGCATTTAATTTTAGTACGCCCTTGTACTTAACACTTAATTACAAGTAACAAAAATTCTTACTCGCTCTGCATTATTAGGTGCAATTTTCGCTGATAGGCATTGACTGTTGAGGGACTATTCACCAGCGAGAAAGCCTCTTCAAAGCTCTCCCTTGATGCCGCCATTTCCCCAAGCTGATATCTGGCCAACCCGAGTAAGAAGTGGAAGCGATGATCACCCTCATAACGCGATACAGCCTTGCGCAAACGATGTTCGGCACGCTTAAAGTCGCCCTGCTCATAGGCATCCCGTGCCTGGTAGAAGAGATAATAGGGATTGCGTTCCCGGTGGTAGCGGGCACGCTTGGCATATTCATCGGCAAGTGGTTGCTGGCCGTTGTATCGGTAGAGGCGCTCCAGATTGCTGATTGCAACGAGGTTGCTGCTTTCTAAATGCAGGGCTTGCTGGTAACTATGCTGCGCCTCGGTTAGAAAGCCGAAGTGGCTGTACATGGCTCCCAAGTTGGCCCATAAATCACTCCTCTGTGAACGCAGCTCCAGAGCCTTGCGCAGATATAAAAAGGCTTGCTCTCTCTCCCCCTCACGCATCAACTCAACCCCGCGATTACTGTAGTAGAGAGCAAAGGCCGTCGTGTCATCCAGGATATGCTGATCGTAAGCGGGGTCATAAGCGGCAAGGTTGAAATCGACTACACGGCGGCCGCGCGAGCCTTCCGATACCATATTCACATGACGGTAAACGATGAAGGTCTCAGCCTCATCATGGCTCCAGACGGGAGGCACTTCTACCTGATTGAAGGAAGCCTCAGCTCCTAATTCCCTGGCCATCGCCACCATCATCAGTGTGAAAGCTAAACAGTTACCCCGTGCCTGCCGATAGGTTTCCATGGCTGTTAAGGTAGCGCTTTCATCATACTCCACAGTGAAGTCGCGCTGCTCAAAGGCCCGTATCAGGGCTGCCAAACGACTTTGCGGACTGGCATTTGGAGCTAATTCTTTCAAATAAGCGCGTATCTCTGGGTCTAACCCCAGAAGATCTTCTTGCGGCAACTCCCCCAGGGAGACCGCTCTGCCCAGCAAAGCCTCACCGCTTAAGACATTATCCAAGTCAATAGACTGAATATGACCAGTCGGTAGCCTCGCACATGCATTCAAGAACAGGAGTAGACTTAGCAGCAATAGGGTTTTCATTGTTATTTTCCCCTTAAAATTCCATGTTACGCAGGATTTACCACTTATCACACTGCAATGGAAGCACCCGATTACCATTTCTCTAAATTGTTCCACAACGGTTCGCCTGTAATTTAGTCAGCTGGTAAACTCTGTCCGCTGTACTGGAAGCTCTGGAAGCAACCCAATCAATCCCGCCCCTTATCCGGGAGAGTGGCTAGCGGAGGTTCCCCAATAACTATTACAGACAGAGGAACTTCTATGTCTTCTAATGTCGCGGACGTCACAACGGCGGCCTCTCCGAGCTCGGGCGAATTGCTCGGCCACCCGAAAGGGCTCTATATCTGTTTTGCTACAGAGCTGTGGGAGCGATTCTCCTTCTATGGGATGAAGTACTTGCTCCTACTCTACCTCACCAAGTATCACCTTTTTACCGATAGCGCCGGTTACGACGTACTCGGCGCCTATGCCGGCTTGGTATACGCCCTGCCCCTGATCGGTGGCCTACTGGCCGACCGCTACCTGGGTATGCGCAAGGCCGTACTATTTGGCGGTGTACTGCTGTGTCTAGGCCACTTGTTAATGGCTGTGGAAGGCCATCAGGCTATCTCCTATGCGGCAGGTACAGTTCTTTCAGAAGCCATTACTTTGAATGATGGCAGCGTGATTGCGGCAGGGACCACCCTGACTGAAAACGTAATTATTCAGGATGTGGTGGCCCTCAAAGTCTTCTTTATGGCCCTGGCGCTGATCACCGTGGGAGTCGGCTTCTTAAAGCCCAATATTTCCACCATTGTCGGCCAACTCTATCCGAAAAATGATTCCCGCCGCGATGCCGGCTTTACCATCTTCTATATGGGCATCAACGTAGGCTCCTTTATTGCCACTCTGCTGTGCGGTTGGCTGGGAGAAACTTACGGTTGGGGCTATGGATTTGGTCTTGCCGGTATCGGTATGGTCTTCGGCCTGATCACCTTTGTTTGGGGCCAGAAGTACCTTGACGGCCTGGCAGAACCGAGCCGTCCGGAAGTACTGAAAGAAAAAGCGCTTGGTCCGATCAATAAAGAGTGGGCTGTTTACCTCGGCGCCATCCTGTCTCTTGGTTTGGTTTGGTACCTGGTACAGAGTGAGCCCATGGTGCACCTGGCTCAGAACAGCCTCTTGATCGTCGCAATCGTCGGCCTGATCCTGTTCTCCATGCTGTACAAAGACAATAAGAGTAAAGATGTTGTCGCCATTGGTATGGCAGCTCTGTCTGCCGGCCTTGGCCTGATTTGGGCCTTCAATGGCGACGACCTGTGGTTGGGCGGCATGTTGCTGGCTCTGGTAGCCTTTATTGGTTACGGCTTTGTCCGCCACTATAGTGAGGAGTTCTCACGCACCGTTGTACTGATGGTCCTTATTACTTCTACTATCGTCTTCTGGGCATTATTCGAACAGTCCGCAGGTTCTATGACCCTGTATGCAGACCGTGTACTGGACCGCTCCATCGGCGACGGTGAAGTACGCGCCTCCATGTTTGGCTCACTCAACGCAGGCTTTATCATGCTGCTGGCCATTCCCTTCGCCACCCTGTGGGTTTGGCTGGGCAAGCGCGGATGGGAACCAAGTACACCGGTGAAATTCGGTTTGGGCATTATCCAAGCTGGCTTGGGCTTCGGCGCCTTGGTGCTAGGTGCTGCATACCCCACAGAGGCCGGTAAAGTGGCAATGATCTGGCTGGTGCTCGCCTACCTGTTGCACACCTCTGGTGAGCTGTGCCTCTCCCCTGTTGGTCTGTCCGCCGTGACCAAGCTGTCCATTGGCAAAGTGGTCAGTGTGAGTATGGGCACTTGGTTCCTGGCAACAGCCCTGTCAGAAACCGTTGCAACCCGTATCGGTAAGATGGCAGCTGTTCCCCAGGATGGAGCAACTGATCTCGCCTCCACTCTGGCGACTTATACCAACCTGTATGAGTATCTGATGTGGTGGGGCCTGGGTGTCGGTGCATTGATGATTGTTATCTCACCGCTGCTGAAAAAAGGCATGTGTGGTATCCGCTAGGAAGAACCACCATAGCACCAAAAGGCCGCTGTTTTACAGCGGCCTTTTTATTTTTGGCCTCCCACCTCTCTGGGATAAATAAAGCTCGGCGAACCTAATTGGCGCCGAGCCAGGCAACCAATACGCAGTCAGTAGCTTTAGCTCAGCCCAATTAATAAATTGAAGTTCTGCCAAATAAATCGAATGCCGATAATGCAGAGCAATAAGGCAAAGCAAAGTTTCAATCGCTTGGCAGATATCTTATGCGCCAGGTTAGCCCCAAGCTTGGCAAAGAGCACGCTGGTAAGAACAATCCCTAAAAAAGCCGGCCAATAGATGTAACCACTGCTCCAGTCCGGCAATAACTTATTACCCCACCCCTGAACAACAAAGCTCAGCGAACCAGAGATGGCAATAGGCAAACCAAAAGCCGCTGAGGTACCCACTGCCCGCTGCATTTTGACAGCAAAGTGCGACAGATAGGGAACAATCAGCGCCCCCCCGCCAATACCAAAAATGGCCGCGAGCCAACCAATTACCCCCCCCGAACAAATCAGCGGGAGTGAGCCAGGTAAGCGGTCATCACTCTCCTTCTGGGAGGCTGCGCGCAAGCCACTCACGCCCATACGCACAGCCATAATTATGGCGAAGACACCAATCAGGAGTTGTAGCCAGGCTCCAGGCAATAGGTCCGCAGTCACGCCGCCCAACCAAGATCCCACAAGTATCCCAGGAGTCATAATCCAAAATAGATGCCAGTCGACGGCGCCCTTAGCATTGTGAGCCCACACCGAACTTATTGAAGTAATAACAATGGTTGCTAGAGAAGTACCCACAGCCATATGGGTCAGCACTTCGGGAGAAATACCCGTCGCGGAAAAGATCAGCACCAGAGCAGGAACAATGATCAGCCCCCCACCAATCCCCAAGAGGCCTGCCGCGGTACCTGCAACAGCACCGAGTAATAAATAAACAAGCAACATTTCCATGTTGCTTCAGTTTAGTCACCCCTGTGGGACTAGGATGGGTTGTGGGCAACAGAGAAGGTACAAAGCACTCACCCCCTAACTGCGCTTTGCCAAAAGCTCAGATCAATATGACCTGAGCAACCTTACCTCACAGAGCCAGTAAGCCGCTATTCAGCCAAATGAAACGTCCACCGATAACGCAGAGCAACACTGCAAATCCATGTTTCAACCACTTTGCCGGTAGACGGTGGGCCAGATTAGCGCCGAAGCGCGCGAAGATCGTACTGGTCGCAACAATCCCCAAAAAGGCAGGCCAGTAGATAAATCCACTGCTCCAGCCTGGCAGTAGAGTGTTGCCCCAACCCTGCACCGCAAAGCTGAGAGCTCCCGCAATGGCGATGGGCAAACCGCAAGCTGCGGATGTAGCAACGGCTCTCTGCATCCGCACCTTGCAACGGGACAGAAATGGCACGGTGAGCGAACCACCACCAATACCAAAGATTGCCGAAACCCAACCAATCACTGCACCTGCGCCAGCTAATATGGGGGCTGCTGGTAAAATACCGGCACCCTCTTCCGCCCCACTGTGCCGCAAGCCACTCAGCCACATGCGAATGGCAATAACGATGGCAAAGACACCGATTAACAGCTGTAACCAGGCCCCAGACAACCAATCTGCTGTCATTCCGCCAAGCCAGGAGCCAATAAGAATCCCCGGAGTCATCATTCCAAACAAGCGCCAGTCCACTGCACCTTTTTTATTATGTGCGCGCACTGAGCTGATAGAAGTAATGATGATGGTTGCGAGAGATGTCCCCACCGCCATATGAGTAAGGATATCCGGGGAGATACCCATGGCAGTAAAAACCAGCACTAGGGCCGGCACGATAATTAAACCACCACCCACCCCAAAGAGGCCGGCAATAGTCCCTGCCGCAGCCCCCACTAACAAGTAAATAAGTAAGGTTTCCATCCAGTCTCTATCCTTTAAACAACCGCTAGCACTGACCGCAGCGCCCTTGGGCCTGTGAGTTATCACTATTTTTTGAGAGGAAATTTAGGTGGCACCCGAGTGCCGATTACTCTCGGGCTTCAACGGTGAGCCAGTCAAACCCTTCCTGCTGACAGGCAAAAATGCAGTTCTCGACACTCTCCACCATTTCTGCCAGAGCCGAACGAGCAAGTTCGAGAGTATTGTTTTTTTCGCTGATATGGGCGACCACCAGATGCTGCAGCTGCTCATAACCCACACGCTGTAAAAATCCCGCAGCCTGCTGGTTACTCAGGTGCCCATAGGCACCACCTACACGCCGTTTCAGAGAGGGGGGATAGGGCCCCTGGGCCAGCATCTGTGGATCGTGGTTGGCTTCCAGAACCAGTGCATCGCAACCTGCAAAATGGGATTCCACATGGGGCGTTACTGTGCCCAGGTCGGTCAATAAGCCCAAACTACTGCCTCGGCTGCGGAATACATACTGTGCAGCTTCTCTGGCATCGTGCGGCACGGCGACAGGTGTCACCTGAATATCCCCAATCAGGAAAGGCTGATGCCCTTCGATCAAGTGCACCTGTGGTAACTTGCCGATATCACGGGCGCGAAGAGTCCCAGGAGTCAGGTAAATCGGCAGGCCATACTTGCGCGCAAGCGGAGCGACACCGTAGAGATGGTCGCTGTGCTCGTGGGTTACCAGTATCGCAGCGAGGTCAGCCGGAGACATACCGAGCCGAGACATACGTCGCTCGGTTTCCTTGATGGTAAAGCCGCAGTCCACTAACAGACATTGGTCGCCACTGGCGACCAATGTACCGTTTCCTTTACTGCCGCTTCCCAGTGAGGCGAAGCGCAGACCCATTATTAAATCAGGTTCTGCTGAATAGAGAGCAGTAGCTGGGAGGCCTTGTTGCGCGAGAGAGGCTGACCGCGGGTATCGCGGATACGCACTTCGATCTCATCGTCACCACCCCGAATCACAATTAAGTAGCCGGGGAAGCCGCCCTCAGGAATTGAGCCGACACCCAAGCCTTTGATTTCCTTGAACAGCGCAGGCTCACTACCCTCAGAGGTATCGATACCGGCAAGGATCTGCTGCAGGGTTATCTGGTCAGCATTTTCGGCCAGCTCATCGTCCTGCTTGGACTTCTTACCCCAGGAGAACCAACCACCATCATCCTCTTCACTCTCCGCCAACTCGCGCTCTTCATCGTAGGTAACGTAGAAAAGACCGATATCGGAATCCTCGCGATGCAAGCGATAGGCGCCGGCATTCACAGCGTGGGCAACGGTAGCCCAAGCACGTTCCATCTCGAGCCCCATGGAAATATAGGGTTCGTGACCTACGGGTTCACGCAGTTGTACCTTTACAGAGCTACCACCTATGGCCTGGGCCACCAGAGAGGCCGAAGCTCCGGAGGCATCTGTGGCCAGGGCAGTGGACATCTCATCGATCATCCAGCCCTCGCGCTCCGGGCTGCTTGAGAGTTGCGGCCAGTTGACCGTTCCCCCCACAGGAGCATCCACCGCAACAGATAAGTGGCGCACGTGGACCTCAGTGGTGTCCGGCTGAACACCAGTCTCTATCTGCAGGCGATATTTATCCTTAGTATCGGGGCTCTCGTTAAATGTCATCCAGGCGGTTTCCATAATACCGGCACTGGCGTCAGACATCTCCACGGTCAGCCCGGAAGTGCGCAGGAAATAGTGCAGCTGGGGCCAAACCTCTTCGGGGGGTTGGGAAATCAATACCCAGCGGCTGTTGCCCAGCTTCTGAATTTTTACCCGCTCCAGCCCCGCATTGACCGATAGTGCCTGTGGACGCGGCACTTCAAAGTCCCCATCCTCTAAGCCATTTCCGGCGATCTGTGGAATCTCGTAGAGTTCTTCCTGGTGTTTGGCGTTGATACCCTCTGGAATCTGCAGCGGCGCCAGGCTGTCCGCCTGCTGGTAATCGTTACTGCGATCGCGAAAATAGCCATCGTTGCCGAACACACCACAACCCGCCAGGCTGAGACTAGAAATACAAAGCGCGACTCCAACGGTCAATTTGTTCATTAAAGCTTTCCTGGTTAATTCACGATTCGCAGGTTTATAGTACGCCGGCACTGCGAAGAGCCTCGCGCACTGTAGCATGATGCTCGGGCGAGAGACTGGTCAGCGGCAGGCGGATGCCACCATCAATACGGCCCATCTCCCGCAAAGCCCACTTCACCGGTATCGGGTTGGACTCCAAAAACAAAACTTTGTGCAATATTTGAATACGCTGGTCTATTGCCCGGGCAATCACGGCGTCTCCAGCCAGTGCGGCCTCACACATCTGAGCCACTGCCGCTGGGGCCACATTGGCAGTGACACTGATATTACCCTGGCCGCCCATCAACATCAGTTCCATGGCAGTACTATCATCTCCGGAGTAGAGTGCAAAGCCCTCTGGCAAGGTATCCAATAAAACTTTAGCGCGCTCCAGGTCACCGGTGGCCTCTTTAATCCCAACGATATTACCAATTGATGCCAGGCGCTGAACTGTCTCTGGCAACATATCGACGGCAGTGCGACCAGGCACGTTGTATAGAATCTGAGGAATCGGCACAGCCTTGGCGATAGCGCGGTGATGTTGATATAAACCTTCTTGGCTCGGCTTGTTGTAATAGGGCGTCACCAACAGACAGGCATCGGCACCACAGCGGGCGGCACCTTCAGTTAGATCGATCGCCTCGGCGGTAGAGTTGGCGCCAGTACCGGCAATTACCGGAATACGCCCCGCGACCTGATCCACAACCCGACGGATAATCTCAACATGCTCATTAACGTCGAGGGTCGCGGACTCTCCTGTGGTACCCACGGCCACCAGTGCACGTGTACCCTGTTCAATATGCCAGTCAACTAGGTTACGCAAACTGTCCCAGTCCAAGCTTCCGTCTGCAAACATTGGGGTGACCAGGGCCACCATACTGCCGGTAAACATCCTCTCTCCTTATTTATTGCGCTCGGCCTGGAATAGCACCGCCAAAGTCGAACTGGTATGTTACTTAGGGCGCAGAATCTATGCCAGTGCCACTAGCTCGCTACCTTCCTGCGCTTCTTTTTCTTCTTGCGCACACCTTCATAGACATTGGTTGCGCCCTCTGGACGGGTCTTAAAGCGGCGGTGAACCCACATATACTGCTCGGGCGCCTCGCGGATACGCGCTTCGATGAAGCGGTTGACCAGAATCGCGTCCTGTAGTTCATCACCGGAAGGAATTTCATCGATGGGATCGTACACTTTGAGGCGATAACCGGAATTGTCATCCAGGCGGGTAAGCACGTAAGGCACAACCCTAGCCCGCCCCACACGGGCAAATCGCGAAGTCCCTGTGACGGTCGCTGCAGGCACACCAAACAAAGGCGCAAAAACACCCTGCTTAATCCCATAATCCTGATCCGGAGCATACCAGACCGCCCGACCATGTTGCAGGGCGCGCAATACTCCACGCACATCCTTACGCTGATAAACGCTGCCACCGCCAGTATGTCGCTCGCGTCCTTTGCGTTGCATATAGTCGTAAACCGGATTTTTATGGGGCCGGTACATGCCATCCAGGGTAATACTCATACCCATCAGGGCCGCCCCCATCTCCAGAGTGGTGAAGTGCATGGCCATCAACAACACACCCTGCCCCTGAGACTGAATTTCCTGTAACTGCTCAAGGCCCTCGAAAGTACATCGCTTTCGCAACCAGCGCGCTGAGCGAAACCAGGCCATACCGGTTTCCATTAACGCGATGCCACTGGATTCAAAATTGCGGATAAGTAAGTTTGCCCGCTCGGTATCACCGAGCTCGGGAAAACACAGGGCCAGGTTGCGCTCGGCTATGGTACGGCGGCTCTTGGCCATTCTGAGCATTGCTCGGCCA
Organism: Microbulbifer mixtoriginis (SeqCode); assembly: GCF_052467235.1. Lineage (NCBI taxonomy): Bacteria > Pseudomonadati > Pseudomonadota > Gammaproteobacteria > Cellvibrionales > Microbulbiferaceae > Microbulbifer > Microbulbifer mixtoriginis (SeqCode). Next base: position 3,103,780 of record NZ_CP174305.1, on the reverse strand, counting down.
AAACTGCGTCCCATTGCCAGCTGCCAGCGATAGGGCAGTTGAGCCACCAGGAACCAGAGACCGAACAACAACCAGGTCGGCCAGTATCGGGGGTGCAGCAGGGCCGCTCGAAAACGAGGTTTTTCCATCGGGTATCGCTACGCGGCCGGGGAGTTCCCCCGGCTTAATCGGTTGAATTCGGCGTAGTATAACCTATGGGATACGGCGCAGGGGTGGACAACTGGCCAGTGACACGGCGGATTAATGACGCAGCAGTGAGTCCAGCTCATCGACTGCGACGCACCAGTCAGAATCTTCTTCTATGGCACTCTCGAGAAATTGTCGCTGCCCCTCGGTCCAGAAAGATGCTGCGGACAATTTCTCATGCCGATGCAGGTAATGAGTGATCAGAAACTCGTGTATTTCCGCATCCTCTGAAGCCAGCCCGAGCTGGGCGAACAAATCATTAAGAGTGTGATGCCCGGTGGTCTCCATAAAAGCTCCCTAAAGTTTTCCCTTACCGGTTACGCAATTTTCTCTCCCAATTATAGATATCTCCACCCGCGCACTAAGGTGCCGGGTTAGGGTTTTCGCTGTGGATTGCCTCAATTGCGGCCAGCACTTCCTCATCGAGCTTCAAATCAAGGCTGGCAATATTTTGGCGCAACTGCTCCATGGTTGTGGCGCCGATAATATTAGAGGTCACAAACGGTTGCTGATTGACGAAGGCCAGGGCCATCTGCGCAGGGTTTAGATTAAATTGACGCGCCAATTTCACATAGGCCTCGGTAGCTGCACCAGTGCGCCCCCCCGTATAGCGCTGGAAGCGATCATATAGTGTCAAGCGTGCGCCGACGGGCTTTTCCCCTCCCAGATACTTCCCGGAGAGGACCCCAAAGGCCAGTGGCGAGTAAGCCAATAATCCACATCGCTCGCGCAGGGACATCTCGGCACAACCAATCTCAAAAGTGCGATTCAATAGGTTGTAGGGATTTTGGATCGAGACGATGCGCGGCTTGCCCAAAATCACCGACTCCCTAAGATACTCATGCATACCCCAAGGGGTCTCATTGGAAATGCCAATGTGGCGCACCTTACCCGCCTTGACCAGCTCCTCCAAGGCATCGAGAGTCTCGGCAATAGCGATGCCATCATCCCCTCCGTGCTGATAGCCGAGACGGCCGAAAAAATTGGTCAGGCGCTCGGGCCAGTGCACCTGGTATAGGTCGATATAATCGGTAGCCAGCCGTTTGAGGGAGTGGTCACAGGCCTCCAATATCTGCGCACGGTTCAGCCGCGGGCCCGAGCGCAGATGCCCAACGCCGGAGTTTGCCTCCCCACGCCCAGCTACCTTGGTGGCGATAATCACCTTGTCGCGCCCACCGCGGGCCGAGAGCCACCTGCCGATAAACTCTTCCGTCCGCCCCTGGGTCTCTGGCCGAGGTGGCACCGGGTACATTTCGGCGCAATCAATAAAATTCACCCCTTGCTCGAGGGCATAATTCAGCTGTTCGGAGGCATCATCGGCGCTATTTTGCTCACCAAAAGTCATGGTGCCCAGGCAGATCTGGCTCACTTTGAGATTGCTGGTACCGAGCTGGCGGTATTCCATGAAGTCCTCCCCGCAAAAACAAAATGGGAATTATGCCCCCTTGCTGCAGGTAGAAAACAGGGAAGTGAAGAAGTAATTAGGGAATAAGAGAAAATGCCATGCAGACCTTAACGCTGAGGCAAAATAAAGGGGAGTAGCGACACTACTCCCCGTCAATAGGGGCTCCAACTTGAGCCCCGCAAAAATCAACGAAACTCCGCCTCTACCAATGGGCTGGTATCCGCCTCATAGTCAACACTCTCAGAGCCAAAACCAAACAGCTTGAGAAAATCCGCCTGATAACCGTTGTAATCAGTCAACTCAAACAAGTTTTCCGCCGTTACCTGAGGCCACAGGTTTTCAATCTTAGCTTGGGTCTCCGGGCGCAGCTCTTTATCATCCATACGCAGGCGGTTCTCTTCATCGAGGCGCGGCGTATCGGTATAGAGCCCTTCGGTGTAAAGACGATACAACTGCTCAATACAGCCCTCGTGAGTGCCCTCTTCTTTCATCACCTTGTAGACTAGGGAGATATAGAGCGGCATTACCGGGATCGCGGAGCTGGACTGGGTAACCAGAGCCTTGAGCACCGCAACATTAGCGTTTGCCTTACCGCTCTCGGTAATCGCCTTGGCGGCGCGATCCAGGTCTTCCTTGGCCTTGCCGATGGTGGCGTGGCCATAAATCGGCCAGGTGAGCTTTTCACCGATATAGGTGTAAGCCACCGTCTTGCAGTTATCGGCCAGAACCCCAGCTTCGCCCAGGGCCTGCATCCATAGTTCCCAGTCCTCACCGCCCATCACCTTCACGGTGTTGGCAATCTCTTCTTCGCTGGCGGGGTCGACAGTGATATCGGAAATTTCCAGTTTGTCGGTATTCAGGTTTTTGGCGGTATAGGATTCACCGATGGGCTTTAATACGGAGCTGTAGAGTTCACCGGTCTTGGGATCTGTACGGCGAGGTGAGGCGAGACTGTAGACCACGAGGTCTACTTGCCCCAAGTCCTCTTTAATCATTTCAACAGCCTGGGCTTTTACCGTGTCGGAAAAGGCATCGCCATTGATACTCTTAGCATAAAGGCCGGCCTTATGCGCCTCGGCCTCAAAAGCTGCGGAGTTATAGTAACCAGCAGAGGCTGTGCGCTTCTCCGTGGGCGGTTTCTCGAAAAACACCCCCAAGGTATCGGCGCCACTGCCAAAGGCGGCAGTAATCCGCGAGGCCAATCCGTAACCGGTGGAAGCACCCACGACCAAGACACGCTTTGGACCATTTTCGATCACTGGCTGCGACTTGATGTAGTCAATCTGCTCACGCACGTTGGCAGCACAGCCCTGCGGGTGGGCATTGGTACAAATGAATCCGCGAACTTTCGGCTGGATAATCATCCTAACAGTCTCTCCCTATGCACTTGGGGAATCGTGGTTATGTGATCACAGATACGCGGAACACGCATCGGGGAAAACGGTGCTGCAAACCCTGCGCATCGACGCCTGAGTCACACTGATAGGTCATTCTAATGGTTGTGGCCTAGGAGTCCCATAGCCCCTTTTCCCTTCAAACAGCCTCACTGTCCAGAACCTCCCCAATAGCGGCCAAAGTGGCCAAACACCCCTAAAGTGACTTTTTGCACTATTTTTGCCCATCAGGATTAATTTCATGCCGGATATACGGCTTAAATCTCTTGTTATGGCACGCATTCCACCTGAAAAGCTCAGCTAGACTTTCTCAGGCTTGGCACGCTGTGTGCAGAACACTCCATATGCGAAAGCTATCGGTTTGAATACTGGAAGCATCCAATCCGAATAGTCACTGCGCAATTACTTACCCGTCGAGCGTTAAACCCAAAGTAAGTTAGGAAGGTCAGCGTGAAATATTACTCCCGTCACTGCGTCAAACCCTGCGATCTGAATCCCGCACAGCGCCTGTTTGGCGGTCAGCTGCTCGCCTGGATTGATGAAGAAGCCGCCATTTTTGCTGGCTGTCAAATGGGCACGCCCATGCTGGTCACCAAGCTGATGTCAGAAATTGACTTTGTTAGTTCAGCCTGCTGCGGCGATGTCGTGGAATTCGGCTTTGAAGTGGTTGGTATTGGTCAGACCTCCCTGACCGTTCACTGCGAAGTGCGCAACAAGCAGACCCAACAACTGATTGTGCAGGTGGAACAGATTGTTTTCGTGGCACTGGATGCCAACGGCAAACCCACTCCTCACGCCAAGGCCGGGATGACCCTTGAGCAGGCACGTATCGCTACGCGGCGTGAGCGGGAGCTTCGCGAGCGTCGATTGGCCGGTTAAAGCGCTCTTTAATCCCCAGAAAGCTATTCCTGTGGATGGCGGTATAATGACCATTTTGTCACTGCCGTTATCCACCATGTTGCAACTACGCTTTAAAACTCCGAGGGCCTGGGCAGAGGTAGTGCTCAAAGATTTCAATCGTTTTCTACAGGATCACGCCGCAGCCGAAAAGAAGGCCTCTGGCATGGCCGTCTCCATGTTCTCCCACTACCCGGACAAACCTCTGTTGGTGGAAGCCATGGTGAACCTGGCATTAGAGGAAATGAACCATTTTCGTCAGGTCATCAAAATTATGCACGAGCGAGGTATCTACCAAGCAGCGGACGAGAAAGATCCCTATATCCACGCCCTGCGCCAGTTAATCCGCCGCGGCCCTGATGAATACTTGATGGATCGCTTGCTCACCGCAGCCATTATTGAGGCGCGCGGTTGCGAGCGCTTTGGCCTGGTGGCCGAAGTACTACCAGAGGGGCCGCTGAAAACTTTTTATCGGGTAATCACTGAGAGCGAAGCCCGCCACCATGAACTGTTTTTAGAGTTGGCACTGGAATACTTTCCTAGCCATACAGTCGAGAACCGCCTTTGCCATCTACTGGATGAGGAAGCGCGAATCACTGAGGCACTGCCCTACCGTGCGGCTCTGCACTAGTCAGGGATGGAGGGAGTAATCCGATACAACCCACGGAGATAAGCAATCGTGTATGCTGGCGCGGATATACCTTGTCTGTAATGGGGTTTCTGCAGTTATGTCCACCCTTCGCCAACACTGGTACCGCTTGGTACTACTAAGCGTTTTCGCCTTTACTTGGGGTTGGTCCGCCTGGCAGCCCCTACATCCGGATGACTGGTTGCTGGAAAACTATCTGGTCTTTGCAGCCCTTCCCGTTATTTTGCTCAGCGCCCGGGTATTTCCTCTATCCAGGGTTTCCTACACGCTAATCACCCTGTTTATGTGCCTGCATGTCATCGGCTCCCACTACACCTACGCGGAGGTACCATTCGGTTTCTCCATGGGAGAGTGGCTCGGCAGCGAGCGCAATATGTACGACCGGTTGGTGCATTTTAGTTTTGGCTTATTACTGGCCTACCCGGTACGAGAGATATTGATCCGCCTCGCCGGCTTGCGCGGTTTTTGGGCTTACTTCTTCCCGGTAGATGTCACCTTCGCCCTGTCCTCCATTTATGAAATTATCGAGTGGCAAGCGGCGCGCACAGTTTCCCCGGAATTGGGCATCGCCTTTCTCGGTTCACAGGGGGATATTTGGGATGCGCAGAAGGATATGTTGCTGGCGGGCCTAGGCGCCATAGTCGCTATGTTGATTGTACTGGCCCTAAACCTGTGGCTGAACTCCAATACTTGGAAAGAAATACGCAGTAGTATGCGGGTTCCTGAAGGGGACAGGGCCAGAGGAGAAGCCAAACTCCTGCAATGGTGGCGCAACCGGCACAGCCATTAATCCTTCAGCCTGTCCCTGCGTAAGTCAGTGGCAGGCGGGTAGTCTGTTTCATGGTCTCCATCACAAAACTGGAACTGACATCGAATAGGTCAGCTTTGATCAGCGCCTTATAAAGGCGGTCGTAACCCGGCATATCGGTAACCACCGCCTTGATCAGGTAATCAAGGTCCCCACTCATACGGTGCACCTCCAATATCTCGGCGATGCCTTGCACCAACTCACCGAACTGAGCAGCCCAATGATCATTGTGCTGATTGGTTCGAATGGAAATATATACGGTCAGTGGCAGATTGAGTTTCTGCGGGTTCAGCAGTGTCACCCGTTCGGCAATCACGCCCTCCTCCTCCAGCTTGTTAATACGCCGCCAACAGGCGGATTTTGATAGCCCCACCTGCTCGGCAATATCCCCCACAGAGAGAGTCGCATCCCGCTGCAATAACTCGAGAATTTGTTTGTCCTGCCGGTTAAGTGCCGCTGCCATACCTGTCCCCACTCTGGCCATCAAATGGCCCATCGTCTCACTTAACCTTCAGAATTCAACACAAAGAATCTAAAAGCTTAAAATTACGGCACAAAACTTCGGTAATGAGCTGAAAAACCACATAAATAGGCACATTGTTTCACTCCCAAAGCCCTAGAGTGCCCCTATAAAACAGGGAAGAGAATCATGACCACTCTTATCAAGCACATCCGTGAATCTGTTATCGGCGATCGCACACCGATTCCGACTCCTTTTGGACCGAGGCCTTTGGTTTATGCCGATTACACCGCTTCCGGTCGTTCATTGACGTTTATCGAAGATGCCATCCGTCAGCAGGTACTGCCCTACTACGCCAATACCCACAGCGAGAGTTCCTTTACCGGTGCCCAGATTAGTGCGCTGCGCGAGGAAGCGCGGGAAGAAATTCGCCGTGCGGTCAATGCAAGCCCCGAACACAAGATCATTTTTTGTGGCTCTGGCGCCACCGCTGCGATCAACAAGCTGATTGATATCCTTAACTTGCGTCTGCCGGCTGACCTGGATAAGCGACACCAGCTACTGGAGCAAATCCCTCCGCAACAACGGCCGGTGGTTTTTATCGGACCCTACGAGCACCATTCCAATGAATTGCCCTGGCGGGAAAGCATCGCCGAACTGGTTTCTATTCCCCTGAATCGCCAAGGCGGGCTGGATCTAAACGGTCTGGAGTCCATGTTGCACACTTACGCCGAGCGACCCGTGAAGATTGGCAGTTTTTCCGCTGCCTCCAATGTAACCGGCATTAAAACCGACGTAGCGGCCGTCACCCAACTGCTACACCGCTACGGCGCTCTGTCCTTCTGGGACTATGCGGCTGCCGCGCCCTATGTGGGGATCGACATGTGTGCAGTTGGGGACAACGGGGACAAGGCAAATAAAGATGCGGTCTTTATTTCACCGCACAAATTCGTCGGCGGGCCGGGTAGCCCCGGTATTCTGGTGGTACACGAGCGGCTGTTAAAAAACTCTGTACCGGCGACTCCCGGCGGAGGCACAGTACTCTATGTCACCCCGCAAGATCACCGCTACCTGGAGGACCCGGAGCGCTGTGAGGAGGGCGGCACACCCGCCATTGTTGAGTCTATTCGCGCCGGCATGGTCTTCAAACTGCAGGGGATGGTGGGCACAGAAGAAATTGCCAGACGCGAAGAGCAGTTTATCAACCGAGCGCTGCAGCGCTGGTCCCGTGAAGAAAATATCGAAATTCTCGGTAACCTGCAGGCACCTCGCCTTTCCATCGCTGCACTGCGTATTCTCTGGCAGGGCAAGGACTTGCACTACGGTTTTGTTGTGGCACTGCTCAATGATCTGTTTGGTATCCAGGCCCGCGGTGGCTGCTCCTGTGCCGGCCCCTATGGGCACGCACTGCTCGGCATCGATATGGGGCACAGCCGCGCTCTGGAAGAACAGATTCTAAAGGGGCAAAAACTACTACGACCCGGCTGGGTGCGCCTGAATTTCAATTATTTTATCGACGAAGACACCTTTGAATACTTGCTAGAGGCAGTTGCCCTGGTCGCACAGCACGGCTGGAGGCTGCTGCCCTATTACGCCTTCGACACGGTTCAAGGAGTCTGGCGCTTCCAGCAAGAAAAACTCGGCCCAGTTGTCAGCTTGGCAGAGATGGATTTTTTCGTAGGGGCAATAAGCGAAGAAGAGGAGCCTCAACCGCTAAGGAACCTGAGCGACTACCTTGCTATCGCGGAGGAGGAGCTATGCCGAGCTCGGCCGGAGGCGCATTACTGCGAATTAACACTACCTGCAGATGCCGAAGTACTGCGCTGGTTCACCAGCCCCAGGGAGGCAGCGTTGGCACTCTGAGGCCGCAACTCCAGAGCTTCAATGATCAACGCAACAGCAGCAGGGGTTGCCGGGTTTTTAGCAGCATCTTGGCGGTGATGCTCCCCATTAACAGATCACGCAGGCGATTGTGGCTGAAGGCCCCCATCACTGTGAGGTCAATCTGGTGTTCTGACTGATAGGCAATCAAAGCTTCAACCGGATTGCCCTCCAGGTGGCTGGCTGTAACCGCCAGCCCCGCAGTATCCAGCTCAGCGCTGGCCTGCGCCAGCAGCTTCTCCGCCACATCCGCAGGTCCCACATTGACCAGGTGGCAGGACATCTGCCGGAACAGAGGGCTCTCTGCCACCAGCGACAGGGCCTTGCGCGCGGCTTCGCTACCATCGTAAGCGAGCATAATGCGCTTAGGTGGCTGGAATTCCCGGTTAACCACCAGAATCGGCTTGTGCAGGGCACGCACCACCGTCTCCAATTGCGCACCCAGGCCCTGGTCAGAATCCGCGTGCTCTTCACCGCGAATACCGAGCACCAGCACACGAATCGAATCCTCAAGCTCCACCACGGACTCGGGCAAGCTGTCGTGGCGCTGGCAGCTCATTACCTGCTCCACTCCAGCAGCCTCAACGCGAGTACGCGCGGCCTGCAACATCAGTTTGCCCTGTTTTACCAGCAGCTGCGCGCGCTGTTGCTCCAGCGCGGTCAGCTCTTCCAGTAACTCTTCCTGACTGCCGAGGCCGATGCTACCGGTGAAATCCGTTACCGCCGGCACCTCACTGCGTTCGATGTTATGCAACAGCTTTAGTGGCGCACCCAAGCTATCGGCCAGCCAGGCCGAATAATCACAGACTGCGCCGGTGTAATGGGAGCCGTCGATACAGGAGAGTATCAGCGGCGGTGTAGCACCATTACTAAAGGAGTTATTGTTATTGTCGCTGTTGCTTACGGCCATCAATGTCCTCCAAGAACCCTTTCAATTTCCTCGGGTTTATCATGTACGCCGAACCGGTCGACGATTGTCTCACTGGCTTGGTTAAGTCCCACCAGCTCTACCTGGGCACCCTCGCGACGGAATTTCAGCACAACTTTGTCTAGGGCGTTCACCGCGGAGATATCCCAGAAGTGCGCGCGGCTGAGGTCGATCACTACCGTATCCACGACTTCTTTGAAGTTGAATGATGCGGTGAATTTATCGGCGGAATTAAAGAAAACCTGCCCAATCACTTTATAGGTTCGACGGCTCTGCGCCTCGTCCAGTTTACTGCTTACATACATAAAGTGGCTGACTTTGTTGGCAAAAAATAGCGCGGCCAGCAACACCCCAACAAACACACCATAAGCCAGGTTATGGGTCCACACTACCACAATCACAGTGGCCAGCATGACCAAATTGGTGGAGAGCGGATAGTGTTTCAGGTTGCGAATGGAGCTCCAATCAAAGGTGCCAATAGAGACCATGATCATGACCGCCACCAGGGCCGCCATAGGGATCACCGCCACCCAGTCACTGAGGAACACCACCAGGGTCAATAGGCCAATACCGGCCACCAGGGTGGAGAGTCTACCGCGACCGCCAGACTTCACGTTGATTACCGACTGGCCAATCATGGCGCAACCGGCCATTCCACCGAGGGAGCCGGCAGCGATATTGGCAATCCCCTGCCCCTTACACTCGCGGTTTTTATCGCTGTTGGTATCGGTCAGGTCGTCGACAATGGTTGCCGTCATCAGAGATTCCAGCAGACCGACCACAGCCAGGCCAGCGGAATAAGGAAAGATAATCTGCAGGGTTTCAAAATTCAGCGGTACTTCGGGCCAGAGGAAGATCGGCAGAGTATCCGGCAGTTCACCCATATCGCCGACGGTACGAATATCCAGCCCCATAGTTACGGCCACTGCGGTGAGCAGTAGGATACACACCAGCGGTGAGGGCACCGCTTTACCAATCACCGGAATATAGGGGAAAAGATAGATAATCCCCAGGCCCGCTGCGGTCATGGCGTAGACCTCCCAGGTGCCACCAATCAACTCGGGCATCTGCGCCATAAATATCAGAATGGCCAGGGCGTTCACAAACCCGGTCACCACCGCCCGGGACACAAAGCTCATCAGGCTGCCCAGCTTGAGGTAACCGGCAATAATCTGCAGTACCCCGGTGAGCAGCGTCGCCGCCAGCAGATACTGCAAGCCGTGCTCCTTCACCAGCGTCACCATCAGCAGCGCCATGGCCCCCGTGGCCGCGGAAATCATGCCTGGCCGGCCGCCCACAAAGGCGATCACTACGGCGATACAGAAGGAGGCGTAGAGTCCAACCCTGGGGTCCACCCCCGCAATAATAGAGAAGGCGATCGCCTCTGGAATAAGAGCCAGGGCCACTACCAGGCCTGCGAGAACGTCGCGACGTATATTGCCGAACCAGTCGGCTTTGGTCGATGAGAGCAACGATGGAAGGAACATAAACGCAATAAATTTGAATTGATCAAAAAAAGGCCGCGCACTCTACCACATGCACAGTCCCCCCGCATAAATCCCCACTACAGACCAAAGATTCAGCGGATAGACCTCGCCTTCAGTCTCCCCAGCCCTAGCTTTATGCATCTTCCACGGCCTCTTAGCACTAGCGGACAAAGCGGACAGCGGACACTTTTTGCGGACACCCCCGAAAAAGCCCCGGACTACCAATAAGTCAAAAAATTCATATTTTTCAAGGAGTTAGAAATTATTTCAAAGTTGGCACACCCCTTGCTGAATACCCGGCAAAACCAGTTTTTTTGATTTGCATCCGAATAGAAAATTTTTTGCATCCAAGTTGGAAAAGCAAAAGCCCCAATTAGAGAGTAATGGAAAGCGAGATGATCAGAGACACTTCCAGGCAAGATACAAAAATCGAAGCCGTGCCGCTGTGGAAGAATCCAAAAGTAATTAAGAGTACCCTCGGCCTCGGCCTGGCCACCGCTTTCCTCACCTGGGGTATCAGCGCCTGGCATAGCACCAGCTCCGTGGATAACACCCTATCTCTATCAAGGATCAATATCGCCCAAGTGGAGCGCGGTGATCTAGTGCGCGACCTGGTGGTTCAAGGCAAAGTCGTCGCCGCCAACAGCCCCACCCTATTTAGCCCCGCTCAAGGTATCGTGAAGTTTTCCGTGAAAGCCGGAGATAGCGTAAAGGCCGGTCAGATCCTCGCCAGCGTCGACAGCCCAGAGCTGTCCAACCAACTGGCCCAGGAAAAGGCGCAACTGAACCAGCTCGGTGTGCAGCTGCAACGGCAGAAAATCCAGGCCAAGCGCCAACAGATGGAGAACGAGCAAAAAGCCGACCTGGCCAAAGTCGATCTCACTGCAGCTAAGAGGGAGTTAAAGCGCTCCGAACTCTCGATGGAGAAACAGATTATCTCCCTACTCGACTTTGAGCGCAGCAAAGATGAAATGGCCCGCGCCCAGCTGGAATACCAACAGGCCGTACAAAATGCAGAGCTGGAGAAAGAGTCCCTCACCTTTGAAACCCAGACTCTGGAGCTGCAGCTATCACAACAACAACTGCAAGTGGAGGAATTGGAGCGCCGTGTGCGCGAGCTGCAGATCCTCTCTCCAGTGAATGGCACAGTCGGCAGTCTCGCCGTCACCCAACGTAGTGCAGTGCCCGCTAATTCACCGCTGATCACTGTAGTGGATCTCACCAGTTTCGAATTGGAAGCCGCCGTGCCAGAAAACTACGCCGACGACCTGGGTCTGAATATGGCCGTGGCTATCAACCTTGGAGGACGTGAACTGCCCGGCGAAATCACCGCGATATCCCCTGAAGTCATCGACAGCCAAGTCATCGCCCGTGTGCGCTTTAGTGAGGGACAACCCCAAAACCTTCGCCAGAACCTGCGTCTCACCGCTCGCGTACTGCTAGAGAACCGCAATGATGTGTTGCTGGTAAAACGTGGAGGCTTTCTGGATCAGAGTGGCGGCCGCTTTGCATTCCGTCTCAACGATCAACAACAGGCAGAGCGCGTTGACATCCAAGTCGGCGCGCTGGGATTGAAGCAAGTGGAAATTGTTTCCGGCCTGCAAGAGGGCGACCAAATCATTATTTCTGCCTCCGAAGGATTGGATACGGCGCAGCTGGTAGCCCTGAAAGAATAAGCCGAGCAAGACATTTAACACACGCAAGCTACACCCACTCAGCTTGCGCAACTAATCAACGATTTAAAAATTCAGTGATAAACAAGGAATATCGCCATGCTTAAAATGCATAACGTCCGCAAGAGTTTCCGTACAGACACCATAGAAACCCACGCCCTCCGCGACTTCAGCCTGGAAGTAAAGGAAGGGGAATTTGTCTCTGTCACCGGACCCAGTGGTTCAGGCAAAACCACCTTTCTCAATATCGCAGGGCTACTGGAAACCCCAACCGGTGGCCAATATTTGCTGGACGGTGAAGACGTCAGCAACCTGAATGACCGCCAGCGCTCCCGCCTGCGCAACGAGAAAATCGGTTTTATTTTTCAGGGATTCAACCTGATTCCAGATCTCAATCTATTCGACAATATCGATGTGCCTCTGCGCTATCGCGGCTTTAACACTAAAGAGCGCCGTAAGCGCATCGAAAAAGTCCTGGAACAAGTAGGTCTATCTGCCCGAGCTAAGCACCTTCCAGCACAGCTGTCCGGTGGTCAGCAGCAGCGTATCGCCATCGCCCGTGCCCTGGCCGGCGAACCGCGCTTCCTGCTCGCGGACGAGCCCACCGGAAATCTCGACTCCCTGATGGCGCGCCAGGTTATGGAGCTTCTGGAGTTTATCAATGAATGGGGCACTACTATCGTGATGGTCACCCACGACCCCGAGCTGGCCCGCCGCGCGCATCGCAATATTCAGATTGTGGATGGGCAAGTGTGTGATCTGCGCCCGGTCACCGAGCAACCTGAAGCCGCTACTGCTTAAGGAGCCTGCAGTAATGATTGGATACTATATTTCCCTGGCTCTGCGCAGCCTGCGCAGTACACCGATATTAAGTGCACTGATGGTCGCGGCCATCGCGGTGGGTGTTGGTGCCTCCATGACAGTGCTTACTTTGAACTACACGATGTCAAAAAATGCTCTCAAGCATAAAGATGACGTACTTTTCGCAGTACAGCTCGATGGCTGGGATGTTAATGAAGCCGCAAATACCACCAATGAAATTCCCTGGCAGCTAACCTATAGAGACACTCAGGCCCTGCTACGCTCCGATATCCCCACTCACCAGGTGGCCATGCACCGCTATGGTTTCACCGTGGAGCTGGAAGATTCAGCGATCCGACCTTATACCGCCGATATCCGCATAACCACTCGCGACTTCTTCGCTCTGTTCGATGTTCCTTTTATCTATGGAGGAACCTGGGAACAAGCAGCTGATAACTCCCCCTCGCAAGTGGTAATACTCTCCAAGGCCACTAATGAAAAATTATTCTCGGGAGAAAACAGCGTTGGCGAAACCGTTATATTAAATAGCCAGCCTTTTACAGTCATTGGCGTTATTGATACCTGGGAACCCTCACCCAAAGTTTACGATGTAAACAACAGTTCCTTTGCAAAAGTTGAATCCCTTTTCGTGCCTTTTGGCCTCCACCGCAAGCTGGAAATTTACAGCTGGGGGAACACTAATGGCTGGAGTAATAGTGGAGAAGGAGAGGGAGAAGGCTACGAGGGTTTCCTACAAAGTGAGAGCGTCTGGATTCAATTTTGGGTTGAACTCCGCGATAGCGAACAGAAAGCTGAGTACGAAAACTTCCTAACCGCGTATATTCAAGGACAAAAGGACCAAGGGCGCTTCGAGCGACCATTAAAGTTTGCCCTGAGTAAACCTTCCGAGTGGCTAGTTCTTAACGAAGTTCTCAGCGATGACAATCGTATATTGGGCTGGGTATCTCTGGCTTTTCTGTTGGTTTGCGTTATCAACGCGGTAGCTTTGCTACTAGCCAAGTTTCTGCGCAAAGCGCCCGAAGCGGGTGTGCGCCGGGCACTTGGTGCCAGCCGTAATGCCATCTTCACACAACACCTCATTGAAAGCTCTACCATCGGTATTCTCGGTGGGATAGTTGGTATTTTACTTGCTTTTATGGGCATCAGTGGAATCCGTTATTTGGCCATGGGACAACTGGATACAGTGGCCAAGATGGATTGGATAATGGTAATAGCCGCCATCGGGCTTGCCCTGATCGCAAGCCTGCTGGCAGGGCTTTACCCAGCTTGGCGTATCAGTCGCACTAATCCATCCATTTACCTGAAAACCCAGTAAAGGACGAGTCATGCTTGAATTAAAACCCATGTTATCCGCCCTCTGGCGTAACAAAGTTCCTGCCATGCTGATCGCTCTGCAGCTTGCATTGACACTGGCAATCATCAGCAACACGGCTGTTATCGTAAAAGATCGCATTGCAAAAATAGAAAGACCTACTGGTATTGCCGTAGAGGAGATCATAGCCATCAACGTAATGGCGATCCCTAATAACTACGATATGATTGGAGCTGTATCTTCTGATTTAGAATTACTGCGAAAACTGCCTTTCGTCCAAGATGCAACGGTTACCAATCAAGTACCTTTATCCCGGTCAGGTTCCGCGGGCACTTTTTACAATCAACCTAATCAGGAAATCGGTGGAGAAGTCTCTAACCGTTACAATACAGACCCAAACTTTATCAATACTCTGGGCCTAAAATTAGTGGCGGGGCGAAACTTTACCAGTGCTGAAATGCAATATTTTGATCCCAGTGAAAATCGGGATATCAATGTCGCAGTTATTACCCAGCAATTCGCGGATAAAATTTACCCAGACCAAGATCCTATTGGAAAACCCCTCTATGATGGCAACACTTCCCATCCAATAGAAATTATTGGTATTGTCGAACGGCATCTGGGCGCTTGGGTGGATTGGCCAAAAGCAGGCAATGTGGCCTTTTTCCCCATTGTCAGAAATACTCAGGACGTCAATTATTTAGTACGTGCCGAGCCGGGAAAGCGCGATGAAGTGTTGAAGACCTTAGTAGAGAAACTGTCAGAAAGGGATCCTCAAAGAGTTATAAGAACCAGAGTTCTCTCAGAGTATGTCGCTCGCAGTTATGCAGGCGATAACTTAATGGTAAAAGTGTTATCTATTGTTGCAGCCACGCTCAGCTTTATCGTAGCACTGGGAATTGTCGGCCTGACAATCTTCTGGATTAATCAGCGGGCCAAACAAATTGGTGTAAGGCGTGCGCTAGGTGCAACCCGCAGTAATATCAGCCGTTATTTTCTGATTGAAAACAGCCTGATTGCCGCTACTGGTATTGCCCTGGGCAGTGCCGCAGCCTTAATCGCCAACCAATATATGGTGCGCGATTACTCCCAGCCGGTATTAACCCTGCTGCCACTCACTATCTGCGCTCTATTGGTACTGATTGTCAGTCTTTCTGCAGCTCTAGCACCAGCACTTCGCGCTGCCAATATTTCCCCGGCGACTGCAACACGAAGTGTATAAAGATTGGACTTGGTGGTCAGCCTTCTTAATAGCCTGACCACTATTCTTAAGAAAACATAGAAGGATTTTTTATGCGCAATTATTTTAGAGCTGTAGGTTTTACAGCTATATCGCTTTTCATGTCCACAGCACTTGCCGAGCAGCACCCAGTCGTTGCCGGCCCTCAAGCCACAAAGGAATTAGAACAAGAAATCACAACTGTGGATTTACAACTGTTTGATGCAGTTTTCAACAGCTGTGACATCGACAAACTGAGCCAGCTTATAACCGAAGACTTGGAAATGTACCACGATAAATGGGGAAAAACGGCAAGCTCCGCACAAGAGTTTCTCGATGGTATTAGCGGTATGTGTGAACGACAAAAATCTGGCAGCGATATCAAGGCACGCCGCGAGTTAATTGCTAAAAGCGTAAAGATATTCCCAATCAACAACTACGGCGCGATCCAAACTGGAACACATAATTTTTATGGAATTCACGCCAACAACAAAGAAGTACTGCGTGAAAGTGGACAATTTACCCATCTCTGGCAAAAGGTAGATGGACAATGGAAGCTCGCCAGGGTGCTGAGCTTTGATCACCAACCTGCCATCAATAGTCAATAACTCCTAACACTTTGGTGAATTCCTTCGGCTGGGGCACATATTGCCCTAGCTGCAGTTCCCCCTTAATACCCACTCATTGCATAATGCTCAGCTTACAAGCTGGCTCTTGGTCCTATGGATAAAATACTCATTATCGACGATAACAGCGGTATCGTCTCAGCCCTAGAAATACTGTTGTCACTGCACGACCTACAGCCTCTCTGCGCCATTACCCCCCAGGCAGGTCTGCAACTGTTGCGGGAAAACCGGGATATCAGCCTGGTGATCCAAGATATGAATTTCACCGCGGATACTACCTCTGGTGAGGAGGGGCGCGAATTGTTTTTTGCCATTCGCGAAATTAACCCAGATCTACCCATCATTCTTTTGACCGCCTGGACGCAATTGGAAATGGCCGTGGAGCTGGTCCGCGCCGGTGCTGCCGATTACCTGGGCAAACCCTGGGACGATAACAAGCTGATTTCCACCATCAATAATCTTCTTGAACTCGGTGAATTGCAAAAACGGCAACGGGCTTCCCAGCAAAAGGCCATCGATGCCCGCAGTGAATTACAGGATAAATTCGACTTGCGCGAGATCATCTACCGCAGCGATAAAATGCAACAACTGCTAGAGATGGCCACGCAGGTGGCCAAATCTGATGTACCAGTTCTAATTACAGGGCCCAATGGAGCCGGCAAGGAAAAAATTGCCGAAATTGTGCAGGCCAATTCCATGCTACGTGACCAACCTTTTGTAAAGATCAATGTGGGCGCCCTACCGGAAGAGCTGATGGAGGCGGAACTATTTGGTGCCGAGCCAGGCGCCTATACCGGCGCTGGTAATAAGGCCCGTGAAGGACGTTTCGAGGCCGCCGATGGCGGCACCCTCTTTCTCGATGAGATCGGCGAACTTTCTGCCAGTGGGCAGGTGAAGTTATTGCGTGTACTGCAAACCGGCGAGTTCCAGCGGCTCGGTAGCAGTCAAACCCGCAAGGTTAAGGTACGAGTGATCAGTGCCACCAATAGCGATCTGCCCCAAGCCATCACTAATGGCAGCTTTCGCCAGGACCTGTTCTACCGCCTGAATGTGATTGAGTTGCGCCTGCCCCCCCTGTGTGAACGCCCCGAGGATATAGCCCCGTTGGCCATGAATTTTTTACAGGATAACGGCAGTTCAAAAAAACTCTCCCCCCAAGCGTTGACCGCCCTAACCCGCTATCAGTGGCCCGGCAATGTGCGTGAACTGCAAAACGTGATGCAACGCGCTTCGGTTCTCTGCCGTGGAGATACGATAGATGAAGCACTGCTTGCCCTGCCGAAACAGGCCTCAATAGACAGGGCCGAAGTACATTTCGAGCCCAGCCGCGAACTCCTACAGCAAACGCTGGCCAGCTGTAATGGCATTATCGCCCAAGCTGCCAGGGAACTGGGCATGAGCCGTCAGGCACTGTATCGCCGACTGGACAAACACGGTATTCCCTATTGATGTCGAAATATTTCTCTCTGGAAGGCCGTATCCTCGCCTTCTCCATATTGGCTCTAGCCATCGCCGCCGGCCTGCCGTGGTTATTAAGCTTTATTGGTTTGGACGCCCGTCTCTCCTGGACCCTGGGCCTTATCCTGGGAATTTGTACTCTTATCAGCCTGATACGTCTGGCACTAAAGCCCCTGACCTCCACCCTGAAATCCCTACAGGGTGGATTGCTCAACTTTCGCGATGGTGACTTTTCTATTTCACTGGTCTCTCCCCGGGATACTGAACTGAGCAAGATCACGAATTTATACAATGATATCGGCGAGCACCTCAGGCGCGAACGCGCCCATATCTATCAGCGGGAATTACTTCTGGATACAGTAATACAAAGCTCTACCCAGGCTTTGATCCTGGTGGACCAGAGTGATCATATTATTTATTCCAACAGTAGCGCTAAAAAGTTACTCAATGGCGGGAAACCTATTCAGGGTTTACTGTTGCAAAAGTTGCTGCCCAACAGCCCGAAAGAAATTGCCAGCGCCATACAAAATTGGGATAACGGCCTGTTTAATTACACGGATAAATATGGCAGCCACTCCATGCATATTGGCAACAGCACATTTGTACTCAACGCCCACAAGCACCGCCTGATTGTTATGCGCGAGATGACAAAGGAGCTCACCAAGGCGGAAGTAGAGGTATGGAGAAAAGTGATTCGCCTGATTAGCCATGAATTAAATAATTCCCTCGCCCCCATCTCCTCCCTGGCCCACTCAGGAAAAATGCTGATCGCCAAACCGGATAAAGCCGCGGCGCTTGGAAAGGTGTTCGATATTATTGCCGAGCGCTGCAAACACCTGACTGAGTTCACCCAAGGCTATGCCAGCTTTGCCAAATTACCCCCACCAAGCTGTGAACAAGTCAGCTGGCAAGAACTTGTAGAACGCACAGCCCCCTTACAGGAATTTATTTTAAAAGGTGAACTACCAGAGCGACCAGGCTACTTTGATCCGGTACAAATTGAGCAAGCTCTACTAAATTTAATCAAAAATTCCCGTGAAGCAGGTTCCAGCAGTAATGATATCGAACTGTCGATTCACACTGATGGTCTGGGTCAACAACTGGTTATTGCCGACCGTGGTTGTGGCATGAGTGAAAAAGTGTTGCAACAAGCGCTGCTGCCATTTTTCTCCACCAAAGAACAGGGAGTGGGCCTGGGCCTCGCCCTCTGTAGAGAAATTGTCGATGCACACGGAGGGCACATTCAGTTAATGAACCGAAACGGTGGCGGCTTGCAAATCTCACTATGGCTACCCTGGGAGCAAGAAGCTTAATAGCAAAAATTTAAATTAAACAATTAAAATAGAAATTAAGCCTTCCAAGAAGGGTTAAGATAAAAAAATAATTCCAGAGTGTGCACCCACTATCTCAGTGCAAAGCAACGTAAATAACCGAGTAAAAAAATACCAAGTCCATCACAAAAAAAGTGCTGTGGCTCTTCCCTCTTACTTCGTTGAACAACATGGGGCTACTGAAAAGTTCAGCCGGCCCTTAAGGCTCGGGTAACGCACCGGCAAAGTGCCCTTAAAATTTATAAAAATCTCCCGAGTTCTTTGTTAAAACAAAAATGAAAGAAGGGATCAATGCTAAAAGTAAATAGTCTGCTGCCCGTCAGCGCGCTTGCTCTCAGCCTGATGGCTGCGAACAGTTACGCTGCACCCTCACCTCAGCTACAAGGTGGCAATCAGTTCGACCTGGTAATCGCCAACGAAGCCAAGCTGATAGACATGCTCAAGCGCTCAGGCCGCATTAGTAAAAATGCATCCATTGGCGAAGCCGAGCGCACTCTACACCAGTTTCTGAAAGAACGTGCCAGTAAAAACCAGAACCTGGCCCAGGATTTGTCCAGTGAAACGGTACAAATGATGAAGCATGCCCGTGGCGGCAAGCATCCCAAATTAGGACGCGGTAAAGGCAAGGGGCGCTTTCATGGCATCGGCCGTGCACCGGCACCTATTCAGCTCGAAAACTATGAAGGTGAGATGCGTACCGCGAAGGTTCTCGCAATCCTGATGGACTTCCCCGATTTCCCCCACAACAGCATTGAGCCAGGGGAAACGGATATGTACTACGAGGACTATGCCGCACAACACTATGCAGACCTGCTGTTCTCCCAACAGGGCTTCACTGGCCCCCAGGGTGAAAACCTACTGTCTATGCAGCAGTTCTACTGGCAGCAATCCGGCAATAGCTACTCCGTCGAAGGTGCAGTAGCAGGTTGGTACACTGCCAGTCAGCCAGCAGCTTTCTATGGCAACAATGAAAACGGCGATGCCCGTGCTCTGGTGCGTGAAGCACTGCAGGCTGCCGCAGCTGATCCCAGCGTTAACCTCGCTGACTTCGATATCGAAGACCGCTACGACCTTGATGGGGATGGCAACTATTGGGAAGCCGACGGCTTGGTGGACCACATTATGATCTTCCACTCCTCAGTGGGGGAAGAAGCGGGTGGCGGCCAGCTGGGAGAAGACGCGATCTGGGCGCACCGCTGGAATCTCGGCGATGTTTTCTCTATTGAGGGAACTACCGCATCAGTGGATTACTGGGGCGGCACCATGGCGGCCTACGACTACACAGTACAGCCTGCCGACGCAGCAGCAGGTGTTGTCAGTCACGAGTACGGCCACGACTTGGGTCTACCCGACGAGTACGACACCGATGGTTCCGGCCGCGGTGAACCCGTCTCCTCCTGGTCAATCATGTCCAGCGGCAGCTGGGCCGGTGTTATCCCTGGCTCAGAACCCACGGGTTTCTCTGCTTGGGCAAAGGAGTATTTGCAAACCAACCACGGCGGCAACTGGCTGCACGGCGAGACCATCGCCCTGCAAGATATTCCCCGTCGCGGCATCCCTCTCCTGCTTGACGAGGCGGTACACAAGGGCACCAACAACGATGCGATCCGTATCGACCTTCCCAAAAAGGAAGTGGTCGTGACCGTACCAACCAGCGGTGAGTACGCCTATTTCAGTGGCAGTGATAACAACCTGCAAAACTCCATGGTAATCCCTGTCGACCTGACCGATGCTCAGAGCGCAAGCCTGACCTTCAAGGCCTGGTATGACATTGAGCAGGATTGGGATTACGGTGCGGTTATGGTTGACCTGGGTGAGGGCTTCGTCTCCATTCCCGGTAACATTACCACCGAGACCAGCCCCAATGGGCAAAACCCGGGCTTCGGTATTACCGGCAGCTCCAGTGGTTGGGTCGATGCCGAATTTGACCTGAGTGCCTACGCTGGCCAACAGTTCAACCTGTCCATCGCCTATATTACCGATGCCTATGAAGCCAACCCCGGCCTGTTTGCCGATGACATCACCATCAATATCGACGGCCAAGCCGCCCTCTTCGATGATGCGGAGAGCGACGGCAACTTCAGCCTGACCGGTTTCAGCCGCCACCCCGGCTACAACCTCCACGACCACTACTACCTATTGGAATGGCGTACCCACCGCGGTGTAGACCAAGGTCTGGCACACATAAATGTGGCCGGTCAAATGCTGACCTATAACGAGGGTCTCCTGATTTGGTATGCGGACACCAGCTATGAAAACAACTGGGTAGGTGTCCACCCCGGTAATGGCTTCCTCGGCGTAGTCGATGCAGATCAGCAGGTTCTGAAGTGGAGCGATGACTCCGTTGCATCTACTCGCTACCAGATCCACGATGCCACATTTGGTGTCGACTGGGCCCAGCGGCTGACACTGGATCTTCTGGAAGATTACGGCATCACCATGACCGATATCCACAACCGCCCCCATCGGGTATTCAACGATCGTAGAAGCTTTAGCAGCGATGAGATCCCCGATGCCGGCCGCGCGATTACCCCTTACGGTTTGAAAGTTCGCGTAGTCACGCAGAGCAGAGACAAGTCGGTAGGTAAAATCCTTATCTCTCAGAAGTAATTCTGTTTTGAGATAAATCTGGAAGGCGGCCAGATGGCCGCCTTTTTTTATAAGCGAATAAGATTTTTTCTCATTTCGTTTCCTTTCTGCAGCAATACAAACCCTCCTGCAGAAATTCCAAACCGAGCTACTCTGAAATTCTGAAGACTAAAGCAAAGCGTTTTGGAAATTTTGCCAATGGAAAAACATCAGAATATTACCCGCAGAAGGTTCCTTAAGTTATCCGGCGGTGCCCTGGCGATTCTTCCGGTTAGCATAATCGCCACTGATCGGGCCAGCGCCCAAATCAAGGCGACCAAGGAATCGGTCAATTACCAGGACACACCGAAAGATGGCAAGAAGTGTGTGGACTGCCAGCTATTTACACCACCCAATGCCTGCATAGTGGTGGAGGGCGATATCAGCCCCGAGGGCTGGTGTAGCCTGTTTGTTCTCAAACAGGGCAATGCCACTTCAGACTAAGCCGGCACCCGCAGCTCACCGCGCAGCTTACTGACATCGGCGCGAGGCGGTAGGCCGAACATGCGGCTGTATTCACGGCTGAAATGGGAGGGACTTTCGTAGCCCACCCGATAACTGGCGGAAGCTGCTTCCAACCCCTCTGAGAGCATCAGACGGCGTGCCTCGTGCAGACGCAGTTTCTTTTGGAACTGCAGTGGCGACATGCGGGTTATCTGCTTGAAGCTGTGATATAGGGAGGACTCGCTCATATTGGCTTGTTCGGCCAGATCGCTGATACGCAGGGGCTCGGAGAAGCGGTCTTTGAGCACCTCTATCACCCGCGATACCCGGTTAGCCTGGCTGTCCGCCATGGCAAACTTGCGCATGCGCGCACCGATCTCACCCATCAGAGCCCGATAGATAATCTCCCGCCTCGCCATGGGCGCCAGTATTTGCGCGTCTGTAGGATTTCCTGCCAAGTGCACTAAGCGGCTCACTGCATCGAGAATGCCCTGATCCATCTGTGTTACACAGAGGCCGCAGCTGACCTCCGGGCAGTCATAGCCCGCTTCAATGCCGGGAGCCTTATCTCCCAGCTCCAGGACCAGGTCTGCCACCTCTTTGGGGTCAATAATCAACTTTACCCCAAGAAAGGGGACATCCTTGGAGGCCCGCTCTACTCGCCCCAAAATCGGCAAATGTACAGAAGTTGCGACATAACTGAGGGGCATATAGGAAATTTCCCTATCCCCCAACTCCAGGGTTTTGCTGCCCTGGATAATAAAGTTCAGTGAAGGCGTATAGACTGACGAGGCACAGGCGAGCGGCTCATTGCAGCGAATCAAGGCCAAGCCATCCAGCTCAGTCTCCGTCAAGCCTTGCTCTGGTGCCTGACGCATCAGGGTTTGGATCAGTTTTTGCCTGGTCGTCTCCAACTCCGCCGGAATAACTTCTGCTACCGCTCTCTCTTCACTACTCATAGTTTTTCCTCGCGCCCACGTGCCCTGGGCGGCATCAAACAAGGTGGCTGACAGTATACGGAGTTTTAGGCAACTCTCGCAGGATTTTGCAGGATTGGGCAATTACTGTGCAGCAATAGATAACTTACCGTAATCTCCTACCGTATAAAGCCGTGATAAATTCATTAGTGATTCACAAACCTAGTTATATATACAGTACTAATTGATTGACTTAAAGGTCTTTCTCAGACTGTCACCTCACTGAGAAAAATAGAAATAGGCAATCAAGCCATAGTTACCGGATACCGCCCCCCTATTGCGCCCTATTAAAGTTGCCTCCCAACTGAGAGGAGTGCCAAACGGCCCCTCTCTTCCGAAGCAAAGGGAGTACACGCGTTATGGTGAAGAAACTTACCGCCACACTGTTCGGCCTCTCCGCACTGGTCCTGGCTGGCTGCGGCAGCGAAGAGCCCACTGGGCAGCAACCGCCCCCTCCGGCCGTAGAAGTTGCCCAGGTTAGCACCGAGGCAACCACTTTGTGGCGCAGTTTTACCGGCCGCGTTGTCGCTCCGGAGACCGTTGAACTACGCCCCCGTGTCAGCGGGTATATCGACCAGGTATCTTTCACTGAAGGCGCCCTGGTAGAGCGAGGTGATGTGCTATTCACTATCGATCAGCGCCCCTACAAAGCCAAACTGCGTGCCGCTGAAGCGGATTTACAGCGGGTACGCAGCGAACTGGAATTCAATACGAAGCAGGCCCGCCGCGCCCAGCAGCTGCTCGACAGTAAAGCCATCTCGCGAGAAGAATACGACCGCCGCATCGCCGCGCGGGATGCCAAGCACGCAGCCCTGAATGCCGCCGAAGCCGCTGTGGAAAACGCGCGCCTCAACCTGCAATACACCGAGGTGACAGCCCCTATTAGTGGCCGTGTTAGCCGCGCCCAGATAACCCGCGGCAATCTGGCCAACGCGGATACAACCCTGCTGACCACCCTCGTGTCTGTAGATCCCATGTACGTGTATTTCGAAAGTGACGAGCAAACTTTTGCCGCCAGTCGCAGCCTACTTAACAGCGATGCCAGGCCCCCAGTTCATATCGGCTTAGCTGGTGAACACGGCTACCCGCATAAAGGTCAGTTGGATTTTATCGACAACCGCCTCAACAGCCACACCGGCACTATCCAGTTCCGAGCTGTAGTCTCCAACCCCGAAGGCACATTTAAGCCAGGGCAGTTCGCCCGCGTGGAAATGCCTATCGAAGAAATGGCCCAGGCAGTACTGATCGATAGCAAGGCAGTACTCACCGACCAGGATCGCCGCTATGTCTATGTGGTCACGCAGGAGAACTTGACGGAACGTCGCCCGGTAGAATTGGGCCCACGGCAGGGGGAGCGCACGGTAATCCGTAGCGGCCTTCAAACTGGCGAACGAATTGTAGTCAACGGCCTCCAGAAGATCTTCTTCCCCGGCATGCCGGTCGCACCCGAGATGATCGCCCAGCAGGGTCAAGGCAGTAGCGCTCAGGCCGCCGGACACTGAGCCTAGGTGTTTCCACTACTTTTGGACATCGAGTTTTGGGCACCGAACGCCCAACGAATCCTATCAATGGAATCCGAGCGGCCTGAAAGCCGCTTCCCAGGTAGCAGCGTATGAATTTTTCCCGTTTCTTTGTCGACAGGCCCATCTTTGCCTCGGTGCTGTCGATCATTATTTTTGTAGTGGGATTGATTAGCATCCCGTCATTACCAGTCAGTGAATATCCCGAGGTTGTACCGCCCAGCGTGCAAGTAAGTGCCCGCTACCCTGGTGCCAATCCCAAGACGATATCCGAAACTGTTGCCACACCACTGGAAGAAGCCATCAATGGTGTGGAAAACATGATCTACATGAAGTCGGTAGCAGGCAGTGACGGCACCCTCACTTTGAACGTCACTTTTAAACTCGGCACCGATCCAGACCAGGCACAGGTTCAGGTACAAAACCGGGTATCCCAAGCGCTACCCCGTCTACCGGAAGACGTGCGCCGCCAAGGGGTAACCACGCAGAAGCAGTCGCCCAACCTGATGATGGCGGTGCATCTGATCTCTCCAGACGACAGCCTCGATGCCACCTATATTCGCAACTATGCGGTATTGCATATCCGCGATGAGCTGTCGCGTATTCCCGGTGTGGGCCTGGCAGCAGTCTTTGGCTCCGGAGACTATGCCATGCGCCTGTGGGTAGACCCGCAAAAAGCGGCGGCCCTGGGCGTGACTGCAGCGGATATCGTCAGCACAGTGCGTGAGCAAAATGTGCAGGTGTCCGCCGGACAGATCGGCGCCTCGCCGATGCCCAATGGCTCTGATTTCCTGATCTCTATCAACGCCAAGGGCCGCCTGCAAAGCGAAGAAGAATTTGGCAATGTGGTACTGAAGACCGGCAGCGATGGTGAAATTACCCGATTGCGTGACGTGGCGCGGGTTGAACTGGCCTCATCCCAAGACTCTCTACGCGCCTTACTAAACGGCCGCCAGGCGGTCGCCATTCCGATTTTCCAGTCTCCAGGCTCCAATTCCCTGGAAGTCTCCGCTGCAGTGCGCGAGAAAATGGCGGAACTGGGAGAACAGTTCCCCGAAGGCCTGGAATGGAAAGTTGCCTACGACCCAACCGTATTTGTCAGCACTTCCATCAGCTCTGTGATCAAGACCCTGCTTGAGGCGGTATTGTTGGTAGTGCTGGTGGTTATCCTGTTCCTGCAGACTTGGCGCGCCTCCCTGATTCCACTCTTGGCCGTGCCGGTATCCATTGTTGGTACCTTTGCGGTGCTACTGATGCTGGGCTTCTCGATCAACACCCTGACCCTGTTCGCCATGGTACTGGCCATCGGTATCGTGGTGGATGACGCCATCGTGGTGGTGGAAAACGTCGAGCGCAATATCGAGGAAGGACTGACACCCTTAGCCGCTGCCCACCAGGCCATGCGCGAGGTGAGCGGCCCGATTGTCGCCATCAGTTTGGTGCTCTGTGCAGTGTTTGTGCCCATGGCCTTCCTGGACGGCATCACCGGCCAGTTCTACCGCCAGTTTGCCACCACTATTGCCATCGCCACCATTATCTCCGCGATCAACTCCCTGACCCTATCCCCGGCCCTGGCGGCTACCCTGCTGAAGCCCCACGGTGCCAAGCCGGATATGCCCGCGCGCATTATCGAGCGCCTGTTCGGCTGGTTATTCCGCCCGTTCAACCGCTTCTTCCAGCGCAACTCTGAACGCTACCAGCGGGTGGTGGGCCACAGCCTCAAACGCCGCGGTATCGTATTTGGGGTCTACCTGATATTGCTCGGCGGTACCTTCACCCTGTTCCAACAGGTGCCCGGAGGCTTTATTCCGGTTCAGGATAAGACTTACCTGGTGGGCAGTATCCGCCTGCCGGAAGGTGCCTCCCTGGACCGCACTGAAGAAGTTGCACGCCGCGTGAGTGAATTAGCTCTGGAAACAGAGGGCGTTGCCAACGCGGCCGCTTTTGTCGGCTTTAACGCCCTACAAGGCACCAATACCCCCAACGTGGGCACGGTATTTATCTTATTCGACGACTTCGATGTGCGCGAACGCAGTGCCACCGAAATCGCCGCGGAGCTAAACGGCAAGCTCTCCCAGATCAAGGAAGGCTTCGCCATGACCTTTATGCCACCGCCCATCTTCGGGCTGGGCGCTGGCTCCGGTTACTCCCTCTATGTCCAGGACCGTCGTGGTGCCGGCTACGGTGAGCTGCAAAATGCCACCAATATGCTGGCTGGGGCCTTGAGCCAAGCCAGCGGCCTCAGCTATCCCTTCAGCTCCTACCAGGCCAATGTGCCGCAGATGGACGCCGAGGTAGACCGCCTGCAGGCCAAAGCCCAGGGCGTGCGTATGGACGACCTGTTCGGCACCTTGCAGCTGTATTTCGGCTCCATGTATATCAATGACTTCAACCTGTTCGGTCGCACCTACCAGGTGGTTGCCCAGGCAGATGCGCCTTTCCGCGATGAAGTGCAAGATCTCGACAATCTCTACACCCGCAATATGAATGGGGAAATGGTGCCCATCAGCACCATGGTGACCCTGCGCCAAAGCTACGGACCCGACCCGGTTATCCGTTACAACGGCTATCCCGCAGCCGACCTGATGGGACAATCCGATCCCAGTATGCTGTCTTCCTCTGAAGCACTGGCGGCAGTTGAGCAGGTAGCCGACCAGGCCCTGCCTCCGGGTATGCAAATTCAATGGACCGACCTCAGCTTCCAGCAGGTTAACCAGGGCAACGCCGCTATGGTGGTCTTCCCTCTCGCAGTACTGCTGGTATTCCTGGTACTCGCCGCACTCTATGAGAGCTGGGTAATGCCGCTGGCGGTTATTCTGATCGTGCCCATGTGTCTGTTGGCTGCACTATTCGGTGTTTGGGCTACTGGCGGCGACAACAATGTATTTGTTCAGGTAGGGCTGGTTGTATTAATGGGGCTCGCCTGTAAAAACGCCATTCTAATTGTGGAGTTTGCCCGCGAGCTGGAAATGGACGGCAAGGGTACCGTAGAGGCAGCCTTGGAGGCCTGTCGCCTGCGTTTGCGTCCAATCATTATGACTTCCGTAGCCTTTATTGCCGGCGTGGTTCCCCTGGTACTAGCCAGCGGTGCCGGTGCCGAAGTGCGCAACGCCATGGGTATTACCGTATTTACCGGCATGATTGGCGTAACCCTGTTTGGCTTGTTCCTGACCCCAGTGTTTTATGTTGCACTCCGCAAACTTGCCGGTGGCAGCTTGTCCAACACAACAAAAACTAATGAGCCAGCACTGATTCAGGATTCAATGGAACAACCGGCGCATAGCTAGAAATACCCCCCAACTTCAAGCCCCCGTTGCGCTCTGCTCGGGGGCTTTTTTTTGCTCTATGGCTCTTCTTTTTTCCAGCGGGCACTGGGGAAAACCAATACATAAAGCCAGGTAAACAGACAGAGAGGCATGCAGAAAAAAATTACGATCACCCCCAGCAGCACACGCATAAAGTCACTGCCCTCTTCATGCTTTTCTGCGCGATCCCACAGATAAGACCGGTAGCAATGATCCGGCCCATCGATGGGGATAAAGGTAAAATTGATCACCCATTCCAAAATCCGCCAATAACGGCGTAAACGTGTCTCCTGCACCCGTGAAAAATAACCGCAACGACCAGAGATAGTGGCATCGGGATTGCCACCAGCAATAGCATTACCGAGCTGATCAATCGCGATGCAGACATTGATTATCCAGCTTCTTCTGGCGCCTCTCATTACACGCTCGTCTAATTAAAAGAAATCCGGCAAGCACTGCCACTCGCCAAGTAATGTATAGACGTATCGAGACAAGAGCAGCCCCCGAGTTGTACAGACCTGTCACTTCAGATAAAAGGGTCGGCTAGACTTCTCACAGGTGGCAAAGAAACCTTTGCCGGCTTAGAAAGTTGTAGGCGCAGGGGTTTCTCCTAAAAAATGTTGCATATCGCCACCATTGCCACCCACTCGGAAAGAATGTTTCCCGTACTCCAGGAATCCGCCAGACGCAATGGCGTATCACTTACCATTCTTGGGCGCGATCACCCCTGGAAAGACTTCTCATCCAAAATGGATATTTTGCTTCCTTTTTTTCAAACGCTGCCTGAGGAGGACATAATCTGCTATCTCGACGGTTTCGACTCATTGATATTACCGTCAGTACGCCTGCTCGAAAAAAATTTTCACTCCTTTGGCAAGGATATTATTTTTTCCAATGACTACCGGCACGATGGTGTTCAGGGGTATTTTGAAAAAAAATTCTTTCCTAACGAACATGTTTTTTCCACGGGAATATTTATTGGAAAAAATAAAGCGCTACAAAACCTATTCCAAGCAGCCCGCGGAATGTATCCCAATTACTGCGATGACCAGAAAATACTGCGGCGCTATTATGCGCATCACACTTGTGAGCAGGTGGATATAGATCACGAGGCCAAGTTATTTTATAATTTTGACATGGCCGATCCCAGTTACAACCTGCTCAATCAAGTGGACCATATTCAGGGAGGAAAAATTTACCTGCTCAACGGGCAGAGTCCCAGCATTATTTCCTTCCCCTGCAGCTGGTTCGCCATTGGTATCAAGAAAAACCTGCATATCCTGCTGGAAAAGCTGGGCTATGACTACTACCCGGAAGTGAATATCAAGGGCACACTTAACGGCTTAAAGTACTATATAGGCACTTCGATAAAAGAAAGTATTAAAACACTGCTGAAGTAACGCAATACCTTTGCCGCTTCCATAATTTTACCCCTGACTTCACCCGAAGCAGTCACGAGCAATATCGATCAATAGAAGCTGTAACTTAATTCAAATGGTGAATAGGGCCCGGCACACCAGTCGCCAGTATCCAATTGATAACAAGGCACTCCCGCAGCAATGCAGTTGTCCAGTTCACCCATATAGGGATCACAAACCAGGCAAAAGCGTGGGAATGCAGTCAGTTCATCGGGCGGAACGGGACTGTGCTTATAGGAATAATAAATTGCGGTGCCATTTAAATCCTGCCAAAAACCATCGGCACAGCCACCGAGCAGCTGCGCCACAATCAATGACAGTAAAACTTTACTCTTCATAGGAAATACAACGCCTTCCACCGGAAATATCAAAGCAACGGGCACTCTCAGGACAAATTGATCCGGGCGCCAACTCCTCAGAGTCACCGGGGCAACTGGAATGACTGGACCTGCGTGTTGAGGGAGCTGCGGGCATTGCTTGAGAGGGATATGCGCGATATTCCGCATGGCGGGGTATCGGCGCACTGGTTGGGTAGACCACCTGGTTGCGCGTATCCGGGGTACCGCAAGCTGGAAGCAGCAAGCTGGTACACAACGCGGCAATGGCTATAGGGAATTTTTTCATGGGCTTGCCTCCGTATCGGCACCACGCGAAACCTAATTCGCGTACTTCGGTAAATGATCGGACGGTGCAGCCACAACCTTGCGCACTACATTCCCAGACTCGCAGCTCGGTGCTTAGTACACCCTCAGAACCGGGAAGAACCAGGCGGTGGAGTCGTACACCTGGTGAGTGCAATGCCCTTCACACTCATTATTAACAGGCAAGGCCTGAGCAGGCGATGAAACAATCGAGTCGGCTTCGACAAAGCCACCTTCCTGCCCGCTAGCCTGAGCCTCGAAAAAGAAAGGGTCTTCCCCTTCCACTTCCTCCGCGGGTAAGAATAAGCAACCCTGCACCGCCAGAGCCGCTACAAGCGGCAGAGCGAATTTCCTTGAAGGCCTCATGATCCGACACTCCACTTTCAGTGTTGCGCTGATAGCTGTCTTTCAAAAAAGTCTAGCCGGCGAGGATTATCCAGCCAGTTGGCGCCAGGTCATTTCTGCGTGCAATTCATTTTTATAAAGTTTTATGCGCCATTTTAGGTACTTTTGTGGGTAACTGGTTAAAAGTTTCTTCGCAGTAAGGCACCTAGGAGTCCGTTCTGACAAAAAAAAGCGGCCATAGGCCGCTTTTTGAGGGTTGTGCTGTAGCTTATGAATAGGCTATAGCAGCAGGCGCCGCACATCCGCAAGCACACTCACCAGGTAGGTCATAAAGCGTCCGGCATCGCCACCATTGACCGCGCGGTGGTCGTAAGAAAGCGCCAAAGGCAGCATCTGCCGCGGCTCGAAGTCCTCGCCGTTCCACACCGGCTTCACCGCCAACTTGGAAACACCGAGGATGCCCACTTCTGGCGAATTGACGATCGGGGTAAATCCGGTACCGCCAATAGCACCCAGGCTTGAGATGGTGAAACAGGCACCCTGCATCTCGTTGGGCTTCAGCTTGCCATCGCGGGCTTTCAGGGCCATTTCAGTGGCCTCGGCCGCCAGCTCGTACAAGCCTTTTTTATCCACATCGCGGATAACCGGCACCATCAAGCCTTTTGGCGTATCCACCGCCATACCCACATGTACATAGTCCTTGCGCACAATCTGCTCGCCATCGTTGTGCAGGGACACATTGAAGCTGGGCTCTGCGCGCAGGGCCGCGGCTACCGCTTTCAGCAGGAAAGGCACAGGCGTGAGTTTCACACCGCGCTTCTCCGCCTCAGCCTTCATAGACTTGCGGAAGGTTTCCAGCTCTGTGATATCCGCATCATCAAACTGGGTGACGTGAGGCACATTGAGCCAGTTGCGCGACATATTGGCTGCGGTGATCTTGTGGATCTTGCTCATCGGCTCCACGCTCACCGGGCCAAACTGGCTGAAGTCGATATCCGGCATCTTGGCGATACCGATTCCACCGCCGACACCAACCGCACCGCTCTCGGCTTTCTTCACCTGCTCGCGGATATAATTATGCAGATCGTCCTTGGAGACCCGGTTGCGCGGACCGGTGGGCTTCACCTTGTTCAAGGTAACACCCAACTCACGGGCCAATTTGCGTACGGCGGGACCGGCATAAACCTGGGCTGCAGCAGTGAGATTGCGTTCCAGCTGGTAATCTTTCTGCGGCACTGCCGGCGGCTCAACAGATAAAGGGGCCTGCTGTGGAGCACTCTCGACAGGCGCAGCAGCTGCCGGAACCGCGGCTTGAGCTGCGGGCGCGGCGGCACCGCCTGCGGCAACCACGTTCAATACACCGAGGGTATCGCCCGTAGAAACCTTATCGCCTTCTTTAACGGCGATAGAAACTACAGTACCGGCGCTGGGGGAAGGGACATCCATGGAGGCTTTATCGCCTTCCACCACAATCAGAGAATCACCCTCTTCGACGGTATCACCGGGTTGCACACTGATCTCGATCACATCAACCGCATCGGCACCGCCCAGGTCCGGGATCTGGATCGTTTCCTCTTTCGGCTCGCCGCTCGCTGCTGCCGCAGGGGCTTCAGCTACAGGCTCTGCCGCCGGCGCAGCTTCTTGCTTGGCGGGGGCTGCAGCGGGCTCCTCTGCTGGAGTTTCCGCGACATCGGTTTCGATCTCACCGATCACATCGCCTTCAGAGACCTTATCGCCCTCTTTTACGCTGATGCTGAGGATTTTGCCGGCCACCGGGGCCGGCACATCCATGGAGGCCTTGTCGCCCTCCACCACAATCAGAGAATCCTCTTGCGCGACGGTATCACCGACGGCAACCGTAATTTCAATCACATCCACCTGATCGGCACCGCCGAGATCAGGCACTTTAATGACTTGTTTTGCCATAGGAGTTCTGCCTTCTCTTAGCTGATGCGCGGGTTAACTTTTTCGGCGTCGATATTGAGCTTCACGATCGCTTCGGACACTTCTTTCGCATCAATCACACCCTGCTTCGCCAGCCCATTCAGAGCGGCAATCACCACATAGTTGCGATCCACCTCGAAGAAGCGACGCAGCTGCTCGCGGCTGTCACTGCGGCCAAAACCATCAGTACCCAGGGTGGTCAAGTCCCCATCGATAAATTCACGCAGGGGCTCCACATAGGAACGGATATAGTCAGTGGAGGCGATTACCGGTGAGGTATTGCCCTCAAACTGCTCGGTGATCCAGGCTTTGCGCAACTCGGCTTCCGGGTGCAGCATATTCCAACGCGCCACATCCTGGCCTTCGCGGGCCGCTTCCACAGCAGAGGTGAGGCTCCAGACATCGGAGGTCACGCCAAATTGATCGGCGAGGATATCCGCTGCTGCCAGCACTTCGCGCAAAATAGTACCGCCACCAATCAACTGCACATGCTTCTTGGCAGTCTTGCCCTTGGCGCCTTTCTTGACGTTGGACTGGAGTTTGTAGATACCGCGAATAATGCCCTCTTCCACGCCCTGGGGCATTTCCGGTTGCAGGTAATTTTCATTCTCGATGGTGATGTAATAGAAGACATTCTTCTGCTCCTCGTACATCTCCTTGAGGCCCCGCTGCATAACCACAGCCAACTCGTAACCGTAGGCCGGATCGTAGCTGCGACAGTTGGGGATAGTGGAGGACAGTACATGGCTGTGACCATCCTGGTGCTGCAGGCCCTCACCATTCAAAGTGGTACGGCCGGCGGTGGCGCCAATCAGGAAGCCGCGCGCCTGCATATCGCCAGCGGCCCAGGCCAGATCGCCCACACGCTGGAAGCCGAACATGGAGTAGTAGATATAGAAAGGCACCATCGGCACGCCGTGGTTGCTATAGGCCGTAGCCAACGCCATCCAGGCAGACATGGCACCGGCTTCGTTGATACCCTCTTCCAGCACCTGGCCTTTCTTATCTTCCTTGTAATACATGATCTGGCCGTGATCCACCGGGGTATAGCGCTGCCCTTCAGAAGAGTAGATACCCAGCTGGCGGAACAGGCCTTCCATACCGAAGGTACGGGCTTCATCGGGCACAATCGGCGCGATGTTCTTGCCGATATTCTTGTCTTTCACCAGTGCGGCGATAGCGCGCACAAATGCCATGGTGGTGGAAATTTCGCGCTCGCCGGAGCCTTTGGTCAGCGCGCTGAAGGCATCGAGACCGGGCACTTCCAGTTTTGGGCACTCAATCGGGCGACGGGGAACCGGACCGCCCAGGGTCTTGCGGCGCTCCGCCATATATTTCATTTCCGGGCTATCCGGAGACGGACGGTAGTAAGGCACTTCTTCCAGCTCTTTATCGGTGAGCGGAATGGCAAAACGGTCGCGGAAGCGCTTAAGGGAATCCAGATCCAGCTTCTTCACGGAGTGGGTATCCATCGCCGCTTCACCGGCGGAGCCCAGGCCGTAGCCTTTAACTGTTTGCGCCAGGATCACAGTGGGCTGGCCTTTATGGGCCATGGCAGCCGCGTAAGCTGCGTAGACTTTATAGGGGTCGTGGCCGCCGCGATTGAGCTTCATAATCTCATCGTCGGACATATCCTTAACCAGCTCCAGCAGCTCCGGGTACTTGCCGAAGAAGTGTTCGCGGGTATAGGCGCCGCCGTTGGCCTTGAAGTTCTGCATCTCGCCATCGACCACTTCGTCCATGACTTTCTGCAGTAGCCCCTTGTCGTCTTTCTCCAGCAGCGGATCCCACAGGCGGCCCCAGAGTACTTTAACGACATTCCAGCCAGCACCGCGGAATACACCTTCCAGCTCCTGTACGATTTTACCGTTACCGCGCACCGGGCCATCCAGGCGCTGCAGGTTACAGTTAACCACGAACACCAGGTTTTCCAGTTGCTCGCGGCCGGCCAGGGAAATGGCGCCCAGAGTTTCCGGCTCATCACATTCGCCGTCGCCGAGGAAAGCCCACACCTTGCGGTCACCGCGCGGCGATAAACCACGGGCGGACATATAGCGCATAATATGCGCTTGATAAATTGCCTGAATCGGTCCCAGCCCCATGGAAACTGTGGGGAACTGCCAGTAATCCGGCATCAACCAGGGGTGTGGATAAGAGGAGAGACCGTTACCGTTCACTTCGCGGCGGAAGTTATCCAGCTGCTCCTCATCGAAGCGTCCTTCCAAGTAAGAACGGGCATAAATACCCGGCGCACTGTGGCCCTGGAAGAAAATCAGGTCGCCGCGCTCCTCACCTTCATTGCCGCGGAAAAAGTAGTTAAAGCCCACATCGTAGAGTGTGGCGGCAGAGGAGAAACTGGAGATATGGCCGCCGAGATGGTCGTTATTCTGGTTGGCACGCACCACCATTGCCAAGGCATTCCAGCGAATCAGGGAGCGAATACGGCGCTCCATAAATAGGTCGCCGGGCATGCGCTTTTCCGCATTGGGCGGAATGGTATTGCGGTAAGGGGTAGTGATAGCCGCGGGTAGCTGCACACCGACATCGGTAGCGCGATCAGACAGCTGCTTTAGAAGGAAGGCGGCGCGCTCTTTGCCGCTGTAGCGGATAACCGCCTGCAGCGCATCCAGCCATTCCTGCGTTTCGAGGTTATCGGTATCTTCGTGCATCAAATGCTCCTCGGCGAATTAGGCGACGTCGAGTCGGTCTATTTCTCAAAAATCGGTACGCGGGCAAACTACAGCGCAGGCGAAAAAATGCTTCCTTTTTTTCAGGCTTCCGCCAATTCACCGCCGTTGGTGGCGGAAATGCAATGTGTGAATCTTCACCCGATCGCGGCGGAGAGGAAAAGCGGCGCCAGTCTGTGCCGCGAGTGCTTAGTTTGACTGTAATTATCTGTTCCGGGCCCACTCTAACGTGGCGGACAAAGCCCCATTCCCGGCTATTAGCGGAGGCGATTGTAGTATTACTACAAAAATTTTTCCAGATAGGACGGTTAGTAACAAACAAAACAAAACGGCAAAACAATTATTTGCCATTTTGCTGTTTTACCGGAATATTTTATGGAAAGTTTGAGAAATCAAATTACAAAATCGAGTCTCAAATAAAGGTGCCAGTCACAGCTGCACCAGCTCCCCGCCAGATTGGTATTCAGCGTAGACCAAGTAGCGCAGTGGACCACCCGCCGCCATAGCATCGAAGGGATAGCAGGTCACCAGTAGCAGGCCGCGCTCGGCAAAAACCGGCAGACGTTCGCGCGCACTATTTACGATGCGCAGCTCCGTCACCCGATACGTGTGCCAGCGCCCGTCTTCACCCTGCAGGTAAATGCCATTGCCGCGCCGCAGGGTTTGCAGCCCGGCAAAGTGCGTATCCCGATGCGCAGCGATTACCGTGGTGCGAAAGTCACCGGGCTTGCCGGAACCATTAAGCAAGCCGGGACCAAAGGCGAGGGATTCTCCACTGCCTCCCGCCAGCACTATAAAAGGACGCTGGCCCTGCAGCTTGAGCTTGGCCACCGGCCGGGTATCCGCCCAGGGCCAGGGCTTTTGCGGAACCCCGCCCTGCAACTGCTCCTCCCAGGCACTGGCAATCAGCAACTGAGCCAGCTGCGCCTTGGCCAGCAGCCAGGAGGCGGAGCCCAACTGCCACAACCCCACCAGCAGGCACGCTGAAAAAAGCAGCAGGCGCATCACTGCGGCGTACTCCCCAGCCGCGCCTCCAGCCCACTGTTACAGCGGCGCAAATCCGGCACCACCTTGCGCAGCAGGCGGCGGATTGCCCCCATCAAATTGGCGCGCATTGAGCGGCCGCGGCGCAACAATGCTGCCAGGCTGAGCAGGCTCATGGCAGCAAACAGCTGCGCATAAACGCCTGTGGCCGTACTGGGGTAAGCCTGGCGCTGCAACACCTGCCCTCTGGGCACCATGTTGGTGAGCGCACTTTGGGAGAGCTTTTCTTCGGGCTTGCGCACCAGCTCTTCCTCAACCGCGACAAAGCTGGTGTAGGGGCTGGCGAGTTGATGATCCAGGGCAAGCTGTAAAATCTGTGCACGCAGAGCCTGGCCCGCATCGCTCTCCTCACCCAGCTGGGTCTGGCGGTCGCGCAGGGATTCCATTTTTCTGCGCGCCCACAAACTGCCGATGCCCTTGCTACTGGGGGCCTGCTCCAGTGTCAGCGCCAGGTTGCGCGCAAACTGCTTACCGGCCATACGCCCACGCAACTGAATGTCCCCATGCAACGACTCCCCTTCCACCCTGGCCACCAGCTGCAACGGCTCGCCGCGATAGAGATCGGGGATTCGTTTTGGATAGGCATCCGCCACCACACCCTCGGGCCAGCTCAACTGCAGATCGGTGGCCATAGGGTTTTCCAGCTTGGCGAATAAGGTCTGCATGCGCCTGCGCACCTCGGAAAGATCGCCGATGGTGACGAAAGAACCGCGGCCAAACTGGGCGGCTTTACGCATAAAATGGCTGTTAGGGGCCGAGCCAATGCCCACCGTAAATAAACGCGCATCGCCCAGGTGTTGGTGGATTAACTCGAACAGCGCCTGTTCATTGCCCACCGCACCATCGGTAATAAATACCACCTGGTGCACCAGGTTATTGTTATCGGGCAACTGCTGGCCCAGCGCTAAACGTAGCGCAGCAGCCATCTCGGTGCCGCCATCGGCATTTAAGCGTTCCACCTCCCGGCGCGCGCGCTGAATATTCTCCGCACTCGCCGCCAGCGGGCGCGGGAAAAAAGCACGAGGGCTGTTATTAAATTCGATTACATTAAAACGGTCATTACCATCTAGACGCGAAAGCGCCAGGGTAAGACTCTCCTTGGCCTGGCGGATAGAGTTACCGCTCATAGAACCGGAGGTATCGATCACGTAAACCACTTCCCGTGGCAGGCGCTGGGCACGAGTGCCCTCATCCGGTGGCAGCAGCATTAGCTGCAAATAGGTACCGGATTTTTTATCCGCACTTTCCCTACCATCCGCCTGCACCCCGGCGGCACTCTCACCAACATGCTCACTAACACGCTCTCTAAAGAGCGCCGCACGCGGCATGACCGAGGGCTCCGGCTGCCAATTTAAAAGAAAGTCCCGATCCATTTTTGCCCTGCCCTTGCGCAGACGAATCGAGTAGCGCTCTCCGGCTTTTTCATCGATGGCAATATCGTGATAGGGGCTAGCGATTTTCACCAGCGGCAAGCCGCCCTCCAGCTCCACCTCAATGGCAATATTGTGACTGCCCGCCGCTTCCAATTCTGCCGCCGGCTGCATCAACGGGGTTATCGCTGCGGCATCCGGTACCTGATCAGTGGGAAGCGCCCAGCCACTGCTCTGAGTGGCCAGTTCCAGTTCGGTACCACCGAGGGCTTGTGAGGGGATGGGTTCACCGGGGATATAACGGGGAGTCAGGGTGGTTGGCAGCCGCAAAGAAAAAACGCCGCTGTCATAGGTCACCGGCTGCAGGTAGCGAATATTCACCTGCACCGTTTCTCCCGGTGCAATATTGGCTACTTTGTTGGTAAACAGGTTGGGGCGCTGCTGCTCCAGGAGTGCCGCGCGCTTACCCGCCGCGCGCGCGGCCTTATAAATCTTTGCCGCCTGCTTGCGTTCACGCACCTTGCCGACAATACGGCGCTCGCCCAATTGAATCTCGAGGCCAGCCACCGCTGCCTGCTCTGGCAATGGCAGTGCGTAAACCGCCTCCTGCCAGCTATCGCTGGTATTCTGAAAAGCCTGCTGTAACTGCACTTCCGCAACCAGACCGCGCACCACCATTTTGACACTACTGTGCAGATGCGCTGCGGGCACATAACGGCCTGGCTCTGCGCCGGTAAACAGTAAATCCCCCGCCTGCACATCATCCAGGGTAACCGGTTCAGCGGTAGCCGTATCATTTTCAGAGACAAGCGCCTGGGCACTGACCTCGGCCCCGATTGCCGCAATGACCACCGCCAATACCACCACTATAAATAACAACCAGCGCCCGGTACCACCGCTCTTCTGGCGGCGGCGGTAATATTCCTCCGTCGGCAACATCAGATCGTCTTTATGGAACCGCTGCCCAAACAACATCACCCTGTTCACTCACTCCCCTCCACTTTTAAATTGGATGTTGAAGTGATTAAACAGGGGCAAGCGGGCGAAAGGTGGCAGGGAAACGGGCGGGAAATGGGAGGCATTATGGCGAATTGTGGCGGGAGAGTAATATGTCGCTAAAATCCTTAGGTTTTATAAGACCTGCAACAATTCACTAGGATCTAAAAAAACGTATGATGGGGCTTTCGATGGCATCAAGGAATTACTCAAAGTTGCTGTAATCAAGCCCAATCATATGTTCACTCTCGCTGGCAACTAGGGCGCGATACTAAAAAATAATGCGTATTTCCAGTAACTCGCCTAGCCACTTACACCCTCACATGGCACTGCAATATCCGCATCTTCGCCAGAACTCTTCCAGTTTTGCACCTTATCTAAAATTTGCCCAACATTTTTAAAAAAGTCCTCACCGCTTCTGTACGCAACTAACTCAGTAAAAAACTTACAAACTGATTTAAACCTGACAGCCTCACTCAGCAAAAGGACCATCACTCCAAGGGGAATACAGTAGCTATCGTTTTTGCCACCACCATATTTCCCATCAATATTGCATAAATGATTGAAGACACCGGCAATCTTCTCACTATCTATTACATCCCCTCTGTTGCCGGTAAGATTAAGATCGTTGTAAGTTCCATTATGCCTTAGATCGACAACGGATTTCTTTTTACTAAAAGTTATTCCCGCCACCTGAGGCAAACCATCCCCACCTACCCCCCTCTTATCGTCCTTATCCCAGATGGCAATAGTCTGAACTTTATATAGCGCACGGTCTACACTTTGTTTATTCAGCACCTCCTCTAAAAACGCACTCTCCATTTTCATAGAGTCCGTATCCTTACCTTGTGCAACACCAGGAAGTCTATCGCTTAAAAAATATCTCATCCCTCCAGTTGACACATACGCCTTCGGATCAAAACCAACAACATATACACTTACAGGCTCTATATAAAAATCTATAGCTGCATCACCACCATAAGAAACTCTTGCAGCAACGTACCTACTAGCCGACCCCACATTCAAAAAACCATCAGACTGAGCACTACTTTCTTTTATTTTTTTTCTCGCATCCAATATAACACTGCGCAACTCTTCAATACCGTTCAAATAGCCCTGCTCGGTCAGATTAACCTCTACATGCTTCACAACAACCTCCAAATTAACACACCAATCATGAATTAAATATTTGAAGCACTGTACCACAAAGAGAAATATAAAATATTACAGGAGATAACGCAGCAACATATAAAGGCAA
Source organism: Microbulbifer mixtoriginis (SeqCode) (assembly GCF_052467235.1). Lineage (NCBI taxonomy): Bacteria > Pseudomonadati > Pseudomonadota > Gammaproteobacteria > Cellvibrionales > Microbulbiferaceae > Microbulbifer > Microbulbifer mixtoriginis (SeqCode). Next base: position 3,064,667 of record NZ_CP174305.1, on the reverse strand, counting down.
CTAAAGAAACCTGCATAGCAGTACGCAAACAATACCATCGACGTTTTTTTCACTAAAAAAATAACACTCAACCCTTTCCAATAACTACCAAACTCAATCCAACAAAATCCAATTAAGGCAGCCGCATATTCACCCATCCCCTGACATATTTATCCGTAATGAAGTGTCAAATTATCTAATTGCAGTGCAACCTTAAGAGATAACCCTCAGCAAAATCATGAGTGATAGCAATCCGGTTTTACAAAAGCCAAGATAGAGGATAGCACGGGACAAATTTAGCAGAGAGTGATCGCCAGAGTTTTCCATTCCTGTCACCCTGAGCAACACTCTAACGGCTAATGCTATTGACCCAATAATGACTACCTCTCTTATTTGGCCAAATTAGGTATTAAAACCAGCACCGAAATAAAGACTTTATTCTTATTATCTACATTAAATTCTGCATGGACCTTCATACTTCAAGAATAAAAATACAGATGAAAAATACTGCTGATACCTCTCTCTGAGCCATCAGACTTATTCATTAGCTGCAAACAGACATAAAAAAACCGGCGCAAGCGCCGGCTTTTTTATTTAGGCCCAGATCAGTCGACCAGGCCATAATCCTTACGCAACACTTCAAGCAATTCCGCTTTGGGGTTATCGGATATCTCCAGTTTCGTACCAATAATCTTCTCAGCGATACCAACATAAGTATTAGAGAGATCCATCAGCATAGATTCTGGCAGCTCGTTATCGCGAGCCAGAGCCAGGCGCTCATCCATGCGGTCTTTGTTTAGCAGGATATCGGCATCGGGGAAGTAGTTGAGCAGGGCCTGGCGGAAACCCTCTTTGGATTTTTCCACAACCTTGCCCGCGCGGTACTCTTCGCCGTCCCAGATACGGGAGGAGTCCGGGGTACCCACTTCATCCATATAGATCAGTTTTTCTTCACCATTGGCATCGGTGACATAGCCGAACTCAAACTTGGTATCGACAAATACCTGATCGAGCTTTTCCAGCTCGGCAGAAATCAAATCGAAACCTTCTTTCAGCAACTGCTCGTACAGGTCGATATCGCCCGCGCTGCGAAAGCCGAAGGCCGCGAAATTGTCTTCGATATTCTTGCGAGTGACATTGACGTCATCTGCTTCCGGCACGCCGGGGATGCCCTTGAGAATACCTTTGCTGGAGGGGGTAATCAGCAATTCTGGCAACTTCTGGTCTTTCTGCAGGCCATCGGGAATTTCAATGCCGCAGAACTCGCGCTCGCCCTTTTGGTAAGAGCGCCACATAGAGCCAGTGATGTACTGGCGGGCGATCGCTTCGATCATCACCGGGCGCGCCTTCTGTACGATCCACACCAGCGGATGTGGGATATCCAAAATATGGCTGTCGGCCAGGCCCTGCTCTTTAAACCGCTTGAACCAGTGGTTGGAAATCGCGTTCAGTGCCGCGCCCTTGCCGGGTACGCCGCGCATGCCGCCTTCGCCGATCCAGATGCAGTCGAATGCGGAGATGCGGTCGGAAATCACCATTACCGCGAGAGGGGTGTCCGGGGAAACCGGGTAGCCTTTTTCCTCAATCAGGCGGCGGCTATCTTCTTCGCTCAGCCAGTAAACGGAACGGACTTTGCCGCTGTGGACAGGCTTGTCGGTACGGATCGGCAGGTCATTATTGACCGCTAGAACTTTGTCAGCCAGGCTCATGGGCTCTCACCTATTCGAAGGAGCAAATAAAAGAAAGCGCGGCATTCTAGCAATGGCCCGCGTCGATACAAAGAAAAGAAGTTGGCAGGGAGCCCCTGAACAATTCCGTGATGCCTCTGGCTTTCAGGCCGGTTACAGGCAGGGCTCGGCTGTGCAGGAGTGCCTAGACGTTTCAATAAGTCGCAACGCAGAGTGTGAGTCACTCTAAAAGCTCTCTAGGGCGGGCCAGGTATTGCGAAATAACAATGGCTCAGAGGCTCCCTGCGGGTGCGCCGGCATTACTCCGATATACGCTTGGCCTCCCACTCGGCCTGGTGCTCGCTGGTGGGCCAGGCACTCATAATGGCCTTAAGCAGGGTCGCCAGCGGAATAGCGAAGAAGACGCCCCAGAAGCCCCAGATACCGCCGAAAAACAGTACCGCCAGGATAATTGCCACCGGGTGCAGATTGACGGCCTCAGAGAACAACAGTGGCACCAATACATTGCCATCGAGCAGCTGGATAATGCCGTAGGTCATAATCAGGTAGAAAAACTCATTGCTCCAACCCCACTGGAACAGGCCAATGGCCGCCACCGGGATGGTCACCACCGCCGCGCCGATATAGGGAATCAATACACTCAGGCCCACCGCCACCGCCAGCAGCAGGGCGTAATTGACCCCCAGCAACAGGAAGGCGGCGTAGCTCACCGCTGCCACTATACCGATCTCCACTACTTTGCCGCGCACATAGTTGGCCACCTGGTCGTTCATCTCGTGCCAGATCTGGTGCAGCATGGGGCGCTGCTTTGGCAGGAAAGAGGTACACCAGCGGATCAGCTGGTCGGAGTCCTTCAAGAAGAAAAATACCAGGATCGGCACCACCACCACATAAATCAGCAGGCCGGCAAAAATAGGCAGGTTGGTGAGAGAGAAAGCCAGCAGGGTCTGCCCCATGCCACCCAGCTCTTTGCCGAGGGTATTAAAAACCTCGTCGATCTGCGCCGCAGAAATCAGGCGCGGGTAACGCTCCGGCAGTAGCAACAACAGCTCCTGGCCGCGCTGCACCATATTCGGCAACTCCGCACCGAGGCGCACCAGCTGGCGCCAAATAATCGGTAGCACCACAAATAGCAGGCCCACGATAGTGCCCACTAACACCAAGCAGGAAAGTGTTACCGCGAGCCAATGGGGCACCCGCCAGGACTTCAACTTTTGCACCATGCCCTGCATCAGGAAGGCGATTACCAGGGCCGTAAGCACAGGCGCCAGCACACCGCCGAGCGTGGCCAGTACCACCAGCGCTACGGTGAGCAGCAGCACGAGCAACACCACTTCTTCCTGACTGAAGTAGCGGTTCACCCAGCCTTTAACAATCGACAACATAGACTCTCGGGATTGATTCTTCATTTGCCAGCGTACAGCCAATATAGAAAGGTATTATCACGCCTCTCGGCGCGCAGCAGGGGCCTGCCACTCAGTGCGGCAAAGCTGTGAAAATCGCGCCAGGAACCCTCATCGGTGGCCATCACACACAGTAAGGTCCCCGCTTCGTATTGGCGCAGAGCCCTGCGCATAGCCAGCAGAGGCTGGGGGCAGGGCAACTGGCGAGCGTCCACCGTTACCGCCGCATGCCAGTTCGGCACAGGGTTTTTATCAACGGTATCGGAAGGGGGCACGGCCATTGGCTATTTGGTCACAAGCTTTACAGAGCCGCGGATTATAACGCGTAATCTGCGCCAGTTACCGACAATGCTTAACCCTTTTTAACCTTCCCACTGGCGCCGGCCAGAACCTTTACCGCCCCACCCTGTCTAACCCTCGACAGTTCAACGGGGTTGCGTATAGAGTTGGACTATAGATCCTTCATGGACAGACCGAGCAGTAATCAAAATGACTGATCCCCAAAAAAGCCTGCCTCGTCGATCAAACAAAGCGCCTCTCTCACTGCGATTGCGCAATACCCTAAAGGCACTCGGCTTAGGCCTGTTGCTCAGCAGCACTCCCATTGCAGCCACCGCTGACTCTGAGGGAATCCGCCTGCCGGAACTTGGAGACAGCACCAGCGGCCTGGTATCCCCCCAGCGCGAGAAAGAACTGGGCCAAATGTGGCTGCGTATATTTCGCAGTCAGGTTAAAACCTCCTCCGATGCACTGCTGCAGCAGTACGTCGAAAAAACCGTTAAGGGCCTGGCAGAATACAGCCCCCTGGAGGACAAGAATATTGATGTGGTCGTGGTAAATAATGAAACCATGAACGCATTTGCGGTACCCGGTGGCATTATGGGTATTCACACCGGTCTCTTCCTATTTGCGAAAAACGAAGATCAGTTTGCTTCGGTGGTCGCCCACGAACTGGGCCACCTCAGCCAGCGCCACTACGCCCGCTCCCTCGAAGCCCAGCGCAACAACACCCTGCCCACCCTGGCCGGCATGCTCGGCGCCCTGGTACTCGCCGCCACCGCCGGTGGCGAAGCGGGGCTCGCCGCCCTAACCGCAACTCAGGCCGCAGCGCTCGACAGTCAGCTGCGCTTTAGCCGCAAGAATGAACAGGAGGCCGATCGGGTCGGTATCGAAACCTTGGCAAGATCCGGCCGCGATCCAGATGCCGCCGGCGAGATGTTCGAGCAGATGCTCAAAGCCACCCGCTACTACCGCCGCCCACCAGAGTTTCTGCTGACCCACCCGGTGACAGAGAAGCGTATCGCCGACGCCAAGCTGCGCTCCCAGCGCATGGAGGATGTCGAACCCAGCGATAGCCGCGATTACCATATGATGCGCGCGCGAATTCGCCTGGCCACTGAAGCCACGCCACAGCAGGCCGTTAAACGCTTCCAGGCCGAACTTAATGGTATCCATGACAACGAAGATGCCGCCCGCTACGGCCTGGCATTGGCACAAATCGCAGCAGGAAGGCCGGATTCCGCCCTGGACACCCTGCAGCCGCTCCTCGATAAGGAGCCCTCCAAAGCGGCTTTTGTCCTGGCGCGCGCCGATATTGACCTGGTACGCCAAGACTATTCAGGCGCCACCCAGCGCTTACAACAGGCACTGGACCGCAACCCCGGCGACCACGCCCTGGTGATGGGGCTCGCCAACGCTCATTTTAAAGCGGGCAATTATCTGGCGGCAGAGCGCATGCTGGCCAAATACAGCCGGGTGCGCAAGAAAGACCCCGCCGTATGGTACCTATTGGCCGAGAGCCATGGCTTGGCCGGGGATATCGTCGGGGTGCACGAGGCACGAGCCGAATACTATATTTTGATCGGTGTTTTCGATAAGGCCCTGCAGCACCTGCGCCACGGCATTCGCATGACCAAAGACGACTATCAAACCAATGCCATCCTGAAACAGCGCCTTAAAGACGTCATCAAGATGCAGGAAAAAGCCAAGGAGCTTTGACCTCACTCATTAACAACACAAACAAAAAGAGCGGCCTCTAGCCGCTCTTTTTTATTGGCACTGGAGCCCGCTAGGCACCTTTAACCCTTGCGGAAATCCAGCATTCTCTGCAGCGGAATCATCGCCTTACGGCCCAACTCCGCATCTACAAAGATCTCGTTATCACCGCGCTCCAACACCCCACACAAATTCTCCAGGGAGTTCATCGCCATCCAAGGACAGTTCGCACAGCTGCGGCAGGTGGCGCCAGCTCCGGCAGTGGGGGCAACCATCAATTCTTTATCCGGGCACTCCTGCTGCATCTTGTAGAAGATGCCCTGGTCGGTAGCCACGATAAAGCGCTTCTCTGGCCGGGTCTTGGCTGCATTGATTATCTGCGAGGTGGAACCCACCACATCCGCCAGTGCAACCACCGAGGCAGGGGATTCCGGGTGCACCAACACTACGGCATCCGGGTAGAGCGCCTTCAGGTCCTCCACACCTTTCGCCTTGAACTCCTCGTGCACAATACAGGAGCCATCCCAAAGCAGAACATCCGCACCGGTTTCACGCTGCACATAACCACCGAGATGCTTATCCGGGGCCCACAGGATTTTTTCACCGTTGGCATCCAAGTGGTCCACTACATCCAGGGCGATACTGGAGGTAACCACCCAGTCCGCTCTCGCCTTCACCGCCGCAGAGGTATTGGCATAGACAACGACCGTGCGATCCGAATGCTGATCACAGAACTCGGAAAACTCATCCGGGGGACAGCCCAAATCCAGGGAGCAGGTAGCCTCCAGGGTGGGCATTAACACACGCTTATTCGGCGTCAGGATCTTGGCGGTCTCGCCCATAAACTTCACACCGGCCACCACCAGGGTATCGGCGCTATGCTTGGCACCAAAGCGGGCCATCTCCAGAGAGTCGGATACACAGCCACCAGTCTCTTCGGCCAACGCCTGGATTAATGGGTCTGTGTAATAGTGAGCCACTAACACGGCATTCTGCTCTTTAAGCAGACGCTTGATACGCTCGCGCCAGGCTTGCAACTCCTCCTCACTGTACTGAGACATAACCGGCTCCGCCAAGTGCGCCTGCACCAGGGAGAGGGAATCTACCGTTTCTGCAACAACGGACTTTTGGGTCATGGCTAACTACCACCAGCGAAAAACGCGCAGTATACCGCATTGCGACGCCATATCAGCGCACCTAAAGTATCAACAGCTGGTAATTCGACAGCACCGCAAGATGAGTTACGCCCCATGCCCGGGCTACAGAGCCCAGGAGAACAGAGAAGCAGTTTTGCGAGCCCACATCCAGGCAAAAAAGCCTTCCTATTAATGGGGAACCCCTAAAATGGAGCAGGTTGAAAACATTGTGATTGGTGCTGGAGCCATTGGCCTCGCCAGTGCCTATACCCTGGCCATTAGAGGGCAGGATGTGCTGGTTCTGGAACAACACACCAATATCGGCACAGAGATTAGCGCCCGCAGCAGCGAGGTGATCCACGCCGGCATTTACTACCCAAGCAGCAGCTTAAAGGCTAAAGCCTGTGTCGCGGGCAAAGCCAAGCTGTATCGTTTTTGCCGCGAGCATGCGGTCCCACACAAAGCCATCGGCAAATTAATCCTGGCTACCAACGAAGCCCAACTCCCCCAACTCAAAGCCTTGAAAGCCCAAGGAGATAAGAATGGCGCCGGCCATTTACAGCTGCTGAGCGCAAAAGAAGCCAAGGTAATGGAACCCCAGCTGCAGTGTCACAGTGCAATTTATTCACCCACCACAGGTATCTTCGATAGCCACGCCCTACTATTGGCACTGCAGGGCGCCCTGGAAGCACATGGCGGCCAAGTGGCACTAGACACAGCGGTAAAAAAACTATCGCGTGAAAGTGACCACTACCAACTCACCATGAGAGATGGCTACCAGCTCGGTACCAAGAATTTGATCGTAGCCGCAGGGCTACACAGCCACCAACTGCTCTGTAAAATCAACGACAAAAGTATTCGACAACTAGTCCCAAACCAATTCCTGGCAAAGGGGAATTATTTTTCTCTCGACCACAAACCCCCTTTTTCCCACCTGATCTACCCCCTGCCAGAACCCGGCGGACTGGGCACTCATCTCACACTGGATTTGGAGGGCTATGCCCGCTTTGGACCCGACGTTGAGTGGGTAGAAAAAATTGATTACACCGTGGATAAAAAACGAGGGGAAAGGTTTTATAAAAGTGTTCGCCTTTATTGGCCCGAGCTCCCCGCAGAAAGCCTAAAGCCAGATTACGCTGGCATTCGCCCAAAGCTCACGGCAAAAGGCGGCCCAACCGAGGACTTCAAAGTATTCCACTGGGGCGAAAATCAAGAACCACAACTAGTAGCCTTTTTCGGCATTGAGTCACCCGGCCTTACCAGTTGCTTATATTTAGGGGAGATGGCAGCAGACTGTATTTGCCGCTAAATACTGCACTCCGTGAAGACAAATAAATGCCTTAAAGGCTCAGCCAAGTAGGGAATTTTCAGGCGCGAGCAAACCAGTGCTCACATGAAAGTAAAAAAATAAAAGTAAATCTGTAGAGAAATGGTGGGTCGTGCTGGATTCGAACCAGCGACCAATTGGTTAAAAGCCAACTGCTCTACCAACTGAGCTAACGACCCTTAGGAAGTTGGGCGAACTTGGTATGTCCCAACTCAGGATGCTTTTACTTCTCTCGCAGATCTGTAAAAGCTGTGGGGTTACTGTGGATATCCCCGGCGGAAATGGTGGGTCGTGCTGGATTCGAACCAGCGACCAATTGGTTAAAAGCCAACTGCTCTACCAACTGAGCTAACGACCCTTTTCCGTGCCTCGATGTGAGGAGCTGCGTATCTTACGGATCTATTTTGAAAAGACAATACCTAACCCGAAAAAAAATCTAACAAATTTAAGGGGTTAGGTATTTCCCATAAAAATGACACCAACTGACAATCAGCTGGCATACACCGTAGGGTCCGCCAGGCCTGCTTCCGTAAATCCCGCAGCACGCAGCCGACAACTATCGCAGCGACCACAGGCCGCACCATCTGGGCGCGCCTGGTAACAGGATACCGTCAAACTGTAATCAACCCCAAGACGGGTTCCCTCGAGTACAATATCCGCCTTACTCATCTGCATCAGCGGCGCTCTCACAGAGAGCTTGTTTCCCTCTACCCCAGCGCGGGTAGCGAGGTTGGCCATCTTTTCATAGGCCTCGATATACTCCGGCCGGCAATCCGGATAGCCAGAGTAATCCACCGCATTGACGCCGACAAAAATATCCTGAGCTCCAAGCACCTCGGCCCAGCCAAGGGCAATAGAGAGGAATACCGTATTGCGAGCCGGTACATAGGTAACCGGGATGCCACTGGTTTCCTCTTCGGGAACCTCAATACTGTCATCGGTTAGGGCCGAGCCGCCAATTGAACGCAGATCGAGCTTCACCACTTTGTGCTCTGCCGCTCCGAGATCAGCGGCTACGCGCTTTGCCGCTAACAATTCAGCTTCGTGCCGCTGACCGTAATCAAAACCCAAGGCATAACATTCATAACCTTCTGCACGCGCCATGGCGAGCACTGTGGCCGAGTCGAGGCCACCGGACAGCAAAATTACCGCTTTCTTTGCAGTCATCTCTTCCTCAATTTTTCAATCCACAATCACCGGGCCAATCAGACACCCGGGATATCTCCCCACAGCAATTTGTGCAGCTGCATCTGCATGCGCACCGGCAACCCATCGGCCAGCACCCACTCCGCCAGCTGCCGCGCCGGCAATTGCTCATAGCTGGGCGAGAAAAGTACCTCCCCTACACGCTCTGGCAAGTTGTACTGATCCAGGGTAAATCTGGCCCACTCGTAATCGCCCCGGTCACAGATCACAAATTTGATCTGGTCATCGCGGGTGAGCACCTGCATATTTTCCATGCGGTTGCGGTGCTGCTCTCCGGAAGCTGGGGTTTTCAGATCCACAACCCGGGATACCCGTGGGTCCACCTGATCCACCGGCATGGCGCCACTGGTCTCCAATGATACCGAGTAGCCGGCGTCGCAAAGAGCTTCAAGTAAGGGCAGGCAATTGGGCTGGGCCAGAGGTTCGCCGCCAGTTACACACACATGGCGTGCGGGATGGCTTTGCACCTGCTGCAATATTTGCTCCAGGGTCATGCGCTCGCCGCCATAAAAAGCATATTCCGAGTCACAATAGGTACAGCGCAACGGACAACCGGTCAGTCGAACAAAAACCGTAGGCAGGCCACTTTCCCGCGCTTCTCCCTGAAGGGAGTAGAAAATCTCACTAATTCTGAGTGATTCTTTAGACAGATTGGTCATACACACCCGACACAAAAACGCCCGAATGGCACATGCCATCCGGGCGCGGGATCATAGGCTTTTTCTGCTCAAAAAACCAGCGATGCGAATTAGGCAACAGCAGCAGTTATTACTGCCACACCGGGCTAGAAGTTCTCCTGCAGATATTTTTTAGCCAGGTTTGATGCACGGGCATCACTCGCCGCCACCTGCTCCAGCAGGTTGCGCGCTTTCTGCTGATCTCCCAGCTGGTGGTAAACCGTTCCCAGCTTGTAACGACCATCCCAGACTTTATTAGAGTTCGGGTAGCCGTCCAGCAGGGCCACAAACCATCCGCGGGCCTCTTCCAAATTTCCCTGTACCAGCGCTATCTCACCCAGCCAATAATTGGCATTGGGGGCATACTGACCGTTGGGAAAGTCTTGTAGCAGACTCTTGAATTCAGCACTGGCGCCACCGTAGTCACCATTGCGAGCCAGACCAAAGCTGGCCTGATAGCGGTCGCGTTCACTCTTGCCGTCTTTCGGCCCCTGGGGCTTGGGCGGCATTGAGGAACCCCCTCCAACAGAGGCGCCACCACTGCCTTTAGTATCCACCGGCGGCTGAGCTGAGGGCTCTGTACCACTCAGGCGCGCTATACGCCGGTCCAGATCCATATAGTCCTCGGTGCGCTGTTGTTTGAGACGCTTTATCTCGTGGCGCAGCTCCTCAACCGTACCGCGCAATTCGCGCACTTCCTGCTGCAATACCTGCATCTGGTAGTAGGCTTCAGCCTGGGGGTTGGTCTTAGCTTTGGGACTGGGGGTTGTGGCGCGGGCGAGGTAGATGTCCTCGTTACTAGCGTCACTTGAGACGGTCGACGACTCCTGGCTGCTGGCAGTCAGGTCGACAATCGGGGCTTGGGAGAATACGGGCGATGCCGCAGCCATTATGGCAGCGGCGATCGCCAGTTTTCTAATCGTAAAAGCCATTGGCATCCATTTTGACGATTAGTTAATAACAACGCGACGGTTCATCGCACGGGCAGCTTCGTTAGAGCCCATTTGAGCCGGGCGCTCTTCACCGTAGCTGATTACTTCCAGGTTAGCTGCGTCTACGCCCTGCAGTACCAAAAAGTCGCGTACAGCATTGGCGCGGCGCTCACCCAGAGCCAGGTTGTACTCGCGGGTGCCCAGTTCGTCAGCGTGGCCTTCGAGGCGAACAGCAGTAGCATTACTGCGCATGCGGTCGGCGTGACGGATCAGCAGTTCACGGGTTTCCGGCTTCAGCAGGGACTGGTCGAAGTCAAAGTAAACCACATTTTCCAACGGAGCCATGGTTTCAGCTTCATCTACAACGTTAGTTTCAACTTGAGTATCAGCCTCAGGCTGAGTGTACTCTTCACCGCTGGTGTTGTCGCTGCTGGTATTGCTACAACCGGCCATTACTGCCAGAACACAGGCCAACCCCAGGCCCGTTTTTACTGATTTCAACATAAGCTACTCCGCTTTTAGTGTTATCGAAAATCCTGAAAGATTTTTAAAATTGGTCTTATAAATACCCTACGCTTCAGAGCGCTGGGCCCCCACCTCAATCAAAGTATGGCGACCATGCCGGTTCACGGACATCGCCTCTCTGTGAGGGTAAGTTGTACTTCACCCCGGCATCCAGCGATACCGCAGCCAGAATGCCCTTGTCTCCGCGCTTGGTTGCGTACATCAGCATGGCCCCATTGGGTGCAATGCTGGGGGACTCATCCAGGGTGGTCTCCGTGAGGACACGCATCCTGCCCGAGTTAATATCCATCGTGGCGATGGTAAAGGTTCCCCGGTTGCGATGTACCATGACCAACGTTTTCCCATCAGGAGAAACACGCGGCCGCGCATTGTAGTCGCCATCGAAGGTTAAGCGGTCGACTTGACCAGTGGCAAGAGTCAATTGGTAAATTTGTGGCTTCCCTCCCCTATCTGAGGTGAAAACCAGCGATTTACCATCCGGCATCCAGTTCGGCTCGGTATCGATGGAGAAGTGTCTGGTCATACGGGTGAACTTACCACTCGCCAAATCCAGTACATAGATCTCCGGGTTGCCGTCCTTGGAGAGCACCATCGCCAACTTGGTTCCATCAGGAGACCAGGTTGGCGAGCTATTGATGCCCTTGAAGTTGGTTAGTTGTTTGCGTTCGCCTGTGCGCAAGTTTTCGCGGAAGATCGCCGGGCGACCGGTTTCGAAAGAAACATAGGCCAACTCCTGGCCGTTGGGCGACCACATGGGTGACATCACCGGCGCACTAAAGCGACGGATCTGCTTGGCGCGGGCACCGTCGATATCCGAGCGCATCAGCACATAGCTGGGCTTGCCGCCACGCCTCTCTTCCTGCACATACACCATCTCTGTGGAGAAGGCGCCGCGAATACCAGTGATGGCCTCAAAGATTTCATCGGCGGCGCGGTGGGCGATATCGCGCAACTGGGTTTGGCCGCCGCGTACCTGTTTGGTGAACATCTTGTGCTGGCCGAAAACATTAACCAGGTCAAAAGTCAGCAGGTAGCCCGAGGCCTGAGGCTCGATACGGCCGGTAACAATGTACTCGGTGCCGAGGATACGCCAATCGCGGAACACCACATCTTCCGGAGTTTTAGGGAAGGACAGCATGTCCTCCTTGGGTACCGGAGAAAAAAGGCCGCTGCGGCGCAGGTCGGCAGAAATAATTCCAGAGACATCCTCTTTGAGGACACCACCACCTGACCAGCTGAATGGGGATACCGCGATCGGGGTGGGGTCATCGATACCACTGGTGATATCCACCACCAGCTGGGCGCGAGCCCCCAGGCTCACCGAGGCGATTGCAATAATGACGACTGTCTTCAGTAAACTCTTGATCATTGGCGCAGATCTTCAGGGTTAAAGTTCAAAGTTGTAGTTCGGACATGCCGCTCAAACGCTGTCGGCTCCTCCCTGGCCAACTCAGCCACCTCGGGAAAAACTTCCACTTTGCGAATGGCGGTAAGCACCGAGCGATCGAAAGGCGCATTGCCACTGCTCTCAATAATATTCGCTGCCACCACCCGGCCGGTGGGGACAAAATTAATTTTCACTACTGTGCGCATACCATTGCGAGCACTGGGTGGACGACTCCATACAGACTGTATACGCTGTTGAATTGCCTCACCAACTGAACCTACTGCTCGCAATCCATCATTGGCATCGAGCAGCTCCTGCTCATCTTCCAGCGCTTCATTGAAAGAGCTCTCTCGCTCTTTGGCCAGCTGCTCCTTGAGTTCTTTTTCCTTACGCTCTTTTTCTTTGCGCTCTTTCTCGCGCTGGGCCTTCTCCTGCTTAGCCTTGCGATCGGCTTCGACTTTGGCCTTGCGTTTTTTCTCCGCTTCCTGCTTTTTCTTTTGCTCCAGGGCCGCGCGGCGCTTGCGCTCGACTTCGGCCTTGCGTTTTTGCTCAGCCTCGCGCTGGGCGCGCTGCTGAATTTTGTCTACTTTTTTGGGCAGTTTCTTCTTTGGCGTCGCCGCCTCAATAGTTACCAGCTTGGCCTGCACAAACTTCGGCATCGGTTTGCGCTCGGGCATACTGCTGGCTTCCCAACCATAGGTAATGGCAGTAATTAGCGCCCCGTGTAACAGGAGGCTAATTATTATCGCCAATACATAAAAGCCTTTATTCACCGGCACCCTACCCCTGCGGTGGCTCTGTCACCAAGCCGACACTGGGTGCACCCGCCTGCTGCAGCTCGGTCATGGCATTGACGATTAAACCGTAGCGGGCCTCGCTATCGCCCCACACCAGCACCGGAGTTTTCGGCTTTTGCCGCAACACCTTGGCCACCGTCTCCTTGATCTCAGTGAGAGACTTGGCCTCCTGCTCATCGGTACCCAGATTTAGGTAATAGGTGCCATCGCCACGCACCGAAATAATCAAAGGCTCCTCATCGGTGTCCTCCATCGGCGCCGAGGGCGCATTTGGCAGGTCCACTTTGACCCCTTGCATCAACAATGGTGCCGTGACCATAAAGACAATCAACAGCACCAGCATCACATCGATGTAGGGCACCACATTGATCTCGGAGACCAGCTTTTTCTTGGTTCCCTTGCGAAACACACTCATAGGGTTCGCCTACTCACTACTCAGCCGGAGTGCACTTTGCGGTGCAGGATAGAGGAAAACTCCTCGGCGAAAGTTTCGTAGCTGGACAACAGCCACTCCGCCTTGGCCGAGTAACGGTTGTAGGCCATTACCGCGGGAATCGCCGCGAACAAACCCATGGCCGTTGCCACCAATGCCTCACTGATACCCGGGGCTACAGTGGCAATGGTGGCTTGGTGCATAGTGGCGAGCCCGCGGAAGGAGTTCATAATCCCCCAAACGGTGCCGAACAGGCCGATATAGGGGCTAACGGAGCCTACAGTCGCGAGAAACGGCAGGTTCATCTCTACCTTTTCCTGTTCCCGGGACATGGCCACGCGCATGGCGCGCTCGGTACCTTCCATAACCGCTTCCGGGCCACTACTGCCCTGCTGGCGCAGGCGGGTAAACTCGGTAAAGCCGGCGCGAAACAGGGATTCGACCCCATCGGTCTTTCCTTTTTCGGCACGCTCGTTGCCCTCGCGGAACAGTTTGTTCAGATCTGCACCGGACCAGAAACGACGTTCAAAATTATTGAGCGCGCGTTTGGCCTGGGATAAGTAGAGCCCGCGCTGGATAATCATGACCCAGGACACCACAGAAGCCAGTAACAGCAGCAACATGACGAGCTGTACCAACAGGCTGGCGTTCTGAATTAGCCCCCAAAGAGAAAGTTGTTCACCGGCGTTCATCTTCTTAAATAACTGCCTTTAATGCTGAATAAATAGGTTCCGGCAGGGCACAGGGCCTGCGGCTGTCGTCAGCGACACAGGCCACTTTGACCACGCCTTCGCAAATTAGCTCATCGCCGCGCCAAATTTTTTGCTCAAAAGTCACTGCGGCACGCCCCAGTTTGCCAATCGCCGCCGTGGCGCGCAACGCATCATCGAGCCTGGCGGAACGACGGTACTGGACCTCGGCGGAATGTACCACCAACAGTACACCTTCCTGCGGCATCGCCGGCTTATCATACCCGAGGAAGCGCAACAGTTCTGTGCGCGCGCGCTCCATATACTTCAAATAATTCACGTAATACACGATGCCGGCCGCATCGGTATCTTCGATATAAACCCTTACAGGAATACCGAACTCTTCCTTCATTGAATTTCCCTCACTTCCACAGCCACCCAACCCAACAGTACCAGGTGCTGAATCATCAACTGACCTTATCCGGCTTAGGCAGGCCAAAATGTTCATAGGCGAGCCCGGTAACTACTCGCCCACGGGGTGTCCGGGCAATATAGCCCTGCTGGATCAGGTAGGGCTCCAATACATCTTCCAGAGTATCCCGCTCTTCGCTCACAGCAGCGGCGAGACTATCCACCCCCACGGGACCACCATCAAATTTCTCGATCATCGCCAACAGCATACGTCGATCCAGAGAGTCGAAGCCTTTTGCATCCACATTGAGCATATTCAAAGCGGCATCGGCGATATCAGCATCCACCGCACCATCGCCCTTAACATCTGCGTAATCGCGCACACGGCGCAGCAGGCGATTGGCAATCCTCGGGGTACCGCGGGCGCGACGCGCCACTTGTAAGGCTCCGCCTTCATCCATCTCAACCCCCATCAACCTAGCGGAGCGACGCACGATACTGGTGAGGTCTTGCACGTTGTAGAATTCCAGCCGCTGCACTATGCCGAATCGATCGCGTAGGGGCGAGGTGAGCAGGCCCGCTCTGGTAGTGGCCCCCACCAGAGTAAAGGGTGGCAGATCCAACTTGATTGAACGCGCCGCCGGCCCCTCGCCGATCATAATATCCAGCTGGTAATCCTCCATGGCCGGATACAAAACCTCTTCTACATGGGGGCTGAGCCTGTGAATCTCGTCGATAAACAGTACGTCCCCAGGTTCCAAATTCGTCATTAGCGCGGCTAGATCACCGGCCTTCTCCAGTACCGGGCCCGAGGTGGTCTTAATGGCCACTCCCATCTCTGCGGCAATAATATTGGCCAGAGTGGTTTTACCCAGACCTGGAGGACCGAATACCAATGTGTGATCCAAGGCCTCTTTGCGCAGTTTGGCCGCCTGAATAAAGATCTCCATCTGCTCGCGCACCACTGGCTGACCCACATAGTCGGCCAGTGCTTTGGGGCGCACAGCGCGGTCGTACTGTTCTTCCTGCCCAGAGGGCCCCGCTGGTTCGGGGGCCACTAAACGATCGGCTTCAATCATCGCAACAACTCCAAGCCTCCCGCTTTAGGCGGGTGCCATGCCCTTTAGGGCCAGGCGGATAAGGGTGGCACTGTCGGCTTCCGGCTGCTCCTTGCTCGCGCGGGCCACCATTTTGCTGGCCTCAGTGGGCTTGTAACCCAGGGCCACCAGGGCGCTCTCGGCCTCGCCGGTATGATCTACCTTGGGTGCTGTGGCTGCCGCCATCAATGGAATATCGTTGGAATCACCGAAATCCGGGGTCAACTTATCGCGCAGCTCTACAATCAAACGCTCGGCCGTCTTCTTGCCAACGCCTGGTACCTTTACCAGTGCCGCAACATTATCCTCAGCCACACAGCGTGCCAAAGCCGCACCATCGAGACCGGATAAAATCGCCAGAGCCATCTTGGGGCCCACACCACTGACCTTGATCAGGGTCCTGAACAGTTTGCGATCGGCGTCGCGGATAAAGCCGTAGAGTTGCTGGGCCGTTTCGGAAACCGCCAAGTGCGTGTGTACTCGAACCGGCTGTCCCAGGGCGGGCAATTCAAAAATTGTGGTCATAGGCGCGAGTACTTCGTAGCCCACCCCTTGCACATCAATCAGTAACAAAGGGGGCTGTACCGCGGCCAGAGTGCCACTCAGTCTTCCAATCATGTGTTGTTCCAGGTTTATCTATCGCTGCCCACAATGAGAATGAGGGCCAAGTTCTGCAGAGTTTTCTAAACGCTGAGGCGACCGCGGCGAAAGCGGCTGCGCGCTCCGCCGGCGGTAAATAGCAGAGTCTGCTCCGTGTGCATATGGCAGAGAGCCACGGCGAGTGCATCGGCGGCATCCTCCTGGGGAGTCCCCGGTAGTGACAGCAAAGTTTTGACCATGTGCTGCACCTGCAGCTTATCGGCTGCACCACTGCCCACCACCGCCTGCTTGACCTTGCGCGCCTCATACTCAGCCACGGCGAGACCACTATTGGCCCCGGCCACTATGGCTGCACCGCGCGCCTGGCCCAGTTTCAGTGCTGAGCCCGCACTCTTAGACATAAATACATTCTCAATTGCCATCTGCGCCGGTTGGTATTGCTGGGCAATCTGAGAAACCGCATCGAAAATCAGCTTTAGGCGCTCAGGTAGGGGGCCTTCGGGAATACGAATTACCCCACTGGCCACATAGCGGGCATTACCCCGTTCTACATCAATAATTCCATAGCCGGTTTTACGCGAGCCGGGGTCAATACCCAGGATTCGGGTCAAGAGGTGTTCCCCAAATATCTGTATGTTTATATAGTGGCGGGAGTGTCCCAAGGTGGGAGCGAGGCGTCAAGGGAGATCGCAGACAGCATAGAAAAAGTGGCTATCTGCTGAAGCGATATGAGGGTAAACCGGAGCAAACACCGTCCGCCCCGGTCTGAACTGGGACTCAGCCCAGCTCTTCCATCACCTCTGCTGGAATATCCGCGTTGGTGTAAACATTTTGCACATCGTCGAGATCTTCCAGCATCTCGATCAGGGCCAACACCTTCTCTGCCCCCTCTTTATCCAACGGGATAGTGGTGGACGGAATCATGGCGATTTCAGCGCTGTCCGGCGTGAAGCCTGCGGCTACCAGCGCATCTTTCACCGTGAGGTAATCCTGGAATTCAGTGGTCACCTCAACGCTGCCATCATCGTTGGTTTCGATATCCTCAGCACCCGCTTCCAGGGCCGCTTCCATCAGCGCGTCTTCATCCACGCCAATATCGTAAAACATCTGGCCTTTGCGGGTGAACAGATAACTTACGGAGCCATCGGTACCCAGGTTGCCGCCGCGCTTGGAGAAAGCGTGGCGAACCTCGGCCACTGTACGGTTGCGGTTGTCGGTCAGACACTCCACCAGTACTGCGACACCGCCGACACCGTAACCTTCATAAACCACAGCTTCATAGTTATCACCCTCCGCATTGCCGGCGCCGCGGGCAATGGCTTTATCGATGGTGTCGCGCTTCATGTTCGCGCCCAGAGCCTTGTCGATAGTCGCGCGCAATGTCGGGTTATCGTCCGGGTTGGGGCCCGCCTTGGCAGCTACGGTCAGCTCACGAATGATCTTGGTAAAGATCTTACCGCGCTTGGCATCCTGAGCCGCTTTACGGTGCTTGATATTGGCCCATTTACTATGTCCGGCCATGTTCCGTCTCTCTTCAATCTGTGCGAGGGATGGGCCAATAAGCGAAGCGAAATGCCCATCACCACGATTTGACAGGCCCGCTTCGCCCGGCCCGTCGGGGGAAAATCAGCTGATTTTTTCTTCTTTCTGGCGCAGGCGGATATTCAGCTCGCGCAACTGCTTGGCATCCACCGTGCCCGGAGCATCCGTCATGACACAGGCGGCACTCTGGGTTTTGGGGAAGGCAATCACATCGCGAATAGAATCGCTGCCAGTCATCAACATTACCAAGCGGTCCAAACCAAAGGCCAGGCCTCCATGGGGCGGCGCACCATACTTGAGAGCATCCAGCAGGAAGCCAAATTTCTCGCGCTGCTCTTCTTCATCGATACCGAGAATACGGAATACCGCCTGCTGCATGGCCTGGTCGTGGATACGCACAGAACCACCGCCCAGCTCGGTACCATTCAGCACCATATCGTAGGCGCGCGACAGTGCCCCCAGTGGGTTCTGCTCTAATTCTTCTGGGCTACAGGAAGGTGCAGTAAACGGATGGTGCAACGCGGTGAGGCTGCCGTCTTCATTTTCCTCGAACATCGGGAAGGCCACTACCCACAGGGGCGCCCACTCACTGGTGTACAGATTGAGGTCTTCACCCAGTTTGCAGCGCAGCGCACCCAGCGCTTCGGAGACCACTTTGGCAGTATCCGCGCCGAAGAAAATAATATCGCCGCTCTCAGCCTCAAGCCGATCAAGAATGGCAGCACGAGTCTCAATGGGCAGGAATTTCACGATCGGCGACTGCAGGCCATTCTCCAGGTCGGAGCGGTCGTTCACCTTCACATAGGCCAGACCCTTGGCACCGTAGATGCCCACAAACTTGCCGTAGTCATCGATCTGCTTGCGGGTCAGCTTGTCGCAACCACCGCTCACCTTGATAGCCGCTACGCGACCTTTGGGATCATTGGCCGGTCCAGAGAACACCTTGAAGTCCACTTCGGTCATCAGGTCTTTGATCTCTACCATTTCCAGCGGAATGCGCAGATCCGGCTTGTCAGAGCCGTAGCGCAACATCGCCTGGTAATGGGACATACGTGGGAATTCACCCAACTCAATGCCTTTCAATTCCTTGAACAGCTTGCGCACCATGCCCTCAGTGATCGACATAATCTCTTCTTCGTCGAGGAAAGAAGTCTCTATATCGATCTGAGTGAATTCCGGCTGGCGATCGGCGCGCAGGTCTTCATCACGGAAACACTTGGCAATCTGGTAGTAACGATCGAAGCCGGACACCATCAACAACTGTTTAAACAGCTGCGGAGACTGCGGCAGGGCAAAGAATTTGCCATCGTGGGTGCGGCTCGGCACCAGGTAATCGCGCGCGCCTTCGGGGGTGGCGCGGGTCAGGATCGGGGTTTCGATATCGAGGAAACCGTGCTCATCCAGATAATTGCGAATGGCCGTGGTGAGCTTGGAGCGGAAATACAGATTGTTCTGCATCTCGTTGCGACGCAGGTCCAGGTAGCGGTACTTGAGGCGCACGTCCTCACCCACAGCGGTGTGCTCATCCAGCTGGAAAGGCACCGTCTCTGCCGTGTTGAGAATTTCAAGCTCAGTGCCGTAAACCTCAACTTCACCAGTCACCATATTCGGATTAAGGGCTTCGGGCGCGCGGGCGCGCACACGGCCGGTGACCTTGAGAACATATTCGCTGCGCACGCGATCGGCCATTTCGAAATGCTCGGCCGCATCCGGGTCGAATACCACCTGAACAATTCCCTCGCGGTCGCGCAGGTCGATAAAGATTACACCGCCGTGATCGCGGCGGCGGTCGACCCAGCCACAGAGGGTTACTACACGGTCTATGTCCGCGGAACGAAGGACGCCACAGTAGTCGCTGCGCATGGATGAAAATTCCCGTTATCGATAGGTAAAAAGGTTAAATAGAGAGTACACCGCACAAGCGGCTCCGCACAGCGGGTTTAAGCCGTCTTCGCCGTTTTTGCCGGCTGGCCACTTTTAGCTTTACTGCCATTGGCCGCATCACCGGCCAAATTTTTCTTACTGCCGGTCTTAAAATCTGTCTCGTACCAGCCGCCGCCCTTGAGGCGAAATCCCGCTGCTGAAATCTTCTTGTGCAACTCGGCCTTGTCACAGGCTGGACAGTCTTTGAGGGGGTTGTCGCTCATGCGCTGCAAGGCCTCCATCTCGTGGCCGCAGGCATTGCACTGGTATTCATAGATCGGCATTACTCGGTACCCGATGCTGGAAAAAGGGGGACAGAGTATACATGAGCCCCCCAGAGGGAAGAAGCAGGCACCCCCTTTTGGCCTTTGCAGAAGGGGTTTGGGATCTCAAAATAGGTACAAAATAAGGAAAAAGCACTATTTTTCTAGTATTTTCCCGTGCGGCCAAACAAAAACTATATATACTTCCCACCATCACCCGCTGAGACGCCGTTTTGTGGATGCAGCGCAGCGGGAGACCGAACACACTTTTACCGGATATACACCGAACAACAAAGAAGGAAGTAAGCTATGGCAATCGCCAAGAAAGCTGCCAGCAAAACCACTGCTGCCAAAAAGGCTCCAGCCAAGAAAGCCGCTGCCGCTCCAGTTAAGAAAGTAAAAGCGATCAAAGAGAAGTTCACCAAAACCCAGGTGCTGAACCAGATCGCAGAAAATACTGAACTGTCCCGCAAGCAGGTACAGTCTGTTCTGGACGAGCTGAGCGATATTATTGAAGGCCACATCAAGAAGCGCGCTGTTGGCGAATTCTCCCTGCCGGGCCTGATGAAAATCACCACTGTGAAGAAGCCAGCCAAAAAAGCCCGTAAAGGTATCAACCCCTTCACTGGTGAAGAGACTGTCTTCAAGGCCAAGCCTGCAAGCATCCAGGTAAAAGTTCGCCCGCTGAAGAAGCTGAAGGAAATGGCTGAGTCCTAAGACTCCCAGCCTCAGGCACTAAACCCCGCAACTGCGGGGTTTTTTTATGCCCCTATATACCATCTAAAGATTGGCCATAGCCCCATTCTTAGCTACACCAATTTCCCCTTTAACCACGCCCTTATCAATATCAGCAGGGTGTAGCTTCCACAAAAAATAACCGATCCCATACGGGAGTCTATCCGGCAATATTTATTAGCTGATGAATAGCGTAAAATAACCAGCTTACCGATAATTGAACCCAGTTTATTCCTATGCGCGCATCCCGTTACCTTATCGCCACCCAGAAAGAAACGCCCAACGACGCGGTAGTAATCAGCCATCAGCTGATGCTGCGCGCCGGTATGATCCGCCGTCTCTCCTCCGGCCTCTACACCTGGCTGCCCACCGGCCTGCGCGTACTGCGCAAAGTAGAGCGTATTGTGCGTGAAGAGATGAACAGTGCCGGTTCCCTGGAAGTATTGATGCCGGTAGTACAGCCGGCGGAGCTGTGGGAAGAGTCCGGCCGCTGGCAGCAGTACGGCCCGGAATTACTGCGTATCCAGGATCGTCACTCCAATGACTTCTGCCTGGGGCCAACCCACGAGGAAGTTATTACCGACCTGATCCGCAATGAGATCAAAAGCTACAAGCAGCTGCCGGCCAATTTCTACCAGATACAGACAAAATTCCGCGATGAAATTCGCCCGCGCTTTGGTGTGATGCGCGCGCGTGAATTCACCATGAAGGATGCCTACTCCTTCCACATTGATGCGGATTCCCTGCAGGAAACTTACGACATTATGCACGGCGCCTACTGCCGCATTTTTGATCGTATTGGCCTGGACTACCGCCCGGTGCTGGCGGATACCGGCTCTATCGGCGGTTCCAGCTCCCATGAGTTCCACGTTCTGGCACAGAGCGGTGAAGACGATATCGCTTTCTCCACCGAATCCCGCTACGCCGCCAATGTTGAGCTGGCCGAAGCCTTGGCCCCTGCCGGCGAGCGCGCCGCACCGAGCCAGGAAATGCAGGAAGTACACACGCCAGGGCAAAAAACCATCGCCGATGTCAGCGAATTCCTGAACAGTGACTCCACCCATTCCGTAAAAACCCTGATCGTGCTGGGTGAATGCGAAGAGGGTGAAACCGCGCCCCTGGTTGCGCTGGTGCTGCGCGGCGACCATGAACTGAACGAACTGAAAGCAGAAAAATTGGCCGGCATCGCCAGCCCATTGCAGTTCGCCCCGGAGCAACGTATTGCCGATGAACTGGACTGCAATATCGGCTCTTTAGGACCCGTCGGCATGAAGCTCGAAACCATTGTGGACCGAGCTGCGGCACACCTGGCGGACTTTATCTGTGGCGCCAACCGCGACGATTATCACTTCACCGGCGTGAACTGGGGCCGCGACGTGGAACTCGGCCGCGTTGAAGACCTGCGCAATGTCGTTGCCGGTGACGCCAGCCCCGACGGCCAGGGCACCCTGGAAATCAAACGCGGAATCGAAGTCGGCCATATTTTCCAGCTGGGTGACAAATACAGCCGCGCCATGAACGCCACCGTACTCGATGAGAACGGCAAGGAGCAGGTCATGTCCATGGGCTGTTACGGCATTGGAGTATCCCGGATTGTCGCCGCCGCTATTGAGCAAAACCACGATGACTCCGGCATTATTTGGCCAGACGCCATAGCGCCGTTCCAGTTGGCAATTGTGCCCATCAATATGCACAAGAGCGATGTGGTACGGGAAAAGTGTGAGCACCTGTATGAATCCCTGCGCAGCAAAGGCGTGGATGTACTGCTAATGGATGAGCCCAAGGCTCGCTTGGGTGGCATGCTCGCAGATGTCGAATTGATCGGTATCCCCCACCGCATCGTTATCGGCGACCGCGGCCTGGAGAAAGGCATTGTGGAATACAAGGGCCGCGCCGATGCTGAAAGCCAGGAGTTTGCGGTATCCCAGCTGGAGGAAGTACTGCTGGAGAAATTCGGCCTGCGCTAATCTGATGGTGAAATAGATATTCCTTATCTATCTCAAAATACCTCCGTGAAATGCCAACGCAGCACTTTAAGTCCGTTGGTATTTCACAGCCCCATTCAATTCAAATGCCTCTTCCTGTCCAGATTTGCGTAAAAGGCCCATAAAAGGCGCTACCCAATCTCTCTGGATCTCGTAAAATTCCCAACATGATAAGAAAAGCTATTACCGTACTGGGGTTCTGCCTTATCTGCTGCAGTGCGATATCCCAGACTAACACCAAGCAAGTGGACCCCGAGTTGCGGCTCGCCCTGCGCGAGGCCATTACTCAGGCAGACAGCTTTGTCGATCGCTTCGATGCGGAGGTGTGGCTGATGTCAAAATCCCAGCCCCTAGCACGCTACATCAAAGACCCTAAAAGGCGCATGTACGTTCTTAAGGCTGTGCATCGCGAGGCAACCCGAGCGGGTTTACGCCCGGAAATTGTTCTAGCGGTAATCCAGATCGAGAGTGCCTTTAACCCCTACGCAGTATCCCGGGTAGGCGCGCAAGGCATGATGCAGGTAATGCCATTTTGGAAAAAAGAGATCGGCCGTCCCGGTGACAACCTGATTGATATGGATACCAACCTGCGTTACGGCTGCACCATCCTCAAGCACTACATCAAAAAAGCGAAGGGCAATCTGGCCAACGCCCTCGCCTACTACAACGGCAGCTATGGCCGCCACACCTATAGCAGTAAGGTGCTGGATGCCTGGGCCAACCGCTGGAGATAAGTCGTGACTTCAGGCTATTTATTTTTTTCCGGCGGGGCCTGCGCCTTACTCTTACTGGCCGCAACCAAGGTTTCCGTCAATCATCGACGCCTCGCGGCGGGCCGCTGGCTGATTTTGGTTTTGATCGGTGTTATCTGTTATTTACTGTTACCGACACTCCCTCCCCTTGTCGGGCTCATGGGGCTGCTGATTCACCTGCCGGTGATTCTGGTGCCCGCCGCCTTCTGGCTGTTTACCCACTTGCTCTGTCGCGAGGAAGAACCCTTTCCCCGCTGGGGCTGGATGCCTATCGGCCTCTCCATTGCCTTTAGTGTCGCCGCTAGTCACTCACCAATCCCTTTAGGCAATAGCGCCGAAGAGGTTTTTTTTAATCTGTCCCAATTTACCCGCTTAGGTCTGATTGGCCTGGGCATGCTCACTCTACTCGGGCAGTTTCACTCGGATTTGGTGGAGGAGCGCCGTCGCTTGCGCGCCATACTGTTGATTGCGGTAGGCACTTATATGCTGATCGTTATCAGTGCTGAATCATTGTTTGCCTACCGCCCCGTCCCCAATGGTGTGCCAACTCTTCACGCCCTACTCGCCAGCCTGCTGTCCCTGGCAGCCTGTTTATGGCTGCTTGCGCTCTCACCCAGCGCCCTGGGCGACTCTCTACCACAACCTGCAACAGATATCCCTGAAGAGGAAGCCCCACCTCCAGCACCTGTACCAACCTTGGATGAGCAGCAGCAGATGCAATTGGCTAAATTGCAAAAGCATATGGAAAGTGGAGGCTATCGACACACCGGGTTGACCATTCGCGAACTGGCGGAGCAACTGGATACCCGCGAGCACCTGCTGCGTACACTGATAAACCGCCACTTGGGCTATCGAAACTTCAACGAATATCTCAATCAATTTCGCATTGATGAGGCCAGCGCCCGCCTGGCCGATCCGGAACAGGCGCATCTACCAGTGCTGACCATCGCCCTGGATATCGGCTACCGATCTCTCAGCCCGTTTAATGCCGCTTTTAAGCGTCGTCACAACCAGACCCCAACCGAGTACCGTCGCGACAAGCTGCCCGCCTAAGAGGGCAGCAATTCGGAATTCGTCAGCATTTTTTCATTTTCCGTAAGCCTCAGTCAGCAAAGCCCCCCAGACTGCAAGCACTGATGCAAAAGCTCCCCATGTGGGTAGCACTTAGAATCCCAAAAGATCCTCAATATCCAACGCTGCCCCTTTAGCAACGCCGATGAAAAAGGATGGTGAAAAAGATGGATTTCTTCGCAGATGTGGCTGATTACGGAACCACCCACTTTAAATTGACCCTATTTCGCTATGTGTTGGCGGCTACTGTGATGAGTATCTGCGCGAGCTGGCTGTTTCGCGCCTGGATGAACCGGCGCCGCATCCAAAAACGGCGTGCTAGCTGGGGGGATATTCGCCGGGAAGTCAGCTACTCCATGCTGACTGTTTGTATTTTCACCCTGTTTGGCATCAGCATAAATTTGCTACAGGATATGGGGATCGCCAAGCTGTATTGGAACTGGAATGACTACCCGCTCTGGTGGAGCATCTTGAGCCTGCCTGTGGTAATTCTCCTGCATGACGCCTATTTCTACTGGACCCATCGGGCAATGCACCACCCAAAGCTGTTTAAGCACTTCCATAAGTTGCACCATATGTCGCGAACCCCAACTCCCTGGACTGCCTATAGCTTTTCTATCGGTGAAATATTTA
Source organism: Microbulbifer mixtoriginis (SeqCode) (assembly GCF_052467235.1). Classification (NCBI taxonomy): domain Bacteria; kingdom Pseudomonadati; phylum Pseudomonadota; class Gammaproteobacteria; order Cellvibrionales; family Microbulbiferaceae; genus Microbulbifer; species Microbulbifer mixtoriginis (SeqCode). The sequence goes on along the minus strand of NZ_CP174305.1, from coordinate 3,039,481 downwards.
TCAACGGACTTTTCTCTCCACTGATCGCCCTAACGATACCATTGCACCCAAGTATCTGGCTTAGCTTCCTTTTCATAATGATTTTCCGCAACGCCATGCTGCATACAGGCCGCGAATTCCACCCACGCAGCTGGGTCGATGGCGTGCTGGATAATATGACCACCACAACTCATCACGACCTGCATCACCAGCGTTTTCAGGGCAATTACGGTTTTTACTTCACTTGGTGGGACCGCCTAATGGGCACGGAATTTAAGGACTACAAAGAAGTTTTCCGCCAGGCTGTAGACGGCAAACTACACGGCGGACAGCAGGTGGAAACTACCACGCTGGAACAGCACTCCGCAGATGACAACTCTGGGAAAATAACCGCCTGATCAATGGCTACAGTGCAATCACTGGCTTTCAAAGTAGAGAGTCAACGGAAGTGTTATCAAACTGATAAAAGAGGTGGCAACCACCATTGCGGATGCAACACCGCCATCGCATCCATAGCGTTTCGCCAGTACGGCGGCAATCGCCCCAGAGGGCATTGCCGCCTGTAAAACCAATAGCTCCCGCTCGATGTGCGGTAACTCAATTGGCATTGCCAGAGCCCATGCCACCATAGGCTCTGCCACCAGCTTTAACAGGACGACCACCAGGATCAGGCCCGCCAGTTGGCGCACAGCGATGGGGCGCAGGGCCAGACCGATACTAAATGCCACCAGCACTATCAAGGATTGTCCGGAAATCCGTAATATATCCTCCAGCAGCTGCACAGTAACATTCCCCTGGGGCAGGCCAAATAGGGAAATAATTGTGCCTAAAACCATCGTGATAAAAATTGGTGATACAAAGAAAGGCTTACAGGCCTGCCAAACATTGACCTGCTCTCCCTCATCCCGGCCGAAATAAATGGCCACAGCAACACCGACAGTAAATACAGATAAAAGTGCGCCATATTCACCAATGAGAACACTGTCTCTCATAACCAGAGGGTTATCGTGAAAAATCCGACGAATCAGCGATAACCCTAAAGTCGAAGAGCCGCCAAAACCCGCAACCAACACAATCGAGCCGAGGGTCTTACGCCCCAGCCCCATCAATTTACCCACTGCCCACGCAGGCACCATGATTGCAATACTCACAGCAAATAAGGCCAGTGCGGGAAGAAGAGCCTGGGAAGAAAAAGGGACTTTAATCAAGCTATGTAAAATTACTGCGGGCAGCGCAAAGTCTGTTGCCAGACGCCCAAATACTCCTTGCTCTTCTCTAAGAATCACCCCGCGACTTCGCAACCAAATCGCGCAGGCACAGAGCGCAACCAGGATAACCAGAGCTTCCACCAAACTTTGGAATTGAGACATTACTCATATCCATCAGTGACAGGATGCGGCAAACACCAGGCCAGTGCCTTTGAACACAGGCCAGACTTCTCTCAGTATTAACGCGAAAAGTAAGAACTGCCCACAGGCCAAAGTCACCGGTGAACAGAGCTAAGGGCGATCCCAGTATTTAGCTGTTTTGGATTAATGCCCGTGTTGCAGGGGAAGCCAACGAGATTCCCGATAACAGTAGAGTCCCCAAATTACCATGATCACTTCCAGGGCGAAGAACAGTAAATTGCGTTCATCGAAGCTACCGCTGGAAAACATGCCAAAGAGACGGCCAGCCGCGAATCCAATGTAAGAGATTGAGAGTGAAGCATAGGCGGCACGGCGGTGAGGGCGCATGGCCAACGCAATCAGTAAGAGAACGGCGATTGCCAACATAAAGCCGGCGTAAGTTGCAAGAAATTCGGGCACAGCGGTAGGTGAGGTAAATGTAAATCCAATAGCCGCGGCAAACGACTCCGGATTAAACAGGGCCCCAAGACCGATAGACGCAAAAGCCAATAAATTGAGAGTCAGGTAGACTCGCCCTAAATATTTCAACTGCCACTCCCCTGCACCAGCGGTGATTACCAGCCTCTTGATAGCAGCTTTCCAACCGCTGTCGCTACACAGAAGCCTGTCTAAAGTATATATGAGGTTACAGCCGCCACTCTTTCAATTGGATCACCAACCTCACAAAATGGACATAAAAGGGAGGTAAGTTCTTTAAATTCGTCACAGGATCAAGCCAGACTACTCGCCTGGCAGCTAATTCAACCGATTAGAATCCCCGAAGAAAACGGCTCAAAACAACATGGGCACCCGCCACCTAGGACAGCCCGAAATTAATCTGGCCGACTAGAGACACCACATTTAACACGCTTGTACAAGAAGGCAGGGTTTACCGCAACAAAATTGTCATACGCATGGCACAGACTGAGCAGCTCTCCGCAATCTCTAGGCTGGATAACTATTAATCATGCTCAACTCTTTGAGCTGGGGGCTTCAAGCTATTGAACAAACAGCAAAGAAAGCAAGAGAAAGGATTCTTGACCAGCGGGCAACAGTCTCTATTCGCTGTAGGTATCGTCGAAGAATAAGGATCACTTTTTGACCAGCATGTCAGAAAGTGCAAACGAAAGCCGCACCATAAAATAAGGAGCAGGCAGTGGCATTAAACCTGCCCACTGCCTGGCCTGTTCCTAATCCTGGAAGAGAAGCTCCAATGGATAACCGGTAAAAGGCTTGGTTTTCTCGATCACCAAATGCGAAGTCATACGCGAGATAGCGGCCTCCTCATTGGCCAGTAACTGCTCGGAAACCCGGTTGAAGTCTGCCGCATCAGGGCAAATAAAGCGCAGCATATAATCGAATTCACCAGACATCTTCACGCAGGAAACGATCTGTGGGATATCACTGATAATTCGCCGGAAGTTTTCACTGGTGCGCGCATCCTGGCGCTTCAGGGCCACATTCACATAAAACTCAGCGTGGCGCACCTTGTCCAGATTGATCTCGGCAAGGAACTCACGGATATAACGCTCACTGGTAAGGCGCTTCACCCTGGCCAGGCAGGCGCTCTCCGACAAGCCAATTTGTTCACTCAAATTCAGGTTGCTAATACGGGCGTTAGTTTGCAGAGCCTGCAAAATACGCAAATTATGCCGGTCAATTTTCACGGAACTGATTTCTTTTGAATCTGAAAGGGGGCAAGGATAGCGGTAATCGCCGGAGGCTGAAACTCTATAACCTCCAGAGATGAAAAAGCCAGCCCCCGGCAAGAGAGGCTGAGAGCTGGCTACCGCCACTTGGGTTAACTAGCCTGGCGATTAGCGCAGGTGACAAAACGCTCGATTCGGTCCAGAGCGCGCGACAACTCACTGTCATCGGCTGCTAGCGTCAAACGCACATGATTCACCGCACTTTCACCAAAAGGTGTACCCGGCAATACTGATACCCGCTCGGCTTCCAGCAGGGCCTCGGCGAATACCTGACCAGAGCTGGCCAACTCGGAAACATTGACCATCACAAACATACCCGCATCCGGGCTGTAACAGCTAAGCCCCGGAATTTTGCCGATTCTCTCAACGATCAAATTGCGGCGACGTTCATAGGCGTCACGCATCTGTTTCACGAAATAGGTATCGAACTCCAGGGCAAAAGCCGCAGCTTCCTGGATAAACTGTGGGCAGCCAAAGATAGTGGCTCCGGCGAATGCCGCAAGGCGCTCCACCAGGGGGCCACGCGCTACCGCCCAGCCCAGACGCCAACCACTCATGGCATGAGACTTAGACAGACCATCAATCACCACAATATTGTCCAGAGACTCTGCTGCTGTGCGCAATGAGGTATGGCGGCGGGCAAAAGTGATCATGGAGTACATTTCATCGGACACCAGCCAGATATTGCGCTCACGGCAAAAGGCAGCCAGTTCACGCAACTGTTCGGGAGTTGCCATTGCACCGGTGGGGTTGACCGGGGTATTGATCATGACCACTCGGGTCTCTTCGGTGACTGCCGCTTTGATCGAGTCCACATCGAACGCAAAATTCTGTTCCGCCGGGCAGGCTACGCGCTTTACAGACAGCCTGAGACTGTCACAAATGGGGACATAACCGATATACATCGGTTCTGGGATAACAATCTCCTCACCAGGGTTCAACAGGCAGGAAAGTACCGCGTAGATAGCATTGGTACCGCCGGGAAACACCACAACATCATCGGGATTGCAAGGGTGGGGTGATACCTTACTCTCGATATCCGCGATAGCTCTGCGCAACACCGGCTCACCGGCGGCGGGAGAGTAATGAGTCCGCCCAACACCCAGGCGAGCGCGGGCAAAATCCAGAATTGGCTCGGGGGTATCGAAGTTGGGGTCCCCCACACAGAGGAAAATGACATCCTCCCCCTTATCGGCAAGATCATGGGCCCGGTCACTGACCGCCCAGACATTGGAATCCTCACAGTTCAGAGCCTCGCTTTGAAGGCTGAATTGGGGGGTAAAATCTGTCACGTTTTTCACTATTTATCTGCCATTTATGCCTGCTAAGGTAGCAACCATCAAAGTAATCTATACCGCTATATAGCCGCATATTTCGCATTACTCAGGAGTTTCTATGGGGATTACCGCAGAAAATTCTGAAGGCATTGTCTATGCATAAAGGTGGGGTAGACTATTTGATATCAGCCGGTCATAAAATATCTATCGCAGGCGACCGAATAGCCTATTAGGCAGATGCCAGTACATCTGCTCCCTCCGATCACACACAGAAACAGATTCTCCAAACTGGCTCTATAAACGAATCCAGACTCCAAAGATGGCGCTCAGTTTAAGGCGCATTTCAACAGCAGAAGAAAAGATAAGAGTCATACATCCCTCACTTACCGCCAAGCCCCCAGTCAACCCCTCCCTACCGACTTAACTGAGGCAAATGTGCCAGAAATTATCTTTGGCAGCCTCTTTTTTCTGCAATCCAGGCCCATATATTGATTTCGAAGGAATAACGAAAACAGAGGGTTACTGTAATGAAGAAATATCTAGCGGTTGTATTCTTGCTTATCTCGTCGCACGGCTTCTCCGCCACCTTCTCAGCAGAGCAAAAAAAGTCTCTCATTGATGCCCTTGAGCTTGAGATTTCCAACCGCTATATACTTCAGGAGAACATCTCCTCAATTCGTGAAAGCTTGCAAAAAATTGCACACTCCGAGGCCCTAAAAAAAACTAAAACTCCAAAACAAACAGCCGATCTACTTACTAAGACACTGGAAAAACACGATAAGCATTTTGGTGTGCGTTGGTACGATCCAAACATCCCAAAGAAACAACCAAAGCGAGAGGATTGGTTCAGTAAACTGGCCAGGAAAAATTCTGGTTTTACGCGCGTTGAAGTGCTCGAAGGTAACATTGGCTATATCGATTTCTGGGGCTTTGATCATGTCAACGAAGCCTCAAAGAAACGTCTAGAAGCCGTAATGACCTTGATTGAAGATACCGATGCCATCATCTTCGATCTTAGAAATAATGGCGGCGGTGATGGCAATATGGGCCGCCTAATTAGCAGTTATCTTTTTGAGAAGCCCACCCACCTAAACAGTATTTACTGGAGAGCAACAGATAGCACCACCGAATTCTGGACTTTCGAAACCCTCAATGGAAAAAGAAAAGCCAAAGTGCCAGTCTTCATTTTAACCAGTAAAGATACCTTTTCGGCCGCGGAAGCATTTACTTATTATCTAAAACATCTCGGACGAGCCACAATTATTGGCGAAGTCACCAAAGGTGGAGCCCATCCCATACAATTTCTCAGCCTTGAAAAGGAGTTCAAGGTATCAATTCCTATCGCAAGAGCTGTAAATCCAATTACCAAAAGCAACTGGGAAGGTACCGGCGTTTTACCAGATATTATCGCTTCAAAAGAGGAGGCTTTTGATATTGCTTACCAAAAGTCTCTACATATCATTCAAAACACAACAAACAACCCACAACAACTCAAGGAAGTTAGTGAACAGTTAGAAGTAATGACTAACAAAGAAAAACTCAACTAGATCAGCTTCAGCCTGAGTGATTTCCTCGAATGAAGAACTTAAAGAAGAATTTAAATCAAACAAAACACATCGGTCTTGTTGGTTGCTCCTCTGAGGGCGCAGCCCTATGCTATAAGACAATTTGCACAGAAAGTGGCAAATATCTTGGTGAACATGCTCATCCCGAGATATCCATGCACACTCATTCTCTGGCTCGTTATGTAGAATATTTGGATTCCAATGATCTTCAAAGTGTTGGCGATCTAATGCTCTCTTCCGCTGACAAGCTCGAATCCCAGGGGGCCGACTTTCTGATCTGCCCCGACAATACTATTCACCAAGCCTTTAACTATGTAACAGAGAGATCCCCCCTACCCTGGCTACATATTGCCGACAGTATTATTGCTGAAGCCACTATCAAGGGCTACAGAAAGCTGGGGCTACTCGGTACCCAATGGTTAGTTGAGAGCGATGTTTATCCGTCGAAACTAGAGGCGGCAAACATAGGTTGGTTACGGCCGCCTAAGAAGGCTGTTGAAAGGATCGGGCAGCTGATTATGGGAGAGTTAGTCACTGGGGTATTTCGACAGGAAACAGTGCAATACTTCCAAGACACTATTAACAACCTTAAACAGGATGGATGTGATGCAGTTGTCCTGGGTTGCACCGAAATACCATTGATTATCGATGATAGTAATTCTGTGTTACCAACGCTAAACTCTAACCGCCTTTTAGCTGAGGCCGCGATAAAAGAGGCGATAGTAGCCTCTTGAATCAGGTGTCAGTCAAAGAATCATAGTACCAATTCTCAATTAGTTAAAAGTTTCAAGCAGTGACTCCTCACCTACCAGCTGTATTAGCTACTCTTCTGTCTCTAATTCCACTAAACGCAACAGCCAATATCTACAAGTGGATCGATGAAAATGGCCAAGTCCACTTCAGTGACAAGAAAATAGAAAATATTAAACAAGAAGTTATTAAGTCTAGAAAGCACAAGTCTGATTGGTCTCGATTTGATATTTCCGTCGAAGCCATTGACACCAACCTGAGCAATCAGGAATTAAACAGGATTGTTACAGATGTCAACCTCGTCTATGAGTTTTACGATCGCGTTCTGTTTTTTGACTTTTATAAAACGGTACCCGTTAAGGTCTTGGTTCTAAAGGATAAAAAAGCCTACTACGAACACCTAAGAAAGAGAATGGGAAAAGAACCATCAGCCTCTTATGGGATATATTTCTCTCAAGATAACCAAATTATTGTTTACATCCAAGAGGATAGAGCCAGAACATTCCGCACTATTAAACACGAGGTTAGTCATGCAATAACCGATACTGTCACTCCCTACGCCCAATCCTGGCTAAATGAAGGTTTGGCCGAGCAGATGGAAACCCTCACTAAAGTGAACGGGCAACTGCGCATCACTAGTCACTGGGAAAATTATAGATGGGTAAATCCTCTCAAGCGCCATGAGAGGCTTATGGATATCAGTACATTCCTTAGGCTCCCTAACACAAGATGGCGACATGCACAAAGAAATGGGACTGCGCCTTTACAAGCACAGGCCGGGCAATTTTTATACTTTCTATTATCAACACCAGTCGGTAAAAGCTTTGTAATTCGTTTAGTCCATAAGCTGGAGCGTGGTGATCGTACGCACTCGTATTATCTGGTCGATAAAGACTATATTGGCGGGATCAGAGGTCTGGAAATCAACTGGAGAAATTGGTTAAGTGGGGAAACTGATAAATACATCACTTTCTAAACTGAAAGATTAGTTCACTCTTATAAAATTTATTGAGCTAAAACCAATAAAAACATTAGATCGAGCATTACATACAAGACTCATCATGAAAAATCGTTTAACTATTGCAATTACACTTTTACTTTTAAGCCCACTCTCTTTTGCGAAGAATAAGGATTCATTTGATCATATGGTTGACATTGCGAGCTTCAAAAGCAAAGTATCGGGCTCCACATGGAATTACAAATGGAGGAATCGAAACTATATTTTCACTTTTGAACCCGACGGCACCATCTCCAAACTTAAAAGTTGGTCAGGGGTGACCTGGGATATCACTCAAAAAAATGAAGTCATTCTTAAAGCAAAAACTGACAATATGTACCTTTACTTTAATGAAGCCGTAACAGAATTTCAGACAGTTGACTGGAATAGAGAAAAAGCGAGCGGAGAGTTGGCATTCAAAAATAACAAATAGATCACTCACCTCAAAAATACAACCTTCTTCGCGAGTATTTTAGACGATCTCCATATTACAATACTGCTAATTAATCTAGATTTATCCGGCACATTTATGGAACATAAAATAAAAGTTTAAGGCTAGGTTTTTTTAATTTATGTACTTATAGGAACACCCCTATAATGAAAACTCTAAACTGGCAGCAGTTAGCATGACCACCATCTACTTCCAACTATACAAAAAAGGCCAGGGATAAGAGTGAGCTTATACAAATTAACAATATCTTTTTCTGTACTGATAAATACCGCACAAAAATCAACCAACTCAAAAAATTAAAAAAACTATCCCCAAACTCTTAAAACCAAGATCATCCACCTCAAATATAAAGCCAGACATTATTCCGGCATATAACTTGAAAGCTCTTGACAATCTGACCACAATCGATACTTTATGGTCATACTCTTCGAAAAAAATAAAAAAAATAATTGAAAAATCAGAAAATAACGTTACTAAAAATCATTAAATTTAAGAAACCTGCAACACCATATAACTAACAACTACATAGCGCAAAAGCTTACCTGCCGTCACCAAAATCAAAAACCATAACAGTCGTATTCTTAACACCCCAGCCATAACAGTTAATGGATCACCGACAACTGGAACCCAAGCAAAAGCTAATGAAATCAGGCCATATTTTTTAAAGCGCTGCTCAGCCTTTATAAATTCATTTTCTGACATCCTCAACCATTTTTTTATAAGACCCAAACTTGCCCAATAGCCAAGAGCATAATTCACCAATGAACCGGCCACATTACCAATTGTTGCGACAGTTACCAATGCAACTGGTGAAAGACCATTGATCAGCAGGGTGGTCAATACAATCTCTGAACTTAGCGGCAGGATTGTTGCCGCCAGAAAGGCTGAAATAAAAAGGCCGACAAAGCCCAGTTCAATCAAACTCCCCATTTAACAAAAGCATCCTTTAGGAAAACCATAAGAAACCTATAGAATTTATGCAAAATAAATGGAATCACTATCTTTCCTTTGCACTAAACCCTAAAACTGCCAACACCCACATTCATAAAATAAATATACTCCCCTTGAGTAATCATATACTTCAACTCCCCCAATACTACTAATTTACTAGCTAAATTATTAGCAAGAATTACAGAAAGGTAGAATTTCCGATGACATTTTTGGACACCCATCAAACATAAAGTATAAACCGCCAACACCATTGACAAAAGAGTACGAACCTACAAAATACTGGATATTCATCCAGATTAATGCGCGTGTAATCAATTACTCTACCGTGAAGCACCCAGATATCTCTTGACGCAACGCCTTATTACCACTGCGTATCCCGCTGTGTACGGCGAGCATTCCTTTGCTGTCGGGATACTGTATCCGGGAAAGATTACCAGCATCGGCGCGAGTGGATTGAAAATCGTATGCATAATTTGGCTGAGGTTTTTGCCCTGGATCTTGCCGCCTATGCAGTAATGAGCAATCACTACCATGTGGTACTCTATATTGACAAAAAATCTGCTGATAAGTGGTCTCTTTTCGAGGTGATTGATCGCTGGCAAAAAATATTCAAGGCCTCTAATTTGGCTCAGCGCTATCTAAACGGCGATACTCTTGATCCCTGCGAGCTTAAGGCACTAGAAGATGTCGCTTCGATATGGCGAGAACGCTTAACGGATATCAGCTGGTTTATGCGCTGCTTAAATGAGTCTATCGCTCGCCAAGCCAATGCTGAAGACAAGTGCATGGGGCGCTTCTGGGAAGGCCGTTTTAAATCCCAGGCTTTATTGGATGAAAGGGTCCTTGCCGCCTGTATGGCCTATGTAGACCTAAACCCCATCCGCGCCAATATGGCAAAAACCCCAGAAGATTCTGACCACACTTCCATTCAACAGCGTATTCGTGCAGCAATCTTGGGCGAAAACTACTTCCACTTGTAGGCGGTGAGCGGCTGAATATGCCTAAAGGACTTCCTTTTCGGCTGGATCATTATTTAGAGCTAGTCGATTGGAGCGGGCGGCACCTAGACCCTAGAAAGCGCGGGGCCATTGCTGAAAATACTCCTCCCATACTCAAGCGACTGGGTATTCCACCAAGACACTGGCTCTATCTCAACCGAAATTTTGAAAGCCGCTTTAAAGGCTTGATAGGGTCTGCTGGGACCGTACGAAACGCTTGCAGGCGACTCAATAAACGCTGGGTACACGGCATAAGCGATTGTCAGCGCTACCTTTCTGTAACACCCTGCTAATTCCCCTCCATTCTCTCGATACTGTTTCCCACGCTCACCCATAACCGCAATTTTTCTAAGGCCAGCATAGATCTTCAGCGCTTCACCTCAACTTAACTAGCAAACAGGAAGAAACAGACACTGGAACTGGCGCCAGCAACACTGCTGGCGCCTTTCTCTATTCTATGGGTGTCCGGATTTGTTCGTAGGTGAAGGTCAGAGTGATGGAGGGATGTTTGGTGTTGACTCGCGAACCGTAAAAATTAAAAAGCCCTAACTTTTAAGCTAGGGCTTTTTGTATTAACCAATAAGTTAATTAATTTTTAATAAGTTTAATTGCTTACTTGGGCCTTCTCCAGGCTTAACTAGGCGATAATAAATTGATAACTCATTAAAATTTTCCGGGATTACATACCGAGATAATTCATAATCACCATTTTCATACTTGCCAAAAACCAAATTATTAAAAGGAAGACTATAAACAAAGTTTTCACCCTCAACAGAATGTAGGTTCAAATTTATATCATCCAAATCAATATCATAATTGCTCACTTTAAGACTCGAACCATCTACGACTATTTTTTCAATAGTGACGCCCCAAACCGGATCAACATAAACATTTGAGGGTTTTGACAAAGTAACAACGAACGGCAATAAACCGTATTCAATATTCTTATCAACCTCATAAACGTTTGCAGCAGAAACCACCAATCCCATATTTTCAGACCTTATAGGTAAACTCACTAAAAGCGCAGTAACCACACTCATCATGAATACAATAAATTTCATGCAAACTCCTCTAATGTGTTGGTACAGGCCAAGCACCATAAGCAGTCCGCTGAGGAACACCCATAGCTTTCCTATGCCAATTTTCAATTGATGTAGCACTTACCTCACGACCCTGCCTAGTTGGACTACTTATGCCCTGGGTATACTCCCAAGCATGATGTATCTCATGAACTAAAGAGGCCTCAGGAATACGGAAGGTTCCATCACCATACGCACCTACTTTCCACGGATTAAAATGAACCGTGCCAGGCGTCCCAATGGAAGGATTCTGACTATCTGCTCTTGTAGCGGGAGGAGTAGGCCCGGCACTATTACCTTGCGAACCAACCATTACTGAAATTACTTTATCACAATTTTCTGCTGCCTCTAATGACAGTACAGATTGAGGCTTACTTCCGTCAGCTAACCGACGACCTTTTGCTAATGCATACAATCTCTTTGCTTCAGCTAAATCAGCATCAGTCGCTCCTGCTTGCTTACCCCAAACAATCCCTCCCCCAAAGCCAGGAGTATGATCTCCATCCCCAACACCTACAACCCACTCCCCTTTCGGATCAACAAAATTAATCGGGTTATTCCGCGCATAACGATAGGGCGTCCAGCGCTGTGGGTCCTTAAAGCGCGCCTCATGATTCAGCACTGGGTCCGGGCTAATAAAAGTACCTACGGTGGATTGTAAATAACGCCGTTCAAAGTAATTGAGCCCGGTTGACTCATCCCGCTCCTTGCCTGTGTAACCGTAGGGTGCATGAGTGCTATCGCCGAAGCTAGCCTCAACATCACCATAAGATTTATAGCTAAAGGCATTCACAACCCTGCCCGCTTCGTCCAGGGTCATAGAAGTGGAGCCCAGGTGAGTATGCAGGTAGTACTCGCTGGGGGAGAAGAGCTCACCATCTTGATCGCTGCGCGCTATACGGCGCTGGCCCACCTGGATGTACTTAAACAGCTGGCCATCGCGCACCTCACTGTCTTCGTCAATATACAGGGTGACGCTGCGTGCTCTGCCCTCGCGCTCGGTGATCTTGTAGCGGCGCTGATGTTTAAAATCATAACCATATTGATCTGTAACCTGGGTATTTCCGGCATAGATCAGGCGCTGATTGTAGTCCCAGCGGTAAAGCTGATCACCAGCCTGGGTCTGATTGCCATTAGCGTCGTAGCCAATATCCCCCTCTGCCCAGCTCAGTGCTTGAGGGCCGGGCAAATTGCCGCGACCGATACGATTGGAAGCGCCGGTATTGTTGCTGTCACTGCTGCCGCCGTAGCGCAGGTCGGTCACCTCGCTGAGACCGCGAGCGGCTATTTCCGATAGTCCACTACTCTCACGGCTAACTTGCAGTAGGTTGCCAATTTTGTCGTAGCTGTAAAACACCTGCTCGCTGTCATCGGCAACACCCGTGAGGCGATAGGCATCGTCATAGCCGTAGACAACATTCTTGTTCAGCAAGGCAACCTGGGCACTGGTGATCCCCAACTCTGCGGCCACAGCAGCGATGGCATCGGCGGGGCGCTGGTCATCAATGGCACTGACATTAGAGACCGCATCAAACTGATAGCCCCACTGCTGTAGAGTGATTGCATCACCAGTACGCAGAGTACGCAGGCCGGTGAGCCTTTGGCGCTCATCAAAGTCCCAATTTGTCTCAATACCATTGCTCAATGCCTGGTACTGCAAAGCCCCATTGGCACTGTAATCCAGCCGCTCAACAACCCCAGGGATGCGCTCGAGTAAACCACGGGTATTGTATTCAAAGTCTACGCGGGAGTTGTCGGGATAATACCGCTGGGTAATCCGCCCGGCGCTGTCATAGGTAAAACCCGTGGTGTAGAGGGGGCTATCAATTTGTGGGCCGGTAATTTTGCGTTGGCGCTGGGTAACCTGGCCGCGCGCATCGTAACTCCACTGCGTATAGCCAGCTTGGTCAATAACTTTTGCCAAGCGGCCCAGCAATCGAGCACTGCTCTCTTCATCGCGTTGGTCGTACAGGTAACTGACCACAGGATTGGCAGAGTCTAACTCCAAACTGGGTTGCCAATCTGCGCCTTCCGGTGGGTCTCCTTGCGGTGTGCGCTGATATTCTGCAGATAGGCGATTGGCGCCGTCGTAGCGATAGTATCGCTCTTGGCCCAATTCATCGCGAGTGGCTAATTGGTTGCCCGCATCATCAAAATACTGCCAGCGCTGCCCGCGATTGGGATCATTTAAATACAGCAGCCGACCCAGATGGTCATAGTGCATGCTGCGCACATTGTTTTGTGCATCCTGCAGGCGGGTGAAGTTGTTATTAAGGTCATAATCGTAATAGGTCGACCAGGTTGCACCACCGGCACCGCCCTGGGTGCTGGCCCCAACGATTTCATCCAGTTGCCGCAGGCGATATTCACCCTCGCCATTTTGCAGCCCATCAAAAACCAGTTTTTTAGCGGCGCCAGTATGGGCACTGTTTGCTCGGGTCTGCTCTTCATCTTTATGGATCTGCGCCATGGGCAAATAGGTAATACGGCTAAAGACCGTCTCGCCGCTTTGCGCGGAGTAGGGTTGATACACCTCTTGGGGACGCCCCTGGGCATCGTAGAGATATTGGCGGAAGTGCTGGCCTTTATCACTAGCCTGATAGGCAAGGCCTTGGGCAAAATACGGCAAAGCTGTCCGTGTTACCTGGCCCCGAGCATTGAAGCTGCTGTGTTCGCTCACAACAACTTGCCCCGGTTGCTCGGCTTCACTGCGTACCATTAAGGCACGGCCCAGGCCATCGTAAAACTGGCGGCTATCGATCGTGCCTCCAGTGCCACTCTTTTCACGCTGACGTGTTTCCACCCAACTGATATGGTGACCATCCACTATTTTCGCCAGCTGATAATCGTACTCAACTGTGGGGAAGTGCAGGCTATCCCCCGGTTTAGCGATGGCGGTTAGACGCGCGTGGGCATCGTAACGGTACTGGGTGACCTGGCCATTGAAGTCGGTGTAATCCGTCAAGACACCCAGACCTTGATCATAACTGGCCTGAGCGCTGAGCCAGCGGCTGCCGGTATTAACACTGACCTCCGTGGGAAAGGTGTGATACTGCGAGTCGTAAGTAATTTTGGTCTCGTGCCCCGCCGCCTTCCCCCATAGAGGGTCGTAACTCTGGATGCGGTTACCATACTCATCGTAGTGGTGTCGCTCTGCAGCAATATAGGCATCCGCACTACTTGCATCGAGCCAGGCGCGACGCAGGGTCAGGTTGCCCCTGGAGACTTCACCGAGATTGCCACCGGTAAAACTTTCATCGTCGTAGAACCACTGCTCTTTACCGACCAGCTGACCACTGAGGTCGGTAACCCGGCGTTCTATAGGCAGGTTTAGGAACCCGCTTTCCCGTGCCGATGCCGATTCGGCACTGTAACGCCAATGGGTAATGCGTTCATCCTGCCAGTTGCCATCAGTACGCCCTAACTCTTTGATGTAGGTGGTGTTGCCGTAATTGTCGTAGTCGTATTCCCATGACAGGGTTACCGGGGTGCCACTATTTCGCTCCAATAGATGCTGCTGGCGTTCAGTCATGGCCGCAAACGCTACATTGCGACTCTCTCCACCATAACCCGGCAGTAGCTGGCGCAACTCCCACTGTTTTTCCTCTCGCCAGAAAACCCCGCCGAAGGCATCGCGGGCTTCCACTTGTTTCACTTTACCTTGCAGGGCTTCCTGATCGATACCATCGGCAGTTTGCCCCAGGTGATATTCGTAGCGGGTAACCAGTGTCGGGGTACTGGCATCGCCGATACGGCGCTCTTCACTGTGGGCAAAGCCCTGGAACTCTTTATCGGTGGCATCGTAGAAACCATCCCAATAATCCATTTCCGTGGTTTGCGGCTCACCACCCCGGCCATCTTCCACCAGCATGCGCTTTAAGACCTGCATGGCAACCGGTACATTCAGCGACCAGGGGTTACCGGCATCGCGGTCCCTTACCATTTCCTCGACAACGGTGCCGTACTCCAAAGTCGTTACAGCACCCAAGCCATTATCTATGCGTTTTAGTTGGTTCGGTTGTTCGGAGGGAAATAGCTCGGCAAAGTAAAAAGTATTACTGCCCCGACCAGGGCTGTACCAGACAATATCGGTGGAGCCGTTACCATTAATATCCACCAAGCGCACCTCTTCAGCAGAGACATTGCCTTGGGCCTGGATTAATTGTTTTTGGCTAAATTGGGCTTTCTGGTGATCACCGTTTGTTAGGCCCTGGTTCAACCAAATCGATACCTGGATACCATTGAGATACAGCAAATCGCTGCGGCCATCGGCATTGATATCGGTCACCCGCACATTGTTCAGGTTGTACAACGTAGCCGGGGTGTTGGTAAATTCTACTGCGGGGGCAAAACCGTTTAGACCGCGATTGGCAAAGTAAGCGGCATAGCCTTTATTGATCCACACCAGGTCTGCCATACCATCGCCATTCATATCCCGCAGGAATACGTTAGGGTCACCCAGGCGCACCCCCTGGCTGCCCACGGGTATCGGCAATTGAATCGGCTTTGACCAACCACCGGGCAGGTTAAGTTGTACGGTATGCGAAGTCACCATACCGCTGCTGTTAGTGGTGGTTGCCAATACATCGACACGCTTATCATTATTGATATCCAGCATCGCAACGCGGGGGCTATTCAGAGGAACATAGAGCCCGCTAAGAGTGCCGCTGTACTGCCAATTTTGCTCGTCATCAAGATGGAAGTATGCCGTGTTGCCAGAATTGTACTGCAGCATATTGACCCGGCCATCGCCATCGATATCCGCCCAGGTAACGGAATCATTGGAAATACGGCTGGTGGAATAGGTGCTCATCTGCCGATAGCTCTGCCATTGCGGCAGGCCATCCTCACCGGGGCCCAAGTTGATCCAGTAGGCATCCCGATTGGGCCCGGTATTAATCACATCCGGTAGGCCATCGCGGTTCATATCCAGAAAGGCCACATCTGCACTGTTCAATGGTATCTGGCTAGCCGCCGGAATTGACGACAAAAACACTTCACCCTGCTGGTAGTGGGTATAGTCGTAGCGCACTGTAGGTAAGAGGACAATTGAATCCCCTTCGCCGGCACTGGAGTGAATCTCCTGTAATAGGGAAAGACTTTGCCACTCAGTCAAGGGTTCGTAAGCAAATTCATAGCGGCGCAAATGCCGCCCAGCAATTTGCGTTTCAATACGCTGTAGGCGATAAGCAGTTTTAACTTCAAAGCCGGCTTTATAGCTTGTAAGGATATCGGGGCGCTCTCCGTAGTGGAAGTTTACCGCCATATCCCCATTACTATTATATTGAATAGTATCCAGATAAATCTGCTCGCTGTTATCCAGCTTGCGATATTGATATTCAATGCGATTGCCGTGAGCGTCTTCTATCGCCTGTAAATACCAGGCAAATACCGCTTCATCATTAAAGTCACTAATACGGCTAGCAGAATCCTGACCGAGATACCAACGCAACCCATTGGACTGGGTCACCATCCAACCATTGTTTAAACGCTGATAACGAGCATAATCAGTGGCATTTTTAGTACGGTAAACGTCGTTCTCGACAAGAACTAGCTCTTCACCTCGGTGATTGATAAATGTATCAAATTCATCAAACTCATCCGTATCCCCATCCGCATCATTATCTGAACCATCGGTTTGCCCCCACTCAGAATAATTAGGTAAGCCCTGATCGGTCTGCCGCTGGATATAAGGAATCACTAGCTGATGCCCTAACCCCAGCAATCCATTACCAAAACCACTGTTATATTCCAAAGATATTTCTGGAATCAAACCATTACGTCCTGGGGGCACTTCCAGTTTGATTAAACGCGAGCTGGTACCGGTATTTAAATTGGGGGTAAAAGCCTCACCCAGGCCGGAAATAGTACCAGGACCCGTGGGTAAGTTAAGAATTGGAGCTTGTAAAGCGGTGTGTTCGTCTACTGCAAATGATAACGTCGGAAACACAAGCAAACTGCAATAGAGCAATATATTGCGCAACATAAATATTCCCAGTTTTTAGACGGAAATTTAGAATAGAAATTTAAGAAGCAGTCAGATATTTAGTCCGAGCCTAAAAATAGATATGACGAGATAAATTTATTATCTGTGCTTTAAAAAAAGCAATCCAGCAAGCTAGGTTCTACTGGATTGCTAAATACAGATAACCTCTTAAAAATCAAGGCCAACTAGTGGATTCGCATACCTTCAGGTACAATTTTAGGGTTTTTACACTTGCCCTGCGCTAATCTAGAACTTTTGCGGTGATCGATAATTAATTCGATATCATTAATCCACTTAAGGTTCACGAGTGTCTCAACCTTATTGGCCAGTTGTATCGTCAGACGCCAGTCGCTGGCAGCCACACTGCGCTCTTTAAATGCAGTCGTTCTTACACTACTCAATTCAAGCGGAGGTCCATCACCATGGACATCCAAATAAGCAGCCATTTCTACAGTAGCACTACTATAGGGTTCAAATCCTGAAATACCTGAATAACTCCAAAACCGAACACTGCGTGAATTCAATTCATCATTCTGTGTGGGCGATGCGGGTGATTTACTGCGCATATAACTGGTACCGGCATAGGTCAGATAGGCAGGGGTTTCTGATCGGCCACGATCAGTTGACGAGAGTGGGATATTAAGCGTAATTTCTTCAATCTTATCTCCATAGGAACCCGCACTCATCAGGCAAAGCTTAGTATCCTCTTCAGCTTTCCAAGATTTAACCTTCTCTTCACCTATTTCTGGCCCTTTAAAGAAAGTAATACTCCCCACAAGCTCTCTTACTGTATCGAAATTGATACTCACCCAAGTACCATAGCTATCTTCATATGATAATAAATCTAACCTCGCACGAAATGCGGACAAGGCGTCTAGTGGCGGCGCCCCTTCCTTAGTGGGGTCGGGGTGGGGATATGTCTGGATGACATCGTTAACCCTGTCTACGTAACCCCAAATATCTTCCTTCAACGATATAACATCTCTTACCTGATCAACAGAGTCGACGCTAGAGTTCGAATCAAAGCTCTCTAAAGCAGCATTATAAGCCTCTAACTGATCTGGATTACGCAGACTAAAGATAGTATTGATTGTCTCACCATACTCCCCGATAAAGGGAGATTGCCATTTATGCTCCAAAGCCTTGGTTGCATAAAACAGCTTCTCTTGTGCATCTTCAAAATTGCGTTCGGCACGTAACATATCATCTGTTAAACGGATACCGTGAATAGGATCAGCAAAATAGCGCTGCTTTAAAAATTCATTAGTGGCAAACATCTGATTCATGACTTTCACAGCTTCATTCAGCATCGCTTCGAGGCGCTCTGCTTCCTGCTGCACTGCCACTTCAGACTGAGCAATATCCAGCTCGATAACACTAGCCTCCAGCCACATTGTACGTATCCTGGCTTCGCTAGCCACATCTAATAACTGGCTTTCAGAATCGTGTAACGCTGCACGCTCTTCTGCTGCTAAACGCAACCTTTGCTCTTCCAGCCTGCCGATAGTCTCTATACGATCTATTTCACTAAGGTTCTCTGCAACACCTGCTGCGGTAGATGCAACAGCTTCTACAATTTTCAATGTATTATCTGGTTCTATGGACCCTAATATTTTCCCAATACCTGCAATAAATCCTGTAGCTGTCCTAACTTTTGCTGCTCGCTCATTGGCATTCACTATCTGTTGATGTAGCGAAATATCCTGCTCAGCAGTTTTCATCTTAACTTTTAGTATACCATCTTCGATATCCGTTTCATCCTCACGTTTTTGAACTTCAATATCCATTGCTGCATGTAAATTTGTCATGCGCTGGATATTCTTCTCCAATGCTAGACCAGCAAGTTCGATATTTAAGGCCTGAATAGAAACGGCACTATTGGGATAGTTATTTATATTCTCATTAACACACTCCATAGAGTGGCAGGTAGGCCCAAATTCCACACCTAAGAGGGCATGCAATCGATCACTGAGCTGCTTATGTCTATCAGCGTATTCAGTCACAAGGGCACTGGCATTATACCGAAATGCATTATAGCTCTCGACTGCATCGTTAAAGCTATCTATGGCTAAATTAATTGGACTTGTTTGAGGGGCATCTAAATATTCACGCAATACATCATAGGAGTGGAAGTCTGTATTTCCATCAATACCATAACTTTGATACAACAACAAAACATCCTGGGGCAACCCTAAAATATTCGTTTCTCCGGTTATCCAACCCAAGGTATTCTCCAGCCGATTCACTTGGCTCTGCCATTCGTAAACAGCTTCAGCCAAACCAGAGTAATCTCCACCCAGCTGAGTAAAGTCAGCATCATTAAATATTTCTGTCCGCAACTTATCCTCGATTTCAGTCAAAGACTCATATAACTCATGAACTTCGGCAGCGATATCATCGGTTACTCCCCCGGAAACAACTAAAAGACGAACTTGCTTGACTTTCGTCTCAGCCAACTTATTCATCAACTGGTAGAATAGAATTATATCTTTATAACCAGACAGTAAATTATCGGGATTCACATTATCCGGAATAACATCCACTTGCTCTTGGCTATCTAGATCTGTGTAGCGCGGACTCGTTTGACTTCTATATTCACTCCATTTGGGTAATAAACCGCTGAACTCCCCATCCAATAATTTCAAATATTGTTCAAAGCCAGTTTCCAACACATCATAGGCTACATTAACATGAAGAATCTCATCTACTAGAGGTTCCCCACGCAATCGAACAATACGCGCTTCATCCAAGGATTGGTTTGCCAAAATAACTTCTGCCGCCGCTTGATCATAATAATAATCTAACAGTAACAACTCTAATTCTTCATCGATTGACTGCTCATTCTTTAAATAATCTTCTAAGATTTCTCCCGCATTATTCGCCCTAGCGCGTTCTTCAGCACCATATAAATCAGAAAATTTTGGAGCAGATATGCCGTTACTTAAATATTCGCTGACTATGATTTTTTGTTCTGATTCTGCATCCAACTCTAAGCTATACATCAAATCCAAATATCGAAAGGCTGCTGCATATTTAGAGAAAATTCCAATATCAGGAGCATCCTCCGAAAGTGGAACGTCATCAGCGGCGATATAATAAAGCTGCTTTAGAACATGAACAGCTGGATCCATTTCCATAGTAACAATAAGACTGCTACTATAATCGGATTCTCCTGCTAGATTGACTGCCTTTACCTGATATTCATGATCGCCATATATCAATGGAGATTCATGTGTATAAGTGGTTGCCGGCCCCTCATAAACTGTTTGCCAATTTTCACTATTTCCATTTTCAAGACGCAACCGCAGCTGATATTTATCAGCCTTATCAACTAGAGACCAATCGACTGTATAAGCCTGATCAACAGATAAAGGAACAGTGACAAAAGATGGTATAGCAGGGGCAACCAGTTTTGTAGGTCCAGTTTTAAAATCACTGCATTTGTCATATTGACTAAGGCAAGCTTTCACTCGGTACTGATAAATACTACTTGGAATAATATTTTCACTAAAACTAGTTTCTCCGCCACTGTACACTGGGCTCCAACCACTTCCATTTATACTGCGCTCCAGCTTATATTCGTCTGCATCAGAAAAATCTACCCAACTTACTTTAAATACCCCATCAACACTTGAAGTATCATAATTAATCTGAGCGGGGCTAGGTATTTTATCGGGAATCACATACATAAAATGACTCCCCGCAGTATCCTCTTTCATACCCCCAGGACAATATGGTATTAACGTATGAGGCCCATCTCGTTTATCACAATATTTATACTGATAAAAGAATTTATATTTACCTCCACCAGGAAGAAATATAGCTTTTTTATAATAGCTACGAAACCCCCCACTTAAAGGTAGATCTCCAATATGAAGGTCATTCCTATAGATTGCTAAGTATGCCGAGGTTATGGACTTGTTGGAATCATAAGCTATAGGTTTAAATGACAACTCAAAAGAACCATATTCAGCCGTATCCGGCCCATCCAATGAATCAGAATCAGAACGTGCAAAACCAGCCATAAAAACTAACTGAAGTATTAAGAAACCACGAAGTAAACGTAACATTCTACAAACCTTATAATCTTGCTCAAACCAGATAATGTCGAAAACCAGCTTGCAGCGACCAGAAATACACATTTCCTAAAAACCAACACACACAAAAACCTCTTGCTGCCTAAAGCCACAAAACAAAGATTCCACATTAAAAAATGAACACACCATAGCTAAACAATAAGAAAAGCTTAACTTGATGCGATAAACTCATAAAAAATCAATCTAAACGGCACCCCCACATAAAAAGATCGACAAATAATTTTTTAAAAAAATTATCAAACATTACAAAAAAGACTATAGAAACAACTCAAACACATCATCATATTTGCAAACACACTTACACCATCAAAGTAAAACCCTCTTACTAAACCTAGCTTTTACCTCCACACCAATTCGTAGCATATAATCAAACTAGACACTCAACAAAAACTTCACAACCGTACCAGATTTCCAAATCAAAAAATAACACCCGCTAAAGCGCCACCCAACAATAAAAATATAACACCCCACCAACCCTGCCAAATTTGAAATAAATCCAGACAAAATAAATTCACCAAATAAAAAAACACCTAACCTTCACTTATTTCAAGTATGATAAATTTACACAAAAAAAACAGATACAGATCAAAAATATTAAAAGGGTACAACCTAAGATTCAAAGCGGTAGGCTTCCCATGCCTATTCACGGGAGCAAGATGTGTGAGATATAAAATATTAGCCAAACAATTTATCGACGATGTCCAACAAAAACGTGTACAACCAGGGCAACGCTTACCTTCTCTACGCAGCTTTGCTGCACAACAAGAGGTAAGCCTAACTACAGCCGTCAATTGCTATCGTTACTTGGAAGAACTCGGGTGGGTGCGCTCAAGACCTAAGTCTGGTTTTTTTGCCTCAGAGCCGCTTATCTCCTCCACTCGCAATCAATCCGCCATTACAAAATCATCCAATGATTTGACCAAATTTTCCAAACGCCGCCTGTTAACTAATTCAGGGCCTCTTGGTATTTCGCTACCCGCTATAGATCTATTACCCACAGAGGCCCTGCAACGCAGTATGTACAGATCAATTCGAGATCAAGGAAATAAAGTCCATTTTTATCCTGACCCCTTAGGTGAACCCCACCTAAGACAAGCACTTAGCCGACATTTTTCAAACAGCGGCTTTAATTTTAGTGAGCACGAACTCGTTATCTCAAATGGTTGCCTGGATGCAGTACGTATAGCTGTAGAGGTCACTACTAAACCAGGTGATACGGTCGCTGTTTGCTCTCCCTGTTTTACTACATTAATACATCTGCTGGTAAAGCTTCGCCGGAAAGTTCTAGAGATTCCTTTGACTGAGAGTGGAATAGACTTGGAACAACTCGAGCAGCACATGTATATGAGAACTATTAATGCTGGCTTATTTAATTGCAGTAATATAAACCCTACAGGTATTTCCCTAAGTAAGACCCAAAAGCAAAAGCTTGCAAGCCTGGCAACTCAATACCAGATACCTATTATCGAAGATGATATTTATATAGAGCTTAGCCATCAACCTACTCTGCCACTTCCAGCCTACCATTGGGATCAGGAAGGCTATGTGCTCTGGTGCAGTTCCGTTTCAAAGACTTTAATTGCTGGTTATCGAGTAGGTTGGTGCTTACCAGGGCGATATCTAGACCGCTACCAAGATCGGCTCCTTCATGAGAACCTAGGCATCAGCAGCCCAACACAACTCGCTTTAGCTGACTTCATTAGCAGCGGGCAGTATGCCAGACACATAAACAGTCTTCGATCTAACCTGCATCAACAAGTGCAAGAGTACCGCCAGTATCTCATTAAGAATTTACCTAGGAATATACGAGTTAGCTCTCCAGAGGGTGGGTTAGTTTTATGGGTTCAAGTTCCCGGCCTAAATACTGAAGACATGGCCAATAAGCTTTTGGAAATGGGAATAGACTTATACTTTGGAAAGGAGTTCAGCACTAATGATTTATATCACGACTACTTTAGAATTAACTGTGGCTATCCTCTGAGGACTAAAGAGGGGGAAACTACCCTAGCAAAACAACAACTAGATCAAGTAATAATGCTCATCCATGAGACAATTTAATCACCTTACAATTAAATATATAACAATGCCAACTCACGAGTTTAAAGAGCCTCTAAAGCCTGACAAGCAGCTCATAACGGAACAATTTGCACAAAAGTAAATATTGCTTTATTAGAGATTAAAATGAATCCAATCCTAGAAGAAACTATTCAATGTCCTTACTGCGGCGAACACTTTAGTACACTCATTGATACCTCTGTACTTCCGCAAGAATATATAGAAGACTGCCAGGTCTGCTGTAGACCCATAGTTTTTCACGTTACCGCTGACCTAGAGGGCTCTATTTCTATTGATGTATACAGGGAGGATGAGTCGTTTTGAATACTATCAAATAGTCGGCATAGTTATATTCTATTTATCTAGAGTACCTGCTCTACAAAACTTATCTCTCTACCAACTTGGCTTTGGACATGGTTATTTAAGGTTGGCAAATACCTCTATCGCTCGCTTGCGCCCGGCACTCACATCACAAATTACTTGGGGATACCCTGCAATCATTGGGGGCTCATGAATCTCCTTGTTACTTAATGAGGAAATTTCCGGCACATAATGTCGAATAAACTCTCCGTTAGGATCGAACTTCTGCGACTGGCTATAAGGGTTAAATACCCGGAAATAAGGTGCTGCATCCGTACCGGTTGAGGCGGTCCATTGCCAGCCGCCATTGTTTGAGGCAAAGTCACCATCAATCAAGTGCTGCATAAAGTAGCGTTCACCCCAACGCCAGTCGATCAGCATATTTTTACTCAAGAACGAGGCGACAATCATTCGTAAGCGGTTGTGCATCCAGCCGGTTTCATTTAGCTGGCGCATTGCAGCATCGACAATAGGCACTCCGGTTTCGCCACTTGCCCAAAGGGAAAATAATCCTTCATCATAGCGCCAAGGAATTTGTTCTGTTTCCTCTTTAAATGGCCTGCCCATACTCAAGCGGGGAAAGTCAGCCAGTAAATGTGTATAGAATTCCCGCCAGATAAGTTCGCTGATCCAGCAGGCAATCCCTTCATCTCCACCCTGCCAAAGGCCTTTATTCTGGCTGAGGGCCATCTTGACGCACTGGCGAATAGAAATAGCTCCACTATTTAAATAAGGGGAAAGGCGGGAGGTACTATCTTTCGCTGGAAAATCTCGTTCGGCCTGATATTGATCAATAATTTTGGCAAAAACTTTCAAGCACTTTTGCGCAGCTTGCTCACCACTCTCCCAACCTTTAACCCTACCTGATCCATCAATATTGAGCGAGTAGCCCAATAACTGGTTAGGTATTTTCTGCGTTAGTTTTCGATTTCCTTTTACATCCACTGCGAACCACTTCGGCCAATGTTCGCTATTGGCAGAAGGTGGTATTTTCCTGGGCGTGGGCAAGGGCTTAATCTCGCTCCCTGCACATAACTGGATTAGGGCACGCTTGAAAGGGGTAAACACTTTGTAGGGATCACCACTCGCCGTTCTCACTGCTCCTGGCGGTAATAAGGTGCGGTCACTGTAGTATTCAACCGAAACATTGTGTTCCAGCAATTTTTCTCGAACGGCATTGTCTCGACGCAGCTCATTCAGAGGATACTCAGCATTGGCAAACAATGCCTCTACTTTCAGACGCTGAATAATTTGCTGCAGCGCGTCCGGAACCAGAGAAAACTCAGGGACTTCGAGGAAGTACAGGGGAATATTGCAAGTTTGCAACTGCCCTTGGAGTTTCTGCAAGCAGGCCATACGAAAAGAAACAAGTGAATCGCCTTCATCATGGTTTTTCCAGGTTTCTGGACAGGCGATAAAAATTGCGGCCAATTGTTCGCATCGAGTACTGGCATGATACAGCGCCGAATTATCCTGTATACGCAAATCGCTGCGGAACCAGACTAGGCCCCGCTGTATTGATATTTGTCGGCTCATCGCTTCAGCTGCTCCCGCAGTTGCGTTACCACGAAGTCTGTAGTACCTGATAATACTGATATCATCGGTATTTTCTTTAGGTTATCCAAGCTGGCAGACTGTAACTCTACGAAATCCCCCACAAGCCTTAGAGGCTTGCTTAGCTCCTGAAATGAACGTGGTAATTCCTCCTCAAGTAAGGGTTTTGGCTGTGCCCGATGGCTGTACCAGAGCAGCGCATGCACATCCAGCTTTCTCATATTTTCAGTAAGCCCCGGCAGAACGGCCCGATAATCCAAAACCACTACGCCAATACCGGCAGCCAAAAGTGTGGCGCAAAATAATTGCACAAAGGCCCGCTGATCTTCACCGGGGAAATCCAGCAATAGGACTCGACTCTCGCAAGCCAAACGATCTTTATTTAAATTTCTGCGAGCTATGCCGTTGGCCAATAACAACTGTTCATTAACCAGCTGCCAAAAGAAACCTTGCGCGGCTTGCGATCGCCTCAGCCTAGCCAACTCGGTATGCAGCGGCTTGAGCCAATGATCGAGTAACAGTGATGCCGGTAAGGTGGAAATCCAGTGGTCCAGTTGCTGGCGAAGCTTTGGCTCGTCAAATTTTTGTGACAAGTTTAAGGCTTCATTGATCATCTCACGCCAACCACCTGCAGTGTTTGCCTCTCTCTCTTTGGCTGACAAGGAGGCTGGACCACGTGCCAATAATTCCCGCACCTGCCCAATAGCTACACCTCGGGCCAGGCAGGCCAGTACCTCTTCGATACGCCTGACCTCTTCTTCACTATAAAGTCGGTGCCCCTTGCTGGTTCTGGCCGGTGTTAACAGGCCGTAGCGCCGCTCCCAGGCCCGAAGGGTGACAGGGTGCACGCCGGTACGACGCGCTACCTCACGAATTGGTAAGCTGGCTTCAGTAGGGGGGGCAATCTCAACCATCACAATTCTCAGCGAAATTCACACAGACCCAGCTCTGCCGGCTCAGCGGCGAGCAACACCTGGCTGTGGATAAACTGGTGAGGAGTGCGCGGCAAATAATGGCGCAACATCGTTAGCACTGCCGACAAAGGCTTATTACCCTGACGGTATTCGTCAATGAGTAGCGCCAGCTCGGCTCTCTCTTCCTTGCTCAGGTAGCTCTTCAGGTGGCCCTGGCTGTGCATCAAGGCGTTGGTGCGGTCCTTACGGCTGGCCAACTGGCTGAGAATCTCCATTATTTTACCTCTCACCTCATAGGCAAACTCCTCCACCGGCAATGCGCGCGAGTTAGAAACAAACTGACCCAGTGCACGGGTCATTGGCTGACTGTGCGCCAACAGTAGATATTTATAAGCGGTGTAAAATTCAATGACCCTGGCTGGGCGCAGGTCGGTGGCCACATAGCGATGCCAGGCGTCGTAAGCAAAAACACGGGTGAGGAAATTCTCGCGCAAATCGCTGGCATTGAGCCGCCCCACTTCTTCCATCGGCAAATGGGGAAAATGCTGGCGCAGGCGTGCCGCGAATAAGCCGGAGTCGTGCGCCAGTACCCCGGTACCATCTTCTTTATAGTGGGGAGTGGTTCGCACTCCACAGCTGGGAGATTTCTGCATCAGAATAAAACCACGCAGATTCTCCACTTCAGGGACAATCGTATCCGCGTAGCCCTCTAGAGCCTCGGTAACATCTAAGTTGGGGTCTTCCCGACCAACCGCACGCAACCGGTCACTCACAATAAGGTGAATAGGCGGTCTGGGCACGCCCATGCCAATGGCAACCTCCGGGCAGTAAGCCTGCAACTCAAAACAATTGCCCAGCAGTTGGGTGCAGACTTTACTGTGCTTGTGGCTGCCGTTGTAACGCACCGGATCACCCACGGCACAGCGGCTAATGCCCACCGGAATTTTTTGAGACAAGAGCTGTATATGCATAGTTATGCTGCACAGAATCGGTTCACGTTCTTCTTTTATAGACTCTCTCAACTAGTTGTACAAGAGATAGCTTTGTATAACTTTTGGGAAGTAATCAAGTCTCTATGGCCGCTTGCGCCCATACACACCATAGCTACAATGCAGGGCCGCATTTTTACCGAGCGGCAGGGCTGTGATTCTTTATCTCACCAGCTACCCCGGCAATTTGCGGCCTCCTCCTCCCCGAAAGTACGGATTAGCTCATGATTCCAGCATTGCGCGAAGTCGACGAGGTTCAGGCGCTCTATTTGCAGTTTTTGCAGGAGCTTGCAGACGCGGGTTTCCGCGGTGACACCACACCCAGTTACGCCAGCCGCACCGTTTTAGCGACCGATAACTCTATTTACCAGGTTCTACCTCAGGCAGTGGTGTACCCACGCAATCACCGCGACCTGCAACTACTGGCGGAACTGGCCGAACGGGAGGAGTTCCACTCCGTAGTGCTCTCACCCAGAGGCGGTGGCACCGGTACTAACGGCCAATCGCTTACCGATGGGCTGGTGGTGGATATCTCCCGCCATATGAACCAGATCCTTGAGATCAATGTGAAAGAGCGCTGGGTTCGCGTACAGGCTGGCGTGGTCAAAGACCAGTTGAATGCTGC
Source organism: Microbulbifer mixtoriginis (SeqCode) (assembly GCF_052467235.1). Lineage (NCBI taxonomy): Bacteria > Pseudomonadati > Pseudomonadota > Gammaproteobacteria > Cellvibrionales > Microbulbiferaceae > Microbulbifer > Microbulbifer mixtoriginis (SeqCode). Next base: position 3,011,757 of record NZ_CP174305.1, on the reverse strand, counting down.
ACTTAAACCCCACGGCCTGTTTTTTGCGCCAGAACTTTCTACCAGCAACCGCGCTACCATCGGTGGCATGATCAATACGGATGCCTCAGGCCAGGGATCCTGTGTTTACGGCAAGACCCGCGATCACGTGTTGGAATTACACACAGTGTTAATGGGCGGGGAGCTGTGGCACTCCACTGTTATAGGGGACGTTCAGCTACAAGAAATATGCGCTGAAAATAGCCGCGTCGCAGAGGTGCATAAAACCTGTGACAAGATTGCCAGGGAAAAAGCCGAACTCATCGAGCAGAAATTCCCCAAGCTCAATCGCTGCCTCACCGGCTACGACCTGGCCCATATTCGTGAAGGCAATCGCTTTAATCTCAACAGCGTATTGTGCGGTTCCGAAGGCACCCTCGGGTTTATTGCAGAAGCCAAACTCAATCTGCTGCCCATTCCCAAGAGTGTGGCTCTGGTCAATTTAAAATACGACCACTTCCAGGAAGCGCTGCGCGATGCCAAGGACCTAATGGGCGCAGGCCCCATGTCGATCGAAACAGTGGACAGCAAAGTACTGCAGCTGGCCATGGAAGATATCGTCTGGCACAGCGTCAGTGAATTTTTTCCCGCAGAGGATCGCCCGGTCAAGGGTATCAACCTGGTGGAGTACGCTGCAGATACCGAGGAGGAACTGGAAAAAGCTCTGCAGCAATTTATTGCACATATCGAGGCTGCCATTGGCCAGCCAGGCAAGAGCTTCGGCTATTCTGTCGCCCGCGGCCACGCCGAGGTGAATCGTATCTGGGCCATGCGCAAACGCGCAGTGGGTTTGCTGGGCAACGCCCAGGGGGAAAAGCGCCCGATTCCCTTTGTAGAAGATACTGCCGTACCACCAGAAAACCTGGCCGATTTTATTGCCGAATTCCGCGCAGTGCTGGATGAGGCCGGCCTCGACTACGGTATGTTCGGCCATGTGGATGCCGGCGTATTACATGTACGCCCGGCAATAGATATGAAAGATCCCCAACAGGCCGCACAAATTCGTCCCATCACCGACCGGGTGGTAGCACTGACACAAAAGTATAAAGGGCTGCTGTGGGGAGAACACGGCAAAGGCGTTCGTTCCGAATATGCCCCGGAATTTTTCGGCGAGCTGTATCCCGAGCTGCAGAAAATTAAATCCTCTTTCGATCCACGCAATCAATTAAACCCCGGCAAAATTGCCACACCCAATGACAGCGCCAGCCTGCTGAAAATTGATGTGGTGAGCACCCGCGGTGAACACGATCGACAAATTCCCGCGCAAGTATGGGAGGGATACGACGAGGGTGTGCACTGCAACGGCAACGGTGCCTGTTTTAATTGGAATCCAGACGATGCCATGTGCCCTTCCTACAAGGCCACGCGCAACCGGATCCATTCCCCCAAAGGGCGTGCCTCGCTGATGCGAGAATGGTTGCGTCTATTGAGTAAACACGATGTAGACGCAGTAGCCAGCGCGCGTAAATACCGCGAGCGCTCTTTTTTTGTCGGCCTGCCCAAACGCATCGTAAATACCCTGGCAAAAACCCGCGGCGAGTACGACTTCAACCACGAAGTCAATGAAGCCATGCAGGGCTGCCTAGCCTGTAAATCCTGTGTAGGGCAATGCCCTATTCGCGTGGATGTGCCGGAATTTCGCAGCAAGTTTTTGGAGCTTTATTACAGCCGCTACCTACGCCCGCTAAAGGATTACGCCGTGGGCGGACTGGAATTCCTGATGCCGCATCTAGCCAGACTACCGCAATTGTACAACTGGCCGCTAAAGCTGAAGCCTGTATCTTTTTTGATGGAGCGTGTTTTCGGCATGGTGGACAGCCCACAGCTCTCACAAAAAACCCTGCAAACCAGCATGAGAGAACTGGGAGTACCCACCGCTACAAAAGCCTGCCTGGATACTCTGGGGCCCTCCCAGCGCAGCCGCGCGATTATCATTGTGCAGGATGCCTTCACCAGCTATTTTGATGCCGAAGTGGTAGCGGATATTTTGCGCCTGCTCAAACAATTGGACTTTGTGCCGATTCTCGCTCCCTATCGGGCCAACGGCAAACCCCTCCACGTTCATGGTTTTTTACGCCAGTTTCAACGAATTGCCGAAGGCAATAGTGAGATGCTTAACAACCTGGCGGAGAGCGGTATCCCCCTGGTGGGCATTGATCCCTCCATGACCCTTACCTATCGCTCTGAATACAAGAAACTCCTAGGGGAACGCGCTCCGAAAGTACATTTGTTACAAGAATGGCTGGTTCAACAAGAAGATCACCTGCAGCAACAGCGCGCTCGGGTAAAACCTGGCAGCTTTCAACTACTGCCGCACTGCACCGAGCAAACCAATGCCGCCGCCTCACTCAAGGATTGGCAAACGGTATTCGCCGCCCTGGGCCTGGAGCTGCAGAGTGAAAATCTCGGCTGCTGTGGTATGGCTGGGACCTATGGCCACGAGACCGCGCATAAGGAAACATCGCGGGTGATCTTCCAGCAGTCCTGGGCTCCCAAACTCAATGGTGGGGAGCACAACCAACTCGCCACCGGATACTCCTGCCGCTGCCAAGCCAGCCGCTTTGCAGGTGTTAGTCTGCGCCATCCTCTGCAGGGATTACTGGCACAACTCGATAACTAGGGATTTACTGACGTATGAGGGCCGTAACTATGGCCCCATACGTCATCGGGCCAAGCGCGAAAATCCCTATGCATAAACCACTGCCTCATTTATACATATTTTTTTATGCACTTTTCTGCCTAACCGCACTATTAGCGGCAGTCTCCCTTATTTCGGACGTTCTCCCCAACAATACCCAGACTCACAGCGCTCAATCTCACGGGGGAGAAACCCTAGGGGCGATCCACTGGGTCAACGAAGCGGAGGCACTCGCCCGCGAGGGTAATTTTGGCGATGCCTTGCCACTCTATGAAAAAGCCATTTCCGCTCTCGGCGCCTATCCCTCCCAGCAGCACACCCTGCGCTACCGCTACGGCATAGTACTAAATGCCTTGGGGGCCAAATCGAGGCCAGATCTCTACCCGCTGGCGCGGGCCCAGTTTCAATCAGTTCTGCGCTACCTGGATTCAGGTGCACAACTACCTCACTCCAGCGCAAGAGTGCGCTCTGCCCTGGCACACACTTACCACCGCCAAGCTGCCAGCGAAGAGTTGGCCACGCAGCGTGAACACCTCCTCAGCACTGCTTATCTCCTCTATAAAAGTGCCCTTGAAGGTCTGCTCAATCAGGAGGAATGGCACAACCTTTCTATTACTTATTTCAATCTTGGGCAGGTTTGTGAGTGGCAAGGAAATATTGAAGAGGCCATTCGTTGGCTGGAGAAAGCGGTAGAACTGGATTTACAGCACAAATTACCCGACCTAAAAGAGGATAGTGACTATTTGGCCGCGCTTCGCCAGCAGGTAGAGCCGGTACAGCAGAACCGGGGAACCACCCTTTAGCCCTCACTTTTCCCCAAATTGTTTGCCAGAAAATGAATCGACGAAGCCGTTTTGCTGCGTTAAACCACGTTTTTTCTTCAATTCAGACTAATTTGGTGGGGCAGTCACAAATAGTTTCAGGGAAATTTTTTACTTTTCTCGTACGAATTAGAAAGCCGATCCGGAAAAATAGCTTGTTAACTGTAGGATGACATCGCTGTCACTGTAAATCCCACCTAAAAAATGAAATTTCTTAATCATGAAAAAATAAGAATTATGTAACCATCAATAGCGTATAAGTGCGAACAAAACCCTTAAATATAAAAATAAAAAGGGTTATTGATTTCAAGCACTCAAAATAACCAGCAATTCTTTAAGGCCTTTTGTCGCCAAATAAGAAAAAGTTGCCTCAACCCAAATCCCCAGTAATATAACCAGCGTTGATTAAATATTGATCAACCATTTCCAAAAGCACTTGGAAATTTCGTAAGCACCTTTTGGCTTGCGACCATTTGATTCCTGGAGGTAATGGGACATCATGAAACAGACTCTGCGTAACACTGCTTTTTTCATCGCCGCCCTGCTTGCTATTGGTGTGAGTGTCAATGCATCAGCCGCTCTTAAGAAAACCATGATTGTCGACGCTACCGCGTATAACTCGGTGCCCGGCCAGACAGATAGCGACCCTTGGGTAGCTGCCTGGAACAACCGCCTGCGTCCAGGCGATAAAATCATTGCCGTTTCCCGTGATTTGGAAAAACACGGCCTGACCAACGGCGCTAAAGTACAGATTGAAGGTCTGCCCGGTACTTACACTGTGCGTGACCGCATGAACAAACGCTTCACAAACCGTATTGATGTTTGGATGGAAAAAGATATCCGCAAGGCTCGCGCCTGGGGTAAGAAGAAACTGAAAATTGTTTTTGAACCGGTAAAGTAAAGCAGAACTGATTTCAACGACCCTTTTGGCCCCGCCCTCCAGCGGGGTTTTTTTATTTCTGCCGTTAGGTAAACAATCAATAGAGAGAATTACTGCTCTCTAACTTTATGCCATCGATTATTAGTAATGATTAGTTAAAGGCTTATTCAAACTTATGCGCTTGGAACGTTGAAAGAAGAGATCTTTGCATCCCTGCATCCCTGCATCTCTGCATCTCTGTATCTCTGTATCTCTGTATCTCTGTATCTCTGTATCTCTGCAGCAGAGTCTACTTCCTATAGTCTCACCACAGATAGTCGAGCCTCTACAACAGAGTTGGGTAGCCACCCTTTAGCTCTTATTTACTCCATTTCTTTGCCAAAAAAATCAGTGACGAAGCAGTTTTTCCACCTAAAATCAGGTTTTCCCTTCAAACCAGACAGTTTTGGCGGAATGGTCACAAATAGTTTCAGGGAAATTTTTTACTTTTCTCGTACGAATTAGAAAGCCGATCCAAGAAAATAGTTTGTAAACTGTAGAATGACATCGCTGTCACTGCTAATCCCACCTAAAAAATGAAATTTCTTAATCAGAAAAAAATAGGAATTCTGTAACCATAAGTAGCGTCTAAGCACAAACAAAAATCTTAAACGTAAGACTAAAAAGGGTTATTGGTTTCAACCACTCACAATAACCAGCCATTCTTTAAGGTCTTTTGTCGCCAAATAAGAAAAAGTTGCCTCAACCCAAATCCCCAGTAATATAACCAGCGTTGATTAAATATTGATCAACCATTTCCAAAAGCACTTGGAAATTTCGTAAGCACCTTTTGGCTTGCGACCATTTGATTCCTGGAGGTAATGGGACATCATGAAACAGACTCTGCGTAACACTGCTTTTTTCATCGCCGCCCTGCTTGCTATTGGTGTAAGTGTCAATGCATCAGCCGCTCTTAAGAAAACCATGGTTGTCGACGCTACCGCGTATAACTCGGTGCCCGGCCAGACAGATAGCGACCCTTGGGTAGCTGCCTGGAACAACCGCCTGCGTCCAGGCGATAAAATCATTGCCGTTTCCCGTGACTTGGAAAAGCATGGCCTGACCAACGGCGCTAAAGTACAGATTGAAGGTCTGCCCGGTACTTACACTGTGCGTGACCGCATGAACAAACGCTTCACAAACCGTATTGATGTTTGGATGGAAAAAGATATCCGCAAGGCTCGCGCCTGGGGTAAGAAGAAACTGAAAATTGTTTTTGAACCGGTAAAGTAAAGCAGAACTGATTTCAACGACCCTTTTGGCCCCGCCCTCCAGCGGGGTTTTTTTATTTCTGTCGTTAAGTAGGAATCAGAGTAAAAAGTGGATGACCGCTAATTACATACCGGTCCATTATTAATAAGGACTTGATTAGAGAGCACTATAATTGTTCTCTCGAGGCCCTTATGCAAAGAAGCCCCTGAAACAATGCCGGCTCACTCTCTCCTCAAATGACTGAAAAAGGCCACAATTTCTAGGGCTCCATTTCCATCAAAATCCCCGGTAATTCCTTACAGTTCGCACTCTCCAAATGGAAAACACTCGGCTGATGCCCCTCTACGTAACGGTGCTCCAGATTTTCACCCGTGAGTAAAAGCAGGTATTCAGACTTGATCCAAACATCCCCCGACCGGTACTCGGTCAACCATAACAGTGAAGGCAGCCCCTCATAGCAATAGCCGTAAAACATACGGGTTTTTTCTACCAGCTTTTTCGTCATATAGTCGAGATACCTACCCGGATAGGTATAACGATCACCATCTGACTGGTTATTACCAACTACTTCACCCGGCCTGGCAATACGTCGTATATAAATCGCTAGATTCTCATCGCAATCAATGCAGTGGCGCCCTGCCACTATTGCGTAGCCATGCAGCTTCGCAACTAGGCGAACCTCCTTGAGGTCTGCATAAAGCTGCTGTTGGACAATTGGCACCAAGGGGTCGGCATGGAGGGGAAGGGGCGGGATCTGCAAGCAGACCATGATAAAAATATCGCGCATTATCATGGGGAAGGCAACCGCTGGTTTGGTAGCACCGCCGGAGACAAAAGCTCCACAGTTGCCTCGCGACGGCGCTGTGATTGGGGTGTGCTGTCACACAGTCGCGATTCCCTTCACCATAACCATAGCAGTTATCGGCATATTGGGCGCAAAGAGCCGCCTCCCAGGACTACCGGGAAGACATCCACCAGCAGCAGGTGCACTTTGAGGTCACAGCAAAACTATCTACCAGCCGCCATCCGCTTCTTGAACAGGGCCGACAAAAGTAGAGATGCCCTCTTCCCGCAAAGCGTCCAAGGCTTCCTCAAGGGCATCCTGCTCTGTCTCAAAGGCATCCTCCCACACGGTGGAGTTGTTATTCTCATCGACAATTTCGAGCAGCCAACCGCCCTCACCATCCTCGAATATATCGATTTGCACAGATACCTCGCCCTCGCGGTAGATCTGGCTCAATTCTGACTCTTTCGGTGCAAATTCTTCGCCCATGGGGTTCACCTCGCTATGACCCTGAAAATTCGGCCAGAACTTTGACAAGTTGCGGCTCCCCGGTCAACAAATATTGGTGTGCTGGGACAACAGCTGGAGCGCTTGCTAAATGTACGACAAGCTGTTTTTTTTGCGATAAAATGCGCGGCGATTTTTTCTGCCCCGGATTTACGCTCCGGACTGCATTTAAGGAAGTACCATGAATCAATTCGTTGTCTGTGCACTCTACAAGTTCGTCACTCTGGAGGACTTTGAGTCTCTGCGCACTCCCCTGCTTGACGTTATGCTGGAAAACCAAGTGCGCGGCACCCTACTCTTGGCCCGAGAGGGCATTAACGGCACTGTTGCTGGTTCCCGCGAGGGCATCGACACCATCCTCGCCTACTTGAAGTCAGACGAGCGCCTTGCCGAGCTGGATTACAAGGAGTCCTACACTGGCGAGATGCCGTTTCTGCGCAGCAAGGTCAAATTGAAGAGAGAGATTGTCACTATGGGCGTAGAGGGCATTGACCCCCGCCGAGTGGTTGGCACCTACGTCAAACCAAAAGACTGGAACGCCCTAATCAGCGACCCAGAAGTCGTTGTTGTGGATACCCGCAACGACTATGAATTCCAGGTAGGTACTTTCAAAGATTCTCTCAACCCCAATACCGAAACCTTCCGAGAGTTTCCCCAGTACGTCAAAGAGAACCTGAATCCAGCCAAACACAAAAAAGTCGCCATGTTCTGCACTGGTGGTATCCGCTGTGAAAAGTCCACCGCCTATTTGAAAGAACAGGGCTTTGAAGAGGTTTACCACCTGCACGGTGGCATCCTCAAGTACTTGGAGGAAGTACCCAAAGAGGAATCTCTGTGGGAGGGGGAGTGCTTTGTTTTCGATGAGCGCGTCACCGTCAACCACGATCTGGAGCGAGGCCAGTACGATCAGTGCAATGCCTGCCGTATGCCTATCACCAAGGAGGACCAGCAGTCAGAACAGTTTGAGCAGGGAGTTAGCTGTCCGCATTGCTATGACAAAGTGAGTGACGCCGATCGCCACCGCTTCCGCGAGCGTGAGAAGCAGATTCAACTGGCGAAAAAACGCGGGGAAAAACACATGGGACAAGATGCCCGCGATATGACTACCGCTAAACGCCTGCAGAAAAAAGAAGAGCGGCGCCGCCAGGTGGAAGCTCAGCAGGCCAAAGCCCAGCAGGCGTAGTAATCAGCGAAGTACCGGCCTGGGAGTGCCCTTGATCTGGGTGAGCCAGGCCTCAGCCTCAGCTTCGGCAACGAATTCCCGCGAGCTATGCCGGCACAGGCAGGTGCCGTCGGTCGACAGGGGGGAAGTACAGCGGTTGCGCGGATGTAAAACGGCAATATAAGCGCAGCGCAACACCGGGTGCTCGGCTATAAAGCTGGTGAACTGCCGCTGCTCCTCCAGGGTAACCCTCGTGCGCGCATAGCGCATATCCAGTAATACCCGCAAAGGTACACGGTGGCGGTACTTTTCTACCAATCGGGCAGCCGCCTCCATTTTTTCTGCAAATCCCACGGGCCCATAAAATAAAACCCGCGCTATACCCCCTATCGGTCGATAGCTAATATTAAAATTCATGGATGAAAGCACTCGCGCTTTTGTCTTTGTTATTTTTATCGACTACAGCTACTGCAATGCCTGATGTATGCCCTACCTGAGACCAACAACACGGTGGCCACCACAGGTTTGCACTCCTGATATTATTGCCCTCGGCGCAGTATGTCTGTACCACGCAACCGAGTGTTATCCACGAACCGACTAAACATCTCCCGGTATATTCCGTGGATTATCGCGGCTTTTCTGATTATCCGGGTTGTCCCTCCAATAAAAGTAAAATCACATAAATACCTTGACGATTGCCAAAGGATATTCAGCAGGAATACTTACTCTTTTTACCGCAGAGGCTGAATTCGAGCAGTCATAGGCAAAACTGCCATAAGTATCTACAGAATAAATTGGGTCTGTTAAAAAAATACTAAAACCCTGACGATTAACTCGGCAGCGTACCAATAAAGGCTAACAGGCACGCTAGCGCGAGCGAAGGCGCCGTAAATACAAAATCGCAATAAATAAATTATTTAAAGACCCATTTTTCAATGGCTCAACTGCGAGCCATCAACACAAGCCATTATTACGAATCTTTACAGAGACATGAAAAGCCTGCGTTAAATTCTGGCTTATCAAGATTGAGCGCTCCTGCAAAAACGAAATTTCACAGAGGCGCCCGAAGGAGTTCAATATAGGGAGTTTTGCCCCTTTAAAAAACCACAAAAAATAAAAAGTTAATGCTTTGTGATCAATATCGCGGTTGGGTTCAACTAATTTCGATTTCCGGCAGTTCCTCGTCGCTGCTGGCATTCAACCAAACCTGGGCTGCGGCTTTGCGGGCAATTTCCCGGTAGAAACCGGCAATTTCACCCTCGGGGTCTGCGGTTACACTGGGGCGACCACTGTCGATATCGGCGCGAATTTTCTGTGCCAGAGGCAATTCGCCAAGCAGATGGGTATCGTATTCCTCAGCGATACGCTCACCACCACCTATGCCGAAGATCGGCTCACTATGGCCACACTTGGAACAGGTATGAAGGGCCATATTCTCAACAATGCCAAGCACTGGTACCGACACCTTGCGGAACATCTCCACGCCTTTGATAGCATCCTTCAACGCCAAATCCTGTGGTGTAGTAACAATCACCGCACCAGCTAAAGTGGTTTTTTGCGCCAGAGTCAGCTGGATATCTCCGGTACCCGGGGGCATATCCACAATTAAATAATCCAGCTCTTCTTTGGCATCACACCAAAGTGTTTGTGTGAGAATTTGATTGAGTGCACCACTGGCCATGGGGCCACGCCAAACTGCCGGGGTATCCTCAGTCATCAAGTACCCCAAAGACATTGTCTCGATACCTAATGCATCCACCGGCACGAAGAACTTCTGTTCCTTCACATGCGGGCGGACCCCTTCAGTACCAAGCATGGTGGGCAGGCTGGGACCATAGATATCCGCATCAAGTAACCCGACTCGCGCACCCTCTGCCGCCAGCGCCAAGGCCAGGTTCACGGCTGTGGTGGACTTGCCGACGCCACCCTTACCAGAAGCAACTGCGACAATATTCTTTACGCCACGCAATGGCTCTGGAGCGTTGGCCGATGAGGTGGCAGGGATATCGCTGAATAATTCAAATTGCAAGCCATGGCCGCCTAGGGGACCACTCTTCATCAGGGGCTCACAGGCCTCGGTAACCCGCTTGCGCCAATGTACTTCCTGGCTTGCGCAGGGGTAGCCGAGGGTAATACCGACGTACACGGTATCATCTTCGTAGCCCACCTCAATATCTGCATCCAGTTGATCCAGCGGCAGGCCACTGGCCGGGTCCTGCAACTGACCAAGGCACTCTGCCAGACGCTCCAGTTCGGCCTGCACTTCCTTTGATAACTCTTCATGATCGTGGTGGTGATCGCTCACGGTATCTCCCTCTAGGTGCTTCTTGTCAGAAACCGCATTGTGTCGGATGAAGCGGCCTAGCGCCAGCGACGGGCTCAATCCCGACCGCTTTATACACGAGCATGGCCCACACCTCCCCGGCATAGTACAAATCTGCTATATTTCGCCGTCTTTTGACGATCTCCGGCCACTCCAGCGGAGCCTCCGGCCGCAACCCCACAGCGATGGAAAAACCGATGCCCGATACGCGCAAAATCCTAGTCACCAGCGCACTCCCTTACGCCAACGGCTCCCTGCACCTGGGCCACATACTCGAATATATTCAGACCGATATCTGGGCGCGTTTTCAGCGCTCCCGCGGTAACAACTGCCTGTACATTTGCGCCGATGATGCGCACGGCACCGCAATCATGCTCAAAGCTGAGCAGCTGGGTCTGACACCGGAGCAACATATCGCCAATATGCAGGCGGAGCACGAGCGGGATTTCGCCGACTTCCTAATCGGCGTGGACAACTACCACTCCACCCATTCGGAGGAGAACCGCGAGCTGTCCGCTATGATCTATCGCCGCCTCAGTGAAAATGGCCACATCGCTTCGCGCACCATCACTCAGGCCTTCGATCCGGAGAAACAACTCTTCTTGGCGGATCGCTATATCAAGGGCACCTGCCCCCGTTGTAGCACTCCCGATCAGTACGGTGACAACTGCGAGGCCTGTGGTGCCACTTACAGCCCCACGGAGTTGATTGATCCAGTGTCCGCCATCTCTGGCGCCACGCCGGTGGAAAAAGAGTCAGAACACTTCTTTTTCACTCTCCCCGCCTTTAACGAATTCCTGCGCAACTGGACCCGCTCCGGAACCCTGCAAGATGAAGTGGCCAATAAGCTAGCCGAGTGGCTCGAAGAGGGATTGCAGGAGTGGGACATCTCTCGCGATGCGCCTTACTTCGGTTTTGAAATCCCCGATGCGCCGGGCAAATACTTTTACGTATGGCTGGACGCCCCCATCGGCTATATGGCCAGCCTGAAAAATTACTGTGATAAAAATGGTAGCGACTGGCTCGATTACTGGAAAAAAGACAGCGATGCCGAGGTATATCACTTTATCGGCAAGGATATCGTCAATTTCCACGCCCTGTTCTGGCCTGCCATGCTGGACTCCGCCGATTTCCGCACCCCCAATAAGGTGTGCGTACACGGCTTCCTCACCGTAAACGGCAAGAAAATGTCCAAGTCCCGCGGCACCTTTATTAATGCCCGCAACTACCTGGACCACCTGAGCCCGGAATATTTGCGCTATTACTTCGCCGCCAAACTCACAGCCGGCGTGGATGATCTGGACCTCAACCTCGATGACTTTATCGCCAAGGTAAATTCCGACCTGGTGGGCAAAGTGGTCAATATCGCTTCACGCACCGCCAAGTTTGTCAGTAAGGCCGGTGGCAAGCTCGCCACCGAGCTAGCCGATGAGCAGCTGTGGAATCAATTTGTCGAGGCCGCACCGCGTATTACCGATTACTACGAGCAGCGCGAATACGCACGCGCCATGCGCGACATTATGGCCCTGGCCGATGCTGCCAATGCCTGGATCGCCGACAAAGCGCCCTGGTCCCTTGCCAAACAGGAAGGCACTGAAGCCGAAGTACTGGCGATTTGCTCTCAAGGCGTAAATATGTTCCGCGCCCTGATCACCTGGCTGGCACCGGTACTACCCAATACCGCGCAAAAGGCAGCGGAATTCCTCAACAGTGAACTGGATTGGACCCAGGCCACCACACCGCTAGCGGACCACGAGATCAAAAAGTTCAAACCGCTGCTACAACGGGTGGAAAAAACCCAGGTAGATGCGGTGATGGAAGCCGCGCAGGAATCACTGGCCCAGCTACAGGCTGAAGTCAAAGCGGCCTGTGGCCCGCTGGCAGAAGACCCTATCGCCGAGCAGATCCAGTTCGACGATTTCGCCAAAGTGGACTTACGCATTGCCCTGATCGCCAAGGCGGAACACGTCGAGGGTGCCGGCAAACTGCTGCGTTTGACATTGGACCTGGGCGGAGAGACCCGCCAGGTATTCGCCGGTATCAAGAGTGCCTATGCGCCGGAAGAGCTGGTGGGCAAGCACACCGTTATGGTCGCTAACCTGGCGCCGCGCAAAATGCGTTTTGGCGTGAGTGAAGGCATGGTGCTGGCCGCCGGTCCAGGCGGTAAAGACCTGTGGATTCTCGAACCCCACACAGGCGCCAAGCCCGGTATGCGCGTAATGTAATTTATTTTTGGGGTGGGCACTGTCCACCCTAGCGCAGCGATACCGCAATTAAACCGGCACATACCAGCCCCACGCCTAACAGCTGGGGTCTGTGTGCCGGCTCTCCCAACAGCCAGATAGCAAATCCCACTCCCAATGGAATACTGAGCTGGCGTAAAGCGACCACGTAGCTCACATTTTCCGTCATCGTCATCGCCAGCAGCACCAGTCCATAAGTCGCTCCCATCATCAAGCCGGTCAAGATACCAACCTTCAAATCCCGCAGATTTTCTAATAATTGTCCGCGTCCCACTCGACTCATACAGCCACATAGTAACCAGACTCCACTGACAAAAAACTGCAAGCCCAAGTAGCTATACGCCACCACAGCAGGTGTTACCGCGTCGCCAAGCGCCTCTTCCAAATAAAGCAGTGCGCCCTTATCTGCCAATGAATATCCCACCGTACCCAGTGCCGCTACCAGAGCCCAGGCGCAGTCCGCTCTCCAGTACACGCTCCAGTGCCATTGACGAAAATACACCAGCGGCACCAACAAACAGCCGATCGTCACCAACAACATGCCCAGCCAGGCTTGCCAGGGCAGAACCTGCCCCAACAGCACCGTTGCCAGCGCCACAAGGAGTACCGGCAGAGCCCGTGCGATGGGGTAAACCAGGCTGATATCGGCGCGCTGATAGGCCAATGCCAGCCCCCCCATATAAATCATCTGAAAAAAACCGCTGGCCAGTAACAACAACCAGAAAGCACGCGGCAGTGATTGAGCCTGTAACAGGACCCAGAGGCCAAGGGGGAGAAGTAGTAGACCCACACTGAGGGTGGCGATACAAAAAAAAGCTGGGGAGGGGGTGCGGGATTTTCCCAGTAAATTCCAGCCCGCGTGAAGAAATGCCGAGATTAAAACCAATGATGCTGCAGTTATCGATATTCCCATAAAGGCCCTCTTCATTTGTGACAGAAAGGCCCGTAAACAAACCGTAGCCAACCCTACAAGATCTGCAGCCGTCCTATAAAAGCCATTGCATTCGACCTCTGCTGACGTAGCATGCCGCTATCTCACACAGGAAATTGAGGAGATTCCATGCGCGGAGTATTTCTGGACGCAATGACCATGAAACTTGGGGAGTTGAATATACAGTCCCTAAAAAACAGTCTAGATCATTGGGATTTCTATGAGACCACCTCAGCCAAGCAAACCGCCGAACGTATCGCCGATGCGGACGTAGTTATTACTAATAAAGTGGTTTTGGACCGCACGCTTCTGGAGCAGGCCCGCTCTCTCAAGCTGATCTGTGTGTGCGCTACAGGCACGAATAATATTGACCTGCAAGCCGCACAGGACTTGGGTATTCCTGTGCGCAACGTGCAGGGATACGCCGGCGCTTCGGTACCACAGCACACCCTGGCACTAATTCTCGCCCTCGCTTCCCGCTGGCATCACTACCATCAGGACGTCATAACCGGCCGCTGGAGTCAGTCGGAAATTTTCTGTTTACTCGATCATCCTGTCGTAGAACTCGCCGGTAAAACCCTGGGAATAATCGGTTATGGTGAATTAGGGCAAAGGGTCGCCAAACTGGGGGAAGCCCTGGATATGCAGATTTTGGTGGCGGAATCCTTCAGTGGAGAAAAACGCGCTGACCGGGCACCACTGGCGCAACTTACAAAGGAATCCGATGTAATCAGTCTGCACTGCCCCCTCACGAAGCAGACGGAGAAATTGATCGATCGCGATTTTATCGCCAACATGAAATCCGGCGCACTGTTGATCAATACCGCGCGGGGCGGTTTGGTGGATGAGGAGGCCGTAGCCAACGCACTGCGCAGTGGAAAGCTCGGCGGCGCCGCACTGGATGTTTTGAGTGAAGAGCCCCCACCGGCGAGTCACCCCCTACTGGCCACTGATATTCCCAACCTGATTATCACGCCTCACAACGCTTGGATCAGCCGTGAGAGCCGCCAGCGCTTACTCGATGGTGTGGTAAACAATATTGAGGCCTGGAAACGGACACTCACACCATAAATGCCATCAGCCCCCCTGTAGAGACACCGATCAATAGCGATATAACTAAATTCACCAAAACAATTCGGAGTTATTTTTTAATACCCTAAATAAAGAGCCAATGCGCCTGTGAATTGATTGCTGCGACTATAAAATTCTGCGGCAATCATCCCCTGAAAAGGAGCAACCCGATGGCAACTGCAAGATCTCCACATAACTCCAGCAGGGATAAGCTGCAACAGGCCTATAATCTCGCAGGAGAGGCCGCTTCTGATGCTGCTGAAAACCTGAGACAGAGAGCGAGATCTTCTGTCCAGCAACAGAGGCAACGCGCTTCAGAGGTTATGGAAAAAGCGGAGTCTTCCCTGCGGGAAAGACCGATCCTCGCAGTCGGCTGTGCTTTTGTGGTCGGCTGGGCAATCGCCAAGCTTTTTAAATAAAGCCAAAGCGTTTGCCGTTTTAACCGGTAAGGAAACCGCCGATGGGCAATGGAGAAAAACGCCAGGGAACTGACCAGAATTCCGACCCGACCGCGCAACAGCGCGGGCGGGACGGTTCCGCTGAAGGCAGCGGTAACGGTGATAGTAGCGACACTGGCGGCAGTTTAGAGGAGACTATGGCTCGTGTTGAAGCCACTCTAACTCTTATAACTGCATGGATGGGTAATATTCAGCGCTTATTTCAGCTAGAGCTGGAAAGAACCCTAACAGCCGGGAAAAGGCTGATTTTTCTGCAGTTGATGCTGGTACCCCTGGGAACCGCACTACTCGTCAGCCTTTGCGGTGGCATTGGTTTGATTGCCTACTATTTTAGCCAATCGATCTATATCGGTTTCCTTGTATTTGTACTGATACAAATTGCCCTTTTCCTCGGTGTGTTGCTTTATCAGCAAAAGCTGCGCCCTCTGCTGGGATTTGAAGAAACCAAACGGCAGGTAAAAGAGGCCATACAAGATGTCGCTGAGACAATTAAATAGAGAAATTACACAATGCCGTGTGGACGCTGAAAAACAGCGTCGCAGTGCGTTGCGCTTGTTTGATCAACAGCAAAGGCAAATTAACCAGCAGCTGGGCAAAATTCCTATAGTGGCCATTCTCGGCGTCGCTTTTGCCGCCGGCTTTATTACCGAAAAACTCTGGCAGCTGCCACACACTTCACAAATCATTCAATTCGCACTCTCTATGCGCGCCCTATAAGCTATTTCGCTAAAGCTAAATAAGCAGAGAGACAACCATCCCACCCTGGGGGTGCAATAGACAAAACTGTCATTCAATCCTGCTCAGCTGTCTTTTTGCGCCATTTTGTCCTGGGTTTTTTTATCAAAATCACTGGCGTCATGGCGTTCATGGAGCTGCTTACTGGGATCCCCCCAGGTGCGGTTCACCATACGCCCACGCTGTACCGCCGGTCGCTGTGCAATTTCATCAGACCAGCGCACAAGGTGTTTGTAACTCTCGGTCTGCAGGAATTCACTGGCATCATAGGCCTCATTACGGATCAGGGCTCCGTACCAGGGCCAGATGGCTATATCTGCAATGGTGTATTCACGCCCAGCGATAAACTGGTGCTTAGCCAGTTGCCGGTTCAATACATCCATCTGCCGCTTTACCTCCATGGCAAAACGATTGATGGGGTACTCCAGTTTCTCGGGCGCATAGGCATAAAAATGCCCAAAGCCTCCACCGAGATAGGGCGCCGCCCCCATCTGCCAAAACAGCCAATTGAGAGTCTCGGTACGCTGCTCCGGTGTATGCGGCAGAAAGGCGCCAAATTTCTCTCCCAGATACAGAAGAATTGATCCGCTTTCAAAAACCCGAATTGGTGGTGTCGTACTGTGGTCCACCAGGGCTGGGATCTTTGAATTCGGATTGATATCCACAAAACCACTGCCGAATTGCTCACCCTCAGTGATGCGAATCAAGTGGGCATCGTATTCCGCCCCTTCAACCCCCAGTGCCAGAAGCTCCTCCAGCATAATCGTAGCCTTGGCACCATTGGGGGTTCCCAGGGAGTACAGTTGCATCGGGTGCTTGCCCCGAGGTAATTCTTTATCATGGGTGGCACCCGCTATAGGGCGGTTAATTTTGGCAAACTGCCCACCACTTTCCGCATCCCACTTCCAAACCTTGGGCGGAGTATAGGGTTGATCCGGCATTACAGAGCTCCAACTGGTGTTACGGGTTAATCCAATAGAGATAAGGGCATACTCCCCGAGAGTAAAGGGTCGCGCCAATAAATCCATGGAAACCTTAAATCGCCTCTCGCAAGCATCGCGCACTAGCCCAGAGGTACCCACTATTCTCAAAGCCAGAACCTAGCTTGGCGCCTTGCAGGGGTCCTCTGCTGCCAGAAGATCCCCGACTGAGTTGAAGGCCCCCCGCGACTCACCCATAATACCGGCCCTGCGCGACATTCGACGGAGCCCCAGGCCCTCTGCCTCTCACCGGGGCACCTCGACTCCGCCAAGGCGCTAGCATCATTTTGTTCCTGGGCTTCAACCGGACCTGATATGACCGAATTTGCAGTCATCCTGCTCAGCACCATCCTGGTCAACAACTATGTGTTGGTGCAGTTTCTTGGGCTGTGTCCCTTTATGGGTGTCTCCAACAAACTGGAGACCGCCGTGGGTATGGCTGGCGCCACCACTTTTGTACTCACACTGGCCTCAATCTGCTCTTACCTGGTGAATACCTATTTGCTTGAGCCCTTTGGCATCGAATACCTGCGCACTATTTCCTTTATTCTGGTGATCGCGGTAGTGGTGCAATTCGCCCGTATGTTTATCGAAAAAACCAGCCCACTGATGTACAAGGTTTTGGGCGTTTTTCTGCCGCTAATTACCACGAACTGTGCCGTACTGGGCGTAGCGCTGCAAAACACCATGAAGGCCCACACATTTATACAGTCCACCCTGTATGGCTTTGGCGCCGCGGTAGGTTTCTCCTTGGTATTGATTCTTTTTTCCTCCATGCGCGAGCGATTGTTTGCCGCGGATGTACCGCTGCCATTTCGCGGCGCCGCTATTGGCATGGTCACCGCAGGGCTGATGTCCCTGGCATTTATGGGCTTTAGCGGTCTGGTATAGGGTTACGTGATGCTGGACTGGATTTCTGAAATTTCCTCCCCCCTGCTGGTACTCGGCGGTATGGCTCTGGTGTTTGGCGCCCTGCTGGGATTTGCCTCCATTCGCTTTAAGGTGGAGGGGGACCCTCTGGTAGAACAGGTCGATGCCCTGCTGCCGCAAACTCAGTGCGGGCAGTGTGGCTATCCCGGTTGCCGTCCCTATGCCGAAGCAATTGTGCATGGCGACGCCATCAACAAATGCCCCCCAGGCGGTCAAGCCACCATCAACGAGCTGGCCAACCTGCTGGATATGGAACCCATGCCCCTGGATGCAGAGCACGGGGTCGAAGATGTAAAAAGAGTGGCCTTTATTCGCGAAGCCGAATGTATTGGCTGCACCAAGTGCATTCAGGCCTGCCCGGTGGATGCCATCGCCGGCGCAGCCAAATATATGCACACCGTAATTGCCGACGAATGTACTGGATGCGATCTCTGCGTAGAGCCCTGCCCCGTGGATTGTATTGATATGGTGCCCGTAGATATGCCGCTACAAGATTGGCATCCACAAAAGCCCGAAGACGGTATCCAGCTGATTGCCACCGACCGTCGCCCGCAGCAAACAGATCAACGGGGAGGTGCAGTTTGAACCCCGAAAATGAAAACCGCACAGCGCTACAGGAAAAAAACCAGCGGCGCGAAGCGGTAGAGGAGCGTCGCGCCGCCCGCGAGGCACAACTAATCGCCAGCGAAAAGGCGCGGGAACTGCGCCCCAACGATTTCCACGGCGGCGTACATCCACCGGAAAACAAGCAACAGAGTACCGGCGAACCCATTGGCAGCATTCCCCTGTCCGAGGATTTGATTGTGCCTCTGCTGCAACACAGTGGTGCCACTGCATTGCCCCTGGTCAAACTCGGCGATGATGTACTAAAGGGCCAAAAAATTGCCGAGGCGGATGGCCTGATCAGCAGCCCTGTGCACGCCCCCAGTTCCGGTAAAGTCATGGCCATAGAGCCCTGCGCCGTCCCCCACCCTTCGGGGCTCGCCGAGGACAGTATTGTGATCCGTACCGACGGCGAGGAGCACTGGTGTGAACTGCAACCCTGTGAGGATTACACCCAGCTTTCGCCTGTTGAGCTTCTGGAGAAAATTCGCGACTGCGGCATCGCCGGCATGGGCGGTGCGGGCTTCCCCACCGCGGTAAAGCTCGATCCCCACGGCGGGGCGGAAATCGACACACTGATCATTAACGGGACAGAGTGCGAGCCTTACATTACCGCCGACGATATGCTGATGCGCGAGCGCGCTGAAGAGATTATCGCCGGGATTGGCATCATCTCTTATATCCTTGATGAGCCCGAGCGCGTATTGATCGGGATTGAGGACAATAAGCCGCAGGCCATTGCCGCCATGCGCGAAGCCGCCAGAGATACCCGCTTTGATATCGTGGTGTTCCCCACCAAGTACCCCTCTGGTGGGGAAAAGCAACTTATCCAGATTCTCACCGGCCGCGAAGTACCCAATCAGGGCCTGCCGGCCAATGTCGGCATCGTCTGCCAGAACGTGGGTACCGCCAGGGCCATTTATCGCGCCGTTCGCTATGGTGAACCTCTAATCAGCCGGGTAACCACAGTTGTTGGGCAAGCCCTGGAGCGCCAGCGCAATATCGATGTGCCCATCGGTACTCCCATTCACCATATTCTCAAACACCACGGTATCCACCGCGGCCAGATGCAAAAGGTGATTATCGGTGGTCCCATGATGGGTTACACCATTGACGATGAGCGCGCCCCTGTAGTCAAAACCACCAACTGCCTATTGGTGCCTACCAACCAGGAGTTGCCACCAGCACCGGTAGCCAAGGCTTGTATTCGCTGCGGTTACTGCGCCGAGGCCTGCCCAGCTTCACTGCTGCCACAGCAGCTGTACTGGTATGCACGAGCCGATGAGCGCGAAAAGCTGCAAGCTTATAACCTGTTCGACTGCATCGAATGCGGCGCCTGCTCCTATGTCTGCCCCAGTACGATTCCGCTGGTGCAGTATTACCGCGCTGCCAAAGGGGCAATACGCTTGGCGGAGGAGGAGAAAGAAAAGTCCGACCGCGCCCGCGATCGTTTTGAGTTCCGCAAGCTCCGTCTGGAAAAGGCCGAGAAAGAAAAAGAAGCCAAACGTGAGGCACGCCGCAAGGCAGCCGAACTGGCGCGCCAACAGCGCGAGCAGAGCCCTGAGTCCGAGGAAGCCAAAGAGAGCAAGCAACAAGCAGATATCGTCGCCGCTGCCCTGGCCCGGGTTAAATCCCGCCAGGAAGATCCCCAGCAGCTGCTCGCCCGTGCCCAGCGCACCTTCTCCAGCGCCGAAAGCCGCGTCGAACGCCTGCGCAATAAGGTGGAGGCCGCAGAAGAAGGCCAACGCGACCAGCTGGCAGCCCAACTCAAGGCTGCCGAGTTAAAACTGCAGGAAGCCGAACACAAGCTCACCCTGGCCAGGCGTCGCGCCGATCGCGATCCCGCCAGGGAACCCAGCCAGGAAGAGACCAGTGCCGCCGTGCGCGCTATCACTAAGGCGCGTGCCTCGGCAGAAGCTCGCTCTCAAATGAGCGATGCCGAGCGACTCGCCGCAGATATCGAGGCCCTGCAGAAGCGTCTCGGCAAAGCCGAGGCAAGGTTGCAAAAAGCCAAAAATGAAAATGATGCCAACCTGGCGGCCTTTGAGACTGCCTTGGAAAAGCTGCAGAAAAAGTTGGAAGACAAGATGCAAGAGCAAAAAGCCGCACAGGATGGTCGCCAGTAATGTCCTTGATGCGAGCCACCTCCCCCCACGCCCGCTCCGGCGATAACACGGCCAAAGTGATGTTGCAGGTAGCGGCCGCCACCGCACCAGGTGTTCTGGCCATGGTGATTTATTTCGGCATCGGCGTGTTGATCAATATTGCCTTCTCTGTAATTACCGCTCTGCTGTGCGAAGCCGCAATCATGAAACTGCGGGGCAGACCCGTGGCTTTCTACCTGCGTGACTACAGTGCCATGGTCACGGCACTCTTACTGGGCATTGCTCTGCCTCCATACTGTGCCTGGTGGTTGCCGGTAGTCGGCAGCGCCGTGGCCATCGTATTGGCTAAACAGCTATATGGCGGCATGGGGTACAACCCTTTCAATCCAGCCATGGTGGGTTATGTGGTTTTGCTGATCAGTTTCCCGGTGGATATGACCCGCTGGGTTGGCGCGGCGGATGTGATCGGTGGTGCACCGGATATTGGCGAGGCCATCTCCCTGGTCTTTGGCAGTTACAACGTGGATGGTTTCACCCGTGCCACCCCCCTGGAAATCGTGCGCCTCAACGAGTCAGTGTTGCTGTCACAACTCTACGAGATGGAACCGGTTTTCAGCCAGGGGACTTTTGCCGGGGCCGGCTGGGAAACCATCAGTTTCGGGTTCCTGTTGGGCGGGCTTTTTCTATTGTTTCGCGGCATTATCACTTGGCACGCGCCAGTAGCCATGCTCGCAACCCTGACCCTGATCTCTCTGTTTTTCTACGACAGCGGCAGCTCTCTTTCCGAGGGCTCACCACTGCTGCACCTGTTCTCCGGCGCTACCATGTTCGGGGCCTTTTTCATCATCACAGATCCGGTCAGTGGCTGTACCAGTAATAAGGGGCGCCTGATCTTCGGCGCCGGTGTTGGACTCTTCACTTATATTATCCGCGCCTGGGGCAGCTACCCGGATGCCGTGGCCTTTGCGGTACTGCTGATGAACTTTGCCGCACCCACCATTGATAATTACACCCTGCCACGCACTTATGGCCACAAGCGGGCGCGTCGCGCTACTGACTTGGAGGAGCACTGATGCTCAAGCAGTCTATGGCCACCAATGCCGTTGTGCTGACCCTGTTTGCCCTGGTCACTGCAGGCACTCTGGCAGTGACCCAGATCACCACCCGAGAGCCCATTGAACGGGCGATACGCGCAGCCTCTGCCAAAGCCCTGCTGGAAATTATTCCTCTGGATCGCCACAGCAATGACCTACTTGTGGACACCTATCCAATTCCCAAGACCTACTGGAATCAACTAGGGCTCTCTCAGGGTGGCGATATCAACTTAGCGCGTGGCAAAGACGGTAAGATTTCAGCGGTCATTGTACCGGCGGTGGCACCAGACGGTTACTCAGGCCCGATCAAAATGCTGGTAGGCGTCAACCGCGATGGCACCATAGCTGGTGTACGGGTCACCAGCCACAGTGAAACGCCGGGCCTTGGTGATAAGGTCGAACTTAAAAAAAGTGATTGGATTCTTCAGTTCGATGGCCTCTCACTGAAAAACCCACCCTCTAGTGAGTGGAGAGTTCAAAAAGATGGCGGGGTCTTCGACCAATTTACCGGTGCAACGATCACCCCCCGCGCAGTGGTTGCTGAAGTACATCAGGTGCTGGAGTTTGTCGCCAAAAACCATCAGCAAATATTCAGTGCACCGGTGTCCAAGCGAGCCGTTGAGGTGGAAAATCCTGAAGCGGAAAATACTGATGAGGCTCAGCCCAATACGGAGCAGAATTAATGGCGACCCCCGGTTACGCAGAAATTACCCACAACGGACTCTGGAAAAATAACCCCGCCCTAGTTCAGCTTTTGGGGCTCTGCCCCTTATTGGCAGTTACTGGCTCAGTGGTCAACGCTATTGGTCTGGGGCTCGCCACCACTGGGGTACTCACCTGTTCCAACTTGGCAGTTTCCCTAGTACGGAAACAGATGCCCGACACCGTGCGTTTACCCGCCTCGGTGATGATCATCGCCACCTTCGTCACCTGTGTCGAACTCTTGATGAAGGCTTTCACTTATGAGCTCTACCTGGTGCTGGGAATTTTTATTCCATTGATTGTTACCAACTGCGCCATCCTCGGCCGCGCCGATGCCTTCGCCAGTAAAAATCCAGTGCTGCCGTCACTGGTCGATGGTTTTATGATGGGGGTTGGCTTTACCGCAGTGCTGATTGCTATCGGCGCCGTGCGGGAAATACTCGGCCAGGGCACTTTGTTTTCAGATATGGATTTGCTATTGGGGCCTATGGCCAAAGACTGGAGCCTAAACTTGCTGGGAAGTAATTATCCCGGTGTGCTGGTGGCGGTGTTACCGCCCGGTGCATTTCTGGTAGCCGGTCTACTGATTGCAGCGAAAAATGCTATTGATACAGGTATTGAACGGCGCCGCAGTCAGCAAATCAGAATTGTACCTGGCTCCAAACGGGTGCGCGTTACTGGAAAAATCTCTTAAGATTGCCCCAAACAAGCCCTTATTCCCTACGACAATCGTTTAGTGTAGCGAAAGCTATTCGATTGTCGCTGACCCACTTGCCGAGTAATTGTCATATTCCGGTGAGAAAAAGACCTAGGATTGACGCCTAAATCTTTATTTTCTGATTCAATAAAAGCCCCCTATACAAAAGTGCACCATATTGAGGAGATTCACGTAGAAAAACCACAAGTGAAGCCTCTGACTTGTGCAATCTTCGTGTAATCGAATGTAATAGCTTTATTCTCTCTTTTTGAATTCGTTTGGCTAGAATGGCACGACCGAACAGCTTGCTAGAGCGATCGGAGCCAACACAAAAAGAACAGGGATACTGCTATGACTGTAGACAATGGAAAGTCTGATCTGGTCTATCACGGCCGCCGCGCACAGCGAGCCGACAGCCGCCTGCGCCGCAAGGCCATCCTAGAGGCCACCCTGCGACTAATCGTAAAAGAGGGGATTCGCGGTATCCGCCACCGCGCCGTAGCTCGCGAAGCGAATGTACCACTGGCCGCCACTACCTACTATTTTAAAGACCTCAACGATCTGATCAGTGATTCATTCACTTACTTCGTTGAGCAGGGATTGGAAAGCACACGCCAACTTCAAGAAGAAAGTTTCAATGCGGCTCGCAACCTCTCCTCACAAGAGCGCGCATCGAGTAGTAGTCACAAACTGTTGGTGCAGCAGCTCACCCGCTTCATCCTCACACATGTGCGCAACCAGGCTGAAGATCGTGACCGCCGTTTGGTTGAGTTGGCCTTCCGCAATGAGGCGCTGCGCAACGAGCAACTGACGCGGGCGGTACGCATGTCAAGCCATGCGAGAGAGTCCCTAATTCAGGAATTCTTCCACTTGCTGGGCGTTGTTGATCCAGAAGCCGCTGCGCAAATCGCTCACGGCACTATTCTCAAGTTGGAATATGAAATTTTGAGTGGCTCCATTGCACTGGATTCCCCATTGCTTGAGCGCACAGTCACCATGATGGTTCGCGGCTTAATTCCTGCAACAGCTACCCAAGTTGCCGAGACCGCAGCATACGGCTGAAATATAAAGACTATCTCACAGGTTAGCGGCACGGTGCCCAAACACTGTGCCGCCTTCTTCCTTAAGTGGCCAGCCTGATATCACTCACTGCACTATGAGCAGCTTCCCGACATAGCCGCCACCCACTGGCGTAGTAAGCTCACCCCCTCTTCATGTACCAAACTTCGCCCTAACTCCGGCATCATCGCGCCCGGATCGCTGGACTCTACACGGAAATTCAAAATTGAGTGATCCGGCTCTCCCGGTACTATGGCAAATACCCGTCCTCCACTGCCAGTACCCGCCGCTACTGGTGGTTTACACAGGCCCATCTTGCGCCAGTCTGTTTCACTGTGATGAAGCATCAGCCCCGATGTGTCAGCGGCACCGGCCGGGTTATGACAGTGACCGCAGTTGATATCGAGGTAAGCGCGAGCTCTATCTTCTAGCGATTTTGAAGTATCTGCATAACTAGCCTGGCTTGGTAGTGATATCAGCGCGGGAAGCCCTTTGAGATATCCCACTTTCTGCCAGTGGGATAACTGATTCTCTGTTCCACTAAGATAGGTAAAATCTCGATTTAAGTGTCTTGCTCTCGGGCCGAGTGGAGAAATCTTCTTTCCAGTAAAGTTGTCAGCATGGCAACCGGCGCATTGATTGGCATCGGGCACCACATAAGTAAATTCTGAGACATCCCCAGAGTCGTTCACCAGTTTAAAATGTGTGGTATCACCAGCGATTTCATAAACGGCTTCAGTTTGAGCCGCATTCCAAATATAGGGGATCGCCTGCCAGCCCCTCTGACGTTTTACTAACAGACGGGTCTCAATCAAGCGCACAGCCCGCATATCCAAAGCTTCTCCACTGCGCCCCTCAAGGTAGTCCCGAGTAAAATTATCGGTGCGCAGAACTGTATCACCCTCTCCTCTTGGATAGTAAAAAGTCTTGGTAAGTACCGTGCCCACCGGATACTCAAACTGCTCCTCGCCATACTCTGCCGAGGTGCCGGCGGGCATCCACACGGTTCGCAGTTTATGGGCGTAATCGGTAAAAAGCCCAGTATTTAAATCGTACGGCAGCACACCTGCGTTGGGGATCAAACCGTTATCAATAATATTGACCAGATTCCAGTCACTAAGCCTCTCAGGAATAGCATCTTCAGCGAATAATTGAACTGGGGCTTGGGCTTTCTCGCAGCCACTAAGGGTGACCATTAATGTAGCAATAAGGAGAAGGAAAGAGCCCACCAAACATTTCCACTTATTCATTCCCCCCCTCCAAGACAGCCAAATGATCTCCCGCGTTTTTTTCTTTATCTGGCCGGTCAAATTTCAAAACGACCTCTGGTAGCTTTTTCAGACGGCACTGATGAGCAGAAATATCTGTGGAAATATTCTGATAGTTATTTTGGAAATCAATATTCAATATGCCCACATCCGTGTTGTCAATGCATAGCCGAAGGTGGTCTGGCAGGGCGCCCTCAAACATTTTCTTGCTATCCACAACACCATCCCAAAGTACATCGGGCAAGCTTCCACCCAGTCCAAAACGCGCTAACTTTAGCGCCTTAAGTTCCAAGTGGTCTGGTGATGAACCACCTCCTGCAAAGTGATTGTTATAGATATAAATACCTTCCGGATATGGATCGAAGTCTGCCTGAGTCGACTTATCGCTGTAATAACCCGCAGTAAAGTAGCTACTCACGATAATATTAGCAGTATCATTATCCGCAATCTTGTTATCAAATATCTCAACCTGATCATTGGAATTAATCACGATACCCGATCCTGCAGGAACTGCAGCCACAGGGGTTCCTTCATGCCCAAAGTTTTTTACATTGTTTTTAAATATATCGTTATCATAAATACGCGTACTATGCCCAGGCTGAGGCAAATTTGGCATATTAAAAACCAGAATACCCCCCGTATTATTGGTTGCCACATTACCATACACATCAGCACCGATAGTATTTTCTATTTCGATGCCCGCCACATTAAACTCAGCGCGATTGTTTCGCACAATCACATTGCGAGACTGACCGACATAAATGCCAGCATCTGAGGCGCCAATAGCTACTGAACCTTCCACCAAGGTGTTTCGTGTCTGCACCGGATAAATTCCATAGGCACCATTTTCTGTAGATGGACCATTAGTCCACTCAACACGAATATTACGAATAATAATGTTTTGCCCTTCATTAATTTTTAAGGCATCACCCACCGTATCCTCTATTGCCAAGTTTTCTATCGTGAAATCGTTGGCATTGACCAACAGTCCCTCAGCCCCTTGAATTTGACTTTTAAATGAGAGGATAGATTTATCCATTCCCATACCACGAATAGTGACATCATCAACATTTAGAGAAAGACTACGATCAATCTGAAATTCCCCTTCAGGAACAATAATGACATCACCTGGCTTAGCAGCAATAAGTTGCCTCAACAGTTTTTTCTGAAAATCAACGTCATTAGTTGCAGGATTTGATTGAGGGGCTTTCTTCTCTCCGCAGGCGGAGACTAGTAATAACGTGAGAGCCACCCCGATGTAGGACAAGGTCTTCATGCTTCACCCTTTGTTTGAATTATTGTTTGTAGCTACTACATCTGGCTTTGGTAGGTACGAATGTACCAATTAAGTCGCGCAAAAAAACTTGCTAGGCAAGCTTCTGCATACTATCTGACCCCTAGATACCCTTCAAGACACTATTATTATTTGAAAGACTAGAAAACATATAGGGTACCAGCTTGGCGCTTCATGCAACCAATTATTGAAAGCACGTTTGCCCGTACCCCACATTCCCTAAGGAATCGCAATCAAGATGGAATTTCGTAAGTTGATTTTAATGCCATTTGCCCTTCTAAGTTTTCAGGTGCTTGCTCAACCGACTTTAAAGATTGAGATTACAACCCCAGAGGGATGGCAGTTTCATACTCGACAGATATTGAGTAAATTAACCCTAAGTAAGGAATCTAAGTCTACATCTGCCCAAACAGCGCCCTCGGAGTACCAGGCAATTCGCTGCGATGGCCCCTGGGGGGCTGTAAAATATACTATCCCCCTATTAAAGGGCCCCGGCATTAAAATCTTATATGGGACAGGTAGTCTTTTTCTGCAAGTTATTGAATATTCTGTTGACAGTAAAGAAGGTGCCATTTATTCAATGAGTATTCAATGCATTGATGTCGAGCCCACACAGATAATCAATGCGATCACTGAAATTGAACTCACTATTGGAAAAGAAGCTTCTGAGCAATTGGAGCTCAGCAATGGCTATATTCTTAAGTACCATTACAAGCCTGGCTGAAGAATTTACAATAATTTAGCTGTTCAGAAACCTACCTATTTTTTCATAAGCATCTGCACAAATATCTTTGAGCAAATCTTCAACATTTAAAAATCCATGTATAACACCCTCAAAGTGTATATATTCAGCGTGCACACCAACTGACCTCACCCTCTCAAAGTAAAGTTTACCCTCATCACACAAGGGGCAAAACTCTGCTGTTATCACCAGAGTTTTTGGCAGCCTTTGAGTAAAATCCATATAAAGTGGAGATGCCGACTTTCTACACTGGCCATCCCGGAAATATTTTTCAAAGAACCAGTAACATTTCTCAGCTTCTAGAAAATATCCTTTCCCGTATTTTTGGTAAGATTGACAGCCTGCCGTATAGTCAACACAAGGATAAATGAGAATTTGTTTGTCTATATAAATGCCAGTGTCAAATTGTGCTATATGCGACAAAGTTGCCGATAAAGAACCACCTGCAGAGTCTCCCGCTACTGAGAGTAACTTTTGATAGTCGATCTTGTGTCGGGAAAGGCTCGCCCAAACTCCACGAGCTACAGCGCAAGTATCTTCAATATTGGCTGGATAAGGATTTTCTGGAGCAAGCCGATATTCTGGTGCCACCACAATATGCTGTGTAGCTATCGCCATTTTACGACAAATAGGGTCATAGGCTTTAACACTATCCAGCATATGACCACCCCCGTGCAGATATAAAAGAACCGGTAGTGCCAAGCTCGAATTAGGGTTAAACATCCTCACAGGGACATTGTATCCACTGGTATAGATTTCATCATCTATCACCTGGTCAATGTCCGGGATGTCTGTAACATATTCCTGTATTATCCTTTCCGACCTCTCGCGAGAGTCGATAACACTAAAGGCATGACCTTTGGCTGTACGCTCTGATAACAACTCATTGCATACTCTGAGAAATTCAGAGAGGTTCGGATTTACTTTCCTCAAAAGAGACCTCCAAAGAGTAACAGCACCCATAGTGTTTTGGTGCAAAAAGGAATATTACAATTGAGTTGAGATAAAATAGATTCAAGACAAGCTGATAAATGAAGGGGTAAGCCAGCCGGCTCAAGTAAAACCGACTGGCAGATAAACACAAAAATTCACAGGTAGTGATCTGTGAAAAATAAAATCAGTGGAAAACAGGAGCGGACACATAGCTCCAGAACAATACCGTGCCTACCATAATTATTACAGCGATAACCAGGGAAACAGTAATAATTGCACTGGCAAAAAGAAATCCTCGCTCCTCTGAGACACCCATAACAATAGGAATCCCCAGGTAAAGTAGATACACCGCATAAGCTACCGCCACAGTTGCCAACAAAATATCCAACCACAACACTGGATAGATTCCCGCAATACCTGCCAAAAATATTGGAGTCGCTGTAAACCCTGCCACGACTACACCTTTCATCGGGTGCGTTTCTGCACCATAGGTTCTCGCCATCCAGTGAATTAAGTAACCAATTGAGACAACCGCCAATACCATCGTACAATAGAAAACCGCTACCAATTCCAACGCACTCTGGCCGGTTATTCTTACCGGATTCCCATTGCCGATACTCCAACCCACCTGAGTAGTGCCAAAATACCAGGCGATTGCAGGGAATAGTGCCAAAATAATAACGTAGGAGATTTGTCGGCGAAGTTTTTTCTCGGGGAGGCAGCTAATCAACTCCCACTGCTTGCGAGGTTGGAGCATCAGGCCGAACATATGGGTCAACATTCTGTTTTCCTCAGGTTCTAGGGAACTCTGAGTGCGACCTATCTAGTCAAATTGATCTTGGAACTGCCGGTCAATATGAAGGTACTACCAAAAGGCCACCCCAAAAGCTCCAGTGCGTTTCTTCTTGTATCGAGTTACTTGTAGGAGCAACAGTCGTTCAAGTCAACCGTAGAAAAGAGATTGGCGGGAATGCTTACATGCACGTTTCTCGCGGAAACATTTTTAAAGCGTGAGGTGATACCAAACAACCCCAGACTAAAGGGAAAGAGGCAGAAGTAGAGAAAAATCAAATGCTGCCATGCTAATTTCGCTAATTAAAAAAGTAACCAGCCACCAACCCACAGCCGGTTACTTTTAATTATTTAGATAAGCTCAGAAGCTCGCAGGTTCAACAGTCTGCATCCAGCCAAAGCGGTCCTCTGTCCGCCCCTCTTGAATATCCAGAAGCGCCTGACGTAAAGCTTCGGCCACAGGACCTGGAGCCTGCTGCAGCTCATAGCAATGCTCTGCATCACCAATAACGCTAATAGGGCTGATAATAGCAGCAGTACCGCAGGCAAAAGCCTCTGTGCAGCTGCCAGAAGCTATCTGGCTGAGTAATCGATCAACCGGAATGGACTCCTCTACGACCTGGTAGCCCAGGCTTTCGGCCAGCTCCAATAGTGAATAACGGGTAATACCCTCCAAGATGGAGCCGGTCAGTGCTGGCGTATGCAATGTCCCTTCAATTACCGCAAAGAAGTTCATGCCAGAGAGTTCATCTACGCTGTTTCGGTCAGACGGATTGAGCCATAGAGACTGATCATAACCGCGCTCCTTGAGCCGCCCTACGCTCAATAGAGAGGCCGCGTAGTTACCGCCAACCTTGGCATCCCCTGTGCCACCCACTGCGGCGCGTGCATCTTCCCTCTCCACCCAAAGACGCATGCTACCGGAGTGGTAAGCCTCTGAGGGACTGGCAATCACATAGAACTCATAAGAGCTGCTAGCAGATACGGTAAGGTCCGCCTGGGTGCCAATCAGAAACGGCCGCAAGTAGAGAGACTCGCCGCTATTACCGGGTACCAGGTTGGCACAATAGGAAGCAACAGTACGCACGGCATCGAGAAACAGGGATTCTGGCACCGGGGGCATACACAAGCGTTTGGCAGAATAGGCCATTCGCTCAGCATTTTTCTCGGGACGGAATAGAGCAATACCACCAGCCTGGGTCCGGTAGGCCTTCATTCCTTCAAAACACGATTGAGCGTAGTGCAGCACTTTTGCTGCAGGATCTATCGACAAGGGTGCATAGGGAATCAACTCACCCTGACTCCAACAACCGTCCTGATAAACTGCACGAAACATTATAGGGGCCATTGCCGTCCCGAAGCCCAGCCTCTCGGGTACTTCATATCCACGCAGGCTTGCGGCCACTTCGGGATCGATATTGATGCTCACCGGCACTCTCCTCTCATTCGAATCGGCTGATTATGGCGCCTGCCGGCCAGCAATCCAAATGTAGTGACCACAGACCCCATGGCTTTAGCCGTTTTCACCTAATCAAACCTATTCATATAGGATGAAAATCCAAATACTCCTGTTCTTACCCCTGCAGCGCAGAGCCATCGAGTAGTCACTTAAATTTACTCTAAAAATTTTTGGCACTTACTTGCCGACCTTCGGCACTGCTATTTCTCCCCAGCTGCTAAACCGAAAGAGTGCCCGCAGGCATCCCGGTAACCTATTCACCGGTTGGTTGAAGTCTCCGTCACAATCCCTCTGATGACAGACTGTGCTGGCTATACTGTTTAATACGCAGCCAGGAGCGCAAAAATAAGCCTCCGGATGCGGCTTCTCTGAGCGGCTATGAGTAAAAAAGACGTGCCTTCAGAGTTGTAACAGAACCACATTTCAGGAGAGAGCTTCCACCGTATCTGTCGGTTTTCCGGCGATCGGGCGGAGACGAGATCCACACCCCTGCGTGATGGCTAAGGCCTATTGCACAGCTGTGGGCAAAGTAAACCGGAATGGAAGTGGTTCAATCGTGACACAGATAGATACCTGCAATCGCCTTGCTATCGGCTTGATGTTTACAGCCACAGCACTGCTGTGTAACGGCGCCATTGCCGCAGATGACGCCACTGCGAATCCAGATCCGAAAGGCCCTCCCCAGGCCTTTATTGAAGCCGCTTCCAAACCGCTGAAAAAAAACCGAAGACAGCTGCGCCCCTCAGAGGCTGTCGAATATTACCGTGAACGCATTGAAGATCTTGAAGCTGAGTATGGTGCCTATGGTATCGGTATTGATGAACAGCTGCTGGGCCTGGCCACTGCACTGCAGAAAGCTGGAGCCCATGAGGAAGCCGCCACCGAATTCCGCCGTGCAATGTTAGTTAATAGAGTGAATGAGGGCCTCTATTCCCTCAGTCAGATACCGATGATTGAACGCTTGATAGAAAGCCAGATTGCGTTGAATCAATGGGAAGAAGCCAACGACAACCAACAGTATCTCTACTGGTTGCACGAAAAAAATTACGGTAAAAAAGATCCGCGGATGTTGCCTGTAATCAATAACCTGAGTCGCTGGCACCTACAGTCTTATGTTGAGAAGAAAGGTGAGACTCTGGTCGAGCACCTAATCAACGCCACCAAGCTCTACACCCTCGCGGTCGATATCATCAGCAAAAATTTTGGCTCCAACGATCTGCGTCTAGTGGACGCACTACGCGGGCTGAAAGCAACGAATTACTATCTCGCCAATTACAAAGGAGAGGCCCAGGCGCCGCTCGTCGTCAATACCAGCTTTGGCGGCGGCCCCGATGTAAGTCAGCGCAGTATGGTAGATCACTATCGAATGAAGAGCTTCAATACTGGCAAAAAAGCGATTACCCGAATCGTCGATGTCTACCAGCGCAACCCTCAATCACCCCCGGCCGCATCTGCAAAAGCAAAAGTCGAGTTGGGCGACTGGTATATGATGTTCAATAAATGGCATTCCGCGCGCCGCACTTATGGAGAGGCTTATAAATCTCTGTGGGACAATGGTGCCTCCAGCGATGAAATTGAGGATATTTTTGGTCGCCCGATTGCACTTCCTGCCCTGCCGATTTTGGAATCGGAAAGCAAAGCCCTGGCCAACTCACATATCACTGTTTCTTACGATGTCACTGCCTTTGGCAAAGCACGCAATATTAAAATCCTCAGAGCCTACCCATCCGATAAAGTACAGATTCGCTCCAAAGTCCGAAACATACTTAAACGCGCCAAATTCCGGCCGCGCTTTGAAGATGGTGAAGCGGTAGCAACACGCGGTATTGTTCAGCGCTTTGTTTTCGATTGAGTGATTCACTGAAAAGACACTGAGTGATGTGTTGTGGAGAGCGCGCAAATAATCAAATAACAACTACTTTTAAATTTCCACACCAGCCATTTTCCGGGCAGCTGGGGAGTCGCAGAATTGATCGCGGCCTCCCGGCATAACGCCAAGCCCTTCTAGGAGAAAAGAGATGACAACTCGGAAAGCGGTACGAAAAAGTCACCGCCAGGGCATTAGCTGGCACACTCTGTTCTCTGTCGTTGTACTGACTACAGTGATTACTGGATGTAAAAGCCAGCAAACCCAATCGCAACCACCGGCGATGCCCTCTTCCAGCTCGCAATCTCAGTCTCAGAGCAGCGCCTCATCAAGCAGCAGTTCTAGCAGTAGTTCACAGAGCTCTAGCCAGTCACAGTCCAGTAGCAGTGGTGGGCAACCCAGTAGTCGTTCTTCGAGCCAACCCAGCGCGAATATGCCAACGGCACAGCGAGAGTCCCAACAAAAGTCCGGAACAGCTTCCAGTGAAAATCAACGTTCCTCCCGTGAACCCTCAGCAGGTGATAGCATGCCGGAGGCAGATTCCCGCAATCGCTCTCCATCATCCCCTGTCTACAGTGATTCACAGCAATCTCCGGATGAAAGACGTACGCCTCCAGATCCCTCTTCTAGCCAGGACGGCACCCCACCGGATGAGATCGACTTCTCCGAGGAGGAGCAAACAGCTTCGGCTTCAAGTAGCTCCTCATCAAGTAGTTCTTCCTCGAACAGCTCCTCATCAAGTAGTTCTTCCTCGAACAGCTCCTCGTCGAGTAGTTCGGCCTCAAATAGCAATGCGTCCACCAACGGTCAACCCAGTAATGGCTCTACTCGCGCTGGCAGTGCGCCCAATGAAGTTCCCAGTACAGCCGCGGAGAGAGTCGCAGAGCTTGAGGGCCGCTTCGAATCCACCATGGTGAGCTACGACGGCATGATCCTGCGTGAACGGGACTATGTCCGTAACAGGCCTGGTTCCGCTTCAAAAGAGGGCGAGGAAGAGGCAATGGATGAAGCGCCACCGGGAGAATCACTGGAAGATCTCATTGAATCTGCGGAAGCCGAAATCCCCCCTCCACCCGGAAGCGGAGCACCCAGCGGCGGGGGCCCACAGCAAAACAATTCCAGCGGCCAGGTAACAGGCCCCGGTTTACCCACTAAGGGGCGCCAAGGGGAGTACAACCACAGCGGCTCACAGCCAGTGGTGCCTGCAGATATTCCCAGTGGTACCGATGACGATGTAGTGGCAAGACAAATTCGTGAAGCCGCCACACGGGAGACCGATCCTGAATTACGGGAAAAGCTCTGGGAAGAGTATCGAAAATATAAAAATGCGACGAAGTAGTTACAGAGGACGCATAGATGGCACTTTTAACTCGAAAAAACTATCGCTGTTTATTTACAGCTCGGCTCGCATTGATAACTGCTGGGTTACTGCTAGTACTACTTAGCGGATGTACCACAACCGAAGTACGAACTACTGCATTTACCCCCCTCACCATTGAGGACAAAAATATTGCGGAAGAGCGCCTGCTGGACGTCGGCGTTATCCAGTTCGATCCCGGTATAGACACTGTTGAAGTTGACGAAGACACCCTGGTCTTTCCCGAATTACGCCAGGCTGAGTCCCGCTTTATGGCAGTCACCCTGGCTGACTCATTGCAGTCCAGCCTGGGTTGGGGGGCAGTGAGAGTTATCCCATCTGCCCGCACCAATATTGATGTAACGGTTTCTGGAAAAATAATCCAATCCGATGGTGAAATTCTCACCATGGAAGTGACCGTTACCGATTCCCGTGGTCAACGCTGGTTTACCAAGGAATATTCGGAATACGCTTCTCACTACGCCTATGATCGTAAGCACCCTACTGAAGGAGATGCCTTTCAGGGAATCTATAACCGGGTTTCCAATGACATGTTGAATTATCGACAAGGGCTATCCAATCAACAGATTGCTGAAATCCGCACTATCTCTGAGATGCGCTTCGCCAGGAGCTTTTCCCCCGAAGCCTTTACGCGCTATCTGCAGCAAAGCCAGGAAGGTATTTACTACCTGAGCGCTTTACCTGCAGAAAATGATCCTATGTTGCAGCGAGTACGAAAAATCCGTGAGCGCGATTATCTATTTGTGGACACACTACAGGAATATTACGGCACTTTTGCCAAAACCATGGAAGTACCCTACCAGGAGTGGCGAGCACGGAGTTATGAGGAAGTTCGGCAAATGCGCGAACTCAAGCGTAAAGCCCGCAACCACACCATCATGGGAGCCGCGGCCATTATCGGCGGTATCGCCGCAGCCGGTGCAGGAGGAGGCAGTGCCCAGGCTGCAGGACAGGTAGGTATTGGTGCTGGCGGTTATTTAATTAAGAGCGGCTTTGATCGTCGCGCAGATGCCAAGATGCATCTGGAAGCTCTGCAGGAATTGGGAGACTCGATGGAGGCTGAAGTCGAACCACAAATTGTCGAACTGGAAGATCGCACCGTCACCCTGAGCGGCACAGTAGAGAACCAATATCGTCAGTGGAGGGAAATCTTGAAAGAAATTTATGAAGCCGAAACAGCGTCTTCCGAAACCAGTATATGAAGTGCAGACCTTATCGAGGTAAACCGGTCAGATTTTAACCCTTAGCAAGCACCCAAGATCTTCACTGGGTAACTTAATAAAACGGCGGAATCACTATGCAGCACCGCAATAACACCAAGGAAGATTCAACTCCGATCGAGCCCGCAGAGTTTAGCTTTGGCGGTGAGGAAGCTCGCATCCCCAAGAAAACCAGCCCTAAAACTGACAAGCCGGAAAGGGAAAATTCATACTGGCCTTTTTTGCTGGGGGCAGTAATGCTCAGTGGCTTGGTAGGGGTTTTCTGGGGACTTCCCCAAGTTGTGCAAACTCCAAAATTACAAACCGATAAAATGGCTGTTGCCAAAACAATAAATACACCAGAGGAAGATCCGGCACACGCATCCCCCTACTCCGATGCTGAAATCATGCAGCAACGCAGGGATGTGCAAAAAATTCTGCAAGATATTCTCGCCCTTAAAGAGGAGCTACAAGAACGTCAAGTTGAGTTATGGGCATTCGAAGATTACTACTCCGCTGAAGACCTAGCTCTAAAGGCTGATAGCCTTTATCGAAAAAGACAATTCATGCAAGCCCTGGAAAAGTACTGGGAATCCTTACAAGCACTAGAGACATTGCGTGACAGTATTCCCGAGCGAATTGAGTTACACCTTAGCGAGGGTAAACGTGCTTTGGATATAGGGGATAAGGATTCTGCACTAGATGCATTTAATCTAGTACTTACTATCTCTAAAGATCACCCAAGAGGTCTCAAGGGACTTGAGCGGACCGATAAATTACCCTCTGCCTGGTGGAGATATATTCAGGCAAAAGACGCCTACTCCGATTCCGACCTAGACCAGGCTAAGTCATCTCTTGAGCAATCACTCTCGGTTGACCCTGAGACTGTTGAAGCTCAAGCATTACTGGCAAAGGTTGAAATAGAAATCACTGAGAGAGACTACCAAAAGGCTATGTCTTCTGGCTACGCAGCGATTGCCGATAAAAATTACACATCCGCTAAACAATTCTTCAATCAAGCGCAAGCATTAAAGCCTACTGCTAAAGCACCGACCATCGGCCTACAGCAGGCAAAAAATGGTATGGAGCGGGAGAAAATTAATAAACTACTGAGCTTGGCACGCTCACAGGAAAAAAAAGAAGATTGGCGTGATGCTCTTAAAAGTTATACGGCCTTGCTGAAAAAGGATAGTAGCCTGGTTGCTGCAGTTACGGGGAAGGCACGCTCTTCTGCCAGGGCCAAATTAGATGATCAGTTACAAGAATTACTCAAAGACCCCCTTACCCTTAGTGAAGGTAAGCGCAACCACTTTGCCCGCACTGTCTTAGCCGATGCACGTAAAGTAAACGGTCAAACACCACGCTTAGTTCAGCAAATAGAAGACCTAGAAAATGCGCTTACCCAAGCTCTGATACCTCTACCCGTTCGTTTCAAATCCGATCGTAGTACCAGTGTCACGATTTACCATGTTGGACGTCTGGGTAATTTTGACCAACGAGAAATCGCCTTAAAACCCGGTCGCTACACAGCCATTGGTACCCGCGATGGGTATCGGGATGTACGGCGTGAGTTCATTGTAAAACCCGGAAAACCTGTCACCGAAGTGGTCATTCAGTGCGCAGAGAAAGTAAACGGCGCTAATAATAGCTGAAGACAAGAACCCCTGAGCGAGATGAAAATCCAATAAAGAAGATATTCGCAAGGGGCAAATCCTGAGATGAATCAGAAGATTCATTCACAGGAAAAGAGGTGTTCTGTGACAAACGGCTCGCTGATCGCCAACCCTCCGGTGGCAGCGAGCTAAGCTTTATTTCACACAAAAAAACATCAAACCCAGCCTTGGTATCGGCTGCGCTTTAGCGCGTATTTCATCGGTGCCAGATTATTGCGATAACTCCATAACGACACAGCAATAGGGAAGTGTAAATGGCAGTGAAAGAGGCGGTCTCAGTTCGTGATAATGAGCCTGTAGTCGATGACTCACCTCTCATCGAACCTATAGGTTTCACACCGGTTCAAGTCAGCTCTAACCGTGCTCGCCTGTTCCTGTCCAAGCGTGCACTGGTAGTAGCGGCCTGCCTGTTATTAAGTCTCTTGGCGCTGACCTACTTAGTCATCGCCCGCTCCCTCATATTTGAAACCGTGCCTAACAATGCAAAAGTCAATATTAATGGCTTTGCCCTGCCACTGGGAGATGGACATCTGGTGCTTCCCGGCAACTACAGTTACACCATCAGTGCAGATGGTTATTTATCCAAGAGTGGTGAGGTTGAAGTCGGCAGCGATGGGCACAGCCGCCATGCAGTGACCCTGGATAAGCTGCCAGGCCATCTGCAAGTTGAAACAGACCCCCCGGTTCCAGTCAAAATAATAATCAATGGCGGTGAAGTGCCCAATACAAACGGACTGGTGGAAAATATACGTCCAGGTTCCCTTCGGGTAACAATTCTCTCCGATCGTTATCTCCCCTATACCCAAGTAATCAAAGTCGAGGGACTCGACAACACTCATCGCTTGCAAGCAAAACTTCGTCCAGCCTGGGCCAATATACGTATTAGTAGTAATCCCCCAGGTGCCACTGTCACCTCCAATGGAAAAACTCTTGGCACAACACCTCTCAATACAGAGCTGGTGCAAGGGGATAGGGTTGTCTCCATCTCCCTACCAGAACATAAAACTGTCGATGTCCCAATAGCCGTTACCGCCGGTGTGGACCAAGCCCTTCCCACGGTAAATCTGGGCCCAGCCGATGGACTATTACGAGTTGTTTCAATTCCCGAAGGCGCTAGTGTAACTGTTGATGGGGAGTTCCGCGGACACACTCCTCTTGAACTTGAATTGTCATCAGGAGAAGCTCATCGATTACGCTTTTTTAAAGAAGGTTACGCCTCTGTAGTACACACCATAGACCTTTCCGCCGGAATGGAACGGGATCTCAGCGTTAACTTAAACGCCGTGTACGGTAGGGTATTTGTAACGAGTGTACCCACTGATGCAGAGGTTTATATTGATGGGCAATATGCGGGTAAAAGCGGACAGTCATTCAACCTCCCAACGAAAAGTCACAAAATTGAAGTGAGGAAGAATGGCTACCAAGCATTTGATACCAGAGTAATCCCAAGCGACAAGCTGGAGCAGACGGTACGCGCAGTATTGTTGACCAAAGAGCAGGCTCGCTGGCAGCAGGTTCCGGCATCCTATCAACATGGCGCGAATGGAACCATGAAGTTGATGCGCCCCAATGCTGTATTCACTATGGGATCCTCACGACGTGAACAAGGGCGCCGTGCCAATGAGGTGATGCGCCAAGTCGCTCTAAATCGTCCTTTTTATATCGGAGCCACCGAAGTCACTAATGGAGAATTCAGACGCTTTAAACGTATGCATACCTCAAGGCATGTGAATGGAGTTAGCCTGGATAATGACAACCTGCCTGTCGTCAATGTCAGTTGGGCCGATGCGGCTTTATTTTGCAACTGGCTCAGTGAACGTGAAGGTCTTAACCCTGTATACCTAACCGAGCGCGGCAAAATAGTTGGGTTTGATTCAGCGGCAGATGGCTATCGTCTTCCCACAGAAGCCGAATGGGCCTGGTTGGCACGCTATGATAAGGGCACCATGCGTAAATACCCCTGGGGCAATGAGCTACCTATCGGCGCCAACTCTGGTAACTATGCCGACAGCCACGCTGCCAAGCTGGTCCCGGCAGTATTACGTACCTATAGCGATCGCTATGCAGCCACAGCTCCCGTCGGCAGTTACGGTCCAAATCCTCTTGGTATATACGACTTGGGTGGCAATGTTTCTGAGTGGATTCACGACCTCTATACCATTGGTACCGGACTCTCATCGCGCCTGGAAGAAAATCCGATTGGCCCACAGGATGGCGACTACCATGTAATTCGCGGCTCCAGCTGGCGTCATTCAGGGTTAACCGAACTGCGTTTATCTTACCGTGATTATGGCGAAGCTCCCCGCAATGATATTGGATTTAGGGTCGCGCGCTGGATTAATTAAAGAAGGAGTGAAGATGTTCAGGATCATTTTAATACTCATCATTCTTTTACCCTCTTACTTATTTGCCCAGGAGAAAGAAGATACCAATGAGATGACCGTTGCTCAGGCGAACAAGGAGAAAACAGAAAAAAACAAACGCAGGGGCAATCGTTCAGATGATTACAAGTCTTCAGAAGAAATTTCTGAAGATTTATCTGTTTCCTATCCTGTGGATATTTAAAAGAGAAGCCGCCAAGGGCACCACCATGAAATTCAAATCCTCAGACTTTGTGTTCCAGATATTTGCTCTGCTGGGATCTATTATCCTGGTTCACGCCATTTATGTTGCCATCATTCGCCCTAACGCAGATGCCTTGATAGAAGAACAGCTTGCACGGGAGGCAGCAGGAGAAACCTATGTTCAGCAACGTTCCATTTATATTGTGATGAAAGACTACGAGCAGGAAGCTTGCTTTGTACTGATGCTGTGGGCCATGGCAATCATGGGCCTAAAGGCACACCGCAGCATACGCGAGCGCAAACTGCTCGATAAAGCCCTTCTTAATATCAGCGAAGGCACACCTATCTTACCCGAAGACACCCGCGACCTGTCCCGTCCCATACAAGCACTACCCGAAGAGGAGCGCAGTTATCTCGTGCCAAGAGCACTGCTCACCGCGCTACAAAGATTCGGCTCTACCAAAAATGTGGCTGCAGTTTCCAATTCGGTAAAAGAAGTATGCGAAACAGAGGGCGATCGGCTCGACTCGGAATTAGCAATGGTGCGCTATATCACTTGGGCAATTCCCTCGATCGGGTTTATCGGAACCGTGCGCGGCATCGGCGAGGCACTTTCTCAAGCCCATAAAGCAGTAGAGGGTGATATTGCCGGGGTTACCGTAAGCCTTGGGGTCGCCTTCAACTCAACTTTTATTGCCCTGGTGATCAGCATTGTCATTATGTTTTTTACCCATCAGTTACAGCTTATGCAAGAGAGACTGGTCTTGGATACTCAGAACTATTGCGATAACCGCCTGCTGAGATTTCTCAAAATCAGCTAGCCGAACTCAAAATTATCATCTCGGATATTCGCCGCGAGGAATACTCCATGGGACAAGGTGTCCTTGAAATCAATGACTGTGGTTTAAGAGTTTTTATCGATACCACGGAAGTTCTGGAAAGCCCCGGTATTGCGGTAATTGAACCGGGACGTATTCACATAGGCACCGCAGCGCAAATGCGTGCCCGCAGTCACCCCACCCAAGTCAACAACCAGTTTTGGCGAAGGCTGAGTTTAGAATCTTTAAAATCAACCAACCAGCGCTGCCGCCACCATGCCGATCTTGCCTACTGCCACTTACAAGAAATATCCGAACACTGTGATCTTCCCGAAGAACTGGTGCTAGCAGTACCAGGCAATTTTACTCGCGAGCAATTAGCGCTGTTACTCGGGATTATTAAAGAAAGCAATATGAATGTGGTTGGCCTGGTTGACTCTGCCAGTGCTGCTATTGGTGACTTGGCCCCCGCTGGATTGCAAATGCATGTAGAACTGCAACTACATCAAACTCTCGTTTCCCGTATTTCGGTGGATAACCAAGCCACCGTAAAATCATCGGAGAGTGTTGCAGATGCAGGCCTATGTCATTTTCAAGAGGCCTGGGCAAGAGTTTTCACGGATGCTTTCGTTATGCAGTGCCGTTTTGATCCACTGCACTCTGCAGAATCCGAACAGCAACTCTATGATTTGATGCCCCAGTGGGTCAGCCGCGCAATGAGTCAGGGGGAAGTTCTTGCAGAGTTAGATGATCGTACGGCAAAAATATCTTTGCGCCAACTTCAGGACGCTACAGCTCCTATTCTTTCCCGTGTTCGGGCAATGATTGAAAACCTTGCAGATAGTGGCAGTGTGAGCTTTATATCCCATCGCTGGGCAGAAATTCCCGGTGGTCTGCAGATAGCCCAGCGTATGCACCTTCTATCCAGGGACAGCACTGCCCAATCTATTAAGAATCGCTGGAAAGAGTTGCGCAGTCCTGACTCTGCTTTGCGATTAGTGAGCAGTGTCAGAGCCGCCCCAGAAAGTGAGATCAGCCTGCATTTAGAAGCACCTTCAGAAGCCGTAGCCACACATCTTTTATATGGCCATCGCGCCCTTGCCGCACAACAGCCACTATTTGTTTTCTGGCACGAAGATAAATTTCAGGTTACTCCCACCCCTCCTGAGCACCCAGCAGCGACGGTTACCAACCATGCGGGGCGTCTTGCATTAAGGGTAGATGCGGGAATTCGTCTGATGCTTAACGGTGAGGAAATTGCAGCACCGGTTAACCTAAACGCCGGAGATAAGATCGGAATTGCGGATCGCCATGACGTCATAACTGCAATCAGTGTGGAACGTTATGAGACGTAAACAGCGTCGCTTTTCTACCTTCAGCTTATCTTTTCTAGACATCATGTCCTGTGGATTTGGTGCGGTTGCACTGATTTTTCTAATTATTAAGCATGGCTCCGATCACGAAATCGAAGTAGAAACTGAGGACTTGAGCGCTGAAGTCAACCTGCTACAAGAAGAAGTTGAAATTGGGGAGGAGCACCTTGTATTGGCGCGCAACACCTTGGATATCGTCAGCGATGAACTCGCAGAGGCACAAGGACTTGCACGTCGTATACTCGAACAAATAGAGGAGGTAAAAGGCAATATTGCCGAAGTGGACAGTATTAATGAAAAGGAAGACATAAAAAGATTACAAGACAAACTCAAAAAATTAGAACAGGCCAAAAAGGACTTAGAGGAAGAAAATAAGAAGCTCGGTAACAATGTACGCAAATATAGTGGAGATGGTGACCGTCAATACCTTACAGGGCTTCGACTTGGTGGTAATCGCATCCTGATTTTACTTGATGCCTCTGCTTCAATGCTCGGTGATGAACTTATCAAAGTTATTCGCGCCCGCAATATGTCATCAAGGGTTAAACGTCAGACAGAAAAATGGCGTCGGGCCATCAATACCGTTTCCTGGCTCACCGCCCAGTTACCACCAGACAGTCAGTACCAGATCTATACTTTCAATACATCTTTTCGCGCCGCAATCACCGGGACGGAAGATCGCTGGCTCAATGTAGATGATCGTGACCAGTTGGATAAAGCAATCAAACAATTGGATGAAATCGTGCCAGAAAATGGCACTAGTTTAGAAAGGGTATTCAATGCCATTCACGCCATGACACCTTTACCCGATAACATTATTTTGATCACCGATGGCCTGCCTACACAAGGTATGAAGCCACCCAGAAGTGCCACTGTCTCAGGTAGGGAACGCCGTAATTTATTCAAACGTGCGGTTAAAGTGCTTCCCAAGAATGTTCCGATCAATATCATTCTCACTCCAATGGAAGGCGACCCTTTCGCGGCCAGTGAATACTGGAAACTGGCCATGCAAACTCAAGGATCTTTTCTCGCCCCATCAAGGGATTGGCCATGATTGGTTCTTCAAAGAAAAAACGCCAAGAAGAATTCAGCATCTCCTTTCTCGATGTCATTTGCTGTGGATTTGGCGCTATTGTATTGCTGTTAATGATTGCCAAAACAGCCGAGCCCATTGTATTGGAAGAAGCGGAGATAGATCTGGAGGCTCAGGTTATAGAGCTTCAAGAACAAATCGCAGAAATTCGTGGTGAAACCACCGTCCTCAACCGGGACCTCAACGCCAAGCGCGAGCAGATTGACATTGAGCGCAAGCGCATTGCCAATCTACGTGGAGAACTTCAAGCTCTGCAGGCCGTCTATGCCAGTAAAACGGAAGGACAAAGCCAGGAAGGCAAGTTGAAGGGTGAATTGACTATCGCTCTTCAGACGATGACCGAAGAAATGCGTCGCCTACTCGGCGAAAACTACCAGCGTAAAAATAATGTCATAGGTGGTATACCAGTCGACAGTGAATACATTCTTTTCATTATCGACACCTCCGGCAGTATGTTTAACTATGGTTGGGACCGCATGATGGCGGAAATGGTCAATACTTTAGACCTGTATCCCAACGTCAAGGGTATTCAGGTAATGAATGACATGGGGGATTACATGTTTTTCAATTACCGCAACAAGTGGATCCCCGATACCCCTGGACGTCGCCAGGCGATCCTCCAACGATTAAAAACATGGAACCCTTTCAGTAACTCTAGTCCTGTAGAGGGCATACAAAAAGCCGTGCGTAGTTTCTACGATCCCAGTAAAAAAATTAGCATCTATGTACTAGGTGATGAATTTACAGGGAAATCAATTCGCAATGTCATGTTGGCTGTGGATCGAGTCAATGCCCAACATGGAGAGGGAAAACGCAATATTCGCATCCACGCAGTAGGGTTCCCAATACAGTTTTCCAGGCCTCCGCATTTGCAAACTACCGGATTACGTTTTGCCGCTCTGATGAGAGAACTAACCTATCGTAATGGTGGCACTTTTGTTGGACTTAATGATTTTCGCTAGCTGATTGTTATCAGGAGTCATGCATGAAGCACAGTATAAAGGAGACACCCACATTTCATCTGGCGATTGTGGTTTTTCTCTCTCTAATGGTTACGGCCTGCTCCCATACGGTTCAGGTTGAAGGAAACTATCCCGCCCCTGTAGGTCATCAATTTCCACTCTCAGTGGGTATCTATCTGAGCGAGGATTTCAAAAATTATACCTATCAGGAGGATAGTGAGGACCGAGAGGAATGGAAAATAAATACTGGCAGAGCACAGGGAAATCTATTTGAAACAGTTCTCCGCTCTATGTTTGTCAATACTATCTCACTTTCTGAATACCCTAAGGATGTCCCCGCTAATGTTGAGCTTGTTATAGTTCCGGAAGTCCGTGAACTTCAGTTCACCATGCCCAGAGAAACAAGAGTCAATATTTTTGAGGTGTGGATCAAATATGATATGAACGCCTATGACTCCCAGGGAAACCAAGTTGCCAACTGGGTGATAACTGCTTACGGTAAAACACCAACCGCCTTTTTACAGTCCCAAGAGCAGGCCTTAACCCAGGCAATCAATATTGCTCTTCGCGATGCAGGTGCAACCTTATATACAGGTTTCGAAAAGGTTCCCGAGCTACAGGCATTTCTCTCTGGCAGGATTAGATCTGCATCATTACAGGAATTTAAAGTAAAGTCCCCACAGGCTGAATAGAGGGTTTCATCGTGTTCAAGCCATTAATTGTTATATCCCTGCTCATCC
Source organism: Microbulbifer mixtoriginis (SeqCode) (assembly GCF_052467235.1). Classification (NCBI taxonomy): domain Bacteria; kingdom Pseudomonadati; phylum Pseudomonadota; class Gammaproteobacteria; order Cellvibrionales; family Microbulbiferaceae; genus Microbulbifer; species Microbulbifer mixtoriginis (SeqCode). Next base: position 2,967,610 of record NZ_CP174305.1, on the reverse strand, counting down.
TTAGCGGATGCACCACTGTAGTTATTGATGAATACAGACGTAGCGATGGTGAACTTGCGGCTGGGGATTCCGTGGTGATATTAGGGCGCCGCCATTCCAGTGATTACGAAACGGAACCCAATCTTATCGACTGTGTTGGCAGAGAATTACACAACCCTGAGATGGGGGTTAATATTATTCCCGAAAAAGAGTTTGTTGATCTTATGTATCCCTGGTTCGAGCCAAGAACCGCCCCCATGCATGTGCGTTCACTCGATCGCCTTATGGAAAACAAAGAGGTCCGTGAACGTATGGAGTCTTATGGGGTGAAATACATCGTCTGGATAGACGGCTCTACAGAAACCACTGCCAGTGCCGGCTCAATAAGCTGCACGATCAGTACTGGCGGAGCTGGTTGTTTCGGTTTCGGTACCTGGGATAAGGAATCTGACTATGAAGCATCAGTATGGGATTTTCGCGATCGAGAGCTGTCCGGAAAGCTGAGCGCAGATGCCAAAGGCACATCTTATATGCCCGCCATCGTAATACCAATCCCCCTGATCGCACGGGTACAAAACAATGCTTGTAAAGGGATGGCCGTGCAACTACAGCAATTTTTGGTACCCGCAGCAGGCACCAGTTCTTAAACAATAAATAAGCAGGGAGGCAAGGTTAATGCAAAATTTCTTTCGGTGGTATGTCTTTTTATTGGTCTTGATATGTACTGCATGTGCTTTCAACCCGGCCACCAACCGACCCGATCTGGTCTTGATGTCCGAGGATAAAGAGATTTCTATCGGCAAAGAAATGCATGAAAAGCTGATCGAAAGCACCCCTATCTACCAGGATCCAGTACTCACCGCCTATGTTGACCACGTAGGGCAAAAAGTAGCGGCAGCCAGCGATAGGCCCGACATCAAGTATCACTTCACGATTATCGATAGCCAGGATATCAACGCTTTTGCCCTACCTGGAGGCTATGTATATATCAATCGCGGCCTGCTGACTTACCTTCACTCCGAAGCAGAAATGGCAGCTGTGCTCGCCCATGAGATCGGCCATATCACTGCACGCCATGCCGTTCGTCAAAAAACTGCTGCCACTGGTGCCAGTGCCGCATCAGTATTATCTGTATTGGTAACAGGCAGCCGCGTTGTTGGTGATGCAGCAAATCTCTGGAGTACTGCTGCGGTGAAAGGTTATGGGAGGGAAATGGAGTTGGAGGCAGACCGCTTTGGTGCGCAGTATATGTTCAAAGCCGGTTATGATCCCACCGCAATGCTCAATGTAATTGGCATACTAAAAGATCAGGAAATCTTCGCCCGCAGACGGGCGCGTGTGGAGGGTAAAAAACCGCAGACATATCATGGCGTTTTTTCTACTCACCCACGCAACGATATTCGTCTACAGGAAGTAGTCAAGGCCGCAGGTACCCTACCTGAAGAGAGCAAGGATGTTAAAGTAGCCTATTACCGTGAAAAAACTGATGGTCTTGTTTACGGTGATAATGCCAGGCAATCCAATAAAAATCGTTTTAATCATAAACGTTTAGGCTTCTCACTGCTGTTTCCTGATGGTTGGACAGTAGCCAATCAACGCTCCTCCATCGTAGGCACAGCTCCTGACCAATCAGCAACAATTACGATTAAGGTCGCTAAGCGTGAGGGGAATCAACCCGCAGATATGGCCTTGCGTGAGCAGTACGATTTACGCAAGCTGGAACAAGATGAAAAACTAAATCAATACCGACTAGAGGGACACACAGGTAAAGTCCCACCACTTGAAAAGAATAATATTGATCTAGATCGAGTTGCAATTATCTACTATGGCAGCCGTCAATTTATGCTGGAAGGTAAAGTGGCCAATGCATCATCGCAGAAAAAGGATGATCTTGAACATTATGACACACTATTTTTAACCAGTATTCGCAGTTTCAGACCCTTGCGGGAAACCGATATTGTAGAGAAGGATATAAGACGACTGCGCTACGTAAAAGCCACAGAAAAAACTACCTTTTCCTCCCTGGCACGACACATGGAAATTGGTGAATATGCTGAGGAACAGCTGCGACTTCTCAATGGTTATTATCCTCGGGGCGAACCAGAGCCCGGTGAATGGATCAAAATAATCCAGTAAAAAAGCTACCACCTTTGAATTATTCTTGGCATTTGTAGCAATATTCTGTATACCTGAGAAATACCGTATGGAAAATTAAATAATAACTTACGGAATTCACTATACGTGCAGAATTTTTCATTCTCCATAGAGACCCATTGGTCTACCTTACTCACAATTGAAGAACACTCTATGCCAGTAACATCAGTGGTGTATGGATACTTTAATTAAGTGCATAGAAACATATTCACAACTTATGCACAGCACAATGTATTCTTTTTATTCTTCATTCATAGCAAGGCATAAATATCGATCCGCACAACTCTATATAGATCAAGTGCTAAAAACCATAATAATAGGAGCTTTAAATGAACGGCATGATGATGCAGTCACAACTTACCCTAACCGGTATCATGCAGCACGCCTTGAGTAATTCACCCAATAGTGAAATTGTCTCCATTACTAAGGATAATCCTCAGTTTCGCTACACCTACAAAGAGGCCTTTAAACGCTCTGCCCAACTTGCCCAGGCCCTAGCCAGACTTGGAGCTAACAATGGAGATCGTATCGGCACTCTGGCCTGGAATGACCATCGTCATTTTGAACTCTACTATGCGACTTCCTGTAGCGGATTTGTTTGCCATACCATCAATCCACGCTTATTTCCTGAACAAATTCATTATATTGTCGAGCATGCCGAAGATCGCTGGCTGTTTATCGACCCAATGTTTGTTCCGCTTATTGAAAAAATGGTTGATAGACTCAACAGCGTAGAGGGTTTCATCGTTTTAACCGACAGGGCTCATATGCCCCAAAGCACTCTACATAATTACTACTGCTATGAAGAGCTTCTCGATAATCATTCTGGCGATTTCCACTGGCCGGAACTGAATGAGCAAAGTGCCGCCGCTCTATGTTATACCTCCGGCACCACAGGGAACCCTAAGGGAGTCCTCTACTCTCACCGAGCAATGACACTGCACACCTACGGGGTACTAATGCCCGATGTCTTCGCCATACGCCGCGATGAAGCCATCCTTCCCGTAGTGCCCATGTTTCATGTTAATGCTTGGTCCATTCCCTACGCGGCACCTGCTGTTGGCGCTAAGTTAGTTTTACCAGGCCCTAAAATGGGTTGTGGTGAAACGCTTAGTAGACTTATACAACAAGAGTCAGTCACCATCGCCGCTGGCGTGCCCACCGTTTGGCTAGCACTTCTCAAATATTTGCGTGAAAGTGGAGAAAAGGTCTCTAGCTTGAACCGTGTGGTCGTCGGCGGCTCTGCCTGCCCTTGGAGTATCATGGAAGAGTTTGAAGAAAAGCATGGTGTCTATACCCATCATGCCTGGGGTATGACAGAGATGAGCCCACTTGGTACCTACAATGCCCGCATAGATGAATATTTACCTAAGAATGAAGCCAAGGCCCTGCGCCTGAAGCAGGGCCGTGCGGGGTTTGGAGTAGAAATGCGAATTGTAGACCCTCTCGGCAGCCCCCTTCCTCACGATGGTATTGCTTTTGGCACACTACAGGTAAGAGGCCCTTGGGTTTGCGAACGCTACTATAAAGCCGAAGAGTCTGCGCTCACGGTGGACGGATGGTTTGATACCGGCGATGTGGCCACTATAGACTCTTTAGGCTATCTGACCATCACCGACCGAACCAAGGATGTGATTAAATCTGGGGGAGAATGGATATCTTCCATTGAGCTTGAAAATTTCGCTATAACCCTTGATGGAGTTGCCGAGGCAGCAGTTATAGGTGTCGCTCATGAAAAATGGGCCGAACGGCCACTATTGATCGTGGTGCCAGAGACCGACGGAAAGCTCGAAGCCAAGCAGATTCTCGCCGCTTTTCACGGGCGCTTCGCAAAATGGTGGATTCCTGATGACTGTATTATCACCTCAGAAATCCCCCATACCGCTACGGGAAAAATTAGCAAGAAAGACTTGCGGCAGCAATTTGCACAACACCTCTGGCCTCAAGAAGTATCAGTATAAATTGCCATCAGAAAGGCAAGCATCTTAGCAACCAGTTCAACCGGGCAATAAGCCCGGTTTGCCACTTGAAACCGTTGAGCAAATCTAAATGCCCTATGGTTCACACTATATTTAACCACTTTAGCATTGATATATCTCTGTCATATTCTTTTGCTAGAAAGCTTCCCACACTTATTTGGGATCTCTTGCAAATGTTCAAAAGAATTCTGTCTACCTTATTACTCATTGGCTCTGCCAGTGCAAATATCACCTGTGCTGAAAACAGTACCGCTGGAGCCGAATCCCCCTTGGTTATCGCTCATCGTGGTGCCTCTGCTTACTTACCAGAGCACACTCTCGAAGCAAAGGCCATGGCCTATGCTATGCGACCAGATTATATTGAGCAGGATCTGGTTCTTAGCAAAGATAATCACCTGATCGTGATGCATGATATCTACCTCGATAGCACCACCAATGTTGCAGAGATATTTCCTGGACGAGCTCGTGAAGATGGGCATTACTACACTATCGATTTCACGCTGGAAGAATTAAAAAAGCTCCGTGTTAGCGAAGCTTTCTCAATAGGCGAGGATGGGCCTCAGGCAAAATATCCGCATCGCTTCCCCCTATGGAAATCCAGTTTTCAACTATCCACTTTCGAAGAAGAAATAGAACTCATCCAGGGTTTAAATAAATCCCTTGGATATAAAATTGGTATTTATCCAGAAATAAAAAAACCATACTTCCACCACTGGGAAGGAAAAGATATCGCCACAATCGCTTTGCAAAAACTTAAGGAATACGGCTATAGCGACAAACAACAAAAAGTTTTTTTACAGTGCTTCGATGCAGAAGAGTTACAACGTATCAAGTTTGAACTAATGCCCGCCATGGGGATGGATCTTTCCCTCGTTCAGCTTATTGCTGCAACCAGCTGGGGGGAAAAACTGATTGAGATTGATGGCATAATTCAAAATTATGATTACGATTGGATGCTGGAGCCTGGCGGCATGCGCAAAATCACCAGCTATGCCGATGGCATCGGCCCTTGGTACCCCATGTTAATAGAAGTTGAGGATGGTAAGCCAAGGGCCAATAATATCGTCCGCCGTGCCCATCGCAGGGATCTCCAAGTTCACCCCTATACTTTTCGCGCCGACCCGGAGAAGCTTCCAGAGGAATTCGATAGTTTTAACCAATTCCTCCACTTTGCCACCTACCAACTGCGCGTCGATGGAATTTTTACTGACCAGCCCGATCAAGCTGTCAATTACCTTTCCCGCCCTCACCATAGAAAACGCAGATATTAAGCAAACAAAAAAGTAGCCGCATCAGCGGCCACTTTTTTAATCAAACTTTGAGAAATCTGCAGGGCGCTTCTCCATAAAGGCAGTAGCCGCCTCTTTAAACTCCTCAGAAGTGAGGCGGTCCTGGAAATGGCGACCCTCCTCCTGAATAATCTCCAAACCCTTTTCCTGGGTTGCGCGACGCAATAACTGCTTGGAAAGCCGCACGGCAGCCGGTGCCTTCGCCGCTAGCTCAGCGGCCACCTCTCGGGCCCGAACAATCGCCTGCTCCGGCTCCACCGCCGCATTACAGATACCGATCTCCACAGCTTCCTGAGCACTAAACTTTTTGCCCAATAGCAATAATTCCGATGCTTTTGCGTGGCCGGCAATACGAGGCAATAAGTAACTGGAACCATACTCAGGGCATAACCCCAGGTTGACAAACGGCATTTGGAACAGGGCATCATGTCCGGCAAATGACAGATCACAGTGCAACAGCATAGTGGTACCGATACCCACTGCAGGGCCATTCACTGCTGCAACCACTGGCTTGGGAAAGTTGTAAAGTGCGCTCATAAACTGGAATACCGGAGACTCCTCACCCTCTGCAGAGCCACCGAGAAAATCTGTCAAATCGTTGCCACTGGTAAAAATGCCCTCGGCACCAGTGAGAATAACTACGCGGATTTCACTATTATTGACTGCACTATTGAGCAACTCTGCCATGGCAGTATACATAGCCATAGTCAGTGCATTTTTGCGCTCAGGGCGATTGATGGTTATTTCCAGGATACGCTCGTTTACCTGGGCCTGAATTTCCGCACATGCGCTTTGCATAATGTTCTCCGGGTTCGAATCATTTAAGACTGATAGACAGCCGCAGCGGCCAAAAAAACAGAGCTGTGAGTAAACGCAGAGCTTCTGATAGTGCTTCCGGAATACTAATAGGATCTTGGCCTAAGTGTGCAACCACAAATAAACAGATTTCCGTTGATTAGCGCGAAATTTCTATGCCTTTCCCAAGGGAAACCACTTTTATCTTATTAGTTAGCACAAAAGGCTTGATAACCGGGTGTATAGCCGCGAGCCGCCTTTGACAGGCGATTAATATTAACGACTATAAGCCCAGAGGCGAGTTCATAACCAACCACATTCGTTGACGGGAATAACCCGGTGGCTCATAGATCACCGAGCTATTCTTTCAGGGCACTTGTTAGGGCTTTAGCGCGGACTCTCTACGCAGAGGCTGGCACATACAGTGAACACCACCACCTCCGGGAGTAATCATGGAGATATCCGGATCAATTACCTCAAGACCATGAGCCCGACACTTCTCCGCGAGGCCAGTATTGGCTTTGGGTAGCATCACTCGGTCATTCCCCAGGGCCACCACATTAACTCCCAGTTCAAGTACTTGCGGGAAAGGAATATCGATAATCTCTATATTGCGACTCTTAAACCACTGCACCAGCTCCGGCTCGACGGCATCAACACAGATGGCCGCAAGCTTTTCCGCCAGCATTGCCACCATAACATCGATATGCAGGAAGAAGGGGTCAAACTGGTAGCCCTTTACCTCCCAACCCTCCTTCTCTACCCAGCTCTTCATCTGCGCAAAGCCCTGAGGACTGGTGCGCTCACCAGAATAACCGCACAGAATCACTCCCGGCTCAAGCACCATAAAGTCACCACCTTCCAGAGAGCCGGCGGTGATGACATCATAAATGGGGATATCCAGTTCCGCATACTTCTTAACGATAGGGGCCCACTCCCCCCGGCGCCAAGGGCTAAACATTTGCGTAACAATAGGTCCCCAGGGCGTCATTACCGAAGAATCACGTCCGTAGATCTGATAGGGCAAGCTGCTGTCTGCCGGAATCAAATGGGTAGTCACTCCCGCATGGCGATAGGCATCCAGCATTTCTTTATGCTGCATCTCAGCCACTTTGTGATCGAACTGCATGCCTAAGCGTTCAGCTCGGCGTGCACTGGCATTTCCCGTTCGCCAGCTGAAGTTATCCACCGGCCCGATGAGTACATCGCGCAATACGCCGTACTCCGAGTCCATTCCCCAGTTAGTCAGTGGAGCTGTACCACCGTTATCCTTGCGGTACTTCAAGGTAAATTCACTCATGATCAACCTAAATCTATTGATAGGAACCCAGCCAACCTTTTAGGCTTACCAGGCGTTCTTATTGCATATTGGCTAGTAAGGATAATCAGCCCGCTTCGGCGCTATTTAACATGGCGTGCAACAAAACATTACAGCCCGCTTCCAAGTGGCCTGGCTCAGCCGACTCTGCTTCATTGTGTGAAAGCCCCCCGGCACAGGGAACGAAAATCATAGACACGGGTGCAACCCGCGAGATATAGACCGAGTCGTGCCCAGCTCCAGAAACCATCTTACGATTGCTATAACCCAGGTTTTGTACCGCACTGTCAACCGCCTCAATACAGTCTTTATCAAAAGCCACCGGTGGTGAGAACCACTCTTCGCGTACATCGATGACAACACCGCTGGCCTCTTGCGCCTGCTCGGCTACCCGGTAGAGAGTGCGGTGTAAATGCTCCAGCCCCTCCGGTGTTGGGTGGCGTAAATCCAATGCGAGCACTACTTTTTCCGGTACGGTATTGCGGCTACCCGGTTCTGCACGCAAGTCGCCACAGGTAATCCGGGCATCCTCGGAGTAAGCCTTAACTTCCCCATATAGTTTCTCGCACAGCCACGCCATGGCCTGGACAGGGTCGCGACGATCCTCCATTGGGGTGGGCCCTGCATGACAGGGGGTACCAAAGAAGGTCACATCGTACCAGCGGATTCCCTGCACCCCGGTAACGACTCCAATCACTTGATCCTGTTTTTCCAGAATAGGTCCCTGCTCAATATGCGCCTCAAAGGCCGCTTTGATAGGTGCCGGCTGGACCGGTTCAGGACCTAAATACCCAATACGCTCCAGCTCCTGGCCAATGGTTATGCCAGATTTATCCATGCGGCTGTGGCCATAATCGAGGCTAAACTCCCCCGCCCAAACACCGGATCCGACCATGGCTGGTGAAAAGCGAGCCCCTTCTTCGTTAGTCCACACCACCACTTCCAGGGGTGCCTTGGTTCGAACCCTACCCTCCTCAAGGGTGCGCAATACTTCGAGGCCGGCCAGCACACCGTAAACTCCATCAAACTTGCCGCCAGTGGGCTGGGTATCCAGATGCGATCCTGTAATCACTGCGGGGAGGTCATTGTCGGTACCGGAACGGCGAGCAAAGATATTCCCCATGCGATCCACGCGAATTTCACAACCGATTTCCCGGCACCAGCGTACAAACAGGTCGCGCCCTTTACGATCCTCATCAGTCAGAGCCTGCCGGTTACAACCCCCAGCAGGGGTTGCACCAATTTCAGCCATTTGCATAAGACTTTGCCAGAGACGTGTGCCATCAATACGCAATTGTTGTGCGGGGTTTTCCATTCAAAAAGCTCCGGGCCTGATATTGAGGATCATATTAATCACTTTGGCAAAAGTTATGTTTTGATCCTTACAGATTAAAGAGAGCATTATTTCGCCGTTGATCAAAACTCGACCAGAATTTACCAAATGACTCTCACTTATAGCTCATACTTGAAAATAGACGAGCTGCTAGGGTGCCAGAAGCCCCTATCAGATGGCTCTAAGCACGATGAACCTCTGTTTATTGTGAAACACCAGAGCTTCGAGCTCTGGTTGAAGCAGATGTTACATGAACAGAGCTTCCTGGTAGGGCTCTTCAGTTGACCGCGCCTTACATCCCCTTAAGCGAGTGGATAAAATTTACCGTACGCTGATTCAATAAGTGGATATTCTTGAAACGCTGACACTACTGGAATTCTTATCCTTCAGGGACCGGCTCTCAACCGCCAGCGGCTTTCAGTCATTTCAGTTCTGCGAGATAAAGGTTCTGATTGGTATCTATCACAATGATCCCCTGCTGAATGAGATCTGTGCGGGCTGCTCGATATCGACTGATCTTTACAACAATAATGGTAGAGCGAAGGATGGAAGCAAAGCAGGTACTGGCGGATCGGCCATGAGCGGGCAAAAAGCAATTTTTACCGTTTGCCTTTCCTGCGCTATTGAAGGCTCCCGTTGCGGGGTCTCAGTAATTAGCAGCAGGCATAAAAAAAGCCAGCATATTGCTGGCTTTTTTTATGCAATGCGAAGGCTCGCTCGCTTCTCTCTGGTTTACTTCTCGAAAGGCACCAGGGAAACTTGAATAGCCGGATTCACTTCCTTAGCAGCATCCGCGATCTGTACATAAGTATCCGCACTCGACTTGTTATGCGCACGTACAATCACAATAGCTTGAGGGTTCTCGGCATACAGCTGCGCGATACGGGCACGAACAGCGCGACTATCAATACGGCTACCAGCAAGACTGATCTCATCGTTGGCGTTCACAACCAGCAGGATGTTTTGCTTATCTGAATCAGGCGGGTTTTCCTGTGTCTGGTTCGGATCAGGCACATTTACGTCCAACGCTTTCTCTTTTACAAAGGACGCCGTTACGATAAAGAAGATCAACATGATGAACACTACGTCCAGCATGGGCGTTAGGTCGATATCCGCCTTCTCTTCTTCTACGGCCTTTCCGCGTCGTCTACTCATAAAACACCGTGCTGTTATCAAATACCAAGGGTGCCGGTTTAACCGGTCTCATCTGGTGGGCAAGATTGCCGCGAATCGCCAGGCATTGCAAGTACAACCTATAACCAATAGAAATAACCCTTAAAAATCAATAAGTTAAGAAAGCAAACTGAATAATCAGATCATTTTTTGATCGAAAGATCCGACTATCGCTGCTGCAGATAACGCTGGTAATCCGGTACCTCCCGGTCAAACTCACGCTCCATTAGGGTCGACTGAACAATCATGTCTGCACTACTCGAATTGCAGGCCACGGGTATATTCCAAGCAGCAGCAATACGTAACAGTGCTTTGACATCTGGATCGTGAGGCATAGGCTCAAAGGGGTCCCAGAAAAAGACTAGCAAGTCTACCTTGCCTTCACTGATTCGGGCTCCAAGTTGCTGATCCCCCCCTAGGGGACCGCTCAATAGCTTCTCTACTTTGAGACCGGTAGCTTCCTCTATCTTACCGCCAGTTGTGCCCGTAGCCAGAAGACTGTGCTTCTCCAGAAGATAACGGTGACGAAGACACCACTGTATCAAGGTCCCCTTGCGGTTGTCGTGGGCGACCAGGGCGATCCGTTTACTCGCGGGTAACGCCTTAGAGATAAATTCCATAAGGACCTCAATAAAAAGTAACTCTTCTATATTATCTCAATCACACGGAAGTTGTTCCCTCTACTCCACCCCACGAAGTATTAAGGAATTGCTCCCCACAGAAGTAGGTTCACCTCGGTATAATGGTGAAAACCTCGTACCTAAGTAAGGAGAGAATATGAGTGTAGGAGCCTGGGAGCCACAGGTGAGTGGCCGGCAAGAAGAAAACCAGTGGGAATTCGACCGGGATCAATTGCAGAGGCTTATCAGTGTTGCCGCCTCTGATAACAGCCTAAGCGCAAATCTAAATAAAGATGACTTAAAGGCCTCAAAGCTGATTCGCCTGCCGGCTCAGCAATGGTTAGAAGAGAGCCAACACTGGGACAACGAGCAGTTATGGCAACTCATACGCTTCTTCACCCTTGCAGAAATGGAACTGACCGGCTGGGATGCCGGGGCAGAGTCTGCTGTCATTCCCCTGGCCAAAGAGCTGCGCCAACGCAAAGCACCATTACAAAAAGAACAACTTCTCTGGATTCGTCAACACTCCAATAACCGCTACCTTCCCTACGGGCCACTGTAACCTTTAGATACCAAGACACGGTGATAGAGCCGCAATCCCTTCCTCTATCACCAAAGTCTCTGCTTAAGTTATCAACTCTTTATAAAGAAGAATCCATCTCCAAGCGCTATTAAGATACCTTGAAAACTTTCAGCTAATTCACCGCAATCGCCATCACTATCAGACACCACTGCAAGGGAATATCTTGTTAACCTAGAATTCTCTGCCCAGCATTAAACTGAGCCCCCTAAGGCTATTCATAGCAATGCCTACTTAGGAAGCATACTTTTAGCTCCAGGAAGTGATGACTCTACAAAAGACTCAACCTGTCACTAGATAACAAAGAATTTACTTTAAAGCCTTCATTATCCCAGTTACCCAAGTGAATGTTCTTGAGCGTTTTAACACTCAGCAAATACCCACTAACTTTTTGATACTTAGTTAACAGACCAGTTGAGTTAGTCTGCAACAAAGCGATTAGTTCCTACGACTATTTCAAGATAGCCACAAACACTCAAAACTCAACCAGAATTCAGATCGGCTGTTGGCATCAATGGGAAAATTCTTGGCCAATATCCAGCTTAACCACCGAGCTTTTCTCTTAACTCACCTAAACAGAGTAATATCCCCATAAATAAAGAGGCTATCTAATTAATCAAAGCCTACATGTACACGTATAAGAAGTGCCTTACTGATCCGCGACGGCTCAGCTGAACCTTGAAGGCGTTGTACATCCCTAACCTCTCACAAGTGCAGGATAGTAATATCCACGGCTTTCGAAGTTCTTCTGTTAGACAGTGCATCCAGACTAGAAGCCCATGAAAAGAGTGGGCATTTCTCCAGAGCCAGCCACTACTTTTACTCCACTTAAGAAGCCAGAGCTTTTAAGGCATGGTTAGAGTCACTTTCACTATAGTGAAATCAGTATTCAGCCACATTAACTCAGCGCGGTAGGGTTACATCTGATAAAGACTGCAATGATTCATAGTCGCAGGCTCCGAGCTTAAGCATTTGTCGATAACAGTCCGTTAAGTTTTGTTAACTCTTTACTTGCTCAACACACTAACCCCACTACCTGGGTTTGCGCTAAATCGGAACTGTAAGTGCTCTCCAGTTTAAACTCTTATACAAAAACGAGAGTCATCAATAAACCATAGGAAATTACTCAACTATTCACTTGCAATTACACCTTTCAGTTTATGCAACGAGAGTAAAACAAAAGTCTTCTTTACTGCGCAAATACCTACTACGACTCTCTTTTTAGGTCCTCAAATTGAAAATATATAAAAAAAAACGATTTTTTTTACATGAAATAGCAAAATTCCATATAAAACACTTGCATTTAGGTATACAAATAAGCTGCAATTAGCGCCGCTCACTTGGGGGGACTCACTATCAATTGTTTTCTGCCGAAAACAGACGTCTTCGACAGTGCATTTCACTGGGAAGATGGCTGAGAATAATTGATAGGAATGCCCCCATTTAACAAAACAATACATTTGCAGGGAAATTTAAATGGCTACAAAAAAAGTATCCGCAGTCGCCACTAGCGATGTTGCACAGCTGGAAGCGGAGCTGCGCTCCCTTACCGCAAAACTGGAAAGTGCCCGTCTCAAACAAGAGAAGGACCTGACCGCTAAAGTAGAAAAGTTGGCAAACAGTGCCAAGAAAACCGCAGAAAAAGCTAAAGCGACTCAAGAAAAAGTTGCCGCTGTCCGCGCTAAGAAGAAAACCCCGGCCCAGCAAAACCAGCTGAAAAAAGCGCGTGATGCTGCTGCTGCAGCCAAAACTGCCGCTGCAGAGGCCAAAACTGCCGCTGCAGAAGCAAAAGAAGAGCTGGCCGGCATTAAAGCTGCAAACAAGCTTGCGGCTAAAGTAGCCAAAGTCGTCGCTAAAGAAGAAGCCGCTATCGCCAAGAAGCTGGCAGCCGAAGAGAAGAAGCAAGCTACAGCAGAAGCCAAAAAAGCTGCAGCTGCTGCCAAGAAAGCTGCCACTGCAGAGAAGAAAAAAGCTGCTGCGGTAAAGAAAAAGCCCGGTCGCCCAGCCAAAGCTGACTCAGCTAAGAAGAAGCCAGGCCGTCCTCCTAAGGCTGCAGCCACTACTGAAGAGCCCAAGAAAAAGCCGGGTCGCCCAAAGAAAACCGAAGAAGCTAAAAAGCCCGGTCGTCCAGCCAAAACCGAAGCTGCCAAGAAAAAGCCTGGCCGTCCAAAGAAAGCAGAAACAGAAGCCGCAGCAACTGAAGCTGCTCCTGTAAAACGCGGTCGCGGCCGCCCGCCAAAGGCAGAAACTGCGAAAAAGAAGCCCGGTCGCCCGGCTAAAAGCGAAGCAGCCAAGAAAAAGCCAGGGCGCCCCAAAAAAGTCGAAGCCGCAGCCCCAGCTGCAACTGAAGCTGCTCCTGTAAAGCGCGGCCGTGGTCGTCCGCCCAAGGCTAAGTAATAAGTAACTCACTTAGCTTGTTCAGCGGGAACAACAGCGCCCGCTGAACCGCCCCCGGCAAGCCCGGGGGCTATCCTTTGTACTCACCGATTTGAACACCAATACTGACCGCGCGTATGTGGTGATCCTTCCCCAAATACAAAATGCAATCGGCCCAGTTAGGCATATCAATTAACAGATTTCGTGTTATCCGTTCATAGTGCTCAATAAAGCGGTCCAGCTCAGACTCCTCCATCCCCGCCCCTGTACGTTTATGTAACTTTTGTTCCTGTAGTTTGCGCCACTCAAAAATTGACTCCATTCCAGGAGCACACAGCATCACCATGATATCCACGCGCTGAAATAGTTCGCGATAGATCCCTTCCAGTTGCTGATTAATAAAACGTCTCCAGCTGCCGGAAGTGTCCTCTAACCTCTCCAATGAATTAATAGGCTGAATTGGTGTTATCGATGCCTTAGCGCCGAGACACCATCCCTCAAGCAATACAATATCCACCTTGCCACTATGCACAGGCCAAAGGTTACTGGGCACCCTGTCATCTTTGGATTTATCAAAACGCGGCAGATAAACTTGTGACTGATCTCCAGCACTGCAAAGAGCATCCAGAGTATCTAACCCCAATTGAACATCGTGAGTGCCCGGTACTCCTCGGGTGCGCAAGAGCGGGTGAACCTCTTGGGAGAGCTGCAGCCGCTGGGAATGAGTCAGGTAAATGTCATCCAAAGAAAAAGTACAGCAGTTGAACCCCTGTTTCGCCAGGATCAGGCAAATAAAGTCTGATAACGTTGACTTGCCAGTGCCCTGCCCACCACTAATCCCCACAACCAGGGTCTGCCCTTCCTTGTGTCTTTTCATGAGCCATAAAGCCAATGGCAAGTAATAGGCCTCTATCTCATGAGAAAAATCTGCTGGCAGTTGGTGCTTCTGAATAAAACTACCAATCACTTGCCGTAGACTTGTCCCTGCTAATTCACGGCTAAGTTTGATAATTTCCTCCGGCCAGCGACATATTCCAGTCTCTAACTTGTTTCCCAATCTTCCCTCCAGATTCTGCTCCAATTTTTAATCAAGCCTCTTATTCACCATAAAGAAACGGGGGCCATGGCCCCCGCAAAAAGTGATCACAAGAATAATTTAATACTGAATATGCTAGCTCAATCGAGGACCTGCTAACTTTCTCCAAGAGAGTTTGCTGCGCAAATGCCCAGGCAAAACCAAAAGAACCGGGGTCACCAGTAACGTCAGGAGTGTGGAGAAGGACAATCCATAGACGATAGCACTGGCCAGTTTGACCCAGAATGATGCGATTACACCGTCGACCACAACATTTCGTCCTACCATGTCGACACTCACACCTAGGGCTAGCGGCAACAAACCTAAAATCGTCGTCGCAGTAGTGAGAAATACCGGGCGTAACCTCTGCGTGGAAGCTTTGAGGGCAGCCTCTGCGGGGCTAAGGTCAGGCTCACTTTTACGTACAAAGTTATAGGTATCGATCAAAACAATATTGTTGTTAACCACAATCCCCGCGAGGGCAACAATCCCTACTCCAGTCATGATGACACTGAAGGTGCTCTGGCTAAGCAATAAACCCAACATCACACCAATCGTCGACATAATCACCGAAGACAAGATCAGCAATGACTGATAAAAACTGTTGAATTGGGTTACTAACAGGATAAACATCAAAAACAGTGAAAGTAGAAAAGCCACCCCTAGAAATTGAAAGGACTCACTCTGCTCTTCATCCGCACCGCGAAATAATAACTCCACGCTTGGATCTACCGGATTCTGCTCAAGCCAAGCCCGGATTTCTTTGACCTTATCGTCTGGCAACACACCCTCCTGAGCGTCAGCTTTTACTTGCATGCGGGTAATGCCGTCGATCCTTTCAATTTTGTCTACTTTCGGCATGGCCACTGTATGTACAAAGCTGCTGATAGGCACTGTACCGCGCGGAGTGTTGACCTTGAGTTGATCAAGAGCGGCTATACCGCGAGCACTTTGCGGGTAACGAATACGAATATCCACCTCTTCATCAGTATCATCGGGACGGTATTCAGCCACTCGCACACCGTTGGTTACCAGCTGAACCGCTCGTCCTACTTCAGTCAGATCAGCTCCATACAAGGAGGCCTTGGCACGATCCACCCGCACCTCCCACTGAATCCCTGGGAGTGGTGCAGTATTGACAATATCTCGTAAACCACCGAAATCATCTTCCATTGCCCGGTGTAGTCGCCAAGTCTCGGCCAATAATTTTTCATAGTTCTGCCCGCGTAGCTCTAACACAATATCTTTGCCAACTGGCGGGCCGCCTTCCATTACGTTAGCCGTAACCTTGATCCCTGCAAAATTTGCTGTGCGTGCACGAATATCTTCGAAAACTTCCCGGCTGCGCCGCTCGCGCTCCTCAGCCGGCAGCAGCTCCACCAACATATTGGCAATCTGGTCCGGGGCACGATCGGAGTTACCGGAAATTCCACCGGAACCGATTGTCGTGTGCGCTATACGTACTTCTGGAATACTCAGGACCGCTTTTTCCACTTGGGCGACCAGCACTTTCTTCTCCGCCATGGAGAGATTGCCCTGCGCTCTAATCTCAACATTGCCGTACTGCTCTTCGGTCTCGGTGAAAAATTCAACCCCGGCACCAAAGCGGCCAAAAGCAATAAATATGCAGACCAAGAGAACAATTGTGGTGGTAAAGGCCATCCCTGGGCGACGCAAGACAAAAGCCAAGAGGCGGGCATAGTAACCGGTAATTCCCGGTAGGAGCGTGGGCTGCCCCTCCTCTAACTGCTTTAAGTAACTACGCGTTGAAGCTGTTAAATTACTTTTGCCAAATAAAGCACCCAGCACCGGAGCAAAAAACAGTGCATAGAGCAGTGATCCCGCTAATACCGCAAAGACAGTCACCGGCAGGTAGCGCATAAACTCGCCGACCACTCCCGGCCACAGCATTATCGGAAGAAAAGCGGCGAGCGTTGTTGCCGTTGAGGCGACAACCGGCCAAAACATACGACTGACCGATGCGATATAAGCGTTACGAGCACTCAAACCCTCAGCCATTTTTCGATCGGCAAATTCGGTAATCACGATGGAACCATCAATCAGCATACCGAGGGCCAGTAACATGCCGAACATCACCATAAAATTAAAGGAGTACCCCAGATACCAGGTGACGATAGAACCGAACAGCAGCGAGAATGGCACCCCCAATCCAACCAGAATGCCTGAGCGGAAACCCAGGGCAGCCACCACAATAATCATTACCAGCAGCATTGCGGTAAGAATATTGCCCTGCATTTCACTGACCATATCCCGCGCAAAGTTGGACTGGTCAAAAACAAACTCCACTTTTACGCCTTGGGGTAAAGCTCCCAGCTCCTCTTGCACAACCGATCTGACCCGATCTGCCACATTTACGGAGCTGGCGTCATTGCGTTTCTCGACATTAATAGCGAGACCGGGGCGACCGTTGATGCTGGTAAAACTCACAGCATCCTTGAAGGTGCGGCGAATATCGGTCACATCACCCAGGGTAACAACGCCATCTGCCGAATTCTTTAACGGGATCTCATAAACATCCTGTGCACTCTCAATCAGGCCGGGAACTTTGACAGAAAAGCGCCCGCGATCTGTATCCAATTCTCCTGCGGGAATCAGCAAGTTATTGCCCAGCACTGCGTTAATCAGCTCTGCACTGGTCACCTGATAGTGCTCAAGGCGCACCGGATCAATAGTTGCCTCGACTACCTCTTCGCGATTGCCGTGTAGATCTGCGCTCAATACATCGCTGATATTTTCTATTTTGCGCTTAAGTAACTGGGCACTACTGAGCAGTACCCGCTCACTAACTTTTTCCCCAGAGAGGGTAACCACAATGGTGGGAAAAGGTTGCGCCGATGCCTCCTCAACGGTGGGTTCTTCCGCATCCCTTGGCAGCTCTGCACGGGCCCTCTCCACCGCGTTGCGTATATCATCCACCGCATCATCCACATCAATTGCGGAGTCAAATTCCACCACGATATAGGCCAGGGACTCACGGGCGACTGCAATCACCTCGACAACTCCCTCGACCGCACGGATTTCCTGCTCCAAAGGGCGCACCAAAAGGCGCACGCCATCCTCGGGAGAAATCCCCTCATGGGTAACCTGCACCATAACAAATGGCGGATTCACTTCAGGGCTAGATTCAATTGTCATAGCACCGCGGGCCACAAGCCCCACTAAGACAATCAGCAACATCAGGCAAATGGCACTGCGATTGCGCGCAATCGCATTCTCCAATAATTTCATCGCTAGTTACCTTCCTGATCATCCTGTGCACTGGGCACTGAAACCGGCTCAGGGGTGATATCCACAGGCTGGGATTGCACACTGAGTGCAGGTTCTGGTGGAGACATTTCCACCTTGACAATATCGCCCTGGCTCACATATTCCTGACCGACGGTGATCAGAGTAACCGGGTCCGGCAGGCCACTGACCCAAACACCCCCGTCTCCATCACCCACCAAAGTGACATTGATAAAATCGACCCGATTGTTTTCATTGAGCACCCGCACACCCAGTGTGCCGCTGTCATCCAGAGTCAGTAGTGAGGAGTTAATATGGTGTGCCAGTATTTCTCCGGTGGGCAGAGCCAAGCGACCACTTAAACCACCGCGCAGCAAGTTGCCGGGATTATTCACTGCCACCTCGACCCGGTAAGCGCGGGTGATCTCTTGAGCCTGCTGGCTGATATAACGCA
This sequence comes from Microbulbifer mixtoriginis (SeqCode), assembly GCF_052467235.1. Lineage (NCBI taxonomy): Bacteria > Pseudomonadati > Pseudomonadota > Gammaproteobacteria > Cellvibrionales > Microbulbiferaceae > Microbulbifer > Microbulbifer mixtoriginis (SeqCode). Next base: position 2,949,239 of record NZ_CP174305.1, on the reverse strand, counting down.
ATTTACCCTGAACCGGAATACCACGTTGTAATTCTGCACTGGCCGGGCCCTCGGGCACTAAATTGCCCACTTGATTCTCGGAGACCTCACCAACTACCAGAATTGGATCCAAATCCAGCAGGGTCGCACATTCTTCTCCCCGGCGAATAAAATCACCCAGCTCTACCGCGCGCTTATTAACCACGCCGGCAAAAGGCGCGCGGATTTTCAAGTTATCCACCATCACCTTGGCCGAGGTGAAATCCGCCTGCGCTTGCGCCAGAGCAACATTCTGCTGAGCCATGGCCGTATCGGACTGCAAGCCTTTCTTTTTTAGCCGCTCAGCGCCAGCATAATCCAGACGCGCTTTATTGAGCGCGGCTTCGGCCAGGGCCAGCTTTTCCAGACGGTCCTCCGCTTCGATTTCACAGATCACCTCACCCTGTTGTACTTGGCTTCCCTCTGGCACTGGCAGCCGGGCTATTACACCATCCAGTTCCGCTCTCAGGCGCACGCTGCGATTTGCTTCGGTATGCCCATTGACCAACACCCGTGTCGCGTAGGACTGAGCCTCAATCCGCCGGGCCTGAACCCGCATCGCCGCCTCGGGAACAATCCCCGCTTTTTCGGCGGCATTCGCACTCTCACTATCCTCTTCAGGCAGCAAAACCCCACTGAATAGCCAGGCAAGGGCTAGTAGGGTAACGAGTAATGCGATTCGATAATTTCGGTTAGACCAGATGGATACCAGTGCACTCATAAATAGAAACCTGTCAGGCACAAATAAAGCGGCCGGCAGCAACGCTGGCGCAGTGTTTTGAGTAGGCCAAATTTTACACAGCCCAGTCGTATTCCTAAATTGAATTTTCAGAGAAATAGACCAGCTGACAAGGCTGCGGGGCCGGTAACATCAGTCGATGTCTGAGTAAATTGAGTATAAGAAGGGACAGGTGCTTCGCGTGGAGCAAAGAGGGGAAATCGGTCAGACTGTCTTCACAGGGCACTCCAACCGCATCATTTAGTGAGAATTAAGACAGCATCGATTCCAAAAAACCCAGCATGTCTGACTCATCATCAATCAGTTCACCGGAACCAAATTCCGCATTCCAATCGAGAAGTATTCTGGCCAGAGCCCTTGCCTGTTCGGCCAGGGCAACTAACTCTTCGCGGCTATTCTTTGGCCCGGTGTAAAGCTTTAATTTGCGATGGCTGTCGGCCAGTTGATGGCTGGGGTACTTAGAGCGATACACTTCCAACTTCCAGCGCAGCGAATGCACCATATTGCGATAAAACGTCAATTTTGTTGGCAACTGCAGCAGAGTGAAATCTTCAAGATCCCCAAACAGGGAGCAATCGAGCCCGAGCACCTGGGTCTCGCGGCTATTGTGCGCAGCAAAAATATTCGCGCTACGAGGCTCTGCCAACAACATAGAGAGATCGCCAAATAATTCCCCTGGGCGAATAACCGCCAGGGGACGCTCGCCATTAAGCCCATTGCCCTCCACTTGAACCTGCAGTTCTCCCCGCAAAAGGAAAAAAACCCACTGATCCACGTCGCCGGCGCGCAGCAGCTGTTCACCAGGTTCCAAACTCAAAAGTCGGGAGCGCTTTAACAATACATCGTACTGCCACTCACTGGCCGCACGAATATCTCGAAACAGATGAATGACGTTAAGAAGCTTATCGACAGCTTCCCGCGGATAGTCAATAAGGGGCTTGGTTTCCATAGATACCGCAAAATTAGTGAAAACTTTTCCATTTTTTCTAAAAGTGTGGCCGATGCCACTTGGCGATGCTGGATTCTAAACGATATCGATCTGCCACACACATCGTTGGCTATGACAATCGTTTCCCACTCGGCACCCGCGATCCTGCGAAGGGGGGCATTCTAACCTCTCCAGGCTTGAACTCCATTCCAGTTGCAGTAGAGTTAGGCGAAGTGTTGAGTACAGTGTGCTCACTCACACTTTGAATGCGCACTATTTCATCTGATTTGTGTGCACCGGGGAGGGACACCTCAATCTTAATTACCGGGACCCGAGTGTCCGGATATGCAGACACCATAGAACAATGAAATCGATAAAAATTGTCTTCTCACTTTGGGTGTTAACATTTGCTGTAACTACCTCAGCTGCACCGCTCTTAAATGGCCTTGCGCTCGAACAACAATTTAACAAAGAACTCTATATAGCCGCTGTCTACTCGGAGAGTCTTTCTAGTGATTCAGCCGGCCTTTACAACCCAGAGACACCGCGGCGCCTGGAAGTACGGGTGCTCGCCAAAAGCCTGCCCGCGCGCCGTTTCCGCAACCAGTGGATGGAAAGTATCGCCATCAATAACCGCGGTGACACCCTGAGCAGTCAGGCGGAGGATATGGTGACCTTCGCCAACCTGTTTAAAGGCCGCCTACACCGCGGGGACCAGTTAGCCATCGATTTTGCTGCCGACAGCGGTATCACCTCGGTTTCCCTAAATGGCATTACCCTCGGTGAGATAGCCAATCCGGATTTCTTCAATACCCTGCTGCGCGCCTGGATCGGCCCTGTCCCCCCCTCGACAGATTTTCGTGACGGACTGCTCTCTGCCGGAAATATTCCCGACTCCCTGCGCTCCACTTTTGAGAGCCTAGAGCCCAGCAGCGAGCGGATCGCCGAGCTGCAGTTGAAGTTGATTAGCCAAGAGGAAGCCCTGGCGGCGGCGCAGGCACCACAGAAAGAGGAGGAGCTATCCAAGCCCACACTGGTTGAGGTGGATCTCGCCCCGCCCACCATGACTCTGACTCCGGCAAGCTCCGAAGTGTTGGAGGTGGCCGAGCAAATCACAGAGCAGGTAGCTCAGACTGAAGCCACCGATGGGCTCTCACAGACAGAGGAAGCCCCCCTGCAGCAGGAAAACGAAAGTAGCGGCGAGCCTATCCAACTAGCCGCAAACGGCCCCGAGGATATAGCGCTGGCAGAAATGGATGAGGAGTTTGAGGAGGAAGAAGAGGCCCCCCTAACCGCCGGTATGATCTTGGCTCGCCAAATTTACACTTCCAACCTACTGCGCCACACCTACCGTCATATTCGCTATCCGAAACGCGCCCAGGAGCGGGGCCAGGAAGGTAGTGTGCGCCTGAATGTGGTTATTAACACCCGCGGCGAAGTAGAGGAGATTCAGGCAGTGCAAGAATCCCGCTTTGGAACTCTCAACCGTGAAGCTCGCGCTGCGGTAGAGAGAGCGGCGCCATACCCCGCAGTACCCTCCCAGCTGGGCGAGGAGACTTTCAGCTTCTCACTGCCGATTACCTTCAATCTACCCGACTGACCCACTCTTTCGCAAAAGCCCCACTCTGTGGGGCTTTTTACTAAGAAATTTCGCTAAATTTGTAACTCCTAACCAAATTAGCCAAGCCACCATCTGCCGCAATCCATCCGCCGCTAAACGCAGCCCTCTTGCCCAACCTTACTGTCCCCTTTTACCATGTACGTTTGATACAACTGTGCAAAATTTAGCCAAAAGAGCCGAAATGAAAAAACTATTACTACCTGTCGCTATTGCAGGCATTCTCGCCGGCACCCAGCTGTCACTAACAGCCCACGCCCACGATCACAGTGGCTCCAGCCACCATAAGGCCACTGCTGAACAGCAGCAGCTCACTTCCGGTATCGACCTCACCGCGATGGATACTAGTGTTCGCCCACAGGATGACTTCTTCGCCTATGTAAACGGCACCTGGCTAAAGAACACCGAAATTCCAGCAGATAAATCCCTCTGGGGCGGCTTTACAACCCTGAGAGACAAAAGCACAGAACAAGTTAAAACACTGATCATGGAGGCCAGTAAAGGCGCCAGCAGCAAAGATGCCAAGCAGATCGGTGACCTCTACAACAGCTTTATGAATGAAAAGCTGATTGAAAAGAAAGGCATTACCGCTGTCTCCTCCGAACTCGCCAAAATCGACGCAATTAAGACCCGCAAGGATCTGACTAACTATTTCGCCTACGCTGATATCGCCGGCTACGACGTACCCTTCGGTGGCGGCATCTACCAAGACCTGAAAGAGGTCGAAAACTATATTTTCTACCTGTGGCAGGCCGGCCTGGGTATGCCGGACCGCGACTACTATTTCGAAGATACCGAGAAGAGCAAGGGGCTGCGCAAGGCCTATAAAGAGTATCTGGTAGAAATCCAAAAGTTAGGCCAGCTGGATAATGCCGAAGCGTTCTCCAAGAAAATCTTCAAGCTGGAAGAGAGCCTCGCCAAGCATCACCGTACACGCCTGGACAACCGCGACCCCGAAAAGTATTACAACAAGAAATCCACTGCGGAGCTGAAAAAGCTGATGCCCGCAGTTGACTGGAACAGCTACCTAAGCGCAGCCAAACTGGCCAAGGCTGACAGCTTTATTGTGGGCCAGCCCGAGTACCTGGAAGCCGCTAATCAGATCATTGTCGACACCGATATGGCCACCTGGAAGCGCTACCTGAAGGTCAAGGTACTTTCCGCCATGGCGCCTTACATGCACAGTGAGATTGCCCAGGCACATTTCGATTTTTACAACACCAAACTCCACGGCGTAGAGCAGATGGAACCCCGCTGGAAGCGCGGCACCCAGTTTGTGAATGGCGCAGTGGGTGAGCTGGTCGGCAAGCGCTACGTTGAAAAGTACTTCCCACCGGAAGCTAAAGCGCGCATGACTGTGCTGGTGGACAACCTGAAAGCCGCCTACCGTGAATCCATCGAGTCCTTGGAGTGGATGGGTGAGGACACCCGCAAACAGGCATTGTTTAAGCTGGAAAACTTCACCACCAAGATTGGCTACCCGGACAAGTGGCGTGACTACTCCGCACTCAAGGTAGATGCCGATAACCTGGTGGGCAATGTGCTGGCAGCCAATATGTTTGAGGCCAGTTATGATCGCAACAAGCTGGGCAAGCCCATCGACCGCGGTGAGTGGGGCATGAGCCCACAGACCGTGAATGCCTACTACAACCCGGCAATGAACGAGATCGTGTTCCCCGCAGCAATTTTGCAACCACCATTCTTTAATATGAATGCCGACGATGCAGTGAACTACGGCGGTATCGGTGGTGTGATCGGCCATGAAATCGGCCACGGCTTCGATGACAAGGGCAGTAAATTCGATGGCAAGGGCTATCTAAATAACTGGTGGACTGACTCTGACCGCAATAACTTTGAGAGCCTTACCAGTAAGCTGGTCTCCCAATACGACGCCTACGAACCCTTAGAAGATGAGCACATCAACGGCAAGCTGACTCTGGGTGAAAACATCGGCGACTTGTCCGGCCTCGGCATCGCCTATAAAGCCTACAAAATGTCCCTGAACGGCAAAGAAGCACCGGTCATCGACGGTTTCACCGGCGATCAGCGCGTATTTATGGGCTGGGCACAGGTTTGGCGTAGCAAGATCCGCGATGAAGCTCTGAGCGGCCGTATGAAGGTGGATACCCATTCTCCTGCGGAGTACCGAGTGAAAGGGGTCCTCCCCAATATCGAAGCTTTCTACGAAGCTTTTGATATTAAAGAAGGTGACGGTATGTACCTGCCGAAAGAGGAGCGCGTGAAGATCTGGTAATCGCTGGCAATAATCCTGCCATCTGTTACCGGCTTTCCACTCTACCGGCCGCCCCGGCGGCCGGTTTCTCTCAATATTTTCCTCGAAGTTTCCCTCTCTCCTAATATTTCCTCATTCTTGTACCATCCATTTCATCAACACTACAGGATGGACAAATCTTTGCCGCAATAGCTTAAGATGGATGGCGTGCTTTCATAAGAGATACCACCAATGGCCCATCGCACCCAGTTCCAACTGCTTGCCAGCCGCCGCTTTCTGCCCTTCTTTATCACCCAGTTTTTAGGTGCCTTTAACGATAACGTATATAAAAATGCGTTGATCGTGATGATCGCCTTTCGCTTGGTGGAAAGCGAAGCCAATGCTCTAATTAATATCGCCGCCGGCCTGTTTATTCTGCCGTTTTTCCTATTTTCCGCCTCTGCAGGTCAGTTGGCGGACAAATTTGATAAGAGCCGCTTAATTAGACTGATCAAGCTGGGAGAGATCGTTATTGGCTCCCTCGGTATAGGTGCGCTTTATAGTGGCAGTAATCTGCTCTGCCTTGCCGTTTTGTTCCTGCTCGGAGTGCAGTCCGCCTTCTTTGGCCCGGTGAAGTACGCCATCCTGCCACAATCCTTGAAACGCTCTGAACTGGTCGGTGGTAACGCCCTGGTAGAGATGGGTACTTTTGTTGGTATCCTCGCCGGCACCATTGTGGGCGGCCTACTCGCCGGACTGACCGGGCAAGGGGAACACGGTCTCTTCTACCTCAGCCTGATTATTATGGGGGCCGCGATATTCGGTTACTTGGCAAGCCGCTGGATTCCTCAAAGTCCAGCGCCCTCGCCAAATTTGCATATCAACCCAAACCCCATCACCCAAACCAACAAAATCCTGCGCACTACTGCCAAAACCCCATCAATTTTCTATGCCATTATCGGCATCTCCTGGTTTTGGCTATTGGGCGCGGCTTATCTGACGCAGATACCCAGTTTTACGAATAATGTACTGGGGGGAGATGAATCCCTTGTCACCCTATTGTTGTGTGCCTTTACCATCGGTATTGCCCTGGGCTCCATGCTGTGCGAGCGTTTATCCAACGGCCATATCGAATTGGGCCTAGTACCACTGGGTGCCGCCGGTCTCACCATTGCCGGAATCGCCCTTTCCAGTGCCGGGGGGGGCTTTCAGGAACTGCAAGAGCCCACCTTAAGCGCTTTCTTCAACAGCGATGGCGCCCTCACTATTCTTATCTGCATCGTATTGTTAGGTATTTTTGGTGGCCTCTACATTGTGCCTCTCTACGCTATGATGCAAGACCGATCGCCTCGAGAAATTCGCGCACAGATTATCTCGGTCAACAATATTCTTAACGCGCTGTTTATGGTTGTTTCAGCGCTGCTGGGTATTTTGTTCCTGAATATCCTAGGAGCCACGATTCCACAGTTTTTCCTGGTCATCGCCCTGATGAACGCCGCCGTGGCTATCTTTGTATTCACCAAGGTTCCCGAATTCGCGATGCGTCTACTTATCTGGATGCTCTCCCACACAATGTATCGGGTTAAGCATCAAGGGTTAGAGCAGATTCCCGCAGAGGGACCAGCCCTGATCGTGTGTAACCATGTAAGTTATGTGGATGCCCTACTGTTAGCCGGCGCCGTACGCCGCCCAATACGCTTTATCATGTATAAGCCGATTTACGAAATCCCGGTACTACACTTTATCTTCCGCACTGGGCGCGCCATTCCCATCTGCTCCAAGTCACGGGATCCTGCAGGCTATGATCAGGCATTCAAGGACATTGAGCAGGGTTTGCAAGATGGTGACCTGCTATGTATTTTCCCAGAGGGACAACTCACTAAAGACGGAGAGATGCAACCGTTTAAAGCCGGCATTGAAAAAATCCTTGCGCGCACCCCTGTGCCAGTAATCCCCATGGCCCTACGCGGACTTTGGGGCAGCTTCTTCAGTCATAAAGGTGGACACGCCTTCACCACCCTGCCAAAGCGCTTCTGGTCCAAAGTCAGTGTCGTGGCAGGCGCTCCGATTAAAGCGCCTGAAGCCAAGGTAGAGGCATTACACGATGAGGTACTGGAGTTGCGCGGGGAATTAAAATAGATCAACACATATTTTGGGGCTGGGATAACACCAGCCCTGTCATCAAAACCCTTACGCGCCAGGATATTTGACCAGACCAAGGCTACTGTAGTCTTACTGCTGTCCTATGCTTAACCAAACTTCCTTCAATGTAACCCCATCTTCAGAACCTTATAAAGCACGATGACCGAATACGGGTCTAACAAGGAATATTCGCAGCATCACTCAACAAATATGAATCCCCGACTGATAACCAATCAGATATAGGCTGTCTCATGTAAGGAAGTGGCAATGGCTCGACAGAATCAGTTTCAGCTATTGGGAAAACGCCGCTTCCTCCCCCTATTCCTTACTCTGATCACTGTCTATTTCAACAACAATATCTTCAGAAATGCTCTCTTAGTTATTCTCGCTTTCCAGCTGGCAAAAAACGAAGCCAATACTCTGATCAATCTGGCAACCGCACTTTATCTTTTACCTTTTTTCCTGTTTTCTATCACAGCGGGACAATTGGCAGATAGGTTCGATAAAAGCAAATTTATTAGGCTGATTAAGCTGCTAGAAATCCCCATTGTACTTCTGGGGGCTGTTGCGCTGTATGCCAACAGTAAGATGCTAAGCTTCTTAGTTTTATTCCTATTAGCAACCCACGAGACTTTCTACGGCCCTGCCCGCTATGCAGTTATGCCCCAACACCTGAAACGAAAAGAACTGATGGGTGCTAATGGGTTGGCACAAATGGCAATTTTTGCTGGCAGCCTTAGCGGTGCAATCGTAGGCGCTCTACTCGCAGATTTTATCAAGCCGGGACAACATGGGGTTTTATATCTTAGCCTTGTCATGTCTGGTATCGCAGTTTTCGGTTATTTAAGCAGCCGCGCAATACCTCCAGCACCACCATTGTCACCCCGCTTAAAAGTGAATTGGAACCCAGTAAAGCAAACTCTGAAAATTTTACAGCAAACAATGAAGAACCCTTCGGTTTTTTATTCCATCATCGCCTGTTCTTGGTTTTGGCTAATCAGCACAACTTTTATTGCGCAAATTCCCAGTTTCACCAAAAACACACTGGGCGCCAGCGAACCCGTGGTTACCCTGATGATTTGCTGCTTAACAATTGGTATTTCGCTTGGATCCCTTATGTGCAATACCTTATCTCGAGGCCGCATTACACTTGGCATAGTACCCATCGGTGGCCTTGGAATAACTCTGGGCGGGCTTGGTCTGGGTTTTAGCGCACTAGGTTTTCATACTATATCTGGAGCTTCCATATCTGAATTTATGATGAGCGACAATGCAGTTTCAATTTTGCTCTACACAGTATTGGTGGGTTTCTCCGGGGGGATCTTTATCGTGCCACTCTACACCATCATTCAAGACCGGGCAGAAAAGCAAATACGCGGACAAATTCTTGCACTGAATAACATGTCCTACGCCCTATTCGTTGTCATAATCTCAATAGTCAATATTATATTACTAGATGCGGCAAAGATATCTATCACCCAACTTATAATATTCCTTGCAATTTTAAATCTCCTTGCATTAATTTTTATCTGTTTCAAATTACCCGAGCTGTTAGTGCACCTAACCACCTGGGCCTATACAAATGTCGTGGCTCGAGTGCAAGGAGAAAACTTGAAACTGATACCGGAACAAGGAGCCACTCTCATCATCTGCACGTCCATGAATTACCGGGCACCTCTAATCCTATATGAGATAATACCGCGCCCCGTTCGTTTTATCTTACCGCAATCATTATTCAACCATAAATTAATACGCTTTGCCCTTAGCAAGGGGGGCACACAACCTATAATTTACAATTCAGAAAAAACAGAAAAGAATATCAACCCTCTCAACGAAATAGAAAATGCAATAAAAAAAGAGGAACTTTTGTGTCTATTTATAGACAAGCAAGATCATTCAAGTACAACCATGAAAAGAAGAAAACAGTTATGGGGCATATTTAGGAATCAGAACGCTCCCATTACTCAAGCCCTATTACAGATCAAGAAGACAAAAAGCCAGTTAAGTAGAAGAACATTATTAACCTTAAAAAACATTTACAAAGAAGACGATATTTAAAAAGAAAACCTACAAAGACAGCCTCACCATTTAAGGATAAAGACCTCAAAAACCACAACTACTCTTTTACAATAACAATCAACACTATAAAACCAGATTCCATCTACTAGTTGGCAGCAGTTCCTCCTACTCTCCAAGCATCCACTGATTCAGCTTTACCCTATGCTATTAGTTACTCACTTTTGCACTGATACAATGGTTTAGTCACTGGATTTGTTCAAGGGAAGCAACCCAACTAAAGAAAGGCGCCAATGGCCCAGCAAAACCAATTCACCCTTTTTACCAAGCGCCGCTTCCTGCCACTGTTTCTCTCATTGATCAGTGCCGCCTTCAACGACAATATTTTCAAAAATGCACTCCTGGTGATGCTGGCATTTCGTCTGGCGGAGTCCGAGGCCAATGCCTTAATCAATCTCGCAACGGGCTTTTATATACTGCCGTATTTTCTCTTTTCGGTAACGGCCGGCCAGCTAGCGGATAAATATGACAAGAGCCGAATTATCAGGATATTGAAGTTAGCGGAAATATTTTTTGTCTTGCTGGGAGCCTATAGCCTTATTTATAACAACCAAATCCTGAACTTTATTGTGTTGTTTTTAATGGCAACACACACCGCTATATTCAGCCCTGTGCAGTATGCCCTACTACCCCAACACCTCAAGCGCAGCGAGTTGATGGGAGGCAATGGATTGGCACAGATGGCTTCCTTTGCCGGGGTGTTAGTCGGGACTATTGCCGGTACCCTACTCGCCGGTTACACAAAACCGGGCCAACCGGGACTGGAGGAATTGGGAGCCATCATGGTTGTGATAGCCGTCTTAGGCTATCTTGCCAGCCGAATGATCCCACAAGCACCCCCCCCGACCCCAGACTTACGCATCGACTGGAACCCCATATCCCAAGCTTGGCGTATAATGCGGCTAACGGTTAAGAATCCATCAGTTTTTTACGCTATTCTCGCCTGCTCCTGGTTCTGGCTGGTCAGTTCAGCCTATCTAGCACAGGTGCCCAGCCTCACCAAGAATGTACTAGGCGCGAGCGAGCCAGTTATCACCATTATTCTGTGCTGCCTATCCATTGGTGTGGCGGCGGGCTCCCTGATGTGCGAAGCACTCTCCAGAGGGCGCATCACATTTGGCATAGTACCTATCGGCGCCTTGGGGATCACTCTAGGTGGGCTGGGCCTCGGTATAACCACTGCACAGTTTGACACCTTGTCCGGGGCATCTATCAGCGAATACCTGCAAAGTGATGGCGCTTATGCCGTACTCATATATACCGCTTTACTGGGCATATTTGGCGGTATCTTCATTGTACCGCTTTATACAATCATGCAGGACAGGACCGACTACGCTGTGCGTGCGCAAGTCCTATCCCTAAACAATGTTTTAAACGCCCTATTTATTGTACTGATCTCGCTGCTTAGTATTTTTTTTCTCGACGTACTGAAAATTACAATTCCGCAGCTATTTATCCTGATGGCTCTGGTGAACTGTACAGTAATGGCTTTATTGTTTTTCAAACAACCAGAATTTATTGTGCACTTACTTGTGTGGCTTTCCTCGCATCTATTCGCCCGTACCTCCTACGGAGAACTCAAGCACATTCCCGCCACAGGAGCTGCATTGCTAGTCTGCAGCCCAGCAGCCCGGCTGGCGCCCCAACTGCTTATGGATACTCTACTGAGGCCGATTCGCTTTATTCTGCCCCAGGGGTTTAACCAATTTCCTTTGCTGCGATTTATTTTTAACAATTACAGTCTTGCGCCCATTTTTTACGACGCAACAGGAGATAAAGAGAAGTTCTCAGCTGAAATACGTCGAGCTGTAGGGAATGGTGAATTAATCTGCTTCTTTCCCGTTAAAGATCACTGTGACAGTGAATTTACTGATATTGAAAGACAACTAAAGGAGGTCTTAACCCATACGGCCACCCCCATATTCCCCCTTACTTTGAAGGGATTGCACGATGAGATTTCAGGCAGCTCCAATCATAAAAAAATGAGTTTTTTTCCCAAAGTACATATCAGCGTAGGGCAGCCTATTGCAGCGAAGGATATAAACAGATCAGCCTTAGCTGAGCAACTCAACCAAAGTGATACTTAATTCATCGATTTAACCAGTAGTCACTAACCACCAGTAAAAAATGTGCCTTATTCGAACCCCAAATTCAGAGTTTAATCTCGCTCAAGTCCAGCAACAGCTGCGAACTCCACACCCAAATAGGGTAATTGGCATATTCAGATTCTAAGTGGGGCTTCTTTAGCAAAAAAATACCCGCTTCTAGGAGCGGGTATTTTCAATACTTTCAGGCTGTGTTTTATTAAGCAACCTTAGCTGGAGCCTCAGTAGAAGCACTCCCCTTTCTCATCAGCCAAAGCGCTCCGATAAGCACCAAGGCTTGCAAGCCAATCCCCTGCCAAGTTGGGTAAATACCCAGCCAGTCGAAGCTAAACTGCACCGGCAGCGGTGAAATACCAATCCAGGCCGCCTCCTGCAACGCGGCAACCGCCTTGCCTGCAAGTACGAATGACAGTGCCAGCAATACATAAGTGGTCACGCTGAAGAATTTACCGATCGGCAGGCTTACCGAGTAACGCACTAGGGCAAAACCAATCACCGCCAGTAAAACTACACCAGCGCCAACCCCTGTCCACAAAGTGCCATAATGACCTGCAGAAGTCTGCGCCAGTAGAGATTGATAGAACAGGATGGTCTCGAAGATCTCACGGTAAACTGCGATAAATGCCAGCCCTGTAATACCCCAAAGGGCACCGGTACTCAGGCTGCGGTTGATGCTTTCACGGATATATTTCTGCCACTCGTCCGCTTGTGTTTTGCTATGCATCCAGAAGCCCACATAGAAGAGCACTACCGCGGCCAACAGGGCGGCCACGCCCTCCATCACCTCACGGCCGGCGCCACTAATGGTGATCAGTGTCTGCGCCGCAATCCAGGTGGCAAAGCCGGCGGCAAAGGCACCGACCCAGCCCACATGCACAAATTTGAGGGCATCGCGACGGCCAGTTTTTACCAGGATGGTAGTCAGAGCAATCACCACCAATAGCGCCTCCAACCCTTCACGCAGAAGAATCACCAGACTGGCAATAAATAGAGCAGCACCAGACAGGTTGCCCTCCTGCATTAGCGACTCCGCTTGAGCTAGTTGCTGCAGGATTGTCTCAATCTGCGCCCGAACCTGTTGGGGGTCGCTATCAGCGTGAAGTTGCGCGCGCAAACCCAGCAATTCACGTTCAGTGGCCAAGCGCAGGTCTGCATCCAGAGAGTTCAGGGAATTTTCCGCCATCTCAAAACCATCGAGATAGGCGCTGATTGCCAGTGTGCGAGCTTTGGCGAAGTCGCTCTGTTGATAGGCCCGTAGCGACGCCTGTAATTGTGTGCGCGCCACATCAATGGGAGTGCTGCCTACCGAAGCCTCTGCGGTAAACAGCACACTCGGATCAGCGCGTAGTGCCGCCACCGTCTGCGAGGAAATTTCCGGACGATCATTGCGCAGCACCTGTGGGCTATACATCACCATATCTTGCAAGCTAGGTTTCATTTCCGCAGCCGGGTCCCTTTCACCGGCAAATGCCAAGCCACCCACGTAAAAAGCGAGAGACCAGCGCTGCTGCTCGGTGAGATTAGCAAAAGCAGTCATGGCGGTGCCATCAATACCATTGCTGATCGCATCGTAAAGCCCCAACAGAGAACGATTAACAGCGCGCTCGTGCTCGTGGAAATTGGTCGGCGCAGGCTCCAGATTCGCCGCCAGGGGGCCGTCGCCGTGGCCCTCCACACCGTGACACGCAATACACTGGGCCTGATAGAGCGCGAGAGTCTCTTCAGTACTGACTAATCCACTTGGCAGTGATAATGCCGGAGCAATAGCTAGCAACCCCTGGCGCAAACTGACTGTGTGCACCTGCACTTCATCAATATCCGCTTTGCGCTGGATTGCCGCCTGTAAGGCCTGGGCCTCTGCGCGAATAACACTGGCCTCGGTGGAATCTTTTAGCTGCTGCCCACGGTCGATCAGCAGCCCGGCGAACTCCTCCATTTCAGCAAATTCGTCAGCATTGATTATCTTGCCTCCGGCCACAGCCTCCGGGTAATCAACGCCAATATACTCCGCCATTTGCATCAACTGGCGCAGTTCCTGATCTGAGAGCCCCCCTTGATGGGCCTGGACGGGGGTAATCGAAATGGCCAGCAACGCTATAAACAAGCAAGCCAGATAGTGGGAAAGGCGCATGGAGTGTCCTTTTCAGTTGCTACAAACAATATTCGTTATGGAGTGCACAATATTATTGATAATCATTCTCATAATAAACCCCATGCTTAAACTCACCTATATTCATTGAGTTGAAAAAGCCTTGCTTTTCAAATTGTGCACAATAAAATTGTGTGCAATGTAAAAAGCGGAGCACACCATGACAGACCTGTACTCAATCCCCGTAAAGACCGCCAGCGGCGAAACCACTTCCCTTGAGGACTACAAGGGCAAACTGATCCTTGTGGTAAACACTGCCAGCAAGTGTGGATTCACCAAGCAGTACAAAGGACTCGAAGCCCTCTACGATCAATATAAAGACCGCGGCCTAACCGTGCTTGGCTTCCCCTGTAACCAGTTCGGCAAACAGGAACCCGGCAGTGACGATGAAATCCAAGAGTTCTGTGAACTGAATTTTGGCGTCAGCTTTCCCGTTTACGCCAAACTCGATGTCAATGGCCCCACGGCTCACCCACTGTTTGTGGAGCTGAAGAAAAGAGCACCGGGCCTCCTTGGCACCGAAGGCATCAAGTGGAACTTCACCAAATTTCTGATCAGTAAGGATGGCAAGGAAATTAAACGCTACGCCCCAAAAGACACCCCTGAGTCCCTGCAGGAAGAAATCGAACGGATGTTGTAACTGTGATTTGCGACGAAGATTCCGAGCTGGCTCTCAACCGCCAGCTCTGTTTTGCCCTCTACGCTGCCTCCAGGGCTATGACGAAAGCCTATCAGCCCATGCTGCAAGACCTGGGCATCACCTACCCCCAGTACCTTGTGTTGATGGTGCTCTGGGAGTGGGCACGTGAAGATGAAAACTACGAAGTCGAAAAAGACGGAAAGGATAATGAGAGAAGCCTCGGCGCTCTCGGGCAGCGCTTGATGCTCGATTCCGGCACCCTCACCCCCCTCTTGAAGCGCATGCAAGAACATGGACTGGTAGAGAGAAAACGCGCTCCATGGGATGAACGGGTCACCCTAGTGGCGGCCACCAGTGCTGGTCTGGCATTAAAGCCACGGGCCAAGCAGTGGGTGCAGCAAAACATCCAAAACTCAGCCATTACTCGTACTGAGGTGGAACAGCTTCACAGTGACCTCTGGCAATTTCTAAACAAGCTGGAAGGCAGCAATCCCATAGGGACTGCAAAGTAGAAACAATATTTTCCTCATCGCCCCCGGGATCCTTCATCCTTGGGGCAAACACCCCAAGAGAGAAAACAAGCCAACAAATAGCATAATTATTAGGACGTGATTACCCATAAAAAACGATTTTAATGAATATTTAGGATGAGCATTGACCTCAAACTTAAAAAACCTCCATAATATGCGAAATCCAGTCCGCTGCCGGTATCGCCACACATGAAGACTGACAACTGTACTTTTCAGCCTCGCCATTTCGCCCTAGCTTCCTCGCTACGACTGCCCTTGCGCGGCATATAATTTTTCTCCCCCCCACCCTCAACAGAATTCCCAACTTTATTTGGACGTTGCGTAGACAGCGGCGAAGCCCCTTGTTTAGCCTCGAAACAAATAAGGAGAAAAAACAGAAATGAGCACCAAAAAAGATAAGTTAGTCATTTTTGATACCACTCTGCGCGATGGAGAGCAGAGTCCCGGCGCCTCTATGACCAAAGAGGAGAAGGTGCGCATAGCCCGTATGCTGGAACGCATGCGTGTAGATGTGATTGAAGCTGGCTTCGCCATTGCCAGCCCCGGAGATTTTGAAGCTGTTCAGGCGGTTGCCGAAGCCGTGACCGAGTCTCGTATCTGCAGCCTCGCTCGCGCCGTCAACGCCGATATAGTGCGCGCCGGAGAGGCCCTGAAAAAAGCCAACGCCTCGCGTATTCACACATTTATCGCCACCTCCCCAATTCATATGCAGTACAAGCTGCAGATGGATCCGGAGGATGTGCTGCAGCAAGCGGTGAAAGCCGTAAAGACCGCGCGCCAGTTTACCGACGATGTTGAATTCTCTCTGGAGGATGGCAGTCGCTCTGAACCGGAGTTTATGTATCGCATTATCGAGGCGGTGATCGCCGCCGGTGCCGGCACTATCAATATCCCCGATACTGTCGGTTATGGTGAACCGGGCGAGTACGGTGCCATGTTCCGCCGGGTTATCGAGAGTGTCCCCAACTCCGACAAAGCCATCTTTTCTACCCACTGTCACAACGACCTGGGTCTGGCAGTGGCCAACTCCCTGTCGGCCGTTATGAACGGCGTACGCCAGGTAGAGTGCACCATCAACGGCTTGGGTGAGCGCGCCGGCAACGCCTCTCTGGAAGAAATCGTGATGGCGGTACAGACCCGCCAGGATCTCTACCCGGTACACACCGGCATCGACACCAGCCATATTGTGCCCACCTCACGCATGGTCTCGTCGGTAACCGGCTTCCCAGTACAACCCAACAAGGCCATTGTCGGTGCCAACGCCTTCGCCCATGAGTCCGGCATCCATCAGGACGGGGTACTCAAACACCGCGAAACCTACGAAATCATGCGTGCCGAAGATGTGGGCTGGGGGCAAAACCGCCTGGTGCTCGGTAAACATTCCGGCAGAGCCGCGGTACGTGCCCGCTATGAGGAGCTGGGCATCGCCTTTAGCGATGGCGAAGAGTTCCAACTGGTATTCCAGCGCTTTAAGGAACTGGCCGATAAGAAGCACGAAATTTTCGACGAGGACCTGCACTCTCTGGTGGCCCTGCGCGAGGAACCCGCCGAGCGCTTCAAGCTGCTCGACCTGGACGTACGCACTAAAATCGGCAGTGCGCCACAAGCCTTTATCGAACTATCCATCGATGGTGTGCCCCACCAGACTGAGGCTCAAGGCGGCGGACCGGTAGATGCCACTTTCAAAGCTATCGAGCATATCGTAGATAGTGGTGCAGATTTAAAACTGTATTCCGTCAACGCCGTCACTCAGGGAACAGATTCCCAGGGCTCTGTCACCGTGCGATTGGAGAGAGATGGCCGTCTTGTCAATGGTGTTGGCGCCGATACCGATATTTTGATTGCCTCGGCACAAGCCTACCTGGATGCGTTAAACTTGCTCGCCATCAGTGAGAGTAAGAAACAGGGCGTGTAAGTGAACGAGCTGCAGCGAGCGGAATATCTATCGGTACTGGGTATAGCCAGCTATGTGCCGCGCTTTGTATTACCGCTCGCTCCCGAGCCCCGCCAGGCCAAGCTGCCGCCGGCGGAGCCGGATGCCGCTACTGACCAACCGCTGCCGTTACCTTTCAACCCCCTGCCGCAGTCTGCGGCACAGATTGTTGACGCACCGGCAACCAAAGAGCGTGATACTGTCGCGGCGGAGATCAACGCACTAACTAGCGCGACAAAAGCACAGGCTCCGGCAAAACCTACTATTGCCATACCGGTGGCGGCGCCGAGCCAGCCAGTGAAACCCTTTGTACTCAACTGCTGGCGTCTCGGCGAAACCCTGCTGGCAGTAGACAGCCACGAGCCCGGTGCCGCACTGCCACTGGAGGCTCTTTTCGGCAATATCGTTCGAGCGCTTAACTGGCACGAGCTACCGCGCCAGCAAGAGCGTCTGCATTGGCCAATGGCAGAAAACCGCTTCGGCCCGGCGGCAGACGCCTCGGAGGCCCGCGATACCTTTTCCAGTTGGCTGGAGGCCTCCTGCTCGCGCTATCCAGTGCGGTCGATCTGGTTGATGGGGCAAGAGGCACAGGAATTCTGTACACCTCAGCCTCTGGAAAGCGATATCAACCACTGGGATGGTATACGCATCCTTCCCATGCCCAGTCTGTCGCAACTGCTACAACAGCCCCAACGCAAGCGCGAACTCTGGCAGCTGCTGCGCAAAGCCTATCCCGCAGAGACCCGCGCTCAATGATGTTGTCCAACACCAAATTGGATTTACGCCTCGCTGAGGAGACTGACTGTGCCGCTCTGGCCAATCTGGCGCTCAGTGCCCACAGCCACCCCTGGAGTGAGACACAATATCTGCAGAGCCTAAAAGCCGGGCACCAGTGCTGGCTACTCAACAGCGGCAGTGAGACTGTCGCCTGCTGTGTAATCAGCCAGCTGTTTGACGAAGCGGAAATTCTCGATGTGGCCGTGGTACCCCAGTGGCGCCGGCATGGCTTGGCGGAAACGCTGTTGCGCCGCCTTATCGACGAGCGACACAAAGATATCCGGCGGCTATTGCTGGAGGTGCGGGCCTCCAATCTCGCCGCGCAGTCACTCTATCGCAAACTGGGTTTTTCTGAGGATGGCTTGCGCAAGAATTACTATCCCGCGGAAAACGGCAAACGCGAGAATGCTGTACTCATGAGCCTCGCCCTGGCAGAGCCGCAACCGTAGCTTAAAACAGTCAGCGGGCGTTTTTGGCCCAAATTTCTCGCCGTGCCATCCCACGCAGTTTTCCGCAGGGGATGCTGCCGAACCATATCTTCATTGCCTGAGCAGTATCAGAAAATCTGCCCAAACAACCGATTTGTTGGAAAGAGTTATCGAATGTCGCTATCTAAAAGCAGTCCCTCACTCCTAGAAGGCTCGGTTTCCGGCCACCTGCAGAGACTGGCTCTGCCCATGGTGTGGGGTATCCTCGCGGTAATGTCCTTCAATATCGTGGATACCTATTTTGTCTCACAGCTGGGCAGTGCCCCTCTAGCGGCTATGAGCTTCACCTTCCCGGTTGTGATGGTCATCAACAGTTTCTCCATTGGTCTCGGCGCCGGCACCTCCTCCGCGGTAGCCCGTGCCTACGGTGCTGGAGATGTAGGGAATGTGCGCAGATTAGTAACAGACGCCTCGGTATTGGCGCTCCTCATTTCTCTGCTGATTACTGTCGCCGGCCTGTTGAGCATTCGCCCCCTGTTTTCCCTGCTCGGTGCCAGCGAAGAGCTGATGCCACTGATTGAGGACTACATGGTGCCCTGGTACATCGGCACCATCTTCGTGATAGTCCCCACCATTGCCCTTTCGGCTCTGCGCGCAATCGGCAACAGCGCGCTGACCGGTCGAATCATGGTGGGGGTGGCCCTGTTCAATGTGATCCTCGATCCTATTCTAATTTTTGGCCTGCTAGGGTTTCCCCGGCTGGAATTACAGGGCGCAGCGATCGCCACTGTCATCGTGCGCGCCATCAGTTTCTTCTTCGCCTTCTATTACTTGATCCGCCGGGAAAATCTTGTGGCCGCGCCCCAATGGCACTTCGGTACCCTAGTCGAATCCTGGCGCAAAGTCCTCGCCGTGGGGCTGCCGGCGGTACTCACCAATGTCATTATCCCCATGGCCGGCGGTGTTGTAGTAGCACTGGTGGCCGTACACGGCGACGAGGCCGTGGCCGGACTCGGCGTGGCCCTGCGTATCGAGCCGGTCGCCCTGATTATTTTTTATGCACTTTCTGCAGTCGTCGGCCCCTTTATGGGACAAAACGCCGGGGCCGGCAACACCGACCGGCTGCGGGAAACCGTCAGTGTACTGGCGCGCTTCTGCCTGATACTGGGGACGGGGTTGGCGGTGTTGCTTTATTTGATCGGCGAGCCAGTAGTGCGCTTGTTCAGCGACTCCCCAGAAGTTATCGCCGTGGCTGTCGCCTACCTGAGCCTGGTGCCGTTCAGCTATGCCGGTTACGGTTTTGTAATGTCGGCCAATGCCGCCTTCAACGGCCTGGGTCGGCCATTGCCTGCAACCATGATCTCGTTCCTGCGGGTACTCGGTATCTATCTCCCCCTAGCGTGGGTCGGCAACTATTTCTGGGGCATGACCGGATTGTTTGCCGCTACCGCCGCATCCAACCTGTTGCTCGGCGCCCTATCCTGGTGGTGGCTGCGCCACGATACCAGCAAGCGCAGTGCGGAAGTCGACACAACAGAACCCCTATCGGCCAGTTAATTTCAGTTCAGGAAAACACAAGCGACAGCCTCATTGCGCAACTCTCCCGTCCATGAGGCTGCCTCTTGTTCAACTTTACAGCGCTGTATTTCACTCTGCCGCCTTCATAATGAATTATCCGCCACATTAGTGAGCTTGCATATTACTTCCCACTTTGCACGTTAGTTTCAGCCGTAGCCGAACCCAGAGTCTGGTCACGCCTACTTACTCCGCAGCAAGGACGGTGATTTATGTAAGAAAAGGAAAGTGCACCGCTTCGCTGGCAACTGTGGCGCAACACAGTCCTGTCAGCTCTGCTCTCGACCCTGGTTTCAACAAGCCTAATGGGCTGCGATCAGGACGACCCCGATACCCCTCCAAAAGATGATCCCGGAGATAACGGCGGCGGTGACAACGGGAACCACGAGCCCTGGATTCTGAACACCACTGGCGTCCGCGCACCCTATATCTACGAAAGCGATAGCAACGAACAGGTATTGGTGAACATCCAGAGTGTGGAGTCAGTCATGGTGGACGGCAAAGATTACGCTCTGATAACGGCGACAGGCATCCCCGATTACGAAACCGAAATCACTGACAACCTATACGATTGGCTGATCAATCGCCCCAAGGCCGCCACTGATTTCGTCAGCGGTAGCCCCATTGTGCAGGTTGGCGATGTCGTCAGCTTTGGCCAGGATATCGGCTACCGCAGTAACACGCAGAGTTGTGCTACGAATGCGGGATACGGCTACTGGCCTCCCGGTCCCGTATGCCCTGAGAACGTCTCTCATCAAGGCTACTTCCCACTGGCACCAGAAATGTCCGATGAAAGCTGTGAAAGCGGGCTTGGAGCACAGGGCTACTGGGTCAACGGCACTTCCATCTATCAGTGGAGCGATGGCCAGGTAGTGGATGGCACTTGGCACACCTTGGCACCGGTGGCAGAAAAGTACGATGTAGATATCTGCGGAGGCCATGCGGCTAGGGGGGATTACCATCACCATTTTTACAGCGGCTGCCTGGCGGATCTGGTTGGGGACTCAGGCGGTACTCACTCCCCGATTTACGGCTTTACCGCCGATGGCTATCCCATCTACGGCCCCTGGGAAGCCGATGGAGAGCTGGCCATAAGCAGCTGGGCCATTCGCAATTACGACGACCCCAGCGCACCGAGTGGTTGCGGCATAGCCGGGGAGCGCAGCTGCTTGTTGATCGATGAGTACGATTTCACTAAAGGCACTGAAGTACTAAACAATAGAGGTCCCAGCACCAGTGATGTTTTCACTTCTCTATCGGGCAATACGTTTATTACCAGGTCTGGTTTTTTCTATGAGGATTATTATTGGGACAGCGTCCTTACTGCGCTCGGCGGTGCCCATCTGGATCAATACAACGGTCACAGCGATAGTGAACGCGGTTACCACTATCACCTCACCGTGACCCAGGCCGAAGACGGGCAGCTTATTCCGGCCTTTCCCTATACCTTCGGGCCGCGCTTCTACGGTAAGCTGGATAGCCAGACGATCGTCAGTGTCTGTTCCGATGAGGTCGGGGGCGGTACTCCGCCGGGACCCCCACCAAGGTAAGCCGAAACACCTTAAGGTTTTGCATTTATTTTTAAGCGCTGCTGCAATTAAACCGCGCTGCGGGATTCCCCCACAGCGTGGTGGCAATCTCACCCGCACAACTGTCACTACGCTTGAAGACTATTCCCCAAGGCAAACTTTGCAAAATTTAACAGTGCCGATCTCTGCCAGAGAGCGGCATCATATTTTTTTCATCGCGTTAAAAAATCGGCAGAGGGGGAATGAATGGCTTCCCCATACCCATTGGGGAGAAAGGTTTTTGCAGACATAGACGCTTTCACGCAATGGTCTGTTTTAGCGCAGTAGTGAAAGGCATTTCTCATCGGGAAAACCAGCTGCGCAAGTCTGCATATTGTCCATATTTTGTCCTCTTTTCTTCAGTACTTTCAGGTGGCTTCTCCTTTGATGTCAGGGTTACCCATGAAAAGAATAGAAATGCTCCTCCCGGACCAGCGCTCGCTTTTATCCTGCGCCATCGCCCTTACACTGATCACCGGTGCCTTACAGGGATGCGGTGGCGGAGGGGGTTCTTCCTCTGATACAGAAATCAGCAGCGAGGGCAGTGACTCCTCAACCGGCAGCGACAGCGGTGATGACAGCAGTGGGGACGAAGACACTGGAGGAGCCGACAGCAGTACGGAAGACACCGGGGTCTGGGTCGTCAATACCACCGGAGAGCGCGCGCCCTATATCTACGAGAACAACAGTAATGAGCAAGTTCTGGTCAATGTGCAGAGTGTTGAATCCATTACTGTAAGCGGCAAGGAATACACCCGGGTATCCGCGAGCGGAATTCCCGACTACGAAATTCTGATCACCGAAAATATCCTCAGTGCCCTGCTCACCCGCCCCAAGGTTAACAGTGATTTCCTAAACGGCAGCCCCAATGTGCAAGTGGGTGACTTCATCAGTTTTGGTCAGAATATCGGTTATCGCAGCAACGCCTCCTGTGGTGCCGAAGCAGGCTATGGCTTTTGGCCCCCCGGCCCCGTCTGCCCGGAGAATGTCTCGCATCAGGGCTACATCCCCAAATCCCCGGAAGCTGCAACAGAAGACTGTGAAACTAGCCTTGGCGTGCAGGGCTACTGGGTAAATGGCACCTCTATCTATCAGTGGAGCGACGGCCAGTCTGTCAACAACACCTGGCACACCCTAGCCCCTCTGGCCGAAGTCTATGATGTGGATGTCTGTGGTGGTCATGCCGCCAACGGTGATTACCATCATCATTTCTACAGCGACTGCCTGGCAAATCTGGTGGGGGATGTAGGTGATGCCCACTCACCAATTTATGGTTATACCGCCGATGGCTACCCGATTTACGGGCCCTGGGAAGGCGACGAACAATTGGCAATAAGCAGCTGGGCAATACGCGACTACGACGATCCCAGCTCAGAAACCGGTTGTGGCGTCGCCGGCGAGCGCTCATGCCTATTGGTTGACGAATACGACACTAGCAAGGGCGTTGCAAATACCAACAATACCGGCCCATCCACCAACGGCAGTTATACCTCCCTATCCGGTAACGAATTCGATACTACGGCCGGCTTTTTTTACGAGGACTATTACTGGGATCCTGAACTGTTAGCCCAGGGTGGTGCATACCTGGACCAGTACAACGGCCATACAGATGAAGAACGCGGCTACCATTATCACTTGACTGTCACACTTAGCGATGACGCCCAATTGGTGCCCGCATTCCCCTTCACTTTTGGACCACGCTTTTACGGAAAACTGGATGAGCAAACCATTGTAAACCGGTGTTCTTCAACCATTGGGCGCTGATATCGAGCATCATTAAAGGCGAACTTTCTATGAAAATAATCGGGTATTTTCTTATTGGCTCCCTCTTCGGTCTGATGGTATCGGGCAGCCCCGCACTGACCGCCCAAGCCAACCCCCACGCCGGCCACAACGGCGATCAACATCCGGTCATAGAGATACCCGTGCATATAGCCGTACCGAGAATTGAACTGGACATCAGCAGAGATAGCCTGTCCGGTTTCAATTTACATATCGGCTACGACCGCTTCGAACTGGAATCCCCCCGCTACGCCAGCAATAAGCCACAGCGTTTCCTCGAAGGGCACGCACACCTCTACATCAATGGGGAAAAAATACAGCGCCTCTACGCCGCCGACGTGCATCTGCCAAAAAAACTGCTGAAGCCTGGCTTCAACCAAATCACAGTGACTCTCAATGCGCACGACCACAGTACCTGGAGTCGCGGGGGCAAGCGGGTTTTGGCAACTCTATTTATTCAGCGCGACAGAGATAACTTTGTCCTGCACCATTTTTCCACATCGCCTTTATCTCAGGGTGAAAGGAGAGAAGAAAGTAAGAGGCCACGAGATTTAGCGCACATTAGCCAGTAAGCCGCTGGAGGTTTTCCCGCTGTATTTATTCAGCGCAATTTTTCGCAAAGTACCTGAACTGCTTTGTATTCTTGGTCATAAACAGTAAGTAATTGGCCACTGAGATTGCCTCCCCTTTTGCTGTAAGTGTACGCTTGGAGAATCATCCGAACGGGCAAAGCCCAAAATGGTGGAACGGGAGAGTCCGCATACCCACTGTCCGTAGGAAGGACTGCTAGAAAGATGTCGTTAAATATTCGCAACAAACTCAGCCTGGCTTTTTTACTCACCACGGCGATTACTGTCGGTGGTATGTTTATTTTTTTCCAGTGGAGTTTCAGCCACGGTTTTCAGGCTTATATGCGTGCACAAGAGTTGCGCGATGTGGAAGGACTGGTCCAGGCACTGGAACGCTTTTACCGTCGTAAGGGCAGCTGGAAATCTCTAGAAGCGAATGGCTC
Source organism: Microbulbifer mixtoriginis (SeqCode) (assembly GCF_052467235.1). Lineage (NCBI taxonomy): Bacteria > Pseudomonadati > Pseudomonadota > Gammaproteobacteria > Cellvibrionales > Microbulbiferaceae > Microbulbifer > Microbulbifer mixtoriginis (SeqCode). The sequence goes on along the minus strand of NZ_CP174305.1, from coordinate 2,925,007 downwards.
CGAGTGGATTGACCTGCACAGACAAACAATCTTTCGTCGCTTCGACCGCTTACCGCCACCCCCACCACCTGATGGCAGGCCACCGCGAGGCATGTTCGGGCCAGGCCATCGCCCGCCTATGGGTAACCGCTTGGGGCCACGCCTAAGCCTTTTTGACAGTGAAAAGCGACTCGTAATTGGTCGACCAGCACCGGAAAAAGAATTGCTCTATCAGCCAATTAAAGTAGCAGATAAAACTGTTGGCTACCTCACTATCAATCCACCGCCCGAGCTCTCCAATAATTATGAACAGGGTTTTATCCAGGAGTTATCCCGCACTTTTGCGCTGATCTCCATCGCCACTTTTCTCGTTGCCCTAGCCATTGCCCTACCCCTGGCCTGGCAGCTGGTACGCCCTATCCAACGCCTGGCCGAAGCCACCCACCGCCTCACTTCGGGAGATTATAAAACCCGAATTGATATCGAGCGGCGCGACGAACTTGGCCAGCTGAGTGCAGACTTCAACCGCTTGGCGGCAACCCTAGAGGCCAACGAGCACGCACGCAATCGCTGGATGGCCGATATCTCCCATGAGCTGCGCACTCCACTGGCAGTACTCAAAGGGCAAATTGAAGCCCTGCAGGATGGTGTACGCACCGCCACACCGGAAAATCTCAATATTTTGCACGATAAAATTCGCCAGCTCAGCCGCTTGATAAACGACCTCTATGAGCTTTCGCTATCCGATGCCGGGGCCTTGAACTATTGCAAATCCGACCTCTCATTGGGCCCATTGCTGATCAAGGTAGTTGAGGATTTTCACAGTGCCTTTGCCGAGAAAAATATCGATTTGCAATTGCAGTGTGAGTTGGCCGAAAACAAACTAATTTACGCTGATGAGGCACGTCTACAACAATTGTTTGGCAACCTCCTCACCAATAGCTTGCGTTATACCGATAGCGGTGGCCAACTTAAAATACATGCCCGCGCGGAAGCGCAAACGGCTATTATCACCTTTGCTGATTCCTCTCCGGGAGTCACCAGTGCAGATATGCCTCATCTTTTCGATCGTCTCTATCGCACCGAAGTCTCGCGCAGCCGAGAAACCGGGGGGGCGGGCCTGGGGCTGTCGATTTGCCAGAATATTGTCCAAGCCCACGAGGGCAGTATTTCCGCTGGCCCGTCTCGCCTGGGCGGCCTGGAAATTAGTATTTATCTCCCTCTCAGCGAGAGGATCAAATGGTAGGAATAATGGGCGCAAGGATTTTAATTGTCGAAGATGAAATAGAACTGGCCAACTTGCTGCTGGATTACCTTGAAGCAGCTGGCTATCAGGCCGATATACTCACCAATGGCAATGAGGTCATCCCCCATGTCGAGGCCCAACCCCCAGACCTGATTTTGCTCGATCTGATGTTACCGGGGAAAGGCGGATTGGAGATCTGCACGGCAATCCGCCGCTACAGCAGCGTACCGATTATTATGCTGACCGCCAGAATTGAAGAAGCTGACCGCTTGCGCGGCTTGGAAATTGGAGCGGACGACTATGTGTGTAAACCCTATAGCCCCAGGGAAATCGTGGCGCGGGCCAAAGCCGTTCTGCGTCGTACGCACAGCTCCGAGCAACAAAAACTCGGGGAGATCCAGCTGCAGCGCAACACCGGTCAACTGTTGATCGGGGGCCAAGACGTGGGCTTAACGGCCCTGGAGTTCCATCTCTTCGAGCTTCTCTACAGTGAGCCGGGCCGTATTTTTTCCCGAGAACAAATCATGGATCGTATTTATTCCGACTACCGGGTAATCAGCGATCGAACTATCGATAGCCACATAAAAAAATTGCGCAAGAAAATTGCGGCCTTGCTACCGGATAAAGAATTAATCCATTCAGTTTACGGTGCGGGATACAAATTTGAGGTGCAGTAATTATTACGGTGTAAACGCATAGTACTCTGTATTTTGATAGAGCCGCAGAAGAGATGCTGGGAGCTGAGCTCCCAGCGATCAAATTACAAAGCCTCGGTGGCTTTCTGTAACCAGGAAGCCGTTTTTTCATTCACCAGAGGCGTAATGATCTTCCGCACACGCTGGTGGTAACAGTTCAACCATTGCAGCTCTTGCGCGGTGAGAAGTGTAGTATCAATCAGACTCCGATCGATCGGCGCCAGCGTTAATTCCTCAAACTGCAAAAAACCTTGGTAATCCACACTCTCTTTTACAAACACCAGATTTTCAATACGAATACCGTATTGACCGGTGAGATAAAAACCCGGTTCATTGGAGAGAATCATACCGGGCTGTAACGGGGTATTGGTAACCGCTTTGCCGATACGCTGTGGCCCTTCGTGCACACTTAGAAAACTACCAACACCATGACCTGTTCCGTGGGCGTAATCCAAGCCGGCATCCCATAGAGATCTACGTGCAATCGCATCGATCTGCTCTCCACAGGTGCCCTGCGGAAAGCGTAGGGTAGCGATGGCAATATGTCCTTTGAGCACACGGGTAAAGTGCTCTCGTGCAAGTGCAGGAATTTCTCCCAGGGCCACTGTACGAGTTACATCCGTAGTGCCATCGGGATATTGAGCGCCCGAGTCGCACAGGAAAATGCCCTCAGGGGCCATCGGCAAGCTCGACTCCTCGCTCACCCGGTAGTGCACTATGGCACCATTGGGGCCATAGCCCGAAATAGTTTCAAAGCTATTACCCCGAAAGCCTTCGCGCTGCTGGCGCTTGCTGTAAAGCAGCTTCACCGCAGCCAGTTCATCCAAACCTTCTGCCACTGCAGTGGGCAGTTCGGCTAGGAATTCACACAGCGCTGCACCATCGCGCTCATGCGCTGCCCTGGAGCCCGCCAGCTCTACGGAATTTTTACACGCCTTGGCCTGGGTCACAGGGTCACGCTCCAATAGCAATTGCAAATCCAGAGCGCGTAGCTGCTGCAGAGTCCAACAGTTACTAATTGTGGGGTCTACCCAAATCCTGTTCACGTGGCGGCGGCGCAGACCTTCAAACAACTGGCCCTTCTCGGTCACCACCATCACTTCCCGATTAAGGTGCTCCAAAAGCCCCTCACCAACTGCCGGTTCGGCCAGATACAAAATTGCGCTGCCGTCTCTGAAGAGCACTCCACTGGATAGTGCTACAGGTAAATGGGGAATGTCGTCTCCACGAATATTGAACAGCCAGGCACAGCTCTCGGGATTTGCCAGCCACAGAGCATCTACACGCTTTTCGGCGAGAAGAGTGGCGATGCGCTGGCGCTTTTCACTGGAGTGCTCACCAGTAAACACATAGGGGTGGGGGCAGGCTTGGCCACAGGGAGATGCTGGCCGGTCGAGCCAAATCGTATCAATGGGATTCTGTTCCAAGGGCTTTAAGGCAATATCTCGTTCAGCCAAATACTCTTTCAACAGCGCCAACCCCGGCTCCGTATGCAGGCGAGGATCAAAGCCCAGAGACTGACCCGAGCGCAGCTGATCACCCACCCAACGGGCAATAACCCGGCTATTTAGATCCTCCAGGGCTATGGGCAGGTCTCCCAATTGCTGCTGGCCTTGCAGGGTATAGCGACCATCAACAAAAAGAGCAGCTTTATCCAGGCCAATCACCGCCATGCCCGCAGATCCTGTAAAGCCAGTAATCCAGGCCAAACGCTCATCTGCTGCGGGCACATATTCATTCTGATACTCATCGGCGCGGGGAACCAGGAAAGCCTCCACGCCCTGTCGCCGCAACTCCTCCCGCACTCGCTGTAATCGTTCCTGACTCATACTTCCCCCATGGTTTTCCAGCACCCGAGCCACTTCTGCAGCCCCATGCTTAGTCACTGTTCTTTGTGATGACCTTGACTCGACTGAAAAGTCGAATTTATTCAAAAAGATGTTCTGGAGTGCCAGCAGTGCTGGCAGCTCCGCCTATTGACACTGCCGAAATGGTTTTTATGCCCCAATTTCAGAGGCCAATTTCGCAGTATACCCCACCCTTGTATCAGCGCCGGCGTGTATAATGCAGACCTGTTTTTATTCCGAATATCGAGTGATCGAATCTTAAAATATGGGCCAGAGTTCTTCCCTGGCGGGCTACGCCGGCCGCCGCACCTTCGCTATTATTTCCCACCCGGACGCCGGTAAAACAACCGTGACCGAAAAGCTACTTTTATTCGGAAATGCCATTCAGCTGGCAGGTTCGGTTAAGGGGAAAAAAGGTCCTCACGCGCGCTCCGACTGGATGACCATGGAACAAGAAAGGGGTATCTCCGTCACCTCCTCGGTGATGCAGTTTCCCTACAAGGAGCGCACGGTTAACCTGCTGGACACCCCCGGGCACGAAGACTTCTCCGAAGACACCTACCGGGTACTCACTGCAGTCGACTCTGCGCTGATGGTGATTGACGGCGCCAAGGGTGTCGAAGACCGCACCATCAAATTGATGAATGTGTGCCGACTGCGCACTACGCCGATTCTCTCCTTTATCAACAAACTGGATCGGGATATTCGCGACCCCATCGAAGTGATGGATGAAATTGAAGAAGTCTTGAATATCCAAGCCGCCCCCATCAATTGGCCACTGAGCTCCGGTAAAAATTTTAAAGGGGTATACAACCTCTACACCGATACAATTCACGTATTTACTCAAGGCCAGGGTCACACAATTCCCGACGATATCCAGATCAAAGGGCTCGACTCCGCTGAGGCCGATGAGCTACTCGGCGAATATGCCGAGGACATCCGCGAGGAAATCGAACTGGTACGCGGCGCTACCCACGAATTCAATCTGGAAGCTTATTTAGCTGGCGAACTGACTCCGGTATTTTTCGGTACAGCGCTTGGTAATTTTGGCGTACGTGAAATGCTCGATGGATTTGTCGAATGGGCCCCGGGTCCCCAGCCTCGCGCCACCCAGGAGCGCCAGGTAGAGCCAAACGAAGAAAAGTTCTCTGGTTTTGTGTTTAAGATTCAGGCCAATATGGACCCCAAACACCGCGACCGTATTGCCTTTATGCGCGTCTGTTCCGGTACTTATAGCCGTGGCATGAAAATGAAACATGTACGCATCGGCAAAGATATAAAAATTGCCGACGCCGTAACATTTATGGCTGGCGACCGAACCCACGTGGAAGAGGCTATTGCCGGCGATATTATCGGCCTGCACAACCATGGCACTATCCAGATCGGAGATGCCTTTACTGAAGGTGAGTCTCTAAAGTTTACCGGCATTCCCAATTTCGCCCCGGAGTTATTCCGTCGTATTCGCCTGAAAGATCCTTTAAAACTAAAGCAACTGCAAAAGGGCTTGCAGCAGCTCTCCGAAGAGGGCTCTACCCAGGTATTTTTCCCACTGGATAACAACGACATTATTGTCGGCGCCGTCGGTGTCCTGCAGTTTGAAGTGGTCGCCTATCGCCTCAAGGACGAATATAAGGTGGAAGCCATTTATGAAAATGTAAATGTAAATACTGCTCGCTGGGTGGAAAGCGAGAGCATGAAAGAGTTGGAAAACTTTAAACGCAAAGCAAGTACCAACCTCGCCATAGATGGCAGTGGACACCTGACCTACCTAGCGCCTACCCGTGTGAATTTGCAGTTGGCAGAGGAGCGTTATCCGGATATTCGCTTCTACGCCACCCGCGAACATTAACTTGGGTAGACTTTTCCTGAAATCGCTTGTCAGTTCCAGGATGTTTGAGCAGTAGACAGAGAGATCAATAATGAGTCAGCAGAAAGAATTACCGGAAGAAATGCCCCGCCTAGGCAACGGCCTGACCGCTGCTATTGGTAGGCTGCTGATCCGGCTGATGGGATGGCGCCTGGAAGGTAGCTTCCCTCCGGAAAAAAAAGTGATGGTGGCCCTGGCCCCGCACACTTCCAACTGGGATTTTGTCGTGGCCATGCCTTTTATCATGGCCTATAGGGTAAAAATTTCCTGGCTCATGAAGAAGGAAGCTTTTTTCTTCCCCTTTAAAAACCTCTTTATGTGGCTCGGTGGTGTACCCACCAATCGTGGTTCTGCAGGAGGCATCGCCAAACAGGTAGCTAGGCAATACCGCAATAACGAAAAAATGTGGGTCGGCATCACTCCCGAGGGAACTCGCAAGAAAGTCACCAAGTGGAAAAGTGGCTTCCTGCGAATTGCTTATGCTGCCGAGGTACCAATTTTACTGGTTGCCTGGGACTTTTCTCGCAAGCGCTTCTGCCTGGACTCCCTCTACCATCCCACAGGAAACCTGGAAGAGGATATGACGGAAATCCAGCGTCGCTTCAGTAAATACCAAGGGTTCCACCACAATATGCAAACCGATCTCTTGGAGGGCAGTGATTCCTCCCGTGATAGAATTCAGTAGCGATTTAACCCTTAGCACATATTTGATACTCGCCGCGGTGGCTTTCACCGCTGGCTTTATCAACGCCATCTCCGGCGGCGGAGGCCTGCTAACCCTGCCCACGCTCTTATGGGCTGGCCTCCCCCCCCTAGAAGCCCTCGGCACGAATAAATTCCAGGCCGTTTTCGGTACTCTCTCATCCAGCTTCAACTACTTTCGAAAAGGGCACTTACAACTGAAACCCCTGTGGCCGGGCTTGATAGCGGCCGTTTTTGGTTCCGCCCTGGGTACCTGGGCAGTCACCAAAGTCGGGGGAGACATACTCGATACACTACTGCCGATATTAATTATCGTCATCGCCCTCTACTTCGCATTTTCGCCGCGAATTTCTGATATTGACTCTAAATCCAGAATAAGCCCTGGGCTATTTAACATTCTAATTGGTGGCGGGATTGGTTTTTATGGAGGTTTTTTTGGTCCTGGAATAGGGGCCTTCTATGCCCTGGCATTCGCCGCTCTACTGGGTTACAACATGCGTAAAGCCACGGCATCAAGCAAACCACTGGTATTGGCCACCAATATCACCTCACTGGTTATATTTATACTGGGCGGATACTTTTCACTGATAGTCGGTATCACTATGGCGGGCACCCAGATTATCGGTGCAAGATTAGGATCTAATCTGGTCATTTCCCATGGAGCCAAACTGATTAAGCCTGTAGTTATTCTCGTTACTATGACCATCGCGATAAAATTACTGCTGGAGCCCTAGAAAGTGACCCTGTTCCTCACTCTGCTGCTGTCCTTCTGTGCTTTTGTCATTGTGATCTGGACATTAATGCATCTGCGCACTCCGCGATTTCGTATGGACAGAGCCAGCTTTATTAAAGGCCTGGAGGATGCCATCACCGGTCAGGCTAGCGAGAGTGAATGGCGTGCCCTAGTGGCGATACCAATGCGCCATGATCCTGAGCTGGAAGCAATGCGACTCAAGTGTCTCGAAATAGAAGAGCACGAGTCCAGTGATCACTCGCCCTATTTATTTACCGAGAAGGGGCTGGAACAACTGCGGCATATTCGCAGTAGGCTACTTATCAACACACCTAACTAACAACCTAGATCTTGAGTCAACGAGCTTTAATCAAGGATAAACATATGTTTAAACCACTACTGACCCTCACTGGGGCCTTTATTGCAACCACAGCGATCAGCATCGCCCAGGCGAAGCCACTACCCCAGGAAGATCTGTCCGTGGCAGAAGTATTGCGTGATCGCGCCCTGGCTTCTTCCGATGCCTATAGCATCGTTGAATCCTTGACGGTAGAAGTGGGCCCCCGTCGCGCAGGTACGGAAGGTGATCGGCGTGCAGTGGCTTGGGCCCAGGAAAAAATGAAATCCCTGGGGTTCGATCGGGTTTATACAGAGCAAATTGAAGTACCCCGCTGGACACGTGGACATGCCCACGCCCAGGTGGTTTCGCCCTACCCCCAACCACTGGTGGTGTCTTCCCTGGGCTATAGCGTAGCAACCCCCAAAGGTGGCCTTACTGCGGAAATCGTCGAGTTTCCCGATGTTGAAGCCCTACTGCAAGCCTCCCCTAAACAGGTAAAAGGGAAAATAGCCTTCATCAACAAGCGTATGGAAAAAGCTCGTACGGGTGAAGGCTACGGCCCTGCAGTGCAAGGGCGCAGTAAAGGTATGCGTGCAGCCGCTGAGAAAGGTGCTGCCGCACTGCTCCTAAGGTCCGTGGGCACAGACTCTGACCGCTTTGCCCATACCGGCATGATGTCTATTAATGATGTCGAAAACCCAGTTCCCGCACTGGCACTGTCAGCCCCGGATGCCAACCTTTTAGAAGCCATGTTGAAACGTGGCAAGCCGGTAGAAGTTAAGCTCGATATAGATAACCAGCGTCACAGTGATGGCCCATCATTTAACGTTATTGGAGAAATTACTGGCCGCGAGAAACCTGAAGAAGTCATGATTATTGGCGCCCATTTGGATTCTTGGGATGAAGGCACCGGAGCGCTGGATGATGGCGCCGGAGTCGCCATAGTAATGGAGACCGCTCGCCTGATTGCCGAGCTCCCCAAGCGTCCTCGCCGTACCCTGCGCGTAGTTCTCTTCGGCGCCGAAGAAATTGGCCTGGTCGGTGCCAAGCAGTATTTAGATGCACATCGTCACGAGCTGGATAATATTATTGCCATCTCTGAGTCTGACTTTGGCGCAGGTAAGATCTGGAGATTTGATACTCGTTTGCCTGAGAGTAAATTCGATATTGCCGACCAAATAATGCAATTACTAGCACCTCTTGGCATCGAGCGCGGACATAACAAATCCTATGGCGGACCAGACAGTAGTGTGTTTGTCGCCGAAGGAGTCCCTGCCTTCGGTCTCTACCAGGATGGTACCGACTACTTCGACTATCACCATACCCCTAACGATACCCTCGATAAGGTGAAGCCAGAGAACCTGCGCCAGAACGTCGCAGCCTGGGTGGTGATGTCCTTCCTTGCTACCGAGATGGAAGATGACCTCGGCCGAATTCCCTCAAAAATAAAAGAATAAACTAAGCACCTAACAACCACGACAAGAGCCTCCCCTGAGGCGGCTCTTTATACCTCACCTGCCAACTACCCTATTCGTACCATTCTCCAAGTTACCCACAACAGCAAGGCATATTTCTGTTTCCTGCTGATGACCATTCCATTAACAGGCTGTTACTAACAGAATCCATGGATAGAGCTGTGTATAACTCAGGGATATCCACGCTCAGGCCCCTGTTTCCGCGGGGGCCTTTTCAACGGGTAAAAAAACACCAGCCATTTATCCACTTTCCACCGCTTGGCGTTATTAACAGAAAGTCTGGATAGACTTGTGCATAACTGCGGTATATCCGCGCCAGGCCCCGTGGTTGCACAGGTTCATTAAAACGTGCAAAAAATCACCGGTACTTTTATTGGTATTTCTGCGCCGTTTTTTTCAACGCAATAATTTTTCTAGGCTAAAGAGCACTTTTTAATTTCAGGTGTTTTTGTGGTGGTGCTTGGGGTGCAGATTAAATAAAGCGCGTTATTTTTTTGTATTTCCATTTTTTCCTTACAGAAAAAATCTAAGAAAGCGCTTTATTTATAGGAGGGAAGGCTCCTCAGAACTTTTTAGAGCCTGCGCTTGTTTAATTGGCTTTTACCGAGTTGGATTTTTCGGCGGGAGTGTTGCGAGTAAAAATTCGATTCGGCTTTTTATTTTTTCTGTATTTTGAATTTATTTTTTTATTCTCTGTTTTTATTTTTTGATGCATTCAATATTTTTTTTGCCCATAAAAAAAGGGCCACCCTATTGGGTGGCCCTTTCGGATTAGAAGCCTGACGATGACCTACTCTCACATGGGGAAGCCCCACACTACCATCGGCGATGTTGCGTTTCACTTCTGAGTTCGGCAAGGGATCAGGTGGTTCCACAACTCTATTGTCGTCAGGCAAACTGGCTTGGGTTGGCGTTGGTCTTATAAGCAATCTGCTTGGCCTGCCGTGTTATCGCTGTTTGCCTCGGTCTGTTGACCGGCGATAACCCCAAATAAGTCGGTAAAATAATCTGTAGTAATACACCGCAAGCGATCATTGTGTGTCTTTCATTCCACAATCCGCTAGCTTAGCTAGTCGTTAGTAACCATCTCTGTTGTATGGTCAAGCCGCACGGGCAATTAGTACTGGTTAGCTCAACGCCTCACAACGCTTCCACACCCAGCCTATCAACGTGGTAGTCTTCCACGGCCCTTTAGGACTCTCAAGGAGTCAGGGAAATCTAATCTTGAAGGAGGCTTCCCGCTTAGATGCTTTCAGCGGTTATCCCGTCCGAACATAGCTACCGGGCAATGCCACTGGCGTGACAACCCGAACACCAGAGGTTCGTTCACTCCGGTCCTCTCGTACTAGGAGCAACTCTTCTCAAATTTCCAACGCCCACGGCAGATAGGGACCGAACTGTCTCACGACGTTCTAAACCCAGCTCGCGTACCACTTTAAATGGCGAACAGCCATACCCTTGGGACCGGCTTCAGCCCCAGGATGTGATGAGCCGACATCGAGGTGCCAAACACCGCCGTCGATGTGAACTCTTGGGCGGTATCAGCCTGTTATCCCCGGAGTACCTTTTATCCGTTGAGCGATGGCCCTTCCATACAGAACCACCGGATCACTATGACCTACTTTCGTACCTGCTCGACATGTCTGTCTCGCAGTCAAGCGCACTTATACCATTATGCTCATTGCATGATTTCCGACCATGCTGAGTGCACCTTCGTACTCCTCCGTTACTCTTTGGGAGGAGACCGCCCCAGTCAAACTACCCACCATACACTGTCCTCGATCCGGATAACGGACCAGAGTTAGAACCTCAAACATACCAGGGTGGTATTTCAAGGACGGCTCCACAGTAACTAGCGTTACTGCTTCAAAGCCTCCCACCTATCCTACACAAGTAGGCTCAAAGTTCAGTGCAAAGCTGTAGTAAAGGTTCACGGGGTCTTTCCGTCTAGCCGCGGGTACACTGCATCTTAACAGCGATTTCAATTTCACTGAGTCTCTGGTGGAGACAGCGTGGCCATCGTTACGCCATTCGTGCAGGTCGGAACTTACCCGACAAGGAATTTCGCTACCTTAGGACCGTTATAGTTACGGCCGCCGTTTACCGGGGCTTCGATCAAGAGCTTCGCCGAAGCTAACCCCATCAATTAACCTTCCGGCACCGGGCAGGCGTCACACCCTATACGTCCTCTTACGAGTTTGCAGAGTGCTATGTTTTTAATAAACAGTCGCAGCCACCTGGTCACTTCGACCGGCCTCAGCTTAGGGAGCAAGTCCCATCACCAAAACCGGCGTACCTTCTCCCGAAGTTACGGTACCATTTTGCCTAGTTCCTTCACCAGAGTTCTCTCAAGCGCCTTGGTATTCTCTACCTGACCACCTGTGTCGGTTTAGAGTACGATTCACTATTGCCTGAAGCTTAGAAGTTTTTCCTGGAAGCAGGGCATCAACCACTTCACCCACTAAGTGGGCTTCGTCATCAGTTCTCAGCCTTAGGGACCCGGATTTGCCTAAGTCCCCAGCCTACAACCTTAAACATGGACAACCAATCGCCATGCTGGCCTAGCCTTCTCCGTCACTCCGTCGCAGCAATAGCGAGTACAGGAATATTAACCTGTTTCCCATCGACTACGGCTTTCGCCCTCGCCTTAGGGGTCGACTAACCCTGTCCCGATTAGCGTTGGACAGGAACCCTTGGTCTTCCGGCGGGGAGGTTTTTCACCTCCCTTGTCGTTACTCATGTCAGCATTCGCACTTGTGATACCTCCAGCAGACCTCCCGATCCACCTTCGACGGCTTACACAACGCTCCTCTACCATGCTCCTAAGAGCATCCGCAGCTTCGGTTACCAGTTTTAGCCCCGGTATATCTTCCGCGCAGGCCGACTCGACTAGTGAGCTATTACGCTTTCTTTAAAGGATGGCTGCTTCTAAGCCAACCTCCTAGCTGTCTGGGCCTTCCCACATCGTTTCCCACTTAACTGGTATTTGGGACCTTAGCTGGCGGTCTGGGTTGTTTCCCTTTCCACGACGGACGTTAGCACCCGCCGTGTGTCTCCCGCGATTGCACTCCTCGGTATTCGGAGTTTGCATGGGGTTGGTAAGTCGGGATGACCCCCTAGCCCAAACAGTGCTCTACCCCCGAGGGTGAGACGCGAGGCGCTACCTAAATAGCTTTCGAGGAGAACCAGCTATCTCCCGGCTTGATTAGCCTTTCACTCCGATCCACAGGTCATCCCCTAATTTTTCAACATTAGTGGGTTCGGTCCTCCAGTTGATGTTACTCAACCTTCAACCTGCCCATGGATAGATCGCCGGGTTTCGGGTCTATTGCCTGCAACTAAACGCCCTATTAAGACTCGATTTCTCTACGGCTCCCCTAAGCGGTTAACCTTGCTACAGACAATAAGTCGCTGACCCATTATACAAAAGGTACGCAGTCACCCCGAAGGGCTCCTACTGCTTGTACGTATACGGTTTCAGGTTCTATTTCACTCCCCTCTCCGGGGTTCTTTTCGCCTTTCCCTCACGGTACTGGTTCACTATCGGTCAGCTGGGAGTATTTAGCCTTGGAGGATGGTCCCCCCATATTCAGTCAAGATAACACGTGTCCCGACCTACTCGA
>NZ_CP174305.1:2797500-2907500 GCF_052467235.1 Microbulbifer mixtoriginis (SeqCode) | reverse complement strand
CCGACAACAATATTTTCTACACCGGAATCCTTGAGGTTATTGGCGTGGGCATGCCCCTGAGAACCGTAACCGATAATCGCAACATTTTTCCCGCGAATTAAAGACAGTTCACAATCTTTATCGTAATAAACTTGCATGACTAAATTCCTATTTCCTGCTATCTAAACACTTAATACTTTTTCACCGCGGGCAATTCCAGAAACCCCGGAGCGCACGACTTCCATAATGGTGTGCTCTCCCAATGCCTGTAAAAATGCATCGAGTTTTTGACCTGTGCCGGCAACCTGAACCGTGTACATACTGCTGGTAACATCCACTATCTGCCCACGAAAAATATCTACACTTCGTTTGACCTCATCGCGCTGGGCTCCATTGGCGCGCACCTTTACCAGCAATAATTCCCGCTCAATGTGAGAGCCTTCAGTAAGGTCAACCAGCTTCACCACATCAATTAATTTGTTGAGGTTTTTTGTTATCTGCTCGATCTTGTGATCATCACCTATGGTCACCATGGTGAGACGTGACAAAGTGGCGTCTTCTGTAGGCGCCACAGTCAAGCTCTCAATGTTGTAGCCGCGCTGGGAAAACAATCCCACAACTCGGGATAGTGCTCCCGGCTCGTTCTCCATCAAAACCGAAATAATTCTCCGCATTTCCCTAACCCCTATGTCCGTTCGGTTTTGCTCAGCCACATATCACGCATGGAACCACTCGGCATGACTTGCATCGGGTAGACATGCTCAGAGGGATCGACATAAACATCGATAAACACCGTGCGGTCTTTATGCGCAAAGGCCTCCTGCAGTTTTTCATGCAGGTCTTCTCTTCGCTCAATCTTCACACCCAGGTGGCCATAGGCTTCTGCAAGCTTGACGAAGTCCGGCAGAGACTCTTCGTAGACACTGTTGGAAAGGCGCCCTTCGTACTGCATTTCCTGCCACTGCTTCACCATGCCTAGTGCCTGGTTATTGAGACACAGAATCTTAACCGGCAGATGGTATTGAGTAGCGGTGGACAATTCCTGAATACACATCTGGATACTGCCCTCACCGGTCACACAGACAACTTCTTTATCTGGGTGGGCAATCTTCACCCCCAGGGCAGAAGGCAGACCAAAACCCATGGTGCCGAGCCCGCCGGAGTTAATCCAACGGCGCGGCTTGTCGAAATGGTAATACTGGGCGGCAAACATCTGGTGTTGTCCAACATCAGAGGTCACGAAGGCATCGCCCTCGGTGATATCGTAAACCGCACGAATGACCTCCTGCGGCATGATCAGGGCGCCGTCAGTTTTGTATCGCGGAACGGTATAGAGGCCGTGACGTTCACGCCAGTCGTCTATCTGACGCCACCAGTCAACGATTGCTGACTGGTCCGGCTGTTCCTCACTGGATTTAAAGGCTTCCAGCATATCAGCCAGTACTGACTGCACAGTACCAACGATGGGAATATCGGCGACGATGGTTTTGGAAATAGAAGCCGGGTCCACATCAATATGAATAATCTTGGCTCCCGGACAAAATTTGCTGGGTGTATTGGTAACGCGGTCATCGAAACGCGCTCCCACCGCCAGAATGACATCTGCATGATGCATAGCGGTATTAGCCTCGAAGGTGCCATGCATGCCGAGCATACCGAGAAAACGTTTATCGCTACCGGGAAAAGCGCCGAGTCCCATCAAGGTATTGGTCACGGGATAATTCAAATGGCGAGCCAACTCAGTGAGCAGTTCGGAGCCATCCCCCTGAACCACCCCACCGCCAGCGTAAATTACCGGTCGCCGCGCCGATAGCAACAACGCCACCGCCTTGCGAATTTGTCCACTGTGGCCCTTGCCCGCCGGAGTATAGGAGCGCATGCGCAGCTTATCCGGGTAGCGATAGGGAAAGCGCTCGGCGGGGTTGGTTACATCCTTGGGTACATCAATCACCACAGGGCCAGGGCGGCCAGTCGTGGCTATATAGAAAGCTTTCTTAACGATCTCGGGAATATCCTCGGCGTTCTTCACCAGGAAACTGTGCTTTACGATTGGCCGCGAGCACCCAACCATATCGGTTTCCTGAAAGGCATCTTCACCGATCTTATCGCTGGGCACCTGACCCGAAATCACCACCATAGGAATCGAATCCATATAGGCGGTCGCAATTCCGGTAATCGCATTCGTGGCCCCTGGACCCGAGGTCACAAGTACAACACCCGCCTTGCCTGTTGAGCGGGCATAGCCGTCTGCAGCGTGGGTAGCACCCTGTTCATGCCGCACCAAAATGTGTTTGATGGACTTCTGCCTAAAGATGGCGTCATAGATATGCAGTGCCGAACCGCCCGGGTAGCCAAAAATCAGATCTACCCCTTCATCCTGCAGCGCGCGAACCAACATATCGCCGCCGGAAAGTAATTCCACTTGAGTCTCCTCAATTCACCTAGTTGGTAGGATAGCCATCATCAAAGAACCGCTAACCGAACGAACAACAAGAATGTTGAACGGCAATTGTAAAGGAAAATGATGACAGATATCAGCCTGTTGCGTGTTTACATGCCGATTTTTAGGATGAGAGCATCGCGCGCAGTAAAACACCCAGCCTGAAACCGACACGGCGGTGTCCGAATTGCAGGCTAGCAGGCCTCCAGGGGTAGGGAGAGCCTCTCGGCGGAATTGCGGCGGAGGGGTGGTCCACCTGTGCTAGTGTCCTGGCCGCGGGTGTGCGGAGACGACTACTCGCCGAGGAAACAGTCGATTTTGCCAATCCAACATTGACTGTCAATAGACATGACTGAAAGTGTTAAGAGAGTTACAGGAAAGTCCACCGTTACCGGTACAATATGTCGGGTAAGGAAAGATACAACGATGAGGGGTAATCCGATGCGCATCGCACTCGCAATGCTATTCTCCGGCCTGGCACTGGCCGCTCAAGCCAACGGCATCTACAAGTGGGTGGATGAGAACGGCGTGGTGCACTTTGGGGAGCAGCCACCCAGTAGCACTGAAGTTGAAGTTATAAAGAAGCCGAAGTCGGAGCGCTACAAACAATGGGAAGCGGAACAACAGGCTGCGATAGCTGCAGAAAAAGCCAAACAAGTGGCTGCCAAGCCCACTCCCGAGAGAAAAAATACCACAAAACAAGAAGCCCTGGGCCCCTCAAAAGTGGATGAGCAAGTAGCCCGCGCCCAGGCAGCAGCACGCGCACAACGCTGTGAGTCCTCCCAGAAAAACCTAAAAGCCCTGACTACCCACGCTCGGGTACGTGAAATCGACGAAGAGGGCAATCACCGTATGCTGGGAGAAGATGAACGCCAGGAACGCATTACCAAGGAAAAACAGAGTATTCGCGATAACTGCTAAGCCCTAGCTTTTAAAGCTCTTTATAAGGCGTTTCGTTAAACTGCTCCAGGCTGTAACGCTCGGTGTAATAGCCGGGTTCAAACAGCCTATCTGCCCTGGGCACCGTCACCCGCGCAATACTCAGCTGCTTAACCAGATAGGGGCCATCCTGATCGGCATCGCGGATCATCAGACCGTAAAATTCGAAGGGGATCCAGTGGCGCCCTGGAGAAAGCTCAACCGCATATTGGGTGCTGCCAATGGGCGTCTGCTCATCGTTGTAGAGGGAACCACGGAAGTAAAAACGGCCCTGTTGCAATATTTCCACTTCGGCTTCCACTAGTAAATTACCCTCATTGGTAAGAGAGTCCCGCAAGTTGCCGGTATAGCTGCCCGTATCCTCTGACAGTGTAAATGCCGCTGCATCGCGCAGGCCATCGATATCCGTATCCACGATAATCTTATAAATACCCGTTGGCAGCGACTGCCCTTGGTAAGCTCCCGCCTCTATCTCCGCCTCGTAAACCAAGTCCCCGTTGCCATCTTCAAAGGTCAGTGAACCCAGCACATGTTGGTCATCCAACACCATTAGGGCGGTCAGGTCCGCTGGTACCTTGACACCATCGCTATCGGTCTGAAAGGCGAAGACACGCACGGTATCACCATACAGATAGAACTTCTGATCAGTCCACAGGGTCAAGGTGTCTCCATTGTCACTGTAGGTAGTGCGCTGGTCTGGGGCATGGGTCTGGGAAATCGGATCCTGCGAAGCGCTCTTGATCGCGCGATTTTCCGGTGGATAGCGGTGAAATTTTGCCAGATCAGAGAGCAGTGACTGGTGCAATTCGGTCTTGACCGGCCGCGCCTGGATCTCCTGCCAAACCTGAACAGATTTATCCTCGACCGGCTTCTCTTCAACCAGCGCTACCTCTTGAAGCTCGGCCCTCTGTGGCTGTGGGGCATGGAGCCCCCCAGCTTCCGCCTTGGCAACAACCGCTGTGGATACTTCCCCACCCTCACCAGTGAACCAATAAGCCACGGCTGCGGCGATAAAGACAATGGATCCCAGGATGGCTAAGCGCCCCTTGAGGCGATTGTTGCTGACGGACATGGGCTAGCTCCCGCAAAAATTACTGAGTACAGGCGGCAATTCGGCCGGCGCTGTTTTTACCAACCCCACAATTCAAACCATCGGGAATGCCATCGTAATCCGGAGACAAAATACCGCCATTGCGCTGAGCATCGTGATCGGTATAAATGCTGGCCAGATTGTAGGAACGAGCCGTACCCTTATTGTCGTTGTCACAGGAGAAGGTGGCACTGCCGTAGGCAATACCCATGAAGGTGTCGTACTGCTTGAGGTTTGACCAGAGGCTTCGTTTGCCGGAACCAGAGCAGTTCATCTGGGAGGCGAGATTAATGTAACCATCATCTTCACCATTCAGCAGTGCAGAGGAAACGCTTTCTGCACCGGGAAAGCCCGCGTAGCCGCCAATGGTGTAGACAGGCGCACCCAGATTAGTGCCCACGTAATTACGCACGGTATAAATATCGTTGGTCTGCATATAGCGCACCGCGGCACACTCCCTGCCAAAGAAGAGGTCATTGATCACCTCGTCATACCAAGTGCCATTACAGATACGATCCACGCCCTCGGTACCGGTGATTGCTCCACCAGTGGTGAAGATCGCAGCCACTCCGCTAATCGCACTATCAAAATCCACAGTAACCGCGTTGGCATCACTCAGGCTGGCAACCTGCACTTCCTCAGAAACGGTTTTACAGCTCTTGCTGCCCCACCAAGTTGTCGAGCACTTCTTAACATCCTGTACTTCAGTATCAGTGTCGTACTGATTGTAAGCACGGTTGTAGTAAGGCGATCCTTCAACAGCGTTGCCAGCGATATACATCATCTGCGCAGCGCCCTGGCTGTGGGAAATAATCCAGAAGGTATCATCGGCAGAACACTGGTTTTCGTGTTCGAACCTGTCTCCGGCTCCACTGCGGATCTGAATAATTTGCCGTGCAATTTCACCGGAGGTTTTATCGTGCCAGTAGGGCAGCTCACCCTCATCGGTAGAGTTGTACCCCACTACTCCGTAATTGCCGCCGCTGACTAGCAGCTGGTCGATAAAACTGCTGTTTTTATATTCATCGAAATAGGTTTCGCTCCAATAGTCCAGTGCCGGTTGCACTAAACTCCCATCGCTCGCTGTACTGGTTGTATGCCCCTCGACTCCATGTCCATGGACCAGGATGTAGCAGTTCTCCGCTACCGCCGCAGAAGTGCCTACCATCGCAGCAAAAAAAACAGACAGGCCTGCGCCCAGTCGTTTAGACAGTGTCATGGTGATTGACCTTTATAATTTTATAAGTGGATATTTACTGACCGCAGAGTCTCGAGGTATCCGTTTCGCAACACACTGCAGACCCCTGCAACTTATCTGCTGAGGTGGGTGCCGCAATAGGATTTATGGCGCCACAGGATGATCAAGTGCGCCACATGAGGCGACCGGTTCGTCATAATTCACATTATTGTTTTCTTAGATTGATACGCCTTTGCTATGATCGAATTAACGCCACCCGGACGGCAAAGAGTCATGAGAGACCAGAATAAAAATATGTCCGGCCATGCCGGCGTGCCTAAAATATTTGCACCCTATTTCGTTACAGCTGCTGCGCGGCTGGGTATTCCTATTGGTACTCTAATTGAGCGGCTGCCTTTCGCATTTAGCTGGAATCCCCGCGAGAACGAGCGACTGAGTTACAGCGAGTTCAATGCACTGATTGAAAACCTGGTAGCACTTTCCCCAGTTTCTTCACCGGGACTCAGTTTCAGTCGCTTTCCTATTATCTTGTGGCTGGAAGAAACCATTATCGAGGCGCAACCCTCCCTGCGGCGGCCACGGGAAATACTGCGTCCTGCGGAAATTGTTTTATCGCAAACCCTTGCGCCGCTACTAAGATTCGAAACAAGACAAGAAAAAGAATGTGAAGTCCTCACTCTGCAATGGCGCTTAGAATTATTTAGCGAATCGGTAAACCATTTCTTTGCCGAAATGTTAATGGCCCGAATCGCGGAATTATTGCGTACGCTGAACCCCCAGTTTACTGAGGTATGCGGTGTTAAGTTGCGCAGGCCAAAACCCGAGGATGATTCTATTTATGCCCGTATATTCCAAAGCCCAGTAGAATTTGACTGTGATACCAACGCCATTATTCTTGGCTCTGAAACACTGGATTTTCCTATCCCCAGCTACCACAAGTTACTGCGTAGCCAGAGCCGAAATGTTTTAAAAACTGTTTTACACAATACGCTATCGAGTTACAACTTAGCTGCGAGCCTGCGCTCATGGCTGGAAAAACACATTCTCCGCGAGGAAGTCACCATTAAACAGGCCGCCGCTCACTTTCGCACCAGCGGCCGCACCCTGCAAAGGAGATTGAAAGAACAGGGGGTTACTTTTCAGGAGCTAAAAGACAGTGTCACCCTGGCCCTGACCAAACGTCTACTGCTGTCCTCCAGTGAATCTGTCGAGAGTATCGCAATAAAGCTGCATTTTGCCGAGCGCGCGGTATTTACCCGCTTCTTTAAAAAACACGAAGGGGTTACTCCCAGTGAATTCCGCCGTAGTAACACCACAAGGGGTATCCTCGACGCTTAAAAGTATCATGCACGAGGCCATTAATTGCCCTGCACTTGTGCCCTTATCTTTTCGTAATCCCGCCCCAAATAAAGATACATGGCAGGCACCACAAAAAGGGTAAACAATGTGCCAATCGTCATACCCGAGGCGACGACCAGCCCCATGGCAAAACGGGCCCCACCACCGGGCCCTGAAGCAATCAGCAGTGGCACCATTGCCAGCACCAGTGATGCCGTTGTCATCAATACCGGCCGCAGACGAATAGAAGTGGCCTCCTCTATAGCGATACGCTTATCCACTCCCCCCATTTGTAGTTTATTGGCAAACTCCACAATTAGAATTCCATGCTTGGAGATAACGCCGATTAAAGTCACCAGTCCCACCTGGGTGTAGATATTAAGTGTGGTTAGACCCAGGCTTACAAAGATCATAGCGCCGCACACACTCATCGGGACAGTCACCAGCATAATTAGAGGGTCGCGCCAGGACTCAAACTGAGCCGCCAGCACCAGATAAATTACTATCAGTGCGAAGAAAAATGTTATGACTAATTCAGAACCTTCCGTTTTGAATTGACGGGATTGACCGGAGTAGTCCACAGAATACTCGGCTGGCAGTATTTGCCTCGCCGCATTTTCCAAAACGTCCAACGCTTCACCTAGGGTGACACCCGGGCGCGGCACCCCGGATATCGTAACCGCATTAAGTTGCTGGAAGCGTTTTAATTGTTGTGGCTCAACGATTTGGCGCAGATTAATCAGGGTATTAATAGGAACCAGGTCCCCGTTAATCGCCCGGATATAATATTGCTTCAACTGGGCAGGAGTCAGGCGATCAACTCGCTCGACCTGAGGGATCACCTTATAACTACGATTATCAAGTGAAAAGCGATTAACATAAGCACCGGAAAGCATTGCCCCCAAGTCACGACTGAGGTTCACCATATCCACCCCCATAGTCGCAGCCTTCTCTCGGTCTATTTCAATAACGACCTTAGGCTTATCAATTTTCAGGTCGGAGTCCAGAAAAATAAACTTCCTGCTTTGCAAGGCCTTTGCCATAATCTCACTGGCAACATCGGCGAGATTCTCCACTGGCTCTGTTGCCCCGATAACAAATTCCACCGGCAGTTGACCACCTGCAGTGGGCAAGCTCGGCGGCACAACCACAGCCACTTTAAGACCAGCGATGTTGCGCACATCCTCACTGATTAGTTCCTGCATTTGTGCAGTGTCACGTTTACGCTTTTCCCAGGGCCCTAATACAAAGCCCGCCGTAGCATTATTGACACCACTGCTAAAAGTACCGGCGCCATTGAGCAGGAAAATATTTTCCACCTCAGTATAGAGATCAGCAATATCCACCAACTCCCCTGTATATTGCTCAACATAATCCAGTGTTGCATAAGCATCTGCTGTGGATATAGTGAGGACCAAACCCCGATCTTCTGTAGGCTCCAGCTCCTGCGGTGAAGTAATAAAAAGAAAATAACAGCTCACCAAAACAATCAAGCCGAAAAGTAAAATAACGCTGCGTTCCTCTAATGCGTTGTGCAAGCGCTTTTCAAAACCCTTCTGTAAATTCGCAAAGCGCCGCTCCAACCAGGCCTCCAAGCGTGTCCCCCCACCGTCACGCGGCTTCAGTATCCTAGAGGCCATCATTGGTGAAAGTGTTAGCGCGACCACACCCGATAGCAGCACGGCACCGGCGAGAGAAAACGCAAACTCGATAAATAGAGTTCCGGTAAGACCACCGAGAAAGCCAATAGGAATATACACGGCGATCAACGTGGTAGTCATAGCTACTACTGGCCATGCAAGTTCTCGAGCCCCTACAATGGCAGCTTCGCGTGGCGTGAGCC
This sequence comes from Microbulbifer mixtoriginis (SeqCode), assembly GCF_052467235.1. Lineage (NCBI taxonomy): Bacteria > Pseudomonadati > Pseudomonadota > Gammaproteobacteria > Cellvibrionales > Microbulbiferaceae > Microbulbifer > Microbulbifer mixtoriginis (SeqCode). Next base: position 2,898,673 of record NZ_CP174305.1, on the reverse strand, counting down.
CCTCTTCAATATGGCGGTGCACATTTTCCAAAACGATAATCGCATCATCCACGACGATGCCAATAGCCAGCACCATACTTAACAGAGTTAGCAAGTTGATGGAAAAGCCCATCAACAGCATCAGAAACATTGCACCCACTAAGGAAAGAGGAAGCGCGATGGCAGGAATCAAAACACTGCGCAAAGACCCCAGAAACAGATAGATGACCACGATAACGATAATCACTGCTTCAACAATGGTACGCACCACTTCAGAAATAGAGTCCTGAATATACTCAGTACTGTCATAGGGAATTTCTCCCCGCATCCCCTCCGGTAGCTGGGGAAAAATTTCACTCTCCAGCTTTTCCCGTACATGTTTGATGACATCCAAGGAGTTTGCATTGGGGGCGACTTCAATAGCAATAAAAGTTGCAGACTGCCCGTTAAATGTCACCGAGCTATCGTAAGTCTCCGCTCCCAACTCAATATCCGCTACATCTCTAAGTCTTACCAATTGATCGCCGCTCGCACGCACCACCAGATTTTGAAAATCCACTTGGCGGGAAATATCCGTGTCTGCACGTATTTCTATTGCTACTCTAGAGCCCTTGGTGGCCCCCGCTGCAGAAAGGATATTGTTATTGCGCAGGGCATTGGCTACGTCTTCAGGTGTCACCTCCAACGCAGCCATTTCTTTAGGCTTCAACCAGGCGCGCATAGCAAAAGTACTGTCTCCAAGCAAACGTGCACGCTGTACCCCGGCTATAGTGGCCAGCTTGGGCTGCACAACCCGAACTAAGTAATCGGTAATTTGATTGTTAGCGAGGATCTCCGAGGAAAAAGAAAGGTACATGGCAGCGGTTGTTTCCCCCTGCTGCATCTCCACACTGGAATCCTCAGACTCTTCGGGCAAGTCGCTGCGCAATTTATTTACCTTTGCAACAATTTGAGTCAGCACCTCGTTGGGGTCGTAATCAAACCGCACATAGGCATTGATGGTCGAGAGCCCCTGTACGCTGGTAGATACCATGTAATCTATGCCATCCGCCGTTGCAATCTCCTGTTCAAGCGGCGTGGTAATAAATCCCTGTACAAGATCGGAGTCTGCTCCCACATAGACAGTAGTGACTGTAATAACTGCATTCTCCAGTTCCGGATACTGACGAATATTTAATTCAGTTATTGAGCGCAAGCCCAGTAGAAAAATAAATAAACTGACTACTGAAGCTAATACCGGTTTACGAATAAATATCTCTGTAAAATTCACCGCAACACCCAGTAGAAATTAACTGTTTTCAGGAGTGGGAGATGGGTCCTCTGGCGGCTTGTTCTCATTGTTGATTACCGCAGCCTCACCATTGCGCAATTTAAGCAAGCCACTGCTGGCCACCTCATCGCCCTGCAGCAATCCTTCTACAATTTCCACCAGATCACCGCGCTCCTCACCGGTTTTAACAAAGCGTTTGTTTACGGTGACACTGTTGTCAGAGGCTTCCGTTTCCAACACAAAGACCGATACGCCATAGGGAGCAAACAACAGGGCCGTTCGGGGGACCACAAGTACTCGGCGGCTGGCTTCAATTTTTACAGAAACCTGGGCAAACATACCTGGGCGCAGGTGCTTCTTGGGATTTTCGAGCGTAGCCTGTATCAGGAAGTTGCGGCTGGCTCTATCTACTCTGGGGTCTACTGCGGTAATTCTCCCCCGGTAGGTTTTACCGGGAAAAGCATCGGTAGTCAGGCTGATAGGCATCCCCTCCTTAACCAGAGAGTATTTCTGCTCTGGCAGGGAAAAGTCGACAAAGATAGGCGTGAGCTGTTGAAGAGTGACTACCGCGTCCCCCGGGCTGACATTCTGCCCAAGATCAATACGGCGTATTCCTAGAACACCATTAAAAGGCGCCAGCACTCTACGCTGATCCACCCTGGCGCGCTGTACCTCGATATTGGCCACCACCTGATCCAAGGTGCTACGTGCACTATCGAGCTCTGCTTCGGTGGTCACACCACGAGCGGTAAGCGTTTTAATTCGTGCATAATTGCGCCTTGCCAAACGCAGCTCAGCATCCAGAACCTGCAGCTGTGCTTTCTCCGGCTCGGCGAATATTTCTACGAGAAGGTCGCCTTTGTGTACATACTGGCCGGACTTGAAGTGGATAGCACTAACCACACCCTCGGCCTCTGTCGTAACCTCAACACCATTGACGGCACGGACTGTACCAACCCCGCTTAAATCCTCTGGCCAATTTTGCACCTGCGCTTTCGCCGAGGTCACTGTAGGAGCCGGCAAACGCATATTGTCCAGAAATTGATTCACCATACGCTGGACAATAAATTTATACGCAAAAATACCGCCAAAAAGTACCAGGCACCCGAGCAGCATTAGCACCATGCGTTTACTGATAATTTACCCCCGATCATTCACAACAATGCCGCGGATCGACAAGACGGAGGTCTGACTCTGGGAGCCACCAACTAAACAGACCACCAGATTTAGTTTATAAAGAAAATCCCGTGCGTATTGTTAGACTCTCATTGGATTAGCCTGAAAAGATATTTGAACGCCATGGAAGGGACGGAAGTGACGATAATGGTGGAAAGATAGGTACCTGCACCCAATTTTGAGCGAGATAAAGAAGGAGGAAGAAAACGAAATATCCTACTCTAAAAGTCGATGAAACAGATGTATAACTAGCTGTTTCATCGACAGAGAAACGAATAATACCGACTAGCGGAATACCGCCCGATCACCCTCGACATCCGCGTGGATAGTGGTGCCGGGAGTAAATTTACCTGCGAGCACATCTTGCGCCAGTGGGTTTTCCAGCCAGATTTGTATCGCCCGTTTCAGTGGCCGCGCGCCATAGACCGGATCAAAGCCCACCTCAGCAAGCTTATTCAACAGGCCCTCGGAAACCTCCAGCTTCAGATCACGCTCGCTCAGACGGCGGCACAATTGTCGCAACTGAATTTCCGCAATGGAGCGCACTTCCGCCTTATCCAGCGGGTGGAATACCACTACCTCATCAATACGGTTAATAAATTCTGGGCGGAAGTGATTGCCCACCACTTCCATCACCGCATTTTTCATCTGTCGATAACGAATTTCGGCATCCAAGTCATCACCACTCTCGGCGCTGGCAAACTTTTGGATCAGGTCCGACCCCAGGTTGGAAGTCATCACTACAACAGTATTGCGAAAGTCCACGGTGCGACCCTGGCCATCGGTCAAGCGACCATCATCCAGCACCTGCAGCAGGATATTGAATACATCCGGATGTGCCTTTTCCACTTCATCGAGCAACACCACTGAGTAGGGTTTACGACGCACCGCCTCAGTCAGATAGCCGCCCTCCTCGTAACCCACATACCCCGGAGGTGCGCCTATCAGGCGGGCCACTGAGTGCTTTTCCATAAATTCCGACATATCGATGCGCACCATGGCATCTTCGGTGTCGAAGAGAAATTGTGCCAGCGCCTTACAGAGCTCAGTTTTACCAACCCCGGTGGGGCCCAGAAATAGGAAAGAGCCGTTGGGGCGATTAGGATCGGCGAGACCCGCGCGGGAGCGCCGCACCGCATTGGCGACAGCTTCCACCGCTTCACCCTGGCCTATAACACGTTTGTGAAGCTCGTCTTCCATACGCAGTAATTTTTCCCGCTCGCCCTCCAGCATTTTGGAAACCGGGATACCTGTCCAGCGAGAAACAACTTCGGCTACTTCTTCATCGGTTACCCGATTGCGCAACAGGCGCGGCTCTTCACTTGCCTCATGGGTTGCAGCAGACTTCAACTGTTGTTCCAGCTGTGGGATAACACCGTACTGCAGCTCCGACATTCGGGTTAAATCACCGGCGCGACGCGCCGATTCCATATCCAACTTGGCCTGTTCCAGTTTCTCTTTCAGGTCGTGGCTACCCGCAAGCTGGGATTTCTCCGCTTTCCAAACTTCCTCGAGATCGGAGTATTCCTTTTCCAACTGGTGAATTTCCTCCTCCAACTTGGCTAACCGCTTTTGTGTGGCCTCGTCATCTTTATCTTTTTTGACTGCCTCGCGTTCGATTTTAAGTTGGATTAAACGGCGTTCCAGTTTATCCATCGATTCCGGCTTGGAATCTATTTCCATGCGGATACGACTGGCCGCTTCATCGATCAGGTCGATCGCTTTGTCCGGCAGCTGACGATCGGTAATATAACGCTGGGACAATTTGGTGGCAGCAATGATGGCCGAGTCGGTGATATCCACGCCGTGGTGCACTTCGTAGCGTTCTTTTAATCCCCGCAATATGGCAATGGTATCTTCCTCGGTGGGCTCATCCACCAGTACCTTTTGGAAGCGACGTTCAAGGGCCGCATCTTTCTCGATGTACTGGCGATATTCATCCAGGGTTGTGGCGCCAACACAGTGCAACTCACCGCGCGCTAGAGCCGGTTTAAGCATATTACCGGCATCCATAGCGCCCTCGGCTTTGCCCGCCCCCACCATGGTATGCAGCTCATCAATAAACAGAATGATCCGCCCTTCCTGCTTGGAGAGCTCATTGAGAACAGCTTTTAAGCGCTCTTCAAATTCTCCACGGAACTTGGCGCCGGCTAGCAGAGCGCCCAAGTCCAATGACAACAGACGCTTGTCTTTGAGGCCCTCGGGAACCTCACCGTTCACAATTCTCTGAGCGAGCCCCTCGACAATCGCGGTTTTTCCCACACCGGGTTCACCGATCAGTACCGGGTTGTTTTTAGTGCGGCGCTGCAATACCTGTATCGTACGACGAATTTCATCGTCACGACCAATCACTGGATCCAGCTTGCCGGCTATCGCGCGTTCGGTCAGATCCAAGGTGTACTTATCCAATGCCTGACGTGCCTCTTCCGCATTGGGATCGTCAATTTTTTCATCACCACGCACTTTTTGTATCGCTGCCTCTAATTGTTTTAAGTCGCCATTGGCATTGAGTATTTTGGCAATTTCCCCTGCAGCAGAATCAAACGCAGCGAGTAAAACTGTCTCACTGGAAATAAAACTATCACCATTTTTTTGCGCTTTTTTATCCGTGAGGTTCATCAGGCGCATCAGCTCCTGCGACATACCCACGTCCCCAGTGGGGGAACTGATAGTTGGCAGGTTATCCAGCCTTTTAGCCAGATCATTGCGCAGACCATTTAGATTAAATCCGGCCTGCGACAAAAATGCAGGCACGCTGCCGTTATTTTGGTTGAGCAGCGCAAGCAACAGGTGCTCTGGATAAATTTGGTTGTGATCTCTGCCAACGGCCAGAGATTGTGCATCGGCAAAAGCTGCCTGCAGCGGGTTTGTCATTCTGTCTATACGCATGAATGCAACCTCTCCTACTCGGGGATTTTTGTAGTACTGGGTCGATAGCAGCCAAGCGGCGCCACGCTTCAGTGTAGTGTTGGGAAATAAAATAGGGGCGGGAGGAAGGTTTTCAATGATTTAAATCAATTGGTGGGAATTCCTAACGTAAATCACTAATGCGCAAAATAATTTTTTCTTAAATCTAGTTTTAAATCCACACCTGAAGCTTGATTTTTGCGCTTAAGACCCCAATAGAAGTCAAAGGAAAAAGTGGTTCACTCTGCCATAGCCTTACCTCAACTCAGGCAAAGGAAGCGAAAGCGAAGTAAGACATAGAAAGCACAGCAAAAATCACTCGCCTTTCTTTACTGTGTTCTCAGCTTTCATCATCCGCCAACCAGATTAATGAAGCCATTCGTCCGGTAGTTCTTTCCCTGCGGTAAGAAAAAAAACGTTCGGCTTCATTCACTGTACAATATTCTCCCCCGTAAATATTTTCTACGCCAAGTTCAGCCAATTCAGCTCGCGCCAGAGCATAGATATCAGCAAGAAAGTGCAAGGGTTTCTTACTGTGGGGACGGAAACACTGAGCAATCGCCTCGGTATGCATGCCACTTTGCGCATGCTCGAAAAAGGCTTCTAAAACATCGACGCCCGTTTCAAAAGCTTCGGGGCCAATCGCAGGCCCCAGCCAGACTAGTAATTCTTTTGGGTCGCAATCAAGCGCAGTAACCGTGTTACGCAAAATGCCCTCGGCCAAACCGCGCCACCCCCCATGTGCTGCAGCTACCCTGGTGCCCGTCTTGTCGCAGATAAGCACCGGCAGACAGTCGGCTGTGAGGACCGCGCAAGCAGCGCCACCGCCAAGGTTAAAGCTGGCATCAGCGGTACGCACAAGCCCATCGCTCTGTGCCTCAATGACCTTGTCACTATGAATCTGCTCCAGCCACTGAGGCACCGCCGGCAGCTTCAATTCCTCCGACAACTGCTGCCGGTTGGCCATTACTGCAGGTTCCTCATCCCCCACATGGGCGCCAAGATTGAAGCTGCTAAAAACTCCGGTGCTAGCACCGCCATTGCGCAAGGTAGTGACGGCACGCACCCTGGCTGGCGCCGGCCAAGAGGGGGTCAGGTAATGATCGAGGGACATAGTTTTTCTGCTTTATATCGATGTTGCGGAGCGGGCCGTGACTGCACACTCCACCTCAAGTGAAGATATAGTCACAGATTTCACTCACTCCGATCCCTATTGAGGAGCTCGAGCAACTGAAGCATATCCGTTGGCATAGGAGCACACCAGTGCATATTTTCCCCGGTGCGCGGGTGAACCAGGGCCAACTCTGCAGCGTGTAGGGCCTGACGGGGAAACCCCTGTAGTGCCTCAACCAGCTCCCTGTTAGCCTCGGCGGGCAATTTAGGCCTCCCACCATATAGCGGGTCGCCGACCAATGCATGACGAATATGGGCCATATGCACTCGAATCTGGTGGGTACGCCCGGTTTCCAGCTTGCAGCGCAACAGGGTGTGGGCACGGAAACGCTGATGCACTTGATAATGCGTGATGGCTTCTTTACCACCAAAATCGAGTACCGCCATTTTCAGTCGATTCTGGCGATGGCGACCGATAGGCGCGTCAACGCGACCGGGGCCGGTGATATAGCCTTGTACTAAAGCGTCATACTGCCGACTGACCGTCCGCTGCTTCAATTGGTCTACAAGGTGTACCTGTGCCGGTAAAGTCTTGGCGACAACCATCAGGCCACTGGTGTCTTTGTCTAAACGGTGCACAATGCCAGCACGGGGAATCACCTCCTGATTTGGGCAGTGGTGTAGCAAGCCGTTTAGCAAAGTGCCATCAGGATTACCCGCAGCCGGGTGAACCACTAGACCTGCAGGCTTATTGATCACAATGAGACTATCGTCTTCATAGACAATATTCAGGTCCAGGGCCTGGGCGCTCCAGCTTCCCTGAGCCTCCAATTCCGCGCGTAGACTGAGCTGCTCACCGCCAAATAGCTTATCCTTAGGCTTGGCAACAGCACCATTCAAGGTGAGCTGGCCGCCTTTGATCCAGGATTGCAGGCGAGCACGGGAGTAATCGGGAATTAATTCGGCTGCTGCCTGGTCTAATCTTCGACCAGCCATACTGGCCGGAACTTCAATATTGAGTTTTAGGTGGTCATTCATCAAACAATTGCAAATACTTTGGGCAGCTCCGGGACTGTGTTTAAATGTCTGGAGCGCCAGATTAATCTTGGCGGATAGTTTAATAAGGTAGAGTGTGAGAATGATAGAGCGAGGGGCTATGCAAGCCTGGAAAATGCTGTCGCTGGCCTTGGTGTCGGTATTATTGGTTGCCTGTGCCAACACCGATGACTCAGAAGAGGGCCTGCCCACTGGCAACCGCACAGAACAAGCCTTCTACGAGGCTGCCCAGCGGCAACTTCGCACCAGCCAGTGGGATCTGGCGATCAAGAACCTGCGCGCCCTGGAAGACAACTTCCCCTTCGGTAACTATGCAGAGCAGGCCCAGCTGGAGCTGATCTACGCCTATTACCGCAACTATGAAAACGATGCTGCCATCGCCGCAGCGGACCGTTTTATCCGGCTGCATCCGCAACACCGCAATGTCGATTACGCCTATTACATGAAGGGACTATCCTCCTTCACCGAGGGCGCCGGCCTGTTTGAGCGCTTTATGCCTACCGACCTCACCAACCGAGATCCAGGTGCTGCACGCGAATCCTTCGCCTACTTCTCTCAGTTGATGGCCCGCTATCCGGAAAGCCGCTACGCCGCAGATGCGCAGAAACGCATGATTCACCTGCGCAACCTGCTGGCTCGCTATGAGATCCATGTGGCCAACTACTACTTCAAGCGCGGCGCCTACCTCGCCGCTGCTAACCGTGGCCGCTATGTTGTGGAAAACTTCCAGCAGACTCCGGCCGTACCCGATGCACTCGCAGTGATGGTACAGGGCTACCATCTGATGGAGATGCCGGAGCTGGAAGCCAACGCCCTGAGCGTGCTGCGCAACAACTATCCCAAGCATCCAGCGTTCAATGAAGATGGCACTTTCAACTATGACTTCTTCAAAGGCGCCAGCGGCCGCAGCCTGGTACACCGTGTTACCCTCGGGTTGTTTGAAAAGTCTGATCCCGAAGGTTTCGATAGCCGCGAACTGTATAACCCCGAGTACAACCGCGATGAAGCCCCTCTCCCTCCGGAGCTGATGTAATACCCCTTGCTAAACATAAAACAGCGCCTTTCGGCGCCGTTTTATGTTCTAGTCCAGCTTACTCGCCGGCCTTCCAACCATTGGTTATCGGGTAGCGCCGATCTCGGCCAAAACCCCGCTCTGAAATCCGCACACCCACGGCAGCCTGGCGACGCTTGTACTCATTGCGTGATACCAGGCGCACCACACGCTCCACAATGCTGCGCTCAAATCCCTGCTTAACAATTTGCTCGGCACTGAAGTCTCTGTCGACGTAGAGATTCAGAATCTCATCCAACACTTCGTAGGGAGGCAGACTGTCGGTATCCGCCTGATCTGGGGCCAACTCAGCACTTGGCGGTCGTGTGATAACAGTTTCAGGAATGACTTCCGAGACCGTATTTCGATAGCGCGCCAACTCAAACACCAGTACCTTGGGCACATCTTTTAGCGCGTTGAAGCCCCCAACCATATCTCCGTAAAGAGTCGCATAACCGACTGCCATTTCACTCTTATTACCGGTGGTCAGTACCATGGCCCCCTTCTTATTGGAGATCGCCATAAGCAATACTCCGCGAGCCCGCGCCTGCAGGTTTTCCTCGGTGGTATCTCTCGCACTACCAGCAAATTCTTCCGCCAATGCCCCCATGAAGGCATCGAAAATGGGCTCGATTCCAATTTCCCGATAATTCACGCCAAGGCGCTGCGCCTGATCGGCGGCATCAGTCTTACTCAGATCTGAAGTGTAATGGAATGGCATCATCACTGCTTCCACCCGATCTTTGCCCAATGCATCCACGGCAATCGCCAGGGTCAAAGCCGAGTCAATGCCACCTGAGAGTCCCAGTACCACACCGTTAAAACCATTTTTATTAACATAATCGCGTACTCCCAGTACCAGCGCCTGATAAACCGATGCCAGATCCCCCATAAGAGGCGCCACCTCACCGGGTAATAGGGTTACTCTTCCACTCTGCTGGGAAACCGATACGGGCAGTAACTGCTCGGCAAATTCTTCTGCCCTGGCGCAGATCTGTCCATCGGCATCCACAGCCATTGAACCCCCATCGAAGACCAGCTCATCCTGACCACCACACCAATTCACATACACAATTGGTGTTTCCGCTACACGTGCCTGAGTGGATATCAACTCCTGTCGCTGAAGAGATTTACCGCGATGAAAGGGAGAGGCATTGATATTCAGAATCAATTTGGCCCCTGCCTCTACGGTCTGCTGTATGGGTTCCCGATGCCAGATATCCTCGCAAATGCTAAAGCCTACCGAAATACCCTTGATATCCACGACACAAGGTTGATCACCTTTGGTGAAATAACGCTTCTCATCGAATACTTGATAGTTTGGCAATTTTTGCTTGGCATACTCCGCCACCAACTCTCCGTTGGCAATCAGGCCCGCCATATTAAATAGCTTGCCGTTTAGATGACGGGGATAGCCGATCAGAATTGCACAGGGCAGTTGAACAGCTTTCAATGCTTCCAGTGCAGCCTCAACTCGAGTTTGCATACTGGGACGCAGCAGTAAATCCTCTGGAGAATAGCCACACAAAGTCAACTCGGGAAAAAGGACCAGATCGGCACCCAATTCTCGGTGAGCCCTGTTAGCCACCTCAATTACTCGAGCGGTGTTACCTGGGATATCTCCTACGAGAGAATTGATTTGTGCCAGCACTAGCTGCAAAGTAGACATGGTTAAACCTCGGACAAGACAGGCCGCCATTGTAACCCCTGTGGGCTCTAACGGCAGCGGTCACCATAACAACATACCGGGAAACCACCTTGAGTAGTGCCAACGACACCAGTACAACCTCCTCTTTTCAACACCATGAGCTATTGCGAATTTGCGCAATTTATCGGCTATCTATCGCCCTAGTGTTACTTGGAATTTTCTATTCGGATATAGGAGCCGGCGCCCTTGGAGATACTGCACCGCTACTTTTCTTATATACAAGCGTGGTGTATTCCCTACTTAACTTTGGCTGGTTAATTTTTTTACGCCAGCAGGCCTATCAAGTAGGCACAGGCCAAATTGGTATCATTCTGGCCTGCGATATTCTGGTTTTCCTTCTTTTAATTGAATCCAGTGGTGGCTTGAACTCCGGTCTCGGCTATCTACTGCTAATCAATTGTTCAATCGGATCTATTCTTTTAGACCGCCGAATGAGTGCCTTCTTCGCGGCGCTGGCAAGTCTCGGGGTCATCGGCCTAGAGTTGTATAATTTGATCTCAGGTAAAGGCACTAGTCAGGATATTGTTGCCGCAGGAAGCTTAGGCCTGTTGCTATTCGCCACGGTGAGCGCATTACAGTATTTGTCTGTACGTATTCGTAGTGCCAATATTCGCGCCGACCAGCAAAGCCGCCAAGCTGCACACCTTCAGAGGCTGGCGCAGCTGATTATTGAGCGTATGGGCACCGGAGTACTGGTAATGGGCCCTACTGGCCAGCCCGAGCTGATAAATCAGGCAGCCCGACGGCTCTTGGGAGAGCAGTTACACGCTGAAAGCCTCGCAGGGAGCTCAGTACTCCAGTCGATTCGCCAGTGGCGCGATACTAAAGGACCCGATACTTCACTGCTACAAGGGGACAATGGTAGAGAACTGCACCTAAACTTCGCGAAGCTCGAGCATGAAAGCGGCAACAGTACACTGGTATTCGTAGAAGATAATCGCAAGCTGGCCGAAGCTGCACAGAAATTGAAACTTGCCTCTCTCGGACATCTCACCGCCTCCATCGCCCATGAGATTCGCAACCCTCTCTCGGCTATCAGCCATGCTGCCCAACTGTTGTCTGAATCCTCCCAATTGGCAGAGGAAGATCACTATCTCACCGAGATCATCTGTAGGCAGAGCCAGCGGGTTAATCAGATCGTCGAAAATGTTATGCAACTCTCGCGGCGCCGGGCAGGCGATCCGCAGGAACATGACATCAGTAGCTGGCTACAACAGTTGATCCAAGACTATAGCGCCGGATCCATTGGGGCAGATCAAGTTGAGCTCGACTTACCTGAGAACCCCCTCAAAGCCAGGTTTGACTCGGCTCAAATGGCCCAGGTGATCACCAATTTAACCGACAATGCCCTGCACCACTCTCAAGTAGCCTCCGGCAAGAGACACGCTTCAATTAGCGTGTACTACAATCCTGAGCGCGGCTGTACTCAATTGGATGTGAAAGACCAAGGATCAGGGGTTCCACAGGAACACCAAGACAAGGTTTTTGAGCCCTTTTTCACCACCGGCAACCGCGGCAGTGGTCTGGGTCTTTATATTGCCCGAGAACTCTGTGAAACCAATCAGGCCAATCTCTACCACTGCCGCAGCAGGGATGATATGAGTTGCTTTAGAGTTGAATTTGCTCACTAAAAGAATGTGACTTGATTCTGCTCAGGAATATTTCCCAAAATGTATGAGAATATTCGTAAAGAATTTCTGACATAATCAGAATCGGCACCTTTGCCCACAATCTCCACAAAACAAGAAAAGACAGAGAATTGATGCTACCTCTGGCCCTGGTTGTCGATGACGAACCGGATATCTGCAAACTAATCACACTCACTCTGCAGCGCATGGATGTGAACTGTCACACCGCCGCCAGCTTAGCGGAGGCAACACGCCTGCTTAAAGAGAACCACTACGATTTTTGCCTGACCGACCTGCGTCTACCAGATGGCGATGGTCTACAGCTAGTCGAGCATATCCAGAGTGGTGTTCTTCGAGACTTGCCCACCGCAGTGATTACCGCGCACGGCAATATGGATACTGCCATTAAGGCGCTAAAGCTCGGCGCATTTGACTTTGTCAGTAAACCGGTCGATTTAGAGCGGCTGCGCAACCTTGCTCAGCTGGCCCTACGCCTGAATAGAGAGCGAGATCCACAACAGAGCAAGAGCGCGAAACAGCTGCTTTTAGGCGAAGCCCCCAATATGCGCAAGCTGCGCGAACAGATAGCCAAAGTAGCGCGCAGTGATGCCCCGGTTTATATCAGTGGCGAATCGGGCTCAGGCAAAGAACTGGCTGCCAGGGCCATTCATTCCCAGGGAGCCCGTGCCGACAAACCTTTCGTCCCCATTAACTGTGGAGCCATTCCCGCTGAACTTATGGAGAGCGAGTTTTTTGGGCATAAAAAAGGCAGTTTTACCGGCGCACATAAAGACAAAGCAGGTCTACTACAGAGCGCTCAGGGCGGTACTCTATTTCTCGACGAAGTTGCCGACCTACCTCTGGATATGCAGGTCAAGCTTTTGCGTACGATACAGGAAAAACGCATTCGGGCTATAGGCGCAAGCCAGGAAACCCCTATCGATGTACGTATCCTCAGCGCTACTCACAAGGACCTGGCCAAAGAGGTCAGCGAAGGGCGCTTTCGCAGTGACCTCTATTACCGCATCAATGTAATCGAAATATCCACACCCCCTCTACGCGAGCGCAGTGAAGATATACCCTTATTGGTCGATGCCATTATGCAGCGTATTGCCCAGAATTCAGAGATAATGCTCCCAAGTATCTCTACCGATGCCATGCAAGCCCTACAGGCTTTCCCCTTCCCCGGTAATGTTCGCCAACTCGAAAATATCCTCGAACGCGCCTTTACCCTATGCGATCATCAGGAAATATGCCTTGATGACCTGCTACTGGAGAGGGATGAGCAAACGCGTGATCGAGAAGCTTCCTCTACCAGCACTAAAGGTGAAGCCTTAAATAGAAACCAATCGGAAGAAAAAAATCGCTTTGATCCCAGCCAGTACAACTCCCTAGATGAATTCCTGCAGGATATTGAAAAAGAAGCGATTGAAAGCGCACTCACCAAGACTCGCTGGAACCGTACCGCCGCAGCTCAAAAACTGGGTATCAGCTTTCGCTCACTGCGATACCGGTTGAAGAAGTTGGGGTTGGAGACTTAAAAATAAAAGAGAGCCGAATTATAACTATCCGGCTCTTCTCAATTTTTTCAATTATACACTACCAGCAATTTCCGGCTGCTTTACTAGAGTTGTCTTTTGCACTTTTCCCACCGGCCTGGTTCAAGGTGAAATTCGCACAATCACTATCCCCACCCTGAACTGACCCGGAAACAGTAGCAGCTGTCAATGTAAAGGTAGTTGTAGTCAATGCCCCGGATATCGAATAATAGCCATTCTCCGAATTTAAAGTCTTACCACCCGTTATTTCCCCTTTCACTGCACAGTTATCATTATTATAAGAACTATAAGCGGTAAAGCAGCGCTGTAAACGCTGCGCCACATCATTGAGGGTTGCTTTTGCTTCCGCACGATTACTCTTGCGTACGGACTCCATATAAGAGGGATAGGCAATAGCAGAAATGATACCTATTACAGCTACAACAATCATTAGCTCTATTAAAGTGAAGCCACGATTTTTTTTTAGGTTTACTATCGTCATTGTAGACACTCTAAAATTTTCTCCAGGACAAGCGCGCAGAAGGGGTAGAAATGCCGCCAGTATGATTTCCGTATTCTCCAGAAGTCTCTGAATAGGGAATATAAACTTTGCGCCCCGCAGTAATATAGCCTGAATACCCTGTACTCGCGCTTGTTTGTTTTGTATTAGGATTATCTAAAATACCATAGTTTATAAAACGGGCATCACCAACACCCACTAACTCCATAGTCCAACCAGTAGCACCATAATCACAGGGATCACTAGAGGTAATCAAAGTCGGGAAGATCAGTCTATCTCGCACAAGTAGTGGCTTACTGATAATACGTTCTCCAGTACTACCTTTATCCTCGCCATCTCCGTTAGCAATAGCACCAAAATCCAGGAACCAACCCTTTTTATTTCCCAGGTCATCCCCCCACCACTCATCCTTATCTTTTGAGATTGTACGAGAATTTCCTGACTCAACGATCTTTTTCTCCATCAACAAACCGGTTCGTTTATCTATAGGATTACCATCTGTGTCCTCAACAGCCTTGAACTCAAGCCTTTCCCCAATATCCTCGAAACCATAGAAACTATTGATCACCGTACCGGCAGCATTATCGCTACTCGCCATATATTGCCCTGTGCCGAAATACACCATAATTGAATCACTGGACCTTGGGTTAGCGCCCAGAGTAGGGGCTGCTGTAATAGGTTGTGGGTTTCCATTAACATCTGTGGCGGTAAATAGAGAAAGTCGTGCAGCATCATCACCATCACCGTCTCGAAATGATACGTCCCATTTGTCACTGTCACTGTCACTGAGATCAAACTTCCACAGATTCCCCAGAAGGTCACCAGCATACGCAGTGTTAACCAGCCCCTTCGCATCAATCAACAAAGATGGCTCAGCCAAACCATTGCCGGTACTATTAGAAGTTGGGATCACTTCTATGTCAGAGGGATTTGACAGATCAACTATTATCAGGCTCGCTTTATCCGTTGATGATTTATAACCATTTCCAAAGATGAGCTTCCAACCCGCTTTAGTAGGTACAATTAGAGGACGACCTAATATATTACCGATATTAGATCCAGCTACAGCGGAATCCAACTCGAAAAGCACCTCAGGGCTACTTGGGTTGGTTACATCTAACACAAATAAACCCTTGGCACCGGCACCATAGGTACCGACCAGGATATTCATCCACTTTGCATTACCGGCATTATTCTTTTTGAAATAAGCATCACCCACAAACAGGGGGCCATCTACAAAATACTGATGCGGATTACTCTCAGAACCATAGTCACTAGCTGCCAAATATTTTAATTTGTCATAGATACCTGTTGGAACATAGGCAAAAAGCTCAGCGCCATTACTGATATTAAAACCATGTAACATACCATCGTTCGCACCTACATAAAGCACCTCAGTACGGCTACTAGTTTTAGTATTACTTAAATAGTCTGCATAACTACTCCCCCCCAAGCTAGCCGGTAATAAGGAGTAATATTGATCACGGTTATCGGCAAGAACCGGTGTACTATTTACTATATCCCCGAGTAATTTAGACCTAATGCGCAAACCATCAATCGTCTGTCCTGCAACCCAATTTAAGCGCTGCTGAGCAACCGTCTCATCATCCCCTCCTTTGAGCGCCGCTTTTTGCGCATCATTCAAAGAGTCCCAGGCAAAATCAACCATACTGGTTCCAGTGGCGGAGTTCGGATTATAAGTCTTAATTTTTCTAGCACTGGTGGGTATTTTTCCGGCCTCAGAAGTATTCCAAGTAGCAATGCTCTTTAGAGTACCATCTTCATTCATTTTGATAGAACGAACTTCACCACTCCAATCATTGGAATCGAAGAGTGCCTGAAAAATCGCAGTATCGGTTCCCAATCGCGTGGAGTTGGCCGCGACTGCCGAGGCTGAGCCGGATCTACCACTAATATCGGTGAGTACAGCAGTAAGCTGGTTAGCAAAGCTAGTAGGATCCCCCGCGCTGTAAAAACCTCCGCGGCTATTGACCGATGCATGTAACAAGTCATCTAGCTTACTGGCATTACTAGAGTTAGAATTTGTCGGATTAGGCCAACTTTGAACTTCCTTTTTGAGAATCTTATCGAAGACACTATCTGTATCGCTGATTGTCCCTGTAACACCAAGAGCAACCCCAAAAGTGACCATATGCTGGTGCTTGGCCGTATCCAATGCTCCCTCTCTAACAGGCAGGTGATCGGCTAGAGTTGGGTGTAAATCCTCTTCATAGTACTTCATCGCGATATCTGCCAGAGTACCACTGTAGGAGTCTGCGAAGGGAGCGCCATTGTTACCATCATAATTATCAGCCGATACAGATGAATAATCATTTCCATAGCCATCAGTCATTAAGATGGTATAGGCCGCTCTACAAGCTATCTGGGGAGTACTGTCATTAGTATCGCCTGGATCTCCTGACCACGGACCTTGATTACCTGTACGTCGATAATACTTGCCTGCATTATCTAACGCAGTTAAGAGTGGGGTACCTGCCCTTGGTATATCTAAACCGTAGAGCGTATCAAAAAAGGTGGCGCGGTCATCGCCCGCAAAAGCTCGCACCCCTTTTCTTATCGTTGCTGTACTTTCACCATCGACTGTCCTACTCGAAGAATTAAGACTCCCAAAGCCAACTCTGAGCCCCTCTCCCTGTGCAGCAAAGGCCTTACCAATACCCGCACGAGACATCAAAATTCGTGAGCGATAATAGCTGTACCAGTTGGCGAAGTTTTTGGACTCTTCTTCAAAGGTACAATACCCCTCGGCTGCACAGTCAGTCCGAGCACTACTGCGGGGGTAAGTATTTCTACTCCTTGTAATCTGTATGCGAGAATAGCTATCAATATCGTTTATATCCCCACTGCCATCGTACTGAAAGTAAGTGGCAGGATAAAAATATTTCAAACTGTCTCGGTTGCCACCTTCGCAAAGCCCCCAAAAACCATTTTCATATCGTGTAGTGGAATTTTCACTGGCATCATTAGCAATCCAGCAAGCACTCTGATAATTTAACTCGGTTAAATTTCTCCAACCTTTTTCTCTATTTTGGGGATTATGATATGCCTTTGTAGGTTCAGCATCAGGCCATTGCTTACCATCTTTATCAACCCAAGGAACGTAGCGAATATTGGGATTGTAATAAGTTTTGTTATTATGAGAAGATCTAAAGTAAGCAGCCCAACGATTGTTTTTACTAAAAGATGGGATCAGCCTACCATAACCTCCATCCCAATAATCACAACTATTAGTTTTACCCTCAGCATAAGGGCAGCCTGGAAAGCTGCCATTCGAGTTTAAGTCACTGTTCGGGTACACATACATTACTGTTCTATAAGGCCAGTGATTACTTGCATTTGGGTCGAAAATATATGCAACCTCTGAAGGTGTAACTTCAAATTGCATGGACCCTGAATCATCCAGTATAAACATTATATTAGGGTCGGCAGAAGTCTGTAAAAAAAGCGGCTGCTGGGCGAGATCCATTGAAAACACCGAGTGTGTCATCCCTATGGTTAACATAGCTGAAATCAACACGGAGCTCTGTTTTATATATTTTTTAATATTCAACATAACACTTTATCCGAGCACAGAAATTAGAATGGCTGAAAATTTGACTGTAAGATTACTATTGCGGTATCCGTACCGCCCACCCCACGACTAGTTACTCGATAATACTGTTTTAGACCCCTACTAGGATTGAAATCTATTGCACCACCATCGGCACCGGAATTTCTAACTTGCTCTGTGATTCTTTCCACCAAATAAACCGGCTTACTCTTCACGCCCTTCAAAGTAATATCTGCGACAGTAGTTTGTGACCAATCATAAGTCAGCCAGTAGCCAGTATTCGAAGAACCATCTAACTCATCCTTATATCCTTTATTCGAACCATCAAATCGGGTAGTTACGGCTTTAGCTATTTCGACAGCCAAGTCTTCTTCTGCAATCCGCAGCCCTGCCTCGGCGGCCTGGAATGCCAACTGCCGATCGCGCATATTACCGGCCATTAGTTCCTGCATGCCGCTGCCACGAATAGCAGCGAGGCCTATAAAAGTCATTAACAATAAAATAACTAGGCCAACCAGAAGGGTAGCTCCCTGCTGGCGTATTAATTTTCTGGGGGCAACTACTTTATGTCGCATTGTTGAAAACTCCATTAGGGCATACGTCCACGTATCGCAATCGTACTGGTAAATACTTGACGCATCCTCCGATCTTTTGCGCTAACCAGACTTCCGTTAAACGTATATTTCTGGGGCTCATCTAAAACGTTGTCATCCGTAGAAACTACTAACAGCTCAACTTTGATCGCAGTAACTTTATTCCAGTCACTTGCTGGGATATCCTTTGCATCTACAAATTCATCGGGGGCGCGGTCATTATTGGTATCCCGGCCATATTTCAACTGCATATCCTCGACACCAGTCATTAATTCCTGTACATCGCCATTGACCTCACGAAATAGGCCTGGACGGCCACTAGCAGTATTATTGGCAATATAGTAAAAAGCGGTATTTACCCTCAGTAATTGAGAGTCACCTCCAAAGGATTCACTCCCTTGTTCAACCTCCCACTCAGCTTTAATATTACCTGGCTTAAAGCCATCTATTGCCTCGTGATAAATTGCTATGTACTTCGCATTTTTACCCGCTGTTTCCTCATCCCCTTCCTGCTGTGTTGTTTCTTGCGGAGTAGTTTCCGAAAGGTCATCAGTTGGCAGTTTATTCGCGAACTCAAATTTTGTCGCTTGAAAGACAATTCCTTTTGAGCAACTAGCAACTACTACGATATCACCCTCACAGAACCCACTATATTTATCCTTATCATTAGGGCAGGCTTTTTCTTCGAAATCAGTATTTTCTATATAAATACGGTCAGCGGTATTTGTCCCCTGCAGTCCCATCGTATTGCTATTGGCGCTACGTAATATCAGTGCATCGGTACTACTCAGGCGGCCAGCTGGGTAGCTTTTATCAGTAATCCCCTCGTCAACACCTTCAATAGGGGACTCAAAACGATAAATCAGCGCTGTTGTATCTTTAAGGTGATTATCAAGCCTGGTCACAGAAAAGTCCGCGCAGCCCATATAACCCGCCATTCGCAGATCCTCAGCAATAAAATCCATTGCCAAACGCCCAGTTTCCTGAACCCGGGCAATAGCGCTTTGGCTATTAAAAGTCACCTTACTGGCCAGAAAAAGTTGCACCACACCCGCCATTAATACCAGGCCCACTGTGATCGAGACCATTAACTCGACCAGGGAAATACCCCTCTGCTTGAGTAAATTCATTGCTTAAATCCGTGTCATGTATTCAAAACTGGTCGTGCCATCAGAAGCAGTAGAGTCTTGCTCTCCCCAGTTAATAGTTGCCGTACAATTACCATCGCTATCACAGGTAATTCCTCCGGTTCCATTTGGTAGTTGGCGACCCAACAGTTGCCTCCACTCAATTAGGTCCCTTCCAGCCAAGCTCGAGCTGCTTGTTGGCGTGCTTGCCGTCACAGCCAATTTATAATCTGCAATTTTTTTACGGTTGGCCCTAACTCGATCTAAAATGTCATAGGCCAGAATATTAGCCTGAGAGCGCATATAGGCGCTGTGGTTGTACTGCAGAGCCTTATTTTGCAGTGCAGCTAGTCCGAGTAATGAGGTTGATAAGATCAACACCGTGACCATAACCTCAATAAGACCAACACCGCGCTGCTTATTTATTAATTGCATTGAGATATCCCTTAGCAACTGGATTTGGATACGTTAAGCATGCCGGAACCTGTAATTGCTAGTGTCCGTGCACTAGTGCCCGTGCAACCCGTTACTTTTGTGGTAACCGTAGTGTCATTAAAGCGCCCCAAAGTACCAAGGGTGGTGTAACGTAAGAAATTAGTATTAGCAGCACCCTGCTTAACGGTGATAACGGCATTGTCATCAGCCTCCCAGGTACGCAATATCTGCGATATTCCGAAATTTGTACTGTTATCTGTCGCTGCTGTATCCACAAATACCATCCAGCCCTGGGACCAGGTATCAGCTGCAGTACAGTTCGCCCCATCTGCGCTCGCGCAAATAGATACCCGTCCAGCGCGCTTAATTGCCTCCGAGCGAGCGTAGCTTAGGGCTCCTGTAAAATTCTCTGAAACAGCAACGGCACGATTGTTGTTAATCATGTCTGTAAAACTCGGTGCTGCGATACTTACCAGAACGGCCAGCACTACGAGAGTAACCATCAGCTCAATCAGGGTAAAACCTCGCTGCAGCAAACAGCGTTTGTGTTGGCTCTGCTTATACCGCATGTATTCCTACTTAATATGTAATTTGTACCAATAATTTTGAGTTTCCTCAGCCGCCACGCGCCTAGAAGAAGGATTCACCTAGAGTTATATTCGCGAAAATAGCACTGCCGCCATCACCATACCAATAGGGCTCGACAAGCGGCGATTTCAGCAGATTCAATGGTCGAGAAATTGAGACCTGTGTCTAAACAACCCTAGGAGAAGGGGCATGACTCAGCAGGGCTTTACACTACTCGAATTGATAATCACCTTGGCGCTATTATCGATACTTCTTTTAATCGGTCTGCCAAGCTTTACACAATTACTAGAAAACACCCGTCTGCAAACCTCTACCGAGGAGTTCTTTACTGCTGTACAGCTTACCCGAACAAACGCCATCATTCGCAACCAGCGGGTAACAATGCGAAACCTGGGAAGCTGGGAACAAGGCTGGGAAATTTTTGCCGATAGCGATAATAACGGAGAACGGGGAGACAAAGAGTTATTGATTCTTAGTAGTGCAGCCCTAGATAAAGTCCTTATTAAAACGAACAGTCCAGTTGAGGATTACATTTCCTTTATAAGTACCGGGGAGAGCCGTAAGGCAGGCTCTCCAGAAGGGGCTCTGCAGATGGGAACACTACATATATGTAGCCAGGAAAATAACCGAGGGAAGGCCTTTATTTTATCCAGCGGCGGACGAATGCGGATTGAAGAGGCGGACGAGAATGATTGTTCATAATCGGCATTCAACTTAAATATCTAGGATTTAGCGGAGCTCCTTGGGCAGAGAAAAACGGATATTTTCTTCACACCCATCCATCTCTTCAGGCACGGTGGCACCAAGCTGTTGCAATTTGCCAATCACCTCTTGCACCAACACCTCTGGAGCCGAGGCCCCGGCGGTGATGCCAATGGATTTTTTGCCCGCGAGCCAACCGGCATCAATATCAACAGCGCCGTCGATTAATTTGGCATCGGCACCACAGCGCTCAGCCAGTTCGCGCAGGCGGTTGGAGTTGGAGCTATTGGGGCTACCCACAACCAACACCAGGTCGCTCTCCAGAGAAAGCTGGCGAACAGCGTCCTGGCGGTTTTGGGTAGCGTAGCAGATATCATCCTTGCGCGGGCCGCGGATGTTGGGAAAGCGCTGTCGCAAGGCATCGATTACCCGGGCAGTATCATCCATGGATAAGGTGGTCTGGGTAACATATGCGAGATTATTCTCGTTATTCACCTTTAGCTTGGCCACATCCTCCTCGTCTTCGACCAAGTAGATAGCACCACCAGCGGTGCCATCATACTGACCCATAGTGCCCTCTACTTCCGGGTGTCCGGCGTGGCCGATTAGTATGCACTCGGCGCCATCACTGCTGAATTTGCTGACTTCGATATGCACCTTGGTAACCAGTGGGCAGGTGGCATCGAATACACGCAGGTTGCGATCTTCTGCTTCCCTTTGCACAGCTTTGGATACACCGTGGGCACTGAAAATAACGATAACATCATCGGGCACTTCCGACAGCTCGTCCACAAACACGGCACCGCGCTCGCGCAGGCTTTCCACCACAAACTTATTATGTACCACCTCGTGACGTACATAGATGGGCGCACCAAAGACATCTAAGGCACGGTTAACAATATCAATCGCGCGGTCGACGCCGGCACAGAAGCCACGGGGATTAGCCAGTCGGATTTGCATTTTTACTTCAGCACTCTTTCGATAATCTATTCAACGGGTGAAAAATTGCCCTTATTGAATCGAATCCACTGCGATAATTTTTACGTGGAAGCTCAGTGTCTGCCCTGCCAGAGGGTGGTTGAAGTCAACGGTTACTTCATCCTCCTCAATCTCGCGAACTACACCGGGTAATTCACCACTTCCATTATCAAAGGAAACTACCAAGCCAGGCTCCAGCTCAATATCCGGAGCGAAGCTGTCGCGGCGCACCTTTTGCATATTGGCCGGATTACGCTGACCGAAGCCCAGCTCAGGGGGGATTTCGATTTCCGCCTCATCGCCAGCTTTGAGACCGAAGAGGGCTTTTTCAAAGCCTGGCAGCAGGCTGCCATCCCCCACACTAAAAGAAGCGGGATCACCTTTGAAAGTGGAATCCACTTCGGTACCGTCATCCAGCTTCAGGCTGAAATGCAGAGTTACGCGGCTGTGCTCGCCGATAACGCTATTACTCATGGTTCGTTAAACTTCCGCGTTATTTTTTGTCTTGTCGCCGTCTTTTTCTGCAAAGAAAAGCAACTCTATAACCAGCATGGCCGCGCCGATACTGATACCCATATCCGCCACATTAAACACTGGGAAATGCCAACTGCCGTAGTACACGGAAATAAAGTCCCGCACATATCCCAGCAGAATGCGATCCCACAGATTTCCGAGAGCACCACCCAAAATCAGGGCCAGGGCACAGGGTTCCCAGCGCTTTAGTGCAGGCAAACGCCACAACCAGATAATGACAACAATGCTAAACACCATTGCGATCACACCAAAAAACCAGCGCTGCCAACCACCCGCATCAGACAGGAAGCTGAAAGCTGCACCATAGTTTTCCGCATAGGTAAACTGCAGAAACCCCGGAATAATTTGCACCGCTGGGCCGTACATAAATTCGCCCACAGCCCAGACTTTGGTGGCAACATCCAGAACCACCACAGCCAGTGCCAGCCAATACCAGCGCCAGGGGTGGCCGAATAGCAGATTAGTCTTAGGCATAGTGCCTTACCTCGCCTTCACCAGCCACATTCTCTACACAGCGACCGCAAATATCCGGGTAATCACTGTTTTCACCCACATCTGCACGGTAGTGCCAGCAACGCTCACATTTGGGGTGATCCACTTTGCTCACACCAATTTTAAGACCTTCAAGCTCGGTGCTTTCAGCACCCGCCGCATCACTGAGAGGCTGCACTGAAGTGGAAGAGCAAATCAATACAAAACGCAGTTCATTCTCCAACTCGAGCAATTTCTCGCGCAGATCATCATTGGCATACAGAGTAACTGCCGCCTGCAGAGACCCACCAATTGCTCCAGCAGCGCGCTGCTCCTCCAATACCTTGTTTACCGCCGTTTTCACTTCGGCCATTACAGCCCAATAGGCCGCACCTTTATCAGCTTCGGCTGACAGTTTGGGCAGCGGATACCACTCTTCGATAAACACGCTATCGGCATTATTACCAGGAATAAACTGCCACAACTCTTCCGCAGTGAAGCTGAGGATTGGGGCAATCCAGCGCACAAATGCCTGCACAATATGGTAGAGCGCGCTCTGCGCAGAGCGACGCGCGACACTATCTTCCTTGGTGGTGTACTGGCGGTCCTTGATGATATCCAGGTAGAAACCACCCATTTCAACCACGCAGAAGTTATGCAGCTTCTGGTAAATCTGGTGGAACTGGTAATTATCGTAGGCTGCCAGGATCTCATCCTGCAGGTGTGCAGCCTTATCCAGCGCCCAGCGATCCAGTGCCAGCAACTCTTCCTCCGGCAACAGGTCTTTTTGCGGATCGAAACCGGCTAGGTTAGATAAGAAGAAACGGGCGGTATTGCGCAGGCGACGATAAGAATCGGCAGTGCGTTTAAGAATTTCATCGGAGACAGCCATTTCACCGCTGAAATCAGTGGCCGATACCCACAAGCGCAGTACATCTGCACCCAACTTGTTAATTACATCCAGGGGAGCAACGGTATTGCCGATAGACTTCGACATCTTGCGCCCCTGCGCATCCACGGTGAAACCGTGGGTGAGTACCTGCTTATAAGGCGCGCAACCATTAATGGCGATAGAAGTCTTCAGAGAAGATTGGAACCAGCCGCGATGCTGGTCGGACCCTTCCAGATATAGATCGGCGGGGAAGCGCAGCCCTGCGCGGCGCTCCAACACCGCGTAATGGGTCACACCTGAGTCGAACCAGACATCGAGGGTGTCGGTAACCTTCTCGTAATGTTCCGCCTCATCACCAAGAAGATCCCGGGCATCCAGGTCAAACCAGACATCCATACCCTTTTCGTCAACCAGGGCCGCCACTTTATCCATCAAGGCAGGAGATTCCGGATGCAGCTCGTGGGTCTCTTTGTTCACGAACAAAGCAATAGGCACCCCCCAGGTGCGCTGGCGGGAAATACACCAGTCCGGGCTGCCATTGAGCATGGAGTCGATTCGGGCCTTACCCCAGCCGGGGATCCACAATACGTCATCGGCGGCTTTTTGCGCCTGATCCAGCAGGTCATTTTGCCGCATGCTGATAAACCACTGAGGAGTCGCACGGTAGATCAGCGGTGTCTTAGTGCGCCAGCAATGCGGGTAGCTGTGCTCCAGCTTGCCCTTGTGCAGCAGCACACCGCGCCCCTCAAGTAATGCAACAATCTTGTCGTCCACTTTGTAGACATGCTCGCCAGCAAATAGCGGCACACTGTCGCGATAAACACCGTTATTATCAATGTAATTGAGGGTCTCAATACCGTAACGTTTGCCTACCTGGAAATCGTCCGGACCGTGGTCTGGGGCTGTATGTACACAGCCGGTTCCAGCATCGGTAGTGACATGATCACCCAGGACAATGGGCAGCAACTTGTCGTAGAAGGGGTGATGCACTTTCAAGTGCTCCAGGGCCGCGCCGCGAATGCGACCCACAACTTCCCCTTCGAAGCCTGCGCGGGCCAGTACCGCATCCTTTAAGGCTTCTGCGATCAACAGGCGGCGCTTGCCTGCCTGCACCACCACATATTCCAGCTCACCGTTTACGGAGACCGCCTGGCTCGAGGGTAAGGTCCAGGGTGTTGTGGTCCAGATCACCACCGACAGTGGGCCTTCTCCAGCATGGCCACCAGAGGCATCGGCTATGGCCAGATCCGCCTCTTCACTCACCGGGTAGCAAACGTCAATGGAATAGGAGACTTTATCTTGATACTCCACTTCCGCTTCCGCCAACGCAGAACCACCCACCACACTCCAGTAGACCGGTTTGAAACCGCGTGCAAGATGGCCATTTTTCACCACACGGCCAAGGGCGCGAATAATATCGCCCTCAAACTGGAAATCCATAGTGCGGTAGGGGTTGTCCCATTCGCCAAACACTCCCAGGCGTACAAAATCTTTCTTCTGCCCATCCACCTGCTTGGCGGCATATTCACGGCACTTCTGACGGAAAGTCTTATGGTCCACCTTGCTGCCAGCTTTGCCAATTTTCTTCTCTACGCGGTGCTCAATCGGCAGGCCGTGGCAGTCCCAGCCAGGTACGTAGGGAGCATCGAAACCACTCAGGGTTTTCGACTTGATAATGATGTCTTTGAGAATCTTGTTAACTGAGTGACCAATATGAATATCGCCATTCGCATAGGGAGGACCGTCGTGCAGGATAAATTGCTCGCGCCCGGCACGCGCCTCGCGAATTTTTTCGTAGAGCTTGTTGTCCTGCCATTTTTTCAGAATTGCCGGCTCACGCTGCGGCAAATTGCCGCGCATGGGAAAATCGGTCTCAGGCAGATTCAGGGTCGCTTTATAATCAGTCATTGGGTGTCTACTTCAGCTCTAGTAGAAAAATAAATTAGGTCGTCTCAGTTTATTGGTGCGGTCTAGGATTTTGTTTAAACCACTGCCGGGCATTTTCAATATCCTCGGCGATACGAGCCTTGAGAATATCCAACGAGGCAAACTTCTCCTCGTTGCGCAACTTGTGGCAGAACTCCACTGCAAGCTCTCGCCCATAGAGATTGCCATTGAAATCAAACAGGTTCACCTCCAGCAGGGGGCGCGCGCCCTCGCCCTCTACAGTGGGACGAAATCCCACATTGGCCACGCCATCTATGTCTTGGCGCCCCGTAGCAAGCTCAGAACCATCTGTGGCAGTGGTGCGCACCGTATAAACGCCAACTAACGGGGAGCGGTAGCGCTGCAGGCGCACATTGGCCGTGGGCGCGCCCAGCTGACGACCGAGTGAACGCCCAGGCGCCACCCTGCCGGTAATCTTGTAGGGCCGCCCCAAGAGGGCCTCGGCCAGCTCAAAATCACCATTCTGCAGGGCTTCGCGAATACGGGTACTGCTCACCCTGGAGCCGCGTATTTCCATAGTCGCGGTATCTTCCACGGTAAAGCCATGCTGGGTGCCCATCGTTTGCAGGAAGCTATAGTCTCCACTGCGGTCGCAGCCAAAACGAAAATCATCGCCCACCACCAGATGGCGAATGCCCAGGCCATCAAGCAGTATCCTCTGGATAAATGCCTCAGCACTGAGGCCGCGCAAGGTATCGTTAAACTGCAGGCACAAGACTCGCTCCACGCCCACATCGAACAGCGCCAGCACTTTTTCCTTAAAACGCATCAGCCTCGCGGGAGCCTGCTCGCCAGAGAAGAACTCGTGAGGCTGGGGTTCAAATATAATGGCTACCGAAGGAAGGCCCTGCTCAAGCGCACGCTGTTGCAACTGGGCAATGATCGCCTGATGACCAAGATGTACGCCGTCGAACGAGCCGATCGTCGCCACGCATCCTCGGTGGCGGGGGCGCAGGTTGTGCAACCCGCGAATTAGTTCGCGTTCCTGGGCCAAAACGATCTTCCCATCCTCATAAAATCGAGCCGCACAGTATAGCGGATTCCCACAGGGCGGCCAGTAGCGACTGGCCGCATACAATTCATGCCATATTGGCGTCTATTCAGAGTTAACTGGTGGCGCGGAAGTGACGTGGGCGCAGGCCTGACACAAACAGGGTAAACAGGTAGGCCAAGCCCCCTGCGGCCACCATTACACCCATACGCCAGGCCCGTTCAAACCAGCCCCAGGCACTCCAGCTTTCCCAGACGTGAAGGAGCCCCATCAACACAACGACCATCGCCAAATTCGCCGCTATCAACCGCAATAGGAATCGCCCCCAACCAGCCTCAGGCATGTAAACGTCATCCCGGCGCAAACCCTTGTACAGTAACCAGGCATTGATTGCCGCCTGGCAGGCGGTAGCCAGCGCCAGTCCCATATGGCCGAGTTTAAAATAATGATTCAGCGGGATAACAAACAGAAGGCTCAGCACCATCTTGGCCGAAATTGCGATCAAGCCGAAACGCACCGGTGTATAGGTATCCTGACGGGCAAAATAGCCCGGCGCTAGCACTTTGATCAACATAAAAGCCAACAACCCCAAGGCGTAAGCTCGTAGGGACCAGGCCGCCATCTGCATATCTCTGGGCTGCATCTGGCCGTATTGGAATAGCGTGGTCAACAGCGGCTCAGCTAATACCACAAGGGCTACCGCCGCAGGCAGGGAGATAAGGGTAACGCTGCGCAGCGCCCAGTCGAGGGTATGGCGAAAGCGGCGCGGGTCTCCATCGCTGTGCAGACGAGACAAGCTCGGCAATATCACCGTTGCCACAGCCACACCAAACACCCCCAGCGGTAATTCGGTCAGGCGATCGGAAAAATACAACCAGGAGACACTGCCACTGGGCAGGAATGAAGCCAGCAGCGTATCCAATACCAAACTGATTTGAGTGACCGAGACTCCAAAAATTGCCGGAGCCATCAGGCGCAGAATTTTGCGTACCCCCGGGTGGCTCCAATCCCACTTGGGCCTTGGCAATAACCCCTCGCGCGCCAGAAAAGGCAGCTGAAACAGCAATTGCACCACTCCGGCCAAAAGCACACCCCATGCCAAGGCCAGTATCTCTGGATCGAACCAAGCCGTACCTATAGTTGCCGCACCAATCAACACCAGATTCAACATAATTGGCGTCAGTGCCGGAATCGCAAATCGATCAAAGCTGTTCAGAATAGCGCCGGTGAAACCCGCCAGGGAGATCAACATCAGGTAGGGGAAGGTAATTTGCAACATGCCGGTGGCGAGCTCAAACTTTTCCCTTTCGCTGCCATCCCACCACCAGCCAAATGCAAAGATCCCCGTCACCAGAGGCGCGCACAATACGCCAAATAAAGTAACCAACAACAAAACACCGCCGAGTGCTCCCGCGACGCGATCATTGAGCTCTCGTGCTGCAGCAATGCCCCCCTTTTGGCGGTACTCCGCCAACACCGGCACAAATGCTTGGGCAAAGGCGCCCTCAGCAAACAAGCGGCGGAAAAAGTTAGGGATTTTAAACGCCACGAAAAAAGCATCGGCGGCATCCCCAGCCCCGGCAAAGCGCGCCAGGGCCATATCCCTGGCCAGGCCGGCAACCCGGGACAACATCGTTGCGGCCCCCACCACCGAGCTGCCGCGCAGGAGTCTGGATGTACCGGTTTTTTCGACGGGCTGGTCTTGGGTGGGCGGCGACTGGGGCAACGCTGTGACTCCTGGATTTGGGCGATATCTGCTGGCCGGCAAGTCTACCGCAATTCCACAAAAGTCATTGAGGGATGGATATCTTTATGCTCCTACGACCTGGAGCCCACGAGCCTATACTAGCTGTGAATTAGTGACGCGTCCCACGGAATCGGTGGCGCGGGGAGAAGACAGGATGACCATTAACGCTTTGATTATTGCCCTGGCACTGGCGATTGTGCTTTACATTGCGATAATGCGTGGCCCCCGCCCCCAGCGTGTGCGTGTCCGCGTAGATTCGCCCCGCGACCGGCGCTACCACCGCCTGAAATAACAGGACACACCGGTTGCCATCTTTCGCCACAATTGCGCAGCGATTTGCCACCACTGCGCCACGCCAGTGCCTCCTTGGAGCTTTTTAATAGCACTCAAACGGGCCACACACAGCCCCACCGAGTAAAAGAAAGCCTCCAAGGAGAGTAAGCAATGAAAAAAACATTAATGGTTGCAGCCCTGACTTCCCTGATCGCCTCTGGTACCCAGGCGAATGAACTCAACGAATCGAAACTGACCCCGGCCAAGCAGGCCACGGTCTTTACCACGGCAGCCGTTGCCGGTGCCGCTGTAGGGGGCCCTGTCGGGTTTATCGCCGGCGCAATCGGTGGAGCCTGGCTCGGCGAACAGGTCAAGCAAGCAGAAGAGGCTGATATGCTGGCAACACAACTGACAGAGAGCCGTGCAGAGCTCAGCAACCTGGCACAGCAACTGGATGCGGCTCGACTGTCCGCGAATGATGCCAGCCAAGTGGCACTGGATTCATTACAGTTCCAGATGCTATTCACCACCGGGGAAGACGAACTCCAGACCACCCAGCTTCAACAGCTGAATGCCATGGCAGACTTCCTGAAACGCCATCCCCACCTGCAGATTCAACTGGAGGGACACGCGGACCCACGGGGCAGCGATGGTTACAACAACGTGCTCTCTGACCAACGTGCCCTAAGTGTTGAACAGGCACTGATCTCTCTGGGCATTGACGCCTCCCGCATCAGCCGTCGCGCTATGGGCTCCACCTATTCGGAGGCCCCCAAGGGCGATGTCGACGCTTACGCCATGGAGCGCCGTGTTGATATCCGCTTTTCCCTACCGGAATCCATGGCCGGACACTTCTAACAACTGCTAAACAGCCGCGATGGACTGCAAATCCTCGCGGCTGCGCAAGGTGACTTCAAATCGCTATTGCGCCTGTGGACTGATTAAAAGTATGGCCACAAACTCTCCTCCGTGAAAAAAACCCTGTTGTGCTTGCGGGCCATTTGCGCCCGCCTTTTTGCCAATAAGCTGCTATTTCGTGCATGATTCTCCGCCACAAAGGAAGCAGCCGGAATCAGCCATGAGTGCAACTATCGCTATTGTCGAAGACGAGCGCGCCATCGCCGAAAATTACCGCGATGCATTGCGCCGTAGCGGTTATCGAGTCGATCTCTACAGCGCAAGGATTGAAGCCATGGAAGCTTTCCGGCAGCGACTGCCAGACCTGGCGGTAATCGACGTCGGGCTCGGCAGTGAAGTGGAAGGCGGTTTTGAGTTGTGCAGGGAGCTGCGCGCTATGGCCCCCAGTCTGCCAATCCTGTTTCTCACCGCCAGAGACTCCGAACTGGATATTATTTCGGGACTACGCCTCGGCGCCGACGACTATCTCACTAAGGATATCTCCCTGCCCCATATGCAAGCGCGTATCAACGCGCTGCTGCGACGGGTCAGCGTACTGCGCGACCAGAGCGATGAAGGGGAGAGCCTTACCCAGGGCAAGCTGGAATTGGATATTTCCCGGTTGCATTGCCACTGGGACGGAAGGGTAGTTGATCTCACTGTCACTGAATTCTGGATTGTCCACGCTCTAGCCAAGCGCCCCGGGCATGTGAAGTCCCGCAGTCAGCTGATGGAGGCCGCTCGGGTAGTTCTGGATGACAACACCATCACCTCCCACGTAAAGAGAATCCGCAAAAAATTTCAGGCCCTGGATAATGAATTCAACGCTATAGGTACAGCCTATGGCATGGGCTATCGCTGGCAGCTCTGATTGCCTCGGCAACATAGCAGCCGGTCTACAGCTTTTCGGGGACCCGTAGATGAAACTTCGCCGACAACTCCTATTGGTGAGCCTTGTGGCGCTGGCTCTGCCCTGGGCCGGCTGTCAGTATCTCCGTCAGGTGGATGCGGCACTGGCGCAGGGCCAACTACAGGCCCTCGAGGCCACAGCTGCAGCAATTGCCGCGCGCCTGGCCAGCGCACCAGAGTTAATCGCTCCCGATCCCGCACGCCATGCTAGACCGCCTGGAAGCCAGCTCTACTTAAATCCCCTCTCCCACCCTCCAGTTGTAGATGGTTACGGGGACGATTGGCGTCCCTGGGAGCTTACTCCCCGAGAACTGCTCAATGAGCAGCACATGCCCCAGGCCCAGATCACACTCGGCCAGTATGCTGATCAGATCTACCTACTGCTAACAGTCAGTGATGAGACCCCAGCCTACCGGGACCCTCGCACAAACCTGCTCGCCGGAGGGGATACCGTTCAGCTGTTTACCAATGGGCGCCATTATCTGTTGCCGGTGGCGAGCCGGGGGCCTGTCGAGGCCTTTTGGCACAATCCACGCGAAGGCAGCTACCAACGCGAATTGCGCCTACGCGGGCGCTGGACCGCTTCACCGAAGGGGTATCAACTAGAGCTCAGCCTTCCCTACACACTCACACGTGGCAGCCTGTCCATTCAAATACTCGACCGCACCAGTAGCAACGGTTCCCCACCAGTTCACAGTACCAGCACCCTTCCCGCCGATGGCCTGCCGGGGCACTTAGTTGCTCCACTGCCCAAGCTGCAGGGGGAATTGGACCACTTTGCCCGCCCAGACCTGCGCTTGGCAGTCGTAGACAGCGAAGGATTCTTGCTCGCCAGTAACGGCCAACCACAGGTGGCCAATGAGGAGCAGAACACACCGCGGCCCTGGCTGCGCAGTTGGATTTATCGCAAACTGCTTGCCAGGGAAGAGCTACCAAAGCTACCCCAAAATGAACTGCCGCTAAGCAGTGGCATTGGACGTGATACAGCCGAGCAGTGGTTTGGCGGGCCACTACAGTCGCGTATAGGAGCAGTCAGTGTGCCCGTGATAACCCGGGCTGACGAAGTCGTAGAAAGGCCTCTGCTGGGACGAGTGCTTGTGTTGCAGTCCGCTGAGGCTATGCAGTCGATGACCGATAGCGCCGCACACAGGTTATGGTTGATTAGCTGTGCGGCAGCAGCAACCGCACTGCTGTTTTTGCTCGGCTACGCCAGCTGGCTATCTTGGCGCATTCGCAAGCTGCACCGCGCTGCGCGCAATGCGGTCGACAGCAGTGGCAAATTGCGTGGCAACTTTCCCCTCTCCTCTGCCAGAGACGAACTGGGCGCACTTAACCGTGCCTTTGCCAGTCTGCTGGGCGAGCTAGATCAGTATCACCAATACCTGCGAACCCTCGCCAGTAAATTGTCCCACGAGTTGCGCACGCCTCTCGCGGTGGTGCACTCTTCACTCGATAACCTCTCCACCGGCAAACTGGATGAAGACAGCCGCCGCTATGCCGAACGCGCACTGGATGGCAGTGCCCGCCTATCCGGCATCCTCAACAGCCTCTCTGCGGCTAGCAACCTGGAAGCCAGCATTCATCAGGCAGAGCGCGAGCGCTTTGACTTGGCGGACCTGCTGGAAGTTATGGTGCAGTGCTATGGCGACGCCCACCCCCGCCACCAATTTTCTCTGAAAAAGCCTAATGGAGAGCTTCGCTGTGAGGGCGCGCCGGAGCTATTGGCACAGCTTTTAGATAAGCTGGTAGACAATGCCTGTAGTTTCGCCCCAAAGCACAGTGAGATTCAGCTTGCAGTCTACAGCGAAAAGGACGGATACCTAATTAGTGTGAGTAACGACGGTCCATTGCTACCCAATGGCTATGCACACAAGCTGTTCGATTCCCTGGTATCTGTGCGTAAGGAAGGTGACAACGCTGGGCATTTGGGCCTTGGATTGCATATCGCTAAATTGATTGCTGACTTTCACCGAGCCCGCTTGGAGGCTCGAAATCGCACAGATAATAGCGGTGTGGAGTTCAGCCTAAAACTGCCGACCCGCTAATCACGCACCAGCACCGGCAGACAAAGCGCAAGCTATCTGCCCAGATGGTTGACAAACAACCAGCTGTGGGGATAATGTCGCGTCCCGATCGGGCCCCAGGGCCTGTTAGTTACAGATTTATAGATTCCAGACAGGAGCAACCGGTGGCCAACTCACCTCAAGCGAAGAAACGCGCGCGCCAGAACGACAAGCGCCGCATGCATAACGCCAGTCTGCGCTCCATGGTGCGCACCTACATTAAGAAGGTAGTTGCGGCCATCGATGCAGGCGACGCTGAAAAAGCAAAAACTGCATACGCAGAAGCGGTTCCCGTTATCGACCGCATGGCAGACAAAGGCATTATTCACAAGAATAAAGCCGCTCGTCACAAGAGCCGCCTGAACGCTCAGGTTAAAGCTCTCGCCGCCTAATTCTTTAGGTAGCAGACACAAAAAACCCCGCAATGCGGGGTTTTTTTATGCCTGAAAGCCAGTACTTCTGCTAGAGCAAGATAAGGTTATCTCTGTGTATCAACTCATCGTCATCACGATAGCCGAGCAACTCAACAAAGTGCTCCGATGACTGCCCGAGAATCCTAGCACTCTCGCTGCTGTCATAATTTACAAGACCACGGGCGATCTCATGTCCCGCACCATCAAGACAGGAAACCAAGTCTCCCCGGTGAAAACGCCCCTGCACCGCGGTCACCCCCACCGATAGCAAACTCTTACCACCATCGCGCAATGCCCTCTCAGCACCACTATCGAGAGTGAGACTACCGCGCGCCTGTAGCTGCCCGGCAAGCCAGCGCTTCCTCGCCGCCAAGGGGTCCGCTTCCGGAAGCAGGAGAGTTCCCAAATCCTCACCCTTCCATACCCGCGTTACCACTCCCTCTCTGGCACCCCCGGCAATTACAGTGCAGGCACCGGAACGAGCCGCCAGTTGTGCCGCACGTACTTTGGTGGTCATACCTCCTCGTCCCAGACCACTGCGGGAGTCCCCCGCCATCCCCAGCAGCCTCGGATCCCGCGCCGAGGCCTCACCAACGAGCTCCGCATCGGGGTTATCGCGAGGATCTTCGGTAAAGAGCCCATCGGCATCAGTCAAAATCAACAGGGCATCCGCCTCGACAAGGTTAGCCACCAACGCCGCCAAGGTGTCGTTATCACCGAAACGTATTTCATCGGTTACGACGGTATCGTTTTCATTGACGATCGGCACAGCCCCCAAGGAGAGTAGTGTTCGCAATGTACTGCGCGCATTGAGGTAACGAGTGCGGTTGGAGAGATCATCATGATCCAACAAAATCTGCGCGCTGCGTATATCGAAGCGACCGAAAGCCTGCTCATAGACCTGCACCAAATGGCTCTGCCCTATCGCAGCTGCGGCCTGCAACTGATGGATCGACTCCGGTCTGCGGTTCCAGCCGAGACGATCCATACCCGCGGCTACTGCCCCAGAAGAAACCAACACCACTTCAACACCCTGCTGGCGCAATTCGGCGATCTGCGCCACCCAGGCGCAGATCGCCGAATTATTGACGCCTCGACCGTTATCAGTAAGTAGGGCACTGCCAATTTTTACCACCCAGCGCCGCCCCTTAGAAAGCCCTCTACGGGACACTGATACGGAGCCCATACTTCCTCCCTGGACACCGGCCCCTAGGGGCCTATCGAATTATCATCACATTGCCGGTAAAGAGCCGGAGCTGACAGAAATTCTGCGCGGCAGCACAGATTTGCCACCGGAAACATACGATTCAAGAGCGATACTCAATATCGACATCGTGATCGTCATCATCCCAGTCTTCGTCATCATCGACATGCCCCTTGGCAGCCCTGCGCTTGGCGCGATGGCTAACCCGAAGCTCCTCGATACGCTCGCGGGCTTCGCGCTGCATCTGACGCTGCGCCTCCAATTCAGCCTCAGCCAATTCCGGATCGCGATCCTCCTGCTCTTGGCGCTCCTCCAGGTAATCCATCAAGCGGCCGCTAAGTACATCCGTACCCTCACCGCGAATAGCCGCCACCCGGAACACCGGCCCTTTCCAGCCCAGCGCATCCACAACCGACTGACAGCGCTCTTCCAGTTCAGCAGCAGGCACCAGGTCAGTCTTATTCAGTACCAACCAGCGCTCGCGACCCGCCAGAGTATCGCTAAAACTAGCCAGTTCACGCTCGATAGCGCGGGCGTTCTCCACTGGGTCCGAACCATCAAATGGCGCCAGGTCTACCAAATGCAGGAGCACCCGGCAGCGAGTCAAATGCTTGAGGAAACGAATTCCCAGGCCTGCTCCTTCAGCCGCCCCCTCAATCAAACCCGGAATATCGGCAATCACAAAACTGCGATGCCGCTGTACCTGAACCACTCCTAGGTTTGGCACCAAGGTCGTGAAGGGATAGTTAGCCACCTTGGGCTTGGCCGCCGATACCGCCCGAATAAACGTGGATTTGCCGGCGTTGGGAAGCCCCAACATTCCCACATCCGCAAGCACCTTCAACTCCAACTTCAGGCTGCGAAGCTCACCCTCGCTACCATTGGTGGTCTGGCGAGGGGCTCGGTTAGTGCTCGATTTAAAGCGCGTATTACCCAAACCGTGAAAGCCCCCCTGGGCGACCAGCAGACGCTCACCGGCTCGGGTCATGTCACCAACAGCTTCACCGGTATCCACATCGATTACTGTGGTACCCACAGGCACCTTAAGAACAAGGTCTTCCCCTTTGGCCCCAGTACAGTTACGCCCACGGCCAGGCTGGCCGCTCTCAGCGGCGTAACGGGGCTGGTAGCGGTAATCTACCAGAGTGTTGAGGGAATCATCGGCCTCCAGGTAGACGGAACCGCCATCACCGCCGTCACCGCCGTCCGGTCCCCCCTTCTCTACAAACTTTTCCCTGCGGAAACTCAGGCAGCCATTGCCACCTTTACCCGCCTGCACAAATATGGGCGCCTCATCGACAAACTTCATAATCACTCCACCGCCACAGCGGTTGTCTCATCCGGTGCGCACATACACACACCTACCATCATATTCATCATACCAGCCGACAAGCCGCCACTCGCAGGCATCTGCCGCCCCAACTTCCCACCACCCCTCTATTTAGGGCTGCCCCAACAAAAAAGCCCCGCAATAGCGGGGCTTTTTATGAAGCTAGGGCTTGCGACCGCTTAAGCAGTTTCGATAGAAACGAACTTGCGGTTGTTGGGGCCTTTAACTTCAAACTTCACAACGCCGTCCGCAGTGGCGAACAGGGTGTGGTCTTTGCCCATACCAACGTTAACACCAGCGTGGAACTTGGTGCCACGTTGACGAACGATGATGTTGCCTGCCGCTACAGCTTGGCCGCCAAAGCGCTTCACGCCCAGGCGTTTACTCTCGGAATCGCGACCATTTCGCGTACTACCGCCAGCTTTCTTATGTGCCATGAGTCGTTACTCCTCTCTTATGCCTTGATGCCAGTGATTTTAACTTCGGTGTACCACTGACGGTGGCCCTGGCGCTTCATAGAGTGCTTACGACGACGGAATTTGATGATCTTCACTTTCTCGCCGCGGCCGTGGCTTACCACTTCAGCAGATACTTTAGCGCCGTCTACAACGGGAGCGCCGATGTTGATTTTATCGCCATCAACGACCATCAGCACTTTGTCGAAATCGATGGTTTCGCCAGTAGCTACTTCCAGCTTTTCCAGGCGAAGTACTTCGCCTTCTTCTACACGGTGTTGCTTGCCACCGCTCTCAATAACAGCGTACATATTTCTATGCTCCGGTATGGACGACACGAAGCAGCGGGAGGACTATCGAGTCACTGCTCCGCATTTCGGGAGCTTGCGCCGTGTTGTTTAACATCTATTTCGCCGGCGGCACCAGCAACAGTAAAGCCGCGGAGCCCGCAATCGACGGGGCGCAGATTCTAATCAATTCGCCGGGTTGATACAATAGCGGCCCTCTGCCGCCCGAGCCTTCGGGGGCGCCTGTCTAGTCGTATTAAGGAACTCTCAAATGCTGCCTTTTCACCGGGTCGCCGCCGAAGACTTTGCCGCGGTCAACCAGCGTATTCTCGACCAACTGCACTCGGATGTCCCCCTGGTGGAAAATATAGGCCACTACTTGGTTGAGGCCGGCGGCAAACGCCTGCGACCCCTGCTGGTGCTGCTATGTGCCAGGGCCTGTAACTACCGAGATGAGGGCCATATTGATTTGGCCACCATTATCGAATTTATCCACACCGCCACCCTGCTACACGATGATGTGGTAGACACTTCCGATATGCGTCGCGGCCGCCTTACCGCCAATGCCAAATGGGGCAATGCACCCAGCGTCCTGGTGGGAGACTTTCTATACTCCCGTGCCTTCCAGATGATGATTGCCCTAAAGGACATGCGCATCATGGCAATCCTCTCTGACACCACCAATACCATTGCCGAAGGTGAAGTACAGCAGCTGGTAAACGCCGGTGACCCAGAGGTCAGCGAAGAAAACTACTTCAGTGTGATTTACAAGAAAACCGGAGCGTTGTTCGAAGCGGCCTGTGAGACCGCCGCCGTTTTGGCCGACTGTTCCGCCGAGGAACAAAATGCCCTGAAACTGTATGGACGCCATTTAGGCCTCGCATTCCAGCTGGTGGATGACGCCCTGGATTATCGAGGCAACCCGGAAGAACTAGGCAAAAATGTCGGCGATGATCTTGCGGAGGGCAAGCCCACACTTCCCCTGATCTACACCATGGCCAATGGCAGCCAAAACCAGGCGGCTCTGGTAAAGGAGGCGATTGAACAGCGCAGTGCAGCAAAGCTGGTAGAAATTGTCGAGGCTATTGAGGCCTGCGGAGCACTGGATTACACCATGGAGCGGGCCCGCGCTGCCGTGGAGAATGCCAAAACTCAGCTGGATTTCCTACCCGAGAGTGATCAAAAAACCGCCCTACAACAACTAGCCAGCTTTGCCGTGGAGAGAAATGTCTAGCAGGCTCGGAGTATCGTCCTAGCCCTAGATACGAGAAGGCCAGATGTCGTAAACCAGCACCCATAAAAAAAGCCCCATAAAATGGGGCTTTTTTAATTTCAAGGCGGCAGCTCATGAAGCCTATTCAGAGCTGATCAGGAAATCATGAACGAATCAACTTTAGTAGCTCTTCGGTCTTCTCACGCATCAAAGCCTTATCCCCGCGGGACTCAACATTGAGGCGAATCACGGGTTCAGTATTGGACATGCGTAAATTAAAGCGCCACTCGGCATAAGCCACACTCAGACCATCCACATGCTCGACACTGAGTGCATCTGCACCATACTTTTCCTCTGCAGCTTTAATAACCGCTGCCGCATCCTGCACCTTGGAATTGATCTCACCCGAGCAGGGGAAAGCTGCCATGCGCTCTCCGACCAACTGGGACAGAGTCTTACCACTTCGGCTGACCAGCTCTGCCACCAACAACCAGGGGATCATGCCACTATCGCAGTAAGCGAAGTCACGGAAATAATGGTGTGCACTCATCTCACCACCATAAATGGCATCTTCTTTGCGCATGCGCTCCTTAATAAAGGCATGACCAGTTTTGCTCTGGACTGGCTCACCCCCAGCAGCACGCACAATATCTTCCGTATTCCACAGCAGGCGGGGATCGTGGACCACTTTGGCGCCTTTGTGCTTCACCAGGAAGGCCTCGGCAAGCAGGCCGACCACATAGTAGCCCTCGATAAAATCACCGTTTTCATCGAAGAAGAAACAGCGGTCAAAATCTCCATCCCAGGCAATACCAAAGTCGGCGCCACTCTCACGCACCATCTCTGCAGTAGAGGCACGGTTTTCCGGTAGGATTGGGTTGGGGATACCGTTGGGGAAATTCCCATCTGGCTGATGGTGAACCCGCACAAACTCAAAAGGCAAGTGAGGGGCTAGCACATCGACAACTGCACCTGCACCACCATTGCCCGCATTCACTACCAGCTTCAAAGGCTTCAGCGCTTTACTATCAACATAACCCAATAAGTGCTCAACAAAAGCCGGTCTGTGCTCAAAGCTCTGCAGTTCACCGCGCTCTGCAACAGGAGCGAAGTGGTTTTCCTCTGCCAGGCGCTTGATTTCCAATAACCCGGTATCCCCACTAATCGGCCTACTACCCGCGCGAACAAACTTCATGCCATTGTAATCCATGGGGTTATGGCTGGCGGTAACACAAATACCGCCATCAAAATCACCATAGAAAGTAGCGAAATACACTTCTTCAGTACCACATTCGCCGATATGAAAAACATCGGCACCGGCATCGCGTAAGCCATTCACCAGGGCATCGGTCAGTTCACCACTGGTGAGACGAATATCGTGCCCAACGACTACCCGTTGTGCATCCAGGAATTGTGCGAATGCACGCCCCACCCGGTAAGCCACATCTGTGTTCAGTTCATCTGGCACACGACCGCGCAAATCATAGGCTTTAAAGCAGGTCAGTTCTGACACTTATTTTTTCTCCTCAGCTGCTTGCTCCGGCAGATACTTATTTTCATAGACATGGTTAGTAGCTTCAATAAACCCTTCCACAGAGCCACAGTCAAAGCGCCGCCCCTTAAAAGCGTAAGCAAGAACACAGCCTTGCCGCGCCTGGGTCAGCAATGCATCAGTAATTTGCACTTCCCCATTTTTGCCAGGCGGGGTATTGCGGATAAGATCAAAAATATCTGGGGTGAGAATGTAGCGCCCTATGATTGCCTTGTTACTTGGCGCATCTTCAACGGCCGGCTTTTCCACCATATCCGTTACCTGGTATAGGCCTGGCTTGATTTCATTGCCTGCAATCACACCGAATTTATGAATCTGCTCCATCGGCACTTCTTCGACGGCCACTATGCTGCAGCGAAACTGCTTGTAAAGCTGAACCATCTGCGAAAGTACGCCAAGGTCTTCATTCAGGCACAGGTCATCAGCTAGCACCACTCCAAATGGCTCATCTCCGACTAGACGGTGCCCCTGCAAAATAGCATCACCCAGTCCACGCATCTCTCCCTGGCGAGTATAGGAGAAGCTGGCACTATCAATTACTTTATGGACAGAATCTAGGTAGCGCTCTTTACCAGTTCCGGCAATTTGATGCTCCAGCTCGTAATTGGTATCGAAGTGGTCCTCAATAGCGCGCTTACCACGCCCAGTAACGAAACCTATCTCTGTGAGGCCGGCTTCAATGGCCTCTTCTACCCCATACTGCACCAACGGCTTGTTCACCAGTGGCAACATTTCCTTCGGCATCGCCTTGGTGGCAGGCAGGAAACGGGTGCCGTAACCGGCAACCGGGAATAAACATTTCTTAAGCATTGCGCTACCCCATAATCCAGATAAATAAGCGCTCTCCTGCGCCGACGGCAACCTAACACAGCTCAGAGGAGAGTTCACCTACAAAGGATGACGCCAAATTCCTCCAATGTGTCAGCGCTCAACACAAATGATCATATAAGATGTTGTGAAGGTAATTACTACGACAGTCACAAAAATAATTTTGACTGACTGGACAAGCGACACACAGCGCTTAGAATGCCCGCTCTTACAAAAACGCTCAACATGAGTTGCGTAACCACCCAAAGCCGGGGAGAAGATGAGTAATTTTGTTCAAAAAAGTAGCTACAACAGAGAGGAGCTACTGACCTGCTCCAGCGGAGAGATGTTTGGTCCAGGCAATGCACAATTGCCCGCCCCCAATATGCTGATGTTGGACCGTATCACCCATATATCAAAAGAGGGGGGAGCATATGATAAGGGTGAAGTCATCGCCGAGCTGGATATACACCCTGACCTCTGGTTTTTTGATTGCCACTTTCCCGGTGACCCGGTAATGCCTGGGTGCTTGGGGCTCGATGCTATGTGGCAGCTCCTAGGCTATTTTTTGGCCTGGAAGGGTAATCCCGGACATGGCCGTGCCCTCGGCTGTGGGGAGGTAAAGTTTACCGGTCAGATTTTACCTACCAGCAAGAAGGTAACCTACCACATTCAAATGTCCCGGCTTGTTGAACGAAAGCTGGTTATGGGTATTGGCGATGGCACTGTGTCGGTGGATGGGCGTGAAATCTACACTGCAAAAGACCTTCGCGTTGGTTTATTTACTCGTACTGATAACTTTTAACTTTATTAAGCTCAGGCGGGCAAAACTTTAAAGGCCTTTACTACCAAGTACTGTTGGAGATCACTATGCGTCGGGTAGTCATTACCGGGATGGGCATCACATCCTGTATCGGTACCAATACAAAAGAAGTTACCGATTCACTAAGAGCAGGCCGCAGCGGTATCCGCTTCCAGGAGGAGTACAAAGAGCTAGGCCTGCGCAGCCAGGTTGCAGGCCCTGTGGATATCGATTTCAAAGAGCATATAGACCGCAAGCAACTGCGCTTTATGGGAGATGCAGCAGCCTATGCTTACATCGCCATGCGAGAGGCAATCGAAATGTCCGGCTTGGAGGAGAAAGACA
Organism: Microbulbifer mixtoriginis (SeqCode); assembly: GCF_052467235.1. NCBI lineage: Bacteria > Pseudomonadati > Pseudomonadota > Gammaproteobacteria > Cellvibrionales > Microbulbiferaceae > Microbulbifer > Microbulbifer mixtoriginis (SeqCode). The sequence goes on along the minus strand of NZ_CP174305.1, from coordinate 2,857,601 downwards.
TCTCCAACCCTCGAACCGGCATTGTGATGGGTTCCGGCGGCACCTCCACCCAAAATATTATTGATGCCGCACACACGCTCAAGGAAAAGGGGGTTCGCCGTGTCGGCGCCTACCGAGTTCCCCAGGTGATGAACAGCACCGTTTCAGCCTGCTTATCCACACCCTATAAAATCAAAGGTGTGAACTACAGCATCTCCTCCGCCTGTGCCACAAGTGCCCACTGCATCGGCAACGGTGCCGAGCTGATTCAGATGGGCAAACAGGATATTGTCTTCGCCGGTGGCGGTGAGGAACTGGCCTGGAGTCTCACGCACCTGTTCGACGCCATGGGCGCCCTATCGAGCAAGTTTAACGACGACCCCACTAAGGCCTCACGCCCCTACGATGCCGATCGGGATGGTTTTGTTATCGCCGGTGGTGGTGGCTGTCTGATTCTGGAAGAAATGGACCATGCACTCGCCCGCGGCGCAACCATTTACGCCGAACTCACTGGCTACGGCGCAACTTCTGATGGATACGATATGGTGGCCCCGAGTGGAGAAGGCGCAGTGCGCTGCATGCAGCAAGCCCTGGCAGGTATGGATGGCAAAGGGCTTCAAGGCGGTGTGGACTACATCAACACCCATGGCACCTCAACCCCGGTCGGCGATATCGCTGAGCTAAAAGCCATGAGCGAAGTCTTTGCCGGCAAAGTGCCCGCATTTGCCTCCACCAAGTCTCTAACCGGACACTCCCTCGGCGCTGCCGGCGTGCAGGAGGCCATCTACAGTCTGCTAATGATGCAAAATAACTTTATTGCCGCTTCCGCCAATGTGGAGCACCGGGACCCAGAAGCGGAAGGGATGGATCTAGTCACTGAATTGCGCGAGTGCGAGATTAAGCGTGCCATGTCCAACAGCTTTGGTTTCGGTGGTACCAACGCGTGCCTGATTTTCGATAAAGTTTAAAGCCGTTATCTTGATCCAAATAAAAAGGGCGCCACATTGGCGCCCTTTTTACAATCGCTCTAAAGCTATTCCTGCGTCTCCGCATCCAGACGCTCCAACCACAGCTCCACCTGCCTAGTGAGGCCTTGGCGCCAGCTATGCTGCTGTATGCCAAAGACATCGCGCAACTTACCACAGGCCAACACCACCCCCCGGTTCTGGTCCGGCCCGGTTTCCAGTGCGCTGAATTGTGCGAACCTGCCCTCGTCGTAGAGTGACTGGGCTCGCTCCACAACCTCAAGGGCAAACTCCACCGCAGTACAGTCATCCGAGCTGCCGTAGTGATAGATCCCTCTAGCCTCAGCGCCACTGGCTAGTTGCTGCGCCACTGCAACTGCAACACGAGCCAGATCCAGGGCCGTGACCGGGTTACCGCTATTGCAGCCATCCAGTGTGACCGGCTCACCCGTCACAAAACCCCTTAACACCCGCCCCAGCAGAGCATCCGGATTGCTATCCACCATCCAGCCAAAACGCAGAACTGTCAGATTCTCACATCCTGATAAGGCTTCCTCACAAGCCAGCCATTGCCGCCCACTGTGAGATTGAGGTGCAGCTACCTCATCCTCGTCATATTTCCTCGGTTCACCACCGGCAAAGACCGCATAGGAAGAGAGGTGAATAACATGCTGACAGGAGCACTGTGCCAATGACTCAGCAACCTCTAGGGCTTCCGGCATACCCTGGTCATCCGCGCATGCCGACGCATTAATGACAATTGAGGCGGGGCGCAACTTATCGAGTTCTGCGAATGAGAGCAGCTGTATACGGAAACCAGCACGCTGCAGGCGTTTCTGCAGCGCGCTATCGATATCGTTTCCGGCGCGAATCAGCGCAACCCGATCCGGCTTATATCCGGTATGTAGATCAGACACAGGACAGGCCTGTTTTAGAAGGGGATATCGTCGTCAAAGCTATTATCAAAACCACCGGCAGGGCCCTGGCTTTGCTGCTGCGCAGGTTGCTGTTGGTTACTGGGAGCCTGGCGCCCCTGATTACCCTGCTGATAGCTACCTTGCTGGAAACCGCCCTGCTGTTCGTAACCGCCTTGCTGACCGCCCATCTGGCTCCCCATAGCTGCACCTGCCGCACCCATTGCGGCACCGCCCATACCCTGACCGAAACCGCCCTGCTCTCCGCGACCATCCAGCATTTGCATTTCGCTGGCAACAATCTCCGTAGTGTAGCGATCCTGACCAGTATTCTTATCCTGCCATTTACGCGTGCGCAGCGAACCTTCTACATAGACCTTTGCACCTTTACGTAAATACTCACCGGCAATCTCTGCCAAGCGGTTGAAAAATACTACGCGGTGCCATTCAGTGCGCTCCTGCTGCTGGCCAGTCTGCTTATCCTTCCAGCTCTCGCTGGTGGCTAAGCTAATGTTGGTAACCGCACCACCGCTCGGCATATATTTGGTTTCCGGGTCATTACCCAGATTGCCAATTAAGATTACTTTGTTGATACCCCTGGCCATGGCCCTCTCCTCTCTTCGACCCGGGTCCCACCCGGAGCACTAATCATTCAATATTAAATTTCAGGTACGGTTTCACTCGTACTCTGAGTATGTAAGCACGCAGCCACTTACAGCTGCAGACAGTGTATTTTTATACAGCAGCATACAACAGACACCCACTGTTAGTAAGCGCTACCCTCACGGATATCGGAGAGCCGCTCGCGCAGAGCCCACCAAAGCAGTATCCAAATTGCCACTACAACAAAACCGAGCCCCGCCACCGCACTGGTGCCACCGAGTCCGTACAGATATCCGCCCAGACTGCCGCCGACAAAGGTGCCAAAAAACTGTAGCGTCGCATACAGGCCCGAAGCTGCCCCACGGGCATCCTCCGGGGCTTTGCGAGTCAACTGGGCCGGCAGTAAGGCTTCCAACAGATTGAAGCCCACAAAGAAAATACTCAGCAGCAGTACAACTGCTATTGTTCCATTCATCGGCAGTAACGCCGCGCTGCCAGCCACCAGAGCAAGCGCCGCCAGGTTCAGCGCAAGCGGCACTTTGCCAGAGCGCTCGGCCACACGCATTAAGGGCAGCATAATGATAAAGGTGCCCAGCATTAGCGGACCATAAAGTTTCCAGTGCTCATCCGCCGGCCAATCCAGGCGATCGACTAGCACCAGTGGCAATGCCACAAACAGCGCCGTCAATAGTAAGTGAGAAAAGAAGGCCCCGCTGACCAGGCGCCAGGTCAGGCCACTACCCAATACTTTGCGGAAACCGCCCTTAAATACCGCAGGGCGCTTTGCTACTTGAGGTGTTGGCACCACCCGCCATACCAGCAACATGCCGAGTACGGCCAGTACTGCTGTCAGCCAGAAAATGGCCGGCAGTCCGCCAACACCCGCGAGTGCCGGGCCCAGTATTACCGCCAACATAAAGGCCACACCGATCGAGGCCCCGATCACGGCCATGGCAATGCCGCGCTTCTCATCCCGGGTCAAATCAGCCACTAGTGCCATCACTGCGGCAGCGATCGCTCCACATCCCTGTAACACCCGGCCAACAATCAGCCCATATACGGAATCTGTCTGCGCAGCGACGATACTGCCTAGGGCGAATAGCGCCAGGCCGGTATAAATTACGGGTTTTCGGCCCCAGCGATCAGACAGAAGTCCCAGCGGAATCTGCAATAAGGCCTGACTCAAACCGTAGGCACCCATGGCCAACCCCAGCAGCATCGGAGTGCTATCACGATAGCCTTCACCGTACACCGTGAGCACCGGCAGCACCATAAACAGGCCGAGCATGCGAAACACATAAAGGGAAGCCAGCCCACCCAGGGCTCGGCGCTCAATAGAATTCATGCAGCTCCCGGAACAGCGTCAAGTGGGCGCGCATTGTACAGCGAGTGAGCGCCAGGCTGTAGTGGGAGCAGTACAACTTTCGCGGAGATCTAGCCTCGACCATAGTCGTCATCGAAACGGACTATATCGTCCTCGCCCAGGTAGCTGCCGGACTGCACCTCGATCAGCTCCAGAGGGATGGTGCCGGGATTTTCCAACCGGTGCGTAACCCCCAGGGGGATATAGGTGGATTGATTCTCGGTAACCAGCAGCTCTTCATCACCGCGGGTCACCCTTGCGGTGCCACGCACCACAATCCAGTGCTCCGCGCGGTGGTGGTGCATCTGCAGTGAAAGCTGCTGTCCAGGCTTAACCACGATGCGTTTTACCTGAAAACGCGGACCCGCATCGATAGAGTCGTAGTAGCCCCAAGGTCTATACACCTTGCGGTGTCGCTGGGCCTCGCTGCGGCCGGAGCGCTTGAGGCTCCCCACCAGTTTTTTCACCTCCTGAACCCGCTGTTTGTCAGCAATCAGCAGGGCGTCGTCGGTATCCACCACCACCAGGTCCTCTACACCGAGTAAACTGACCAAGCGACTCTCCGCACGCACCAGGCAACCGCTGCTGCCTTCCTGCAACACATCTCCTTGCAGCAGGTTGTCGTCGTCATCCCGCTCGGCCAGCTCCCACAAACCCAGCCAGGAGCCCACATCGCTCCAGCCAGCATCCATAGGCACTACAGCCGCCGACTCCGTAGGCTCCATAACCGCATAATCCACAGATTCATCGGCACAAGCGGCGAAGGCCTCTCTATCCACCCGGGTAAAGTCGAGATCTCGAGCGGCCTGCTCGTAGGCTGTGCGACAGGCACCGAGAATATCCTCTCGATGCTGGCCCAGTTCCTCCAGATAACGGGAAGCGCGGAATAGGAACATACCGCTATTCCAGGAATAACCGCCATCGGCCAGATAGGACTCAGCTGTCTCGGCATCAGGCTTTTCAACAAATTCTGCGACTGCCCAGGCACCAGCAGAAAGCCCTTCTCCGCGGCGGATATAACCGTAACCGGTCTCAGCTCTTGTCGGAACAATACCAAAAGTCACCAAATGTCCCTGCTCAGCCAAGGCCCGGGCAGGCTTGAGTGCCTCCTGAAAGGCCGCCACATCGGCCACCGCGTGGTCCGCCGGCAGTATCAGTAGCAGGGGGTCTTTACCAGATTCAAGCGCAGCTAGGGCCGCCAGAGCGATAGCGGGTGCCGTATTGCGCGCACAGGGCTCTAGCAAAATAGATTGGGCACCGTGACCAATCTCGCGCAACTGCTCCGCTGCAGCAAAGCGATGCTCCTCATTGCACACTAAAATCGGAGCCTGTAGCTGTGCCACGCCTTCCAACCGCCTCGCGGTGGCCTGCAACATGGTTTCTTCACCTGTTAGCGGCAAAAATTGCTTTGGGTAGGTTTCCCGGGACAGTGGCCACAGGCGCGAGCCAGTGCCGCCACAAAGAATTACAGGGATCATCAGCGCTTTCTGTTCATCGGTTGGTTTTTTGCGGTAGACGATTTTGGCACATTGGGTCGCGAGTTTATACTCGGCTGTTTTCCCGGCACCGCAGTTGTGATCGCCCCGTGCGGAGCAAGTCCGTGGCCCGGCCCAGTATTAGCAGCAATATAGGTAGAGCGTGGACACGATTTATGTGAGGGGTGCTCGCACCCACAACCTGAAAAATATCGATCTGGACATCCCCCGCGACAAGCTGATCGTGATAACCGGACTGTCTGGCTCCGGTAAATCCTCCCTGGCCTTTGACACCCTTTACGCTGAAGGCCAGCGCCGCTATGTGGAATCCCTGTCCACCTATGCACGGCAATTCCTATCGATGATGGAAAAGCCGGATGTGGATACTGTTGAGGGACTGTCGCCGGCCATCTCCATTGAGCAGAAGTCCACCTCCCACAACCCGCGCTCCACCGTAGGCACCATTACTGAGATTTACGACTACCTCAGACTGTTGTTCGCCCGTGTCGGCGAACCCCGCTGCCCGGAACACGACGAACCGCTACAGGCCCAGACCGTGAGCCAGATGGTGGATCAGGTACTGACCCTGTCGGAGGGCACTAAGCTGATGCTACTGGCACCCGTAGTACGCGACCGCAAGGGCGAGCACCAGCATGTATTTGAACAGCTGCGTCGTGACGGCTTCGTTCGAGCACGTATCGATGGCGTTATCTGTGATCTGGACGACACGCCCAAGCTGGACAAGCGACGCAAGCACACCGTAGAGGTTGTGGTAGACCGCTTTAAGGTGCGCGATGACCTGCAGTTACGCCTGGCGGAGTCCTTCGAAACTGCTTTGAATCTCACCGATGGCATCGCTTCCATCAGCTTTATGGATGGTGACCAGGAAGACCGACTTTTTTCCGCACGCCACGCCTGCCCTGTCTGTGACTATTCACTGGACGAACTGGAACCTCGCCTGTTTTCCTTCAACAACCCGGCCGGCGCCTGCCCCAGTTGCGACGGCCTGGGGGTTAAGCAGTTCTTTGACGAGGATAAGGTGATTCTCGACCCAGAGAGCAGCATCTCCGAAGGTGCTATTCGCGGTTGGGACAGACGCAACATCTACTACTATCACATGCTCGACTCTCTCGCCGAGCACTACGGCTTCGATCTGGACAAACCCTGGAAGAAACTACGCAAGGGGCACCGCAAGATCATTTTACAGGGCAGTGGCGATGAGGAAATCGACTTCAGCTATGTAAATGATCGCGGTGATGTTACCGTGCGGCAGCACACTTTCGAGGGCATTATTCCCAACTTCCAACGCCGTTATCGGGACACCGAATCCCAATCTGTACGCGAAGAACTGGCCAAATACCTGAGCACACAAAAATGCCCTGAGTGCCATGGCACCCGACTGCGTCGAGAGGCCCGTCATGTCTTTGTGGACAATCGTACCCTGGCACAGATTACCGAGCTGCCCGTCGGCGATGCTTTCAACTATTTTGATCACGAGCTGACCTTCAGAGGTGCCCAAAAAGAAATTGCCGATAAAATTCTTAAAGAGCTGCGCGATCGCTTTCGCTTCCTGGTAGATGTGGGGCTCAACTACCTAACTCTGAGTCGCAGCGCAGAAACTCTATCTGGCGGTGAGGCACAGCGGATTCGCCTGGCCAGCCAGATCGGGGCCGGCCTGGTGGGCGTAATGTATATCCTCGACGAGCCTTCTATTGGCTTACACCAACGGGACAACGAACGCCTACTTAACACTCTTACCCATCTACGCGATATCGGTAACACAGTCATTGTCGTTGAGCACGATGAGGACGCTATCCGCAGTGCCGACTTTATTGTCGATATAGGCCCCGGTGCCGGTGTTCACGGTGGCGAAGTCGTCGCGGCTGGTACCGCGGATAAAATCACCAAGTGTAAAAAATCTCTCACCGGACAGTACCTGTCCGGAAAAAAGAAAATTGCTGTACCGGAAGAGCGCTACATCCCCAACGAGGACTATATGCTGCGCCTCGAAGGTGCCAGCGGCAACAATTTGCAAAACGTAGACCTGGAAATCCCCGTAGGCCTCTTTACCTGTGTCACTGGTGTCTCGGGCTCTGGTAAATCTACCCTAATCAATACCACCCTCTACCCTCTTGCAGCCACAGCACTCAATAAAGCCACCACCTTGAAGGCCTCCCCATATGAGTCCGTTCATGGGTTAGAGCATTTCGATAAATGTGTGGATATCGATCAGAGCCCTATAGGCCGCACCCCAAGGTCTAATCCGGCCACCTACACAGGTATTTTTACCCCGATTCGAGAGCTATTTGCCGGTACCCAGGAAGCGCGCTCACGTGGCTACAAGCCAGGCCGTTTCAGCTTTAATGTAAAAGGCGGTCGCTGTGAGGCTTGTCAGGGCGACGGTGTGATCAAAGTCGAAATGCATTTTCTACCGGATATCTATGTGCCCTGCGACACCTGCCATGGTAAACGGTACAACCGCGAAACCCTGGAAGTACATTACAAAGGCAAAAATATCCACGAGGTATTGGAAATGACAGTGGAAGATGCGCGAGAGTTTTTTGACCCCGTGCCCGCAATTGCCAAGAAATTACAAACCTTGATGGATGTCGGTCTCTCCTATATCAAACTTGGCCAGGCGGCCACCACACTTTCCGGTGGCGAAGCGCAGCGAGTAAAACTCTCTCGTGAACTGTCCAAGCGCGACACCGGCCAAACCTTGTATATCCTTGACGAACCCACCACTGGCCTGCATTTTGCCGACATCCAATTATTACTGGATGTCTTACATCGCCTGCGCGATCACGGCAATACCATCGTGGTTATCGAACACAATCTGGACGTCATTAAAACTGCCGACTGGATTGTGGACCTGGGCCCGGAAGGCGGCTCCGGTGGAGGACAGATTATTGCAGCAGGGACTCCAGAGGATGTGGCAGAAATGAAAGTTTCCCATACCGGCCGCTTCCTAAAGCCGATGCTTGGGTAATCAATAGTACGGAGCTGGATCGCAATCTGGCTCCTATATCAATAAAACCACCGAATACATGCCGCGACGGAACGTGGGAAATGATAAAAAAATTGGATCAAGAAAAGTTAAACTTAATTATTGCACTATGCGCAATGATGGTTTCCCTTGCCTCCTTCTATGCAACTTATCTGCAGGCCGAAGCAGCAAATAAACAAGTCAAAATAATGACCATGCCTGTAATTCAATTTTCACAGAGCAATTACGACCTTGAGGATAACAAACCATCAATTTACTTTGAACTTCACAATGTGGGGGCAAGCCCAGCTCTGTTGAAGAGTTTCAGCATCAACTATGAGCAAACTACCTATCATACCGCCAGGGAATTTCTGAATGCTTGCTGCCAACAGGAATATCAGGAATTCACAAAAAAATTGACAGGTGATGACGACACCACCAGCCTAGATAAAGGAAATATACTCACCTCAACTTTATCCAACAGCTTAATCCCAGCGAACTCCAAGCGCCGAATATTTGCATTATTTTATGGTGAGCGATCTTACAACCTTTGGGAAAAGCTAGACAAAGAAAGAGGGAAAATATCAGTCGACTTCTGCTTCTGCTCACCCTTGGGTGGATGCTATCGTTCAGAGGACGAGGGAACCTCTATGGAGGTTGAAGCATGTACAACAAACCGCACTTAGTCAATTTTCATTAGATAGAATTCTAACAGAGTTTTCCCTAATCGTGAGCTGCGACGAATGAAAATCGATATCAACTGCGATCTAGGTGAAGGTAGCGATCTAAAAAGCTGTATTAGAGACACGCAAATCATGCCCTTTATTTCCCGCTGCAATATCGCCTGTGGCGCTCACGCAGGAAATCGGGACATTATGCGCCTTTCCATTTTCAACGCACAAAAACATCATTTAAAAATTGGAGCACACCCCGGCTACCCAGATCGGGAAAATTTTGGAAGAAAGTCTATCAAACTCCCAATAAATCTATTACTTGACTCATTGTTTCAACAGATCGAGCAGCTGCAATTCCTGACTACTGAAGCAGGTGTACTGCTGGATCACGTTAAACTACATGGCGCTTTATATAACGATGCCGAAGCAGATAGGTTACTCGCTAAAGAAATTATCTCACTCTTCGCCAAAGAGTATCCCTCTCTGAAAATTATCGGTTTAGCCAACGGTGCGATGGAGTCTGTAGCAATAGAGAAGCAGTGCACCTTTTATCGGGAGGGTTTTATAGATAGGCACTACTTAAACAAAGACAAATTAGCCCCACGTAATCTACCTGGCTCAGTGCTAAACAATATTGAAAACTGCCTAGAACGAGCTGTCGCATTGGCAAAGGGTACAGACTTCACAAGCTATTATGGCACACCGCTGAAATTCTCTGTGGATACGATTTGTTTACATGGTGACAATCCTGCCGCTCTAAAAATCGCAAAAGCACTAGTCAAGCACCTACAACATCATGGCCTGAACATACAATCGTGACATCCTCCAAACAAAGAAATCACTCGACTATGCTCGATTTTAGTGTTTACCCAAATGGAGATAGTGCGTTAGATATCCGTTTCAACTCAGAGCCAAGTGAAAACCTTAGCCGTTATATTATTGGGCTTAAAGAATATCTCCTTAATAAAAACCCCAATAACTTTATTGAATTAATTCCTGCCTATCAATGTCTGACTCTGATTTTTAACCCTGCTTTATTTGATAGCGAGATGCTCTCACAGAAAGTTCAACAATCAATTCAAGACTTCCTTAAAGCCCACAAAAACATCTCACGAAAACCCCGTACTATTCGCATTCCTGTGTGCTATGAATCAATTTTTGCTCCAGATATTTCAATATTGAGCAAACACACTGGCTTATCCAGCAAAGAAATTATTAAGCTGCATACAGCACCCTCTTATCTCGTACATATGTTGGGCTTTACTCCCGGATTTTTGTATCTCGGCGGTCTCAACCCTAGACTGGAATGTCCTCGCAAAAAAAATCCACGGGTGCGCATTCCTGCAGGAGCTGTTGGCATCGGCGGCAGCCAGACAGGAGTTTACCCACAGGCCACACCAGGAGGGTGGCAAATTATCGGCCAGACTCCCATTCAATTATTCCAACCCTACAGCAGCCATCCATTTATTGCAGATCCATTAGATATCATTAAGTTCTATTCGATCAATCAAGCAGAATTTGACGATATTCATCAGTCTATAATGTGAAACTGATCTAACTATGAGTATCTATTTTATTCGTCCAGGACTACAAACAAGCATTCAAGACTTTGGACGCCCAGGTCTAATGCACTGTGGAATTCCCCAGGGGGGCGCAGCCGACATCCTGTCCATGCAACTTGCCAATCTGCTATTGGGTAACTGCCTTAACAACCCTGTATTGGAATTAACGTTAACTGGTCCAGTTATTAGGTTCGAATGTGATATCTCAATAGCTATCACAGGAGCACAATTCAATGTTCTGTTAAATAAAATAACTGTAGAAAATTACAAGGTCATCAAAGTTAAGCGGGGAGATATTTTAGAGTTTGGTCGACTACTAAGTGGCACCAGAGCATATATTGGCTTATCCGCCAAAATTTCTACCCCCCAGGCTTTCAACAGCGTATCAACACACTTAATCAGTCACTTTGGAGGCAACAAAGGAAAGGCTATCAGTTACGAAGAACGCTTTAATTTGAAAAATATTCGCATCGCAAAATCCGCTCACATAGATCGAAGCCTACAACCCTGCTATCAATCTCGACCACTTTTGAGAGTCATCTACGGACCAGAAAAAAAGCGATTTACAGAGTTAACATTAAATAATTTTTTTAGAAAAACCTTTCAAGTATCCGCCCAGAGCAATCGTATGGGGATTCGCCTATCCCCATCAATCATTGTAGACTCTAAAGCTATTACGGACAGTTCGGATGAAATGATTTCCTCCGGACTTTACCCAGGCAGTATTCAGATACCTAACAATGGCGAACCCATTATTTCTTTTATTGAGGGGCAAACTATCGGCGGATATCCTCGTATTGCCCATATCATTCGAGCCGACCTGCATAGATTAGGACAACTCAAGGCTCAGGATAAAATTAATTTTCAACTAGTCAATCAAGCACAGGCAAGAGAGATACTATTAAAAAAAATGAAGTATCTTGAGAACCTTAAAAATTATCTAGCACCAGAAAATAATGAGTCTTTCATCCTCTAAAGCAAGGCTTAGGTTAACGTTTTTCACTTTATGTAAGAAAAACAATTAAACTACGAAAGTCGCCCCCTTATGTAGCAGCCTGGTCACACATTGTGACTAAGCAATATTTATCCAAACCAACCAACGCGCACTCCAAAAACCATCGACACTCCCAACTTAATAAAATATTTTTCACGAAATCTGTCAGACCAATTGGTCCAGCATGACTTAGTAGTTTTAATTAGTCTTTAGCTAGACCAAAAGTCCATTATTAACTAGTCTTCTTGGGTTTTACCTAAAGCGCGATTTGGACGAGTGTCCTACTTAGCTAACTGCAAGCGTTGAAGTGACGTTATTTTCTACAACTTGTGTTCGCGATGCGGCCTGGTCCAGAGAGAAAACACCAATTACCGGAAGGGGATTAATAATGATAAAAATTCTCCGTGGTTTAACTATGGCATTTATTGCCAGCTCACTCCTTATCACCTCATATGCACAAGCAGAACCAGGTGATTACAATTTTTGGAAAACCCTCAAACACCTCTTTGACCCTCCCAACGCTGATGCACCGGTCTCTACCCAGCAAGCTCAGGGGATGTATCCTCTGACCATGCACGACCCAAGCTTTAACGATGACTTCGAGCCTAAAGATTTTAATACTTGGCAAAAAGTAGATGTTCCTGCCAGTACCGGCGCCATGTGTGGCAATGGCTCCCCCTATAAATTTTTTGTTTATCGGGTGCCCGATACCAGCAATACCATTTTTTATTTTGAAGGTGGCGGTGCCTGTTGGGACTACGAAAGCTGCTCCGGCCAGGCTGGTATTCGCGGGGCACGCAACCCTAATGGCATCCCTGATGACTATCTCAGTAATGTACACCTCCTAGATTTCACAAATTTCGATAATCTCACTACCGCAGGTGTTTCACCCCTTATTTATACTCACCATCCTTACAACCAGTATAAAACTGGCGAGTGGAACATGGTTTACGTTCCATACTGTACTGGTGATATTTATGTTGGTGATAAGACAGAGATATATAAGGATAAGACTGGACAGAATTCGGATCTAATTTGGCATCATAATGGCCTGCGCAATGTGCAGGCAGTAACCTCATGGGTAAAGAATAATTTGCAGAAACCCAAGCAAATGCTTGCCGCTGGTTGCAGTGCAGGCAGCGTAGGGGCTCTGTTAAATTACACGAAGCTTCGTGAGGATATGGATGTCGAATACGGCTATCTGATAGATGATTCCGGCCCGCTTTACAAAGCGCCTCTGGACAGTGAAAACAACACTCAATACCCATCCTTACCGTTACACAACGAAGTGCTTCATTCCTGGACTACTTATACAACTGATGGGGATCCCAATGAAGAGAACCCTATTAATGCGATAAAATCTTTTACTCCAGGATTTGACAGCAATCAGTTGGCTTCGATATACCGCGCACTGTCAGATAAATTCCCTACAGATCGCCTGGGTATCACGCACTTCCTGGCGGATGGTAACTTTTCTTCATACTCCTATGAGCGCTTCTACGAAGATATTTACAACGACCCAGATGCCAACTCTCGTTTAGATAAACTACGCCAGCGCTGGCAAAAGGACACCCATGAAAATCTAATACCACTCTTGGATCAAACCAGTAATTGGGGCTACTACTTCCCAATGTTTCGCAACCTAAATGAGAGCCACTGCACCACTATTATTGACCTCAAGTACGGTGAAATTGCTGAGCATGGATTGGAGTTAGAGGACTTCCTAAACAACATCGTGAACCACAACGGTGGTGGAATGATTCGCGCCTATGAGACAGATAAAGTATCTGACTTTGATAACAACAGTAATTGGTTCTATGACTTGATTGGCTTATTTATGTAAGAGAGCTAAGCGGAAGACAGTGCTGCTGACTAACAGCAGCACTGTTATTTGATTAGCTACCGTACACTGTTTCCCGAGCTTCCTGTAAGCGTTGTCGCAAATATTCTTGCTTATTCATTCCATTGGGAAAAGATGTCATTTGCTGAACCTCTTCAACAATAGAGCGCTCTAGATCTTTATAGGTAGAGAAGCCTGGCACTTGAGTATGTGGGTCATAGCGGCTAATCACTGACTGAGCCTTTTCTCGATAAATATTAAAAAGTTCTTCGGCGCGCTGCTTGAAATCGGCTTCGTTAAGGCTATTTTTTTCTAACCAGGCTAGTTTCATCGACAGTGCTTCATAACCCGTTACTCGTTTCTCACTCTCCACCTGCTCAATTGCGTCCCAGGCCTCAGCACTGGATAAGTTCCCAAGGTCGGCAAAGTAATCTTTTAACTCCTGCTTTAACTTCTCACGATCGAGATAGGCCTTCACCCTAGGATGGTCCAGTAGTTCCACCATCTCCGTTGTATCCAGCTCTGACCAAGGTATTTTTTCAGAGATATCCTGTGCCAACCCATTATTTTCCTTTAATGGCTGCACAAACTGTTGCACTCTCGCCACACTTTCTTTGACATTAATATCGTAATGATCAATGCCGACAACAGCTAGGCTTACTGCACCGGCAAGCAATATCAGTTTTTTCATATCCAATTACCGAGCAAATTTAAATTTATATTTCGTTATGTCGGTAACTATATAAGCAGAGAAAAGCGGGGGGATGAATGGGAAGGGCGTCCCAGCTGAAGAGATATGCGCCAATATCTATTAAACAGCTGGAAAGTAAGTAAATCAGCTAAAGCGACTTATACCCAGCTCAAAGGTTGTTCATCACCTTTTTTAGCAGAACAGGGGTCTTTGGAGGTCTTTGGTGCGACATAGCCTAGCTGCTGCTCTTTAGGCAGATTTTGGGCCTCCCAGCTGGCAACCGCCTCTGCACAGAGAATACGTTGCTCTGCAGTAATCACAACACCACTGGGCCATTTGCCCAACTCAATTGCTCGCCGCAGGCTGGCAACAATTTGCGGGTTCAAATTATTTAACAACTGCTCAAAAGACATACAAAATTCTCCTGTATATACAAAAAAGGCCGGTCTATGACCGGCCTTCCGTAGCAAAATTGCTAGTGCAACTTATGCTTCAGCAGCTTCGTCTTCAACTTGTGGACGATCCACCAGTTCTACGTAAGCCATCGGTGCTTTGTCACCAGCGCGGAAACCACACTTCAGGATACGGATATATCCACCTGGACGGGCTTCGTAACGAGGACCCAGCTCATCGAACAACTTGCGCACAGCATCCTTATCACGGATACGAGCGAAAGCCAGACGACGGTTGGCAACACTGTCTTTCTTAGCCAGGGTAATCAGCGGCTCGGCGACGCGACGCAGCTCCTTGGCTTTTGGCAGTGTAGTTTTGATCAGTTCGTGCTCTACCAGAGAAGCGGTCATGTTCTTGAACATGGCCTTGCGGTGAGCGCTGGTACGGCTGAATTTACGGCCACTATAGCGATGACGCATGACTCAATTCCTTACGACCACAGTTGCTGTCTCAGCAGGTCGTTCTGGAGCGGTGTCGCGCTAAGCTGTGGCACCGCTCGGGTTCTTTCTACTAGTCGCGACATCGCCGCGACTACCAAATGCTTACAGGGGGCTTAATTTGCTATCGCCTTTAAGGCTGGCCGGTGGCCAGTTTTCCAGACGCATACCCAGTGACAAACCACGGGAAGCCAGTACATCCTTGATTTCAGTCAGAGACTTCTTGCCAAGGTTCGGAGTCTTCAGCAGCTCTACTTCAGTGCGCTGAATCAGGTCACCGATGTAGTAGATGTTTTCCGCTTTCAGACAGTTAGCCGAACGTACGGTGAGTTCCAGGTCGTCAACCGGGCGCAGCAATACTGGGTCAACTTCGGGCTCTTCCGCCTTCGGTTGCGCATCTTTCTCGCCTTCCAGGTCCACAAATACTGCCAGCTGTTGCTGCAGAATAGTGGCTGCACGACGAATAGCTTCTTCTGGGTCCAGGGTACCATTGGTCTCCAGGTCCAAAACCAGCTTATCCAGATCGGTACGCTGCTCTACACGCGCGCTTTCCACGCTGTAAGATACACGGCGAACCGGGCTGTAAGATGCGTCCAGTTGCAGACGGCCAATCGCGCGGCTTTCCTCTTCCTCATCACGGCGAGCGTCGGCGGGCTGATAACCACGCCCACGCGCAACAGTGAGTCGCAGGTTGAGTTCTACATCACCTGTGATATTGGCAATCACGTGTTCAGGATTCACAATCTCGATATCGTGATCTACCTGGATATCTCCAGCGGTCACTGCACCCGGGCCCTTCTTGCTCAGGCTTAATACCGCCTGATCTTTGCCGTGCATAACAACCGCGATTTCTTTCAGGTTGAGCAAGATTTCAATAACATCTTCTTGCACACCTTCAATCGCGCTGTACTCGTGCTCGACACCGTCGATTTCTACTTCGGTGACGGCGCAGCCCGGCATGGAGGACAGCAGGATGCGACGCAGCGCATTGCCAAGAGTGTGGCCGAAACCACGCTCCAGGGGCTCCAGAACCACTTTGGCGTGATTCGGATTGTACTCGGTGACGTCAATACGACGCGGTGTCAAAAACTCGTTGACAGCAGTCTGCATAGCCATACCTGTTTACAGTTGCATTCCTTAAAGTGGACTAATTGTTACTTGGAGTACAGTTCCACAATAAGGTTTTCGTTGATCTCTGCCGGCAGATCGACACGATCCGGAGTGCGCTTAAAAGTGCCTTCCAGTTTGCTCGCGTTTACGTCTACCCACTCGACATCGCCACGCTGGGCAGCGAGGGAAACGGAATTCTGGATACGCAGCTGCTTCTTGGCTTTCTCACGTACAGCGATAACGTCGCCTTCTTTAACTTGGAAAGAAGGAATGTTAACGGTAGTGCCGTTTACAAGAATTGCTTTGTGGGAAACCAGCTGACGCGCTTCAGAGCGAGTTGAGCCGAAGCCCATGCGGTAAACCACGTTGTCCAGACGCTGCTCGAGAAGTTGCAGCAGGTTTTCACCTGTAGCGCCCTTCAGACGTGCTGCTTCCTTATAGTAGTTACGGAACTGCTTTTCCAGTACGCCGTAGATACGACGAACTTTTTGCTTTTCACGCAGCTGGATGCCGTAGTCGGACAGACGGCCGCGACCAGCGCCATGCTGGCCGGGCTTAGATTCTGCGCGACACTTGGAGTCGTGCGGACGTACACCACTCTTCAGCTGCAGGTCAGTCCCTTCACGACGGGACAGTTTACATTTTGGTCCAATATAACGTGCCATTCTATCAGCCCCCTCTTACACGCGACGTTTCTTGGGCGGACGACATCCGTTATGCGGGATAGGCGTCACGTCGGTGATGTTGGTGATTTTGTAGCCGCAGTTGTTCAGTGCGCGAACAGCGGATTCGCGACCGGGGCCAGGGCCCTTCACTTCTACGTCGAGGTTTTTCAGGCCGTATTCCTGAGCTGCAGTACCTGCGCGCTCAGCGGCAACCTGGGCTGCAAACGGGGTGCTCTTACGTGAGCCACGGAAGCCAGATCCACCTGCGGTGGCCCAGCTGAGGGTATTACCCTGGCGATCAGTGATCGTCACGATCGTGTTGTTGAACGATGCGTGGATGTGGGCAATACCGTCGACAACGGTCTTTTTGACCTTTTTGCGAACAGTAGTTTTTGGCTTAGCCATACCAGTATCCTAAATCCTGTATCAAATCCCCGCGGCGATTAGCCGGCCGGGGCATCTTGAACCGCGATTTCGCGCCTTAGTTAAGGCTTACTTGCGAATCGGCTTGCGCGGACCCTTACGGGTACGAGCATTGGTCTTGGTGCGCTGACCACGCAGCGGCAAGCTGCGACGGTGACGCAGACCGCGATAGCAACCCAGGTCCATCAAACGCTTGATGTTCATGGATACTTCACGGCGCAGGTCGCCTTCTACGGTAAGCTTTGCAACTTCACCGCGGATGGTTTCGATCTGCTCTTCAGACAGGTCGCGGATTTTGGTGGATTCAGCGATACCAACCGCTGCCAAAATAGACTTAGCCGTAGTAAGACCTACCCCATAAATGTGGGTCAGGGAGATCACGGCGTGCTTGTGGTCTGGTACATTGACACCAGCAATACGTGCCATAGAGGCGTACTCCACGTATTGGGAGCCACTGCTTTATATTAAGTATGTGACTCTACTTTGATTTCGGCGCTGACAGCGACTAAAAAACCGACGGCGCCACCAAAAAGGCGCGCAAGAATAGCTTTTCAGACACCAAATTGCAATAGCCCACGGCCACCACGGCCTCCCGCAGCGGATGTGGACGACAGTCAACGCCCCCTAGCGGAGGTCCAACCTTTAGGCTGACCTCCCACCACAAAGAAATTCTTTATGGTGTTGCCATTCATTACGGGGCTGTAACAAATAGCGAATTTTTCCAGCTTTTACAGAGGCGCCCAACGGACGCTCTCTGTAAGGGGCTGGCCCCTATTAGCCTTGACGCTGCTTGTGACGTGGCTCAGCGCTGCAGATTACCCGCAGAACGCCCTTGCGACGCACGATTTTGCAGTTACGGCAGATCTTTTTTACAGAAGCGCGTACTTTCATGACCTTACCTCAATTCAATCAAACTGCGAGCAGGTGACGCACTAGCGACGACCGTAGCCTTGCAGGTTCGCTTTTTTCATCAAGCCCTCGTACTGGTGTGACAACAGATGCGATTGTACCTGTGCCATAAAGTCCATCACTACTACTACAACGATCAGCAGTGAGGTACCCCCCAGATAGAAGGGAACGTTAAACCCAACCACCAGGAACTGCGGCAGCAGGGATACCAGTGCGATATACACAGCACCTACCAGAGTGAGTCGGGTCAACACACTATCGATATAGCGGGCTGTCTGCTCACCTGGACGAATACCAGGTACATAGGCACCAGACTTTTTCAGGTTATCTGCAACTTCATTCGGGTTGAACATCAACGCCGTATAGAAGAAACAGAAGAAACCAATCAGCAGTGCGAACAGAATAATGTTCAGCGGCTGCCCTGGCCCCAGCTGCAATGCCATCCACTGCAGAATTTGGGCACCGACACCTTCACCACCCTGTCCAAACCACTGTGCCAGCGTCGCTGGGAACAGCAGGATACTGCTGGCGAAGATCACCGGAATAACACCGGCCATATTCACCTTCAGAGGCAGGTGGCTCGCCTGCGCAGCTGGTGCTGCGGAGTAGCGACCGGCTTGTCGCCTAGCGTGGTTGATCGTAATTCGGCGCTGACCGCGCTCCATTACTACAACAAAGAACACCACAGCTAAAGCGATAACACCGATGATAAGCAGCATAAGAATATGCAACTCACCCTGTCGGGCCTGCTCGAACGCCTGTCCGATAGCGCCGGGTAACCCAGCAACGATACCGGCAAAAATCAGCATGGAAATGCCGTTGCCCACACCGCGCTCAGTGATCTGCTCACCGAGCCACATCATGAATACGGCACCGGTCACCAGCGACGTTACCGCCACAAAGTAAAAACCAAACGCAGGCTCAGATGAGTAAGCCAGATTTTGCCCTGCCAACCCAAAGGTCATGCCGATACCCTGAATCAGGGCCAACACCACCGTCAGATAACGGGTGTACTGGTTGATCTTACGCCTTCCGGCCTCCCCTTCTTTCTTCAATGCTTCCAGAGAGGGAGTCACCGCACTCATCAACTGCATAATGATGGATGCGGAGATGTAGGGCATGATGCCCAGAGCCAGAATACTCATCCTTTCCAGGGCGCCGCCTGAAAACATGTTAAACAGACCAAGGATGGTTCCCTGATTCTGATTAAACAGATTTGACAGCTTTTCCGGATCAATGCCGGGCACCGGAATATGTGTTCCCAAGCGATAAACAAGTATCGCTAGAAACAGAAAACGAAGGCGAGCCCAGAGCTCGCCCAATCCCTTGCTGTTGCCCAGGGGATTTCCACCGGATCCTGGTCGTGCCATTGGCGCCTCGATTAGTCTTCTATTTTACCGCCAGCAGCTTCGATAGCCGCCTTTGCACCTTTGGTCACTCCCAGCCCCTTTACGGTTACAGCTTTAGTCAGCTCACCTGAGAGAAACACTTTGGCGCGTTTAATATGGCTGCCGATGATATCGGCATTCTTCAGCGCTGCCAAATCGATTACGTCACTTTCTACCTTGGCCAGCTCTGCCAGACGTACTTCTGCGGTGAAGCGAGAAACACGAGCGGTGAAACCGTACTTAGGCAGACGCTTCTGCAAAGGCATCTGACCGCCTTCGAAGCCCGGACGAACGCTGCCGCCGGAGCGCGCTTTTTGACCTTTGTGGCCGCGGCCACCGGTCTTACCTAAACCACTACCAATACCACGGCCAACGCGCTTGGCGCTGTGCTTGTGGCCTTGTGCGGGAGACAGGTCATTCAAACGCATGTTATTCCCCCTCAACCTTAACCAGGTAGTTTACTTTGTTGATCATGCCGCGCACGGAAGGAGTATCTTCCACTTCCACTGTGTGGCCGATGCGGCGCAGGCCCAGACCCGCAACGCACGCCTGATGACTTTTCAGGCGTCCGTTGATGCTTTTGGTCTGGGTGACTTTAATGGTCTTCTTAGCCATGGTCTTAACCCACCAATAACCTTAAATCTGGGCTGTGATTAGCCCAGAATCTCTTCGACTGATTTACCGCGCTTGGCAGCTACATCTTCCGGGCTCTGCATTTGATCCAGAGCTTTGAAAGTTGCACGTACTACGTTCACCGGATTGGTAGAGCCGTAGCACTTAGCCAGTACGTTGTGTACACCAGCCATTTCCAGTACGGAGCGCATGGCACCGCCGGCAATTACACCGGTACCCTGGGAGGCGGGCTGCATGTAAACCTTGGAACCGCCGTGGCGACCATTGGTAGCGTACTGGATGGTGTCACCATTCAGCTCTACCTGGATCATATTGCGGCGTGCAGCTTCCATCGCTTTCTGGATCGCAACAGGCACTTCACGCGCCTTGCCACGTCCGAAACCGACACGACCATTGCCGTCGCCAACTACGGTCAGTGCGGTAAAGGCGAAGATACGACCACCTTTAACAGTCTTGGCAACGCGGTTGACCTGGACCAGCTTCTCCTGCAGGCCTTCGTCGTTGCTTTTCTCTTTCTCTCTAGCCATAACTCAACCCTTAGAATTTCAGACCGGCTTCGCGGGCAGCGTCAGCCAGAGCCTTTACACGGCCATGGAACTTGAAGCCACTACGATCGAAGGCAACTTCTTCAACACCAGCGGCTTTCGCGCGCTCAGCGATCAGTTTGCCAACCGCGGAAGCGGCGTCGACGTTACCGGTTTTACCTTCGCGCAGGTCCTTGTCCAGGGTAGAGGCGGAAGCCAATACCGCATTGCCTTCGGCAGACAGGATCTGTGCGTAAATGTGACGCGGTGTGCGGTTCACGGTGAGGCGAACGGCGCCCAGCTCACGGATCTTGGCGCGGGCACGACGTGCACGACGCAAGCGAGATGCTTTCTTAACGTTCATATCTATGCCCTATTTACTTCTTCTTGGCCTCTTTGCGATACACGCGTTCATCGGCATAACGGACACCCTTACCTTTGTAGGGCTCCGGCGGACGGAACGCACGGATCTCAGCGGCCACTTGGCCCAGCAGCTGTTTATTGCTGCTCTTAAGTACGATTTCAGTCTGGGATGGCGTTTCCGCAGTCACACCTTCCGGCAACTGATAATCGATCGGATGGGAGAAGCCCAGGGTCAGGTTAACCGCTTTACCGGCGGCTTTCGCACGATAACCAACACCCAGCAACTGCAGCTTCTTCTCGAAGCCCTTGCTTACGCCTATCACCATGTTATTGACCAGAGCACGGGTAGTACCCGCCAGCGCTTTGGCCTGTTTGGAGTTATTGCGCGCGGCAAAAGTCAGCTGGCTTTCAGCCTGGCTTACTTCTACATCACCGTGAATAACCATATCCAGGTTACCGCTACCGCCTTTAACAGCGATGTTCTGACCTTTCAGGTCTACGGTAACACCTGCGGGGAGAACTACCGGACTATTTGCTACTCGAGACATTGCAACCCCCGCTTAGAATACGGTGCAAAGCACTTCGCCACCGACACCAGCCTGGCGTGCAGCGCGATCAGTCATCACACCATTAGAGGTGGAAACGATCGCGATACCCAGGCCACCGCGTACGGTAGGCAGAGCTTTTTTACCAGTGTAAGCGCGCAGGCCCGGACGGGAAACGCGATTCAGCTCGGCAATAACCGGCTTGCCCTGGAAGTATTTCAGAGCAATGGTCAGTTCCGGCTTTGCGCCTTCGCTTACATTTAAATCAGTAACGTAACCTTCGTCTTTCAGGACTTTGGCCACTGCTACTTTCAGTTTGGATGATGGCAGGGTGACTTCCGCCTTTCCGCGTGCCAGGGCATTGCGGATGCGAGTCAGCATATCTGCCAACGGATCTTGCATACTCATCTTATGAGACTCCTCAAATCTGCCTTAAACCAGCTGGTAATTACCAGCTGGACTTCACGAGGCCAGGAACATCACCACGCATCGCAGCTTCGCGAAGCTTGTTACGGCACAGGCCGAACTTGCGGTATACAGCGTGGGGGCGACCAGTAATACGACAGCGGCGTTGCTGACGTACCGGGCTTGCATCGCGCGGCATTTTCTGCAGCTTGAGTTGAGCCTCCCACTGCTCCTCTTCGGAAGCAGTGGAACTGGCGATGATCGCCTTCAGCTCTTGACGCTTTTCGGCGTACTTAGCTGCGGTTCGAGCGCGCTTGTTTTCGCGCGCAATCATGGATTTCTTCGCCATGGAATCCTCTTAACCCTTAAAAGGGAAGTTGAACGCTTTCAGCAGCGCACGACCTTGATCGTCGTTTGCGGCTGTAGTGGTAATACAAATATCCAGACCGCGGAGCTTGTCTACTTTGTCGTAGTCAATTTCCGGGAAGATGATTTGTTCAGTCACGCCCATAGAGAAGTTACCGCGGCCGTCGAACTGCTTCGGGCTAATGCCACGGAAGTCGCGGATACGCGGAATCGCGATATCAACCAAACGCTCCAGGAACTCATACATGCGCTCACCGCGCAGAGTTACCTTGCAGCCGATCGGCCAACCGTCGCGAATCTTAAAGCCCGCAATAGACTTGCGCGCTTTAGTAACGATGGGCTTTTGACCAGTAATTGCTGTCATATCGTTGACAGCGTGCTCCAGCACCTTCTTATCACCAATCGCTTCACCAACACCCATGTTGATGGTGATCTTGGTGATGCGCGGCACTGCCATCACATTCTCGAGACCAAGCTCTTCTTTTAGCTTGGCCACGAGGTCCTTAGTGTAGAGCTCTTTAAGCTTTGCCATGATCTACCAACCTGCTTTTGCGTCAAGAGCCTTAGATGGCTTCGCCGCTGGATTTGAAGACGCGAATCTTAGTGCCGTCTTCCAGTACTTTAAAGCCCACCCGGTCAGCCTTCTGGGTGTTAGGGTTGAAGATGGCTACGTTGGAAGCTTGGATAGCAGCTTCTTTCTCAACGATGCCACCAGCAATACCCATCTGTGGGTTTGGCTTTTGGTGCTTTTTGATCATCTGTATGCCGGAGACAATCAGGCGGCCGTCGTTCAGTACTTTACGTACTGAACCACGTTTGCCCTTGTCACGACCGGCGATAACGATCACTTCGTCGTCACGCTTGATCTTGCGCATAACTCTTCTCCGCTCGAGGCCTAGATAACTTCGGGAGCGAGGGAGATGATCTTCATGAACTTCTCACCGCGCAATTCGCGAGTTACCGGACCAAAAATACGGGTGCCAACCGGCGCCAGTTGCTGGTTCAGCAGCACCGCTGCGTTATCGTCAAATTTAATCAGGGAACCGTCCGCGCGACGCACACCTTTTTTGGTGCGAACCACAACGGCGTTCATTACCTGACCTTTCTTCACTTTACCGCGGGGAATGGCTTCCTTAACGGTTACCTTAATAATGTCGCCCACGCCGGCATAACGACGATGGGAGCCGCCCAGCACCTTGATGCACATGACGCGGCGAGCCCCACTGTTGTCAGCTACTTCTAAGTAGGATTCCGCTTGAATCATTGTCTCTCTCCGAAACCTTTCAATTCGGCAGTCAATGCGCTAGGGGTTATACCTTCGCCGCACGCTCTACAATTTTCTGCAAAGCCCAAGATTTGCTCTTGGACAGCGGACGAGATTCCTCGATGGTTACAACATCGCCGATGCTGCAATCATTGTTCTCGT
Organism: Microbulbifer mixtoriginis (SeqCode); assembly: GCF_052467235.1. Lineage (NCBI taxonomy): Bacteria > Pseudomonadati > Pseudomonadota > Gammaproteobacteria > Cellvibrionales > Microbulbiferaceae > Microbulbifer > Microbulbifer mixtoriginis (SeqCode). The sequence continues at coordinate 2,833,908 of NZ_CP174305.1, read as the reverse complement.
CATGTGCCTTAAGCTTTGTGGACTTGTTTACAATTTTGCCGTAGATCGGGTGCTTAACACGGCGCTCGATCAAAACGGTGATGGTTTTATCCATCTTGTCACTCACGACCTTACCGGTCAGAGTACGCTTCAGTTTTGCTTCAGCCATGATTAGTTACCTGCCTTCTCGGTCAACACAGTCTTTATGCGAGCAATGTCGCGACGAGTCTGCTTCAGCAGATGAGTCTGAGCCAGCTGACCGGTGGACTTTTGCATACGAAGCTTGAATTGAGCTTCGAGCTGGTTCAGCAGTTCCTGGTTCAGCTCTTCAACTGACTTTTCGCGTAGATCTGCAGTCTTCATTACATCACCGAACGCTTAACGAAAGTTGTTTTTACAGGCAGCTTGGCCGCAGCAAGTGCGAAAGCCTCACGAGCCAGCTCTTCGGACACACCCTCCATCTCATAGAGGACTTTGCCCGGCTGGATCTGAGCTACCCAGTATTCAACGCCACCTTTACCTTTACCCATACGGACTTCGAGGGGCTTATTGGTAATTGGCTTGTCCGGAAACACGCGAATCCAGATTTTGCCGCCACGTTTAACGTGACGAGTCATTGCGCGACGAGCCGCTTCGATCTGGCGCGCAGTAATGCGACCGCGACCGATGGCCTTGAGGCCAAACTCGCCAAAGCTCACTTTAGAGCCGCGCTGAGAAAGACCGCGGTTGCGACCCTTCTGTACCTTGCGAAATTTTGTACGCTTTGGTTGCAGCATCTGCGTACCCCTTATTTAGCAGCTTTCTTGCGGGTCTTAGCCGGCTTCTCATCGGGCATTTCGTCACCGATGACTTCGCCTTTAAAGATCCACACCTTGATACCGATGATGCCGTAGGTAGTCATCGCTTCAGCAGTGGCGTAGTCGATGTTGGCACGCAGGGTGTGCAGAGGCACACGACCTTCGCGGTACCATTCGGTACGTGCGATTTCCGCACCACCGAGACGACCACTTACCTGAATTTTGATACCTTCAGCGCCCTGACGCATAGCGTTCTGTACGGCACGCTTCATCGCGCGACGGAACATTACGCGGCGTTCCAGCTGCTGGGCAACGTTCTGGCCAACCAGAGCGGCGTCCATATCAGGCTTGCGCACTTCTTCGATGTCGATGTGCACAGGTACGCCCATCTGCGCACTTACGTCGTTGCGCAGACGTTCTACGTCTTCACCTTTTTTACCGATCACGATACCCGGACGCGCAGTGTGAATAGTCACACGAGCGGTGTTCGCCGGACGTTCGATCTCGATACGGCTCACAGAAGCGTGGGCCAGTTTTTTGCGAATAAATTCGCGAACTTTCAGATCCGTGTACAGCTTGTCTGCGTACTCGTCGCTGCCGGCATACCAAACAGAGGTATGCTTTTTAACGATACCCAGACGAATGCCGGTAGGATGTACTTTTTGTCCCATGGTTTTCTCGCCTGCTCTCTTATTTCTCGGCCACTTTCACAGTGATGTGACAAGTACGCTTAAGAATGCGATCTGCACGACCTTTCGCACGCGGTTTAATGCGCTTCATGGTCATACCTTCGTCCACAAAAATTGTGGAAACCTTCAGCTCGTCAACGTCAGCACCTTCGTTGTGCTCAGCGTTGGCAATGGCCGATTCCAGTACTTTCTTGACGATCGCCGCACCCTTTTTATTGCTAAATGCAAGAATATCCAGGGCTTCTTCAACGCCTTTGCCGCGAACCTGATCAGCTACCAGTCGCGCCTTTTGCGCCGATAGACGTGCGCCGCGTAATTTTGCTGCTACTTCCATCTTTTTAACCTCGGCTTAGCGCTTCTTCGCTTTCTTGTCCGCAGCGTGACCGCGGTAAGTGCGGGTAGCAGCGAACTCGCCCAGTTTATGGCCAACCATTTCTTCGTTAACCAAAACGGGCACGTGTTGACGACCGTTGTGAACGGCAATCGTCAGTCCAACCATTTCCGGCATAATCATGGAACGGCGGGACCAGGTTTTAATCGGTCGACGATCGTTTGCTTCAATCGCCGCCTCCACCTTCTTGATCAAGTGCAGATCAATAAAGGGACCTTTTTTTAATGAGCGTGGCACTGTCGATTCCTCTCTAGCTGCTCAGACATCGCGCGGCTTACTTGCCGCGACGACGTACAATCATCTTATCGGTGCGCTTGTTCTTGCGCGTTTTCTTACCCTTGGTCGGAACGCCCCACGGAGTAACAGGGTGACGGCCACCAGAGGTACGACCTTCACCACCACCGTGCGGGTGATCTACCGGGTTCATCGCCACACCGCGAACGGTAGGACGAACACCACGCCAGCGTGCAGCACCAGCTTTACCCAGCTTGCGCAGGCTGTGCTCGGAGTTGCTCACTTCACCCAGGGTTGCGCGGCACTCAGCGAGAACCTTGCGCATTTCGCCGGAACGCAGACGAATAGTCGCGTACTGGCCTTCACGGGCTACCAGCTGTACAGAAGCACCCGCAGAACGGGCCAACTGAGCGCCTTTACCAGGCTTCAGCTCGATACCGTGAATTACAGAACCCACCGGAACGTTGCGCAGAGGCAGGGTGTTGCCCACAGCAATCGGTGCGGCATCGCCGGACTGAATGGTGGCGCCAGCCTTGAGGCCTTTCGGTGCGATAATGTAACGACGCTCACCATCCGCGTAACAAACCAGAGCGATATGTGCGCTGCGGTTGGGATCGTACTCCAGACGCTCAACTTTAGCCGGGATACCGTCTTTGTTGCGCTTGAAGTCGATTACGCGGTAGTGCTGCTTGTGACCACCGCCGATATGACGAGTGGTGATACGACCGTTGTTGTTACGGCCACCGCTTTTACTCTTGCTCTCTAAAAGAGGAGCGTAAGGAGCACCCTTGTGCAGGTCGGGGTTAACAACCTTAACCAGGTGTCGACGGCCGGCGGAGGTCGGTTTTGTTTTTACAATTGCCATTGTAACAGTCCCCTTTACTCAGCAGCTTCAAAGTTGATGTCGCTGCCTTCGGCCAGGCGAACGTAGGCTTTTTTCCAATCGCTGCGACGGCCCATGCCGTAGCGGGTACGCTTGGTTTTACCTTTAACGTTCACGGTGCGAACCTGCTCAACAGAAACGTTAAACAGCTTTTCAACCGCGGCCTTGATCTCAGCTTTTTCGGCATCGGTGGAAACCTTGAAAACTACCTGGTTGGCGCTATCGGCCAGCACAGCAGCTTTTTCGGAAATTACCGGGCCCAGCAGTACTTTGTAGAGTCGCTCTTGGTTCATCCCAGCACCTCTTCAATTTTCTTGAGCGCAGAAACGGTAACCACGACCTTATCAAAGCGAATCAGGCTTACTGGATCGATCGCCTGCACATCACGAACATCGATTTTGTGCAAGTTGCGAGCGGCCAGGTACAGGTTTTCGCTAACCTCTTCAGTCACGATCAGCGCATCGGACAGGTCAAACTGAGCCAGTTTGCTAACCAGTTGCTTGGTCTTGGGCGCGTCCACATCGAAGGACTCAACCACTATCAAGCGCTCCTGACGAGCCAGCTCAGACAGGATGCAGCGCAGTGCAGCGCGGTACATCTTTTTGTTCAGCTTAACGCTGTGATCACGCGGGTCAGCGGCGAAAGTTACACCACCGGAGCGCCACAGCGGGCTGCGGATAGTACCGGCACGTGCGCGGCCAGTACCTTTTTGGCGCCAGGGCTTTTTACCACCACCGGAAACATCAGAACGGTTCTTCTGCGCCTTGGTACCCTGACGAGCGCCAGCCATGTAGGCGACAACTGCCTGGTGTACCAGATCTTGGTTGAACTCACGTCCGAAAGTCACTTCAGAGACAGCTACTGTGCCTTTAGCGCCTTCGGGAGTAGCGATATTCAGTTCCATATCTAATTCCCCTCAGACTTAGGCTTTTACTGCCGGACGAACGATAACGTTGCCACCGGGAGCACCGGGAACAGCGCCTTTAACCAGCAGCAGGTTGCGTTCGGCATCGACACGAACTACTTCCAGGTTCTGCACGGTTACACGCTCAGCACCCATGTGTCCGGCCATTTTCTTGCCTTTCCATACGCGGCCAGGAGTCTGGCACTGACCGATAGAACCGGGAGCGCGGTGAGACAGAGAGTTACCGTGGGTTGCGTCCTGAGTACGGAAGTTCCAGCGCTTAACGCCACCCTGGAAGCCTTTACCCTTGGAAGTGCCGGTTACGTCGATCTTCTGGCCAGCTTCAAAGCTGCTTACAGTGATTTCAGAACCGATTTCGAAAGTCTCTTCGGAAGCGTCAGTACGCAGTTCGAAAAGATTAGTGCCAGCCTCTACATTGGCTTTGGCGAAGTGGCCCGCTTCGGGCTTGGAGACACGGGAAGCCTTACGGTTACCCACTGCTACTTGAACAGCGGCATAGCCATCGGTTTCCACAGTTTTCACCTGGGTGACGCGATTCGGAGCAACCTCAACAACGGTTACCGGAATGGATACGCCATCTTCAGTGAAGACGCGAGTCATGCCGCTCTTGCGGCCGACAATACCTATAGTCATCTTATTAACCTCTCAGTGCACGGGGCTTTAACCCACTGCGGCCGCCCAATTTCAGAGCGTTACACTACCCAGACCTTTTTCGCCTGGGGTTCGGTAGTTAGTTAAAAGTGTTTAGCCGAGACTAATTTGGACCTCAACACCGGCCGCCAGATCGAGCTTCATCAGCGCGTCGACGGTTTTCTCGGTAGGCTCAACGATGTCCAGCAAACGCTTGTGAGTACGGATCTCATACTGGTCGCGAGCGTCTTTATTAACGTGCGGGGAAATCAGTACGGTGTACTTCTCTTTGCGAGTCGGCAGCGGGATAGGACCGCGAACTTGTGCGCCAGTGCGCTTAGCCGTCTCTACGATCTCCTGAGTAGACGCGTCGATCAGCTTGTGATCGAAGGCCTTCAGGCGAATTCGGATACGTTGACCCTGCATGGAATCAAACTCCAACTTATGAACTAAAGAACGTCCTTTCTCGCAACCCCGAGGGCGGGCGAAAAGGAGCGCGAATTCTACGGGGCGTACAAGAGGCTGTCAACTGTACAGCATGATCAAATTTCAATCGGCTCAAACTACAATGGAGTACCTTAGGTAAATCGAGGGTAACGACATGACTATTGCTGCGAGATTGAGTCAATACTTGAATGACCAGTCAGTTGACTACCACCTAATACAGCATCCCCACACTCGCACCAGTCGAGAAAGCGCCCACGCTGCTCATGTGCGCGAAGACCAGGTAGCCAAGGCAATCCTGTTGCGCGATAAGGAGGGGTTCGTGATGGCGGTAATACCCGCCAGCAGCAGCCTGGATCTACGCGCAGTGCACACTGAAACTGGCCGCAACGACCTGGAGATGGTCGCAGAAAATGAGCTGGGATCGGTCTTCCCAGACTGCGAGCTGGGCGCCCTACCCCCTGTCGGCCAGGCTTATGGCATTACTACTCTGATAGACAGCGGGCTCAGCCGCTGTGAGACGATCTTTTTTGAGGCGGGTGACCACGAAGAACTGGTAGAAATGAATGGACCACAATTCAATAAACTGTTTGCCGGGTGTCGAAGCGCTGATCTTAGTAAGGACTGGCCATAAGCAACCCTAGAAGCAGAAGGATTTGAAATATCAGCCTGAATAAGGCGCCACAAAGAAATGTAATCCTGTGGTGCTGCTCAAGCCAGAGCCACAGGATTCTGACCAGCAAACACTGCCTTCCACCAACCTATCCAATTAGATAAGCACCCCACCAGCTACCAGGCTAGACCAGCAAATCGCTGGGCACAGGGATATTTGTTTTAACTACCACAAACATCTCTGCAAAACACAAAACAAATACATACCCTGAAGAGGTTTTAGCTTGTAAAGCAGGACACCTACGCTACTTAAAGCCCTGCAGAGCCACAATGAGAACACAGCAAATGCTAACGCTCAAAAAGCTATACACAAGATAAAACAACCCCCAATTTAACTCTCTCCAATACGCTATCGCGAATAAATATCCCTCAAATAAAGCCTTTATAAATCTTTATCAAATTGCACAACTACAGCTACGCTCATCATAAATTACGAGGCTAAACTTGAACCTCTCCGACAACCTTTTTTACGGTTTTTCTTTGCAAGCACTTGCCCACAAAACTCTCCCGAGCAGCCAATTCAAATAAACACTTAACAGGCTGCATTGGCGAGAAAAAACAAAAAAATATCGGCAAAAAAAAACCGCAGCGCGTCCGCTGCGGTTTTTTATTTAGATCAAAAGTAACTATTACTCAATGATCTTGGCAACAACGCCCGCACCTACGGTACGACCACCTTCGCGGATAGCGAAGCGCAGGCCGTCTTCCATGGCGATCGGAGCGATCAGGGTAACAACCATTTGAATGTTGTCGCCCGGCATTACCATTTCAGTGCCTTCCGGCAGCTCAACCGCACCAGTTACGTCGGTAGTACGGAAGTAGAACTGAGGACGGTAGCCTTTAAAGAACGGGGTGTGACGACCACCTTCGTCCTTGGACAGGATGTACACTTCCGCTTCAAACTTGGTGTGCGGAGTGATGGAGCCCGGCTTAGCCAGTACCTGACCACGCTCTACTTCGTCACGCTTGGTGCCACGCAGCAGCGCACCGATGTTCTCACCAGCACGACCTTCGTCGAGCAGCTTGCGGAACATTTCAACACCAGTACAGGTAGTGGTGGTGGTTTCTTTAATACCAACGATCTCAACTTCGTCGCCAGTGTTGATTACACCACGCTCTACACGACCGGTTACTACGGTACCACGACCAGAGATGGAGAATACGTCTTCGATCGGCATCAGGAACGGCTGATCTACTGCACGCTCCGGCTCAGGGATGTACTCGTCCAGAGTTTCTACCAGCTTCTTAACAGCGGTAGTACCCATTTCGTTGTCGTCTTCGCCGTTCAGGGCCATCAGAGCGGAACCAACGATGATCGGAGTGTCGTCACCTGGGAACTCGTACTGGTCCAGAAGTTCGCGAACTTCCATTTCTACCAGCTCGAGCAGCTCTTCGTCGTCTACCATGTCCGCTTTGTTCAGGAATACAACGATGTAAGGTACACCTACCTGACGGGACAGCAGGATGTGCTCACGAGTCTGCGGCATGGGGCCGTCAGCAGCGGAACATACCAGGATAGCGCCGTCCATCTGAGCAGCACCGGTGATCATGTTCTTAACGTAGTCGGCGTGTCCCGGGCAGTCTACGTGCGCGTAGTGGCGAGTCGGGGACTCGTACTCAACGTGAGAAGTAGCGATGGTGATACCGCGCTCACGCTCTTCCGGAGCATTGTCGATACCGTCAAAAGCAACAGCGTCACCGCCCCATACTTCCGCACATACGCGGGTCAGAGCAGCGGTCAGGGTGGTTTTACCGTGGTCAACGTGACCGATGGTGCCCACGTTCACGTGGGGCTTGGAACGTTCAAACTTTTCTTTTGCCATCTTTAGATGTCCTCTAGCTAAAAGTTTGCCAAAGGGGCCCCAGCTGTTGGCCCGGCCCCCTTTGAGCAGAAGTTAATTAGGCTTTGTTCTTGGCGATGATCTCATCGGCAACGTTTTTCGGCGCTTCGGAGTACTTCAGGAATTCCATGGTGTAGGTAGCACGGCCCTGAGTAGCAGAACGCAGGTCGGTTGCGTAACCGAACATCTCTGCCAGAGGCACTTCTGCGTTTACCACCTTACCAGCGGGGTTGTCTTCCATACCCTGGATAAGGCCGCGACGACGGTTGAGGTCGCCAACTACGTCACCCATGTTCTCTTCTGGAGTTACTACTTCCACCTTCATCATCGGCTCAAGCAATACCGCGCCACCCACAGAGGAGAGCTTCTTGGTCGCCATAGAACCGGCGATTTTAAACGCCATTTCACTGGAGTCCACATCGTGGTAGGAACCGTCATACAGAGTCGCTTTCAGGCCTAGCAGCGGGTAGCCAGCCAGAACACCGTTTTGCATCTGCTCTTCGATACCTTTTGATACCGCAGGGATATATTCCTTAGGTACTGCACCGCCCACGATTTCGTTAACGAATTCCAGGCCTTCTGCGGACTCATCCTCAGCGGGCTCGAATTTCACCCAAACGTGTCCGAACTGACCGCGACCACCGGACTGACGAACGAACTTACCTTCGATCTCAGAGGTGTTACGGATCGCTTCGCGGTAGGCCACCTGAGGCTTACCGATGTTCGCTTCAACATTGAACTCGCGACGCATACGGTCGACGATGATGTCCAGGTGCAGCTCACCCATACCAGAGATAATGGTCTGGCCAGTTTCTTCGTCGGTCTTCACGCGGAAAGACGGGTCTTCCTGGGCCAGCTTGCCGAGGGCAATACCCATTTTTTCCTGGTCCGGCTTGGACTTGGGCTCAACCGCTACGGAGATTACCGGCTCTGGGAATTCCATGCGCTCCAGAACAATTTTGTTGCTCTCGGCACACAGGGTGTCACCAGTGGTCACGTCTTTCAGACCAATCGCAGCTGCGATGTCACCCGCCAGTACTTCTTTAATCTCTTTACGATCGTTGGAGTGCATCTGCACCATACGACCAACGCGCTCTTTCTTCATTTTTACGGAGTTGTATACCGCAGTACCGCTCTCCAGCTTACCGGAGTAAACGCGGAAGAAAGTCAGGGTACCAACGAAGGGGTCGGTAGCAATTTTGAACGCCAGAGCGGCGAACGGAGCATCATCGTCGGCTTCGCGAGTCTCAACGGTTTCGCCGTCTTCCAGCGTACCTTCGATCGCCTTTACTTCAGTCGGCGCCGGCAGGTATTCGATAACCGCGTCCAGCATGGCCTGCACGCCCTTGTTCTTGAACGCAGAGCCGCCCAGAACCGGTACGATTTCATTGGCCAGGGTACGCTGACGGATAGCTGCCTTGATCTCTTCTTCGGTCAGCTCACCCTCTTCCAGGTACTTTTCCATCAGTTCTTCGCTGGCTTCAGCGGCCGCTTCTACCAGGTACTCGCGCATTTCGTCGCACTCGTCCTGCAGCTCAGCGGGGATGTCAGCGTAGTCGAAGGTCATGCCCTGATCGGCTTCATTCCACAGAATGGCCTTCATTTTCACCAGGTCAACAACACCCTTAAACTCGTCCTCAGCACCGATGGTCATTTGCAGCGGTACGGCGTTCGCGTTCAAACGATCTTTCAGCTGGTCCACAACGTTGCGGAAGTTCGCACCGGCGCGGTCCATTTTGTTCACGAATACCATACGCGGCACGTGGTATTTGTTGGCCTGGCGCCAAACGGTTTCAGTTTGCGGCTGAACACCAGAGGAACCACACAGTACAACAACCGCGCCGTCGAGTACGCGCAAGGAGCGCTCTACTTCAATGGTAAAGTCAACGTGTCCTGGGGTGTCGATGATGTTTACGCGGTGCTGATCGAACTGCTGCTGCATGCCAGCCCAGAAACAGGTGGTTGCAGCGGAGGTGATAGTAATACCACGCTCCTGCTCCTGCTCCATCCAGTCCATGGTTGCGGCGCCTTCGTGCACCTCACCAATTTTGTGGGACAGACCAGTGTAGAAAAGTACGCGCTCAGTAGTGGTGGTTTTACCGGCGTCTACGTGGGCACAGATACCGATGTTACGGTAGCGTGCGATAGGCGTTTTACGTGCCACAGTTGTATCCTCGATATAACGGCAAAAGGCAGCCTGGAAATTTCCGTGCTGCCTTTCGGTATTAATTTCCGATGTTGGTAATCATCAGACTTAGAAGCGGTAGTGAGAGAACGCCTTGTTGGCTTCCGCCATGCGGTGTACATCTTCACGCTTCTTGACCGCGCCGCCCTTGTTCTGAGCTGCATCGATCATTTCATTGGCCAGGCGCTGAGCCATAGACTTCTCGCCGCGTTTGCGGGAGAACTCTACCAGCCAACGCATTGCCAGAGCCGTACGGCGCGAGGGGCGCACTTCTACAGGCACCTGATAGGTCGCACCACCAACACGGCGGGATTTAACTTCCACCATAGGCGCGATGTTTTCCAAAGACTCTTCAAACACTTCGATCGGGTCTTTGTTCAATTTTTCAGAAATAGTATCAAGGGCACCGTATACAATGCGCTCTGCTACTGATTTCTTGCCGCTGATCATGACGTGGTTCATGAACTTGGCTAGGGTGACGTTCCCGAACTTGGGGTCGGGCAGTACTTCGCGCTTAGCGACTACTCGTCTTCTCGGCATGGGAATTGCCTCTCTTCAGGGTTATTCTGAGACGCCGCCGTAAAACCTTACAATCCGGCGAGCTCAGCCTTACTCCGGTTGGAAACCGAAACGCAAATCGTTAAAGGCGATTAACCTTTAGGACGCTTGGCGCCGTATTTAGAACGGCCCTGCTTGCGATCGTTTACGCCGGCACAGTCAAGTGCACCGCGTACAGTGTGGTAGCGCACACCCGGCAGGTCTTTTACACGACCGCCGCGAATCAGTACCACGCTGTGCTCCTGCAGGTTGTGGCCTTCACCACCGATGTACGAAGTTACTTCGTAACCGTTGGTCAGACGCACACGGCAAACTTTGCGCAGTGCGGAGTTCGGCTTTTTCGGTGTAGTGGTGTACACGCGAGTGCAAACTCCACGACGCTGCGGGCTAGCCTGCAGAGCGGGAACGTCGCTTTTTTCGACTTTGCGTTTTCTCGGCTTACGAACCAACTGGTTGATCGTTGCCATTAAAAATCACTCCAAAAATAAAATGCCCCCACCTCTAAAAGTGAGGGCCTGTCGTCTGTGTGTAGCGCCGACCCAGAGGTCGAACGAAACACCCCACATCAGCGGGGGCCGCATTCTATAAGCGACAACCCGCCTAGTCAATCGGCGACAGAAGTAAGTGCTTACATCACAGACAGTCGCCAATATCAGATTGAGCACCGAAGTGCCCCGACCTACCCCACTCCATCATCGGATGGAGTGGAATACGCCTTATTCGCCAGAGGACTTGAGGGCCTCGGTCAGTGCCGCTTCTACCTCTGCTGCAGAAGGACCTTCGCCGAAGGTTTCTTCCAGCTGCAGGTTGCGCTTGCGCTTGCGTTCTGCGTGGTAGGCCAGACCGGTACCGGCCGGAATCAAGCGGCCCACAACCACGTTCTCTTTCAAACCGCGCAGGCTATCTTCTTTACCGGTTACCGCCGCCTCGGTCAGAACGCGGGTAGTCTCCTGGAACGAAGCCGCAGACAGGAAGGACTCAGTGGCCAGAGACGCTTTGGTAATACCCAGCAACAGGCGCTCGAACTGAGCGGGCTGTTTGCCTTCGGCGCGCAACTGCTCGTTCTCTTCGATCACGCGCTGGTATTCCACCTGGTCGCCCTTAATTAAGCTGGAATCGCCCATCTCGAGGATTTCCACCTTGCGCAGCATCTGGCGCACAATAGTCTCGATGTGCTTATCGTTAATACCTACACCCTGGAGACGGTAAACTTCCTGGATCTCGTTAGTGATGTAGCGCGCTAGTTCTTCAACGCCTTTCAGACGCAGAATATCGTGCGGGTTGGACGGGCCATCAGAGATAACCTCACCCTTTTCTACAGTTTCACCCTCGAACACAGTCAGCTGACGGTGCTTCGGAATCAGAACCTCGTAGTGGTCCTTACCGTTGGCCAGCGGCTTGCCATCACGCGGGGTGATCTGCAGACGCACCTTGCCTTTGGTCTCTTTACCGAAGGAAACGGTACCGGAGATCTCCGCCAGGATGGACGGTTCTTTCGGTTTACGCGCTTCAAACAAGTCGGCAACACGGGGCAGACCACCGGTGATGTCCTTGGTACCGCCAGATTCCTGCGGGATACGTGCGATTACGTCACCCACGTTCACCTTGTCACCATTCTTCAGGCTGAGAATTGCACGTGCCGGCAGTGCGTAGTGCGCGGGGGCATTACTGTTGGCCAGAGTCAGTTCTTCACCGTTCTCATCCAACAGAGTTACCGCTGGACGCAGGTCTTTACCTGCCGCCGGACGCTCGGCTGGATCGATAATTTCGATCGAGGACAGACCGGTAATTTCATCGGTCTGCTTGCGGATGGAGAGACCCTCTTCCATACCGGACAGTTTCACCCAACCGGCAACTTCGGTGATGATCGGGTGGGTGTGCGGATCCCACTTGGCCACAATCTGGCCACCATCAACCTCAGCACCCTCATAGACACTGATTACAGCACCGTAAGGCAGCTTGTAGCGCTCGCGCTCGCGCCCAGCGCTATCGGCAATTGCCAACTCACCGGAGCGGGAAACCGCTACCAAGTTGCCAGCTTCGGTCTTAACGGTCTTCACATTGTGCAGACGGACGGTACCGCCCAGCTTCACCTGGATACTGTCTGCGGCAGAAGCGCGGCTCGCAGCACCACCGATGTGGAAGGTACGCATGGTCAGCTGGGTGCCCGGCTCACCGATGGACTGTGCGGCAACAACGCCCACAGATTCACCCGGGTTGGCGCGGTGGCCTCGGGCCAGGTCGCGGCCGTAACACTGGGCACAGATACCGTGTGCAGTAGTACAGGTGATCGGGGAGCGAACCAGAACCTCATCGATACCCATGGCTTCGATGCGCTCTACCCACTTCTCGTCGATCATGGTGCCGGCGGAAACGGCGATTTCATCGCTGCCGGGCTTCAATACATCGCGAGCCACAACACGACCTAGGATACGGTCACCGAGAGATTCGATAACGTCACCACCCTCGATTACCGGCGCCATGGTCAGGCCGTCGTCAGTGCCACAATCCAGTTCGGTAATTACCACGTCCTGAGCAACGTCCACCAGGCGACGGGTCAGATAACCAGAGTTCGCGGTTTTCAGTGCGGTATCCGCCAGACCTTTACGAGCACCGTGTGTCGAGATGAAGTACTGCTGTACGGTCAGACCTTCACGGAAGTTCGCGGTAATGGCGTTCTCGATAATGGAGCCGTCTGGACGGGCCATCAGACCACGCATACCAGCGAGCTGACGAATCTGTGCTTCGGAGCCCCGTGCACCGGAGTCTGCATACATGAAAACAGAGTTGAAAGAGTCCTGCTGGGTCTCTTTGCCCTCTCGGTCAATCACCCTCTCTTTCTTAATGCCCGCCATCATCGCCTGGGTCACCTTATCGTTGGTACGGGACCAAACATCGATGACCTTGTTGTATTTTTCACCCTGGGTTACCAGACCAGAGGCAAACTGGCTTTCAATTTCCTTCACTTCCGCTTCCGCGGATTCGATCAACTGAGCTTTCTCGGCCGGGATTTCGAAGTCGTTCACACCAATGGAGGAACCGGACTTGGTAGAGAAATCAAAACCGGTGTACATCAGCTGGTCGGCGAAGATAACGGTCGCCTTCAGGCCCACCTTACGGTAGCACTCGTTCAATACACGGGAAATAGACTTCTTCTTCATCGGCTGGTTAACCAGCTCGAAGGGCAGGCCTTCCGGGACAATATTCCACAGCAGCGCGCGGCCTACAGTGGTGTCCTGTACAGAGATGGTTTCGTGTTTCTCACCATCTTCACCCACAATATTTTCGCGGATACGCACTTTAACCTTCGCCTGTAAGCCAACCTGCTTGGCATAAAAGGCACGGCTCACCTCTTTGATATCGGAGAAGGACATACCCTCGCCTTTATCGTTGACGCGCTCGCGGGTCATCCAGTACAGGCCCAGTACCACGTCCTGGGACGGTACGATGATCGGCTCACCATTGGCGGGCGACAGGATGTTGTTGGTGGACATCATCAGCGCGCGGGATTCCAGCTGCGCTTCGATGGTCAAAGGTACGTGTACCGCCATCTGGTCGCCGTCGAAGTCGGCGTTATAGGCAGCACAAACCAGCGGATGTAGCTGGATCGCTTTACCTTCAATCAGTACCGGCTCGAACGCCTGAATACCCAGACGGTGCAGGGTCGGTGCTCGGTTGAGCAGTACCGGGTGCTCGCGGATCACCTCGTCGAGGATATCCCAAACGATGGCCTCTTCGCGCTCCACCATTTTCTTGGCGGCTTTGATGGTAGTGGCCAGACCGCGAGTTTCGAGCTTGCCGAAAATAAACGGTTTGAACAGCTCCAGAGCCATTTTCTTGGGCAGACCACACTGGTGCAGGCGCAGGGTCGGGCCAACCACGATCACGGAACGACCGGAGTAGTCCACACGCTTACCCAGCAGGTTCTGACGGAAGCGGCCCTGTTTACCTTTAATCATGTCAGCCAGGGACTTCAGCGGGCGCTTGTTGGAGCCGGTGATAGCGCGGCCGCGACGGCCGTTATCCAACAGTGCATCGACAGATTCCTGCAACATACGCTTTTCGTTACGCACGATAATATCCGGCGCATTCAACTCGAGCAGACGCTTCAGACGGTTGTTACGGTTGATCACACGACGGTAGAGATCGTTCAGATCGGAGGTCGCAAAGCGGCCACCATCCAGCGGTACCAGCGGACGCAGATCCGGTGGCAGAACCGGCAGAGCCTTCATCACCATCCACTCCGGGTTGTTACCGGATTTGTAGAAGGCTTCCAGCAGCTTCAGGCGCTTGGACAGTTTCTTGATCTTGGTTTCGGAATTGGTCGCTGGGATCTCTTCCCGCAGGCGCTGGATCTCAACCGGCAGCTCAATATCTGCCATCAACTCCTGGATTGCCTCGGCACCCATTTTCGCTTCAAACTCATCGGCGAACTCTTCCATCGCCTCAAAGTACTGCTCATCGTTCAGCAGCTGGCCGCGCTCCAGGGTAGTCATGCCGGGCTCGGTTACCACGTAGGATTCGAAGTACAGCACGCGCTCAATATCGCGCAGGGTCATATCCAGCAACAGGCCGATACGGGACGGCAGGGATTTCAGGAACCAGATGTGCGCAACCGGGCTGGCCAGTTCAATGTGGCCCATACGCTCACGGCGCACCTTGGCTTTGGTGACCTCAACGCCGCACTTCTCACAGATAATACCGCGGTGCTTCATGCGCTTGTACTTACCGCACAAGCACTCGTAGTCTTTTACCGGGCCGAAGATCTTGGCGCAGAACAAGCCTTCACGCTCAGGCTTGAAGGTACGGTAGTTGATGGTCTCCGGCTTCTTCACTTCGCCGTAGGACCAGGAGCGGATCATGTCCGGCGAGGCCAGACCGATACGAATCGCATCAAACTCTTCCAGGTGCTCCTGGGACTTCACCAGATTTAATAAATCTTTCAAGGCCTTTCCTCCACTAGGGGGTAGTCAACCCGGCCGTTACGCCGGGCCGGGCGGGCCGGCAACCCCACTGCTTCCAGGGTGCCGGCGCTTGTCTCAATTCACCTGCGAACAGGCTTTTGCACCAATCGGTCTTACTCGTGCTCGAGCTCGAAGTTCATACCGAGAGAGCGGATTTCCTTAACCAGTACGTTGAAGGACTCCGGCATGCCAGGCTCCATACGGTGGTCGGAATCCACGATGTTTTTGTACATCTTGGTCCGCCCTTCCACGTCGTCTGATTTGACCGTGAGCATTTCCTGCAGGGTGTATGCGGCGCCGTAGGCTTCCAGCGCCCACACTTCCATCTCCCCGAAACGCTGACCACCGAACTGTGCCTTACCACCCAGCGGCTGCTGAGTAACCAGGCTGTAGGAGCCAGTGGAACGCGCGTGCATCTTGTCGTCCACCAGGTGGTTCAGCTTCAGCATGTACATGTAGCCCACGGTAACCGGACGCTCGAAAGCATCACCGGTACGACCGTCGTGCAGAGTGATCTGGCCGGAATCAGGGATATCGGCGAGGCGCAGCAATTGCTTGATCTCGCTCTCATCGGCACCGTCGAATACCGGGGTCGCCATGGGTACACCGCGACGCAGGTTTTGCGCCATGGTCATGACTTCCTGATCGGAGAACTGATCCAGTTCTTCCTTGCGACCGCCTGTGGAGTTGTAGACCTCTTCCAGGAATCCGCGCACCTTGGCGACTTCCTGCTGCTCCTTGATCATCTTGTCGATTTTGACGCCAAGACCTTTAGCAGCCATACCCAGGTGCATTTCCAGAACCTGACCAACGTTCATCCGCGAGGGAACACCCAGTGGGTTCAGAACGATGTCTACCGGCTCACCGTTTTGGTCGTAAGGCATGTCTTCAACGGGCTTGATTACGGAGATCACACCCTTGTTACCGTGGCGACCGGCCATCTTGTCGCCCGGCTGGATGCGGCGTTTGATCGCTAGGTAGACCTTGACGATTTTCAATACGCCCGGAGCCAGGTCATCGCCGGACTCCAGTTTTTTCTTCTTGTCTTCAAAGGCTTCGTCGAGCAGCTTGCGACGCTCTTTCAGCTGTACTTCTGCCTTCTCCAGCTGCTCGTTGAGACCCTCGTCTTCCATGCGCAGCTTGAACCAGTCTTCACGCGGCAGAGTGGCGAGTACTTCAGTAGTGAGCTCCTGGCCCTTGCTGATACCTTTACCACCGGCAGCCTTCTGGCCCAGCAGTGCTTGCTGCAGACGCTCAAAGGTAGCGCCTTCGACAATGCGGTATTCCTCATTCAGGTCCTTGCGAACCTCATCCAGCTGCGCCTTCTCAATATCGATGGAACGCTGATCTTTCTGCAGGCCGTCACGGGTGAACACCTGAACGTCAATCACGGTACCACGGGTGCCACTGGGCGCGCGCAGGGAAGTGTCTTTAACGTCGGAAGCTTTTTCACCGAAGATTGCACGCAGCAGCTTCTCTTCTGGGGTCAGCTGTGCTTCGCCTTTAGGAGTAACCTTACCGACCAGGATATCGCCGGCACCTACTTCCGCACCGATATATACAATGCCGGACTCGTCCAACTTATTCAGCGCAGACTCGCCCACATTGGGGATATCCGCAGTGATCTCCTCACTACCCAGTTTGGTATCTCTGGCAATACAGGTCAGTTCCTGGATGTGAATAGTGGTGAAGCGGTCTTCCTGTACAACGCGCTCACTAATGAGGATGGAGTCCTCAAAGTTGTAACCATTCCAGGGCATAAAGGCGATGCGCATATTCTGGCCTAGAGCCAGCTCACCCAGGTCAACAGAAGGACCATCGGCAAGGATATCGCCGCGGGTTACGCGATCACCAGTGTTAACAATCGGACGCTGATTGATACAGGTATTCTGGTTGGAGCGGATGTATTTGGTCAGGTTATAAATATCTACACCTGCATCACCGGCTTCCACCTCAGCGTCCGCCACGCGGACTACCACACGGCTGGAATCAACACGCTCAATCACACCGCCACGCTTGGCTACCACACATACCCCGGAGTCGCGCGCTACTGTGCGCTCCATACCGGTGCCTACTAGCGGCTTTTCAGCACGCAGGGTCGGTACCGCCTGACGCTGCATGTTCGAGCCCATCAATGCACGGTTGGCGTCATCGTGCTCAAGGAACGGGATCATCGCCGCAGCGACAGAAACCACCTGCTTGGCGGAAACATCCATATACTGGATTTCACCCGGTGCTTTCAGGGTAAATTCGCCATGGTGACGCACGCTGATCAGGTCATCAATGAAGTTGCCGTTGTCATCTACTTCCGCAGACGCCTGGGCAATAATGTAATTTGCTTCATTGATCGCTGACAGGTAAGCGATTTCGTCGGTTACCTTGCCATCAACCACTTTGCGATAAGCACTCTCGAGGAAACCGTAGTGGTTAGCGCGAGCGTAAGTGGCCAGGGAGTTGATCAGACCGATGTTCGGTCCTTCCGGCGTCTCAATCGGACATACGCGGCCGTAGTGCGTCGGGTGCACGTCGCGCACCTCAAAGCCAGCGCGCTCACGGGTCAAACCACCTGGGCCCAGTGCGGAAACACGACGCTTGTGAGTCACTTCCGACAGCGGGTTGTTCTGGTCCATAAACTGGGACAGCTGCGAGGAACCGAAGAATTCCTTCACGGCAGCGGCAACCGGCTTGGCATTGATCAGGTCCTGCGGCATCAGGCCTTCGGACTCCGCCATGGACAGGCGCTCTTTGACCGCGCGCTCCACACGTACCAGACCAACGCGGAACTGGTTCTCGGCCATCTCACCAACGGAGCGCACGCGGCGGTTCCCCAGGTGATCGATATCGTCCACCATGCCCTGACCGTTACGGATATCGATCAAGGTCTTCAGTACATCGACGATATCTTCTTTGCTCAGGGTACCTTCGCCAGTCTCGTCTTCACGGCCCAGGCGACGATTGAACTTCATGCGACCAACGGCGGACAGATCGTAGCGCTCGTCGGTGAAGAACAGGTTTTCAAACAGGGATTCCGCAGATTCCTTGGTGGGCGGCTCGCCTGGGCGCATCATGCGGTAGATCTCTACCAGCGCTTCCAGCTGAGTGCGGGAAGGCTCTGCACGCAGGGTATCGGAGATAAACGGTCCACGGTCTAGATCATTGGTGTACAGCGTTTCGAAAGTCTTAATATTGAGCGTGCGTAACTGGGCGATTACTTCAGCGGTAATCTCAGCATTACACTCAACTGCAATTTCACCAGTAGACTCATCGACAATATCGTGAGCCAGAATACGGCCAAACAGGTATTCCAGTGGCGCGTCCAGCTTTTCTACGCCGGCTTTCTCCAGCTGGCGAATATGACGCGGGGTGATACGACGCCCCTCTTCCACAATCACCTTGCCCTGGCCATCTTTAATATCAAAAGAGGCCACGTCACCGCGCAAGCGGGAGGGAATCAGTTCCAGGCTAACGCGGTCTTCCTGCAGTTCAAACTTGCTGGTCTCGAAGAACATCTCCAGCATTTCCTGGGAGCTATATCCCAGTGCACGCAACAGAATTGTCGCAGGCAGTTTGCGGCGGCGGTCGATACGAACGAATACCAAGTCCTTTGGATCGAATTCGAAGTCCAGCCAGGAGCCACGATAAGGAATTACACGCGCGGCGTACAGCAGCTTACCGGAGGAATGGGTCTTGCCTTTGTCGTGATCGAAAAATACACCTGGGGAACGGTGTAGCTGGGATACGATAACACGCTCAGTACCATTAATTACAAAGGTACCGTTGTCGGTCATGAGCGGGATTTCGCCCATGTAAACTTCCTGCTCTTTGATGTCCTTAATGGACTTATTCGCAGACTCTTTATCGTAAATAATCAGGCGCACACGTACACGCAGCGGACAGGCGTAGGTCACGCCGCGCAGAGTACATTCCTTAACATCGAAAGCGGGCTTACCCAGTGTGTAGCTCACGTACTCCAGAGCGGCATTGCCTGAATAGCTGACAATCGGAAATACGGATTTAAACGCCGCCTGCAGGCCGACATCTAAGCGATCGTCGGGGCGCTTGTCGGCCTGTGTAAAATTGCGATATGAATCCAGCTGTATCGCAAGCAGGAAGGGCACATCCATGACCTTAGGCAGTTTGCCAAAATCCTTGCGGATACGTTTTTTCTCAGTATATGAGTAAGCCATTCAAATTCCCCAGCTTGATCAGTGACAAGACTTCGTGGGACTCCATTCGGGAGCCCCTCCGGGCGAGAAGCCTCTGAACAACACAGATTGCCTGCGCTGTTCAGAAACCTCTCCGCTTGCTTTCGGGCAGCGCAACTGCGCTATGGTTAAATGAGGTTTGCCACGGTTTTATACCGCCGGCACCGCTAAAACCTCAGTACCGCAAACGGCAAAAAGGCCGGCGGACAAAAGTCCACCAGCCTTACCGCTATGTGTCGTTTTAGGCGACCAATAGCGGGAATCGCAACAACCGAATTACTTCAGTTCTACAGTTGCGCCAGCTTCTTCCAGCTCTTTCTTAGCGGCTTCAGCTTCGTCTTTGGTTGCGCCTTCTTTCAGCGGGCTTGGAGCGCCGTCAACCAGTGCCTTGGCTTCTTTCAAGCCCAGGCCGGTGATGCCGCGAACAACCTTGATCACGTTCACTTTCTTGTCGCCTGCAGAAGTCAGAACTACGTCGAAAGAGTCTTTCTCTTCAGCGGCAGCTTCGCCACCAGCCGGGCCGGCTACAACTGCTGCTGCAGCAGTTACACCGAACTTCTCTTCCATTGCTTCGATCAGCTCAACAACGTCTTTAACAGACATTTCGGCAACAGCGTTGATGATATCTTCTTTAGTCAGAGACATGAGTCATTACCTGAATTGGTTTGAGCAGTAGCTGCTCGTATTTCGTTTTGAAACCGCGATTCGCTAAAGCGAATACAATTACGCAGCTTCCTGCTCTTTTTGGTCGCGAACGGCCGCAATAGTGCGGACCAGCTTGCCAGCAGATGCTTCTTTCAACACGCTCATCAGCTTGGCGATCGCCTCGTCGTAAGTCGGCAGGCTTGCCAACAATGCGACGTCGGTGATCGCGCCTTCGAAGGCAGCACCTTTCAGTTCCAGCTTGTCATTGCCCTTGGCGAACTGGCTCAGGATGCGCGCGCCGGCACCTGGGTGTTCGTTAGAGAATGCAATGATGCTAGGACCTACGAATTTGTCAGTCAGACATTCGTAATCGGTTCCTGCCAGAGCGCGACGCGCCAGAGTATTGCGGACGACTTTCAACCAAACGCCGTTCTCGCGAGCCTCTTTGCGCAGGGCAGTCATGTCATTTACGGTAACGCCGCGGGAATCCGCAACTACCGCAGACAGAGCACCCTCAGCAGCTTGCTGGACATCTGCGACAATCGCTTTCTTGTCTTCGAGTCCAATAGCCATAGTGTCACTCCTGGATTTGAAAAAAACCGGGCTCAAAGCCCGATCCGTTCCGGTGCATAAAGCTCAAATCCAGTAAAAATACTGGTTTGGGCGACACCGTCTGCGTAGGCTCAAACCTCTCAACGACCAACCTGGCCGAGATTTGGATTAAGCCGGACACGTTAAACCTCAACGCATCTGGCACCTACGGTCTTTGACGGCCCACATTTCTGCCTAAGCATCAAGTGGACCCCAAAGTTCGATTTACCATACGCCAACAGTGTCAGCGCACAGCTTCAATTAGATGTTCAGGGAAGACTGGTCGATAACCAGACCTGGGCCCATAGTGGTGCTCAGGGTGATCTTCTTCAGGTACACACCTTTTGCAGAAGCCGGCTTGGCCTTCTTCAGGTCTGCTACCAGAGCTTCCAGGTTCTCTTTCAGCAAGTTCGCATCGAAAGCAACTTTGCCGATACCACCGTGGATGATGCCGCCTTTGTCAGCGCGGAAACGCACCTGACCAGCTTTGGCATTTTTAACTGCGGTAGCAACGTCTGGAGTTACAGTGCCAGTCTTCGGGTTCGGCATCAGGCCGCGCGGGCCGAGGATTTGACCCAGCTGACCTACAACGCGCATCGCATCGGGAGAAGCGATTACTACGTCGAAGTCCATCTTGCCCGCTTTAACGTCGGCAGCCAGCTCGTCCATACCGATCAGGTCAGCGCCCGCTTCTTTAGCGGCATCAGCGTTTGCACCCTGGGTGAAAACAGCTACGCGAACTTCTTTACCAGTACCGTGCGGCAGAGTGGTCGCACCGCGAACAGCCTGGTCGGATTTACGCGGATCGATACCCAGGTTTACAGAAGCGTCTACAGTCTCTGCAAACTTAACGTTGGACAGCTCTTTCAGCAGAGCTACGGCTTCTTCGATGCCGTATGCTTTACCAGCTTCAACTTTCTCAGCGATTACGCGCTGACGCTTGCTCAATTTAGCCACTTAGAGACCCTCCACTTCGATACCGGCACTGCGTGCGGAACCGGCGATGGTGCGCACGGCCGCGTCCATATCGGATGCAGTCAGGTCAGCCTTTTTCATTTCTACGATCTCTTCGATCTGAGCGCGGGTAACCTTACCGACCTTGTCGGTATTCGGGCGACCGGAACCACTCTTGATCTTGGCGGCCTTGCGCAGCAGTACTGCGGCGGGCGGAGATTTCATGATGAAGGTGAAGGAGCGATCGCTGTATACAGAGATCACAACCGGCACCGGCAGACCCGGCTCAAGGCTTTGAGTCTGGGCGTTGAACGCCTTACAGAATTCCATGATGTTCACGCCGTGCTGACCCAGTGCAGGACCAACGGGCGGACTTGGGTTGGCCTGACCGGCCTTAACTTGCAGCTTGATATAAGCTTCTACTTTCTTAGCCATTACAGCTCTCCTCTAGATGGGTGGTAACGCCAGCCACAACTTACCTCTCGGCAGAGAGCTGGCTCCCCGCCCCAAAAAACAAAATATATTTTCCGGGGACGCGAAAACCCCCTTCCACCTTGCGGCGAAAGAGGGCAAAAAATTTACACTGGAATCAGGTCTTTTCTACCTGACTAAACTCCAGTTCAACGGGGGTGGAGCGCCCGAAGATCAATACGGCCACGCGCAGGCGGCTCTTCTCGTAGTTGACCTCTTCGACCACACCGTTGAAATCATTAAACGGACCATCGATAACCCGAACCATTTCACCTGGCTCAAATAGGGTCTTGGGCTTGGGCTTATCGGCGGAATCGTCGATTCGATTCAGGATAGCCTGCGCTTCGCGGTCAGTGATCGGGGCCGGCCTATCCGCCTTGCCTCCGATAAAACCGAGCACTCGAGGAGTTTCTTTTACCAAGTGCCAAGTATCGTCATTCAGTTCCATTTCCACCAGGACATAACCGGGGAAGAACTTGCGCTCACTCTTGCGCTTTTGCCCTGCTCGCATCTCCACCACTTCTTCGGTGGGAACCAGCACTTCACCAAACAGGTGATCCATTTCGTGCAGCTCAATTCGCTCCTTGAGAGAGCTAGCTACACGCTTCTCATAGCCCGAGTAAGCCTGGACCACATACCAATGCTTTGACATGTATCAACCTTTAGCCGATGAGTTTGGATGCCGCCCAACCTAAAGCGGAGTCCAGCGCCCAGAGAATTAGCGCCATAATCAACACAAAAACCACCACAATCACAGTCGTCTGGGTGGCCTCTTGACGAGTCGGCCAAACCACGCGCCTGACTTCCGTTTGCGCTTCGCGCAACAGTTGCCAGAGTGCATTACCCTTCGCAGTATTCACCGCGACAACCAGGGCAGCCAGGCAGATTGCAGTCACTGCCAGCACGCGGTAAATCAGGGGGAATTCGGCATAATAAGAATTGCCCGCTACAGCACCACCAACCAGCAGTACTATTAGCAGCCATTTCAGGCCGTCAAGACGAAAGGTTTTCGCTTCTGCTTTAGCATTCATATATGAAGCCCTTAGCGCACTACAGATAAGCCCTTAGTGCTCAAAAACACAAAAGCCCCACTGACAAGTAGGGTCTTGCGACACCCCTAAACTTATTTCAAGTGGAGTGTTTAAAATGGCAGGCCAGGAGGGACTCGAACCCCCAACACCCGGTTTTGGAGACCGGTGCTCTACCAATTGAACTACTGGCCTGTACAGCTTGGATGCCTTAGCACCCGAAGATAAAGAGGGCTACAGACCACCCTCTCATCTACTGCGCCACCAGGGAACCCTGGCGACACGAAGATCAAAGATTACTCAATGATCTTAGCAACAACGCCCGCACCTACGGTACGACCACCTTCGCGGATAGCGAAGCGCAGGCCGTCTTCCATGGCGATCGGAGCGATCAGGGTAACAACCATTTGAATGTTGTCGCCCGGCATTACCATTTCAGTGCCTTCCGGCAGCTCAACCGCACCAGTTACGTCGGTAGTACGGAAGTAGAACTGAGGACGGTAGCCTTTAAAGAACGGGGTGTGACGACCACCTTCGTCCTTGGACAGGATGTACACTTCCGCTTCGAACTTGGTGTGCGGAGTGATGGAGCCCGGCTTAGCCAGTACCTGACCACGCTCTACTTCGTCACGCTTGGTGCCACGCAGCAGCGCGCCAATGTTCTCACCAGCACGACCTTCGTCGAGCAGCTTGCGGAACATTTCAACACCAGTACAGGTAGTGGTGGTGGTTTCTTTAATACCAACGATCTCAACTTCGTCGCCAGTGTTGATTACACCACGCTCTACACGACCGGTTACTACGGTACCACGACCAGAGATGGAGAATACGTCTTCGATCGGCATCAGGAACGGCTGATCTACTGCACGCTCCGGCTCAGGGATGTACTCGTCCAGAGTTTCTACCAGCTTCTTAACAGCGGTAGTACCCATTTCGTTGTCGTCTTCGCCGTTCAGGGCCATCAGAGCGGAACCAACGATGATCGGAGTGTCGTCACCTGGGAACTCGTACTGGTCCAGAAGTTCGCGAACTTCCATTTCTACCAGCTCGAGCAGCTCTTCGTCGTCTACCATGTCCGCCTTGTTCAGGAATACAACGATGTAAGGTACACCTACCTGACGGGACAGCAGGATGTGCTCACGAGTCTGCGGCATGGGGCCGTCAGCAGCGGAACATACCAGGATAGCGCCGTCCATCTGAGCAGCACCGGTGATCATGTTCTTAACGTAGTCGGCGTGTCCCGGGCAGTCTACGTGCGCGTAGTGGCGAGTCGGGGACTCGTACTCAACGTGAGAAGTAGCGATGGTGATACCGCGCTCACGCTCTTCCGGAGCATTGTCGATACCGTCAAAAGCAACAGCGTCACCGCCCCATACTTCCGCACATACGCGGGTCAGAGCAGCGGTCAGGGTGGTTTTACCGTGGTCAACGTGACCGATGGTGCCCACGTTCACGTGGGGCTTGGAACGTTCAAACTTTTCTTTTGCCATTGCAGCCTCCTAATATAGATGAGCCGCTAACGGCACCACCCACGTACAGAACATGCGCATCCGACCCGGAAAAGCCCGACCCCGGACACAAACAACCGCAAGAGCTTTCACCCTTGCGGCTATTGAAAAATGGAGCTCATGGGCGGATTTGAACCGCCGACCTCACCCTTACCAAGGGTGTGCTCTACCCCTGAGCTACATGAGCAAATCAACGCCTTCCTAGGCGACCACAAGGCTTGCCATTTTGGAGAGCATTCCAGCCGAACCCATAGTTGGAGCGGGCAGCGGGAATCGAACCCGCATCATCAGCTTGGAAGGCTGAGGTTCTACCATTGAACTATGCCCGCTTGCGGGAGCCTCCAGACAAAACTACCTGTCTTGCCGGCAACACCTTACGGTGTAAAAAATGGTGCAGGGGGGTGGATTCGAACCACCGAAGCTTTCGCGTCAGATTTACAGTCTGATCCCTTTGGCCACTCGGGAACCCCTGCCTCAATGCGGGTGCATTTTCTACACCTTCCGCCGCGCTGTCAACATTTTTTTCTTTAAATTTCACAGACTTAGCTGAAAAATCTAATGTCGAGCAGCGCCGGGATAAAAATGGAGCTGGCGAGAGGAGTCGAACCCCCGACCGGCTGATTACAAGTCAGCTGCTCTACCAACTGAGCTACGCCAGCCCTATCCCGTCCATTGCCGAAGTTGAATAGTCACCCTCGTCAATGGAGGCGGGATTCTATGGGAAGTTATCCCGACACGCAACACCCTTTTTGCAGAAAAATCAGAATTTTTATGTCGCCTGTTGCCACGTATAGAAAAATACGGTGAACCTTGTTTCACGGCTGGGGACCTAGACCTCTAGCCCAACCCCATCAACCGGACACTTCTGCACAAAGATTACGGCGACGATCCAGCTCGGGATGCTCTTGCTGCAACTGCAACCAAAAATCCGGGGCTAAACTATCTGAGGCACCTGGCGCCAATACGATCCAGTGTTCGGCGTGGGTCTGAGGCTCCTCGCGGAATTGAGCCCGTATGCCTTTCTCAATCAACTCACCTGTCAGAGATTCAGCGCGCGAACGCTCGCTGAAAATGCCAAAGGAAATACCATCAGCCAACGCACCTTTGGGGATCACATAACTATCTATTCCCTGTGCCTGCAATTCTCGTAAACGGTTGTAGGCTTCTCGCCTGGAATTCAATGGTGGCAGAAAAACCCAGTAACGCATCTGCCCTTGCATTTCCACATCTCGCAATACGGCAGAAACCTGCAGGGACTTTAAGCGCTGTACTATCGCCTCTCCAAGTGACTCCTCCGCAAATGGGCCAAGCAAAGTGCAGAGCTGCTCAGTAGAGCTTGCCTTTGCGGGCGACATGGGAGCCACCGGCAGAGGAGACAGCTCCTGCGGAGATATTTCATTGACCAGGGCAATACTCTGGACCTGTACCTCCGCCCTTTTATCGGCAACCCTTATTCTCTCTTTATCAGAGGTTGAAGTACCAACAAACCAAGCAAAGACGCCGAAATTTAACAGTATTAAGAAAAGAGCTATCCAGCGCATAGGGTGTTATTTATTTCAAGGATTACTTAACGCCAAGCCATCCATTACCAGCTCAGGAACCAAATGGTGCTCCCGCTGATAAAGAGCTGACAGCACTGGGGCATCGCCGCCTGTCAACCACAACAGCGGTTCTTCAGCACAGTATCCACGCAACTCTTCCAGTGCACGATCGATGGCACCAAGCACCATAAGCAGGAGGCCGCGGTTTATGGCTTCATCGGTACTGCGGCCTGCACCGAGGGACTCCGTTAGAGCAATATCCTGCGCACTTTTAGCCGCATGAGTATCCAGATACAAAGAACGTTGCATAAGGCCGACACCAGGGACAATGTAGCCCCCCAAGTGACACCCGCTATTGTCGACCAAATCCAGAGTGACCGCGCTGCCGCAGTCGACAATTAGGGCCGCCCGCCGCTCTCGATCATAGGCAGCCAGCATAGCCAGCCAGCGATCAGTGCCGAGCAGGCGGTGATTATCATAGCCACAGGCTACTCCAGCACATTCCAGCAGTACCTGGGAAAACTCCACCTCAAGTGAAAACAACTCCTGAATATGCCCGCTCAGCGTCTCCGCAACTTGCGGTCCCGCCACATTGACCACGCGTACTCTCCGCGGGTCCAACAGATCCCACCCATCGGGCAAATGCCCATCGCGCAGATCAGCAGTCATAAAGCTACCCCTGGCGCTCACCTGTAATTCATCTAACAGGCGCCACTTGCCCCGGGTATTACCGATATCCAGTTCGAGAATCAAACCTGCCCCCGTAAAGAAATCTCACCACCATGGAAGTGTTGCACTTGCCCGTCCATATTTAACTTCAAAGCACCCTTTTCACTAACGCCAACTGCAACTCCGCGCCAGGTTTGACTACCTGCCTGCAGAGTAACCTTTTGCCCAGCAAACTGATCCAGCTTCATCCAGGCTTCACGGTAAGCAACAAAACCTTGTTCGGTATAGCTGTATAAAAGCGGTAGCAGCTCAGTCAGAATCGCTGCCACCAATTGATTGCGAGATATTCCGGGCTTCACTTGTTGCAAGTCTGCCCATGGCTGATCTATTGCCGTGGCAATCTCACTTCGCAGGCCACTATTTAAGCCAATACCAATCACCACAGCACAGCGATCCGTAAGATCGCCTTTAAGCTCCAGTAAAACACCAGATAACTTTCGACCGCGACACCAAACATCATTTGGCCATTTGAGGCGAACATCTGGCACCGAAAAGCGCTCCAATGCCCGGGCAATAGCCACCCCAACGGCGAGGCTCAACCCTTCGAGGCATTGCACCCCCCCATTGAACTCCCACCCAATGGATAGGCTGATGCCCGTCCCATAGGGGCTAACCCATTGCCGACCACGACGACCGCGGCCGGCACTCTGCCGCTCGGAGAGCAGTGCAACCCCGTGCCCTCTTCCCTCCTCCATGAGTGATAGCAACTGGGTATTGGTCGAGTCCACCTCATCAAATAGCATCAACTCTCGCAATAGCGCCCCGGCTTGCTCACCCAATGTGCTGTAAATTTTTTCTGAGGACAGGAGCTCCAAACCACCAGGCAAGCGATAGCCTTGCCCCTTAATGGACTCCAAAGCCAATCCGTACTGCTCTAGCTTCTGTAACTGCTTCCAAACCGCAGCCCGGCTTACTCCTAGAGCCAATCCGAGCGCCTCGCCAGAGTGCGTCTCGCCATCAGCCAATAATTCCAATACTGGGCGCAATGGTTCCAGTGGACTTTTCTTAATAGTGTCTAGCAAGGTAATTAACTTTTTAAATAGCGACGGAAATAGCGGTGCCCTAAGCTGGTCAGCACTTCATAACCTATGGTGCCAGCGTATTCAGCCACCTCATCTACGGTCAGGTCTTTATTCAGTATCTCAATTGATAGGAGGGATTCCCGCTCCTCTTGAGAGAGAGCAGAAATATCAAAAGTTGTGGAATCCATGGAAATCCGGCCAATTATCGGCAGTTGGCGGCCATAGGCCCAGCCACAACCGCGCCCTCCCTGAGCCCGGATTATCCCATCGGCATATCCACCACGGGCTACCGCCAACCAGCTGCCCGCTGCTATTTGTTGGGTAGCTCCATAGCCTACCCAT
This sequence comes from Microbulbifer mixtoriginis (SeqCode), assembly GCF_052467235.1. Taxonomy (NCBI): domain Bacteria; kingdom Pseudomonadati; phylum Pseudomonadota; class Gammaproteobacteria; order Cellvibrionales; family Microbulbiferaceae; genus Microbulbifer; species Microbulbifer mixtoriginis (SeqCode). The sequence continues at coordinate 2,805,680 of NZ_CP174305.1, read as the reverse complement.
TGTTCACGACTGACAAATCGCTTTTGCACGATAGGCAGACTGAGTGCCACAGCTGAGCGCATAGGGTTTGTGGTCCCGGGTATTGGATTGACGCCATAAAGCGCAGAGCCCGGCCGCGCAATATCAAAGTGATACTCTTCACCTAGGAAAATACCCGATGAATTGGCGAGACTCAGCTGAACCTCAGGGCACAGGGCCCTCAATCTTTCCCCAGCCGCTTTAAAGCTACGCAACTGAATATTGTTTTGTGGATGCTGAGGTTCATCCGCACAGGCAAGGTGGCTCAGCAAAATACGAATATCCGCCGAGCGCAACAACTGACTATCTCTTAGCAGTAGGTCAAACTCTTCGGGAGACATACCCAGGCGAGTCATACCCGAATCTATCTTTACCGCACAAGGCGCCTTAATCCCCTCGCTAACGGAAATATCCACCCAGTTGCGCAACTGCTCTAGTGTGAAAAGTGTCGGCATTAATCCTGCACGTGCACATTCCAGCTCTGCCCCGGTGCGCACCCCAGTCAAGATAACAATGCGAACGCTATTACCCAGCTCTTTACGCAGGCGCTCCCCTTCCGTTTGCGTTGCCACAAAAAAGTCTCGGCAACCCTGTCTATACAGAACCGGCACTACCTGATTCATACCAAGGCCATAGGCATCCGCTTTGACTACTGCGCCACAGCGAGTACCCGCTGCCAGTCGCTTAGTCAGATCCAGGTAGTTGTCAGCAATGGACTGCAAATTGATACTCAGCAGACCCTCGCGAAAATCGTTCATGCCATTACAACTCTCAGTTCACCAGCTAGGTTGCCCCAAGTAAGCTTTCACGCCGTAAAGCACGGGCACCTACTAATATACACAGCCCGACCAAAGAAAGGGTGACCAGGGAACCAGCTATCACCAGGGAGACAGAAACGGACTCCCCAGCCATTAATGCACTCAACCACTGCTGCTGCCCGATAAGTGGAGTCAACTGCCACAAGGGCGAGTCCAGTTCAATATTGGACAATTTCAATACAATTAACAGTGTGACAGGTAGAGCCTGTAAAATACTCAGCTGAATCTGGGCATCTTTAAAAGAACGGGAACGCAGAGATAGCAGAATCTGCAATACCGCAACCAGAAGTGCTAAGGGCAGTAAAATAAGACTTATCCCCATCAGTTCATTGATGCCAGCTGAAAAGTGGACACCAATCTCAGCCAAGGGAAGCAAGCTCAGTGATACAGTTAAAACTGCCAGAGAAAGAAGTGCACCAAACCAACCGATACTGGTAACGGCTACAGCTTTCGCCACCACAAGTTGCCAGCTGTTTATAGGCTGCTGTAATAATACCTCGATGGTCATGCGCTCACGCTCCCCAGCAGAAGTATCAATAGAAGGGGCCGCACTACACACTAGCAGTGCCATTATCAGTAACAAGGGAACCATCAGTCCCCAAATTGCCAATCCTCGACTGGACGGCGTACTGACATCCCGCACCTCAAGCTGCCACGGTGCTAAAACCTGAGTTGCTAAACCTCTGGCCGCTAAACGCTGCCGCACAATCACCTGCTGAAATAGCGCCAACTGCTGCTGCACCAGCTGCCCAGCACGCCCCGCAGACTGATCTGCACTATTTACATACAGATAAATCTTGGGAGACAACAGGCTTCGATAATCTTCAGTAAAGTTTTGCTCTATTCGCAAAACCACATCATATGTATCTGCTAAAAGCGCTTGAGGAGCCCCATCTTGTAAGCGCTCAATTCGCAAGTCCCCTGTCTGTAACTGCTCCTCCAACAGCGGCGCATACTCAGCCCCAATAATAGCTACATCAAAGGAGGTATCAGACATTACTTTCAAAGATAAAGCGCCACTACTAATGATCAACACAGGGAACAATAAGGTGAAACCTAGCGTGATCATTAGGGCGCGTCGATCACGCCAAACTTCGCGTAACTCTTTAAGAAGTAATGCTCGCATCTGCAGAGAAAATAGATTTTTAAAAATCATCCTACCGGCTCACCGCATTTGTCTTTTTCTAACAAATTCCCATAGGCAAGCTCCACAAAGCTATCCTCAAGGCTTGCGGAGCCAGTCTGTTGTATAAGTTCATCCGGGGTCCCGTTCCCCACTATCGAACCTCCCGCCATAACTAGAACTCTGTCGGATAGCTCGAGCACTTCAGCCATAATATGGCTGGAAAATAAAACAGCAGTTCCCTCTGCCCTCAAGCGCAAAATCGTCTTACGTAACAGGCGAGCAGCAAGTATATCCAACCCCCGGGTTGGCTCATCGAGCACCAAGTGACTCGGACGATGCACCAATGCTCTAGCGAGAGAAACTTTCATCCGCTCTCCCTGAGAAAACCCCTTGGTTCGGCGATTCCACAGGTTCGATAGCTCTAATTCTTCCTTAACCGATTGCAGTGCAAATTCTAATTCTGACCCAGTCAGCCCTTGAGCACAGGCAAAAAAGGATAAATATTCTGCAACAGTGAGCCGCTCATAAAGCCCCTCCCTATCACCTACAATACCAAGCTGCCTACGAGCACCTTTTGGATTTTTACAAGGGTCTATATCACCAACAAAAACTTTACCGTTATCTGCCTTCAAAAGACCGGCAATAATTCTCAGGCACGTGGTCTTCCCTGCACCGTTAGCACCAAGCAAGGCCGTTATCTGGCTATTCGGCACAGAAAAGCTAAGATTGCGCAGTATAGAAACCCCAGAAAATTGCTTATTTACCCCCTCAACCTTAATCACGGTGCATTCTCCCCAAGCTTTCCGCTCGCAGTTGTAGTCGTTACACCCTGCATTATCTCTGGCCCATAAATTCCACTCACAAACGGTGGCCTGTGAATTTCATCAACACAGGTCGTTGCCAACTCTTCCCCTGAAGAGTCCAGGAACTCTTCGATTAATCGCGGTACACAACCTCTCATGGAATTAATATGACCACCGCTAGTAATGATTAAATGCTGTTTATTGGTCAAGTAGCCAAGTTGTTTTTCGGCATACCTGGGAGGTGTTATTGGATCGGCTTCCCCGGAAATTAGTAACACTGGGTGCTCTCGATGTTGTGGTTTAGCATAGGAGCGATCGGCTACAGGCCAAACTTCACAACCACGTTCAAATATCTCAAGAAAAGCATTTCCCGCAAAAGACCCATTAGTATCAGCTAAAATCTCCTCCTCACTGATACGGGATAATTCTTCCGCACAAGCAATAGAAAGCGTTAAGCCAAGGGACATACCTAACGCTGACTCGGGAAATAAACCAGTAATACCCGCAAGCGGATAATGATTCCCCAAGCCAGCCTGCTGAATAGCAAAGGGTAATTGCGCAGCAGCTTCTGGAGAGTAAAGGGCGGCACGTATGGTATTTTGTAGCACCCAACGAGACATTGAGTGCTTCATTGGCTTTCCTGTCACAGGATCAGGGAAATCCATGGATTTAGACTCATCCCATTGACTTAATAATTTATCCAATACCTCCCTCCAGTTTCCAAACTTAGAGCAGCTAAACTCTAAGCTGCAATCACGCATCAGTATTTGAATAGCGTCTTCCGCAGCTGCCGCACTCAGAAAGACTTTAGTATCGATAGGTGCAACCGCATCGAGCACCAATGTTTTCAAACTGTTCGGATGCCACTGTTGATAAAGAAGCGCTGTTCGGGTCCCCCAAGATCCCCCCCAAAGAGATATTTGCTTGTGATTAAAATACTTTCGTACCTTTTCCAGGTCCTCAACCGCTTGTCGACTACTCAATGAATTAGCAAAATTAGCCTGCTGTAGATAACACTGCTCCAATTCTTTGGAAATCAGTGATAAATCCATTGGTGTATGCCGATCTATACCACAACCAAATGACCGAGAGTGCCCGGTTCCCCTCCGATCAACCATGACTATTGCCCGCTTCTGATTAATTTTTCGGAATGTGTGCAATAGCGGAATCAAACCACTCGCGGCCTGACCTGGACCACCAGCGAGAAGATATAAAGGCTCTCGCTGCGTCTCATCTAGAGCCGGTGACACAAATACTACTAAATTTACCTTGCTATCTCCGTGCCCCACTAAAATTCGCTCGCACCTTAATGGGTGCCGCCAACCATCCAAATAGCATTCCTGCGTATTAGATAATTCCTTTGCAGTTATTACCGGCGCTAATAACAAGACGCTTAATATGGCGACAGCAGTTCGAAGACTGTTTACCCCTAACACGTTATTATTCTCCTTAACCTATGGTGCCAAGCATCGCAGTGTATCCAACTTCCAACATCTCTGTCCTTAGCCACTCAATCTCGAAGAATTGCATTAGCACCCATCTGCTCTGAGTGGTAAGGTTTCAGTTTTAGCTTGCCCATGACTGCACCCATGAGCTTTTCAGACCGTGAAAAACACTTAATTCGAGCCGCTTTTGCCTGGGGCCAGATCACCCAGCAGGAGGGCTATACACTTTCTGACCTTGAAATTGAGAAGTCTGTACTTTTCCGTCGCTTACTTGGTGGCCGACCAGCACTGGCTTTTCCTCCCCCTCTGCGCCACGGTTTTCCCTGGTATGAAGTTATTGAGGGGCGTGCTGAGCATATCGTCAGTGCTTCTGAAGCATCTCCCGAGTGCAGCATCATCGCGCCAGGATGTAAAATTGGTGAAACTTGCATACTGATTGATGGCGCTTTTTGGCGAGTGGTTGAAACCATTTCTGAGCGGGAAGAATATATCGTTGAGTGGGGACAATACCCCATGCAATGGCGATTAAAAAAACACTGGGAAGTCAATTATGAGATGACCCAACAACTACACAGCTTCCGCAGAGACAACCCCACCGCCAAAGTCTCCTTTGACAATTACCTTAGCCAAAGAGACTATCGAGAATTCCGTATTGATGACGATCAAACTGTCTGGTTGTGTGAGTGGCAGCTTAGCCGTATAAGCCTCCCTGGCTGGGTTTGGGTAGGTACCTTACTATCCCCAACCGACACAGATTTTGCTCCTGTTGACGAAGACTCTCTCGGCCCTATAGTCTTTGGAGAACCTGGAAAGGAAGCCGGTATTGCCTGGCTCCGTATAGAAGAAGCTGGCGCCGAAGCTCGTTTTGTCAGGCTCAATGGCACACATGATTACCAATCCCTCTCCAATGCCAGTGCAACCCACCTGAAGGGCTTGTTACATAGTCTGCAGGAGACACAGGAAGATATTGAGATAATAGACTGCCAGGCAGGTACAGTTATTCGGCACTTTACTCTTCCCTCAGCTCTTGTTCCTCTCGATGAATTACGCTTGAAAGAAATGCAGTATGATCTAGTTCCGGACAATGCCTATGAGCAGGTCAATTAATTCAAGTTTTAAGTACTTTCAGAAGCCCCTCTCTAGGGGCTTTTTATTACTCCCCTTTTACACACAGCCAAATATCCTTCCAAGTTACCCACAACAGCAAGGCATATTTCTGTTTCCTGCTGATGACCATTCCATTAACAGGCTGTTACTAACAGAATCCATGGATAGAGCTGTGTATAACTCAGGGATATCCACGCTCAGGCCCCTGTTTCCGCGAGGGCCTTTTCAACGGGTAAAAAAACACCAGCCATTTATCCACTTTCCACCGCTTGGCGTTATTAACAGAAAGCCTGGATAGACTTGTGCATAACTGCGGTATATCCGCGCCAGGCCCCGTGGTTGCACAGGTTCATTAAAACGTGCAAAAAATCACCGGTACTTTTATTGGTATTTCTGCGCCGTTTTTTTCAACGCAATAATTTTTCTAGGCTAAAGAGCACTTTTTAATTTCAGGTGTTTTTGTGGTGGTGCTTGGGGTGCAGATTAAATAAAGCGCGTTATTTTTTGTATTTCCATTTTTTCCTTACAGAAAAAATCTAAGAAAGCGCTTTATTTATAGGAGGGAAGGCTCCTCAGAACTTTTTAGAGCCTGCGCTTGTTTAATTGGCTTTTACCGAGTTGGATTTTTCGGCGGGAGTGTTGCGAGTAAAAATTCGATTCGGCTTTTTATTTTTTCTGTATTTTGAATTTATTTTTTTATTCTCTGTTTTTATTTTTTGATGCATTCAATATTTTTTTTGCCCATAAAAAAAAGGGCCACCCTATTGGGTGGCCCTTTCGGATTAGAAGCCTGACGATGACCTACTCTCACATGGGGAAGCCCCACACTACCATCGGCGATGTTGCGTTTCACTTCTGAGTTCGGCAAGGGATCAGGTGGTTCCACAACTCTATTGTCGTCAGGCAAACTGGCTTGGGTTGGCGTTGGTCTTATAAGCAATCTGCTTGGCCTGCCGTGTTATCGCTGTTTGCCTCGGTCTGTTGACCGGCGATAACCCCAAATAAGTCGGTAAAACAATCTGTAGTAATACACCGCAAGCGATCATTGTGTGTCTTTCATTCCACAATCCGCTAGCTTAGCTAGTCGTTAGTAACCATCTCTGTTGTATGGTCAAGCCGCACGGGCAATTAGTACTGGTTAGCTCAACGCCTCACAACGCTTCCACACCCAGCCTATCAACGTGGTAGTCTTCCACGGCCCTTTAGGACTCTCAAGGAGTCAGGGAAATCTAATCTTGAAGGAGGCTTCCCGCTTAGATGCTTTCAGCGGTTATCCCGTCCGAACATAGCTACCGGGCAATGCCACTGGCGTGACAACCCGAACACCAGAGGTTCGTTCACTCCGGTCCTCTCGTACTAGGAGCAACTCTTCTCAAATTTCCAACGCCCACGGCAGATAGGGACCGAACTGTCTCACGACGTTCTAAACCCAGCTCGCGTACCACTTTAAATGGCGAACAGCCATACCCTTGGGACCGGCTTCAGCCCCAGGATGTGATGAGCCGACATCGAGGTGCCAAACACCGCCGTCGATGTGAACTCTTGGGCGGTATCAGCCTGTTATCCCCGGAGTACCTTTTATCCGTTGAGCGATGGCCCTTCCATACAGAACCACCGGATCACTATGACCTACTTTCGTACCTGCTCGACATGTCTGTCTCGCAGTCAAGCGCACTTATACCATTATGCTCATTGCATGATTTCCGACCATGCTGAGTGCACCTTCGTACTCCTCCGTTACTCTTTGGGAGGAGACCGCCCCAGTCAAACTACCCACCATACACTGTCCTCGATCCGGATAACGGACCAGAGTTAGAACCTCAAACATACCAGGGTGGTATTTCAAGGACGGCTCCACAGTAACTAGCGTTACTGCTTCAAAGCCTCCCACCTATCCTACACAAGTAGGCTCAAAGTTCAGTGCAAAGCTGTAGTAAAGGTTCACGGGGTCTTTCCGTCTAGCCGCGGGTACACTGCATCTTAACAGCGATTTCAATTTCACTGAGTCTCTGGTGGAGACAGCGTGGCCATCGTTACGCCATTCGTGCAGGTCGGAACTTACCCGACAAGGAATTTCGCTACCTTAGGACCGTTATAGTTACGGCCGCCGTTTACCGGGGCTTCGATCAAGAGCTTCGCCGAAGCTAACCCCATCAATTAACCTTCCGGCACCGGGCAGGCGTCACACCCTATACGTCCTCTTACGAGTTTGCAGAGTGCTATGTTTTTAATAAACAGTCGCAGCCACCTGGTCACTTCGACCGGCCTCAGCTTAGGGAGCAAGTCCCATCACCAAAACCGGCGTACCTTCTCCCGAAGTTACGGTACCATTTTGCCTAGTTCCTTCACCAGAGTTCTCTCAAGCGCCTTGGTATTCTCTACCTGACCACCTGTGTCGGTTTAGAGTACGATTCACTATTGCCTGAAGCTTAGAAGTTTTTCCTGGAAGCAGGGCATCAACCACTTCACCCACTAAGTGGGCTTCGTCATCAGTTCTCAGCCTTAGGGACCCGGATTTGCCTAAGTCCCCAGCCTACAACCTTAAACATGGACAACCAATCGCCATGCTGGCCTAGCCTTCTCCGTCACTCCGTCGCAGCAATAGCGAGTACAGGAATATTAACCTGTTTCCCATCGACTACGGCTTTCGCCCTCGCCTTAGGGGTCGACTAACCCTGTCCCGATTAGCGTTGGACAGGAACCCTTGGTCTTCCGGCGGGGAGGTTTTTCACCTCCCTTGTCGTTACTCATGTCAGCATTCGCACTTGTGATACCTCCAGCAGACCTCCCGATCCACCTTCGACGGCTTACACAACGCTCCTCTACCATGCTCCTAAGAGCATCCGCAGCTTCGGTTACCAGT